>JAHDQO010000028.1 GCA_018433765.1 Tissierellales bacterium
GAATTGTGGGAAAAGGCGGTGCTTGAGGCTCAAAAAGAAGGCATTATGGTTATTGATTGTTATACCGGTTTTGTCTTTTCGTCATATTATGACTTAGATGATAAAGAAAATGTATCTAAATGTATCCCAGGGTATCCAAATGATGATAAATATTACTTTACAGATGAAAATTGGAAAAATATACTTTTCGCACCAGCTTCATTTAGAACATTAGCACAAGAATTTATAAAAGGTGAATACCGCTATCGTTATGATAGTGTAGGAGGACGTAGCTGGGCTGTTCCGTATGTATCTGGAGTGCTTGCACTTGGCTGGCAGGTTAATCCTCAATTAGATGGTGAAACAATGAAGGAACTTCTTTTTGAGACAAGCTGGGTTAATGAAGAAGGACTTCATTTCATCAATCCTCCTGCTTTTATAGAGGCTGTTCAAAACTAAAAGAAAACTTTAAATAATAAGGAAGAGGTGTTTATATGAAACGTATTACTGTTATGAAAATAATGATTTCTTTACTAACATTAATAATTATATTGACTGGTTGTTCCGGTGAAACGATTGCAGCAAGTATACAGATAGCTAATCCTGAGGTAATTTCATCTACACCATCAGAATCTCAGGATGTTATATTAAAACCATTTGACGATATATACCTAATGTTCCGACAACTTACAAGTGGAGATGTATTTGAGGAGAATCAGTATAAACCTGATGATATTTATACCTATACTTTTGAAAGCACAACTGTTTTTAAAGGTAGTGAAGAGCTTACATCTGAAATTGTAGAAGAAGGAAAAAATCCTGGACTTGGCATTAGAGATTTGCATCAGCAGGGTATAACAGGTAAAAATGTTAATGTAGCTATTATTGACCAAAATATGCAGACAGATCATCCAGAATTTGAGGGGCGTATTATCAAATATTATGATTCTGGCTGTAATATGCCTGTAAATGAAGGTTCGTATCATGGTGCATCAGTGACTAGTATTTTAGCAGGAAAAACAATCGGTGTTGCACCTGATGTTAATGTTTATTATGCTGCTGCACCATCATGGAAAAGAGATGCTAAATATAAAGCTGATTGCCTCAATTGGGTAATAGAGCAAAACAAAGCACTTCCAAAGTCTGAAAAAATTCGTATCGTTTCCGTATCTTCATCGCCAAGCACTGATAATGGTTGGAAAAACGGAGAATTGTGGGAAAAGGCGGTGCTTGAGGCTCAAAAAGAAGGCATTATGGTTATTGATTGTTATACC
>JAHDQO010000004.1 GCA_018433765.1 Tissierellales bacterium
ATTGACAAACCCGAATTTCATCGTTGTTGCCTCAATCGAGAATGCTCACGTATTTCTATATACGCTCCGCTTACTCGCTTTCGGCACGCCTCGAACTTCGAGTTTCTCAAAAGCCTATCATCTTGTTGACTTTGTCAACAATCTGAATAAAAAAGCCAACAGGCTTTTTTATTTTGATCAATGTTATAAATCCATACGAATACCGTAATTTTTAAGCCATTCTTTTCTCTTTTTATAATCTGGTATAATTTTTTCAACTAAACACCAAAAATCTTTAGAATGATTCATATGCACCATATGACACATTTCATGAACAACTATATAATCTAAAACCCAAACTGGAGCCATTATGCACCGCCAGTTAAACATAAGATTCCTTTTTGAGCTACAGCTAGCCCATCTTTTCTTCTGCTCTTTAGCTTTAATAGTGTTTGGCTTAACATTAAAATACCTTTGAAAATATTCTATACGCTCTACTACCTTTTCAAATGTTTTGTTTTTATACCATTCTTTCATTGATGTTTTTATCTTTTCTTGGTCTCTGGTATTAGTATAGACAATAAATTTTTCTTGCTCAATCTTTGTAATTGGCTTTTTTACACTGCTGTCATCAATTATTTGAAGTAAATAATCTGTTCCACAGTATAAAAATGATTCACCATTAATATATTCTTTTACTGGTTTTCTATAATCTATTTCTTTAAAATATAATAACTTCTTAATGATCCATTTTGCTTTTGACATCACTATTTTCTTTATTTGATCTTCTGTTGCATGTTTAGGAACTTTTACTTTGATAGTATCAGGTGGTTTTATGCCTATTTCATATGTCTTTCTATTTCTATATTCTACTGTAAATTCTATAGTTTGAGTTCCATATTTTATATTCATTTTATCACTTCCAAGTTTATGAAAAATGCAGGTATTTTTATTATTAGTTTCCAAAAAATTATAACTTGTTTTCATTTTTATTTCAATATTAACATTACTTTCTCAAATCATCTCATTTGATTTTATTGTAATATTTTCTATTTATTGTTATAATTACATTAACAATTTTAGGAAACAGTAAAATTAGAATACTATGTTAACACAAGTAATATCAACAGTTATACATTTATCAAACATCTAGTAGTAATTTATTAATGGAGGTAGCAAATTGAATGAAAAAAATATTGCTAATATAGCTTGTAAAGTTTTATCTATTTATGTTATAGTTTTAGGAATTAAACAAATATCATATTTATTAAGTATATCTTTATCAGGATACTTAAGTTTAGGTTTCGATAGAGATATTATTATACATGCTATTTTTATTTCTATACTGCCATCAATTATTCTTATTGCTATCGGATTAATATTATGGATAAAATCTAAAAAAATTAGCAGTTATATGATATGTGAAAAAGAATCTATAGAAGCAAATGAGAAAAGAGTTAATGTATATAAACTTCAATCAGCTGCATTTTCAATTATTGGAATAGTTATATTGATTAATTTAATACCTGATATAGGAAACCTTATATCAAATTTAGCTGTTTTATCTGGTAAATCAATTCCTAAGGAAACTATTTTTAGATTTGAAATAAAGGTCTCATTAACAGAAATAATAATACGATTTATTATTGGTTTACTTCTATTATTTAAATCAGAAGGTTTAACAGGATTCATTAGAAATTTTCAGCATGCTGATGTAGACGAATAACTTAAATTACTTAGAAAAAGGAGATTTTAAAATTAATGAAGAAAATTAATGTTGTTATAGTTATATTATTGGTTATATCTTTATGGATGAATTACTATAATAAAAAAGAAATTGATATGCTTAATAGAGATTTAAGAAATAATTATCAAATGATGCAAAATAATATCAATTCAATTGATTCAACAGTTAAAAATACATTGGAAAACTTAAAAAAAGAATCAATGTGGGTGCAGAATAGTGATTATGAAATTATAAAATTTTCAGACGATTTGAAATATGCAGACTTAAAAGTATCTATATCTTTGAAAGAAAAGAAAAACAATGAAAAACTTTATGTATCAGCTATATCTCAAAATAGCAATGATAAGCAACAATTTGAAGTTCCTACATCAAATGATTTAAATTACATTGTAGAAATTACTCTACCTACAGAAAATAATTATGAACTTCAAATAATAGGAGAAAACGCAGAATTTACTAGAAACAGTATGTTAGAAAGTATTTATCTAAGTAGATATATTGACAGCTTTGTAAATATAAACGGCGACCTTTTTGATTCTAAATATAACGAAAATAAAAATGAAGGTCATTTTAAATTTTTTGTCTCTGTTGATAAATTAAATAAAAGTAAAAAATTTAATACAAATTTTATAAAAGATTTAGATATTACTGAGATTAAAGCAGATGTGTATTATGGAGAAGAATATATAGATACAATTGATTTTATTAATGAAATTAACTATACACCTGTTGATATTAATAAACTTAGTAATTCTATACCTGAATTTAAGTTGGATAGTCCATATGGAGAATATAAACAGCAATATTATTTCTCTGGAGAACATGAAATAAAAAATGTATCTAAACTTCCTAATGTTGTTATGGTTATTAAAGTAAAAGATAATAAAGGAAACACTTATCAAGAGATTATAGGTGAATATTATAATGATTATTGGATGAATAAAATTGAAAATTAATTTTATAATAAACAAAAAATAAGGAGTGATGTATCATAGAAAAAAGCAGTATAAAGATTAATGATTATTTTTCAAATGCCATGCTTTTATTTTTAGCTTTAAGTTTAGATGTTTTAGTGGTATTAGTTCTAAATAATATTATAGGTCAAAATGCTTTATACAAACATGTAGCTTGTAATACTGTTACATCAATAATATGGTGTACTACGGTAATTATATCATTCAAATACATTAATAAAAACAATATTAAGGAAATATATAGTTTAAAAGTAGACACTCATTCAATTATTTTATTTTTTATTTTTTCGTGTTTATTAATAATAATTAATTTGATTGTAAAGAACTCAACGGTTCCTAATTTTATAAATGAATTTTCAGTGTTATATTATAAATATAAAGAATTTGGACTCATTACATATATAATGCGAAATTTATACTATCTATTAGAAAGTATGTTAATTACTCTTATTATTATATTTAGTCAAGAATGGGGAGAAAAAAAGTTTAGTAATAGAAAACTACCATATGGCGGCATAGTATTGTGTTTATCATGGGGATTAATTCATATACTTACAAAAGGTTTAATGACAGGATTATATGCAGCAGCAATTTCTATAATATTAGGAATTTCATTTGTATCATATAAGAAAAACATAATATTTACTTTCATACTAGTTCTTATTATATTTTTAATATAAGTAAATCCAATAAAAAAAAGTTAGGATAAATTACCTAACTTTTTTTATATACAAGAAAATGTATTTAGATCAAAAAACTTTGTCATAATTGCACCTTTCGTAGGACAATGAATACATTAGAATAAAGAACTCTTTTTGAGGTGATAGTATGAATATACAAAATTATAATAATAAATATGAACCATTAGTACCATATATGCCTAAAAATCCAATACCGGGTAATTCATATACTCCTTATCAAATTAACCCGAAGTATTTTGATGTTGATGAAGCATATAAAAATGGTACTTTATATCCTGCTTTAGCAAGACCTTATCCTGGCAAAAAAATAGGCAAAGAGGTGTATTAGATGAACCCTAATCAACAGATGCTTTTATATCAAATTATGAAATATCAATTTGCAGTGCTTGATTCTGCATTGTTTTTGGATACTCATCCAAATGATCCTACTGCATTATCATATCATAATAACTATAGTAACACTCTTAAGCAATTAAGAGCTGAATATGAAAGAAATTATGGCCCATTAACAATCCAATACCCTGATAGATATTATTGGCGGTACATTAAGGGACCATGGCCGTGGGAAATAAATTACTAAGAGGTGTAAATTATGTGGATATATGAAAAAAAATTGCAATATCCTGTTAAGGTTAGTCATAGAGATGTAAGAATGGCAAGAAATGTTTTAACTCAGTACGGTGGAGCTGATGGTGAAGCCGGTGCAGCATTAAGATATTTAAATCAAAGGTACAGCATGCCTTTAAACGAAGCAAAAGGACTGCTCACTGATATAGGTACCGAAGAATAAGAACCAATAAGATGTCAACTAGTATTACTTATCTATTTGATTATTAAAAAAGATGGCACTTACACGCCATCTCAGGCTATTGACAAACCAGAATTTCATCGTTGTTGCCTCAATCGAGAATGCTCACGTATTTTTATATACGCTCCGCTTACTCTCTTTCGGCACGCCTCGAACTTCAAGTTTCTCAAAAACCTGTCATCTTGTTGACTTTGTCAACAATCTGATGGCGCTTACACGCCATCTTTTTAATTCTTCTTATTCTTTTTAAACAAACTACTCTAGAAGACTATATAAATTATTATTTTTTCATATATGTCATAACTGTAATAACACCTTCTATGTCTCTTGAAAAAACAAGAATTTTATTATTATCTATATAGTAGTTATCAGAAAGACCAATTTGACCTTCTTTGAACATTATGTTGATATCTGCTTTTAAATTTTTACCATCAAATTTGTAAGTAATGATGCCCTTTTCATCTGGAATAACTTCTTGGACAGAATCTTGAATAAGGGTTGATTCTGCTAGCAAATATTCTATATCTATTTGATCCTGTGATGTCTGCTGAGCAGTCAATTCTTTAAGATACTTTTCAGCTTTCTCATAGTTTCCCTTTGATGAATCAATAGGTAAATCAAACAATATATTGACACCCTCATAATCTGTGTTACGAGTAATTTCACCTGTTTCTGTATTAAAATTATACGCTTTGACATCATAAGATGTGCTAGAAATAATACTGAGATATAAACCTCTATCTGCAAAAACTTCTATATTATCACATTCTACAATACGATACATTATACCATCTTTTACTATTTGACTGTAGCCTCCATTCATTTCAAATATGTTGAAATCTTTAGGATCTTGACCTTTTATCAGCGGTGAAACAAAAAATGATACTTTGCCATACTCCTCATCATGTAAGTCTGGCATTGGTTTACCAGCATCATTTTCAATAGCAACCACTGCATAAGTTCTACCAGGATATATATTTTCAACCGTGCTTTCAAAATCACTTATATTTTTGCCGGATACAATTCCAAGCAAGGTTACTTTATAGCCACAACTCTTTTGCGTCTGATTGATAATAACTGCGTCTTCTCCTTCAAACGCAATAGAAAGACTTTCATTACCTATATTTTCTGCAACCTGCTTTGATGTTAGTAAATGCCATATTGCAAATACTGATATAGATGTTGCTGCAATGAGTATTGCAATTGCAACAGTTGATACTATCTTTCTATTTGGATATTTTTTTCTATTTCTTTTTTTTGCCTCATTTATAATTTTTTGATTCAATTTTTCATCTGGTTCATTATTTGAAGAAATAGCTTCACACAGCAATTTGTCTATTTTTTCAAAATCTTTCATAGCCATTCTCCTCCATGTATTCTTTAATCATTTTTCTAGCTTTGTAAAGTCTACTCTTGACAGTCCCAGTTGGAACTTTAAGTACTAAAGCAATCTCATCAACTGATAATTCAGCGGTATAGTACATATACAGCGGTATCTTCAATTTGTCATTTAATGATGCTGATGCTGTATCAACAATTGTATAAAGTTCATTTTTTAAAGTAGAACCCTCGGGAGTATTTGTTTCAATCATCTGAGGCTCATTATGTAAATCATCTTGAAATGATATCATCTTTGCAATCCTATGCCTCCAACTATATTTTCTCATCTGGTTTTTCCATGTCTTTGCTGCAATAGCAATTATAAATCCTTTAGGATTTTGAGCGTTATCTATCTTATGACACAGCTCAGTAGTTCTTAAAAAAGTTTCCTGATATAAATCATCAGCTTGATGCTTGTTTCTCGTCAATTTAAAACAAAATCCATAGACGTCCTTACCATAGCTTTCAATTAACTGACTTAATTCTGCAACATCCAATCTTTTGTTTCCTCCTTTTCCTCAGTTTGATGGCACCTTCAAACTTGAGAAGACTAATGTTTCAATTAGCCCCTCATCTATATATTGTAACAACTTCTAATCTGGTTCAAAAAATTTAACAATTTTTTAATTCATTACATAAAAGCTTTTATTAACATTTTTGTGTTATTTTAAAAGAGTTATCCACAATCTCTGCATCTAGTACACATTCCCAAGCTGTTTTGGCTACAATCTTATCAATCAATTCTAACTCATCAGATGTTTTATTTCTATAGTGATCATCACATATTTTTACAGTAGTATTTCCAAATCTATACTGTTTTACAATATTACCATCTTTAATTTCTGACATTAGCATACCCCCTAAAGAATAATATGTGTAACTTAATATAAATACAAATAAAACTTCCAAATTTATATTTGATTTCCTTTTTATGTTTACAGTCAATAGTTCGTATATTATAATTAAATATGCATGAAATCTATCTTTATAGCATTTATTTTTTTATATTATAATGTACAAAAATTTGTTGTTATTATGAAAGTATTTCATCAAATAAAAATCAACTAGAAATGGGTAGACGGTGTTTTGTTTGAAAAACTAAATGAAAATCGAGCATAGTATGATAATTAAGTTGACTATAGAATTGGCTACATTTAATATATATTATAATAAATAAAATAAGGAGGCAAAAAAATTATGAGACAAATAAAATTATATAATTTAATCTTTCCTATTTGGTTTTTATTATTTTTTCCACCAGTAATATTTATAACTCTTATAGGAAATTTTATAATTGATTCGCTAGTAATATTAGTCTGTTTTTTTGTATTTAAATTAGTAGAAATACAAAACATGAAAACATTTTATAAGAAAAGCATTTTGAAAGTTTGGCTATTTGGATTTTTATCGGACATCATCGGTGCTGCTGTATTATTTATTATTACAGTTGGTGGTGATTATTTAGGATTACCATATAAGCTGAAATCAGCTATTGATTATGACCCATTCAGTCATCCAATAGCAGCTATCATTACAATATCTGCTATACTGTTATCTTCAGTATTCATATACTTATTTAATTATAATATTACTTTTAAAAATTTGATAACTGAAAAAAAGCTAAGGTTTAAAGTTGCTCTTACAATTGCAATAGTTACAGCACCGTGGACATTTTTACTACCTATAGAATGGACTTACTATGGATTTTAACTTTTGGGATTTATATTAGTAGTGGCTAAATATAGGTTGTAGGAGGAATTTTTTATGAAGAAATTAAAATTATTATTATTTGCAGTATCACCTTTTATTATAGGATATATACTTAACTATTTAATGATAAAATTTAATTGGTATGGCTTAATAATTTCAATTATTAGTATTGCATTTTGTGTATATTGGTTTTTTGTAGGTTACAAATCATATGATTATACAAAAACAAAAAAAGAATCTATTTTACTGGGTAATAGTTTTGCTATCTTAAGTATTATCGTATTCATGTTTCAAACGTTAGTAATGGAAAGGATCGGATTCGCACCTCAAATGTTCTACTTACCAGTATTAAGGGTAAGCTCGTGGATACAAAGAATTTTATTATTTTTTATTTCAACTCATTCTATGTGGATTACTTTTATTTTGTCCTGCCTTTTAATGATTATAATATATTGTGCTGGCTACTCTATGAAATTTAAAAAAAGAGCAGGAGATAAAACAGCAGATTTTATATAAATAAAAATAGATAACAATTATAATATAAAAGAGGTAAATATTAATGGATATAATTAGAGTAAATAAAGATAATTTATATTATGCTAAACAATCTGCTGAGTTATTTTATTGGAATAATGACGCTAAACTTGCAAATGAATTAAATGAGAAATTTTTTGGAAACGATACAAACATAATGTATGTTGCAGTTGAAAATAGAAAAGTTATTGGAAGCATGTATGGATATGAATTAGAAAGATACGATATAAGAAAGAAGCAGCTGTTTATATATTCAATAGATGTTTTAGAAAATTACCGCAGAAAAGGTATTGGTAAAAAATTAATTAGAACATTTATTAGTGAATTAAAAAATGGTGAATACTATAATGCATTCGTAATTACTAATAAAAAAAATTATGCAGCAGTTAATTTATATAAATCAACTGGGGCAAAACAAATTATTTCAGATGATGGTGATGATATATTATTTAAATGGATATAAAAATATATAAGCTGGAGGAAGTTTTAATTGAAAATACTAAATAAAATATACACAAGAATGTTTGTAACTATTTTATTAATTATTACTTTATTAACTTTTAGTGGATGTACAAAACATGATGAGGTTAAAAGTATAAAAGTTGATGACGAAATTAATGATATAAATCAAAGCAAAATAGTTAAAACAAAACTTACCAAAAATGAAAAATTATTAATAGAAGGAACAGGCTGCAAGCAATACTTCGTTTTTGATGCTGAACTAGAAGACAATTTTGAATGGTGTGAATTTTGGGTTGATGCATATGAATTTGGAGAAAATAAAAGAATAGTTGCTAAATTAGGTCGTTTAGGAAATAAAGACAATTCGGCTTTTCATATTATGCTAACAATACATGATGCTATGGATAAACAAGAAAAATTAGTATTATATTCTGGAGGTTCTTCTTGTAGTACTATAGAAACTAATACTACTGAAGAAATGATAACTACACATAAGAGTGTAAATAATGTAAATATTGTCGAAGGAGAGGAAATTCCTATTGCTGTCATACTACAAAAAGAAGGAAATGAAATTACCGAAATATCTCAAGACTTCTATACTAATAAAGAACAGTATTTAAAAGATTTAAAAACATATGATTATTCATATGTACTAAAATGTAGATTTTACAAAGAAAAACCGAATAAAAACGAATAGCTAGACTGTGAATATTTTCGTAAAAGCTAAAAAATAAAAGAACACATATTAATCGAAATATAGTTTAACAAAAAAATAAAGGGGTTTAAAAATGAGTATTGAAATAGAAACAGAAAGACTAGTTTTAAAAAACTATTGTAAAACTGATTTAGATAATCTCCATAAGCTTAAATCAGACAAGTTAGTATGGAAATACTCAACAAAACAGGTTGTAAATAATATTGAACAAACAAGAAATTGTCTTTTAACAATATTAAAAAACTATGATAAAGATAAGTTTGATTTTCAAGCATTATTCATAAAAGATAATCTAGAATATATTGGAGAAGCAGGTATCTTATCTTTAAAACAAAATTACAGAGCCGTAATTGGCTATAATATAATTTCTGAATATTGGAATAATGGCTATGCAACTGAAATAACTAATGCTTTGATTAAATACTTATTTGAAAAAATAAAGGTTGAAAGAATTGAAGCATTATCAGTTGAAGAAAATAAAGCATCTAGAAGAGTACTGCAAAAATCAGGTTTTAAAAATGAGGGGTTACTAAGAAATTTTGCTTATATTGATAGTAGATATTTAAACGTATGTTATTATGGTATGATAAAAAGTGACTATAATAAAAATTCTTAAATTATTACTAATTTTAATATAATTGCGTTAATGTTAAGTTTGGTTGACAGATTTCCAAGAGTAGTTGGTAGAGGTTTAATCTATTTAAGAGTACAATAAAATGGAGGAGCTAAGATGAGTTTTGGTCATAGGCTATTATTGTTAAGAAAAGAAAAAGGACTGTCTCAAGATGAACTAGGCAGCCAGTTAAATGTATCAAGGCAAACAGTATCAAAATGGGAACTAGATGAAACAACTCCTGAAATGAATAAATTAATATCTATCAGTGATTTTTTTAATATATCACTTGATAAATTAGTAAAAGATACAACTACTCTAGATATTAATTCAAAGGATTCCGCTACTTTCGCAGTAAAAATAGATAAACCTAAAAAAGGAATCTATGATATTATTTTTTTAATAGTAAAGATATTCGGTGTCATAGTTTTAATTGATGTTATAGTTATGATAATATACTTTAGCTTAAATGGATTTCCTGATTGATCAAAAAAGTCTTTCTCCAATAAACATTAAGGAGAAGAGAGATGAATACATCACAAATCATGTCATTATATACAAAGCGTATAGTAAGTATTCTAAAATCTATATTAGGATTTATAGGGATTTATTTTGTATCTGCAATTATAGGAGAACTTTTTGTAATTATTATTCTTACATGTAATGGTATTAATATTTTTGACTATAATATGTCTAATAATATTTTAACACAAACTATGCCGCTTTTTGGTTTTATTTTTTTCTTTATTATTACTATTATATACTGTAAATTTATCGAGAAAAGGTCTATTAAGACTATGGGCTTTATTAAAGAAGGTTTTATAATTAACTATTTAAAAGGTTCTATTATAGGTATCTTTCTTGTATCTATAGTAATGTTAATTTCGCTTTCTGCAGGAGTTTTAACTTACAACGGTATTAGTAATAATATAAATGTATTATATGTACTTTTGTTTATAATTGGCTACATTATTCAAAGTATGGCTGAAGAAGTAATGTGCCGAGGCTATCTGTTGACTTCACTTCTTAAAAAGACATCAATATTTTGGGCTATTCTTATAAGCTCATTAGTCTTTGTATTCCCGCATTTATCATCTTTGTTTGCATATAGTATTAAATTTGGAGTAATTGGTTTTATTAATACACTGTTATTTTCTGTTTTTGTTTCTCTTTATATGATAAAAGAAAACAATATATGGATAATATGTGCTATTCACGGCTCATGGAATTATATATTAGGAATATTTTATGGGATTAGTGTAAGTGGAGGAGTATCAAATGCATCAATCTTAACTTTTACTGCAAATAAGTTAACAGTAATTAATGGTGGAATATATGGATTAGAAGCTAGCATCATAACTACTTTGATACTAGTAATTAGCATATTAATTGTAATATACAAAATGAAAAAAAGTAAAGTTATTATTTAATGTAATTTCTTTATTTACAATAATGATACTATGCTATACTATTGAAACTATTTGATAGTATACCTTTTATCGTCTTGAAAAATTTCGATACTCCATAGGGCGTATGCCAAAATTTTTTTTAAAAAGCTCTGCAAAACGACTTGCACTTTTATATCCAACTATATTAGCTACTTGTCCTATTGTCATATCAGTATTAGTTAAAAATTGTGTAGATTCTTCCATACGACGATATTGAATGTACTCCGTAATTGTACATTTATAAACATCTTTAAATGTTTTTTTTAATTTAGTTAAACCCATGCAAGCTATTTTAGATAACTTATCTAAAGTAAGATTCAAAGCATAGTTAGAGTTTATATAAGTTGCTACATTTTTCAGATGTTGTATATCATCTTTTGATACCTTTGAGCACTTGAGTAATTTCTCATTCTCATATCGTTCATAAATAAGAGACATAGATTCTGATACTTTTCCTTCGTAAAATAATTTCGCTGACATACCTGTACCTCTATAATGGTAAAGTTGATATAGCAATAAAACCATTTCTGGAAAATCTCTTGTTACATTAATGCTAATCAGTGCTGTTCTTGGATTTACATAGTAATCATAATACCTTTGTGCTAAAAAGTCATTACAATACTTAGGCATAAACTCTATACCTATTGTACGAATTGGTATATTCTTATGAAATATAGCACGATATTTATTATGACTACACCAATAACTCTTTATACATCCTGGATTTAATCTATGATAAGGATTTAATTCTTCTCCTGAAACAGACTCATAATAAGTAACACTATAATATTCTAATTCGGGACTTTCATAAAAGTAGTCATCATGAAAATAAAAATCATGTATTACTATAGAAAAAAGATTTTCATGAGTATAAATCCAATAATATCCATTACCTATTGAAGGATCTAATTTATAGCATGTACCCATATTATTAAATTTTGAATTTTTCTGCTGCTTGACAAACCCATTTTCAAATAAAAAAGGTTGATGAATGTTTTGATTCTTATCTATGACGCTTACCTCCTTGCCACGATTAGACACATAAATACCACGAAAAGGCGAACCTTTATGATAAAGATTATCATTTTCAAAAAAATGTAGTATAATATCCTTAAAGTCAATCTTATATAACTAGTGCTAATTATAAACTATTATTAATTATACGTCAATTTATGATAAATGACTATTTTAGTAATGTGTTAATTTACAGTTTATAAGAAGGCTGATAATTATTTTTTAAATAATAATTTTTATAAAACTTAAATAGTCATAAGGATGGTGAATTAAAATGTATTCAAAACAAAAATCAATTCTTTCAAGATTGTTAGAATTTGCAGGAAGTTACCGTATTTTAATTATACTTGCCTGCTGTTTATCTGCAATTAGTGCAGTTTTATCATTATTTCCATTTATCTGTATATGGTTTGTTATAAGAGATGTTTTTTCAGCTTTACCTGATATATCTCAAGCTACAGAAACAGTCAAATATGGTTGGATGGCAGTAGGATTCGCAGCTTTAAGTATTGCATTATATTTTGCAGGCTTAATGTGTTCACATTTAGCAGCTTTTCGAGTTGAAAAAAACATGCGTAAAGAAGCAATGCATAAAATTGTAACTCTTCCTTTAGGTTTCTTTACACAAAATACTAGTGGTAAACTTAGAAAAATAATTGATGATAATGCAAGCTTAACTCACAGCTTTTTGGCACATCAACTGCCAGATTTATCAGGGGTAGTTATAATGCCGATTGCAATATTGATTATATTATTTATATTTGATTGGCGTCTAGGACTTGTTTGTTTAGTACCAATGTTCGTTAGTTTATTGTTTCTAAGAAAGATGATGGGTGAAGTGACTGCAAAATTTATGGAAAAATATATGGATGCATTAGAAGATATGAATACTTCTGCTGTAGAATATGTTCGTGGAATTCCAGTAGTGAAAGTTTTTCAACAAACAGTTTATTCTTTTAAAAACTTTCATGAATCTATTAAGAAATATAGCAGCTTTGCTTCAGACTATGCTTTATCATGTCGTGTTCCTATGATTGGTTTTACTATTACTATTAACATACCATCACTATTGCTAATACCTATTGGTATCCTTTTAATATTAAATGTATCTAACTATAATACCTTTTTGCTAGACCTTATTTTTTACATGTTATTTTTTCCGCTTTGTATAACAATGATGACCAAAATCATGTTTGCCAGTGAAAATGTTATGTCTGCAAAAGAAGCATTAAAACGTATTGATCAGATATTAGAAGCAAATCCACTACCAAAATCAAATGTAAGTAAAATTAGACAAGCAAATGAAAATACTGTTAGTTTTAAAAATGTTGTTTTTACATATCCAGAAAATAATTTACCTGCAATTAATAATATAAGTTTTACTATTCCTCAAGGTAAAACTTATGCATTAGCTGGACCTTCTGGTGGAGGAAAGAGTACTATAGCAAGCCTCATACCAAGGTTTTGGGATGTAGATAATGGCAGTATTGAAATTGGTGGTATTGATGTAAGAGATTTTGACGAAAAGGAATTAATGGAGAAAATTGCTTTTGTATTTCAAAATAGTAAGCTCTTTAAAACAAGCTTGTTAGAAAATATACGTACAGGGAATCCAAATGCAAGTCGTAAAGATATTCTAAGAGCTGCACATTTAGCTCAGTGCGACGATATAATTAATAAAATGCCTCAAGGTATTGATACTGTAATAGGTACTGAAGGTGTTTATCTTTCTGGGGGTGAACAGCAAAGAATTGCTTTAGCTAGAGCTATTTTGAAAGATGCACCAATAATTATTTTAGATGAAGCAACAGCTTTTGCAGATCCTGAAAATGAATATCAGATACAAAAAGCGTTCGAAACTTTAATACAAAATAAGACTGTACTAATAATTGCTCATAGACTGTCTTCTATAAAAAATGTTGATTCTATTCTAGTAATAAAAAATGGGACAATTGTTGAAAATGGCAGTCATGAACAACTTCTAAGATGTAATGGAGTTTATGCTAACATGTGGAGAGAATACCAGACTTCTATATCATGGAAAATTGGAAAGGAGAAGAATTATGCTTAATTATCTTCAATATAAATTTGTACTTAGCAAACAAGGAGCAAAAGACCTGGTTAAAGGAAGTATATATAGCGCTCTTGTAAATTTGAGCATGATGCTTCCTGTAGGACTTTTTATTCTTATGCTAAATGAGTTATTAAATCCTCTTTTAGGAAATGAATTTAACGTACCAAATATATTGCAATATATAGTATTTATAGTAGTAGCAGTAGCTATTATTTACCTTGTACACTACTTACAATATTCAAGTGTTTATCTTTCAACTTATAGAGAAAGTGCAACAAGGCGAATTTCTTTAGCTGAAAAGTTGAGACAGCTGCCGTTATCATATTTTGGAAATAAAGATTTATCAGATTTAACTAACACAGTTATGGCAGACTGTACAACATTAGAACATGCATTTTCTCATTCTATACCTCAACTATTAGGATCTATTATTTCTACTACAATTATTGTTATATGTTTACTAGTAATGGATTGGCGTATGGGATTATCTGTACTTTGGGTTGTTCCAGTATCATTTATAATGATTTTTGCTTCTAAGCATCTACAGAATAAATCAAAAATTAAACATTATAATGCAAAACGTGTTTGTGCAGATGGTATTCAAGAATGTCTTGAAAATATTCAAGATATTAAAGCCTACCGTATGGAAGCGCCTTATATAGAAGACTTAGATAGGAAGCTTGATAATGCAGAAAAAGCACAAATCAAATCAGAGCTTACCATGGGGTCGTTTGTCACAAGTGCACAAGCAGTTTTAAGGTTAGGATTAGCTACAGTTGTTCTTGTTGGAAGTACTCTTCTAATAAAAGGACAGACTGATTTACTAACTTATCTAGTGTTTTTAATTACAGCATCAAGACTTTATGATCCTCTTTCTGGAAATCTTTCTAATATTGCTGAGATTTTTAGTATACAAATACCTATACAGCGAATGAGAGAAATGGAAGATCAGCCTATACAAAGAGGACTTAAAGATTATAAACTTAACAGCTATAATATAGAATTTAATCACGTTGCTTTTTCTTATAATGAAAATGAACCTGTTTTAAAAGATGTTTCTTTTACAGCAAAACAGGGAGAAGTCACAGCTCTAGTAGGGCCATCGGGAAGTGGTAAAAGTACTGCTGCAAAACTAGCTGCTAGGTTTTGGGATGTAAACAGCGGACATATAACACTTGGAGATACTAAAATAGCAAATATTGATCCAGAAATTTTACTTAACAATTATACTATTGTCTTCCAAGATGTCACATTGTTTAATGACACAGTAATGGAAAACATTAGATTAGGGAAAAGAGAAGCAAGTGATGAAGAAGTGTTAAAAGCTGCAAAGATTGCCATGTGTGATGATTTTGTATCTAATATGCCTAAAGGATATCAAACTGTTATAGGAGAAAATGGTTCAACTCTGTCTGGAGGTGAACGTCAGCGAATTTCAATTGCAAGAGCAATACTAAAAGATGCTCCTGTTATTTTATTGGATGAAGCAACTGCATCTCTTGATGTTGAAAATGAAACTAAAATTCAAAGTGCACTTTCTGAACTGATAAAAAATAAAACTGTACTAGTAGTTGCACATCGTATGAGAACAATTGAAAATGCAGATAAAGTTGTTGTTCTAGCAGATGGTTATGTAGCTGAACAAGGAAAACCAAAAGATTTATTGAAACAAAAAGGTCTATATAATCACATGGTTAATCTTCAAACACAAAGTTTAGATTGGTCATTATAAATTATTAAATATTTTATTGTCATAATAATCCTCTGTTATAGTAGTTTAATAAAGAGGGGATAATATGCAGTATTGTATTTATTTAAGAAAGTCAAGAAAAGATATAGAAGCTGAAACTCATGGTGAAGGTGAAACTCTAGCGAGGCATGAAAAAGCTTTGCTTAATCTTGCTAAAACACATAATTTAAATATAACAGAAGTTTACAAAGAGATAGTTTCTGGTGAAACTATTTCTTCTAGACCTGTTATGCAGCATCTTTTGAATGAAGTAGAACAGGATATATGGAATGGTGTTCTAGTTATGGAGGTTGAAAGACTTGCTAGAGGTGACACAATAGACCAAGGAATAGTAGCTCAAGCTTTTAAAATTTCTAATACTAAAATTATTACTCCAGCTAAGATTTATGATCCAAGCAATGAATTTGATGAAGAATACTTTGAATTTGGCTTGTTTATGTCTAGAAGAGAATATAAAGCTATAAATAGGCGTTTGCAGCGTGGAAGAATAGCAAGCGTTAAAGAAGGCAAATGGCTTGGAGCAATAGCGCCTTATGGATATAAAAAAATAAAGCTTAAAAGTGAAAAGGGATATTCTTTACAAATTGTAAAAGAGCAAGCTGATATTGTAAAGACGATTTTTGAACTTTTTACAATAGGAGAAAATCAACCTGATGGAAATTATAAAAGGCTTGGAGTATCTTCTATAGTTAGACGTTTAAATAATTGGAAAATACGAACTATAAAAAGTGATGTTTGGACTCCATCTACAGTTAGAACCATATTAACAAATCCTGTTTATGTCGGTAAAATACGATGGAATTCGAGACCTCGTGTAAAAAAAATAATTGACGGAGAAGTAAAGTATTCAAGACCTAGAGCAGATGAAAAGGATTGGATTCTTGTAGAAGGTTTACATGAAGCTATAATTGATAAAGAAACATGGAATCTAACTCAATTTTATATAAAAACTAATAAAGATAACCCTATACCGCATGAAAAAACTATTAAAAACCCTCTATCCGGATTAATTGTATGCGGTGTATGCGGTCGTAAAATGGTTCGCAAGCCATATAATAATTCTTATCCTGACACTATTATATGCCCGTCTACTGCTTGTAATAATGTAAGTTCACTCCTACAATATGTTGAAGATAAACTCTTAAAATCCCTTGAAAAATGGTTTCATGAATATGAAATAAAATGGACTTATAATGATATTAAAAAATCACATGTTTCACAAAATAACTTTAAAAAAAGAGCTGTTAAAAATATAGACATTGAATTAAATAGTTTGAAGAAACAATCTAATAATATACATGATTTATTGGAAAAGGGTGTTTATTCAATAGATAAATTTTTAGATAGATTGAATATTATTAACACCAAAATTGAAGGATTAAAAAAGACTAAGAACTTATTGATAAAAGAATTAGAAAATAATAATCAAATAAAAAATAATCCCCAGTATATAACTCCTAAAGCTGAAAATATAAATATTATATCGCTGTATCATAATACAAATAGTATTAAATTTAAAAATGAACTTCTTAAATCTATAATTGATAAAGTGATTTATACTAAGAAAACTAACGGACGCTGGAATAATAAACCTGATAATTTTGAGATTATTATTTATCCAAAAATCCCAAATAAATATAACTGATATCTTAACGGTCTTAAGAACTAGCACATATGGAAATGGTTGCAACTCTATTTAAAAAATTAATAAAAGGAGCTACTAAGGATGAATTAATAAAGGCTGGTTTTGACGGTTATTATGTTGAGCATGATTTTAATCCATTCTATGTAGATACTTCTGGCAATCCATGGACTGCATCTTATATACAGGCAAAGGGAGACCCAGTTGCTGATTTATATGAAGATATGGCTGCCGAACAAAAGGCAAGAGTAACTTATGAAAACTTAATAAACATGACAGATGACCCGCTAGTAAAAGATACCCTAAGATATTTAAGAGAAAGAGAAGTTGTTCATTTTCAAAGATTTGGTGAAACATTAAGACTTGTAGACGAATACAAAAACACAAAAAGATTTTATTAATTATTTTTTTAAACGGAGGCGGAGGAATTGTTTTTTCGTCACCGTTATTTTTTTAATAAAGGAGTTTTACTATGATAAAAATTTTAGGAGATTTATTTTTAGATTCAACAGGAGAAGTGAATATATCATTTATTCTATCCATAATCGCTACTACTATTAGTTTAGCTTCTATTTATATTCATTATTCAAATTATATAGAAAAGAAAGCTAAGATTAAATTCGAACTTTTACCTATAAAAAACATAAACAGACAGATTTGTTTCTCTTTGTACTCAAGTAGTAATAATGATAATACATCTTTAATTTGTGATAAAAATAAGTATTCAGCTATATTACATACTAGAATAATTAATAAATCTGAAAAACCTATTTATATTATTGAGTTTATTTTTAGAATTTCCTCAAAGGAGATATATTTGTTTAATAAAAATTCATATAATGAAGTTTTTATGATAACTAAATCTACCAACAAAAATAATGAAAATGATAGTAATTTATCTAAATACAATGATTTAAGAATAGCTAATACTGAATTATTAAAACCTATAATAAAACTAAATCCTTATGAAGTGATTGAGGGATATATTAAGTTTGCACCGTTACCTGAATTTGACATGATAAGTCCTACTATCATTATGAAAACTTCAAGAAAAAATATCAAAGTACGTATTGGCAGTATAGATTTTAACAGTCATTATATAAGTTTGTTAGACCTTTGCAAATAGTTTTAATAATGATATAATTACATGATTAAATACTGAGTTAAGGGAGAAATACATGGAAATTGGCATGTTAAGAGAGTTAAGGAAGAAACAATTTATTGTTGATAATTGTGTTTGTATAATTGGCTTGGCACTCTTTTTTTTATTATTATATGTTGGCGTGGCATTAAATAAAATTATTATTTTTTTGGGTATTGTAATTTTGCTCTTACAAATATTCGAAAATAAATACAATGATTTTATTTATAAAATTTTCCCATATATGAAAAAACTATCTTTATACGAAGAAAACAAACTAGGCAGAAAATGGAATATATTAACTACTATAACAACTGTGTCTTTCGGAATTATGACTTTATTACTAGGCATTACATTTGATGATATGGTTTATAGTTATGATTTAAAAACCACAACTATTAGATTTTCATTATTGCTTATACTGATTAATGTTAAAACTTATTTAGATATCAAAAAAATGGACGATGAAGGCAGCTCATTAAATAAATATATTAAAAGAAAATTTATATCAGGTATATTTTTTTGTATATTCTGTATTGTAATTAATATTTGCTTAATATTTATTTTATTTAATAAAAATCTATATATATAAAGGAGTTTTTCATGAATTCAAAAATCAAACTAGACAAAGAAGAAAAAGAACACATTGTATCTCAAATTATAGAATATTTTGAGAAAGAGAAAAATGAAGAAATAGGTAATTTAGCAGCAACTTTGTACTTAGATTTTATAACCGAAAATATAGCACCTTATTTTTACAATCAAGGAGTTAAAGACAGCATCGCTTTTATGAGTGATAAAATAGATGATATGTATAGTTTAGAATTTATAACTAAATAGAAATCATAGAAGCGTAGAATATTCTACGCTTCAGGCTGTTGACAAACTTAATTATTCTCCAAATATATTAATGGTATCTTCTAACATTTTTCTAATAGGTAATTTATATGGACATCTTTCTTCACATGCTCCGCATTTTATACAGTCAGATGCATGTGCTGACATAGCAGCATATCTTTCTTTAGCCCAATCTTTTAAATTATATCTTTCATAATAAGCTTTAAAATTAAATACAAAAGGTATGTTTATATTTTGAGGACATGGTAGGCAGTATCCACATCTTCTGCAAAATTCATCACCAAGTTCTTTAACTTCTTGAGCTATTTTTTCATTTTCTTTATTAGTCAACTTAGTTATCTCTTTTCCAGCTAATGCATTTTCATTAACTTGGTCTATACTTTCCATTCCCGGTATAGCAACATCAACAATATTACTATTGATAATATATTTAAGCGAAAGTGCAACATTTCTTATTGCTCCTCCAGCTACTGGCTTCATTGCAATAACACCAATATTTTTTTCTCTTGCTTTCTTAAACATTTCAATACCTTGACTTTCAATTGGATTGAAAGGAAATTGAACTGTTTCTATTTCTTCAAAATCTAAAGCCTTTTCTAATATTGTATGGCTATGACTAGTTATTCCTATGTGATGTATTAAACCATCTTTTTTAGCTTCTATAAGTGCTTTCAAAGCTCCATTTTCTGAGAATGATTTGTTATATTTTTCTTCTGTATCTGCATTATGTATTTGATAAAGATCAATATATTCTACATCTAAAGAATTTAAGCTCTTTTTGATAGATTCTTTCATTTCATCATAGGTATATGATGGGGATTTAGTTGCTATAAAAAAATTTTTTCTTCCTGCTTCCTTTAATCCTTTACCTATAAATTTTTCACTTACTCCATAACCCGTTGCTGTATCAATAAAGTTAATGCCTTGTTTTTTACATTCTTTAATTATTTCTACAGCGTGTGCTTCATCTACTCTTTGTATTGGTATTCCACCAAGACCTATAACTGATACTTCTAGATTTGTTTTTCCAAGTTTTCTTTTTAACATTTATACCTCCTTAACCAAAATACGTATTAAATAATTTTTTCACATATACAGCAATAAAGTATTCCGTCTCTTTAGATGCAGTTTCTGCATCATTATTATTTATATACTGTGCAATATCTGTCAAATATTGAATGTGCCATTTTGGATTTTCATTTACATATTGTATATATCTTAAAAATCTTGCAGTTATATTATTTAAATCGTCTAGTATTTCTACTAACTTTTCATTTCTTGTAGAATTTCTTACTATTTTAAAAAACTTATAATCATCATCTATATATTTTTCGTAATCTTGATTTCCTTTATATGTTTCCATTCTTTTCGGTATATCCATCAGCTCTTTAATATCACTATCTGATATATTAACTGAAGCTAACTCCACAGCAAAAGCTTCTAATCGCTTTCTAACTTGATAAGCATTTT
This sequence comes from Tissierellales bacterium, assembly GCA_018433765.1. Classification (GTDB taxonomy): domain Bacteria; phylum Bacillota; class Clostridia; order Tissierellales; family Sedimentibacteraceae; genus SM3-B41. The sequence goes on from JAHDQO010000004.1 coordinate 21,021, forward strand.
TAACTGTTTTTATATCTATTTGTGAAACATAAGTTCCTATTCTAGGTATCATTTCAATCATAGAGCAGCTCGATAATCTAAGCAAAGCTTCTCTTACAGGAGTTCTACTAACATTAAATTCATCAGCAATTTTTTTCTCTTCTATAATTTGCCCTGGTTTATATTCTAATGTAACTATTTTCTTTAATATTGATTGATAAATTTCATAATTAATTTTTTTTAAATCCATCTTATTCCCTCCATTGATAATTTTTCAGAGAAATTTCATTGCTGCATTAATATATTAATATTTTCTTATATTATATCTTATTTTATAAAATAATGCCAATGATTGTCAAAACTTTTTAAAAGTTTTTCTTGACAAATTAAATCCTTGTGTTATAATTTATCTAATTTAAAAACGGAGGCTTTTTTAATGGTTAATTCATCTTTTAATAACTTGAATTGCATATATTATTATTACCTTGGCTATTACTATAGCAAAGGGAATTTATTATGCAATTGAATATGTTATTAAATAATAATGGGTTAATTTTAAGAAAAGATTTATAAAGCTAATTATAGAGGACTCATTAGGAGTCCTTTTTTTATATATAAAAACAATTTTTAAAAATAGAAATAAAAAAAACTGAGGAGGAATTAAAAATGATTGTAGTTTTTAAAGAACAAACACCAAAAAATGAAATTGAAAAATTTGAAGCAAAAATGAAAGAATTAGGAGTAGAACTTCACGAGTCACAAGGTAGTAAATACTTTATTTTAGGATTAGTAGGTGATACAAGTAATATTGATCCTTCAAGAATTCAATCTAATAGAAATGTAGAAAAATTAGTCTTTGTTCAAGAGCCTTACAAAAAAGCAAACAGAATGTTTAAACCAGAAGATACTGTAATAGATGTTGAAGGCAGAAAAATAGGTAAAGGGTTTTTCAATGTAATTGCAGGTCCTTGTTCTGTTGAAACAGAAGAACAAGTTGTAGGCATTGCAAAGAGTGTTAAGAAATCAGGTGCATCATTTCTAAGAGGAGGAGCTTTTAAGCCTAGAACTTCACCTTATAGTTTCCAAGGTTTAGGTGAAAAAGGTCTTGAGTTTCTTATTACAGCAAAAAAAGAAACCGGTCTTCCAATAGTTTCTGAACTTATGTCACCTCAACAAGTTGAAAAATACGCAGACAAAATTGATATTGTTCAAATTGGTGCACGTAATATGCAAAACTTTGACTTGCTAAAAGTAGTAGGACAGATTAACAAACCTATATTACTTAAAAGAGGTATGTCTGCAACCATTGAAGATTTGCTTATGGCTGCTGAATATATTATGTCAAGAGGTAATGACAATATAATTCTATGTGAAAGAGGAATTAGAAGTTTTCAAAAAGTAACTAGAAACGTTCTTGATTTAAGTGCTATACCAGTAATAAAGAAAAAAAGTCACCTCCCTGTAATTGTTGATCCAAGTCATGCCTCAGGCTTATGGTGGCTTGTTGAACCAATGGCTAAAGCCGCTGTTGCTGCAGGTGCAGATGGTGTAATGGTCGAAGTTCATAATGATCCAGATAATGCATTGTGTGATGGACAGCAGTCAATTAAACCTCAAAGATTTGATAATCTTATGAATATACTTAAAAAATATATAGAAATTGAAAACAGACAATTAAGTTAACCATAAATGTAAATATATGAAATGTAGCATAATTTAAATAAAGGACTTTGATTATTATGAGAAAACTTAAAGACTTAAAAATTACTGTAGTGGGATTAGGAATGGAAGGTGGTTCGTATGCAATAGCATTGCGCCATTACATTAATCCTAAAAATTTATGGGGTATAGACATAGATGATAACACATTGATAGCTGCCGAAAAATTAGGAGTTATTGATAAAGGATTTACTAACCCTATAGAACCATTGAAAAATTCAGATTTGGTGATTATGTGTATTTATCCTAGTGGAATTATAAATTTTATTAAGGAAAATAATAATTATTTTAAACAAAATTGTGTTATCACAGATGTAGCAGGTGTAAAAGAAAGATTGGTTAATGATATTAATTCTTTTTTAAGAGATGATATAGACTACATAGCAGGTCATCCAATGGCAGGAAATGAATATAAAGGTTTTCTATATGCTTCTAAAGATATTTTTGTCGGAGCAAATTATTTAATAACTCCTTCTAAAAAAAATAAAGAAGAAAATTTAAAACTTGTTGAAGAAATAGCTTATAAGATAGGCTGTTCTAATGTAATGAGAATTGATCATATAACACACGATAAAATGATAGCTTATGCCAGTCAATTAATTCATGTAATAGCTACATCCATTGTCAACAATGAACATTTTTCAGACGACATAAATTTATTTTCTGGCGGTAGTTTTAAAAATGCAACAAGAGTTGCAAATATAAATTCTGACTTGTGGACTGATGCTTTTATAGAAAATAAAAAATACTTAATTGAAGAATTAGAGAAATTTGAAAATAATATTTCATTAGTCAAAGATTCTTTAATTAATGGTAACAGGGAAATATTATATAATTTCTTACAAGAAAGTTATGTGAAAAGAAACAATAATAGAAAAATATTTCAAAATTAAGAAGAAACTCAAAAGAGTTTCTTCATTTATTAATTATAATTATTTAACAGCCTCTTCCCTGATTTGCTAAAGGTTCAACTACAAAACCTTTTCTTAACCAGTTACTAGAGTAATCAATTTTAAAGCCTTCATAGTTTGAAATTAATCCATTATCAACAATAAAATTCAAACCCTTTACTTCAAATTTCTTATCTTCATTATTTTGTTCATCCAGAACGAGTCCTAATCTTGGACCGCCTCAGCCAAAGCCTGCAACATTTATCCTAATAGCTTTTTGTTCTTGAGACTCTTCGTTTACTATTTTTTTTAATTCTTGTTCTGCTGAATCAGTAATAACTACACTCATTTAAAACCCTCCCTTTTTTCTTATACTGTTAGTCTCTGTTAGTTTTAGATAAAAGTGAAAAGATAAAAGATAATAGTTATGGTAAAATTTTTTATACAAAAATTTACTTTTTATTTTTATTTATAAAGTTTACGAAGTTATGAGTAAACTATCCTTAACTTTTCACTTTTAACTTTTAGTTTTTATCTTCAAATCGGCTGTACATTGATTCCATATCTTCATAAGTAATCATTCCTATTTTTGCTACTACAACTATTCCTTCTTCATTTACTGCTATTGTAGTAGGAAATGATCTTATACCGTAATTTCTTGCTGTCTGTGAATCAGTATCTAAAAGAATAGGAAAATCAATGTTTATATCATCTACAAATTTTTGAACTTTACTTTTAGATTCACCAACATCTACTCCTAGCAATATAAACCCTTCGTCTTTATATTTGTCATAAAACTTTTGAAAATCTGGCATTTCTTTTTCACAGTATGTACACCATGTAGCCCAAAAATTTATAAAAACTTTTTTACCTTTTAAATCACTAAGTTTTATGGTTTCTCCTTCTAAAGTTTCAAGCTCAAAATCCTGTGCATAAATAACTTCGTTTTCTGTTTGGTCTTGTTGCTGTTCTTCTTGTTGGTCTTCCTGTATTTTACTACATCCTGTAAATATCAGAAATATAACTGTTATAATGGAAATTAATACTTTTACTTTGTTAAATTTTTTCATAATAATTACCTTTCTTAATTATATTATTAAATTTAAAAAAATCTCAATTTATCCATTGTTACAAGTATCCCCAGCAGAACTATTATTATGCCGCCAATTTTTGATATATATACACTTGCTTTTTCAAATTTACTAATATTTTTATTAAATTTTTCAAGTAAAAATGAAACAATTATAAATGGGATAGCTAACCCTACTGAATAAGCTGACAGCATAAGTATGCCTTGATACATAGTATTTTGGGTTGAAGCCAAAAACAATATTGAACCTAGAACTACACCAACACATGGTGACCATCCTATTGAAAAAGCCATTCCCATTAATAATGAACTAGTAAATCCTTTTATTTTTGGAGCTTTTACTTTGAAACTTTTATTCAAGAATTTCAAATCTATGATGTTAAGCATATACAATCCAAATAAAATAATAAAAATTCCACTTATTTTTCTAAAAATTACTAAATTTTTATTTATATAACTTCCTAATGCTGTAGCTGCTGCACCTAATAAAATAAAAACAATGCTAAATCCAATTACAAAACCTAATGTTCGTATAACAGTATTTTTTTTGTTCTTATATACTTCCTCTTCTGACATAGAACCTGAGATATACATGATATATGCAGGTATTAAAGGTAAGACACAAGGTGAAAAAAATGACACTAATCCAGTATAAAAAGCTACAGGTATTGAAATATTGTCCATATTTACCTTCCTTATTTTAAATTAATAAAATAATAACATACCCCCTACAGGTATGTCAATATATTTCTTTATTATATTATTTGAATTTATGTTCTATATATTCTTATTTTTAAAATTAACATTATAAAATTTAAGGAAATTTCCCATATCGCTATTAATTTCTTGAAGATGATTTCTCATTGCATCAGCTGCTTTGTTAACATTTCTATTTCTTATTGCTTCTATTATCTCTTCATGTTGTTTTACTATGCTTTCAGATGAAATAAATTCATAATAATAAATCATTCTAAATCTGCTCAATACTTCATTTAAGCTTTCCATTATTGATATAAGCCTATTATTTTTAGATAATATATATATTTTTTTATGTATTTCAAAATCAAAATTAATAATCTTTTTTATGTCTTTTTTCTTACATGCTTCAGCAAATTTGTCTTGAATTTCTTCAATTTCTTTTATATCTTTGTCAGTAAAATTATTAAAAGCTAAGGTTATAGCCAATACTTCTAAAGACTCTCTGACTTCAAATGTTTCCATAATTTCTTCTAAGCTTAATTCTGACACATATGCTCCTTTTCTAGGAATCATAGTTACTAAACCTTCTAGTTCAAGTTTACGTATCGCCTCTCTTACTGGAGTTCTGCTGACACCTAATTTTTCAGCTAGTTGTGTTTCCATAAGCCTCTCATTAGGTTTTAATTGACCTGACAGTATAGCATTTCTTATTGTTTCAAAAACAACATCTCTCAATGGTTTATAGTCATTAAAATTAGAATTATTAAAATTCTTCATGAATGTATTCATTCCTTTCCATAAAACTAATGATATCCACTAGTTTATTATCATATTTTTTAACCTTCGAATTATATCTTTTGCTTTACATTAGTAAAGCTTCATTTAATTCTCCATTCTTCATTCTCATTTCTAAATTCATATTGTTTCTGCTTTATATATACTGCTGTATTTTTTGCTTAATTTTTTTTCTGCGTTTACTAAATCTTCTTTATTTCTAAAAAGGCCAAAAACAACAGACCCACTTCCCGTCATAATACTTGAGCAAGCATTTAATTCTATCATCTTATTTTTTATGTCATTTATTTCAGGATGTATTTCTTCTACAACATACTCAAGAGTATTAGCTATATTCAACGCAGCCTTTTTGTAACTACCACTGTTAATGTACTCAACAATTTTATTCCCATTATACAGATTAAAATATTTGTTTTGCATTTTATTATAAACTAAAGCTGTTGACATATTAAATTCTGGTTTTACTATTAAAATGTTTTCCCATTTAAAGGGCTTAAGCTTAGTTATTTTCTCACCAATTCCCTCTACTAATGCTGTTCCTCCTGTTAAGCAAAACGGTACATCTGCTCCTATTTTTAAGCCCAATTCAAGCATCTCATCTTCAGTCATCATTAAATCCCATAATTTATTTAGCCCTTTTATTACTGATGCAGCATTACTGCTTCCACCTGCCATACCACTTTCTATTGGTATATTTTTATTTATATAAATTATTGCCCCCTTATTTATTTTATATTTATGTTTTATAAGTATCACTGCTTTATATGCAGTATTTGTATGATCAAGTGGTATATCTTTATTATTGCAATTAATAATTATATCTTTATTATTTTCATTATCTTTTATTGTTATTTCATCTTTTAAATTTATTTCCTGCATTACAGATTTTATATTATGGTAACCATCTTGTCTTTTTCCTATGATATCTAAAAATAAATTGATCTTTGCATAAGAAAATAATTTAATCTCTTTCATATTTACACCTTACTCAATTCTAATTATTAATTTAATTTAATTATATTGCATACAATATACTATTATATTTTATAATTTTGTTAAATATTTTTCAAATCAAATTTTAAATTTATCTAGATTTTATGTAAAATAAAATCATAGCACCTGACAAATATATGCAATATAAATCAGATGCTATGATTTTTAGTTGTTTTCTAGTATAAATTTATTTATTTTCTTTAATAACATTTCAAATTCTGTTTCATCTTTTGCTAATTTCTCAACAGGACACATATCATCTTTTTGTCTGTTTTTTATATATTCAACTTTTAAGTTGCTACTTACATTGATTCTCTTATTTTTTAATAATACTGATCCCTTTTCTGCTATAACATTACAATGCAGTTCTTTTATATCTGCATTGGCATACAACCATGCAGCTGCTGTTCCAACAACTTTATCTGCCGCTGAACAACCTCTCATCTCATTTTTCATAGTTGTATATGCTTTATAAAGAGGCTTAATACCTCTTTCTTTACTCTTAAAGAAAACTTCTCCTTTTTTAACCAATACTATAGTCAAGTTTTCTTCTACTAGTAGGTTTTTTGCTGTCTCAATATCTTTCATCTTATCTCCTAATATATTAGTACGTAAGAACCAACTGGAATATTATCATAGATATATTTTGCAATTTCTACAGGTAATCTTATACAGCCGTGACTTGCTGGTTGTCCTAATTTATCTGCTTCTTCTTGTATTAGATTTCCGTCTCTATCAAAAACTACTGAATGGAAAAGATATATCCATCTAAAACCAACCCAGTATTTAAAACCAGAATCAAATCTTTCTATATAAGTCCATTCACCTTTTCTTCCATCTTCTATTTGAAATATACCTTTTGGAGTGAAATAGTCCCATAATCCACTTGAACCTAAAGATTCTTTCACTACCTCACCATCTTTATATATCTTTAATGTTTGGTCATCTTGAGTAAATATTAACACATACTCACTGCTGTCTTTATTATATTCGTGAGGCGGTATTTCTTTAGTTCTTATACTAATCGCTTCCGCATATCCCTCAGTACCATCTTCTAATCTTATTTTAAACCAGCCATAAGGTACTGTTTCTAGCAATTCTACTTTATCATAATTCTTAATAGTACATAAAACATTCCCATCATAGCTATTTGTATCATATACTTCTACTATACCATCACTTTCATTTGTATTAAGCACTTCTCCTGTATACACTTTTGGCTCTACTTCCACAGGAGATGGTGTAGTTACTGCTTGATTTGTAGTATTCGAATCATCTACTTGTCCTTGAGTATCTTTAGCATCTGTTGATTTACAGCCGGTAATTAACAACGCTGTTAACATTGCAATAATTAATATTTTTTTCTTCATAATGTAATATCCTCCGTCATTTCTATATTTGTTTGTAAGTAATGGTTTTTGTTTTAATGATATAGCCATGTAATTATACCAAAATATTGTCTGTTTAACAACATGTTTTGGTCATGTTAAAATACAAATAATTCCATTAATAAGCATAATCTCAAAACATTTTCTTTTTAGCTAGGAATATACCTGCTAGTAAAGAAGCCACTCCTGATATTAAAATAATAACCCAAAATGCATTTGGACTATTTGAAAGCGGAAGTTTTGATAAGTTCATGCCGTAAAAACTAGCTATCATGGTCGGTATAGCCATTACTATTGTAATTGAAGTTAATATTTTCATTACTATATTTAAATTGTTTGAAATTACTGATGCAAATGCATCCATCATACCACTTAATATACCACTATATATATTTGACATCTCAATAGCTTGCTTATTTTCAATTATAACATCTTCTAATAAATCTTCGTCTTCTGGATAAAGTTTTACTGTTTCCAGTTTCAAGAGCTTTTCTAATACTATTTGATTTGCCCTAAGAGAAGTTGTAAAGTATACAAGTGACTTCTCTAAATCAAGCAATTGTATAAGCTCTCTATTTTTCATAGATTTATGAAGCTGTCTTTCTACTTGACTGCTCATCTTATCAACTTGCTTCAAATATAGTAAATATCTTTTTGCTACTTTATATAATATTTGAAGTACAAATCTATATCTCTTAAATGTCGCAAAAGATTTTACACTGTTCTTTTCAAATTGATCTATTACTACAGAATCTTTTAGACATACTGTAATAATATTTTTACCAATTAGTATAATTCCAAAGGGGATTGTTTCATAAACTATGTGTTCATCTTCTTTTTCTACTACAGGTATATCTACTAATATTAGCAGCTGATCATCTTCTATTTCTATACGAGAACTTTCCTCATCATCCAAAGCTGCTTTTAAAAAGTCATTTTCAACTTTTAAACTCTCTTCAACAAATTTAAGCTCTTTTTCACTTGGATTAATAAGATTAATCCAAGCACCATCTTCAATTTCTTCAAGCTTAAATAAAGTCTCATCAATTGTTTTATAAATATTTAACATGCTTTCCACCTCAATTCTTGATATTGAAATATTTCTACATTATCAAAAATAGGTTACTAATAAGAAACATGATGATAATAGAGAAATATTCTTTTTACTAAATAAAACTTATATAGATTAGGCCCGTCATCCACTATTTCATCACATCCTTTTATATTGTTATATTTATAATTACCAAAAATAAAAAAACTTACACCAAAAGATGTAAGATTTGATAACCTATACACCTGTTGGGTTTTAGCACTATATAGCTTTGGCACAGCCAGCCGCATTAAATATAACCTTATCGATTATATTTGCTGACCCATTGGCATCTCTAGATGTTTCTGGGCATCGGCATATATCTTATATAGGAACCTCTCCTAACCAGGTTTTTATATTGCTTTTAATATCATATTCTAAATTTAAAAATTATGCAAGTAAAATTTATTAATTTTATAAAAATTGTATAAAATTAATAAAAAAAGGTAAAATATTAGTATAAATATTAAATTTTAATTAAATTCGGTGCCATATTTTGACTATTTTATAATTTTATGATAAAATGGATTATGTATATATAGAAAGGGTGATTCATTGACAAAAACCACTATCAATTCACTAAGAGAAAATGTTAAAGGTTGCATTGGCCATAAAGTTAAGATTAGAACTAGCAGAAGTAGAAAAAAAACTTCTGTTAAAGAAGGTATCTTAGAAGGTGCTTATCCCTCAGTTTTTACAGTACGAGTAAAGAACAGTATGGGTTCTGATAGAGCAGTATCTTATAGTTACATAGATCTACTCACAAATACTGTAGAAATGACTTTATGTGACGAGAAAGAGACAAAAATAAGTTAATTATATAAGGCCCTGTTTTAAACAGGGCTTTTATATATGCTTTCTTCTGTTATAATCATATCCATTTTTATATCATGCTTCTTTGCAGGTATCATATTAGCAACTTGGAATTCGTAAGCTAAAGCTATTATGAAAGTATCTTTTCTTCTATTTACTAGAAGTTTATCATAATAACCCTTTCCAAAACCTATCCTGTTACAATTCTTATCAAAAACAACTCCAGGTACAAGTATTAAATCTATTTCTTTTATATCAACAGGTTTAATAATCTCTTTTTTTGGTTCTAAATATCCATATCTGCTGTATGTGAGATTGTCTTCTATATCTTTAATCTCTACTGGAATTATTTCTACTTTATTTATATCAGTATATGGTACGATTACCTTCTTATTTTCATCAAGCATCTTCTCTATAAGATTAAATGTATCTACTTCATTCTTAAAACTCATATAAGACATAATAGTATCACTTTTTTTATATTCGTCTAAACAAGTAAGTTTATTGATTACTTCTTCACTATAAGAAATAACAAAATTTTTATCTAACTTGTTTCTTTTATTTAAAATCTTTCTACGAATTATATTTTTGTCTTCCATAGTTTTAATCTCTATCCTCTTTAACAATTTCTGCTTTACAATAATAACATTACATATAACTTTACACTTTTATCTTTTAACTTTTAACTTATTTAGTGCTTCTTCCATTCTATTCATACCTTTTTCTATATTTTCCATAGAATTTGAATATGATATTCTAATATTATCTGGTGATTCAAAGGCTGCACCGGGAACAACAGCTATTCTAGCTTCTTTTAACAAGAAATCTGCAACACCAAATGAATCTTTTAATTTTTCTCCATCGTATTCTTTTTCAAACAACGATTTTACATTTGGCATAGTATAGAAAGCTCCTTTTGGTTCCGCACAGCTTATACCATCCATATTGTTTAACCTTTTAATTATATATTGTCTTCTTCTATCAAATTCCATTCTCATTTTTTCAACATCTTGTTCTGCTTCTTTTAGAGCAATTACACCTGCTTTTTGAGCTATAGAATTTGCATTAGAAGTTGTATGTCCTTGTAAAGCTACCATTCCTTTTACTATATCTGCAGGTCCTGCTGCATATCCAATTCTCCATCCTGTCATAGAATAAGCTTTTGATAGTCCATTTATAGTTATAGTCCATTCTTTAATTTCATCTGATAATGATGCTGTACAAATATGTTTTTCTCCATCATAAATAAGTTTTTCATATATTTCATCAGAAATGATAAAAAACTCTTTTTGGACTGCAAGTTTACCTAAAGCCTCAATGTGTTCCTTTTTATATACTGCTCCTGTAGGATTATTAGGAGTATTTATTATTATTGCCTTAGTTTTATCTGTCACTGCTTTTTCTATTTTTTCAACATCTAAAGCAAAACCTTTTTCTTCTTCCATAGGAACTATAACAGGAATCCCCTCTGCAAGTTTAACCATTTCTATATAGCTTACCCAGCATGGAGTAGGTAAAATAACCTCATCTCCCTTATTAACTATAGTAAAAATAGAGTTTATAAGAGATTGTTTAGCTCCTGACGAAACAATTATTTGTGATGGTGTATATTTTACATTGTTATCTCTTAATAACTTGTTACAAATTTCTTCTTTAAAATCTAAAGCACCTGAAGCAGGAGTATATTTAGTAAATCCATCATCAATAGCTTTCTTTGCTTCAACGTTAATAACATCAGGTGTATTAAAATCAGGTTCTCCTACATTAAAACCTATTACATCTATTCCGTTCTTTCTCATTTCTGCAACTTTCGCTGTCAAAGTAACTGTAGCTGAAGGTTTCATTTTTTTAATTCTTTCACTTAACATTATTAGTTATCACCTCACTATAATATTGTTTTACAAGGCAATATTAACACTTACAATTTTATTTTTCAATATTAAATTGAAATTAGTTATTTTTTTAAGTTTATATAATCTAATCCTTTTTTTAAAAAAGAAAAACAAGATTAAACAATAGACCAAATATAAAATCCACTATTGGAGATATTATTCTACCAATAATGCCAGTAAATATTAGTAATAATAGAACTATTCTTATTTGCTGATAATATTTATTATAAAAATTAGCAACTTTAAAACCACCTATATTAGCTAAAATATGATGACCATCTAACGGCGGTATTGGAATTAGATTAAAAACCATAAGTACTATGTTTATATATGCAATGTATTGAATTATTGTTAATACATAACCATTTTGCAAAAACATATATGGATTTACAGACATTAATATCCTCATTATTATTAATGAAATAATTGCTACTACTAAGTTCATTAAAGGGCCTGCCAAAGACACAATAGTATCATCTCTTCTAGTGTTTTTAAAGTTTCTTGGATTTATCATAACTGGTTTTGCCCATCCAAATCTAAAAAACAGCAAACATATAAAACCTACTGGATCTAAATGTTTAAAAGGATCTAAAGTTAGCCTCCCTTGATATTTTGGAGTATCATCTCCAAGTTTTACAGCTGCATATGCATGTGCAAATTCATGAAATGAAAGTCCTATTATAATACCAGGTAATGTTAACAGCATGCTTAATATATCAAAGTTAAAAAATCTTCCCATTTATTCCTCCTGTATTAAAAGTTAATAGCCAAAAATTAATGATTTATATTAATTGAAAAATATTTTAACACAAAAACATTTCTTATCATATAATAATATATTTAAAATATGTAATTTGCAATAATAATTTATAATCTTTATAATAATATTAATAAACAGTAAAACGAGTAATAAGTAAAAGATAAAAGTATAAAAATAAATGATAAAAGATAAATACAAGTTTAAAGATAAAAGTTATGGAAGATTTACTTTCGTAAAGCATTAAATAATAATATATAAATTTACGAATCATTATGACTAAATTAACCATAACTTAAGTAGTGAACAGAAATGTTTGATTTCTTGTGAATCACTTACACAGAGTGCTTAACTATTAGTTTTTAGTTTTTATCTTAACAATCATTGTGAGGAGTGAATATATGTTTACAGTAGGAATTATAATATCTAGCGATAAAGGTTCAAGAGGTGAAAGAGAAGATTTAAGCGGTAAAATAATTAAAAATAAAATGGAACAGAATGGCTATGAAGTTATTGATTACATAATTGTTCCCGATGAAAAGTTAATGCTTGAAGAAGCTATGATATCTATGTGTGATAAGAAAAAAATTGATTTGATACTAACTTCTGGTGGAACTGGATTTTCTAAAAGAGATGTTACTCCGGAAGCTACCATGAATGTTATAGATAGGCAAACTCCCGGTATATCTGAAGCAATAAGGTATTACAGTCTTCAAATAACACCTAAAGCTATGCTTTCAAGAGCTGTTTCGGGAATAAGAAAAGATTCTTTAATTATTAATCTTCCAGGAAGTCCTAAAGCAGTAGAAGAATCAATTGATTTTTTACTTCCTGTACTTGATCACGGTTTAGAAATTCTTAAGGGTACTGCCAGTGAATGTGCAAGAAAGTAATATATATTAATTAATCTATTAAGTTTATAAATGATCTTAATAGATTAATTGGTATTTGACCGGGAGCTGATACATCTTTTCCAACTGCAAATGTCATATCTGAACCAAATAGTCCTCCTGTCACTCTAGTCATTCTACCTAAATCACCCATTGAAATTGCTATAATTGGTATGTTTACTTTCTTTGTTCTTGCATTATGTGAAGCATTTATTAGTTTTAATACATCTCCATTGTTTTTTGGCATAACAGTAACCTTAGTAATATCTCCACCTAATTTTTCTCCTTCTACTATCTTATTATAGATAAACTCTTGTTCAGGAGTTTCTTTAAAATTATGATAAGACAATATAAGCTTCGCATTGTTATCTTCAACTATATCTTTAATTTTGCTTATAAATGAGGATTCATTAGACATTTCTATATCTACAATATCTATGCAGCCAGTTTCTAAAGCATTTCTAATTATTTCAATTCTTTTTTCTTGTGGTATATATTTTAGACCGCCCTCATCTGTATGCCTACATGTAAATATTAATGGTATATTATTTATTACTTCTGATAAATTACTTAAACTATCAACTACTGAGGCAATATTTTCTACATTATTAAAGGAATCAACTCTCCACTCTATAACATCAGGGTTAAATTTGCATATTTCTTCAGCATCATTTATTAAAGAATTATTATCTTTAGATACTAAAGGAATGCATACTAATGTTTTTTCTCCACCAAAGATTTTATTTTTTATGTTATACTTTATTTTACTTTGTATTTTCATCTTTCACTCCTTTTAACTAGTAAAACTACCATAATTTAACCACGGAACTACACGGAAGAACACTGAATTGCGCTTCGCACGTTTTATTATAAGTTGATAACTAATTTTAATATTTGTTCTAAAGCTTTGTCTAGTAAGTCATTGTTTTGAATTGTATAGTTGCTGTATTCTTTATAAAGGCTTTCACGTTCTTTATAAATATTGTACAGTTTATTTATATTATCTCTTATTAAGGGTCTATTTTCTTGTTCAATAGTTTCAACGATTTTATTTATATCTCTTTCTATAAAAATTATAATAAAATTATTTTCTATTAAAATATCAATATTATTTTTATTTTTTATAATGCCGCCGCCCGTTGATAATATTATATTATCTTTTTTTGATAATTCTTCTATTGCTTTATTTTCAACTTTTCTAAAATATTCTTCACTTTTATCTTTAAATATATCATTAATACTTTTATTTTCAGTTTTCTCTATATATTCATCAGTATCAGTAAACTCTATATTTAGTCTTTCAGATAATTTTTCACCTATAGTAGACTTTCCACATCCCATCATTCCAATTAGTGCTATCTTCATATTAAATTTCCTTTCATTGGGTACTCCACTGTCATAATTTTTGAATATTATATCAATAATTTATAATTTTGCATTTTAAATTTTGAATTTTCAAAGTTTATCAATAATATTTATAACTTCATCAATTTTTTCTTCACCTTGTCCAGTCTCAAAGGCTTCTTTTATACAGCATTTCATATGAGATTTCAATATTTCATTATTTGCCTTTCTCAGCAATGACTGAACTGCAAGTATCTGATTGGAAATATCAACACAATATCTATCATCTTCTACCATTTTAAGTATACCTTCAACTTGTCCTTTTGCTGTTTTTAGTAAGTTTGAAACTTTCTTTTCATCTGCTTTCATTACAATACCTCTATTCCTAATAGTTTTGTATACCTAGATAGAGCTTAAAAACTCTATCTAGATATATTTACTTGATTTACTCAAAATCTATAGTTCCATCTTTAAGCAGATTTACTATATCAGTTACTTTGTATCCTGCATCTTTAATTGTTCTCTTAATTATATCATCGTCAACTTCTTTATCAAACCTTATATCTGCTTTTTTTTCATCAAGATGCACTTTAGTACTTCTTACTCCATCTAATTCATTCAATGCTTTTTCAACTCTTGCAGAGCAGTGTCCACAACTCATTCCTTCAATAAAAACAGTTTTCATTCTTAAATTTCCTCCTTCTTTACTTTTATTTATTTTCGTAAATTTTTCTACTTCAAAATTATATTTTGGTTTAAAAGTTTTTAGTCTTAATGCATTTGCTACTACTGATACAGAGCTAAAGCTCATAGCTGCAGCTGCAAACATTGGATTTAGCTTCCATCCTAAAATGCTGTAAAATACTCCTGCAGCTAAAGGAATTCCTATTGTATTATAAAAGAATGCCCAAAATAAGTTTTGTTTAATATTTTTTATAACTGCTTTGCTTAGCTGTATTGATGAAGCTGCATCTAATAAGTCATTTTTCATTAAAACAATATCTGCTGATTCTATTGCTACATCTGTTCCTGCACCTATTGCTATACCTATGTCTGCTCTGGCTAGAGCTGGTGCATCATTTATACCATCTCCAATCATAGCAACTTTATTACCTGCATCTTGAATTTTTCTTATCTCTCTTTCCTTATCTTGTGGAAGTACTTCTGCAATGGCTTTAGTAATATTAATCTCATTTTTTATAGCTTCAGCAGTTTTTTTATTGTCTCCTGTAAGCATCACAACTTCTATACCCATTTCTTTAAAAGCCTTAATGGCATTTTTACTTGTTGGTTTTATAGTATCTGCAACAGCTATAATACCTAATACTTCATGATTGTCAGCAAAATATAAAATTGTTTTTCCCTTAAGAGCTAGCTTTTCTGCTTCTTCTTCAAAATGATGAGTCTTTATATTTTTGTTTTTAATAAGTTTTATGTTACCTAATAATACTTTCTTATTATTAACTACCGCTTCAAGTCCGTGTCCAAGCACAGCTTCAAACTCATTAACTTCATAAAGCTGTATTTTTCTTTTCTCGGCTTCTTCTACAACAGCATCAGCTAATGGATGTTCAGATACTTTCTCAGCTGATGCAGCGATTTTTAATAATTCTTCCTCTGTTATTTTTTCACTAACTATTATATCAGTAACTTTTGGTTTACCTTCTGTTATTGTACCTGTTTTATCGAGTACAACAGTATTTAGCTGATGTGCTGTTTCTAGTGCTTCACCCGATTTTACTAATATACCGTTTTCTGCTCCTTTTCCTGTCCCTACCATTATAGCCGTTGGTGTAGCTAATCCTAAAGCACATGGACAAGAAATTACTAGTACTGCTATACCAATAGATAAAGCAAATTCAAATGAATATCCTGCCACTGCCCACAATATTGTTGAAACTAAAGCAATTATTAATACAGTTGGAACAAATATATTGCTAATTTTATCAGCTAATTTTGCTATTGGTGCCTTAGTTGATTGTGCTTCTTCAACCAATGCTATTATTTGAGCTAAAGTAGTATCCTTACCAACTCTTGATGCTTTAAATTTTATAAACCCTGTTTTGTTTGTACTTGCTCCTATAACTTTGTCTCCTATTTGCTTTTCTACAGGTATGCTTTCACCTGTAAGCATTGATTCATCTATAGAAGTTTTACCTACGGTAACTATTCCATCAACAGGTATATTCTGCCCCGGTTTAACTATTATTATGTCACCTACTACAACATCTTCTACAGATATTTCTTTTTCTATACCATCTCTTTCTACTAAAGCAGTTTTTGGAGCTAAATTAATCAGTTTTTTTATAGCTTCAGAAGTTCTCCCTTTTGCTCTAGCTTCTAGAAATTTTCCTAACGTTATTAGTGTAAGAATAACTCCAGCTGATTCAAAGTATAAATCATGGGTGTAATGTTTAACAACATCTAGTTCTCCATGTCCTAACCCATAACCTATTTTATATATTGCAAATATTCCATATAATAATGCTGCTGATGTTCCTACTGCTATTAATGAATCCATATTAGGAGATCTTTTTATTAATGTCTTAAATCCTATTTTATAAAACTTATTGTTTATTATTACTACAGGTAAAACTAAAAGAAACTGTGTAAATGCAAAATTTATAGAATTCTCAATACCATCAAAAAATGCTGGCAACGGCATTCCTGCCATATGTCCCATTGATATATAAAACAAAGGTATAGTAAATATTAATGATATAATCAGCCTTTTTCTCATGTTTGAAAACTCATCATTTATTTCATTTTTTTCTTTTTTTGATATCCTTTTAGTTTCTGATAAATTTGCTCCATATCCTGCATCTTCAACAGCCTTAATAATATCTTCTTCACTTAATTTACTATCGTCATATTTTATATTCATATTATTATTAAGTAAATTTACATTTATATCCTCAACACCGTCTAGCTTTTTAACATTCTTTTCAACTGCTAATGAACAAGCAGAACAAGTCATTCCTGTAACATCAAACTTTTCTTTTTTCATGCTAGAATTCCTCCTTATTTTTAACCCCTCTACGGGGGGGTGGTGTAATTATACTTGCTAAATATATTTTTGTCAATAGTTATCTATTTTATTATAAAATTAACCTACTATACTAGATATTTAAAAAATTATAATTTATAATATAGGTGAGCACAGAAACAAATAAGATAAAAATAAAAATAAACGAGTGACAAGGAACTAGTAACTAAGAACATGGTAGCTTTACAAATGAAAATATAAAAAAACGATTGACGAGTAACTAATAACTAGAAACATGGTAGCTTTACTAATGTAAAATATAAAAAAACGATTGACGAGTAACTAATAACTAGAAACATGGTAGCTTTACTAATGTAAAGCCTTTATAAAATAAATAAATTTACGAATTAATATGAGAAAATTAACATTGTTACTCGTTACTAGTTACTCATTCCTCGTTAAAATAGTGCGGATCACTATTCAGTGTCCTTCCGTGTATTTCCGTGGTTAAATAACAAAAAAGATTTACGAAGCATGAGTAAATCAACATTGTTACTCGTTGCTACTTACTCATTCCTCGTTAAAATTATATGGAGGTGAAAACCGTTATTTACTGATATATTTAATCAGCAAAACGGCAGTAATATGAAAACTAATAATATAGGTCTAGTTCTTGAAGGAGGAGGTTTTAGAGGAATTTACTCGGCAGGAATTTTAGACTTTTTTTTAGAAAAAAATATACATTTTCCATACGTTATAGGTGTTTCTATGGGAGCATGCAATGGTGCTAATTATATTTCAAGACAGCATGGAAGGAATATAAGAATACCTTACAAATATATAAATGATAATAGATACATAAGCTTCTCTAATTTAATTAAAACAGGAGATCTTTTTGGAATGGACTTCATTTTTAAAGATATCCCTGAAAAAATGGACTTATTTGATAATAAAACATTTAACAATTCAAATCAAAAATTTGTAGTAGTAACTACTGACTGTAAAACAGGTAATGCAAGATATTTCTATAAAGATGAAATTAAAGAATTAAGTGAAGTTTTAACTGCTTCTAGCAGTCTTCCCTTTATTTCTAAGATGGTTAATATAGATGGTAATTTTTATCTTGATGGGGGAATTTCTGATTCTATACCTGCAAAAAAAGCTGTAAAAGACAGATGTGAAAAACTAGTAATAATATTAACTAGACCAAAAGGTTATAAGAAAGACCCATTAAAGCTAAAACTACTAGGAAAATATAGATATAGAAAATACCCAAAAGTTATGGAATGTATGAAAAATAGATATATTCAATATAATGATTCACTAAAATATGTTGATGAATTAGAAGCACAAAACAAAGCTTTTGTCATAAGACCAAAGGATAACTTAGATATGGGACGAGTTGAAAGAGATAAGAAAAAACTAAAAGCCACATATGACCTTGGATATAATGATGCTGTAAAATTGAAAGACAGGCTTTTAGAATTTTTGAGTTAGTTAGAATGGGAATGCATATGATTAAGATAAATACAGTAAAATTTAGCTATCTATAATAGATAAAAATCAATACAATTTATGTATAAATGATTAACTCTATAAAAAATCATTAACTAAACATGCTTCTATCTTATTACTTTCTGTTAAAATCAATTAAAGACTTTAATAACCCTTGCAAAAAATTTTTTATTTACAATGATAATTTTGAAAATTAATATTAATTATTGAATAAATTAAAAAATAATTTTAATAATTTAGGATATTCACAACCATACATTTTAAATTATTAAAAACTAATATTAACATTTACAACATATTTTGTATATCATCAAATATTATGAAATAAAATTCTATCCCTATATTTTGTTAATATTAATAGTATTTTTAAACGTTAAAAAGTATATATCCTTCTATTATTTTATTTTTATGATATAATTAAATAAATATAGGTAACGGAGGTAATATTTTATTAAATAGTATAGTAAAATAAATTTAAAATTATGAAAAACAAATTATGTATTTTAGTAATAATCTTCTTAGCAATATCACTTATTGCTTTTATCATAATAAAGAATTCCACTATATTTTATAAACTTATGATACCTGATGAAAATCTATACAATGCTTTATTGGAAATATCAAATAAAGACACTATAAGTAAAGATGATTTTATTGAATGTGAGAAACTTAACTTTATAAATAAAAATATTACTAATCTTAAAGGGTTAGATTATTTAGATTTACCAAAACTTAAAACATTAAGAATTACAGATAATCATATAAAAACATTTAAAAATATTGATTTTTCAAAATTTGAGAATTTAGAAAACTTATATATAAAAGATAACACTCTTAAAAATATTAATTTTAGCAAATTGTATAAATTAAAAAAACTTAAAAATATTAGTGTCTCTGATGTTAAATTGTATTCAATAGAAATAAAATCTATAGAAAATTTACAAAATTTAACCATTGATGGAGGTCATACTTTAACATTAGATAATATTCATTTAATAAATTTACCTAATTTAAATGAATTAGATTTAAGTTATGTTGATATAGTAGAAAACGAAAAATTAGATTTAGTCAATACTAATAATATAAAAAAACTGCATTTTTCTGATGGCATTATTCCAAGTTCTTCTATAAACAATTTTGAAAATATAAAAAACTTAGAATTACTAAACTTTCGTAATATTATCCTTGATAATTATACACTTCACGAAAATTTTATTTCTAATTTAAATAATCTTAAAGAATTACACATTACTGTCAGTAGAATAAATAAAATTGACTACAATGCTTTTTATAATTTGAATAATTTGAAAGAATTGGATTTAGAAACTAATAGTTTGAAGAAATTATATATTAATAAAATAGAAAGCCTAGAAATACTAAATCTAAAAAGAAATTTTTTTGATGATATTACTAACCTAGACTTAGATTCCTTTCCTAATTTAAGAGAGTTAAACTTAGAGAGAAATCTAATAAAAAGCATTCCTAATGATTATGAATATAATATTATTTATTAAATAATTAAAATATGGTTGTTTTTTTAAAAATAAATCCCTCTTATTATATATAAGATTAATCTTAAATTGATATAGAAAGGAGGGACTTTTAATGGGTTATAAATATATTGATGTTACTGTTTGTAATAATCATTATACACAAAAGGATTCCAGATGGGGAGAACTAGAATTAGATGGTGGCAGCTATATAAAAGATGTTGGTTGTGCATTAACATGTGCAGCTATGATCGAAGGAATAACTCCTAAGTCATTATATTTAGATTATGACATGACTGATGAATTAGTTGATTGGAGTAAACTTCCAACATATAGAATTGTTCACGAATCAACTTCAGATAGTGGATTATTTAGTGATTTGTTTGAATACGCTATTCAGCCAAGTAATCCAGATATAGACCCAAAACCAATCATACTTTATGGAGATGATGGCAAAGGAAATGACAATAGTACGCACTTTGTAGTTGTCTCAGGATTTAGAGGAACTGTAGCTGTAGATACTGACGGAGGATTTATGTATGCAAAAGATCCAACAGATTTTTCTCAATTTATAATAAACGATCCTGCAAACAATCATAAGAATTTAGAGAAATTTCTAGAAGTGTATACTCCTGTAGAAGATGAAGAATATAGAGTTCCTTATAAAAAATAGAAACCATTATGAGTAACAATGTCATTAAGTTAAGATATTTAAACCAAAATTTAAGAA
Organism: Tissierellales bacterium; assembly: GCA_018433765.1. Classification (GTDB taxonomy): domain Bacteria; phylum Bacillota; class Clostridia; order Tissierellales; family Sedimentibacteraceae; genus SM3-B41. The sequence continues at coordinate 42,081 of JAHDQO010000004.1, forward strand.
CAGAGTATGTTAAAGATGCATACCCTGTTCTTTTTATTATGTAATTTTTTTCAAAAAAACTTGACAAATAAAACAAAAAGCGTGGCGAAGATGTTCTAATATATTTATTATTTGGTCATCAGGTGTTACCAATACACACTTAAAACTACCTTTTTCTAATTCAGAATTTAACTCAATAGTTATACAACTTTCATTACTATCTGCACTGATATCAAAAATTCTATGTACTCTAACAAAAGATTCAAACTCTAAATTTACACCTATCAATTTTTCTGTTAATACACTATATTCATTTGCTTTTATTATTTTCTCATCATCATCATAAATAGTGTTAGCCAAATTAAAATCAAATCCAAATAAACAACTGCTAAGAAACAACGGACATATTAATAACATTATTAAAATAAATAATTTCGTTTTATATCTTCTTAGCAATATAAAAGTATACTCTAATCCATATAACACAATGTAAAATTAGTACTATAAAATTCATTATTACTGATGATGAATTACTACTCATTATTTTCATTAATCCATCAAAGACTGTATATGATGGGATTACATTAAACAATAGTCTTAAATTATTATCTGAAAAAAATAAATACACTACTAATGGAATAGCAATAAAAATAATCATTGCAATTTTAATATACACTATAGCTAACATCAAATTTTCTGACATTCTTGATATAAATAGCCCAATAATTGATGCCATAAATGAAGATAGAGCAATAAGCATCACATTTCCCAGGAAATTTTTTGACATGTTGAGACAAATAAAAGCAGTTATTATAGATACAGTAAAACTACATATAAATCCAAGAGATGTTTTCTGAAAAATGTATTTGCTAAAACTCATAGGTAAAATTTGATTAATATAGTCAATACCATTCTCTTTCTCCGACACAATATTCATGATATTAAAAGTACAACCAATAAATAAAGCAGTTACCATAACTAATGCAGTCAGCAAATATCTAAATTCCATAATAGCATTAGGTTTCGGTAAAAAAGTAACATTAAAAGGAAAAGCTGGTTCATCTAATACTAGCGGTATATACTTTGCTGACTCTTTTATGTTTGATGTTTCATCACCTGAAAGTATAGTTTTAATCTCATCATTTTCTTTACTATAAATAACCCCTACAGTTTCATCTGCTGGGTTAATAACTATTTTATTTAATTCATTATTAGAACTGCATTTGATAACAGTTCCATAATTCTCTAAACAATCTTCTATTTTTACAGGTAGATTATTTTGGACTACTGCAAAACGTAAATTAACTGCCTCTATTATACTTCCTGTAGATAGCAAATTTATTAAAACAGCCATAACTATAGGTAGAAAGAATGAAAGCAAAGACATTTTATCTTTTGAAATACTTTTTAATTGATATTTTAATCCTTCCATCCAATCACCCCTCTGTCAATTCTTTTTTCATCATTTTATTGTCAATTTTGAAAAGAATTACAATAGCTGCAATACAAATAAGAAAGTAAAATAGACTATTTGAATTTATACCAAAAAAAGCATTTTTCATAAACATAAATAAGTGATAAATGGGATAATAATTTATCCAATTCCATGTAATAGGCGTATTAGCTGCTAAATATATTGGAGAAGTCATTAAGATAATAATAAATGCATAGGCAAAACCAAACTGTTTAAAATTCTTATAAAGCATTACAAAAAAGAATCCTAATAGTATCATGATTATTGACAAAACAGTTATATGCGGCAGAACTTTAAAAAATATGGATACCGTTTGACTAATACCAATATTAATTAATATTAAACCAAACGCAAAAATTATATCTGACATTAAAAAAACGAACAGTTTTGAAATGATAAATAAGTCTCTTTTTATCGGCATTACTCCATAAACATGCATTACCCCCATTTGTTTTTCTTTGAATAATATAGAAGCAATCCCTATAAAGCCCACTGCAACTATTTCAAAAAACATAACTTCGCAAGCCATTTCTTTTCTCAGTTTGAATTCATGATTATTTGAACCAATGAGTTCAGATTCATAAATGTTATTTTCCGAAAACTGGGCTAAAGTTAAATAAACTTTAAAATTATCTACACCTTTGTTTCCTGTTTCATATAGAATGATTTCTGCTGTACTTTTACTGTAATCAACAGCTATATTGTTTTCTTCATCTATGACTTCCATCAGACTATCTTTTGAATATACATCGTAAACATTGTAAGATTTATCATTAACTATATCCATAGGGTCATATAAATAAATCTTATAGGGTTCATTATCCGTCTTAGCATAAATAAAGTTAATATAACAAGAATATAATATCAAGGAACACAGCACCATAATAAAGAATTTACATGATATCATTAATTTTATATCCTTTTTAACCAATAAACAAAATTGTTTAACCATTAGTCAAGACTCCTCCCTGTAAGCTTTATAAACACATCTTCTAGGGTAGGTTCTTGAGAATGCATACTAATAATCTCGTCATATTTGAAAGGAATTCCATGTTCTATCTCTTTAGCTAATACAAATTTACTCTTCTGTACTCCTTCATAAGTAAATTCAATGTTTATTTGTTTATTGCTGTTTTTAGTTCTCAAATTATGGGGTGTATCAATTACTATAATATCTCCATTAGTTATAAACACAACTCTGTCGCATAAAATTTCTGCATCAAACATATTATGAGTTGTTAAAAATATAGTATGCCCTTTCTTTTTTTCATCTTTTATAATTTGTCTAAATAAAACAGCTCCAGAAGGATCAAGTCCACTAGTTGGCTCATCTAAAAATAGGAGTTTAGGATTATTAATAAAAGCTCTTGCTATGTTTGTACGTTGTTTCATACCTTTTGAGTATAAAGATACAGGTTTTTTTATAAAATCTGTTTTTAACTGCAGTTTATTTAGCAATTCATATATATCATTTCTATTTTCTTTTGGATAAAAGCTTGAAAAGTATTTTAAATTATCAACAGCATTAAGATTAGTATAAAGATAAGGAAATTCAAATAATACACCTATATTTTTGTAAAAATCTTCTCCACAGTTTCTAACTTCTTTCCCAAAGATATTAACTGATCCACCATAACTTTTAAGAATACCTGTAAGAATTTTTTGTGTTGTCGATTTTCCAGACCCATTTGGACCTAAAAAACCAAATACTTCTCCTTCTTTAACTTCAAAAGTTATCCCTTTTAAAGCTTTTTTATTCTTATCATAATTGAATGACAAATCTTTTACTTTAATCATTTATCATCACCATTTTTACTACTATTTTCTTTTTGTCTTTTACTATACCATTTCATAAATTTTATTTTAAAAGGTATAGAAACAATTATTACAGCAATAAAAAACCACCAATACCATTCCATAATATCCACTCCTTCCATTTAATCACCAAATATTAATCATTAACTATCAATTGTTTAGTGTTATATTATAAAATTGTATTGAAATTCAAGTGCAGTATATGTGAAATTAATGTGAATTATTTAATTATCTAAAGGTATAAAGAAATAAAATTCAACTCCCTCGTTTTTGTTTAAAACTCCATATTTCATATCCTGCATATCAAATATTTGAGCTGCAATAGCTAAACCTAATCCTGAACCGCTTTTATTTTTAGTTTCGCCTCGCCTATAAAACTTTGTCCATAACTTTGGTAAATCATCCTCAGATATCTGCGAGCCATGATTATAAATACTAAATCTTGCAGTTTGTCCTTCTTGTTTTATAGACAATTTTAATTCTCCATTAAGAGTTACATACTTCTTAGCATTACTAATAAGATTATTTAAAACCTGCTTTATACGTTCTTTATCCGCATTTACAAAAAACTTTTTTTCAGGTAAATCATAAGACAAATGAAAATTTACATCTGGACTGTCAATAAGCATTCTTCCAGCTACTGTTTCTACTAACTCTACAATGTCAAAACGCTGCTTTGACAATTTTACTGCTCCAGCTTCAAGTACAGATAATTCTAACAATGAATTTATCATTTTATTCATCTTTTCTGCTTCTTCAATTATAATATTTGTATAATTAGTTCTTTTCACGCTGTCAGTTTCATCTAAAATTCCCTCAGCATATGCACGAACAACCCCTAGAGGTGTTTTCATTTCATGGGATAAATTATCTACAAGTTCCTTTCTCTGTGTTAATAATATATGCTCACGCTGTATGTCTTTTTCAAGTTGGTTATTTACCTTTTCTAAATTATTAAGTGCTTGTTGGAGATTTGACGACATTGTATTTAGACTATTAGAAAGTGTTTCAAATTCATCGTTAGTTTGTACATTACACGTTTTAGAAAAATCTAATTTAGCCATTTTCTTAGCTGTATCATTAATATGTACAATAGGCTTTGTAACAATTTTACCTAATAGATAATCAATTAATAATACTACTACGATAACAAGGGTAAGCAGTAATACTATACTTGCAGTTGAATTTGACGGCTGTTCTGAAATAACAATATAAAATACTATAATTACTACTGCTATAATTTTAGAAATGATCATAATCTTTTTACTTAATGAATGAAAATTAAATTGTTTTTTAATCCATTCTAATTTACTCATTTTTCACCTCAAATTTGTAGCCTGAACGTATAAGCGTTACTATGCTGCTGCCTTCTGTTCCCAACTTTTGCCGTAATGTCTTTATATGTGTATCCACAGTACGTGTATTTCCTCCAAAGTCATATCCCCAAATACGGTTTAGTAACTGCTCTCGTGAAAAAACTTGTTCTTGATTTATCATAAAAAAATAAAGTAATTCAAATTCTTTATGGGTTAGTTCTATTTTCATACCATCAACAAAGACTGTTCTTGCTGTTGGCATCAGTGCTATCTTACCTGCTTTTACTGCGTTCTGTAAAGTAATAGAGTGAGCACGGCGCAATAGAGCTTGTACTTTTGCTGATAAAACTTTGGGGCTAAATGGCTTTGTCATATAATCATCTGCACCAAATCTATAGCCTTTCAATTTATCTACTTCATCATTTTTAGCTGTAAGAATAATGATAGGTATATTACTCATTTCACGAGCAATTTTGCAAACTGAAAATCCATCAATATGAGGCATCATAATATCTAATATCATAATATCAACAGGATTATTTTTTAATATAGTAAGTGCATCTACTCCATCTTCAGCAGTTAAACATTTATGTCCATCTTTTAACAAATAATCTACCACTATATTACGTATACGTTCTTCATCTTCTGCAACTAATACTTTAGCCATAAAGGAATTCACCTCTTTACAAAATTTAACTATTGAATTATTATATCATAATTTTATTAATATTTTATAGTGTGATATTATTAGTACAAAGAAGATTCAACTTCAAGTTTACAGCTAACTAAATTTTTATAATACAAAAAAATAAATGCTTGTATTTCATTAATAAAACTCAAGCATTTATTCAATTTTTTTACTTTATATTTATATAGTCATTTTCAAATAATTTAAAACTTAAAATATAGATATCTGAAACAATTTTTAATAGATTATCTATCATTCAGTTTAATAAAACTCATATTTTTCATTCGCATAAAAAGGGCAACTGCTCCGAGAAACAATACACTCATACCTATAACCCCAGTTGGATTTGGACCAAAAAGAGGACTTTGTGTTGATAACGAAACGAAAATTGCCGTTTCTCCAATCACATCGACAGAGCCATGAATAATTGCTGCATACATACAGTTTTCTGTCTTTAGCGTTACATATGATAGCCAAATCCCCAGAACAATGCAGACCAAAACCATCATAAAAATCCCGGCAAAGGGAGCACCTGCATAATCCGTCCCATAATTCAAGCCAAAATAAATAAGAGGAGCATGTCCCATACCCCATAAAGTCCCATTAAGTAGAACAGCACCTTGTACAGGCAGTTTTTTACACAGCAAGGGCAGCAGGTATCCTTGCCAACCAATATCCTCTCCTAAAGCAATAAACCAAATGGGAATAGCTACAGCCGAAATAATCAAAATTATGAGACCCATCAGCAACATAGAACCAACGGATAGAGAAATATCTGTCGGGGCGCCGAACTTTGCATAGTTCTGCGTGATATATGTGCCACTGAAGTCCAAGTCATTTGGAAAAACTAAATAGAATATAACAGCGCCCAAAAAAATTGCAGTAGCAGGAATAACAGCAGAAAATAAAAGCATTCTCCAATTTCTCCATACTTTGATGTCGATATTCCAAGGTGATTTGTCATTCGTAATTTTTCTTGTAATAGCTGTTGCCAAGGCAGGCGTTCCCATAAAAACTGGAGTAGACCTCAAAAAAGCTTTAATACTTGTTCCGCTTTCCCCAGGTAATATTACGGCTAATAACCATGTGAAAAAGTAAAAGCCTAACACAATTGCAAGGTAAATAACAATTCTCTTAGTATCCATTCGCTTATGTTTAGCAATCATTATCTCCGGTAACCTCCTCATAACCTTTTCCGATTTGTTCTTTATTTCCTCATATTTTTTACAAAATGGTATAACAGCCTTACGCCTACACCAGTTCCTCCTTCAATACCACAATAATATTTTTTATCAGCCCATGATGTAGCAGCTATATCTATATGCACCCATGGTTTATCTTGGACAAATTCCCTAATGAACATACCAGCTGTCATTACACCTGGATGACCTCCTGAATTTGTTAGGTCAGCCACGTTTGATTTTATCTGTTCTTTATACTCTTCAAAGCAAGGCATTCTCCAAATCTTTTCACCACTTATTTCTGAAGCTTTTCGCATATTATTATATAATTTATCGTCATTTGAAAGTACTGGTGACGCTGCATTACCTAGTGCTGCTCCTGCTGCTCCTGTAAGGGTTGCAATATCAACTACTTTTGTTGCATTTTCTTTTTCAATAAGATAGTGAACTGCATCTATAAGAGTTAGCCTACCCTCAGCATCTGTACTGCCTACAAAGATAGTTTTACCTGCCATAGACCCTATAATATCTCCTGTTCTATATCCTTTTCCTGAAATTAGATTTTCACAAGCTGCTATAACTCCTACAACATTAGCTTTAATTTTAAATTCAGAAATAGAAGACATAGCACCTATTAACGCTGCTGCTCCTCCCATATCTGCTCTCATATTTAACATACCATTTTTAGATTTTATGCACAAACCGCCACTGTCATATGTAAGTCCTTTACCTGCAATACCCAGTATATCTTCCTTATTTTCATTGTCACCAAAATATTTCATAACTATCAATCTAGGAGGATTCTCTGAAGCTTTTGCAACTTGCATATATGCTTCCATTCCTAACTCTTTGATTTTTTCTTCATCATATATTTCAACATCAAATCCATATTTTTCTCCTGCTTCTTTCGCTCTATTAGCCAGTTCAGTGGGAAGTAAAACATTGGCTGGTTCATTTACAAGTTCTCTAGCATAGACGGTATTTCTTGCTAGTGTACTTCCTTCTCTACAAGCGGAAACCATAATATCCCAATCTTTTTCGTTTTTGCATAATATCTTTATTTCGCTAACTGTAGTTTCTTTTTTTTCTTCTTGATACTTATCAAATCTATAGTTCACAAGTATAGGAATTTCTGATATTATTCTTGTAGCATTTCCTATTGAAATACCTTCATTTATACCCATAGGTTCTAGTACCATGAACTTTGATTTAATCTTATTACCTTCGTTTACTACTTTAGCAACTGATTTCCTCAGTTTTTCATCATTAAATTTATCCTTATGTCCAAGACCTATGAATATAAATTTATTAGGTTTTTCTTTTGTAGGTAATATTATTGATTTAATTTGATTAAATTTACCTTTAAATTCCTCTTCATTAACTAAATAGTTAATACTATCTTGAAGTATTTTTTCTGTAGTTGATAATAACTCATTTTCAAAAACTCCTAATACCATTGTATCATAGGTATTATCTAAACTTTTAACAACACTTATATTCATTAATATTCCTCCTAATTTAATATAACCATATAAAAAGCTATGTAATTTTATTAGTTAATAAATTATAAATATTACTAAGTTATTAGCAATATTTAACTATTAAATTATTATATCATATTTTTATTTAAATAAAGCCTCCACTTTGAATATTTGCTATCTATGTATTTATAATATAAAAAAATAAATGCTACTTTTCATTTAATTTGAAATTCAAGCATTTATTGTTTTGTTTTAGTATTTTTAATGCACAAATTTTATAGATTAATTTATATTTTAAATATAAAGATGTATATTATTAAAAAGGTTTTTTATTCTAAAAAGTTATTAACATTTTTTTATTATAATTAAATTATTATCAACAATTTATAAACTTTTATTAATACTTAGTTAAAACCAAAATTATCATCCGGTAACCTCCATAAAAACAAAATATTTTAATTATGATTTTTTTAATATACAAAACTTTGTAATTGTTTTATTGTCATACAATCACCATATCTAGAATCTTTGTTTACATAATTAATTAATCTTTTCATATCTTCTTGACTATTGGGATTAATAGAATTTGTACTCATATAATCTAAAAAATTTCTAGTCAATATAACTAAACTGCGGCTAACTTCAGATATTGCCATTCCATATTTCTTTAATATGATTTCATCATATTTATGACTTTTTTTGTACATAAACTTTTCACACATCATCTTTCTAATTATTCCATCTGAATAATGGCTTGCTGCGACCGTAAATTTATCATTAAGTACTTTAATATGTATTTTTTTATGTTCATCAGTTAGTTCTGCATTTTCAATACTTAATTTAAATTCTGCATATTTCTTAAAAGCTGTTTCTAATGGATTTGTACTATTATTTTCTAAACTAGATGCAAAATCATTAAAGCTGTAAAGCGCATTTGCTTCACTCCAAACTTTACTATTAAGATTTAAGTAATCAGAGATTGTTTCTAAATTTTTCGAGTCAAGTTTTTCTCTTTTTATTAATACTTGTCTGCCTTTTGTTAAACAATATGGATTATAATATTTATTTCTATTGATATTAATATTATTTATTGTATTCATAGTATTAAATCTCCTTATATTAAAACAAATTTAACAGCAAAGTTTGAAACTCTTATTTTGTCATTTGAAAAATTAAAAGTATAAATTTTAATATTATCTTTTTTGGGGAGCGTTTCAGCTCCCCATATTATAAAGCTACTTTATTTCAATTAATTCTCCTCTATCAAATGCAAGGAATGGATATGTATAATATAAACTGTAATAATTGTCAACAACTTTTGCAGTATCTAAATCAATATATACTGGTATGTTTGGCACAGTGATACTTATTTCAGGCATTACTGGTGTAGGGTCAGTAGTAAAATAATAACTATTGTAACCATATGTAGCATTACTATAAAAAGCATGATAAAATCCATCATTTATATAAACAACAGCAATATTATGAGAAGCATTTGGTATGTCTTCTTTCCAATATTCATATTGATAAACTGAACCTACAAGAGACAAAGAATTATTAAAAATATGAAGTGATTCTTTAACATGTTTGTAAGCAGTCTGGTCATAATCCCAATCATATTGATAATATGTGCCCGCTACTTCAACATTCTTACCATCTATAGATACTTGACTTCCGTTACACTGTATAACATTACCAGTTGGTGCTGCAAATACTGCTCCTCCAAGATAATTACAAACATTAAAATTATATTCATTATTTGTAAATTCACCTGTATAGCTTAAAATTCTGAAATAATAATCGCCTTCTGATAAATTAAAACCTTTTATATTAGAATCTATTAAATAGTTTCCTAAACTTGATAAATTACTATCATATAAAAACAATGCATATTGTTTATCTAGTTCAGTCTTAACTGATATGCAGTAATTTCCTGCATGTCCACTATCTACTGTTAATTTAAACCAATCTTCATCATATGCATTATCAATAGTTCCTGTTGTTTTAATTGTATTAGTATAAGAAATTGCTTCATTGTAATTATCATTTACTTCATTTTGATCATAGTTTTCAATTACATCTACTAAAAAAGTATAATTATAGCTTGTAGTGGCTGCTTCATATGGTGATATACACAAAAAGTAATAACCATCATCACCTATATAATTAATTTTTTCAAAGCCTCCAACATTTGCTGAATAATCAACTAAATTTAAAGTAGTATCATCAAGTTTATAAAGATATATGTTATAATCACCTTCGCCATCTTGATTTAAAATAGAACATAATTTATTTGTTCCTATGTTTTCGAAAAAATACCACCTGTCATTTGCATCAGCAGTATCAGCCAAAGGCACTCCATAATACGTGCTATTTATAAAAAGTGCATTGTTAGGATCAGTATTAGTAGTTCCAGTAGGTGTACTTTCCATAACTTTAGGTATATCTAATATGTTATCTATTTGAATAGATGATCTGCTTTCATCTATTTTTCTATCTTCAAATAGTTCTTTCCCATCTAGCTCTTTACCCATATTTTCAACTTGAGTTTCTGTAATTTCTTTTCCATCTATAGGAGTAACCTTTACTCTTTCACTACTTTTATTTATATCCGCTGTATTTGACTGTATTTCTGCTCCTTCAGGTATACCAGCATTAGCTCTTGTTTCCTCTTCAATTTTTAAGACATTCTCATCTATAATATCGGCATATACTACACTCGACATTAATACTAAAATTACTAAAACACATAAAAATTTACTTTTCTTAAAAATCATTTATATCCTCCTATATTACTATTTTTAATTTAAAGCAACAAAACATATCATTCCGGAATTTGATTTATATTGCTTTCACTTATATTTTATCAAATTAGGTAATAATTTACAATATTGTTATGTTAAATATATGAAAAATTTGTATAATATTTTATTATTTTACTGATTTAATTACAAAATAGAAAAAAGTCATAGTAAAAGGTTGTTATTCTTGTCATATATATCATGTTGTATTGTGTAATCAAAAGTTGATCAACAATTGATGAAATTTAATTAATGAAAGGTGATTTTAGATGAATAACTTTATAAAAAGTAAAACAAATAAAGATGATGTAACCTACGAAGTATATGAAACTGATAAAAATAATTCTACAATGTCGAGAGCTCAAGAAATTGAAGATGATCAAGATGTTCTAGGAGAAGTTAATGAGAAATATGACATAGACTTTTATAAAATTAAGTGGCCTCATTTAGGTACAGCAAACTTTTACTTGAATCCTATTGGTGACCATGATGTAGACCTTAGAGTATATGATGAATCAGGCAAATTACTAGATTCATCATCTAAAATGACAGAATATGATTTAGTTACACTAGATGTGGAAGCTGATACTTATTATTATATTAGAGTCAGACATCCAGGTCCAAATATTAAACCAGGTGAAAATGTAGAATATCATTTAAGATGTAAAAATTATTGGGAAAGTGACTTGGGAATTATTAGTATAACCGCAGATAAGTCTGAACCTTTTAAAATTGGAGAAGAAGTAAAATTTTCTATAAAAGTCAAGAATTATTTAAGTACTCAAAGCCCTAAATTTGCAGTTCGCACTTATGGAGCAGATGATGGTATTTTAAAACATTATAAAAATCCTTTAGATGGTTATGAAACAACTTATACTAAATCTTATGTAATTATGAATTCACCAGGAAAACATACTCTTACTTTTAAAATAGAACAAGATTGGGTAGATCAAAAACCATACAATAATACTAAGAGTAAAACTTTTACATGGATTGATGATTCACAGCAACCAATAGACCATGTATGGTATAGTCAACTAAATCCTGGTCCTAAAGACATTGAGGGAAAAGTTAAAACATGGGATGATAGTAATTTACACAAAGTATTTTTTACTAACTGTAAAAACAATAAAGGAAATTTAATACATAAAAATCAACCATTAGCATTATATAATAGTAATAGAAATGAAAGAGGTATAATAAATAAAGAAGGCTGTGTTATGTGTTCAATTGCTATGCTTCTTAAAAATCTTAATAAAAAAACTATAACTAAACATAAAGATATAAGAACTGGATTAACAAATTATCTAGATGCTGACCCGTTTACTGTTACAATGTCAAATATAAATTGGATAAATATACCATACGCTAATGACAAAGGCAATCATATAGTTACTCAATTAGTAAGTGATCCAATCTACTTATATAGTAATGATAATATTGAAAAACATTTTGGAGTAAAATTTAAAAGTCAGGAACTAATAAACAAGACTAATAAACAAAAAGCTGAAATACTAATGGAAGTTTTAGACAAACATCCTGAAGGAGTAACTGCTAGTTTCAATGGACCTCATACTATAATTATAACAAAATATGAAAATAAAAATAATAGTAATTATGATACATATTTTACCGTATGTGATCCTGGAACAACTCAGTCACGAAAAGGAAATAATGTTAACTTTACATCTTCCTTTACTTATATAGATTATAAAGATACATTATCAGATTTACTTAGTATACAATATATAGAATAAAAAAATGTCCCCTACAAATAAAATTTGTAAGGGACATTTTCTTATCGTCCTCCTTTATCATAATATAAAAAAGAATCTATTTTCCAATCTCCACTTTCTTTTATTATTGTTAATATATAATCAACGTTACAAAAACATCTTACAACTTCTTGCCCTGTCTTACCAGTACATTTTGCTAATATATATGATTTTCCATAATCATCTCCTATCAATATATTCCTATTTTTTATTGTTCTGTTATACCACCATTCTGTATCTCCTGGATAAAAAATAAATGGAACTATATTATAAATCACCTTATTATCATCAATTTTTTCTAATATAACTCTATAACTATCCCAATTTATAAATATATAACTTCCCCAAAAAGCTAAATAAGTATTTCCATTAACATTTAAAATATCTGCTTCATTTAATAATCTATTTACAAATTGTTTTGAAATTGTACTTTGTAAATACTTCTTAAAATCATCAAAGTTTTGTAACTTTTCATCAGATATTAAATAAAACTCAATATTATTTTTATTTATTACATTATCATGATTTATAATTTTATCTCTATCTAATATATTTGTCACAATATTAATACCATCATTAGTCAATTTTTCTAATTCATCATATTTCAATACTTCTAAATCGTTCATTTTTAAGTGTTCTGCATTTATGTACTCTTGATCTTCTTTTTTTAGTATTTTACCATCTAAATTAATATCACTTACTTTTGTATATTCTCTTTTACCTATTTTAACTAAAAATTGTTTTTTTATATTAACATTATTAAAGGTAATATTTCCTTTTTTAATTGTCTTTGCTATTGCTAAATTGCCTTCTATATTTACATTTTTTAGTGTAATATTTCCTCCTGTTATTGTTGCATTTCCTTTTATAGTCATGTCTTTTATTGTTTTAGTTTCATCTTCTTCGTTGTATATTATCAATCCAAATGCATTATCTAGTAATTTTAGCATTTCTAGTCTTGTAATATTTTCTTTAGGTCTTAGATATCCGTCTTTTATATCTATAAGGTCTTTTTCAACTACGACACATAATTCATCTATGCTCCAACTTGATATATCTTCTTTATCTTTTATTTTTTCTAAACATTTATATTCTTCTTCAGGAAACTCAAATTCGTATAATATATTATAAAGCATTTGGCATGCTTTTTCTCTTGTTAAATTATCTGTAGGTTCTATTGGGGGCAGTATATCTGCTTCTTTATATTTTTTATGTAATTCCAATGTTTCTACAACAGTACCATAATTATACCATTCTCTAAATAAAAATAATTCTGTCTTATCATCATCTACTTTTAATAAATAATTAATTAACTCAAGAAATTCTAATCTAGTTGCAAAATCACTATTTTCAGTAATTCCTAACTCATTAGTCCAATACTCTAGCATATCTTTGTTTAATATTTCTTTTTCTTTTTTAACTGTATTAGTTTCTTTTTCTTCTAATTTATCTTTATTAATATCTAAATCTACTTTAGTCAAAACTACTGCTTCACTTTCTAGTTTTGCAGATGGACTAATATTAGCTTTTTCTAATGATGTCTTTGACGAATTATTTTTATTTGTAACTTCATAACTAGTATCAATTTTATTATTTCTTCTATTGTTATTGCTTTCTAAGTATATACTCCCCCCAAATAACATTGTTAAAATAATTATTATAGAAATAATTAATTTATTTTTCATAATATCTTCCTCCATACTATTAAAAATTACCTTTTTAATTTAAAGTTTAAATAATATTTAGCAATATACAAATCATATTATATACTTAATAAATAATTTATCAACACTATTGTGGAAAATTTTACTATAAAATAAGAGCTGCTTTTTATAACAGCTCTTATTTATTACTTTCAATCTAATTATTCTTCTGAACTATATAATCTATATACCCCTGTTTTATTTTTTCTCCTTCAAAGATTCTTTCTAAAATCCTATTTTCTTTAAACAATATTTTCATATCTTTAAAATGTTTTTCCGCCTCTTCAACATCATAATAGGTATGAATAACTTTATTGTCTCCTTCACTTTGTAAAAATTCTCCTTCTCCTACTTTTTCACCTTGACCATAATCATCATCATATATAGAGAGAAAATTTATAAAACAAATTCCACGCGGTTTTAACACTCTTCTTATTTCTTTTACAGCTTTTGAAATATCTTTTTTCTTCATATGAAAGATGGTATTATAAGAATAAATATAGCTAATTGATTTATCTTTGAATGGAAGTTCTCTCATATCCCCTTTTGAAATATTTATTTCCACATTATGTTCTTTACAGAAATTTTGAGCCTTTTCTATTTGTAAATCATTTAGTTCAATTCCATATGTCTTATAACCGTACTGCTGAAAAAGTGCAAGTGGTGGGCAGTTTCCTCCTGCTCCACAATCTAATATAGTTTTTTCTAAATTAATCTTATTACAGTAACTTAAGAATTTGTATAACTGTGTTTGTCTAAATATTAACTCCATACATCTCCTCATTTCTTATATATTTAAAAATTTTATCTATATATAATAGTATCATTTGTACATGAAATTAACAGACTATAGAAAAATTATTTTTTATGATATAATATATGTATAAAAAAATAAGAACTGTTTCTTTAGTAACAGTTCTTAGCTTAAATTATTTTTTATGTTTACTAAGATATTTTTTAATATATTCTGAATAATCTTTGTCTACATAAATAAATTTTCTTGCACATATAATTAATCTCATCATCTGTTCTTGGTAGCAATCTTCATTAAATACCCCATCAATATAACTTTTTTTTCTAGCCAAATATATAAATCTATTTAATAATTCTAATGATGCTTCATTATTTTTTTTCTTTATAAAAAAGCATAAATCTTTAAACTCCAAATCATCATACTCCATTAATTTCCTCCTGCGTTTATAAAAACTATTTCTCTCTTACAATCAACTTCATTAGGTCAATTAAATTTTGATTAATCTTATTTAATCTGTTTTCTATTCTTATTAGTAAAAATGCAGATACTACTATTGGAAATCCAAAATTACCAATTAACTCTATAAAATTATCCATCATTTTTCACCTCTAGTTCTTTTCTAAGCTTGTTCAATATCTTTTTTCTAGCTTTACTTACTGCTTGTTGTGTTATATTTAAGTCTTCTGCTACCGCTGTATCGGTTTTTTCTTCAATTACGCATTTGTATAGTATTTGTTTTTGCCTTTTTGTAAGTTTCATAATTTCTTCTAAAAGAAAATAATTATTAACTATTTCTTCAAAATCTATAGTTTCATTAAGATTATAAACTTCTTTTATTAAATCAAATGACTTATCTTCAATATTGTACATATATTCTGTACTACCTTCTCCTATGCAATCATTTAATATCAATTTCTCATTTCTATTAGTATTGTATAGTTTTCTTTTATATTCTTTATTTGTATAGTTTAGAGTTTTATTAATATAATTAAGAAATTTAATATTAAAAATGTAATTATTTAAGTCTTTATTTATTTCTTTTACAGGTATATTATCTATATTTTTATTTGAATTTTTGTACTTTAACATAAGCATTGACAATAAATCTTCCATTAATTCATCCCCTTTGCATTTTTTATTAATAAATACAATATGCGTAATTTTTATCATATTTTGTCTTATATTTAATAATATGTAATTAGATAAATAAAAAACAACCCTTTAGACAATTTTTATTTTTTAACTAAATAAAATTGCTTCTACTATATAAGAACGATTTTTAAATAAAAAATGTAAAGCGAAATTAATAATTTCTTGTTTAATTCTAAAAAAAATTGAAGTTACTATATCTTACAAAATAATTTAAGAAGAATGTTTTACAATTAAAGTATTTATTACTTATTTTATTTAATAAGAATTGTAAAATAAAAAGACTGTAAATATCAGTAATTTTGATATTATACAGTCTGATTTGTTTTGTAAATCATAAAAAGGATAGGAAGTTATTCTATAAGTTCACAATTGCCTACGATAACAGGCATTTTTAAATTTTCTAAAACTCTTTCCAATAACACTCCTTCTCTTCTCGGGTAATCAAATCCATAGCTTGCTCTAATAGCTGATGTAACAAATTGAACACTTCTATCTAATGCTATAGGCAAACTATCACCTTGTAAAAGACTGCCCACTAGTACACTTGTAAATACGTCTCCTGTGCCCGGAAAATTTGCAGGTATATAAAGACAGCTTACTTTCCAAAACTTTTTATTTTGTTTATCATATGCGACAACACTTGTATTTTTAGTTGCTGCTTGTTCTGGCACACTCGTAATAATAACTATTTCAGGACCCATTTTTGATAGCTCTACTGCCCAATTTTTTATATTATTTATTGATATATCTTTTGTATAAGGTTTGTTTAATAAATATGCTGCTTCAGTAAAGTTTGGTGTAATAATGTCTGCCTTTTGTATTAATCTTTTCATATGAATTATCATTTCTGAATTCATTGTAGCATAAAGCTTTCCATTATCAGCCATAACAGGATCAACTACTTTTAAATTTTGATCATTCCCAAAGATGTCTATGAATTTTGAAACAATATCTATTTGTCTGGTTGAGCCTAAAAAACCGCTGTATATGCAGTCGAATTCTATACCAATTTTTCTCCAATGATCTATATAATCTTCCATTGAATCTGTTAAATCAACAAAACTAAAGTCTTTGAATCCTCCAGTATGAGTTGACAAAATAGCTGTTGGAACAGGACAAACTTGCACTTTCATAGTTGATAAAACAGGTACTATGGAAGATAGCGATGCTCTACCAAAACCTGATAAATCATGAATTGCAGCAACTCTCTTAACTAATCTTTCCATTTGTATTAAGCTCCTTTCTCTATCTTAAACGATAAGTATTATATCCTTTGTAATTTACTATTTCTACATTGCTATTTAGAGATAATTTTTGAAATATTTCATCTATATTATTACAATTTCTTGTGTTAAGAAAACTGTTTATTTCAAATTGATTCATAGGATGTCTTCTTATAATACTTAGAATGGCATCATAATCGTTTTCTTCTTCACTATAGAAACCCTCTGATTTAAGCATTTCTATAGAGATTCCGTTCAATGTTTTAACAGCAAGTTGTATTGTTTTATCTGAAACTTGTTCAACCCAATCTTCTGCTGGAGGTCTTACAGGTGTATTTATATATAATCTATCATAATTAATGTTTCTAAATGTTTCTTTCATTTTTTTCAATGCTTCTTCACTATCATTTATGTCTTTTATAATCATAGTTTCTAACCATAACTGTCCTTTATATTCATTAGAAAACATAATTAATCCATCTAAAATTTCTTTAAATTTAATTTTGCCATAAGGTCTATTAATTTTCTTAAAGGTTTCTTCATCATATGCATCTAATGAGGGTAATACAATATCAGCATAAGTTAATGCATTTCTTACCTCTTTTTCATATAGTAGTGAACCGTTTGTAATTACTGCAACAGGTTTTGAAGTTTTTTCTTTAAGTCCTATTATAAGTTCTTTTATATCCTTATATAATGTAGGCTCACCTTCACCCACGATTGTTATTACATCAAATTTTATATTTTCTTTTAAGTAATCTTCAAATTCTTTAAGTATTTCTGAATTATCATAAAATGTTTCTCGGTTATTTGTTAAATTGTTTGTTCTACCAAGTTGGCAGTAAATACATGAGTAGTTACAATATTTCTTAGGTATAGGACTAACCCCTAATGATAACCCCATCCTTCTTGAAGGTACTGGTCCATACAAATATTTATATTTTTTCATTTTTAAAACCTCCTATTTAACCACGGAAATACACTAAATAATACTAAAAAATTGTGCTCCGCATTTTTTAAGTTAAGAGTTAAAGTTAAAAACTAAAAGTTGTTTAATTTACTCAAATTAATTAGTTAATTGTTTTATATTTAACTTTTGTTATTATATCACTTTATTATAATTTAGTACAAAAAAACTAGTAAAAATGATTTATGATTTTTTACTAGTTTTTATTATTTAGTATCTTTCCGTAATTAATAATTTGCTTTGCATTATTAAAGCTCTTATAATTTTTATCTTTTATCTTCCTAATCTTCTATTTCTACAAATCTTTTTTCTATCCTAGTTAATAATATTCTATAAAGTATTATAGATAATACAGTAATTATTATAAGATTAACAACAGCAATTATTATATAATTTAAATTTGAATTAAACATAAAATAAGTTACTAATCCAAGTATTAATGTTATTAATAATCCTACTGCCATAGCTACTAATACATTAAGATTTTGTTTTACTGCTCTTTGTGGATTTGTCCATTTAAGTTTTGGTTTTTGTATATCTATAAGTATACCTGATAATATTATTGGTACTGAACCAGCTAAGCCAAGTCCCCCTCCAATAATAATTGTACTAACTTCTATAGGTACTATGAAGTTTATGCCTACTAATAAAATAATTACTAATAATGCTTGTAATATTAAGGGACTTAATGATCTTCCAATAATCTGATCTTTTGGACTTACAGGTATTATTCTTGACAACCACAAATATCTACCTTCTCTTGAAAATGTTGTTACAGCAGTTGGATTCATTGCACCAAATAACATTAAAACTCCAGCTATACCATAATTAATATACTGTATATTCGGTTCATATAACTCTTTTAAAGCACCTAAACTACTACTAAAATCTCCAACTATTATTGGCATTATTATTAAGATAAATGGAATAAGTATTACCGTACTTACACAATTAAGAAGATATATTGGAGTTTTTATTAAAATTGTCCAATCAGTTTTAAAAATAGACATATAAGGTTTATTTATCTTACTTACTTTTTTATCAAATTCATTTTTTGTCAGCTGTTTTTTCTTTGATATTACTTCATTTCCTCCTATTATTCCTCCAAGATATACTTTTTCTCCTGTAAAAACAAATAATCCAAAGAATAATATGTTTGCAAGTATGAATATAATAAAATTAATTACACTACCTACATTTTCAAGCATTAAAGATGTTCCAAGCCACTTTGCCAGTGGATTAGTATATCCAAGCTTATTTATAAGCATTTTATTATCGGTCAAAAGTTTTAGGAAGAAATCTTCCTGTCCAACATCTATATTTGTAAATTGTTTTTGTATAATAATTTGAATTCCTAAAATTATAAATAGGGATAGAAACATACTTATAACTCTAATAAGATCTTTCTTTCCTCCTATATTTGTATATTTCATAATTAACATCATTACGATAGCACTTAATGCAAGTGGTGCTATTGGAATAATTAATAATGAAATTAATGACATTATATAATATGCCACATTTGCTCCAGTATTTATACCATTTATAAGGAATACAGGTATCAAAAATATAAAATCTATAATATATTCATATACTAGTATTACAATAAACTTTGATATTACTATATTTCTTTGTTTTACTGGCAGCGGCAGAAATATTTCTGTTTCTCTTGAAAAATAAAAATAAGCCATTATATATGTAAGTCCAAAGATAAATATTAACAAACTAATAACATTATATGATAATGCTATAAAATAACCGCTTTGATTTAATTTAATAAATGAAACATTAACTGTTTCAAGAAAATTCAAATACAACAAATATGCTGGAATCAATGCCGCTATTACAAAAATAAAAATTATAGGTTTCCAAATTTGCTTTATTTGCTTTAAATTTTTAAAACTCAATCCATGTAAATTGAAACCATTTATTAAGCTTATTTTCGTTAATGCTATTATTTCTCTCATTGTTCTGTCAACTCCAAGAATATCTGTTCTAATGACTGCTCCTGTCCTTCAAGTGCTCTAAGTTGTTCCATAGTTCCTTGAGCTATAATTTTACCTTTGTTAATAATGGCTATCCTATCACATAATTTTTCAGCTACTTCAAGTACATGTGTTGAGAAAAAAACTGATTTGCCTTCACTACATCTCTTTCTCATAATTTCTTTTAAGTTAAATGATGATTTTGGATCAAGTCCTACCATAGGTTCATCTAATATGAAAAGGTCAGGTTCATGAATCAAAGCACCTATTAACACAATTTTCTGCTTCATACCATGAGAATAACTACTTATTAAATCATTAACTGCTTTATCAAGTGAAAAAACTTCTAAGTAATGATTTATTCTTTCCTTTCTATCTTCTGCATTAACTCCATAAACATCAGCAATAAAGTTTAAATATTCTATTCCTTTTAATTTTTCAAATACTTCTGGGTTATCTGGCACATAACTTATTTGTTTTTTTGCTTCAATCATCTCTTCTTGATTGTCAATGTCCTTTATAAGTATCTTACCACTATCTGGCCTTAATAGTCCTACTATCATTTTTATCGTTGTTGTTTTTCCTGCACCGTTTGGTCCTAAAAAACCAAATATTTCTCCCGGTCTTACTTCAAAATTTATATTGTCCACGGCTTTTATACTTCCGTTTGAATATGTTTTTGAAAGGTTTTGTATTTTCAGCATATAATTTCTCCTTTTATATTTTATCAATTCATTATAATAATATCTGAATTCTTAAAACAAGATCCTTCGACTCCGTGATACTACGTTCAGAATGACGCAAACTTCTATTAATACTTCATCATCGTTTAAATTGATATTATCAATTTACTTAATCCACTTAGCAATATCATCTATAACTTTCTGTTCGACTCTATTTAAAACTTGATATTCATCTGGTGTTGCCTTTCCTACTCCCGGCATCATGAGATGATTTAGTTTAGGATAAGTTATAAAGCTCCAGTTTGAGTCATTTTCGAAAGCTTCCTTCCACATATTATATTCTTTCATTGTTACTTGATAATCTCTTTCGCCTTGAAGAACAAGTACAGGTTTTTCTATTTTGGTTGCTGTCTCTATAGTGTCATATGACAGCATATCCTGCCAGTACGCCTTATATGCTCCAATTATTATTTCATCCTCAGGTAGTTCATCAAGTTTTTCAAGTTTTTCTAATTCTGCTTTTAAGTTATCTATCTGCTCTTGCTCTTCTTGACTTATTATTCCATCTATATTAGCTATATATTCAAATTGTTCAGGCAATAATTTATCTATGCTTCTTACACATCCAGCCATGATTACAAACCCTGCTGCTTCCTTACTGTTTTCTGCTATACGAGGTATTGCATATCCTCCTAAGCTATGCCCTAATATATATACTTTATCCTTGTTAATTTCATCTAATGACTGAATCATTTTTGCTATTTCAACTGCATCATCTATTGTTTCGTCATATAAAGTAAAATCATAATCATCTACAGCTCCTTCAGGATATACATAAATTCTTTTATCATATCTATATACTGCTATTCCCTTCTGTGCAAGACCCCATGCAATATCTCTAAAAGGTTTGTTTTGATATATTGATTCATCTCTATTATTTGGACCTGAACCGTGGACTAATACAACACATGGAAAATTTTCACCTTCTTTTGGAAGAGTAAGTGTACCTCCAAGCTCATATCCATTAACATTTGCTGTTAATTCTTTTTCAATAATTGTATCTGGTAATTTCTCAGCAGAAGCTTCCTGATATTCTGAAAAATTCATACCTGAAATATATTTGTCTTGATTAAATACTACATTAACATTAATATTTTGCTTAGTTAATTTTAGTGGAATAGATACAATATTATATATTCCATTCTTATATGTGAAAGATTCTTTCATCTCTACAAAATCACCACTGCTAGCATATAAACTATCCATCATTGATTTATACTGTTCAGGGTTAACTGCTCCTTTCATCACTGTGTCATGAGCATATTTAGTATAAGCTTCTTCATATTTTCCATCTAATAATGCTTGAATATACAAAATGCTAATTTCTTCAATAGATACATCAAGTGGTTTTATTTCTTCTTGTTCATTTTCTTGATCAGGGATATCTTCTTGTTTTTCTTTACTACATCCTGATAAAAAAATACTTACTAATAATACTAAACTTAAAGAAATTAATATAATCCTTTTCATTTTCCTACCTCCATTTAAATAAATAATTTAGTTTTTACATTGTTCCTAAAAATATAATTATTATAATAAACCCTATTAACATAAACCATGATTGAGGTCTTGCTGTATTAATTGTCCAGCCAATTCCAAATCTTTTTTCAACAAATACTGATGGATCATTTAAATTAAAATAAAAAATACCTAGTTTCCAATATTTATCATCATCTCTATCAATCTCATTTGTACCATTTTTATTTTGTGTTCCAATCTTCCATCCACCCTGACCTATTTTATAAATTATAAATATTACTAGAATTATTACAGTTGATGAATATAATAGCGGCATTACGTCTATCCATAATTTACTTGTCAAGATTCCTATAATATATAATTGATTTGCTAAAAATCCTACTTGTAATAATAGCCCTGAAAAAACTATGCAAATAGACAAAATGTATCTATATTTAGCACTGTTTCTCGATGAATTTACAGGATCATTAGTATTTATTTCTTGTTTTGATTTTATAATGATAAAATAAACAAATAACATTATTAATAAATTAGATATTTGTGATATAGGAATATACCATACTGCTATGCTTTTCACTGTCCACATATCTGCATTCCCTGAAATATTAAAATGTGTTGGAAGCTGATTAGGAAGTTTATCGTATATTCTTATTGTAACAAATATTGTTATTAATATTATTATTGCATAAATAACAAACCACCATTTGCTTACAGCTAATCTTCTTTTTCTAAAGGTTGTATCTATTGTTACTTTGTCACTATTTATTATCCAATTACTATTGCTTTTTACCTTTTTCATACTATAATAAGATATTAAATACACAGCAAAATAAATTGTTAATAAAGATATTATTATAGCCGTATATACAATGTCAATATTATTATTTATTAAATTTAAATAATTAGATGTAATAGGTATCAATAATATAAATATAGCACCTAAAGTTATTATAATATTTCTATACCTATTTCGTATTTTCTTAATTTTGTAGTTGTTATATTCACTTTCTGGTATTCTTATACCAAAAGAAATTGTTCTTTTCATAATATAAGGCATCATTGTAAAAGTTATTGTAAATATAAATACTAAAAATAAATAATTAAATATAACAAAAGTATTAACATTCATTTTCTCTGCCCCTTTCGTTATTATTTAAATCTTTAATTATATCTACTATTATTTTGTTTATTTCTTCAGAGTTTAATCCTCTGCATACTGCTTCTGATGTTATTATTTCTAGTTGTTCTTTAAGATTTTTGTAATATTCTTTTTCTGCCTTATATTTATCAGTTGGATTAATAACAACTCCTTTTCTTCTATGAACTGTAAGGAATCCTTCTTGTTTCAGAATATTATATGCTTTATTTATAGTATGTAAATTCACACCCAAGTCAGCTGCCATCTGCCTAACTGATGGTAAAAAATCTCCTTCTTTTAGTTCTTGTTTAGCTATTGCCATTACTACTTGATTGCGTATTTGTGTATATATAGGTATTTCTGAATTTAAATCTAAAGTAAGAAACAATTTTAATCACTCCATACTGTAACATCTGTTATATAATATATATAACAGATTATAGGTTTTGTCAAGAAATTTCTGCATAAAAAAAGCGGCTTTTTAAGCCACGAAATTAACCACGGAAATACACAGAAGAACACGGAAAAGCACTACACTTTTATTTTAATAAAGCTAAATATTAGTTCCACAAATCATCTGCAAGTTTTTGTATTCTTTCTTTACGTTTTTTTGTGTCGTCGTCATCAACATAATATAGATTATTCTTTTTTATTATTGTTGCACCTTCTGAGATGTTTTTAGGTATTTTGTTTTTATGTATATTTATTATATCACCATTTTCATCAATGCAAACAGCAAAATCTCTTTCAAATCTATCTATAATAAGTTTCATTAATCTCCATCCTTTTTAATCATCCCATCTTGATATTAGTTCATTAACTTCATTATATAATTCACCCGGATCAGATTTTGAATTGTTCCATATATTGCTTGTTGTAAGTTTAACATCACCAGTTGCTTTGCCGCTTGCTAAAGTTAATGTTGAATTTGATTTAATAATTGTTCCTTTAGGTAAAGTAAATGACTGTGTATCTTTACTTGAGGCGGAAACCATAACCCAATTTGACAAATCAATATCAACTGATTCATTATTTTTTAATATTACTATCTCATTATCTTTATCTATATTTTGAATTACTATACTAGATAAATCTTTTTTCTCTATATCTTCGTTACTCATAATATTTATTTCTGAATTATCTTCTTTATATATATTATTTCCATCTGATGTTATTATTATATTTCCTAGCTCGTCTGTTCTTAGTACTGGTATATTTAGTCTATTAAGTTTTTCTAAAGTTTCTTCATGAGGATGGTTATAATCATTATCTTTTCCTACTGAAATTACAGCTAAGCTTGGATTTACCTTTTCAAGAAACTCATCTGTTGAAGAGGATGATGAACCATGATGTCCTACTTTTAAAACATCTGCTTTTAAATCATTTCCCCACATTTTTATCATTTCTTGTTCTGGTTCTTTTTCTGCATCACCTGTAAATAAAAAACTTGTTTTTCCATATTCAACTTTTACTGTTATAGAATAATTATTAGTATTACTGTATTCATCTGATATAGGTGATAGTATAGTACATTTTGCTTTACCCAGTGAAAAAACATTTCCAGGTACAGGTGCTGTAACTTTTAGATTTTTATTTTTAATTGATTTAAGTACATCTTCAAAAGTTTTAGTATTTGATATTTTTTTAGGCATATAAATAGTCCCAATATCAAAATTGTCAATAACTTTATCCATAGAACCAATATGATCTTCATGAGGATGTGTACCTATTAAATAGTCAATTCGATTAATTTGTAACTTGTTTAAATAATCTATAACATATTCAGCATCATTGTTGTTGCCAGCATCTATCATCATAGTCTTACCAGAAGGTTCTTGTATGAGAATACTGTCAGCCTGACCTACATCAAGATATGTAACAATGAGCCTATCATTAGGCATAATATCTTCAGATACAGTTGTAGTTGTTGTACAACTGCTTAAAATTAAAATAAATATTAATAATATAGTAAATAAAACTATTTTGTTCTTTTTCATTCTATACATTCCTTCCCAACACTTTTATTAACCACTGAAATAGTAAAAACTAAGAACTAAAAGTTAATAGTTAATAACTGTGGTTAATTTACTCATTCTTCGTAAATTTATTTATTATAAAAGCTTTACGCTAGTAAAGCTACCTTAACTTTAAACTTTTATCTTTTATCTTTTATCTCATTTATTATTTAGCAAAGTGTACACTTCTTCCAGATTTGATTTGCTGTATTTATTCTTTATTTCGTCTATCTTACCTTTTTCGACTATTTTACCATTTTTTATAAAAATAATATAAGTACAAAGTTTCTCAATTTCAATCATATAGTGACTTGTAAATACTATAGTTATTCCTTGCTTATTTACTTTTTTGAGTATATCTATTATATTGTTACGTGCAATTATATCTATACCTACTGTAGGCTCGTCCATGATTAGTAATTCAGGATTATTTAAAAGAGCTGCTGTAATATTTAATCTTCTTTTCATTCCTCCTGAATATGTTTTAACTTTACTTTTAATTTTTTCTTCAAGTCCTACATATTGACATACTTCCGATATTCTATCTTTAGCTTTATTTCCTTTTATACCATACAGAGAAGCAAAGAACTTTAAATTTTCAAATCCACTTAAAGAATCATATAAAGCTATTTCCTGGGGAATAAATCCTATTTTTCCTTTTGAATCTTTTATTGATGATCCTCTATATGTTACTTTTCCATCATCATATGGGATAAGATCTGCCATTATAGATAATGTAGTAGATTTTCCTGCTCCATTAGGGCCTATTATACCTGTTATTTGTCCGCTTTCAATTGAAAGATTTAGATTATTAAGAACTTTTTCCTTTTTATATTTTTTTGATATATCTTCAAGTTTAATAATTTCCATATTGATACTCCTTATACCCAGTTGTTATAACCGCAATAAAATATATGGAAGTATTTATTAACTGATATAGCAGATTAGTTAAAATATTTCCATAATCATTGAATAATAAATAATCAAATATTGATTGCTGTATTGTATATGTAGGCAGTATTCTAATATTTGTACCTAAACTTCCAAGTATATATAATATTAATATAATATATGGAATAAAAGCTTGAATAGATTGTATACTCTTGAATATATTTACAAGCAATAGAGCAAATATAGTAAAACTTATTATATATATTGAAAATATAAACATTAAATAAAGAGCATTTACATCTTTCAGTATAAATACTTTTATAAATAATATCTGAATTAAAGTTGTAATTATTACTGGTATGGAAATACCCATTATATTACCAACAGTATATTTTAGATAAGTACAACTGCTCATTTTTATTCTTGTTATTATTTGTGTATTGTAATCTTTTCTAGTATACATACTATTCATTAATACAGCCAGCATTATAAATATAAGTATTATATTTACGGCATTATTTTTCATTAATTTTTTTACTTGACTATTTTTATCATCTTGTTTAGCTGAATTCATATATTCCGTAATTATAGGAAGAACATATTCTTCATCTTTGTGTATTGTTTGAACTCTTTCATTAAATTTACTGTTAAATTCTTGTGATTTATTACTATCTTCTTTATATATTATATCTTCAACTATAAGTTTAGTTTTTTCTGTAACTATGTCAAACATAAAGTTAGATGTGATAATATCTGTAACAGCAGGTGCTATATAGTTTCCTTGTAGATAATGTACTTGTACAAGATTATCTGTCTTTCCTATCTTTATATTTTTTTCAAATCCTTTTTTAAAAACATAAACTCCTTCTATATCATCTCTAAGCAGCATTTTTTCAGCTGCTTCAAAATTACTTTCTTTCACAATAAAGAGTTCATTTTTGCTAATCTTTTTAATTGTTTCTCTTGTAATCCTACTATTATCTTCATCAACAACAGCAATAGACAGCTTAAGATTTTCATTACTTCTTTCTAATGTTTTTCCAGTGATTAATAAAACTATTATAGGTATGATAAAACATATTAATAATAACTTCTTATTAGTAATCATTAGCTTCAATCTAAGTAATAATATGCTTAACATCCATTATTCTCCTTTTACGTTTCTATTAAACTATTTTTAATACAACCATAGAAACACGCATAAAAAAACACTGAAAAAACTTAAACAATTTAAATTATAGTATAATCAAAAGTTTTGTTTGATATTTATCAGTGTATAGGTTATAATATTAATGAAAGATACTCAGCCATTAATGGCTGACCGATAAAGATTAAAATATATTTTAATCACTCTATGGGCGTAGAGTGATTATTTTCGTTTATGTATTATCATAACAATAACACGAAGAAGAGTTAATACAAATGTTGAAAATAATATCATCAATGTTATTGCTTCATATACAGTCACGTTATCACCCCCTTTCATAAGGGAGTGTCAGCCATCACCCTACTAAGTATCTTCCTTTTATATTCTAACAATTTCGACAAATTTAATCAAGTACAAAACAATACTGAAATTTCATATTCAAGTAATAAATAAATACTTTACACAAGTAAAGTTTCAATGTTACTAGTTTATACTTACTCGTTTTTCGTTTTCAAAGTAGCTATCGCCATCATTATTGTACTTATTGCTATAATAGTTATAATAGGAATTAATATATCTATTAAAGCACTTCCATTAATAACATACATCATATATTTTGAAAGCCAGAAATTAGGTGTAATTTTAGCAATGCTTCTCATTGAATAAGGCATTAAATATATCGGGAAAAAGGTTCCCCCTAATACAGCAAATATTAATGTTAAAGCACTCCCTAGAAACATTAATGCTTCTTTGTTTTTAACAAAAGCTTCTATAACTCTCCAAAAAGCTAATATAAAGTAACTGCAAATCATCGAGTAAACAATAATGTTAATGGAATATAGTTGTTCATTATTTACAAAAAAAGTTACAGGTATAAATATTATAACAATCTGCAGTACCATAACTGTTAAGTAACTCATTAATTTTCCACATACTACAGTTTGATTTGAAACTCCAATGTTTTTTATTCTTAATAACAGCTTCTTATTTTTCTCTTCACTTAATTCTATAGCAAATAAAGAACCTACAAAGAATATAATCAGTATTTCAACTGATACAACATTATACAAGACAGATGAAATTGATGGTATTTCTTCATTTTCTATAAATTCAAAGAATTTTTTCCTATCTATGGCTAATGATATTAATTCATAGGAAGCTGCATCGTTTACAGATGCAGCTTCCTTTACTGATAAACCTTGTTCTATTAAAACTTCATATAATGAAGCAGCACTTACTTCTACAGAAGTAATGTACTCTGAGAAACTTGAACAAAGATTTTCTATTAAATATGAGTTAACTATATCATTTTTGTTTAGTATAATCTTAAGTGGATAATTTTGCATATACATTAAACCTGTAGAAAAATTTTCAGGTATCTCTAGTATAGCTGTTAGTTCTCCTTCTTCTAATTCCTTTTTAGCATGTTGTAAATTCATTGTGTCAAATTTAATAAAATCAAATAATGTTTTTTCTTTAGTAACTTTTTTTATTAACATTCTGCTTAAAAAACTATTTTCTTTATCCACAATTGCAAGATTAAAACTGCTTTTTTGCTCTTTTTCTGCAGATAATCCTGACAAAGATATCATTATCAAAAATGGTATAATAAATATTACTAATAATTTTTTTGTATCGCTTAATATATTTTTTAAATTAAAAAAATAGATATTTTTAATTTTTTCTAGCATTTATTTAGAATACTCCAAGTTCTTGAGTTATAGTTTGTAACAATGGATTAGTTGTCATTTCTTGCATAAATGAACCATAAACATACATCATAATCTCTTGAGCTTTTTCACCTTCAGGGTTTTTAAGTATTTCCATTAAATCTACACATGATTCCTGCATATCGCCATAGTCTGTAAATTGTAATTTACCATATGAATTAACTGTAAATTCTAAATTAATATTTATAGATTTAATATCCATTTCATTTGAACTCTCTAAATTATTTAATTTTATGTCACTATTTAAATATCTAAATAATTTTGATTTATCTACAGCTATAATATTATTAGCTTGAAGAACTTCACCTTTATTATTTTCTTTTGCAGTTTCTAAATCAGTAATTGCTCTTGCAATTCCTTCTGAATAATTTTCTTTTATATCATTCAATGTTTCTTTATATGAATCATATGGATTTTCGTATCCTAAATTTTCATCAAATTCCATTCCTATAAGGCTCTCAGAAAATTCTATGTATTCCTCTATTTTAACAATAAGTATTTTTTTTAGTTCTTCATCATTTTGAGCTTCTTTTAACATAGCTAGAATAAAATCTATAGCATTAGTTTGATTAAAATTAAGTTTCAATTCTTGACAAGATACTTTTTCTTCTTTTCCTTTACTGTTTACTGCTACATCTATTTTTTCTCCTTTTATTAATAATCCTTCAAGCTGCTGCCTTGATATATCTTCATATTTTTTTGCTTCAAAGTTTTCAGCACCTTCAACATTATCTAAAGAATAAAAATTCTTTTGAAATTCTATCATTTTATCAAAATCAAAAGGATTAACTTCAATACCGCTTACATCTTTCATAAATTTAGTATACTCATCTAATGATATGTAAAATGGTTTTTCATATAAAATAGGTATGTCAAATACCATACTATCTTTATCAACATATACACTTAATTTTAATGCTGATTCATCTTTATATAAAATATCTATCTTTCCTTCTGCTTTATAATCATCTAAATCTTGTAAAATATCATATTTTATAGACACATCATCAAGTATTTTTTTAACTACTGCTAATTGGGGATCCTCAGTGTCTATAGATAATTTTAAGTTCATAGTAGAATCTACTTTATTATTGTTTTGTATATTAGAGAATGAACCAGTCAGTAATGAAAATGCATCTTGTTCTCCACCTTGAATTAAAAAGAATGCTGCCAAAGCAATTACTGCAGCCGCAGCAATTATTATTATAATTTTAACATTTTTACTCATAATGCTCCTCCTACTAGTTTAATTTTATAATAAATATTGTCTTCAATACAATAGTGTACATCATATTTCTACAAAAATATATGTTTTTTTTATTTTTTATTCTTTTTATTTGAATATGTTTTTGTATAATGTTATAATTTGTAAAGATAAAATAATTTTTTTATTATTGGGATTGCAGATAACAGGGGGATTTTTTCTCCAGTTTTATAAGTATTAATTAATTTCATACATTTAATACAATAATTTCATTCCCTATTTTGTTCTATAGCTTATTTGGTATAAACATATATGTAAAACAAAATTGGAGGAAAAGTTATGAGATTTGTTCCTACCGTATGCTTAAGAAAAGGTATGATTGTTGGAAAAAGACTCTATAATAAAAGTGGAAGAGTTTTAATTTATGAAAATACAGAATTAAAGCAATACTATATAGATAGAATTAGAAATATTGGATATACAGGTATTTATATAAATGACGATATATCTAAAGATATTGAGATTAAAAATGTAATTGATGGAGATTTTAGAATTAAGGCTGTTCAAAGCATTAAAAAAATATTTATTGAATCAGTTAATAAAAATAAAATCTCAAATATAAATGTTTCTGAATCTAAGTTTTTAATAGAAAATATTGTTGAAGATATTTTAAATAATAACGATTTAATTGTTAATATAATAGACATTAAAGTTTTTGACGATTATACATATTACCATTCTTTAAATGTAGCTATTTTATCTATTATAATAGGTGTTTCATTAGGTTTAAAGAAAGAATCACTTTATAAATTAGGATTAGGTGCTATACTTCATGACATAGGTAAGGTTTTCATAGATAGAGATATTTTAAATAAAAAAGATAAATTAACTGATGAAGAATATAATGAAATTAAAAAGCATTCAAGATTGGGATATGAATATTTAAAAAGAAATGGAAATATTACACCTAAATCTTATATTGCAGTATTGCAGCATCATGAAAGATTTGATGGTAAGGGATATCCTAACCGTAAAAAAGGCAAAAAGATTTCTTTGTTTGGAAGAATTATAGCAATTGCTGATATTTATGATGCACTTACATCTGATAGACCATACAGAAATGCACTACTACCATCTGAAGCAATTGAATATATTATGGCAAATGGTAACAGTATGTTTGATTCAGACTTGATTAAGATTTTTGTTACAAAAATAGCCCCTTACCCTGTAGGAATGTGTGTCCGACTTAGCAATAATATGACAGGAATTGTATGTAAAAACTTTGAGGATGCTATAATGCGTCCGCAGATAAAAATCGTAAAAGACAAGAACGATGAAATGGTTGAGCCTTTTGTAATTGATTTACGCAATGACAAAAATTATTTTAATGTAACCATTGTTGAAATTGTAAATATATATTAATATATAAATTTAAAATGTTAATAATATTAATGAATCTATTACATAAAAATACTTAACTTAACATAATTTTATAATATCTTTGTATTAATAAGAAAGTAGATGTTTTTATTGAATATTGTTGTTATTAATGGTAGTAAAAGAAAAGGCAATACTTATAACTTAATAAAGAAAATTGAAAAATATTATTTATCTAATAACAAAGATATATCTTTTAACTATATCAATCTTGGAGAATATAATATAAGCACATGTTTAGGTTGTGAAGTATGTATTAAAAGTGATAAGTGCCCTTTTGACACCAAAGATGATGTTAATAAGATTATGAATCAGCTTAACGATAGTGATGGAATTATACTATCATCACCAGTCTATTTAGAGCAAGTTTCAGGACTTTTAAAAACTTTTATTGATAGAACTTGTAGATGGTTCCACCGTCCTGAATTAATTTGTAAGCCTATTTTAATAGTTAGTACAACTGCTTCATCTGGACTTAAAAGAACAACAAAGTATCTTGAATCAGTAGCTGTTCAATGGGGAGCTGTTCCCGTGGGTATAGTAAAAAGAAAAGTTTATAATTATAATAATGCTTTTGATAGTAAAGAAAAAAAAGTATTAGATAATTTTATTAATTTTAATATTAAAAACTATAATCCTTCTTTTTATCAGTTAACGATGTTTCAAGTCCAAAGAGTTTTAGCAAACAAAGTAATAAAAATTGATAAAGAGTTTTGGAATGAAAAGAAATGGATGAATAAAATATACTATTATGATAGAAATGTACCTTATATAAAAAAGATTTATGCTAAATTATTTTTCAAAATGCTTAATAACCGAATACAACCAGTAAAAAAAAGCTAAGCTTTGACTAATTTCATATTAAGAAGCTTAGCTTTTTTCATTCATTATTGCTCTGCAATTTTCATAAAGAGTTTAGCAAATCCATCATATCTGTTAACAAGTACATAATTAAAGAATAGTATCTCGTCAATTTGATTTTCTTCTATTAATTTAAATATGTTTCCACCGTATGATCTAGGATCAACCATATATATTTCTTCATAATGTGGAATTAAATATGTAACAAAAGAATTTGCATATGAATCTTTTATAAGTAATATTTTCTTATCATTTTTTACTTCTGTCTGGATTTTTCCTAAAGGTTTATCTCCACCTAAATAAATAGAATATTTATTTTCTTTCTGCATATAATTTAAGTCTACTGCGTTCCCCATAAACTTCTTTATTTTATCATATACCCAATAGTCATGTTTTGTATTAGGAATATACACTTCTATATAATCAGGATTTTTAGCTAATTTTTCACTTAGAGTCATATTATAAAGAGAACCTAAGAAATCTTTTACTATAAATTTATTATATTCTTCAAGCTCTAACGGTTCTTCACCAGTAGTTTTTATAAACTCTCTATAAGCATAATAAGCTCCTAGTGGTGTCCAGTGGTGATCTGTTTTAAAAAATATATATTCATCTATATGATCTTTCATTTGTGTATAAATATCTACAGCTTTGATCTCTGAATTCAAATTATTGTTTACAATGTCTATACATTTTTTTTGTGAGTTAGAAATATCCTTATATTCATCTTTTTCAATAAATTCTATTTGAGATGGTACTAAGATTGAATAAGTTTTTACATTCTCACCTGCATTTTCACTAATATAATTAATAGAGTTAGCGTAACTCTTATTTGCCTCTTCATTAAAAGTATTGATTTCTAATGCAGTATTATTAACAATAAGTATTCTACCAAAATCAGTTCCATCAACTAATTCTTCTTCAATTTTATTTTTATCAACATTGTTTAATTCATTTCCTTCTTTACTGCTTGTAAAATCATCTGCTGAATTTATACCTCCAAAAACTAATATTTCTGCTGAATTTTCATAATTAAATCCTTTAGCTTGGTTCATTTTATTGCTAACATTAATAAATTGATTTCTGAAAATAAAATTATCTGCGAAATAATTATCATATTCTTTAAAATATTGTCCTGAGAATAATTCTTCAAAAGAAAAATTAGGTTTTTTGCAAGGAGTTCTTTTTTCACTAAGTATCCCATTTGCATTTTTAGGCAATACAATATTAGCTATTGATAATGAATATATAATAATTATAAAAATTAATATATTTATTTTTTGTTTTTTCATTTCTTTACTCCTTAAAATCTAAAATACAAAAATGGATTATATGTTTGTCCAACTAGCAATGCTGTTGAAGCAATTATTATAACAGCATTAAGTGCTATTCTTAAGTAGCTGTACTCTTTAACTTTATAATATTGTTTTAAGCTGCTTTTTATCTTTCTTATAATTGGTGTAGATAGTAAAACAGCTAAAATTAAGAATATTATATTGTTTTTTAACTTTATAGCAAACAATGTTGAGATTAATGCATTATCTCCAAACCCAAACATAATCTTTAAATAAGCTAATGCATCTGATAAATCCGTAAAGTAAAATAAAACCCATCCTGACAGCATTATTATTAAGAAATAAGCATGACTAAATATATTAGGAATTTTCTCGAGGAATTTTCCATATACTTTTCTCTCTAGAAAAATAAGTACTCCATAAAATAATCCCCATGATACAAAGTTCCAACTTGCTCCATGCCAAAGTCCTGTTAAAAACCATACAATAAATAAATTTCTTGCATAAAATTTTCTATTTCCTCCTAGAGGTATATAAACATAATCTCTAAAAAAACTTCCTAAAGAAATATGCCATCTTCTCCAAAATTCAGATGCTGTCTTTGAAATATAAGGGTAATTAAAGTTTTCTTTATAAGTAAATCCAAACATTCTTCCTAATCCTATAGCCATATCTGAATATCCAGAGAAATCAAAATATATCTGTATTGCAAATAGAATTATTCCAAGCCATGAACCAAATACAGATAATTGACTAAATTCTCCCTTAAGAAAAAATTCTGATATTTCTCCTGCTGTATTGGCTATAATAACTTTTTTACCAAGTCCTATAACAAATCTATTAATACCATAACTAAATTTTTCAATCGTAATTTTCCTGTTTTCTATTTCTTCAGCTATGTCTTTATATCTTACTATTGGTCCTGCTACAAGTTGATGAAATAAAGATACAAATAATAGGAATTTAGTATATGATTTTTGTGCACTTACCTCTCCTTTATATACATCTATAACATATGAAAGTGTTTGAAATGTATAAAAAGATATTCCAATGGGTAGTCCAAATTCTCTCAAAGGTAAATTAGTATTAAATATGAAATTTATATTAGATATAATAAATCCTAAATATTTAAAAGATCCTAATAATGATAAATTTATAATTAATGATGATATTAGTGCAGCTTTACTTTTCCAATTACCCCTATTTTTTTCAATAATTTTCCCATGAAAAAAATCAATAGTAGCACTAAATATTAAAAGACTCACCCATACTGGTTCTCCCCAAGCATAAAAAAAGAGTGAGAAAATTATTAGTACAAAATTTCTATATGTATTATTTTTTGATATAAAATAAAACAAAAAATTAACTGGTAAAAATACAAATAGAAATGTCAAACTCGAAAAAACCATGTTAATTATTTCCTCCCTAAAAGTAATAATCCCTAATCTAGAGATAATTTATTATTTACAATATTTAATTATTTTTCTATAACTTCAATAATATCTCCTACTTTAACAATACCACCTTTTAGAACTTTTGTAAATATTCCCTCAAGAGGCATTACGCATTTGCCCACAAGACTTTTTATAGCACAACCTTCGTGACATTCTTTTCCTATTTGAGTTACTTCATGCAAAGTATCTCCTATCTTAATTTTTGTTCCAATAGGAAGTTCATATAATATTATGCCTTCTGTTGTAATATTTTCTGCAAATATACCTGTACAGTTTTCAGAAGATCCATATTTTTCAATTAGCTTCTCCATTTTTTGTATGCTTTCTTTAGCTAAAAGACTTACTTGTCTATGCCATTTACCGGCATGTGCATCTCCCTCCAACCCAAAATCCTCAATGAAATTACACTCTTGTATTGGAGTCTTAATCACGCCCTTTTTATCACTAATATTAATTGCAATTACTTTACCTTTTAGCATATCTAATCTCCTATATTTATTAAATTTGTTTTACAAAGTAAAACTTACATTAATTTTTAACTTTTATCTTTCAACTATTATCTTTAATAATGTATGTTCCTGATTTTCCGCCTGTTTTTTTTAATAGTCTTATATTGTCTATGGACATATTTTTATCTACTGCTTTGCACATATCATAAATAGTAAGTGCAGCAACTGATACAGCAGTTAATGATTCCATCTCTATACCCGTTTTCCCTGTAGTTTTTGCTGAAGCTTTTATATGTACAGAGCATTCTTTTTCATCAAGCATAAAATTCATATCCACTCCACTAATAAATATATTATGACACATAGGTATTATTTCACTAGTCTTTTTAGCTCCCATTATTCCTGCTATTTGAGCTACTGATAAAACATCTCCTTTTTTTATGTTACCTTCTTTTATTAATTTAAAAGTTTCTTTAGATAGTTTTATAGTGCCCTCTGCAACAGCCGTTCTCTTTGTATCATCTTTATCACCTACATATACCATTTTGGCTCTACCATTATCGTCTATATGTGTTAGCTTTTCCATATATTCACCTTCATTTAAATTTAATTTTAAAATTTATCTACTTTACGTTAGTAAAGTTACCATAACTTTACACTTTTAACTCTTATCTTTTATCTTGCTTTATCCTCCAATTTTAAACATATCTCTTTCTATAGGTTTATAACCATTTTCATTAATGTGGTGCTTAGCTGGTTTGCCTAAAATAGCTCTTCTTAATGTTTCTTTAAGTTTAGTTTTATCATTTCTTATTACTGTTTTAATATCAATTTCTTTATCTGAATGTAAGCAAGGTTTTATCTTGCCATCAGCAGTAAGTCTTACCCTATTGCAAGTTGTACAAAAATGATTACTTATTGGATTTATTAAGCCAATTTTGCCTTTAGCATTGGGAAGTTTATAATATTTAGCTGGAACTCCTCTTTCTATTTCCAGCGGTATAAGATTAGGTAGTTTTTTTAATACTATATTATTAGATAAAAACTTTTCTTCTGCCCATTTACTAGCGTGTCCAATAGGCATTAATTCTATAAATCTTACATGAATATTATAATCCATTGTTAAATTTGCAAATTTAACAATTTCATCATCATTAAATCCACCAATCAAAACTGTATTAATTTTTATAGGAGTTAAGTTTACTTCATTTGCTGCTTCAATACCTTTTATAACATTATTTAAATTACCGCCCCTAGTTATTTCTTTATATTTTACTTCATTTAAAGTATCCAGACTTATATTTACTCTTTTTAATCCAGCTTTTTTAAGGTCATGAGCATACTTTTCTAGCAATACTCCATTTGTAGTAATTGCTAAATCTTTAATCTCTTCCAATTGTGATATTTTTTCAACAAGACTTATTATCCCTTTTCTTACTAGAGGTTCTCCCCCGGTTATTCTTATTTTATCTATACCCAATTCTGTTGAACACTTTATTATTTCAAAAATTTCTTCAAGAGAGAGTATTTCATGATGAGGTTTTTGTATAACTCCTTCCTCAGGCATACAATATCTACATCTTAAATTGCAAAAATCAGTAACAGACACTCTTAAATAATTTATCCTTCTCCCAAAATTATCTTTCACTAACCCGTCATTCCTTTCAGTTAAATAAATGTTTTACCTAGTAAAACTACCTTAATTATTATCTTTTACCTTAATTAGCTTTCCTGCTTCTTCAAATTTATAACCGCCTAATTTAACTATTTCTGTTTGGAAGTCTTTATCTTTAAGTATTTCTATGAATAGCTGTATTTTATTATCTTTTAAATATTCTTCAGGTATTGCAAAATCATATTCTTCTTCTGAAATAGGTATGAAATCAAGTCCCATAGCTTTTGCAGCTGAATAAACACCAACTCCTACATCTGCACTTCCTGATGCAACTGCTGCCGCAACCGCCATATGAGTTGTCATTTCTCTTTCATAACCAATAATATTGCTAGCAGATATTTTATTTTTCTTAAGCATATAATCAGTTAATAATCTAGTACCTGCTCCTTTCTGCCTATTGACAAATATTATATCATTATTAGCAATATCTATAAAGTTTGATATGTTTTTAGGGTTATTTTTATTAACCATAAAACCTTGTATCCTTTTTATACCTTTAACTAAAACAATATTCATATTATTTAAATATTTTACTATGAAAGATATATTATATTTTCCTGTATTTTCATCAAGTAAATGAATTGGTGATATGTGTGTCTCTTTTCTTCTTAATGACATTATACCACCCATGCTTCCTACATGAGCTGATGATAGATTGTATTTTGAATTAGATTTATGAATATAATTAGAAAACATATCCATTATTAAATCATGACTTCCTATAGAAACTATTGTATTTTCTACATCATCCAAATTTTTATATAATTGTATATTAACTTTTTCTCCTGCCTCTACACCTTCAGAATTTTGTGGTATTATAAGTACTCCGTCTGCTCGTACTAAAGACATAGTTACTCCAGCCCCTCTGTTTAGAGGAGTAGCTATTAATTTATCACCTACTTTTCCTAGTTTTATCCTAACATATTCTCTGTGCTTTAGTGATGAAACAATACGCCTAGATGATAATGCTTCAATAGTTATTGGTTTTTCAGGAAGTATACCTTGATATCTTGATATAATTTCCCGGGAAATGATATCAAAAACTAAATAGGCAGAAACGGGATATCCGGGTATGCCCATTACTGGCTTATTATTTATAACCCCAAGTATTGCAGGTTTTCCGGGTTTAGATGCTATACCATGTACTATTACCTCACCAAGTTCTCTGATTATATTAACTGTGTAATCCTCAGTACCGGCAGATGATCCAGCATTTATAATGGTAATATCATTTTCTTTTACAGATTGCATTATTTTTTTCTTTAATTTATTATAATTGTCTACAACAGGAGAATATCTGTTAGGTATACCACCATATTCTTTTGTCAGCCCCTCAAATATTCTTGAGTTAGATTCTATTATACTTCCTATCTCCATTTTACTGCCCGGTTCTACTATTTCCGTTCCTGTAGGTATAATACCAACTGTAGGCTTTTTATATACATTGATTTTAGTTATGCCACCGCTTAAAAGAGCTCCTATATCAACAGGTCTGATTTTATGTTTTATAGGTATTATCATTTCATTAGCTACTATGTCTTCTCCTATAGGTCTAATATGCTGCCAAGGAGATGCTGCTTTTGTTATTTCCACAGTGTTTTCATCAATTTCTTCTACATCTTCTATCATTATTACTGCATTGTACGGCTCAATTATAGGATCTCCTGTATCAACTAACATATAATCGTCTACATTTATTAGTCTAACAGCATTATTTTCTGATGCTTGGTAAGTCTTTTCTGCTATTACAGCAATCCCGTCCATAGCAGATGCATTGTAATTAGGTGAAGAATACTTTGCAAATATAGGGTCTGCTGATACTCTCCCTAAAGAATAAATAACTTCTATCTTCTCTGTATCAGGATTGTTTATTCTATCCTTAAATTTATCTATATACTTTTTTACAGCTTCGTCTACATTAATATTAGTCAGGTATAAATTTCTATCATTTTTTTTCATAAAATCTTACCTCCTTGTACAATTTACTTCGTAAATTTACTCATGCTTCGTAAATTTAAACGAGTAATTAGTAACGAAGAACGAGGAACATTGTGGATTTACTCATTCTTCGTAAATCTTTTTTATTAATATTTGTTTACTTTAGTAAACTTACCTTAACTTTTCACTTTTATCTTTTATCTTTTATCTTATTCTGTTTTGGGTTAACAAAACTACCATGTTACTAGTTTATCGTTTCTAGTTGTAAATTTACTCATGCTTCGTAAATTTAAACGAGTAATTAGTAACGAGGAACGAGGAACATTGTGGATTTACTCATTCTTCGTAAATCTTTTTATTAATATTTGTTTACTTTAGTAAATTCACCTTAACTTTTCACTTTTATCTTTTATCTTATCTGTTTTGCATTAGCAAAACTACCATGTTACTAGTTTATCGTTTCTAGTTGTAAATTTACTCATGCTTCGTAAATTTAAACGAGTAATTAGTAACGAGGAACGAGGAACATTGTAGATTTACTCATTCTTCGTAAATCTTTTTATTAATAAATGTTTACTTTTAGTAAACTTACCTTAATTTTTATCTTTTCACTTTTATCTTT
This sequence comes from Tissierellales bacterium, assembly GCA_018433765.1. GTDB lineage: Bacteria > Bacillota > Clostridia > Tissierellales > Sedimentibacteraceae > SM3-B41. Next base: position 82,453 of record JAHDQO010000004.1, read on the forward strand.
TATCTTATCTGTTTTGCGTTAGCAAAACTACCATGTTACTAGTTTATCGTTTCTAGTTTCTAGTTTATATAAGTTGTACTTTAACTTTGTCTCCTTTTTTTACTCCTTCTTTATCAATTCCAATTTTTATATATCCATCTGCTCTTGTAAGTATTGAGATAGATGCTGATTTTCCCAATATTGGTTCTGCTGTATAGGTATCTTCTTGTTTTTTTAGTTTTACCATCTGATATGTCTCTCTACCAGGAGCTGCATGAATATTTTTTAAACAAATTGCATTAATAGTTGATTCTATTTTACTTTGTTTTGATAGGATAATTTTGAATATACAGTTACCGAAAATTCTAAATACTATGGCTGCAGAAACAGGGTGACCGGGTAACCCAATCATTGCTGTATTTTTAGCATAAGATAAAATAGTAGGTTTTCCTGGTTTAACTGCCGCTCCATGAACAAAAACTCCTGGTTCACCAAAGCTATTAAGGACTTTTGAAGTAGCGTCTTTAATTCCAACCGAACTACCTCCAGATAATATTACTAAGTTACTTTCATTATCTATAGCTTTCTGCACATTATTTCTTAATTTAATATAATCATCTTCTACTATTTTTGTATCTATTACATCTCCACCATATTCTTCAACTAAAGCTTTTATCGTATAAGTGTTTATATCTCTTGTCTGACCCTTTTTTATTTGTATTTCTGGTGGAATTAATTCATCTCCTGTAGAAATTATAGTTACTTTAGGTTTTTTGTATACTTTAATCTTACTAATACCAACTGCACTTAACGCTCCTATATCTTGTGGTTTTAATTTTCTACCCTTTTTTAAAATAATTTCTTCCTTTTTTATATCTTCTCCAATTTCAACTATATAATCATTTGGGGCAGAAGATTTATTAACTGCTATTGTATTTTTGTCTAGTTTTTCAACATATTCTATCATAACCATCGCATCAGCACCTTTAGGCAGCATACCCCCTGTTGGAACATATCCTGTATAACCGTCTGAAATTTCAAATTTTGATATCTCTCCCATATTAACACTTCCAATAATATCTAAAAAAACGGGCATACTTTCTGAAGCACCAAACGTATCTTTTGAAACAACCGCATATCCATCAACAGTTGATTTTCTGAATTCTGGTAAATTAATAGATGATTTTATATCTTCAAACAAATATCTACCTAAAGAATCACTGATATGTATTTCTTCATATCCTATTTTTATCTCAGAATAATAGTTTTGTATTTTATCTTTTATTGTTTTTGTTGTATCAACTTTTAATAAATTCATTTTATCCACCTCAAAATAAGCATTATTAATAATTATTGTATAAGATGATTATTTTATGCAATTATATTATATATAATTTAAATATCTTAAATAATTTTAATCTAAATTAGCATTTTCTGCAACTATCTACATTTTATCTTAATATTTGAATAAATAATAAATTATTTAGAAAAATTTAGTCAATTATTTGATTTTTTACTAAAAAAATGATAACATATAGTTATAAATTTTATAGTTTTATATATCTTTTGTTGGAGTTTTTAATGAAGAAAAAGCCTAACTCTCACCTGAAGAAAAAATTAAATACTAAATTTCAAATAGTAATTATGCAGACTACTAAAAAACCCATAAATATATCTATGCCTAAAACTTTTGGAAAGATTTTAATTGCTTCTTTTTTTATTTTTATTCTATTTTCAATATTCCTCATTATAGACAATAGAAATCTTAAATCTACCATCTCAAACAGAAATAATCAGATAACAGCATTGAAGTATGAAACATCACTAAGAACAAAAGAAAATACAGAATTAAAGAATTCTTTAAATGATAAAAATGAAATTCTTAAAGAAAAAACTTCTCAAATAGAAAATCAAATTAGAGATCTTGATAATTTTCAACAAACTATTAGAGATTTAGTAGGTTTAGGACAGGGCGGTTCTGATGTTTCATCTAGAGATATGAGCTTTAGATCTAACTTACTATTTCAAGAATTGTCTAAAACTCCTAAAATTGATACTTTAAGTTATGATATCACAAATATTAATTCTATATATTCTAAGCTTGAAGAATATGAAAATATGCTTGTCAAAAACAAAGAAGAATTAAACTGCCTATATAATGAAGTAGAAGAAAGACTCGATTATCTAGACAGAGTTCCTAACTTTTTCCCTGCAATCGGTAAAATAACATCTTATTTTGGTTATAGAAAAAATCCTTTTAATTATTGTTCAGAATACCACCATGGTATAGATATAGCTAACTATTCGGGAACAGAAATATTATCAGCTGGAAAAGGCACTGTTTTAGAAACCGGTTACGATCATTTATTAGGAAGATACATTATAATAAATCACGGTTATAATTTTATAACTAAGTATGCTCATTTAAGAAAAATAAATGTAGAAGAAAATGAAAAGGTTGAGAAAGGACAAGCTATTGGTCTTATGGGAAATACAGGTCAAAGTACAGGTCCTCATCTACACTTTGAAATAAGACTCGATGGAGAAGTTATTGACCCATTAAAGATAAATGAAATATATAATTAGAAAGGAGCCTATTTATGTTTGGTACTACAATAAAAAATGAAAAAATTAATATTGATAAAATTGATACTCTCATAAGTAAAAATGTCAGTATAGAAGGTCAAGTGTCATCTACAGGAACAGTTCGTTTTGATTGTAAAGTTATAGGTGATATTAATGCAGAAGGAATAATAGTAGGTGAAACAGGAAAAATAAAGGGTGATATTAAATGTAATGAAATTATTATTTCAGGCGCTGTTGAAGGAAAAATAATTTGCAAAAATACACTACATATTAAAGAAACGGGTTCTCAAATAGGTGATGTAGAAGTTAACAAAATTATTATAGACGAAGAAGCTAAATTTATAGGTAACTGCCAAATGAAAAATGCTGAAACCCAAAAAACTATAGTTCCAATTAATACTCAAAAACAAGACGTAGAAATTAGTTAATTATTAAAAATAATAGAGATATTATATAAAAATTGTCAAAAATTAATGTTTTATACATTAATTTTTTCTATAGGAAACTATTTAGTAGTCAAATACGTCTAAAAATATATTGATTAATAGCACAGATTATTATAATATAATTATTATGTTATGTATATTAAAAAACTATTTTGTATAACATATCATTTTATTATATTTTATTGAAAGGATTTTACCTATGAAACAATTTTTTAAGATATTTCTTTGTGCATTGTTACTTTTTTCATTGTTTATAGGGTACTTTGTATATGATTTTTATAGAGATGTTAAAGCACAGAACGAAAACTACACTCCTAACTATGATTCAAATTGGTATGGAGCTGCTGATTTAGAAGATTTAGGAGATTCTTATAACGAATTAATTAAAGCAATTAACAAAAGCAGTAGAGTTAATTTTCTTTTAATGGGATTAGAATGGCCAAGAACAGACACATTAATATTAGCTAGCTTTGATGTAAAAACTAAAGACTTAAATCTATTATCAATACCTAGAGATACTTATTATTATAAAAAAGGTTTTAGGTCAGGATTTACGGATATGGCAGAGTACAAAATAAACGCTATTTTTGGTGATGAAGGTCCTGAGGGAGTTGTAAAAGCAGTAAAAGATATTTTTAATATTCCTATACACCATTATGTAACTATTAGTTATGCTGGAGTTGAAAGTATTGTTGATACTTTAGGGGGAGTTGAAGTAAATGTTCCTTATGACATGTACTATGAAGATCCCTGGGATGATCCTCCTTTTGTGATTAATTTAAAAAAAGGAAAGCAAGTATTAGATGGTGATAAAGCTATACAATTCTTAAGGTTTAGGAAAAATAATGCGGAAACTATAGCAATAGGTGACACAGGAAGAATTAAATTACAACAGCAGTTTATTCAGTCTGCTATTAAAAAAAGCTTAAGTTTGAAACTACCTGCAGTAATTAAAGAAGCATTTAACTGTGTAAAAACAGATGCAAATATATTAGAGATATTAGACTATGCAAATTCTGCTATAGGTATGGATATGGATAAAATAAGTATCTCAACAGTTCCCGGTGATACTTTTTACCAAAACAGATTATCTTATTTCAGAATAGATCAAAGTAAATTGAACGAAATTATTTACAGCTTATATGACGTAGAAAGTTTAAATAAAGCTGCTAACTAAAAAAACCCTGTTAATATGATATTAACAGGGTTTAATAATATCTATTTATAATACTTTTCAAAAATCTTATCGGCAGATTCAGTTAGTTCTTTTTTAAAATTTAAATACTTTTCTAAAAAAATTTCTCCTTCTTCTGTTAAAGAAGAACCTCCTCCATCAATACCACCTATTTGTTTTATAAGGAGATCATACCCAAGTTGTTCTTCAGCTATTTTTATAAGTCTAATGGCTTTTGTATATGTCATATTCATACGTTTAGCTGCTTTATTAATAGAGCTTGTTTCTTTAATATATTGTAAAAGCGTACATGGTCCTGGACCAAAAAATATCTTATCTTTCTTTAACCTAAGCAATACATTATACTCTAATTCGCATGGTGTATTTTTCATAATATCTCCTCTTTTTTCTTATTCTAGTATAATTATATCACTTAATTCTTCATCGCTCAAATCTAAATGGTAGAATAATTTATAAAATGTTTTTACTTCTTCTTTAATATTGAAGTCATAATAATCAGGATATAAAAGCTCTGAAAGCCAAACTACACCTATAATTCTATTAGGACCTGATGGTCTATCAAACCAACTAAATGGAACTTTTGGTATAGCATATACATTTGAATTTTTGACTGCTGTTATAGTAGAGAAATCAGCATTATTCATAATTTCCTCTACTGCCATGTTACCTGTTAACTGCTGTTTAGGCTCTCCATTAATAATCATTATTTCTGGGTCATAACTTATAATTTGCTCTAGTGACACATCAACCCTACCTTTAGTACCTGCATCTGCTATAATATTGTCTGCATTAACTACATCAAATACTTTAGCAGCAGATGTACCTTGAGGTGCTGTATTGAGAGAATTAGATCCATTTCCATAATATGCTTTTACTTTATCCTCATCTTTAACATCTACATTTTTAACAGTATTAAATACTTTTAATGCATAATTACTCAACTGTTTTGCCTTTTCTTCTTCTTGCAAAACATCTCCTAAAAATGTATAAACTTTATCACTGTTTGTTAATTCTCCATCTATTACTACTACAGGTATACCTATTTTTTCTTGTAGTGAATCAGCGTTTTCTTTAGTTGTATCATTTAAATCACCTGAATAAATTATAACTTCAGGACCTGCCTTTATAATTGCTTCTGTGTTAAAATTTTGACTCATTCCATATGCTTCCAAGTCACGATATTTAGGAAGAATATACTCTTTTTCATATTCATTAAGTGAATAATTCCATCCTAATAACTTATCTGGATTAATAGTATAAATAAAAATTGTCTCAACAGGTCCAGATCCGCAAGCTTTATTAATTGTAGTTGGTAATGTAACTTCTCTACCAACCATATCTGTTATAACTTTAGTTTTCTGAGGTTCTTGATTATTGTTTTCTGTACTGCATCCACTTAACGATGCAAGTCCAATTATTAAGACTATACATACAAGTACTAATGTCTTTCTCTTATTCATTCTATTGTTTCCTCCTATTATTTTTGTGTTTAAAAGTCTGGCAAATGTATTTTATTTAATTATTTGTGAAATTTTTGTTTTTTATCCACAAAATAATTATCATCCATCTAGCCATAACCTAATATTATATTGACATTTAGCCGTAAAAGCGTTATACTCTAATAAGTATAATGCTGTAGTTAGTATACACTAATTAATTACAATTGTCAAAATAAAATATTAATTGGAGTTTTTATATGAAAATCTCAGACAAGCGTATTAACAACAGAAATTTAATTTTAATATTACTATTTGGAAATATATTATTATCATTAATCTCAATTTATATTGGGTTTTATTCAATATCTATTAAAGAAGTATTTTTAACTTTAATTAACCCTTTATTTAATAATAATTTGATAAATTCAGCACCTCAAGCTGTTACAATTATATTTAATATAAGATTACCTAGAATATTTTCTGCACTTATTATTGGTGCAGCTCTAGCAGTATCAGGAGCAGCCTATCAAGGGATGTTTAAAAATCCCCTTGTTTCTCCAGATATTTTAGGTGTGTCATCTGGTGCAGGATTTGGTGCAGCTTTAGCTATATCATTTGGACTGCCTTATTATCAGGTGCAGTTGTCGGCTTTTATCGGAGGAATAATAGTTGTTTTTTTAACTGATTTTATTAGTAGAAGAATGAAGTTTAATCAAATAGTTAACTTAATACTTATTGGAACTATGCTTAATGCAGTTTGTACGTCATTAATAACTTTACTTAAATACATTGGAGATACTAATGAAACTCTTCCTGCGATAACTTTTTGGCTAATGGGAAGTTTATCAAAGATAACTAAAGAAGGAGTTATCTTTACTATAATACCAATGATTGTTGGTTTTACTATTATATATATCATGAGGTGGAGAATCAACATATTAACTTTAGGTGATGAAGAGGCACAAAGCTTAGGTATTAATCCAAAATTGAATAGGAGTATTATAATTTTTGGTGCGACTTTGCTTAGTGCTTCAGCAGTTTGTCTAGGTGGAATAATAGGTTGGATTGGACTAATGATACCTCATATAGGTCGTAAAATTAGCGGTGCCAACTATAAGACTTTATATCCAATAACTGCACTTCTTGGATCAGGATTTTTGCTTATTATGGACAACTTTGCAAGGGCTTTACTTAACATAGAAATTCCAATTAGTATTTTAACATCATTTATAGGAGCACCATTCTTTATTTTACTTATATCAAAAAAAGAAGAATAAATATTAATTGTCGTAAATTAGGAAATTGTTTAAACAGAATTTAGTTAGGAGGAATAATAATGAAACTTCAAATTAATAATCTATATGGCGGCTATGGCAAATCAGATATATTAAAAGGAATATCTTTTTCAGTTAATACAGGAGAGATACTATATATTGTGGGTAAGAATGGAAGTGGAAAGTCTACCATATTTAAATTTTTATTAAGATTTTTAACTCCTTCTAAAGGAGAAATTTTGCTTAATGATAAACCTATTGAAACTTATAGTACTAAAGAGTTTGCTAAATTTATTGCTTATATACCTCAATCACACAACACAGTTTTTGGCTATAATGTATTAGATATTGTTATGATGGGAAGAACACCTCATTTAACTAATTTAGGGTCTCCATCTAGCGAAGATTACCAAAAAGCTGTTGATACACTTAAACTTCTAGGAATTAGTCATATGGCAAATAAGAACTACACTAAATTAAGTGGAGGAGAAAGACAATTAGTCTTAATAGCTAGAGCAATTTGTCAAGATGCTAAATTACTAATTATGGACGAGCCTACTGCAAATTTAGATTATTCTAATCAGCAAATTATATTAAATACTATACAGAAGTTATCAGAGTCAGGATATACAATAATAATGTCAACCCACAGTATAGATCAGCCATTAGCTACATCAAGCAAAATACTGCTTATAAAGAAAGGTAAATCTATAGCATACGGAAATACTACTGAAACATTAACTTCTGATTTTCTTGAATGTATTTATGGAATTCCAATGGACATACTTAGTGTATTAGATAGGAACGGAAATAAAAGGAATGTATGTCTTCCGCTTATATCATAATAAATATTAAAAAAATACCTTCTGGACATTTTCCATTAGGTATTTTTTTAATATATTTTGTATTATTTTATATTTACTCATATAAAGAAACTAACATGCCAAATTAAGTTGGAAAGTCAACTTTATTCCATAACTCACATGTTTTTTTTATCTGAAATAAAAACCTACTTACAAAAGTTATCCACAATCTTTAATTTTATTATATAGGAAATCCACAATATTGTACATTTCATGTTAATAAAACTTTAAATATATGTTCAGGCTTTTATTAATTCATTTTCCTGCTTCCCGGTTTTACTGCGTCTGTTCCTTCTTTACAAAGTGGACAATCTTCTTTATCGTATGTATCAAATATTAGTTCAACTGCACTATAAATAGGTAAGTCTATGTCGCTTGCTTTTCTATCAACTATACATCCTATACCTATAACTTTTCCTCCATAGCTTTCAAGTACTTTGGCAGTTTCTAATGATGATTTTCCTGTTGTTATAACGTCTTCCATGATTAAGATTTTTTCGCCTTCTTTAATTTCAAAACCTCTTCTTAATTCCATTTTATTGTCAACTCTCTCAGTAAATATAGTTCTAATATTAAGCTGTCGACCCAACTCATACGCTGCTCTTATTCCACCCATTGCTGGCCCAACTATTACATCTATGTCTAAATCCTTAACTTTTTCAGCTACTAATGAAATTACAGCTTCTGCTTTTTTTGGGTACTGCATTAATTTAGCACATTGACAGTATCTATTACTGTGTCTACCTGACGACAATAAAAAATGTCCCTCTAACAAAGCTTCACTCTCTTTCAGAATTTCTATTACATTTATACCCATTACTCTTTTTCTCCTTTTATAAAATTTTTTACCACAGAAAAACACAGGACACTGATTGTGCTTCGCACTTCCTAAGTTAAAAACTAAAAGTTAATAGTTAAAAGTTTTGGTCAATTTACTCATACTTCGTAAATCTTTTTATTATTAATGTTTTACGTAGTAAAAACACAATAACTTTTATCTTTTCACTTTTAACTATTATCTTAAACGATTCCTCTTATTTCGTTAAGGTCTTTAATTCCTTCTTTATCCATAAATTCTGTTATCTCATTTATTATATCTAAACATATGTCTGGTTTTACAAAGTTAGCTGTACCTATTTGTATAAGAGAAGCACCAGCCATAATAAATTCTATGACATCTTTTCCTGTAGTTATGCCACCTATTCCACAAACAGGTATACTAACTGCTTTGCACACTTCATGAACCATTCTGAGAGCTACAGGCTTTACTGCTGGTCCTGATAATCCTGCATAAGTATTTTCAAAAACAGGTTTTCTTTTATAGATATCTACTGCCATACCTTTTAATGTATTAATTAATGAAATTGCATCAGCTCCTGCTTTCTCACAAGTAACAGCCATATCAGAAATATTTTCAGCATTTGGTGAAAGCTTAACCATAAGAGGTTTACTACAAACTTTTCTTACTTCTTTTACTACTTCATATGCTATTTCTGATTTAATACCAAAAGCCATACCACCACTTTTTACATTTGGACATGAAATATTTAGTTCTAATATATCTATATCAGTCTTATTAAGCTTTTTAACTCCTTCTAAATAGTCTTCTATAGTACCTCCTCCAAGATTTGCTATTATCTTAGTATTGTATTTTTTCATTTTTGGAAGTTCTTCAGATATAAATTTTTCAACTCCTGGATTTTGAAGGCCTATACTATTCATCATACCCATTGGAGTTTCCCACAATCTTGTCCCTTTATTCCCTTCTTTAGGCTTAATTGTTAGTCCTTTACTGCATATTCCTCCAAGTATAGATATATCATAAACTTGAACATATTCCTCACCAAACCCAAAGGTTCCTGAAGCAGTTAAAATAGGATTTTTAAAGTCCATATTTAAAACATTAACTTTCAAATTTGCCATATCTTTTTATTAACTCCTTTAAATTTCCATAACTTTACACTTTTCACTTTTATCTTTTATTTTCTTTTGTTTCTCGTTCGATTTACGCTAGTAAATCATTAATTCTTCTCCGTTGAATACTGGTCCTTCTTTGCATACTCTTTGATTGCCTTTTTTTGTTTTCATAGCACAGCCCAAACATGCTCCTATACCGCACGCCATTCTGCTTTCAAGTGAAGCAAATACTTTGACATCATTTTCTCTACACATTTGTATAACTTTTTCCATCATGATACTAGGACCACATGTTATTATTGTATCATAATCTTTAACATTTATTGAATTAGTTATATAACCTTTATCACCTACACTACCATCTTCTGTAGCAACAACAACTTTATTAGAGTATCTTTCAAATTCTTCTAAACAGTAAGGTGTTTCTTTAAACCCTAAATAAGAATCTGTATTTTCTTTTTTTAATTTCTTTATTAAATAGAAAAGAGGTGCTATTCCAATTCCTCCTCCTATTACAGCAGTTTTACCTTTAATCTCCTGTAGATTAAATCCGTTTCCTAGCGGCCCAAATAATTGTATTTCATGATTAGATAAGGTTTTACTAATCATTTCTGTACCATGTCCTTCTATTCTATATAAAAAAACAACTTTATTTTCTCCTACATCATATACGCTTATTGGTCTTGGAAGTAAAAATGAATTGTCTAATGTTTTAAGCATAAAAAACTGACCCGGATTAATTTTTCCATCAAATTCAACTTCTAACTTATATATATTATTAATAATTTTATCGTTTTCTATTATTCTTCCAAAGCTACATTTCATTTTTTAATTCCTCCCATATCTCTTTTCTCATCTTTTCAACAGCATTTCTTGAACACTCTGCAAAATTCTTATCTCCATCTTCTTCTTTTTTATATGCAAGTAGTATTCCTCTTGAAGAATTAACAATACCACCATTTCCATTTATTAAGTAGGGAACTACATCTTTCGCTCCACCACCTTGAGCCCCATATCCCGGAATTAATAGAAAGAGTGACTTTACTTTTTCTCTAAGCAAAGCTCCTTCCTCATTATTTGTGCATCCAACTACTCCGCCTATAGAGCTAAATCCACATTTACCTTTGTTTTTATCTGCAATATGTTGAAGTTTATATCCTACTGTATCATACAGTGTACTGCCACTTTGGTTTATACTATATTGAAAATCCTTAGCTCCTTTATTTGATGTTCTAACTAATACAAAAATTCCTTTTTCATTATCATTTATATAACTTAAAAAAGGTTCTATACTGTCGTTTATACCCATGTATGGACTAAGTGTTATAAAGTCAGCCTCAAAGTCTCCTGTAAAATGTGCTTTTGCATACATTTCTGCTGTTTTAGATATATCTCCTCTTTTAATATCTGCTATAGATATACACCCTTTTTCTTTTATATATTTAAGTGTATCAGAATATACTTGTAATCCTTCTATTCCCATAGCTTCATAGTACGCTATCTGTACTTTATAGCAAGCTGCTATATCGTATGTAGCATCTATTATTTCTTTATTAAAGTTAAATACTGCTTCTTTTTTTGTTTTATATTTGTCAGCAAAACACTTAGGTATATATTCAAAATCCGTATCTAAGCCTACACAAACGTGTCCTTTTTTAGAAACATAATCAAATAATCTATCTACTATCATTTCTGCTCCTTTATATTTATCTTTTTTTAAATTTAAAGCTGATGATTAATCATCAGCTTTATTATATACAATTTTGCCACTTTTTATAGTCATTAATATTTCTCCAAAAACTTCAGAATCATTAAATGGAGAATTTTTCCCTTTTGATTTAAATTGATTAACATTTATTTTTGTTTTTTTATTTATATCTAAAAGAATGACGTCACCGTGGTATCCTTCTTTTATCAATCCCTTTTCAATTTGAATAATTTCTGCTGGTCTTTTTGACATTAATTCAGACAGTTTATTTAAACTTAATTTTTCTTCTTTAACTAGTTTAGTTAAACACAGCTGAAATGAAGTTTCAATACCGGATATACCCGGACTTCCGTTTTTCTTATCTTCTTCTGTATGAGGTGCATGGTCTGTAGCAATTATATCCACATATCCATTTTTTATGGATTTAATTATAAAATCTATATCTTCTTGTGTTCTAAACGGAGGATTTACTCTATAAGTTAATTTATTATCAGCAAATATATGATGCGGTGTTACTTCACATGTTACATTTACACCCTTTTTCTTTGCTTCAATAATCATTTTAAGTGCTTCTTTTGTACTAACATGTGCCATATGAAGATTGCCTCCAGTAGTTTCACATGCATACAAATCTCTATTTGTCATATAATTCTCAGCTAATCTCATATCAGTTTTAGAAAAACTGTGATCTTCTGCGTGAGATATAACTACAAAGTTATTTTCTTTTGACAAAGTAAGAACATCTTTCATAATCTTACTATTCATCACACCTTTTCCATCATCAGAAAAAAACTTAACTGTACTATCTATATCTTTTAAGTGGTCAATGCTTTCGCCATTTAATTCACTAGTAATTGATACAACTTGTTCAACATCAATTAATCCTACTTCTTTTGCTCTTTGTTTTACAAAGTTAACTACATCCATTGTACTGCATACTGGATTTGTATTTGCCATAAGGACTACTGTTGTATATCCTCCCTTTACAGCTGCTCTACTTCCAGTTTCTATAGTTTCTTTATTTGTAAATCCAGGCTCTCTAAAATGTGCATGCAAGTCTATAAATGCAGGCATGAGTACCTTACCTGTACCATCAATCACTTGACATTTTTTTGATTTACTATCTTCTTGAGAAACTATTAGCCCATTTTCTATATAAACATTACTAATTTTATCGGTATATGCATCAATAATTCTAACATTTTTAATTAAAATATTATTATCTTCAACCACTTTAAACCTTCTTCCATCAACTCTATTTTAATTTTGCATTCAAATCATTTATTATTTTCATATGCTTGATCGCAATAAATACATCTATATATTCCATTATCTTTGTCTACAAGCTTAAATCTCTGCTCTATTTCTTGCTCAATAGATGTTATACATCTTGGATTCTTACATTTAACCACATTAATTACTTCTTCAGGTAATTCCAATTTTATTTTATCAACAATTCTATCATTTTCTATAATATTTATTGTTATATTAGGATCTATAAATCCCAATACTTTTAAATCTATGTCTATAACATTTTCTACTTTTATTATGTCTTTTTTTCCAAGTTTTTTACTCTTAACATTTTTAATAAGCGCAACTGAACAATCTAACTTATCAAGGTTTAAATAATTATATATTTCCATTCCTAAACCAGCTTTTATATGGTCTATAACAATGCCTTTTTCAACACTATCAATTTTTAACATTACTTCTCCACCCCCAATAATTTCATGATTAATGCCATTCTTACGAACATTCCATATTTAACTTGTTTAAAATAACATGCTCTAGGATCATCATCAATTTCTACTGATATTTCATTTACTCTTGGTAGTGGATGCAGTACTATCATGTCTTGCTTTGCATTTTTAAGTTTTTTCTTATCTAATATATAGCTGTCTTTTAGTCTCACATAATCTTCTTCATTGAAAAATCTTTCTCTCTGAACTCTAGTCATATATAGAATATCTAATTCTCCTATAACTTCTTCTATTCTTTCTACTTCTTTGAATTGTATATCTTTCTTTATTAATACTTCTTCTTTAATATAATCTGGGATTTTTAATTCTTCTGGTGAAATAAGTATAAATTTTATATTACTGTATCTAGATAAAGCCTTAATCAATGAATGGACAGTACGGCCAAACTTTAAATCTCCACATAATCCAATAGTAAAATCATTCAGCCTGCCTTTTAATGAACGAATGGTAAGTAAATCTGTAAGTGTCTGAGTAGGATGTTGGTGTCCTCCATCTCCTGCATTTATTACAGGTATATCAGATTTTAGTGATGCAACCTTTGGCGCACCTTCTTTAGGATGTCTCATAGCACATATATCGGCATAACATGCTATAGTTTTAACAGTATCAGCTACACTTTCTCCTTTTGCAGCAGAACTTGAACCTGCTGATGAAAATCCAACTACACTTCCACCGAGTCTGTGCATAGCTGACTCAAAGCTCAATCTTGTTCTTGTACTTGGCTCATAAAATAATGTCGCTAAAATTTTTCCTTTACATACTTCCATGTAATCTTTTGGATTTTTAATAATATCATCTGCTAAATTAAAAATTTGGTCTAACTGCTCTAATGATAAATCCATAGGGTCAATTAAATGTTTTCCTTTTAACATCATAATCCTCCTTTTTAGCCTCTCGGGACTAGTTTAAAGTTATTTTTACCAATTAAAAAGCCTTCCATGCAAGGCAAAGGAAGGCTGCTTATAAGCCAAATTTTTCATATTTATTAACAATTCCTTCCCAGCCTCTCTGTGCTAGTTTAAAGGTATATTTTCTTAATGATTATAATATTACAAATTCTAGTTTTAGTCAATAAGTATTTTTGTTTTTTTTTGTAGTTTTATTTTATTAAATTACAAAACTTTATTTTCTAATTGTTCTAAGGCTTTATCAGGATAATTAGTTATTACAGCATTAACATTATAACTAGCTAATTTTTTTACCATATCCATGTCGTTAACAGTATACGTATTAATAGGTATATTATTCTTCCTAGTTTCAATAATTAAATGCTTGTCTATTGTTATGTAATATGGATGTAGTGCATCTGCACCTACTAATTTGAGATATTTCAAAGGTTCATATAGAGCTGATAGATATAATATACCCGTTTTTATTTTAGGATTAATTTCTTTTACTTTTACAAGTGCTCTATGATCAAATGAAGAAATAATTACTTTTTCTGTTAACCTATAATCTTCAATCAATTTTACTAATTTTTCTTCTATACCATTATAGAATACTGAACCAGCCTTAAGTTCTATATTGATTGTTATTTTTCTATTTACTAAATAATCAAATACTTCTCTAAGCAGAGGAAGTTTTTGACCTTTATATTTTTCATCAAACCATGTTCCTGCATCTAGCTTACGTAATTCTCTGCATGCCATATCTTTAATAAAACCTGTTCCATTCGTGGTTCTATCTACTCTTTCATCATGACAAACAATAAGGTATCCATCTTTTGATAGATGAACATCTAATTCAATACCGTTTGCTCCTTGCTTAACTGCATTTTTAAATGATATCATTGTATTTTCAGGATAATATCCCATAGCACCTCTATGTCCCCAAATTTGAGTCATTTAAACACCTCCATACTTTATAACCTTATGTTTTAATCATCTTCTGCACTTTTTATTATTTTTGTTATTCTTCTTTCTAATTCTCGTCTAGTAATCCAAACCTGTCTATCACATGTTGTACATTTAATCCTAAAATCTGCACCTGTTCTTAATATTTCCCATTCAAAACCTCCACATGGATGTTTCTTTTTTAACTTTACAATGTCTCCAACTGATAACTTCATTGGCATATTATCACTCCTTAGTACAGTATAAAAATTCAAGATTCTTCAACACCGCTTCACTGCATTCAGAATGATAATGACGAATCATCCTAAGCTAACATAGTGAGTCGAAAAATCTAGTATAAAAAATAGATGAATTCTTAATTCAACAATTTTATTTAAAGCATTATTGTATTACCTACTTGTGACATTGTTTCAACTATGTCATACATATTAGAAATTTCACCAACTAGTAATTTGTCTTTAAGATTAAAAAAATCTAAACACGTTCCACATGAAAGTATTTTTACACCATTTTTCTCTAGTACTTTTAAATCTTCAATACATTCTGAACCCTTAGTAGTAAGTTCTATACCACTGTTTAAAAATATTAAGAAGGATGGATATGGTTTCGTCTCTGTTAAAGTATATATAAATCCCTTCACAAGTATTTTTCCTAATTCTTCCGATCCTTTTCCAAGAATATTAGAACCAAACACATAACCAATATTGCTCTTTTCTACGTACTCATTTCTTGTTTCTTCTTCTTTTCCTGTCCTAGTTATATTTATATAAATACTATCATCTTTTTCTTTTACGTTAGTATCATACCCTAACTTTGTACACAGTTTAATAACGTTAGATTTAGCTATTTTATTATCTACTATGACATTTATATTATCTATATTTTCTTCTAAAGCCTTTTTTGTCATAATTACTGGCTTAGGACATGCTTGTTTTCTTGCATCTACTATTTTCATAAAAAACCTCCCTTATATATAGTTGATATTTGATAGTATATAGTTTATAGTTAAAAGATGATTTACTCGTTTATTTTGAATTTTACATTTTTAATTGCAAATTACAAAATTCCTTTGTAAAGTAAATAACTTAGTATAACATTATTCTCATAAAATATAATACTTGCTCTGGAATTTAAGACTTCATTAACAACCATATTACCCTCAGAGAAAGCAATAAATGGAGATGCCACTGCAAATATTACATACATAATAATAACACCTCTTAGTATACCAAAAACTCCACCAAACATGCTGTTTATAACATTTAGTCCTGGTACTTTAAATACTTTATCTATTATGCTTGTTATCAATAATAATATTATATACGCAATTAACATTACTAATACAAAACTAATTATTATAACTATTATTTCTGAAACTTTATCTACATACTGGTTTAATGAGTTAGAACTACTAGGTGCCGATTCTATATTAAATACACTACTTGAAAAGTTCTGTACCTCATTTGGTAGTTTATCAAAGCCTTTAAACAAATTAGATGGATTAAAATTATTATTAGGAAGTTCAGCAGCTAATTTTGAAAATTTCTGGCTTAAATAATCGTTTATTGTGGCATAAACCTTAGTATTATTAATTAAATAGTCTTTTGCCAAAGTATAGTATTTTTTACTAACAAAGAAAGCAATAATGACACCTAAAGTATCAAAAAATGTTTTTATAAAACCCTTTCTTATTCCAGTTATGCATGCAATAATCAGATAAATGATTACAATAGAATCAACAATATTCATATTAATACACACCTTCTTCTATAAAAATTTAATAGTTTATTATTTTATTTACTTATTATTTCTCCACATATTAGTTTGTTAGTAAAAAGCATATACATATTATGATTTAAAACATAAAAATCTAATATATCCTCCTTACTGTTCCACAATAAATTTACTTTTCCATTATTAACAATAGTAACAGTTTTATTATTAAATACATATATTTTATCTTCAATTAATTTAAGTTTATTAAATTCAGAAGGTATCATTATTCTTTTTTTAATCTTACCTTCAATAACTTCAATAAGTTCATTATTAGCTTCATTTTCAACTAAAAGATATATATTTTCTTTATTATGATCAATGTCATAATCTAGCAATTTACTAATACTATCTTTACGTAATAATTTCCCTTCCGCATTAATTAAGTAAATATTTTTATCAGTAATTGCAAAAATGTTATTATTGTAATAATAGGTTTCTATTACAATTTCATCTTTTAAATCCATTTTCCAAAAGGATGTCCCATTAATTAAATTAAATTCTAATTCACTAATCAACAAACCATTATCAACATAAAATGAACTTAAAATAAAACTTTCAGATTTATCGCTTACACTAACAGATAAAATTCTATTTTCGAGGTCTTTTTTATTTAATACCAATTCATTTGGATATTCTAATATATATAAGGAGTTTTTGTTGTTTGTTTCAGTTATTATGATGGTTTTATCTTTTTGTGACTGTATTGAAATTATTTGCTCATCAATCTTTATAATATCTTGCTTGTTACCTTCATAATCATACATCTCTACATTATTTCCATAAACTCTATAAATATTATTACTAATGTATATAGAATCAGAAAATTCATTTTTTTCATTTTCCCATAATATTTGTCCTGCTACATCATAACAAATTAGTTTTTGATCATTGTAACTTATTATATTGTTTTCATAAAAAATACTGTTCTTTAATGTGTTTATATCAATATTACTTTTTTGTACATATGTATAAACATTCTTAGAGAAAAGGCTTGTACTACCTTGATATTTGTATAAAACAAATAATAAGATTAAAGCAATGATAAACATTATTAGCATATAGATAAACTTTTTTCTCATAAAATGGTTATTCCTTTCATTACATTCAAATGTACAATATTCTGCCATTTATATTATAACAGAAAATTTGGAAATATTAAATTAATTAATAATTAATTTGCATAACCCTCAGTTTAAAATTTTAGAAAAGTTTTTCATATGTTCTTCTTTCTATATCTTCTATTATTTGATTATCTTCCTTATCTTTACTGTTTATGATTAAAACTTTGTTAGCATTACTTGTATATTTTAATATTTCAGATAATTTGTTAATATCACTATTATATATTAATATACTTGTATCATGATCTATATTGTCTGTTATATCCCATCCCTTTTTTTCTAACTCATTTGATAAATTGTTATTAATCGAATTATAAGTTACTATTTTCATGTATACAACATCCCTTTATTATAATTTTATTATTCTTTTATTTCACAACTATATTAAATCTGAATTTTTCAATTTTGTTTTTTATTTTTACATTAAAAAAACCTTTTAATTATATTTTTTTATAATTAAAAGGTTTTATTCATTTTATTTAAAAATAGTAACTTAATTAATTATATTTTCCTGATGAAATATCATTTAAAGCATTTGCAGCTATTAAAATTTCTTTTTCTGTATTAAATGGTCCAAAGCTAAATCTAACCGCTCCGCTATCTTCTGTCCCTAAAGTTTTATGAGCTAAAGGTGCACAATGAAGTCCCGGTCTAACTGCTATTTTATAGTTTGTATCCAAAAGATATGCAACCTCAGCGGAATCCATTTCATTAACATTTAACGATACTACACCACATCTGCTAGAAATATCATCTGAGCCATATATTTGGATATTATCAATTTTTTTAACTTCGTTGATGAATAGGTCTATAATTTTTTTTTCGTGCTCTAGAATTGATTTTTGCCCTCGTTTTAAAATATACTTAATGCCTGCATTTAATCCAGCTATACCTGGTAAATTTGGTGTACCGCTTTCGTATTTATCTGGAAAAAAATCAGGTTGATAAACACTACTTGATTTACTTCCTGTACCACCTTCTCTTATTTGGTTAAGTACAATATTATTATTTATTATTAAAGCACCTGTACCCTGAGGTCCTAATAAACCTTTATGACCCGGAAAAGCAAGTAAATCTATATTCATTTTCTTCAAATCAATATCAAGAACTCCTGCACTTTGAGCTGCATCTACAAGATATATCAAATTATTTTTTTTACATATTTCACCAATTTCCTTTATTGGAAAAATAGTTCCTGTTAAATTTGATACATGAACAGTGACAACTAATTTTGTATTATCTTTTATTTCTTTAGTTATGTCATCTATATTTAGAGAGCCATCTTTTTCACATTGTACTATGCTGTGTTCAATTCCATATTTTTCTAGTTCATGAATAGGTCTTAAAACTGAATTATGCTCCATTGATGTTGTAATTACATGGTCACCCTTTTTAAGCAGCCCTTTTATTGCTAAATTTAAACTGTCTGTCGCATTAAATGTATATATTGTCCTCAATGGATCATCAAAATTAAACAGCTCTGATATAAGTTCTCTCGTTTCATAAATAATACGAGCTCCTTCAATTGCCATAGCATGACTTCCTCTTCCGGGATTTGCACCATAGTTAGTCATAGCATTCATAATGCTTGTGTAAACAGATTCTGGTTTTGGAAAAGTAGTTGCTGCATTATCTAAATAAATCAAAACATTCACCCTTTTGAGAGATAAAAAACTTATTTGTCTTTTATCAATTAGTTTTTGTACCTTTAAAACATTATATGTATTATACAAAATTTCATAATTATTTTATCATATTTATATAGAAAAGTAAGTTTTAAATATATGACAAATTTTTATCAATTTCTACATACTATTCTTTTTTGTTATACAAAAAAAGCCGGTATATATAACCGGCTTTTATGATATTGTTAAATTAACTGTTCCATTAACTCTTTAAATTCTTCTTCGTTTTGTAATGGGTAAATTTCTTTCTTTTCATAATGTGTATGAAGCAGTTTATGAGATAAATGTCCATTTGGCTCTTTTAGATAATCATCATATAACTTCTTAATTTCAGGGTTTTTATGAGATTTTCTAAATTCCATTGACTGATCTTCTTCATATAAAGCATTTGCTCTATTAACTTTAGGATTAACATCTAATCTTGCTTTAGAAGATACATGTGACTGTCCACCACCGTGAACACATCCACCCGGACAAGCCATTACTTCTATAAAATGATAATCTTTTTCTCCTGATTTCACGGCATCTAGAACCTTTGCTGCATTTTTAGTTCCATGTGCTACAGCTACTTTAATTTCAGTATCCACTCCATCTATAGGAAGTGTCACTGATGCTTCTTTAACACCTTCTATACCTCTAACAGCTTTATATTCTATGCTTTCTAAATCTTTTTCTGTTAATATATCAGCTACAGTTCTTAATGCAGCTTCCATAACTCCGCCAGTAGCTCCAAATATTACACCAGCTCCTGAATATTCACCTAAAACCTTGTCAAATTTCTCATCTTTAAGGTTTAAGAAGTCTATTCTTGCTTGTTTAATCATATCTCCTAATTCTCTTGTAGTAAGTGATATATCCACATCTCTAATACCGTCAACTTGCATTTCAGGTCTAGCAGCTTCTGTCTTTTTAGAAGTACATGGCATCACTGATACTACTACTATTTTTTTAGGATCAATTCCTGCTTTTTTAGCCCAATATGATTTAGCTATAGCTCCAAACATTTGTTGGGGTGATTTACAAGTTGATAAATTATCAATAAATTCAGGATAATACATTTCACAATATCTTATCCAACCTGGAGAACAAGAAGTTATCATTGGAAGTTTTCCACCATTTTTAACTCTACCTAAAAGTTCTGTTCCTTCTTCCATTATTGTTAAATCAGCTGAGAAGTTTGTATCAAATACTTTATTAAAACCAATTCTTCTCAACGCTGCTACCATTTTGCCTGTTACTCTAGTTCCTACAGGTAGTCCAAACTCTTCTCCTAACGAAGCTCTAACAGCTGGCGCTGTTTGAACTACAACATATTTATCAGGATCATCTATTGCTTGCCATACATCGTCTATATTAGTTTTTTCTCTTAAAGCTGCTACTGGACAGGCTTGAATGCATTGTCCGCAATAAGTACAAGGCACATCAGCCATACTATGATTAAAAGCAGGTGCAACTTCAGTCTCAAATCCTCTTTTTGTAAAATCTAGAATACCAATTCCTTGAACTTTAGTACATGTGCTTACACATCTACCGCATAATATACATTTACTTGCATCTCTTACTATTGAATGAGATACAGCATCTACTATTTGAGGTCTTTTTTCACCTTCGTATGGTATATCTTCTATTCCTAATTCATTACAAAGCTTTTGTAATTCACATGTTCCATTTCTTTGACAAGTTAAGCACTCTCTATTATGATTTGCTAATATTAATTCTACATTTGTTTTAACAGCTTCTCTAACTCTAGGTGTATTAGTTCTAACATTCATTCCATCTTCAACTTTTAATACACAAGAAGCAGGTAAATTTCTCAAAGGTCTTCCATTAACATCTGCCTCAACTACACACACTCTACATGCTGCTATTTCATTTACGTCTTTTAAATAGCAAAGTGTTGGTATATCTATACCGGCTTCACGAGCTGCCATTAGAACTGTGTAGTCTTTCGGAACTTTTACTTCTATACCATTTATAGTTACAGTAACTTTCTCCACAACTAACACCTTCTCTCCTATTTTTTAATTATTGCATTAAATGGACATGCTTCTATACAAGCTCCACATTTAATACATTTTTCTTGATCTATTACGTGAATTTCTTTTACTTTTCCTTCTATAGCATTAACTGGACATTGTCTAGCACATCTAGTGCAGCCTTTACAAGCATCTGTTATTTCATAACTTAATAATCCTTTACAAACACCTGCTGGACATTTTTTATCTACAACATGAGCTTCATATTCATCTCTATAGTATTTTAATGTAGATATAACAGGATTAGGTGCTGTTTGTCCAAGTCCGCATAAAGCTGTGTTTTTAATGTTTACAGCTAATTTTTCAAGAGTATCAAGATCTTCTAATTTACCATTACCTTTAGTTATTCTATTTAATATTTCAAGCATTCTTTTAGTACCTTCTCTACATGGTGTACATTTACCACATGATTCATCTACAGTGAAATCTAAGAAAAATCTTGCAATATCAACCATACAGTTATCTTCGTCCATAACTATCATACCGCCTGAACCCATCATAGAACCTAATGCTATAAGATTATCAAAATCTATAGGTGTATCTAAATGCTCAGATGTTATACATCCTCCAGATGGTCCACCTGTTTGTACTGCTTTAAATGCTTTGTCATTTGGACATCCGCCACCAATATCATAAATTACTTCTCTTAAAGTTGTTCCCATAGGTATTTCAACTAAACCTGTATTATTTATTTTTCCGCCCAATGCAAATACTTTAGTCCCTGGTGATTTTTCTGTACCAAAGCTTCTAAACCAATCTGCTCCATTTAAAATTATTTGAGGAACATTAGCCAACGTTTCAACATTATTTATTATAGTAGGTTTTCCCCATAATCCTTTATTTGCTGGAAATGGAGGCTTGTTTCTTGACATTCCTCTTTTACCTTCAATAGAAGCCATAAGTGCAGTTTCTTCTCCGCAAACAAAAGCGCCTGCTCCTAATCTAATTTCTATATCAAAATCAAAGCCTGAGTTAAATATGTTTTTTCCTAATAATCCTTTTTCTTTAGCTTGTTCTATTGCAATTTCCAATCTATGAACTGCTATAGGATATTCTGCTCTAACATATATAAATCCTTTTGTCGCTCCTATTGCATAACCTGCAATTGCCATTGCTTCTAATACAGCGTTTGGATCTCCTTCTAATACACTTCTATCCATAAATGCTCCCGGATCTCCCTCGTCTGCATTACAAATAACATATTTTTGATCAGCTTTATTTGGTGCAGCAAAACTCCATTTAACTCCAGTTGGAAAACCTCCGCCGCCTCTTCCTCTCAATCCTGAATCTTTCATTATTTGAATAACATCTTCCGGTTTCATTTCTGTCAATACTTTACCAAGTGCCATATAACCATCTTTTGCAATATATTCATTAATATCCTCTGGATTTATAATACCGCAATTTCTTAAAACAACTCTTTTTTGTTTTTTATAAAAATTAACTTCATTAATTGATTTTAATGCATCCTCATCTATACTGCCTTCATATAAATATTTCTTTACTATTCTTCCTTTTAGTAAATGTTCTTCAACTATTTCATCTACTTTTTCTACAGTCATGTGACTATAAAAAGCACCTTCAGGATAAACTACTACTATAGGTCCAACTTCACAAAGACCAAAGCATCCTGTTCTTATTACTTTAACTTCTTTTTCTAGACCTACTTCATTAATTTTATCTTCAAATTTCTTTTGTATTTTTTCTGAATTTGATGATGAGCATCCAGTTCCTCTACATACTAATACATGAGATCTAAAAATCGCCATACTTTTTACCTCCTTTTTTATGTTTCACGTGAAACATTAGTTTTCTTCTGAGCCTATTGTATATTCATTTACTATATTTCCATTAACTATATGTTCAACTACTACTCTTCTTGCTTTTTCTGGATTCATGTATATATAGGTAACCTTTTCCTCGCCTTGTTTGTAAACTTCAACTATTGGTTCATATCTACACATACCTATACAACCTGTTTGAACAACTTGTACATCTTTTAAATTTCTTTTGCTAATTTCTTCCACTAGCGCACTAAGTACTGGCCTAGCTCCAGCAGATATTCCGCAAGTAGCCATACCTACTACAATTCTTGTTGATTTATTAGTATCTCTTAAATCTATATTTTTAATTGCTTCTTCTCTTATTTTTTTAAGTTCGTCTAAAGATTTCATATTACACCTCCTGCTTTCTATTTTCTATATTTATTTAAAATATCAGGAATATCTTTTGGCTCTAATTTACCATATACTTCATCATCTATCATCATAACCGGGGCTAGTCCACAACAACCTAAACATCTTGTTGCATCAAGTGTAAATAAGCCATCTTCTGTAGTTTCCCCTACATTAATACCTAATTCCTTTATTAGCTTATCAAGTACTAGTTGTGCATTTTTAACATAACATGCTGTTCCTAAACATACTCCTATTGTATGCTCTCCTTTTGGAGTCAAAGTGAATTGTGTGTAAAATGTGGCAACACCGTAAATTTCTGCCATAGGCATACCTGTTTCAATTGATATAAATTTTTGAACCTCTTCAGGTAGATACCCAAATATTTCTTGTGCTTTATGGAGAGTTTGCATTAATATTCCTTTTGTGTCTCTTTTACTGTCAATAAATTCTTTTAATTCTCTGAATTCGTTTTCTTTGGCTTTTAAATCTAGTCCTTTCTGCACTTTTATAAACCTCCTTTTATAAATTTTAGTTGAATTAACCTATAATACCATGTAAATTATATTATCTCGTTAATAATTTGTCAATCTTAAATTATTTTTGTTGAAATTTGAATAAAAAACAAGAGTGAAAATTTACAATTTTTCACTCAATACTATTCAAACAATTTTCTTTAATTATCAATAACCTTTAATAATTCTAATATTCTATTTAAATCATTGTTTCCTTTATACTCTATCTCTATTTTACCTTTATTTTTCTTTTTATTTATATTTACTTTTGTTGAAAATTTTGCGGTCAATAATTCTTCAACATATGCTATATATTTATCTTTTTCAACTTTTACCTTTTTAATCTTTTCAGTACTTTTATTTTCACGAACTAATTTTTCTATATCTCTAACACTTAAATTTTCAGCAATTATTTTATCAGTTAGTTTTATTTGGTTTTCTTTATTTACGCTCAACAAGGCTCTTCCATGGCCAGAGGTAATTTCATTACTCTTTATTTTATCCTTAACATAATCATCAAGTTTTAATAACCTCATTATATTTGTTACATATACTCTACTCTTGCCGACAATTTTAGACAATTCTTCTTGTGTAGCATCATATCTATTCATTATATATTCATATGCTTGTGCTTCATCAATAGGATTTAAATCTTCTCTTTGTATATTTTCTATCAATGCTATTTCAGATGCATTTCTATTTTCTATATCTCTTATAATACTTGGAATCTCAGTTAACCCAGCTATTTTACATGCACGCCATCTTCTTTCTCCTGCTATTATCCTATATAAATTTTCTTCTTTTCGTACTATTATAGGTTGGATTAACCCATGCTGCTTAATTGATTCAGACAATTCATTTAATTTCTCTTTATCAAACATTTTACGAGGCTGATTAGGGTTAGGTGTTATTAAGTCTACATCTATATTTTCTATACTATTACTATCTTCTACTTCTATTTCTTCAGGTATGAGAGCAGATAATCCTTTACCTAAAGCTTTTCTTTTTTTAGCCATATATACTAACCCTCCTTATTATTTTTAATTATCTCTTTTGTTAATTTTATATAAGCTTCACAACCCTTGGATTTATCATCATATAACATTATAGGTTGTCCAAAGCTAGGAGCTTCTGCTAGTCTTATATTTCTTGGTATTACAGTTCTATAAACTTTACTTTTAAAATATTTTTTAACCTCTTCAACTACTTGAACAGACAGATTAGTTCTTCCATCAAACATATTTAAAACGACTCCTTCAATTTCTAAGTTTTGATTAAGTGTTTTCTTAACTAATCTTACTGTGTCTACAAGTTGACTAACTCCTTCTAAAGCATAATATTCACACTGTATAGGTATCATAACACTGTTTGAAGCAGTCAAAGCATTTAACGAAAGTAGTCCTAAAGATGGTGGGCAATCTATAAATATGAAATCATATATATCTTCTAATTTACTCAATTCATTTTTTAGAGTCTTTTCTCTATACTTAGTTTTTGTTAATTCAATTTCTGCACCCGCAAGTTGAATATTTGAAGGTATAACTTTAAGATTTTTAATTTCAGTATCTACAATAATATTGTTAATATTATAACTATCAATTAATGTGTCATAAATTGTAAATTCTAAATTATTTTTGTCTATACCAAAACCACTTGTAGAATTACCCTGTGGATCAATATCTACAGCCAATACTTTTTTTCCTTTTAAAGCTAGTCCAGCACATAAATTTACATGCGTAGTTGTTTTTCCTACTCCACCTTTTTGATTGAAAATAGAAATTATTTTTGACATACTTTCACCTTTTTCTACTTTAAACTTTTTTTAGGTATTTTTACTTTAATTTCAATAAATTTTTCATTATCATCTTGCTCAAATTGAGCATCTATACCAGTTTTTAATATTTCATTATATGCATTTTTAATCGTATTTACATATATTCTATAATTTATAAAATTTTTAATATTTTTTCTATTGTTTATTTTTTCTTTCTTTAGATCTTCAACTATTGATTTAATTAATTTTTCTGTACTGCTTACATTTAAATCTTTTTTTATTACCTTTTCAAGAATTTTAAGCTGTATTTCTTCATCATTTAATTTAAGTAATGCTCTAGCATGTCTTTCACTTAAATTGTTTTCTACTATAATTTTTTTAACTTTTTCAGGTAATTTTAAGATACGCATTTTATTAGCTATAGTAGATTGAGTTTTTCCTATTTTTTCAGCTAATTCGTTTTGAGTAATATTAAATTCTTTTACTATTTTATCATAAGCTTCTGCTTCTTCCAAAAAGTTTAAATTTTCTCTTTGTAAGTTTTCTATAAGTGCAATTGCTGCTGAATCATCATCTTCTACAGTCATTATAACAGCAGGTACTTTTTCAAAGCCTGAAATTTTAGCAGCCTTTAACCTTCTTTCGCCTGCTATTAATTCATATTCTTCATCGTTAATTTGTCTTACAGTAACAGGCTGAATGATTCCATACGTTTTAATTGAATTACTTAATTCTAGTAAAGTTTTTTCGTCAAAATTTTTCCTAGGCTGGCTTCTATTAGGTATTATATTTTCAATATTTATTTCTATAATATTTTTATTTAACATATTTCCCCCTTATAATGGATCTTTTGACGGTTTTCCTGCCTTTCTTGGAAATGTAGTAGATGTTTTCTTCTCTTTCTCTATTATAACAAGTTTTCTAATTATTTCAGTATTTGGAATTGATATACTTGTAATATTTTTAATTTTTGCTCCTAATATATTTATTGCTTTCTTTGATTTTACAATCTCTTCATCTATATTCTCACTTTTATATGCTACAAAGTAACCACCAACTTTTACAAAAGGTAAACAATATTCAGATAATACATTTAAAGGAGCAACTGCTCTTGATACACACATATCATATTTTTCTCTATATAATTTATCTTTTCCATAATCTTCAGCCCTACCGTGTATTATTTCAACATCATCAAGATTTAATTTTTCTACCACATCTTTTAAAAAATCAGTCCTTTTTTTTAAACTGTCAAGTAATGTTATTTTTTTATCATTATTAATTATTTTTAAAGGCAATCCGGGGAAACCACCGCCTGTACCAATATCTATTATATTACTAGATAATTTAAACATACTGCTGCTGCCTATTAATAAACTATCTAAAAAATGCTTTACATATATTTCTTCATCTTCTTTTATTGCAGTAATGTTAATTTTTTTATTCCACTCTTTTAACAAATTTTTATAAAGTTCAAACTTCTTATCAATATCTTTATTATACAATAAATTTAAATGTTCAAAACCATTTTTTAAAATTTTATTTTCTATAAGTCCTCACCTCTTTCTTTTTTTAATCTCAATTGCTGTTCTAAATATATAATTAAAACATTTATATCAGCAGGTGATACACCTGAAATTCTAGATGCTTGACCTATAGAATCTGGTTTTATATTGCTTAATTTTTGTCTTGCTTCTAATCTTAACCCCTTTATTTCATTATAATTAATATCTTCGGGTATTTTCTTATTTTCTAATTTCTTATATTGTTCTATTTGTTTTAGCTGCTTTTTTATATATCCTTCATATTTTATTTCTGTTTGTACTTGCTGTATTACTATTTTAGGTAATTTTTTTCTTTCTTTATCAAGTTCTAATATATTTTTATAACTTAATTCTGTTCTTTTCAATAATTCATACAAAGTTATTGGTGTTTTTAAAGGAACACTTCCTAACTTTTCTAATACTTCATTAATTTCTCTCTTAGGTGTTAGTTTTGTATTCTTTAATCTTTCTATTTCTTGTCTAACGTTTTTATTTTTTTCTTTGTATTTTTTATATCTTTCCTCATCTACAAGACCTACATCATAACCCTTTTGTGTTAACCTTATATCAGCATTATCTTGTCTTAATACTAACCTATATTCTGCTCTTGAAGTCATCATTCTATAAGGTTCGTCTGTTCCTTTTGTTACTAAATCATCTATTAAAACTCCTATATATGCTTCTGATCTATCTAATATAAGAGAGTCTTTACCTTTTATATTAAGTGCAGCATTTATTCCTGCTATTATCCCTTGACCTGCTGCTTCTTCATATCCAGAACTGCCGTTCACTTGACCAGCAAAAAACAAATTTTTAAAGTTTTTCATTTCAAGATTTCTATTAAGCTGTGTAGGATCTATACAATCATATTCAATAGCATATGCGGGCCTCATAATTTCACAGTTTTCTAAACCTTCCATAGTTCTATACATTTTTATTTGTATTTCTTCCGGTAGAGTAGTTGACATTCCTTGTACGTATACTTCATTTGTATCTAATCCTTCTGGTTCTATAAATATTTGATGCTTAGGTTTATCAGAAAATCTAACTACTTTATCTTCTATAGATGGACAGTATCTTGGTCCTACGCTTTCCATTTCTCCTGCATACATAGGAGATCTGGATAAATTAGCTTTTATTATTTTATGAGTTTCTTCGTTTGTATAAGTTAAATAACAGGGTACTTGTTCTATATCAACTTTATCTGTTAAAAATGAAAATGGTATTAACTCTATATCTCCTTCGTGTACCTGCATTTCACTATAATTTATAGTATTACCATCAACTCTTGCAGGTGTTCCTGTCTTAAATCTTTTTAATTCAATTCCTAATTTTTTTAGAGAATCAGACAGTTGATTTGATGGATATAACCCACTAGGTCCACCTTCATAATTAACTTCTCCAATATATATTCTACCTTTTAAATAAGTACCAGTTGTAACTATAACAGCTTTTGCAATATAATAAGAACCTGTACGTGTTAAAACTTCGTATTCATCATTATTTATATTTATTTCTACTGCTTCTCCTTGTTTTAAATATAAATTCTTTTCATTTTCAATTACTTGTTTCATTGCTACATGATATTTTCTTTTGTCTGCTTGTGCTCTTAATGAGTGTACTGCTGGCCCTTTTGAAGTATTTAACATTCGGCATTGTATCATAGCTTTATCAGTTATTAATCCCATTTGCCCACCTAAAGCATCAATTTCTCTAACCAAATGACCTTTTCCTGTTCCTCCTATAGATGGATTACAAGGCATCATTGCTATAGAATCTAAACTCATAGTTAACATTAAAGTCTTCATTCCCATTCTTGCACATGCTAATGAAGCTTCACATCCAGCATGCCCAGCTCCTATAACAACTACATCGTATTTATCTGATAAAAATTTCTTAACTTTATCCATAAAAAGTCATTCCCTTCGCTTATATCAATAAAACAAATAATCGATAATTTTGCATTTTGCATTTTAAATTTTGCATTTACTAAATTATTTCCCTATACAAAATTCATTAAAAATCTTATCTACTAAATCATCAGAAACAGACTTACCCACTATTTCACCTAAATTCTCCATACAATTTTTTAAATCTATTTCTAAGAATTCTACAGGCATATGATTGTTTATACTTTTTAAAACTTCATCTAAACTATTTCTTGAATTTATCAATAGATTTTTATGTCTCATATTATTTATTATTAAATCATTTTCTACATTTATTACTCCACTCATAAACATATCCTTGATTTTACTAACTATTTTATCTAAGCCTTCATTATTTTTAATAGAAATATCTATAATACTTTCTTCAATTTTAGGATAATCACTTAAATCTAATAATTCTTCTAAGTCAGTTTTATTTTTTAAATATATAGATTTCTTATTTCCTATATATTCTATTATTTTTATATCTTCCTCTTCCAATTCTTTTGATGCATCAAAGACCATAATTATTAAATCAGAGTCTCTTAATTTATCAAGTGCTTTTTCTACTCCTATTTTTTCAACTTTATCATTCGTTTCTCTTATTCCAGCTGTATCTATTATACGTAATGGTATACCATCAATATTAGCATACTCTTCTATTGTATCTCTTGTTGTACCCGGAACTTCTGTTACTATAGCTCTGTTTTCATTTAATAGGAAGTTCATTAGTGATGATTTACCCACATTTGGTTTTCCTAAAATAACTGTCTTTATTCCTTCTCTATATATCTTTCCTGTTTCAGAAGTTCTAATTAGATTATCTATTTTATCTATTATTTTAATGCTCGTTTTCTTAATTTGTTCGATTGTAACTTGGTCTTCATCATATTCTGGAAAATCTATATTTACTTCTACATTAGCTATTAGACCCATTATTTCATTTATTATCTTAATTATTTCTTTTGATAATCTTCCTTCAAGTTGATTAACTGATATTTCATGACTTTTATTACTTTTTGAACTTATAATATCCATAACAGCTTCTGCTTGTATTAAATCAATTCTACCATTAAGAAATGCTCTTTTTGTAAATTCGCCTCTTTCTGCTAATCTACACTCATTATTTAATATAAGTTCCAATATTTTTTTTGAAGAAATTACTCCTCCATGACAATTAATTTCAACAACATCTTCTTTAGTATAAGTATAAGGCTTCTTCATATAAGTTAATAAAACTTCATCAATCACCTTATTATTTTCAGGATCTATTATATGACCATAATGCAGGTATCTTTGTTTTAGTTTTTTAAGCTTTATACCCTTTTTACCAATAAAAATTTTCTGCGCTATTTCTAATGATTTTTTTCCACTTATTCTAATTATATTTATACCTGAATTACCAAGACTTGTAGCTATTGCAGCTATAGTATCGTCATACATACTTTCACCTTCTTTTACAAAATATATAATATTTAAATTATATTTTACTTATAATACAAAAATATTATATATAACTTTTAAATAATTATAACCCAGTAAATACCGGGTTATTTTTTATCTATTATTACTCTTCTAAATGGTTCTTCCCCTTCACTATACGTTATGATCTCCTCATCATTTTGTAGAGCTGAATGTATTATTCTTCTTTCATAAGGATTCATAGGTTCCAATTTAACTTTGTTGTTATAGTATTTACATTTATCTGCCATTTTATTAGCTAATCTCTTTAATGTTTCTTCTCTTCTTTGTCTATAGTCTTCAACGTCTAAAACTGTTCTAATATAATGTTCTCTACCTTTATTAACTATTAAGTTCATAATAAATTGGAAAGCATCTAAATTTTTACCTCTTTTTCCTATTACAATACCCTTTTCACTATCATCTATTTTATTTATATTAACTTTTAAAACATTATTTTTATATTCTATATCATATTCACATTGTATTTTCATCTTTTCTAAAACATTTCTCATAAAAATTTCTGCTTTTTCTTCCGGTCCATCTTTAACAGTAACTTTTACTTTTGCTTCTTTATTTCCAATTAATCCTAAAATACCTTTATTAGGTTTTCTAATTATCTCAATTTCAACTTCATTAATTTCTGCTCCTAAATCTTCTAAGGCTTCTTTTACTGCATCATCAATTGTAACACTTTCTCTTACAATACTTTTCATTTTATTTTAATTCCTCCTGAACATTTTTGGATTTATTAAATATTAAAACTTGCTGCACTAATTGGAATATATTACTAATAACCCAATATAAAGCTAATCCTGCAGGAAACTGTAAAGCAAAAACAAAAATCATTATAGGCATCATAATTGTCATTGTATTCTGTGTAGCTTTTTGCTGATCATTTGCGACTATTTGTGAAGATTGTTGCATTTTACTCGTATAATAAGTAGTAAAAGCTGAGATAAACGCTAATATAGGGAATGCAGCTCCTATAAGTGGAAGAGAAAAGCCTCCCATTTCAAGACCATTTATAACTCCACTTTCTAATGTAGCATTTGAAGCATAACCTAAATCTTTTATCCATAAAAAACTTTTATTAATCAAATCGTAAGCTGCTTGATCGTGAAACATATATTGTACTGGATCTCTTAATACATAAAAAAACGCAATTAAAATAGGAAATTGAATTAACAATAAAAGACAACCAGACATTGGATTTGCATTACTTTCTTTATATAATTCCATAGTTTTTCTCTGAAGTGTTTGTGGATCATTTTTATATTTTTTTTGTACTTCTTGTAATTTAGGACTCAAGTCCTGCATTTTTTTCATCGATTTAGTTTGTTTTAAAGTCAACGGTAATAATACAAGTTTTAAAATAATCGTCGATAAAATTATAGCTATTGCATAACTTGATATATATGTAGAATCTAAAAAAGATACAGCATTATACATCAAATTCATTAGTGCACCCATTGGTTTTGCAAAAATATTTATCATTTAATTCCTCCTATTTCAATGGATCATATCCTCCAGGATTAAAAGGATTACACCTTAACACCCTTCTAAAACCTAAGTATAGTCCTTTAAATAATCCATATTTCTCTAAAGCTTCAATAGTATATTGTGAACATGTAGGATAAAATCTACAATTTCTTATACCTGTACTTCTTGAAATTTTTTGATATACTTTTATTATACCTATAAACAATTTTATCAAATTTTATTCACCATTTAAATATAAATTTTTCTTTTTAAGCAGTTTTTTATAAGATTTTTCCAGATTTTTATAACTAGCATCTTTTGAATTAAGTCTAGCCATGATTATTATATCATATCCTTTTTTACAATTTGAATTATATTTTCTTACTATATCCTTTAATCTTCTTCTTATTTTGTTTCTAGTTACTGCTTTTTTCATTTTTTTTGCTGTAGTAAAACCATATCTATTGTACATAGTTCTATTTTTACAAATAAATAGAACTAAATTATAATCTGATATTGAATTTCTTTTATTATAAATTGATTTATATTCATCATTTTTTTTTATAACTATTATACTATTTTTCATTCATTCAGCACACCTTTTCCCTCCATATGGAATAAAAAGGCCACTTATGCGGCCTTATGCTGACAATCTCTTTCTTCCTCTTTCTCTTCTTTTCTTCAAAATATTTCTTCCAGATCTTGTTTTCATTCTTTTTCTAAATCCATGTTCTTTGCTTCTTTGTCTTTTTTTAGGTTGATATGTTCTTTTCAATGAAATGCACCTCCTTGCTACTCTTTAAAAATATATATAAGAATTCTATTAAATAGTCATTATTAAATTATATTATCTATATCTTTACATGTCAAGAAAATGAAAAAATTGTAGCTATAGTAATATACTACATTTTTCAATATAATGCAAATAATTTTTGAAAAATATTAAATTCAAATTGCTATTGTGGATAAAAAATGATAATATTTAATTAAATTGTGGATAACTTTTTTATCTTTAATAACCTTTTGATAACTTTTTGTAAATTATCGTTTTATCAACTTTATTTTGTTGAAAACTTTTTAACAAGTTGTTAATTTGTTCTTATTATGTACTGTGATTATATATTTATTAACAATTAAAATAAAATAATAATTAATTTATCAACAGGCTTTTTATTTTATTTTTTACTTATTTATTTAAAATAAATACAATTTTAAAATAAGTTATATTTTTTAATTTTTGGAGGTTTAATATGAATATTAATGATATTTGGAATAATGTTTTAGAGTTGGTAAAAGAGGATGTTAATGTAGTAAGTTTTAACACGTGGTTTAAACCTTTAAAAATTATTTCAATTGACAATAATACGGTCTATTTAGAAGCACCTGAAGATTTTTTTAGAAAAATGCTTAAACAAAGATATAACAATTTATTAAAAAATGCTTTTGAACATTTATTGCAAAATCAAATTGAATTAGTTTTTACTATACCAGGTGAAAATATATTTTCTACAACTAAAAAACCAAAAAACCAAAAAAATGAAACTTATGAAAACAGAAGTAAACTTAATCCAAAATATAAATTTGATAACTTTATAATAGGAAATAGTAATAGATTTGCACATGCTGCTTGTTTAGCAGTTGCAGAAGCTCCAGCTACTGCATATAACCCATTATTTATATATGGTGGCGTTGGATTAGGAAAGACTCACTTAATGCACGCTATAGGACATTATATTTTAGATAATAATCCAAGTGCTTCAGTTTTATATGTTACTTCAGAAACTTTTACTAATGATTTAATTAATTCTATTAAAAATGGAACTAATGATAAATTTAGAAATAAGTATAGAAAAATTGATGTACTACTTGTAGATGATATTCAGTTTATTGCAGGTAAAGAAAGTACCCAAGAAGAGTTTTTCCATACTTTTAATACTCTACATGAATCAAATAAGCAAATAATTATTTCAAGTGATAGTCCTCCAAAAGAAATACCCACTTTAGAGGACAGGCTCCGTTCTAGATTTGAATGGGGTCTTATTACAGATATACAACCACCTGATTTAGAAACAAGAATTGCTATTTTAAGAAAAAAAGCTGAAAGTGAAAATTATGATGTACCTGATGAAGTCATTACATATATAGCTCAAAATATACAGTCTAATATAAGAAAACTTGAAGGCGCTTTAATACGTATTTTTGCATATTCATCATTAACAAATAAAAAAGAAGTAAATTTAGAATTAGCAAAAGAGGCACTCAAACATCTTATTTCTAACAATAAAAAAATCACTGTAAGAGATATACAAGAAGCAGTCTCTAATTACTACAATATTAGTATAGAAGATTTACTGTCAAAGAAAAAGCCAAAAAATATTTCTTTTCCAAGACAAATAGCCATGTATATTTCAAGAAAATTAACAGATCTTTCTTTGCCTAAAATAGGCGATGAATTTGGAGGAAGAGATCATTCAACTGTTTTACATGCCTATAATAAAATTTCTTGCGACATAGACATAAATATTGAATTAAAAAAAGCTGTTGATGATATTTTTTCTGTATTAAATAATTAACATTTGCTTGTTGACAAATTGTTAATAAAATTTATAATTGAAAATTTTTTGATTTTTATATAAAATTATTAAACATTAGTCAACAACTTATTAATTTAGTAGTTGTTTATTTTGAGACATTAAGACATGTTTTCAACAAATAAACAACACCTACTATTATTACTATAATTAATTTTATATTTTTTATTACTGCGCTGTTTATCAGATATTGTTTATAACCAAGGATAGGAGGAAATATTTATGAAACTTTTCATTAATCAAAATGATTTATCTAAAGCTATTAATATAGTGCAAAAAGCAGTTTCTTCTCGTACAACTTTACCAATACTTACAGGTATCTTATTGGAAGCTATAGATAACAAGTTATTTATTACTGCAACAGATCTTGATCTAGGTATTAAGACTTCAGTTGATTGTATAATAGAGGAAGAAGGATCAATAGTAGTTAATTCAAAACTTATAGGTGATTTTGTTAGAAAATTACCATCAAAAACTACATTATCAATAAAAACTAATGAATTAAATAATATGGAAATTAAATGTACTAACTCTGATTTTAATATATTAGGTAATTCATCTAAAGAATTTCCCGATAACACATTTATGAATGAAGGAAATACTTTTTTTATAAAATCTAATGCTTTAAAAAATTTAATAAAATACACTACATTTTCTTGTTCTCAAGATAATATGAAACCTGTTTTTACAGGCTGTTTGATGGAAATTAAAAATAAAGAATGTGTATTTGCTGCTTTAGATGGATTTCGACTTGCAGTTAAAAAAGAAAATATTGATATAGATACTAATGTAAAAGCAATAATACCTTCTAAAACGTTAGTTGAACTTTTCAGAATAATTGAAGAAGATGAAGATGAAATAGAAATAGTATTATCAGCAACTCATATTACTTTTAAAATTAAAGAAACTATTATTATTTCTAGTCTATTAGAAGGAGAATTTATAAATTATAAAGATATACTAAAGGACGAATATATAACTAGAATTAAAGTTAAAACTAACGAATTGAAAAATAGTATTGAAAGAGCTTCTTTATTGGCTAGAGAAGATAAAGATAATTTGATAATATTAGATGTTACAGACAAACTAGTCAAAATAAACTCTACTTCAGAATATGGTAACGTAGAAGAAAATATAGAAATAGAAAAAGAAGGAAACGATTTAAAAATAGGATTCAATTCAAAATATATATTGGATGTATTGAAAGTACTAGAATCAGATGAAATATATCTAAATTTTGTAGGTGAAGTTAATCCATGTATCATTAAAAAAACTGATAAAGAAGACTATACTTATCTCGTTTTACCTGTTAGAATAAGTTAATATAAAGAAAATAGTAAATATAGTTATTTTCACCAAATTTTGCAAGAAATATATATTTTTTTATTGTATAATATTATAATAAAAGTCAAAAGTTAATAGAAAAGGAAAATATTAATGATAGAGGTTAAGATTAATAGTGAATTTATAAAACTAGATCAGTTTCTTAAATATGTTAATGTAGTACAAAGTGGTGGGCATGCAAAAATAGTTATTAAAGAAGGTTTAGTAAAAGTCAATAATGAAATAGTATATGAAAGGGGTAAAAAACTATATAATGACTTTATAATTGAATTTGATAGTAATAAATTTATTATAAAAAAAGAGGAATAAAGTGATAGTTAAATATATCAAATTAAATAATTACAGAAATTTTAATGAAATTGATATAGAATTAAATGATAAATTGAATATTTTTATTGGAAATAATGCACAAGGAAAAACAAATTTATTAGAATCAATATATATTTCATCTATTGGAAGAACTTTTAGGACAAACAAAGAAGAAGATTTGATTAAATTTGGAAGTAAAAAGAGTATTGTAGATTTAACTATAACTAAGAAAAATAGAATAAAAAAAATAAGGATAGAACTAGAGAAAAGTAAAAAAAAAGTTGTTAAAATTAATGATATTAGATTAGAAAAAAATAATGATTTAATAGGTATATTAAATAATGTCATTTTTACGCCTGACGACTTAAAATTAATAAAAGGAAGTCCTTCAGAAAGACGAAAATTATTAAATATTATAATATCTCAAATAAAACCCAATTATAAATACTTGCTAAAAAATTATAAAAAAGTTATTATACAAAGAAATAATATATTAAGAAATATCAATAATAAGAATTTTAATAGAGAAGTATTAGAAATATGGAATAATTACTTAGTCAATATAGGAACAGATATTTTAGAGTATAGAAAAGAGTATTTTAAAAGCTTAAAAAAATATTCCAAGGAAATTTATTCTAATATTAGTCAAAATAATGAAATATTAGATATAGAGTATAAAAGCAGTTTAGGAATCGTAGAAAAGTTAAATAGAGAACAGACCAAAGAAATTTTTAATAAAAAAATTAAAAAAAATCTAGATAAAGAGATATATAAAGGTATAACTTTATTTGGACCTCATAGAGATGATTTAATTATTAAAATTAATAAAAAGGAATGTAAATCTTTTGGTTCTCAAGGACAGCAAAGATCTGCTGCTTTATCTTTAAAATTATCAGAGATAGAAATAATAAAAAATGAAATTGGTGAATATCCTATCTTACTTTTAGATGATGTATTATCAGAGTTGGATAATAATAGGAAAAAATATTTATTAAGTTATATAAACAAATTACAAACGATTATTACTTCTACTAATGATATAGATTTAAATAATATAATTAAAGAAAAAAATAAAAAAATTTTTCATGTAAAAAATGGACAAATTGACAATAATAAAGAATAAGAGGTGTAATTGATGTCAGATAATAATAGGCACTATGGAGCTGAACAAATACAAGTACTTGAGGGACTAGAACCTGTTAGAAAAAGACCTGGAATGTATATAGGTTCTACAGGACCAAGAGGTTTACATCATCTTGTCTATGAAGTTGTAGATAATAGTATAGATGAGGCACTTGCAGGTGTTTGTGATGAAATATATATATGTATAAATGAAGATGAATCAGTGACCGTAATTGATAATGGAAGTGGAATACCTGTTGAAACTCATCCCAAAACAGGAAAATCAACAGTTGAAACTGTATTAACTGTTTTACATGCTGGTGGAAAATTTGATAACGATGCATATAAGGTATCAGGAGGTCTGCACGGAGTAGGAGTTTCAGTTGTTAATGCATTATCTGAATCATTAATAGTTGAAGTTAAAAGAGATGGCAAAATATATACACAAAAATATGAGCGAGGTATTCCAAAAACCGAGCTTGAAATAATAGGTGACACTGACGAAAGAGGTACAATTGTTACTTTTAAGCCAGATTATTTAATTTTTGAAGATATTAATTTTGATTATAGTGTTTTAGAACATAGATTGAGAGAACTTGCTTTTTTAAATAGAGGATTAAAAATCATACTTGAAGATAAAAGAAGTAATGTAAAAAATGATTTTCATTATGAGGGTGGTATAAAAGAATTTGTTCATTTTTTAAATAAAAAAAAGAATATTATTCATGAAAAAATTATATACAATGAAGGTAGTAAAGATGGAAGTACAGTAGAATTTGCTATACAGTATACAGATTCATATAATGAAAGTGTATATTCTTTTGCAAATAATATTAATACATATGAAGGTGGAACTCACTTAAGCGGTTTTAAAGCTTCACTAACAAGAGTTTTTAATGATTATGCAAAAAAATATAACATAATTAAAGATAACGATAATAATTTATCTGGTGAAGATATTAGAGAAGGTATTACAGCTATACTTTCAGTAAAGCTTTCACAGCCTCAATTTGAAGGTCAGACTAAAACAAAGCTTGGTAATAGTGAAATGAGAGGTATAGTAGAAACTTTAATAAATGAATCATTAAGTAGTTTTTTAGAAGAAAATCCTAAGATTGCAAAAACAATAATAGATAAAGCTCAAAAGGCTGCAAGAGCAAGAGAAGCGGCAAGAAAAGCACGAGAACTTACAAGAAGGAAAAACGCTCTAGATGGACTTTCTCTTCCTGGAAAATTAGCTGATTGTTCAGAAAAAAACTCATCCTTATGTGAGATATATTTGGTTGAGGGTGATTCTGCTGGTGGTTCTGCAAAACAAGGTAGAGATAGAAAGATACAAGCTATATTACCTTTGAAAGGAAAAATTCTTAATGTTGAAAAAGCTAGATTAGATAAGATATTGAATTATGAAGAAATTAGAGCCATGATAACAGCTTTTGGATGTGGTATAAGTGAAGATTTTAATTTAGAGAAGCTTAGATATGGTAAAATTATCATAATGACAGATGCCGATGTTGATGGAGCTCATATAAGAACGTTGTTGCTCACATTTTTTTATAGGTACATGAGACCATTAATAGAAGATGGACATATATATATTGCTCAACCACCTTTATATAAAGTTAAAAAAGGTAAAGTAGAAAAGTATCTATATAGTGATGAAGAATTAAGTAAATATATTGATGAAATAGGAAGAGATAGTAAGTATAATATACAAAGATATAAAGGTTTAGGTGAAATGAATCCTGAGCAGCTTTGGGATACTACTATGAATCCAGACGATAGAATAGTACTTAAAGTTGAAGTAGAAGATGCACTTAAAGCAGATGAAATATTTACTACTTTAATGGGTGATAAAGTTCAGCCAAGAAGAGAATTTATTGAAAGAAACGCAAAGTATGTAAATAATATAGATATTTAGTTAGTGTAAAGTTTAGTATGTAAAGTGTAAATAATAAATTACGACTTTATAGTATAACGGAGGATATACAAAAATGGATAATAATCAAAATAGAAATGAACAAATTATACCTGTTAATATAGAAAATGAAATGAAAAAATCTTATCTTGATTATGCAATGACAGTTATTGTAAGTAGGGCACTTCCTGATGTAAGGGATGGATTAAAACCTGTACATAGAAGGATTCTTTATGCTGCAAATGATTTAGGATGTACACCGGATAAACCTCATAGAAAATGCGCTCGTATAGTCGGAGACGTTCTTGGTAAATATCATCCTCATGGAGATACTGCAGTTTATGATGCAATGGTTAGATTAGCTCAAGATTTTTCTACAAGATATCCATTAATAGATGGACATGGTAATTTTGGTTCAGTTGATGGAGACGGTGCGGCAGCAATGAGATATACAGAAGCCAGAATGTCAAAAATAGCACTGGAATTATTAAGAGATATAAATAAAGAAACTGTTGATTATAGATTAAACTTTGATGAAACTTTAAAAGAGCCATGTGTACTTCCATGTAAATACCCTAATTTACTTGTCAATGGTTCTTCAGGTATTGCTGTAGGTATGGCTAGTTCTATTCCACCTCATAATCTAGGAGAAGTAATAGATGCATCAATAGCTTTAATAGATAATCCAGATATTACAATTGAAGAATTGATGCAATATATTAAAGGACCAGATTTTCCTACAGGTGCAATTATTGTAGGAAAAGAAAATATTAAGAATGCATATAGGACAGGTAGAGGAAAAGTTAAAGTAAAAGCAAGAACACAAATAGAGGAGATGAAAAACAATAAGAGTAGAATTATTGTTTCTGAAATTCCATATCAAGTTAATAAAGCAAGATTAATAGAAAAAATTGCTCATCTGGTAAGAGATAAAAAAGTTGAGGGAATTACTGATCTTAGGGATGAAAGTGATAGATCAGGAATGAGAATAGTTATAGAAATTAAGAGAGACTATAATCCTAATGTGGTTTTAAATAATTTATATAAATATACTCAATTACAAGATAGCTTTAGTATTATTATGATAGCTTTAGTTAATAATGAACCAAAAGTTTTAAATATAAAACAGATGATTTATTATTACATAAAGCATCAAAAAGAAGTAATAACAAGAAGAACAGAATACGATTTGAAAAAAGCTGAAGCTAGAGCTCATATATTAGAAGGATTAAAAATAGCTATTGATAATATTGATGAAGTTATTAAAATTATCCGAAGTTCTTATAATGATGCTGAAATAAGACTTATGGAAAGGTTTCAATTATCTGAAATTCAAGCTAAGGCTATAGTTGATATGAGACTTAGAAGACTGCAAGGATTAGAAAGAGAAAAATTGGACGAAGAATATAATGAAATAATACAATTAATAAATAAATATAAAGAAATATTAGCAAATGAAGCTTTAATATATCAAATAATAACAGAAGAGTTAACAGAAATAAAAAATAAATATTATGATATAAGAAGAACAGAAATAACAATTGATGAAGGAGATATAAATATAGAAGATCTTATTGAAGAACAAAATGTAGCAATAACTTTAACACATTTTGGATATATTAAGAGACTTCCTGAAGATACTTACAAAATTCAAAGAAGAGGCGGTAAAGGAATAACAGGTTTAACTACTAGAGAAGAAGATTTTGTTAAGGATCTATTTATAACATCAACACATGATTATTTGTTGTTTTTTACAAACAAAGGAAAAGTATATAGAATAAAAGCTTACCAAATTCCTGAGGCAAGAAGACAAGCAAAAGGAACAGCTTTAGTTAATTTGATGCAGCTTGATCCTAAAGAGAAAGTAACAGCTGTAATACCTATTAAAGATTTTAATATTGAAGAAGAATTTTTATTATTAGTTACAAGAAAAGGTACTATCAAAAAAACTAAGTTAAGTATGTTTGATACATCAAGGAAAACAGGTTTAATAGCTATAAAACTTGCGGATGATGATGAACTTATAAGTGTTAAGAAAACAGATGGTACAAAAGATATTTTTATAGTAACTAAAAAGGGTAAAGCTATACGTTTTAACGAAAAAGATGTTAGAGATATGGGAAGAAATGCAGCAGGAGTAAGAGCTATAAGACTAGCAAATAAAGACAAACTAGTTTCAATGGATGTTTTGGATGAAGAAAAACAAATTCTTTCTATTACAGAGAAAGGATTTGGTAAAATGACTAGTACAGAAGAATATAGATGTCAAACTAGAGGTGGAAAAGGAGTAAAAACATATAAAATAAGTGAGAAAACAGGTGATATTATTGATTCAATAATTATAGAAAAAGAAGATGAAGTAATGCTAATTAGTCAACAAGGTTCAATAATTAGAATGCAGGCATCTGATATATCATCTATGGGTAGAGATACACAAGGTGTTAAAGCAATGAGACTTAATGATGGAGATGAAGTAGTTTCAGTTGCAAAAATTATTCAAGAAAATAATTAAGAAGGGGGATTTTTATGTCTCTTAATATTAATATCCAAAAAATTGAAGAATTAGAATACTATGAAATTACTCCAATAGGAGAAATAGACATTTATACATCACCTGAATTTAAAAATGCTGTTTTGAAAATTATTGAAGAAAATAAAGAGAACATAGTTATTAATGGAGAAAAACTAGATTATATGGATAGTACAGGTTTAGGTGTATTAATGAGTCTTTTAAAGAAAACAAAAGAGAAAAATATAGAAATAACATTAAAAAATTTAAAACCAAATATCTATAAACTTTTTGATATAACCGGATTAAATAATGTTTTTAATATTGAAAGGTGAGCAAATGAAAGATAAAATAAAACTAGTTATTCCAAAAAAATCAGAATATGTGAGTGTTGTGAGACTAACAACTTCTTCTATATCAAATTTAAATGGATTTAATATAGAAGATATAGAAGATTTGAAAGTTATATTATCAGAAATTTGTGTATTCTTTATAAATAGTATTGATTATGACGATAAATGTATTGAGATAGAATACTGTATATTTGAAGATAAACTTGAAACAACGGTTATTGATACAAATGTAGGAAAATTATCTCAAGACAATAAAGATAATAGTAAACTTAGTATGTTAATAATTGAAAGCCTTGCTGATAAATTTGAAATAGATTATTTAAATAAGAAAATTATGTTTACTAAATTTATAAATAAAAAATTACGCTCAAAATGACAGGAAATAATTTATAGGCATTAATTGAGTAAGCGAAAGGAATGTCTGTTAAATGAGTGATGTAGTTAAAGACATTACAAAAATAAAAAATTATGAACTTTTTATAGATTACCGTGAAACTAAAAGTAAAGAAACTAGAAATGAAATATTTAAG
Source organism: Tissierellales bacterium (assembly GCA_018433765.1). Lineage (GTDB taxonomy): Bacteria > Bacillota > Clostridia > Tissierellales > Sedimentibacteraceae > SM3-B41. The sequence goes on from JAHDQO010000004.1 coordinate 125,645, forward strand.
AAATATAAATATATAGCAGAGATTGTTTCAAAAAGGTTCATAAACAAAGGCATTGAATATGATGATATATATCAAATAGCATGTATTGGACTATTATATGCTATTGATAGATATGATATCGAAAAAGGATTTGAATTTACAAGTTTTGCAACTCCTACAATAATAGGTGAGATAAAAAAGTATTTTAGAGATAAAGGCTGGTCTATTAGGGTTCCAAGAAGAATTCAGGAAGCTTCAAAAAAAATAAATGATGCAAAAGATATACTGGTGCAGAAATTACAGAGAACTCCTAAAGTAAAGGATTTATCAGATTTCTTAGGGTATACTGAAGAAGACATATTAGAAGCAATGGAAGCAAGTAAATTATTTTCTCCTAAATCTTTAGATTTAAGTTTAGATATTTCAGATGAAGAGAAAGATGTAAAAATTATTGATTTAATTGGTACAGATGATAAATATTTTTCAGAACTTGAGAATCAAGATTTTGTTAATAGTGTTTTATTAAAATTAAATAAATTAGAAAAGACAATAATAAATGAAAGATATTATAATAATAAGACACAAGCCCAAATAGCAAAACAAATAGGTATATCACAAATGACAGTTTCAAGAGTAGAAAAAAAAGCAATAGAAAAATTTAAACTTGAATTAAAAAGAATACTTTAATTTATAGGTAATGAATTTGTTAATTTAATAAAAACTATAAAAAGGAGAAAGCATGAATTTTATTAAAATGAATAAGAAGAAGAATATTGCTTTAATAGCACATGATAATAGAAAAGATGATCTTGTCAGATGGGTAAATAATAATAAAGATAAATTAAAAAATCATAATCTTTTTGGTACGGGCACTACTGCGAAAATTATAAGAGATAAAACAGGGCTTAATGTCAAGGGATTTAATAGTGGACCTCTTGGAGGAGATCAGCAGATAGGCGCTAGAATAGTTGAAGGATATATAGATTTTATGATTTTCTTTTGGGATCCTATGACGTCTCAACCTCATGATCCAGATGTTAAGGCTTTATTAAGAATAGGTGTTCTATATGATATACCTGTAGCTTCAAATCAAGCGACTGCTGATTTTATGTTTAGCTCAGAATTAATTGGAGAAGTATATAACAGAAGAGTTATTGATTACTCAAGAAGAATAGATTAAAAAAAGTTATTATTAGTTAGGGATGATATTTTGGAAACCAAGAAAAGAAGAAAAAAGCTTTATGAAATTTTAAAAGAAACTAATGATCCTATAAAGGGTAATGAATTAGCTAAAAAGTTTAAAATAAGCAGACAAGTAATAGTTCAAGACATTGCAGTGCTTAGGGCTCAAGGTTGTAATATTTTAGCAACACCTCAGGGTTATATAGTATTAAACAAATCTAATGGTAAAATTTTAGAAACAATAGTATGTAAGCATCAAGGTTATAACGAAATTAAAGATGAATTAAATGCAGTAGTTGAATGCGGCGGTGAAATAGTGGATGTTATAGTTGAACATCCTATTTACGGAGAAATTAAAGGAAATTTGATGATAAAGACAAAACTAGAAGTGGAAAAATTTATGAAAAAAGTTATTTCTTTAAAAGCCGAACCCCTTGCAAAATTGTGTGATGGTATACATATTCACACTATAAGTGCGGATGAAAAAGAGACAATAGATAAGGTTAAAGATGAGCTGAGGAAAAAGGGATTTTTAATAGAAGATTGATAAATATACTATAAATTTCGCTTACAAATATTAATAATTATAAATTCTATAATTAAATTGTTTGAAAATGGGAATAATAGGTAGTATAATAGTACTATCTATTTTTTTAGCTAATAAGATAAGACAAAATAAAGCTAATTACATAGCAAAATATCGTATTAAACTATTTAATAAAATATGAAAAAAACTGCTCTATGAAAGGAGAAATGAAGATGAGTAAGAAAAATCAATTTATTGGTTTAATAATTTTTATTCTTATAATATTTATATTTAGTTCTTTTAGTAGTATTATAGGATTTATAACTGACTATAAATGGTTTTCTGAGCTTGGATATACAGGAACTTTTTTAACTAAGTTAAAAACTCAATTTTTAATAGGTATACCACTTTTTATCGGTTTATTTATAGTATTTTATTTATATTTAAGATCATTAAAGAAAAAATATTATAAAGATGCTAACATAGTAGAAAATAAAAACAATGATAAAAAAATTAATTTAGGAGTTAATATAGGAACATTATTAATTAGTTTTTATTTTACAGTAAAGATTACTTCAAGACTTTGGTTTGAAATACTTAAGTTTGCTAATGCACAGAATTTCGATATTAGTGATCCTATATTTGGAAATGATATTTCATTCTATGTGTTTAAGCTTCCGCTTATATCTAGTATTTTATCGTATGTAATAAGTATATTGTTTATTTTGATAGTATTAACAATTATATTTAATATCTTTATGTATGTTTCTAGAAGACCAGCGTCTGGCGGCGATACTATTGATTTTGAAGAATTTAGAAGAAGAGGAACGATAGATTATTCAGAATTCTTAAATAAAAAATTAATTACTAATGTTATTAAGCAAATAGCTGTATTAGGTTTATTACTGCTGGTAATTATAGGAATAAATTTATATCTTAAGTCCTATGATCTTCTATATTCACAAAGAGGTAAGGTCTTTGGAGCTGGTTTTACTGATGTAAAAATTTCTTTAACAGTTTATAGAATAATGGGGATTGTAGGTTTAATATCTGCAATAACATTTTTCATTGGTGCAAAGAAAAGAAACTTAAAATTTGCGCTTACTGTACCGGCCTTATTAATTGTTATATCAATAGCTGGAGGTATAGTGAGTGGTGTTGTTGAAAAGTTCATAGTTGAACCTGATCAAATTTCAAAAGAAACAAAATACATTGAATATAATATAGAATATACCCAAAAGGCATATGGTTTAGAAAATGTAAAAGAAGTAGATTTCCCTGCCGAAAATAATTTAACAAAGCAAGATTTAATAAACAATGAAAATGTAATAAAAAATATACGAATAAATGATTATAAACCTATTAATCAAGTATATAATCAACTTCAAGGAATTAGATCATATTATGTATTTAATGATGTAGATGTTGATAGATATTATATTAACGATGAATATACACAAGTATTTCTTTCAGCAAGAGAATTAGACCAAAATAAACTTGATAGTCAAGCACAAACTTGGATAAATCAATATCTGAAGTATACTCATGGTTATGGTTTAGCTCTATCACCTGTTAATTCAGTTACATCTGAAGGACAGCCGCAACTTTTAATTAAAAATATTCCACCTACAACAGATACTAACTTAAATGTAACTCAACCGGAAATATATTTTGGTGAAAAAACAAACGATTATATTATAGTTAATACAAATGAACAGGAATTTGATTATCCTTCAGGTTCTGATAATATTTATACTACATATGAAGGAAATGCAGGAATTAAGCTAACTGGATTTAATAAATTGTTATTTGCTATAAGAGAAGGAAGTTTAAAATTAATTATATCAAATAGAATAAATTCTGATAGTAGAATTGTTATAAATAGAAATATAGTTGATAGAGTAAATAAAATAGCACCTTTTATTTATTATGAAGGTAATCCTTACTTAGTGTTAAATGAGGAAAACGGAAAACTTTATTGGATTATAGAAGGATTTACAATGAGTGATAAATATCCTTATTCTCAGCCGCTAGAACGTACTACAATGAACTATATTAGAAATTCAGTTAAGGTAGTAATAGATGCATACAATGGAGATACAGACTATTATATTGCAGATGAGAAAGACCCTATTATTATGACATATAAAAAAATATTTCCAGATTTGTTTAAATCAATGGATCAAATGCCGCAATCTCTAAGAGAACATACAAGATATTCTAAATACTACTTTGATGTACAAAGTGAAATATATAGAGTATATCATATGGATAATCCTACAGTATTTTTTACTAGAGAAGATAAGTGGGATATATCTAAAGAAAAATATATGCTTCAATTAGAACAACCAGTAGAATCAAACTTTGTAATGTTTAAATTACCTGAAGAAGATAATGTTGAGTTTTTACTTACAGTGCCGTATTCGCCTAAGGAAAAAGATAATATGAATGCATTGTTTGTAGCTCGAAATGATGGCGAAAATTATGGTGAGCTTGTATTATATAAATTCCCTAAAAATAAGAATATAAAGGGTACTAATCAAATAGAAAAGAAAATTGATAATGATACAGAAATATCACCACAGCTCACATTGTGGAGTCAAAAAGGTTCAAATGTTTTAAGAGGTAATTTATTAGTTACACCAATTGAAGAATCACTATTATATATTGAACCTATCTATATTCAAGCAGATAATGAAAATAGTCTACCTGAAATGAAAATGGTTGTAGTAGCTTATGAAGATAACATTGTAATGGAAAGAACATTAGATCTTGCTTTAAACAAAATTTTTGGTGATGGATATGGTGAAACTCCAGTTGAAGAACCTGATGTTGATATAGATATAGACATAGAAAATAAAACATTATCAGAATTAATAGACAGAGCAAATGATTTATTTAATAAGGCTAATGAGGCATCAAAAGAAGGAAACTGGGCAGAATATGGAGATTATTTAGATGATCTTAAAGATGTGTTAAATAAATTAGGTACAATAAGTGAATAATTAAAAAATAAAAGTCTTGTGAAACATGATATTGTTTCACAAGACTTTTTTTATTTTAAATAAATATTTAGTTTAGATTAGTTTTATTAATTATTTTATTAACTAAGTTGTAATTTAAATTACTTACTTTTATATTATTGCCAAAGTTGTTGCTAAAAATATTTGTATTCAAATTGCATAATCCTTTTAGTCTCTGAAAATATGAATATGATATTTCAAAAGATTGAGCTGCGTTAAGCTTAACAATAGATTGTACTTTATTAAAGCCATTTCTACTCATAAAAACTAAATCATTACTTATGCCTACAGCAGAATTTTTATACTGCATATAACCTAGAATAAGCGAAATAGGAATAAGTAAAATGCTAAAATATCCATATTGAGAGAAATAAATAGAAACACTAATTATTAGTGAAACGAAAACTAATTTTTTGAATATAAATCTAAATAAAGCAGGTTTTTCAGATTTATATATATTTCCCCGGAAATTAAAAAAAGGCATAAGATTATTAATAATCTCCTTTTGTGAATTTAGATTTATTATAGGAAATAAAATAGCTTTTTCATCATCCTCATCTCCATATCCAATACTTTCTATTTCTATAGTTCTTAAATTAAAGAGTTGCATAGTTAAATTTTGCTTAATATGTAAGCCCTTTATCTTGTTAATTTGAAACGAATAATTTTTTTTATTAAATAGACCATAACTTATATTTAATTTATTTTTTTCAACAAATACTTTAAAATTATAGTATTTAATAAAACTTTTTATAATAGCTAAAATGACGCTAATACTAAGAATAAATAACAATCCAAAAATTATTTTAATAAAACTAAAATTAGTTATATTTAATTTGCTAAATAAATCAATATCAAGAATGTTATTAATATAATCATCTACAAAATTATATAGAATAAATATTATACCAATACCATTTAAAATAGTGTTGGATGTTAGAGAATAAATAAGTAAATCTTTACTGTTCAATTTAAAAATATTATTATTCTTTTCTAATTCATCTGAATTAATTTCATTATTTAACAACAAATTTTTTAGTTCTTTTGCTCTATAGCTTTTTAATAGAAGCGAAAGTTCACTTTTACTAGTTTTAACTGTTCCAGTGTCTATTTTAATTTGGGACAAATTAAATATTTTTTGTATAATATTTTGAGATATATCAACTGTGTTAACTTTTTCAAAAGGTATTTCTCTTTTTGTTATCGAAAAAACACCTTTTTTTAATACAATAGAGCTTTCTTTTAAATAGAAAAAACAATTGTACCAACTAATAAAGCTAATAACTAAAATACTAACTAAACATATTAATATGATAATGAGTGATTCATATACATCAAATTTTTTAAATAAGTAGTTAAAACCTAATACAAAAAATATAATATTTTTAAATAATATATTAAACAATAGAGAAAATAATTGAAATATATGATTTCTTTCTATATTATTCAACTTTACCACTCTTTTCTATTTGATTTTTTAATGTTTCAGATATTATTTCTGCCTCTTTATTAGTTAAAGCTGGTATTTCATGTATAGAACCTGCTGTATTTAATCTTAGAGTAGCTAGTCCAAATTTTCTATATATAGGTCCTTGCACTATATCTAAATGCTGTACTCTTGATATTGGTATTATTATTCTTTTTCTAATAAAAATACCATTAATAAGTTCAATTTTGTCATTTGAAATAATATATTTCCATTCTTTATATTCAATAATTGGAAAAATAAATGTATTTATTAATAAAAATATTCCTATTAATATTGTTAATATGTTTAGTCCGTATTCTAAAATTGCTACATGAACAAAATTTGGAATTATTAACTTATATATTAACAATCCGTATATAATAGAAAATATTAAAAGAAATATAATTCTTCCTATATACCAGGATTTAATAGCATTTTTATTAATTTTATTATATTCCATAATTCCCTCCTAATTTTATGAATTTATAAGCATAGATATAATTATATATATATTGATATCTATGTCAACTAGAATAAATTTACTTAAAGTAAATTTATAACCTTAAATTGCTAATAATATAAATTTGTTATAAAACTTAATAAATGTCCCAATACTATTATTAAAAAATAATATGAGGTGAAGTTTTTATGAGTAAAAAGAAATATATAATTCTATTTATAATATGTTTATTACTTACTTGTTCATGTAATAAAATAAAAGATATTAATAATAAAAACCTTGAGACAATGGTTGGTGAAGCAGCTGCTTTTATGGCAGCAGATGTTGACAATGTAAAAATAACAACTTATAGACTTAATATTAGAGCTGGAGCAGGAACTAATCATACTATTGTAGGAATCTTAAATGAGAACGATATTGTAGAAGTTGTTGGAAAAATAGGTACATGGTATGTAATACATATGCCAAATGATCTTGTAGGATGTGTATCCTCTAAATATGCAAAACCTATAGTAGTTGATGATAAACCTGAACAAATAGTTCCTTATGAATTGACAAGTTTAGAACAGCAAATGGTAGATTTAATAAATCAAGAAAGAACTAAAAGAAATCTAAAACCTCTTGAAGTAGATTGGGAAGTTGCTAGAGTAGCAAGGATAAAATCTCAAGATATGGTGGATAATAATTATTTCAGCCACAATTCTCCTATTTATGGAAGTCCATTCAAAATGCTTACAGATTTTGCTATTAAATATACTTATGCAGGTGAAAATATTGCTGCAAACTCATCTGTTGAAAGGGCTCATACTAGTTTAATGAATTCAGAAGGTCATAGAAACAATATATTGAATTCAAATTTTACACATATAGGAATAGGAATAGTACAAAGTAATAAATATGGTTATATCTTTACACAGCAATTTATTAGTAAGCCTAGATAAAACATAAATTACCCTAATATAATAACACCATATTAAAAATATTATATGGTGTTATTTAATAATTATTAAAAATAAAGACTTTACTTATTAATAAAAGTTATCTAGAATAATAAGGAACAAAATAAAATATAAATCTAGTTAATATTTAACTTCATGGAGAGAATATGATCAATAATCTATATTCAATAAGTACATTTATAACTTTAGTAATAGTTTCATATTTTGGAGTAAGATCAAGTAAAAATATAAAAAATTCGAGTGATTTTGCTGTAGGAGGTAGAAATTTTTCTAGTTCACAAGTAGCAGCTAGTATTATTGGAACCTTAGTAGGTGGAGCTTCTACTATTGGTACTGCACAAGCAGCATTTGTTAGTGGATTTAATGGTATTTGGTTTACATTAGGTGCAAGCATAGGTTGCTTATTTCTTGGAGCTTTTTTATCAAAGCCACTTAGAAATTCAAATGTAAATACAATACCACAATTTATGGTTACTTACTATGGTGAAAAATCTAGAATTATATCTAGTTCTATTTCTTCTATAGCAATTTTTGTTCATATTACAGGTCAAATATTATCAACTGTAGCTATAATAACATCTCTTTTTTATATCAGTGAAAATGCAGCAGTAATAATTACTATGCTTTTAATAATCTCATATATATTTTTTGGAGGATTTTTAGGATCTAGTATAGTAGGTTCTTTAAAAACAATATTGCTATACGTAACATTATCCATTAGCATCTTTATAGTATTGAAAGAGTTTAATGGAGTAAAAGGAATTGTTAATACATTTCCTAAAGACCCATGGTTTAATATATTTAGTGAAGGTATTCTAACGGGTTTAGCAAGTGGATTTTCTCTTGTAGTTGGAGTTTGTTCAACTCAAACTTATCTGCAAGCAATTTTCTCCGGAAAAAATTATAAAGCCTCTAGAAAGGGAGCTTTTATATCTGCTTTATTGATACCTCCAATTGGATTAGTTTGCACTCTAATAGGAATGTTTATGAGAGCTAATTATCCAAATATAGTTTCTAAACAAGCATTACCTCTTTTTGTTACTAATCATTTAGACCCTGTAATAGGGGGAATAATGATAGCTACATTAATAATTTCAGTAGTAGCCACAGGAGCAGGTTTGACTTTAGGAATAAGTACTATGATTAGTAAAGACATTTACAAAGGATTTATTAATAAAAATGCTGATGATAAGAAACAACTTTTTGTACTAAGAACATCAATACTTATAATTTCACTATTTGCTACAATTATTGTATTTTTAAATATGGATTCACTTATTCTAAAATGGGCATTTCTTTCTATGACACTTAGAGGTACTGTTATATTTATGCCATTAATATTTGCACTTTTATTAAAGAATAAAACTCCTAAAAAAGCGGGGTTAATATCTATGATAACTGCACCCATATTAACTGTTTTCTTGAGTATAATTGATGTAATAAATATTGATCCATTATATATAGGAATTAGTATAAGTTTAATAATATTTTTAATAGGATATAATATAAAAAAATAAAACTTTGTGTATGTTTTGATAGGTGATATTAATTGTAATAACTGATAGATACGAGTATAAATTTTAATTAGTTCATTATATCTATAACTATAAGTAATCAATAATATAGTTGACTTTTTAATGTAAATAGTTTAAAATAAAATGGATAAATAATGTTTGTGCCTAAAGATAGTAGATAATAGAAGGCAAATTTTAACATATAAAGTATGTTAAAGTTTGCCTTTTAATTTATTAAGAGTCTATTTTTAGGTTTAAATCATATAATTAATTTCTATTTAACGAGCAACTTCTGTATTGTATAAGAAACAAATCAACTATTATCACAATGTTAAAGATTAAAAATTCAAAATTCAAAATGTAAGTATAAAAAAGATATATGTTAGGTATGGGAAAACCTTTTTGTGTTTAAATATCAAGGGTGAGAATAATACTTATAATTAATATATTCTACAAAAAGATAAGAAGGCGTAAGAGTTTAAAGAATATTATGATTTATATGATAAACAAACGTTTGCATCTCGAATTAATGTCTATCTGAATTGAAAATTAAAAAAAGACTAATAAAAGGGAGATATTTCTATGATTTTAACTAATCCAATAACAATTTCTGTTATACTAATGAGTGTTTTATGTTTATTAAAGTTAAATGTAATTTTTTCATTGTTAATATCGGCTATAGCGGCAGGTTTACTATCAGGTATGGATTTATCACAAACGATGTCTGTTTTTATAGACGGAATGGGTGGCAATACAGAAATAGCTTTGAGCTATTTATTGTTAGGAACATTGGCAGCAGCAATAAAGAAAACAGGATTAGCTGATATATTGTCAAGAAAGATAGCAATAATGATTAAAGGAAAAGGTATTCTTATGTTAATTTTATTAGCATTAATAGCAATTTGTGCGGAAACTATAATACCTGTACATATAGCTTTTATTCCTATATTAGTTCCTCCACTTCTTATAATAATGAATAAGTTAAAAATGGATAGAAGGGCAGTAGCATGTGCACTTGCTTTTGGACTAAAAACTCCGTACATAACTTTACCTATAGGATATGGACTAATATTTCATAGTATAATAGCAAATTCTATGACAGATAATGGAATGTCTATTACTAGTATGGATGTATGCAAATCAACTTGGATATTAGGGATTGGCATGATTGTTGGATCAATAGTAGCTATTCTTATTACATATAGAAAACCTAGAGAATATAAAAATATTAATAATGTTTATAAAGAAATGGCAGTATCAGAAGACAACTTGAAAATGAATAAAAATCACTACATTGCATTATTAGGTGCTGTTTCAACACTTTTAGTTCAATTGAAGTTTAGTTCAATGCCTTTAGGTGCATTAGTGGGTGTACTAATAATTGTAATATTTAAAGCAGTTGAGTGGAAGAGTTTAGATGATTTAATATCAGAAGGCATAAAACTCATGGGCTTTATTGCATTTGTAATGCTTGTAGCTTCAGGTTTTGGAAATGTAATTAGAGAAACAGGAAGTATAAATTCATTAGTTAATGCAGCAATAGGTATAGTTGGACAAAGTAAATTATTGGCAGTTTTGGTAATGTTATTATTAGGATTAATTATAACTATGGGTATAGGAACTTCTTTTGGCACAGTACCTATACTTGCAGTAATATATGTTCCATTTGCTATGAAAGTAGGATTCAGTATACCAGCAACAGTTGTACTTATAACTACAGCAGCAGCTCTTGGAGACGCTGGTTCACCAGCATCGGATACAACACTAGGACCTACAGCAGGATTAAATGCAGATGGGCTGCATGATCATATTTGGGACACATGTGTGCCAACATTTTTACACTATAATATACCATTGATTGTATTTGGTATAATAGGAGCAATGGTATTTTAAGTATTAAATAAAAAATTTAAACTTTTAAACTATTAAAAATAAGTACCTTGACAAAACATATTTAATATAATATTATTAAAGGAATAAGAAATTGACTTTGATGGAAAGCAGTAAATAGTATTATATTTAAAGAGAATTAGTGGTTGGTGTAAACTAATATTATGATCTATTGAATCCGTTCCGGAGTTTTTAGGGTTTTAACCTGAACGTTTAAAACGTTATATTTACCGAGTGATTATACTTGATAGAGTATAATAATTAGGGTGGCAACGCGGATATACTTCCGTCCCTTTGTTGAAAGGGATGGGAGTTTTTTTATTTTAAGGAGGAATGAGAAATGTTAGATATTAAAAGAATTAGAAAAAATCCGGAAGAAGTAGCAGAACTTTTGAAAAGAAGAGATCCAAAGCTTAGCATTGATAAAATACTAGAGCTAGACAAAGCAAGAAGAGAACTGCTTATTGAAGTAGAAAATATGAAAGCAGAACAAAACAAAGTTTCAAAAGAAATTCCAAAATTAAAGAAAGAAGGAAAAGATGTTAATGAAGTTCTAAAAGAAATGAAAGAACTATCTTTAAAAGTAAAAGAACTTGATAATAAGGTTAAAGAAGTTGACAGCCAAATACAAAATCAATTATTAGCTATTCCAAATACTCCTAATAAAGACATTGTAGTAGGATTAAGTGATGAAGATAACAAAGAAATTAGGAAATGGGGAGAACCTAGAAACTTTGGATTTGAACCAAAAGCTCATTGGGATTTAGGAACAGATCTTAATATACTTGATTTTGAAAGAGCTACCAAAATATCAGGAACAAGATTTAGTATGTTTAAAGGTATAGGTGCTAGACTAGAAAGGGCATTAACTCAATTTATGGTAAACACACATGTCGATGAGCATAATTTTACTGAAATTTCACCTCCATTTATGGTAAATAGGGATAGTATGACAGGAACAGGTCAACTACCAAAATTTGAAGAAGATATGTTTAAAATACCACAAAAAGATTTTTATTTAATACCAACTGCTGAAGTACCTGTTACAAATATGTATAGAGATGAAATAATAGAAGAAATTAATCTTCCAATGTACTTAACAGCATATACTCCATGCTTCAGAGCAGAAGCAGGATCAGCTGGAAGAGATACAAGAGGATTGATAAGAAATCATCAATTCGACAAAGTAGAAATGGTTATGTACTCATTGCCTGAAAAATCATATGAACAATTAGAAAAGCTAACTGGATTTGCAGAAGAAATATTACAAAAATTAAAAATCCCTTATAGAGTTGTTGAACTATGTACAGGAGATATAGGATTTTCAGCTGCAAAAACTTATGATATTGAAGTATGGATGCCAAGCTATGGTAGGTATGTGGAAATTTCTTCTTGTTCAAATTTTGAAGATTTTCAAGCAAGAAGAGCAAATATAAGGTTTAGACCAGAAGGTAAAGGAAAACTACAATATATACACACATTAAATGGATCTGGTCTAGCTGTTGGAAGAACTTTTGCGGCTGTATTAGAAAATTATCAAAATGAAGATGGAACTATAACAATACCTGAAGTTTTAAAACCTTATATGGGAAATATAGAAAAAATTACATTCTAACTTAAGAAAATTTTAATAATTTAGATGGTTGCCATTAATCTAATAACATACTATAATGTATTTAGATTCGACAACCGTCTATTTAATTTCAATTAAATTTGACACATTAACTAATTAAATTACAGATAAATGAATAGAGGTAAAGTTTTTGAGTGGAGGACGAAATGAATAAAATTAACAAAATAATTAGTATGATTTTAATAATCATGCTGTTGACAATCAATATGGCTTTTGCAGATATTGATGTAAGTAAAGATGTAAAAGGAGCACTGCTAGGAGATTTAGATTCAGGTGAAATATTATATGAATACAATATAAAAGAAAAAGTAGAACTAGCAAGTGTTACTAAACTTATGACATATTTAGTAATGAGAGAGGCTATAGAAAATGGTGATGTTTCAGTAGATGATAATGTATTTATAAGTAAAAATGCAGCTGAAACTGAAGGCAGTAGTTTTGGATTAGTAGAAGGTGAAACTTTTAAACTTTCTGATTTAATAGAACCTCTCTTAGTTGTTTCGGGAAATGATGTTGCGGTAGCAATTGCTGAACATGTTGGTGGAACAGAAGATAAATTTATTGAAATGATGTATAAAAAGGCAGAAGAGATAGGAATAACTTCAGCAAGATTTATTTGTCCAAATGGGCTGCCTATAGATGATGAAGAAACTGACCAAAATTATATGTCTACTGAGGACATCTTTAAGTTAGCTAGATATATATTACAAAAATATCCTGAAATAACTGAAATAACATCAAAAAAAGAACTAGTCATTCCTGAAAGAAAATATGAAGGAAAAAGTACTAATTATCAGTTACTTACTGAACTGCCAGGAGTAGATGGTCTAAAAACAGGATATACTCACAAAGCTAGATGTTGTTTAGTATCTACTATACCAGTAATAAACAAAGAAGATCAAAATAAAAATTACAGATTGATTGCGATTGTAATGGGAGCATATACAAATGATGAAAGAACTGAGAAATCAAAGGCACTTCTTGAATATGGAATGAAAGACTACATAAAAGAAAAAATCGTTGATAAAACAGTTAAAGTTGAAACTATTACTATAGAAAATGCAAAAGACCAACAAGTAGATGTATATCCAGCAGAAGATTATTATAAACTTATTAAAAATGGAACAAAAGTAAGAACAGAAATAGAATTTGATACTTCAATTAAAGCTCCTTTAGCAAAAGGAGATTCTGTAGGTAAAATTAATTTATATATAGAAGATGAAAAAATAGATCAAGTAGATATTGTAGTTAATCAAGATGTACAAAAAGCTAATATATTTGTAAGATTTGTAAGATTTATAAAAGGTATTTTTGGATTATAATATAAATAAAGGCTGAGTTATTATGATTCAGCCTTAATATTTTAATTGACAAATATTTAAATATATTATAAAATCTTTATGCTGTCATTGTGCACCTGTAGCTCAGTAGGATAGAGCAGTGCCCTCCTAAGGCATGTTTGCGGGGGTTCGAATCCTCTCAGGTGCACCATTTTCAAAACCAAAAAGGGACGGTTCTTTTTTGCTCGTTTCTATTAAATATGAAAGTCATAAATTTATATTTAAGAAAAATATATTTGGTCTTAAGTTCAAAATTACAATTACTCTGATTGAAGTTTCTTTAACAAAAAACTACATAGTATAGTTGCTGTTAAGAAGATAACTAGCAAAGGAAGAAAGTTATTAAAATGAAAATTATTATCTATTAACAACTTATATCCCCAAGTTGCGGGAAATATTTTTCCTGCAAATTCCAAAATTTTAGGAAGTAAATCAATGGAAAACATAATGCCTGACAGCATAATTGATGGTAAAAATACAAGTTGAGAAATCATGGTGAGTTTTGCTTGGTTTTTTATCAATAGTCCTAAGACACTACCAATGCTTAAAGATACTGCAATAAAGATAACGAGTGAGCCAAAATACAATGGAAGATTAGATGGAGGCGTTGCATCAAAAGCTATAGGAGCAATAATGTATATAACAGCACACATAATTAATAGATGGATAAAAGCTGACAAAAACATTGAAACTAGACCAAGATACAGCGGTACGCCATTTGATTTATAGACTTTCTTTATATCACTTCCGTATATTTCTACAAGGGAAGGTGGTAAACCTATTAGTGCACCCATTGATACACCCATTACAGTCATGGATTGAATGAGCGTATACTTAGATTCTGGCATTATGGATGTGTAAATTCCACCCATAATAATAAAGAATAAAAGAGGAACTATATAACAAGTAATAAGTAGTGACTTACTTCGTATATCCAATTTCCATTGTAATGCTACTCCATATAAAAATGCATTCATTCGTTATTCCCCCTTGCTATTTTGATGAAATGCTGTTCAAGTGATCCTCTATCTATTTTTATGTCTAGCACAGTAATGTTTCTTTGCTTAAAATCCTCAAGCAAAGTCAGCATTGTTTCACCGATATTATGAGATTCAAAATTTTGATTACCTTGACTAGTCTTAATATGAATAGTATAATGTCTACTAATTTTTGCAGTCAATTCAGCAACAGTATCTAAAAAAACAATCTCTCCATCATTTATGATAGCAATACGATCACACAGACTTTCAACTTCAGCCATATCATGACTGGCTAAGATTATTGTCTTTCCTTGTGCTTTCAATTTACGAATTTGGTTATGAAGAGATATTCTGCCTTCAACATCAAGTCCAGCGGTCGGTTCGTCAAGAAAAACAATGTCTGGATCGCTAATTAAGGCAAGGACTAGATGCAAACGTCGTTTTTGCCCCATAGACATTTCTACATATCTCTTTTTTTCTAATTCTTTAATACCAAGTGCAATTAGCATAGATTGATCTATTTTGGCTTTGTTCCATTTTGCAAATAAACGCACAGCTTCCATCGGTTTAATGTGGGCGGGAAGAGAAGATGATTGCAGTTGAATACCCATTTTTCCATTTACTACGATACTTCCACTATCATACTTTCTTAAATTTTCTATACATTCAAGGGTAGTAGTTTTACCTGCTCCATTTACACCAAGTAACGCAAAAATTTCACCTTTTATAACATTGAAATTTAACCCTTTTAGCACATCATTATTGCCATAACTTTTCTTTAGATTATTTATTTGTATAGCATAGCTCATTTTATTCACTCCTCAAACGGATTATAATTTATTGTTGTGAAATACGCTTCTAAAGCTGGTTCGATAAAAGTATTTGAAATTTCTTGTATATGTTTCCACTCTTTGCAAGGAATGTTAAAGTTAACAGTCTCCATAAGTTTAGACAACATACTCATATCACCGCCTGTAAACTCCATAACCATATCCCAATATTCTTTGGCAAAGCTTTGCCCCTTATCACTTTCTGGCGGTACACCTATTTTTTCAAGTTGTATTGCTTTATCGTGCAGACGAGTGATAGTCTCCATCATTATTAAGCCACTATTCTTATCAAAATGATTTCGAAAATGATTAAGAGTCTTATCATCAAAATGTTTAATAATCCAGTAGAACTCATTTTTCATCTGCAAATTTATGATAATATCGGCATACTTTTTAAAATCTACCGTTTTCATTTGTAACACTTCTTTTCTTAACTTTTCTATTTCTGTTAATGATTTTGATAGGCTTTCTATCTTTTTACGAATAGCTGCAGCTTGTTCTGTAAGTACGTTGGCAACATCATCAGGTGTATCTAGAGAAATAAGGTGGTTCTTTATATCGTCCAATGAAAAACCTAAAGACTTTAATGATAGAATTTGGTAAAGCTTAATCTTATCTTTGTCAGTATAAAGTCTACGACCACCATCACTTTTTGATGAAGGAGAAAGCAGACCTTCTTTGTCATAGTATTGTAAGGTACGGACAGTAGTATCCATCTTTTTAGCAAGTTCTCCCACTGTCATATATCCTTGCGGTATTGCTCTGTTTTTTTCCATATTAATACCTCCTAGCTATATTATAATTCATTACGTTACGTCATAATCAAGTTTTTTTACTCGTTTGTCTCAATAATTATAAGGCATTTTATTTCAGTATGTAGCATAAAAATATTAATAGATATTGTCTAAAGTTTAGAACTTTGGACAAAATAATAATATATAGGGGGAATTAGTTAAATGCCTTGGTATGTTTTAGTTATTGTTGTTGTAGTTATTGTAGGATATTTTATATATCTTTATAAAAAGCAAGGTAAAGAAAAGGCGTTGACAAAACTTAGAGAATGTATATATCAATTAATGCTATATGCTGAAAGAAATTTTGATGAGGAAAAAGGACGAGAAAAGTTAGAGTGGGTTGTAAATCAGTTAATTGAGTCATTGCCTGATTATGTTGAGAAATTCATTGATAAAGAAAAAGTTGTTGAAAAGGTAGAAGAATTTGTACAAAATCTTTATAATCAAGCAAAAGATTGGCTTGAGGATGGCGTAATAGACCAGACCAGTTAGCTCAGGTCAAACTATTGACAGACATTTAAGTTTCTTAAAGGTCTGTCATTTTTATTAATAAGACAAATTATTGTAAACTGTAGATATAATAATTCTTCTTTACATTTTTTTGTAATACCTATATAATTTATTTATGGTAAATTATGGAGGATATATATGAAAATAAAAATATCTATAATATTAATGATAATTTCATTATCTATGTGTACTAGCTGTAATAATATAGAAGAAGAAAAAGAAGTACTAGATTCTGCTATATGGATGGAAATTGTTAATAAAGAATGGCTTATTTCTGAAGATGTGTTTGCTGGTGTTTATTTTTATGAAAGAGATAATCTTCCTATTTGTGCGTATATGCTTTACGGGAGCGGAGTTCCGATAATAAAACTACATGAATCTAAAGTTGAAATTATAGATGACAAAATTGCATTTGAAGTATTAACAGCTAATAAGATGTTAGATAATTATGATATTGAAAAAGCTTATTTTACTTACAGTGATGGAAAATTGATTAATGATAGTACTAGCTATGAGCAGTTATCAAGAGGTGATGTTGTTATTGAATTTATAGAGGATTATAAAAAAAGAAATAATAAATAAAATAAATATAAGAGAAAATAATTAAGCTGAGGCTCAAAAGAGCAGCAGCTTTTTTATTATGTTTTAGTAAAAAGCATATTGACATCAACTGTATCATTATATATAATACAGTTACAGAGTGTATTAATTAATGTAATACAGTTAATATGTTATGTAATGTGGAGGAAAGATGAGTAAGAAAAGTAAAATAATAAGTGTAGTCTTAATGATTGTACTAATTTGTACTATGAATGTTGTTTATGCAGATATTAATAATGACTTTTTAGACAATAATATTTCTGCATTATTAAATGTATTGAAGGTATCAAATGAAAATGCAGAGGAAAAAATTGTAGATTTAATGCTCGAAAAGATACAAAGCAGTTATATGATAGAGAAAGTTATTGATAAAGATGAGAGAATAGATACAATTTTAATTAAGGATGCTAAAGAAGAAGTAAATATATATCCAACTAATGATTTTTATAAATTAATAAAAAATGGTACAAAAATAAGAAAAGAAATAGTATATGATTCATCATTAGTGGCTCCTTTATCAAAGGGAGATAAAGTAGGAAAAGTAGTATTGTACATAAAAGACGAAGAGATAGGCTATATTGATATTATTGTTGAAAAAGATGTAAAAAAAGCAAATATATTTATAAAATTTAGAAGGCATATTATAAAATTGTTAGGGTTTTAATTAGAAAGGAGGATGTTTATGATACATATTGATAATAATAGTTCAAAACCTATTTATGAACAAATATATGACCAATTCGTCAAATTAATTATATCCAAAGTATTAAAACCTGATGAAAAACTACCATCTGTAAGAGAACTTGCATCAATTATTAGAATTAATCCAAATACTATACAAAAAGCTTATAAAATGCTAGAAAATAATAATTATATTTATTCTTTGAAGGGAAAAGGTAATTTTGTTAAAGATGATGATGAATTATACAAAATATATTTAAAAAGTATAGAAAACGAATTAAGAAAATTAATTAGATCTCTAAAAAAATTAAATATTAAGGATGATGAAATTCTACTAATAATTAATAACATATTGAAAGGAGATGATGTAATTGCTGAAAATTAATGATCTAAGCAAAAAATTTAAAAATTTTGAAGTTCTAAAAAGTATTAATATAAATGCAGAATCATCACAGATTTACGGGTTAATTGGTTCTAATGGATGTGGTAAAACTACTTTATTGAAACATATTATTCAAGTTTATAAACAAGATACCGGAGAAATTTTTTATAAAGGCACTAAAATTGATGAAATTTCAGATGTAATAAAAGATTTTTATTATGTTCAAGATGATTTATTTTTTCCATATCAACATACTCTTAATATGCTGTTTAATTATGAGAAACTTTTATATAAAAATATGTCTAAAGATAAATTTGACAAGTTAGCAAAGTTTTTTAATTTAGATAAGAATAAAAACCTGAATAGATTATCAAAAGGACAAAAAAAGCAAGCCGCTTTTGTTTTAGCAATTGCTGCTAATCCTAAAGTATTATTATTAGATGAAATAGTTGACGGCTTAGACGCAGTGGTTAGGAGAAAATTTTGGAATGTTTTGATACAAGATGTAATTGAAAGGGAAATGACGGTTATTGTATCATCTCATGATTTAAAAGAATTAGATAATATTTGTGATAAAGTAGGTATAATGCATCAAGGAACTATAATAAAAGAAGAAAAGCTAGAAGATATAAAAGATAATATTAAACGAGTACAATTTGCAGTAGATTCTGAGTTTAAGCCAATAGAAGGTGAGTCATTTAAAGTAGTTAAGACCTCAAAAATTGGAAGTGTATACTTTTGTGTTATAAAAGGAAATGTTGATGAATTCAAAAAGGCATTGGAGAATAAATATAAAATATTGGTTTTTGATGAGCTGCCGATGAACTTAGAAGAAATATTTATTACTGAATTAGGAGGTGTAGGGTATGGTATTGAAGACTTTATTTCCTAAAAATACAGGTATATTAATATATGATAGGTTATATGCTAAGAAAAATTGGCTTTTAATATCTATAGCTATTTTGCTAATAACAGTAGTTTTGTTACCTATACTTATTTTAGGTAAAATAAGAGAAGAAAACATTATTATTGGAGTAGTAGAAATATTTATTATTGTTTTTATTAACTGTATAATGAGCTTTAATTACTTTCATGATTCGAAGAAGTTGTCTTATTATGTATCAAAACCTATAACTAATATCCAAAAAGTTAATATAAATATTATTACTAATATTATTTTTACAGTAATATTATTAGGTATATTAATGATAATAAGTAATTATGCTGAAATGTATTTTTCCATGTTTGAAATATATAAATTAATCATACCATGGCTATTAGTAGGTATATTAATATCTGCATTATCATGTATATTAACTGGAAATTCAATAATAGCAGGTATTTCTACTATAATAAATTTTACATTACCATTTTCTTTTTTAGCTATTATAAGTTATATGTTTAAAATATTAGAAGATGTTGCTTTAGGCTTTAATGCTGATATTTTGTTAAGTAATTTTGTAGATAATTATTATAGAATAGATTATTTGTATTTTTATAGATATATTGATAATAAAATAAGTATTTCTTATTTTGTAATATTAATTATTTTAATTATATTTGTATACAGTTTGATATACTTTTTATTAAAACGCAGACAAAATGAACGTACAGGAGATTTTATTGTTTATGATGGTTATAAAAATTTAATATCTGTATTAATAGCTTGTTTAGCGCCAATAGGGTTTTTAACCATAATTAATGAGGGAGACTTTATAAGTAAGAGTATTTCATTCTTTATACTTTCAGCACTTTCCTATTATATAATTGTTGCTATTTTAGAAAAGTCTTTCAGAGTTTCAAAATCGTCTATTAAATTGTTTGCTGTATTCATGATAATATTATTTTTATTTATACAAGTAGCAAATATTGCTACTAACAGTTATGAAAATTATGTGCCAAATAATAGTGATGTTGAAAGTGTGTATTTAGGAGATAGTACACATATATATTCTAAATATCTTGAAGAAGGAGTGCATATAAGTAATTTAGATAAGGATTTTATGATTAGAGCAGAAGATATTCAAGTTTATACCGAAAAAGAAAACATAGAAAGTGTAATAAACTTACATAAAGAAATCATAGATAATAGATCTTTCTATAATTATGGTAGAATTGTTATTGCATATAATCTTAAAAATGGTAAAATGCTAATAAGATATTATGAACTTGATGTAAATTCAGAATCTTATGATGGAAAGAAAGATGATGCAATTAAACCTTTAGTTAACAGTGAAGAATTTAAGAAAAAAACATTCAAGTTTATTTACGACGATGAATATGCAAATAATCTTGATATTAATAATATAATAATAGAAATAAACAGCAGTGAATCAACTGAAGTTTTTGAAATTTATAAAGATGAAATCGATTTAGATAAATTTAGAAATGCACTGAAAAAAGATTATGATGCTTATTTAGCTACTAATAATAATTATTTGGATCTGGCTAGACGTGGACGGTATGTTGAAAGATTTGAACAAAATTATAAACAAAAAGATACAATTGATACTTATGAAATTGTTACATACAGTATTGGTATTTATAATCAAAGTATTGATAAGTATAAGAAGAACAGCGAGAACTTAACGATTGATGAACGTTTTATAAATACAGTTAAATATATAGAAGAATTAATTAAAGTAAAACAACAATAAAACAAATAGAACATTTCCTAAAAATAGTAGGAATGTTCTATTTTTTATTATAAAAATTTTTCAATGATATTTCCCCGGAAATCAAGTTTTCAGTTTCTCCATTCTCATATTCAACTACTAGCTCGCCTTCATCATTTATATCTACAGCTTTTACACTTATTGTTTTGTTATTTTTTATTATATTTATTTTTTTTCCTAAAACAATTGATTTTTTTCTGCATATATCTAAAGATTTATTTGTATTTCCGTCAATAATAAATTGTTTATATAGTGTTTCGAAATGGTTCAATACTTTAGCAGCTATTTTTTTTCTCATAAATTCTTTTCCTAATGCTGATTTAATAGATGCAGCTGTATTTTTAATACTATCAGGGAATTCATTTTCATCTATATTTACATTTATACCTATTCCTAATACTGCATAATTTATTTTATTTAACTCACAACTCATTTCGGTAAGTATACCGCATACTTTCTTATTGTTAATAATTATATCATTAGGCCATTTGATATAAACTTCAATTTCCATTTCAGATATAGCTAAACATACTGCAGCGGCACTTATTTGTGTTATTTTTGCAACATGAATTGGATTAATATTGGGTCTAAGTATAATTGACATCCAGATACCTTTATACTTAGGAGCAATCCAAATTCTTCCAAGTCTTCCTCTTCCTAAAGTTTGCTCTTCACTTATTATAACAGTACCTTCTTTTTCACCAGTTTCAGCAAGTTCTTTAGCTTTAATATTAGTAGAATTTATTGTATCAAAATGAATTATTTTATTACCAATAAAATCAGTGTTTAGGTATTCTTTTATTTCTTCATAAGTTAATATATCGGGACTATTTATTATCTTATAGCCTTTTCTTGAAATAGATTCTATATCATAGCCTTCTTCTTTTAAAGTATTAATATACTTCCAAACAGCAGCTCTGCTAACTCCTATTTCTTTACTAATTTTTTCACCTGATAAAAAATTATTCTTATTTTCTTTTAAAAGGTTAAGTACTTTATTTTTCACAATACATTCAATCCTTTCATTCTTTAAAGCAAGTAACAAATATAGTAACTTTATTAATTATTATTTTAATTATACATTTTATTATTTAATGAAGCAATGTTATTAAAAATTTTCAGTTATTGTAAACTAAAAGCAATATACTGGTTGACAATAAAGAAAACCTATAGTATATTTATTGTAAACCACAAAAGAATATGTAGTTTACAATAATACATAGAAAGGAATTATTATGAAAATTACTACAAAGAGTATGATATTGACTGCCTTTTTTGCTGGATTAACTGCAGTTGGATCGGTATTGCTTAAGATTCCAGTTGGACCTGTTCCTATTACTTTACAGGTGTTTTTTACTGCTTTATCAGGAATTATTTTAGGTTCGAAACTTGGTGCCTTATCTCAGATTGTTTATGTTGCAATGGGACTAATTGGTCTTCCTGTATTTGCAGGAGGTGTAGGAGGGGTGTCTCATATTTTTAGCCCTACATTTGGTTATTTATTAGGGTTTATAATTGGAGCGTATATTATTGGAATGATATCAGAAAAACAAAAGAGTAATAGCTTTTTAAATTTGTTTACAGCTACTCTTGTTGGATTATTTGCAATATATGCTGTAGGTTTTCCTTATCTTTATATAGTTTTAACAAGAGTAAATAATTTGGATGTAACTTTTTATAGCGTTTTAAAAAGCGGTGTTTTAATATTTATTCCGGGTGATTTAGTTAAATGTTTATTAGCTGCAGTTTTAGGTGTTCAAGTTATTCCTATCTTAAAAAAAGAAATGTTAAGAAACTAAAATCTTCTAAACTTAATCTAACAATGGAGGTATTATGTTAAATGTAAAAGAAATGGAATTAAAGGTTATAGAAGGTTGTGATATAACCTTTAGTGAAGCATTTGAATTAATTAAAACTGATAACATAGAAGATTTGTTTAATTCAGCTAATGTTATCAGAGACAATTTTTGTTCAAATAAAGCTGAACTTTGTACTATAATGAATGCTAAATCTGGACAATGTTCTGAAGATTGTAAGTATTGTGCTCAATCTGTATACCATACTACCAATATTAAAGTATATCCACTTGTGAATAAGGAAGAAATTTTTAAAATAGCTTATGAAAATATGCAAAAAGGTGCAGCTAGATTCTCTCTTGTTACGAGTGGTAAAGGACTTGAAGGTAAAGATTTTGAAAAAATTTTAAATATTTATAGATATTTAAAAGAAAAATTAAGTATTAAACTATGTGCATCACATGGAATCTTATCCTATGATAAAATACTAATGTTGAAGCAGGCTGGTGTTTCAAGATATCATCATAATATTGAAACTAGTAAAAATTATTATAAAAATATATGTTCAACCCATACATATGAAGATAGGATAAATACAATAAAAAATGCACAAAATGCAAAAATTGAAGTTTGTTCGGGTGGGATTATTGGACTCGGTGAGAGTATAGAAGATAGACTGAATATGGCTTTTCAACTTAAAGATTTAAATATAAAATCTATACCTATTAATATTTTAAGTCCGGTCAAAGGAACTCCTTTAGAAAAAACAAGTCCTATGAATCCAATAGATATCTTAAAAACTATATCAATATTTAGATTTATAAACAAAGATGCATATATAAGGTATGCAGGTGGAAGACATAATTTAAAAAATATGCAGGATAAAGGATTAAAAGCTGGAATAAATTCAGCATTGACAGGAGACTATTTGACAACTACTGGGAGCAGTATATTAAAAGATATTGAGATGTTTATAAACAATAGTTTTAGATTATAAATAATATAACTACTTTATGAAGGGGGAATCTATATGAGAATTACTACAAGAAATATGATATTAACAGCTTTCTTTGCTGGGTTGACTGCAATAGGTGCAGTGTTAATAGAGATACCTATTGGGCCTGCGCCTATTACTTTACAAGTACTTTTTACTACTTTAGCTGGTGTAGTATTAGGTGCAAAATTAGGAGCATTATCTCAAATAGTTTATGTTTTTATGGGTCTAGTTGGGCTTCCTGTTTTTTCAGGAGGAAGTGGAGGACCAGCATATATATTTCACCCAACTTTTGGTTATATGATGGGATTTATACTTAGTGCATACGTTATTGGAAAAATATGCGAAAAACAAAAACATCCAAAGTTTATAAATTTATTTTTAGCATCTTTAGCTGGTTTAGCTGTTATATATGCTATTGGATTTCCTTATTTATATTTTGTACTAGCAAAAATAAATAATTTAGATGTTACTTTTTATGGAGTTTTGAAAAGTAGTGTTTTAGTATTTATTCCTTGGGATATATTAAAATGTATATTAACAGCATTATTAGGAGTTAGAATTATACCTTTATTAAGAAAAGAAAATTTAGGTATTTAAAGTATAAATTATTAAAAACTTTAGATTTTATTGTACTATAGGATCTAAAGTTTTTTTTGTTATTTAAAATTAGGTATTGACATATTGAAAAGAAAGTTGTAAAATCTACGGAAGAATAATAATACAGAGCAAAGTATAAATATACAAAATAAGTAACATTATACACTTTCTTATTCAAAAACATTAAAAAAATAACAAAACTTATAGTAAAGGAGGAATTGTATTAATGAACAAATCTAAAAATATTAAAGATGTAGTGCAGCCTACAAAATGGTATTCTGAATTACCAAGGAAACAGTATGAAAATTATACAAAAGTAGGAGTATACCAAAATTGGTTTGAAGTATATAGATTACCTCATAATGTTTATGCAATTTATGAATCAGGACATTTTCAAGAGGTGATTTCTTTTCTTATATTAGGAAAAGAAAAAGCAATGCTTTTGGACACAGGTTTAGGTATGGGAAATATTAAGCTTGTTGTTGAAGATTTAACAGAACTACCGGTCATTGTAGTTAATAGTCACTGTCATTTTGATCATATAGGTGATAATTATAGATTTGATAATATATATATTTATAATGATGAAGGTGCTATTTCCAGAGCTGAAAAAGGACTTGAAAATTGTGAAGTAGAAGAAAATCTTGTTGGTGATAGTACATATATTCCATATCCAATTGGATTTAATCCTGCTAATTATCACATAAAACCTGCAAATAAAATCACAGTAATTGAAGATGGTCATGTTTTTGATTTAGGTGACAGAGAGTTAATTGTAAAGCATACACCTGGTCATTCACCAGATAGTATTATGTTGCTAGATGAGAAAAACAGTATTTTATTTACTGGTGATACTTTTTATCCAGCAGTACTTTATGCTCATTTAGAATCAAGTGATAATGTTAATTCTGTATTTGATATATATTTGCAAACAATGAAAGAACTATCTAATACTATAGATGTTAAATATCTTTACTGCAGTCATAACTATCCGATTGTTAAAGGTAGTAAATTAAAGGAAGCTGCAAAAGCATTTATAGACATTAAAAATGGTGGGTTAGAATTTGTTGAAGACAGCAAAGGACTTAAGAAATATACTTTTGATGAATTCTGCATTGTTACTAAATAACACAAATTGTGGATAGATGATAAATTTTTTATAAATATTGTGGATAAACTTAAATAGAATTAAAAAATAGAGAAATGAGAAACTATACAATATCAACTATCAACTGTATCTTTGTTACTAGTTATTTATTATTTATTATTTATTATTAGGAGGAAATGAAATGAAAAAAATAATTTTAATTACTTTATGTTTAGTTTTATTATTTGCAGTTGCTTGTAATTCTAAGCAAGATACAAATTTAACAGGATATGAAGCAGAAATCCAAAAACCAGGAACGTTAGTTGTTGGTACTAGTCCGGATTATCCGCCTTTTGAATCACTAGATGGAGAAGAACTGGTAGGTTTTGATATAGATTTTATGAATGCTATAGCCGAAAAAATTGGAGTAGAAGTTGATTTTAGACAGCAGGATTTTTCTATAATAATATCTTCATTGCAAAGTGGTCAAATTGATTTAGGAGTTTCAGGATTTACTTATGATCCAAAAAGGGATGTATTGTTTTCTACACCATATTATATGAGTGCACAGGTTGCAGTTGTAAGAGCAGATTCAGATATTACAACTATAGAAGACTTAAAAGGAAAAAAATTAACTGCTGGGTTGGGAACTACTGGTGATGAAGCTGCAAAAAATATAGAAGATGCTGAAGTAGTTTACCCTGATGATTACTTAGTAGGATTTGAAATGCTTAAAAATGGTCAAGTTGATGCAGTTATTTGTGATCTTGGAGTAGGAAAAGAATACGGTTCAATGGAAAATTTCAAAATGTTAGATGAATATATTCAAAAAGAAGAAATGTCTATTATTATCAAAAAAGGTAACGAAGAGTTATTAAAGACAGTTAATAATGCAATAGAAGAATTTAAAAATTCAGAAGAATATACAAAATTAATAGAGAAGTGGGAATTGGAATAATAATGGCAGAACAAATATTAACTCTAGATAACATAAAGTTTTTATTAATAGGAGCAGGTGTATCTTTATTATTAGCCGTTGGAGCAATGATAATGGGATTAATTTTAGGTATAATTGGAGCAACTGCTAAAATATCAAAAAATAAAATTGCTAATGCTATTTCCTTTGTATATGTAGAAGTTATTAGGGGAACACCTATGCTTCTACAAATACTATTTTTATTTTTAGGATTTCCAAATTTATATACATTAATAACAGGAAATTATATTTCTCCAAATCCTTTTATAGTTGGACTTATTGCAATGGGTATAAATTCTGGAGCATATGCAACAGAACTTATCCGTTCTGGAATACAGTCAGTACCTAAAGGTCAGTGGGAAGCAGGTAGATCTATAGGTCTTAATAATTCTATGACTATGAGATATATAATTTTACCTCAAGCATTTAAAAATATATTACCCCCTCTTGTAAGTGAATTTATAGTTCTTACTAAGGATTCATCATTAGTATCAGTTATAGGTGCTGCTGAACTTTTGAGAAGAGCTAGAACATTAGGAGCTACGTATTATAATTATTTGATTCCTTTGTTTTGTGCATCACTAATGTATCTAGTTATGACTATGACAATTTCTTATTTTGCACGTAAGCTTGAGAGGAGGTTGAAATTAAGTGATTAATATAAAAAATCTTCATAAAAAATTTGATTCTTTGGAAGTTTTAAAAGGAATAGATATGAAAATAAATGAAGGTGAAATAATATGTGTTATTGGACCTTCAGGTTCTGGAAAAAGTACATTGGTTAGATGTATAAATGGGTTAGAGCAAATAAATGACGGAGAAATCTGGATAGGAGATAAGGAAATTTCTCATAATAAAACTGATGTTGATTTACTTAGAGCTAAAACAGGCTTTGTATTCCAAAATTTTAACCTTTTTCCTCATATGACAGTACTTAAGAATCTTACTTTAGGACCTACTAAAGTATTAAAAAAGAAAGATGATGATGCTATTAAAACAGCAGAAAAATTTTTAAAGACAGTAGGACTTATTGATAAAAAAGATAGTTATCCGTCTCAATTATCAGGAGGACAATGTCAAAGAGTAGCTATAGCTAGAGCTTTGTGTATGAATCCCGAAATTATTTTGTTTGATGAACCTACATCTGCTTTAGACCCTGAAATGGTTAATGAAGTTTTGGCTGTTATAAGAGATTTAGCTACACAAGGCATGACTATGGTAATTGTTACTCATGAAATGGGTTTTGCAAAGGAAGTTGCATCAAAAATAATTTTTATTGATGATGGTGTCATTGTAGAACAAGGTTCTCCAAATGAGATATTTGAAAATCCTAAAAATCAAAGGACAAAAGATTTTATTAGTAAAATAATATAAACATTAAATAACTATACTCTCTTTTTAATAAGGGAGTATTTTTTTATTTAAAAATACATAAATAGTTATGTTTAATATTATTTATAATAAATATAGTAAAACATGCTTATGATAATACTTTAGTCAAATTAATTTTCATAAAGGAAATTTTTTATTAATGACGAATATCTTACATAAATATTAACACATATATATTTTTAAGAGTTTAATATTGAATTTTAATGTTTATACCATATTCTTAAAATAATAGTATTATTATTTAAATGACTATATTTTATATATAATAACTTAGTATATAATTTTTAGTTTTTTATTTGAATTTGTACATTAAAATAGTATTACCATAAAAAAATCTTATTAGGAGGTAGTAATAAGTTGGATTTTATTAAGTATATTTTTGGAGTTATTTTATTAATGATTTTAATTGAGCTTCTTAACTTGCCAGATTGGATCGGTAGGAAATTACGTGGTGATATTTCTAATAAAGAATTGAGAGAAAGAATAAACTCGATTGAAAAAAGTATAAAAGAATTACAGCGAAATAATGATGTTAATAAATAATGTAATTAAAAATAAGCATTATATTTAATAATCAACAAAGTTAAAGAATTAGATAATATAAACATTAAATAATGATACTCTCTTTTTAATAGGGAGTATTTTTTTATATTATATAAATGCTTGATAAAAAGAAAAATATAATACATAATATTATATAAGAAATAAAAAAAACTAATATGCAGGTGCATTTATGTATAATTTTTATATGGAAGAAGCTTTAAAAGAGGCAAAGAAAGCCTATGAAATTAATGAAGTTCCTATTGGTGCTGTAATAGTAAAAGATAATATTATTATAGCTAGAGGATATAACCTTAGAGAAACTAAAAAGGACCCTACTATGCATGCGGAAATCATTGCAATAAAAGAAGCAGCCAAATTTCTTGGAGGTTGGAGATTGTTAGGCTGTACAATGTATGTGACAATAGAACCATGTGCTATGTGTGCAGGTGCATTAATAAATTCTAGAATTGCAAATCTTGTTATTGGAGCTAAAGATTATAAGATGGGAGCATGCGGTTCAATTATTAATATAGTTGAACATGAAAAAATGAATCATAAAATAAATGTTACTTATGGTGTAATGGAAGAACAATGTTCAGCTATAATAAAAGAATTTTTTAGAAAATTGAGAAAAAAAGGAAATGCAACTTAATATGCAACTAATGGTTGCTAATAATCAAATAGAGTTGGTAGAATGTTATTAGACAGTTGATATATAATAACTGCATGAAAGGAGAGTGGATCATGGTAAATAATATAGGTGAAAAAATAACAAAATTAAGAAAAGAAACAATGATGTCACAAGAGAGTTTAGCAGAAAAAATAGGAGTTTCTAGGCAGGCAATATCAAAATGGGAAAGAGATGAAACGTTACCTGACATACAAAATCTTATAGCTCTTTCTAATGTTTTCGGCGTTAGCGTTGATGATATAATAAATAATTCTAATGTAAATAATAATGAAGAAAGAAAGCAATTTACTAGAATGGATTTAAAGAAAAAATCGGAAATACTAATTATAATTGCTGTAATGATGTATATTGGAAGTGTTTTTGCTTTTTTAATTTTACCTTTTGAAGAACAAATGAATATCTTCGTCTTTGGTATAATAATTGCTATAGCTACAGGTGTTATAATATATGCAGCTTTTTTAAATGATAGATTTAAATTATTAAATTCCCTTGATGATAATTATAGACCTATAGAACAGCAAACACAAAGTTATGAGAAGAGTGATAAAGATTTTGAAAATTTTAGTACAGCAGTATCTATAATCACTGTAATAATATATTTAGTACTAGGATTCGTATATGGAGCTTGGCATCCGGGATGGATAGTGTTTTTAGCTATTCCTGCCTTAATTTCTATATATTCAATTTTTAATAATAAAAAGACAACAGAATAACTAACAAAGTTAAAAATGAAAAGATAATAGATAAAAGTTATGGAAATTTTGCTATGCAAAATAATTTAAACCATAACTTTTAATTATAAACTTTCAACTTTAAACTTGATAGAAGGAGATAGACAATAAGGGTCAGGAGGTGAATAAATGATACAATTGTTAAAATCTAGGAGAAGTATAAGGAAATATAAAGATAAAAAAATTGAACCTGAAAAAATTGAAAAGCTTAAGCAAGCAGCATTGTTATCACCTACATCTAAAAGTAAAAGAGGCTGGGAATTTATCTTTGTACAAAACAAAGAAACTCTTAAAAAATTATCAGAGGTAAAACTTCATGGTGGAAAAATGTTAGAAAAAGCAGCTCTTGGTATAATAGTAGCGGTAGATGATACAGATAATGATGTATGGATAGAAGATGCTTCTGTAGCTGCAACATGTATACATTTAGCTGCACATGATATGGGATTAGGATCTTGTTGGGTGCAGATTAGAAACAGAATGTACGATTACGATGAGAATATATCATCAGAGAAATTAGTTAAAAAAATATTAGATATTCCTGATAAATTAAATATAGTTTGTATAATATCAGTAGGTTATTCAAATGAAAATAAGACTGAGTATGATATTAAAAAATTAAATTATAGTAAAATACATGAAGAACGTTATTAAGCATATGTAGACCAAAAGTCAGTATATTTAGTTACTGGCTTTTTTTATACAATAATTACCACAGCAAAATTAAAAAAAAATTATAGTATTGTGTTGATTCTTATACTAGCAAGATGTTAATATATATATTAAATTATTTTTTAATAATAGAAGGGAATATTTTAACAATAATTAATAGGAGGAGGAATTAAATGAAAAGTACAAGAGAGATAATTGAACTAACTAACAAATTTGGAGCCAAAAACTACAGTCCAACTGAAGTAGTTTTTAGCAAAGCTGAAGGAGTATGGGTAGAAGATCCTGAAGGTAAAAAATACATTGATATGCTTAGTGCTTATTCAGCTATAAGCCATGGGCATAGACATCCTAAAGTAATCCAAGCAGCTAAAGATCAAATGGAAAAAGTAACACTTGTTTCAAGAGCATTTCATAATGAATTATTAGGAACTTTCTATGAAAAACTATCAAAACTTACAAAAAAGAATATGATACTTCCTATGAATACTGGTGCAGAAGCAGTAGAGACTGCTCTTAAATGTGCAAGACGTTGGGCGGTAGATGTAAAAGGTATTGAAGATGGAAAACAAGAAATAATAGCTTGCAATGGAAATTTTCATGGAAGAACAATATCAATAATTACAATGAGTACAGAAAAAGCATATCAAAGAGGATTCAAACCTTTAACACCGGGTTTTAGTACTATTCCTTATGGAGACATCGATGCATTAAGAGAAGCAATTACTCCAAATACTGCAGCATTTATAATGGAGCCAATTCAAGGTGAAGGTGGAATTATTATACCTCCTGCAGGTTTTATGAAAGCAGCATACGAATTATGTAAAGAAAACAATGTTTTATTTATAGCTGATGAAGTACAAACAGGATTTGCAAGAACAGGAAAGATGTTTGCAAGTGAATGGAATGAAGTAGAACCTGATATATATGTATTAGGTAAGGCTTTAGGTGGTGGAGTATTCCCTGTATCTGCTGTTGCAGCAGACAAGAGTATACTGGGAGTATTTAATCCCGGTTCTCATGGTTCTACTTTTGGCGGAAATCCATTAGGATGTGCAGTAGCTATTGCAGCTATGGATGTAATGGTAGAAGACAATTATACTGAAATGGCGCTAGAAAAAGGCGAATATTTTATGAACAAGTTAAGAGAAATAAATAATCCTAATATAGTAGAAGTAAGAGGAAAAGGATTGTTAATAGGCGTTGAATTTAATTGTAAGGCTGAGCCTTTCTGTAATGAACTAAAAGAACTAGGAGTGTTAGCTCATGAAACACATGAAACGGTAATTAGATTTGCTCCTCCTTTAGTAATAACTAAAGAGGAAATTGATTGGGCTATGGAAAGAATAAAAAAAGTTTTAGATAAATAATATAAATATAAAAATCTCACAATTGCATAAATTGTGAGATTTTTTTGTTAAGACTATTTGTCTTTATAATATAAATTAATCTATATTCCTTGTAAGTAAAAGTTATCTATACTATAATTATACAAGATTGAAATTATTAGTTTATTATTTTAGAGGTAAATAAATTGGTTGATATATATTTAATAAAAAAGTTTCTAAAAGAAAAATATGGTTATGAAAATTTTCGTAATAGTCAAGAAAATATAATTACAGATATTTTAGACGGAAGAGATGTTTTTACTATCATGCCTACAGGAGGAGGAAAATCAATATGTTATCAAATACCTTCTCTAGTTTTTGAAGGTATTACTATTGTTGTTTCTCCGTTAATATCTTTAATGAAAGATCAAGTAGATGAACTTATTAGAATTGGTATACCTGCTGTTTATATAAATAGTACATTGACGTCTAAACAATATATGGAGAGGGTTAATGGTATAAGAAATGGTGAGTATAAAATAATATATATTTCGCCTGAGAGGATAGAAACAGAAGGTTTTATTAACCTAATCAATGAAGTTAATATATCGTTTATTGCTATTGATGAATCTCACTGTGTTTCACAATGGGGTCATGATTTCAGACCAAGTTATAAAAATATAAAACCATTTATTGATTCTTTTAATAAAAGACCTGTAATTGGTGCATTTACTGCGACAGCAAACGAAGAAGTAAAAAAAGATATAATTAGTTTATTAGGTTTAAGTGAACCTAATGTATATGTTACAGGATTTGATAGAGAAAACCTTGAGTTAAAAGTATTTAGAGGAATAGATAAAAATGTTTATATTGAAAACTATGTAAATAATAATAGAGAAAAATCAGGCATAATATACTGTTCAACGAGAAAAAGAGTTGATGATTTATATAATAAATTAAAGAGTAAAGATTATTCTGTAAGCAGATATCATGCAGGCATGACAGATAAAGAACGAAATGAAAATCAGGAAGACTTTATATATGATAGGACAAACATTATCATAGCAACAAATGCTTTTGGTATGGGTATAGATAAATCAAACATAAGATATATCATCCATTATAATATGCCTCAAAGTTTAGAAAATTACTATCAAGAAGCAGGAAGAGCAGGAAGAGACAGTATGCCAGCTGAATGTATGCTGCTTTTTAGTCCACAGGATATAAATATACAAAAATATCTTATAGAAAACACATTAGAAAATCCTATCAGAATTAAATATAAATATAAGCAGCTTAAAATAATGTCTGACTACTGTTATACTGGCGAATGTCTTAGAAAATATATACTTAGATATTTTGGAGATAACAATTTACAAGAAAATTGCGGCAATTGTTCAAACTGTGATGATAATTTAGAAAAAGAAGATATAACTACTGAGGCTCAAAAAATAATATCTTGTGTTTATAGATTAAGAGAAAATTTTGGTACAGGCATAGCCGCAGAAGTTTTAAAGGGGTCAAGTAATAAAAAAGTATTAAGATATAACTTTAATAAACTGTCTACTTATGGGATAATGTCAAATTATAAGTTAAAAGAAATAAAGGAATTAATTAATATATTAGCAGCAGAAGGGTATTTAAGAATAACAGATGACAAATATCCTGTAGTAAAGCTAACAAAGAAATCATCAGAGATGTTAAAAAATAAAGAAAAAGTCTACAGAAAAGTTGAGAAGAAAACTGAAAAAGTTGAAGAAAGAAATGAATTATTAGTAATGCTTATAAACTTAAGAACAGAAATTGCAAAACAGGAAAAAATACCACCATATATAGTTTTTCATGATAAGGCACTCATGGAAATGAGCAGTTATTTCCCGGTAAATAAAATGCAACTTTTACAAATAACTGGAGTTGGAGAATCAAAAGCTCAAAGATATGGAGAGCGGTTTATAGAAGTAATTAGAAATTATATGGCTGAAAATGATATAGAAATTGATGAAAATAAACTAATTAAAAAAAATGATACTTCAAATGT
Source organism: Tissierellales bacterium (assembly GCA_018433765.1). Taxonomy (GTDB): domain Bacteria; phylum Bacillota; class Clostridia; order Tissierellales; family Sedimentibacteraceae; genus SM3-B41. The sequence goes on from JAHDQO010000004.1 coordinate 159,916, forward strand.
AAGAACGACATCTAGTAAATCAAACAAGATACCAAGTCATCATATAACTTACGAATTATATAAAGATAATAAATCAATAGATGAAATAACAAAAGAAAGAAATGTGAAAAGAAGGACAATAGAAGAGCATATAATGAAATGTGCACTTGAAGGAATGGAGATTAACCTTGATGAATTTATTAATCAAGAACATGAAAAATTAGTATTAGAAGCAATTGATAAAGTAGGAGCATCTAGATTGAGAAATATAAAAGAAATAGTGCCTGATGAAATAAGTTATTTTGAAATAAAAGCAATAATTACTAAGAGCCAGTTATGATAAGAATTAAAATTTACAATGCAAAATTATAAATTATTGAATTGAGAGGAGATAATTAATATGGTAAAAAGATATCCTTGCTTAGAAGTTGATTTAAATAAGATTTATAGTAATACTAAAATTGTAAAAGATTTATGTTCTAATCATGATATTAGAATAGCAGGTGTTATCAAAGGATTTAATGCAATTCCTGAAGCTGCAAGAAAAATGGTAGAGGCAGGCTGTGAATGGATAGGAAGTTCTAGGATTGAACAGCTTCAACAGATGAAAGAGTTTGGTATAAAAGTTCCAACATTACTATTAAGAATACCTATGTTTTGTGAAATAGAGGACGTAGTTAATTATGCAGATGTTAGTTTAAATTCAGAAAAAGAAACACTCCAAAAGATAAATGATGAAGCTAAACATCAAAATAAAATTCACAAAGTAATATTAATGTATGATTTAGGTGATTTAAGAGAAGGAGTTTTTGATAGAAAAGAATTAGTAGAATTAGCACAATATGTAGAAAACAAGCTTGAAAATATAGAGTTAAATGGAATAGGTACAAATTTAAGTTGCTATGGTTCAGTTATTCCTACTACTAAAAATCTAACCGAACTTGGATTAGCAGCAGAAGAAATAGAAGAACTTATAGGAAGAGAGTTAGAAATAGTATCTGGGGGTGCAACAACTGTACTGCCTTTATTAGTAAAAAATGGTGTTCCTAAAAAAATAAATCATTTAAGGCTTGGAGAAGGTGTTGTAAATACTCAGGATCTACCTTTACATTGGAATACTGAAATTAATGGATTAGATAAAGATACTTTTATATTAAAAGCTCAAATAGTAGAATTGAATAAAAAACCAACTTATCCAATTGGTGAGTTAGGCGTTGCTTCTTTTGGAGAAGCAGGAGTGTATGAAGACAGAGGTATAAGAAAAAGGGCTATATTAGCTATTGGTAATCAAGATTTAGGAGACAGCTCTAAATTAATACCTAAAGATAAAAACATAACAGTACTTGGTGCTAGCAGCGACCATACAATAATTGATATTGATGACTGTGATAAAGATTACAAACTTGGTGATATTGTAGAATTTAATATTCTATATCAAGCTATGCTTTTTACTACTCAAAGCAAATCAGTTTATAAAATAATTAAAAATAACTGATAAATACTATTAATGTTAACATTAATTTAAGATTCTTCGACTTTCGCTCAGGATGACCCAATATAGTCAATCATCTCTAAGCAGGAAAGAGACTAATGATTAAACTAAACCACTTTGGTTCTTTACTTGTACTTAGATTTAGTAAAATCAAAGCTGAAGAATCTTTTTTTATAATTAAATGCAGTTTTTGATTATTAAATTGAGTGATAATTTTGAAAATATTATGTTAATAAAAGTAAGAATATAAATAGTCATATATTTGGTAACAACCTAGTTAATTTTAATATAAAGTGGGACATATTGTGCTTGACATAAATATAATTTAAGTTTATAATCAACTTAAACGTTTTAGTAGCTTATTAATAAATTAGGTGAATAGAGTCTATGAGAGTAACGATTAAAGATATAGCTAAATCAGCAAATGTATCAACTGCAACTGTTTCAAAGGTTGTTAATAATAAAGTTGACGATATTAGTAAAGCTACAATTGAAAAAGTAAATAAAGTTATTAAAGAACAAAATTATACTCCAAATTCATTAGCTAGAAGCATGGTAACTAAGAAAACTAAAACAGTAGGTTTAATTATTCCAGATGTAAGGAATCCTTTTTTTACTGATTTAGTTAGAGGTGCAGAAGATATAGCGGTAGATAGAGGGTATAATTTATTTTTTTGTAATACTGATGATGATTTAAGTAAAGAGATAAGATATATTAATACTTTAATTGAAAAACAAGTTGATGGTATAGCTTTAGCTGGATCGGCAAATAGAAATCCCGATATAGAAAAAGATGTTAATATTAGTGTTCCCCTAGTTACTTTAGATAGAAATGTATACTTTAGTAAAGTAAAGGGAATTATAGAAATAAATAACTTTAAAGGAGCTTATGAAGCTACAACACACCTTATTAATTTAGGACACAAAGATATATTGATTTTAGTTGGCTCTCAGGATTTAAAAATTTCTAGAGATAGATTGAGAGGATATAAAGAAGCATTAAAAGATAATAATATAATAATTAATGAAAGTAATATTAAAATTGGTACATACGATAAAGAATTTGGTAAAAAAACTATGGATGAATTAAAATGTAATTCATCAGCTACTGCAATATTTTGTGGAAATGATTTAATTGCTATTGGTGCTATGAAATCATTAAAAAAACAAGGATTAAATGTTCCTGAAGACATTAGTATCGTTGGATTTGATGATATATATATTGCATCACTTTTAACTCCAGCTTTAACTACTGTACATCAGCCAAGTTACGAAATAGGGTATAAAGCGGTAGAATTGTTAATAAACAAATTAGAAAACAAGAATAATGTTAGTAAAAGCATAGTTATTGAACCACAGTTAATAGTAAGGGAATCAACATGTAAGATAAAAGATAAATTTAAAATTTAAAATGCAAAATGCAAAATTAAATGTAAAAGAACACAATTAATAACAAATTACATATTTGACAACCGTCTAAGTAAAAAATTATTAAAGGAGTGGTATTATTATGGCAACACCTCATAACAGTGCAAAAAAGGGTGATATAGCTAAAACAATTTTATTACCTGGAGATCCACTACGTGCAAAATTTATTGCAGAAAACTTTTTAGAAGATGTTGTACAGTTCAACAGTGTACGTAATATGTTTGGTTATACCGGAACATATAAAGGTCAAAAAGTATCTGTAATGGGTACAGGCATGGGTATTCCATCAATAGGTATTTATACTTATGAGTTAATTCATTTTTATGGAGTGAAAAATTTGATACGTATTGGTTCATGTGGAGCTTTTACTGATAAATTAAAATTGTATGATATAATTTTAGCTTCAGGAGCTTGTACTAATTCTAATTATGCTTCACAATATGAGTTACCCGGTACATTTTCTGCCGTAGCATCATGGAACCTTTTATCAAAAGCTAAAGAAGTAGCAGATGAAAAGGATATAGATGTAACTGTAGGAAGCGTATTAACTGGTGATGTATTTTATGGCCCAAATCAAAATGAATGGAAGAAATGGGCTCAAATGGGAGTGTTAGCGGCAGAAATGGAGACATATGCTTTATACTGCAATGCTGCATATGCCGGAGTTAATGCATTAACTATATTAACAGTATCAGATTCAATTGTAACAAAAGAAGAAACTAGCAGTGAAGAAAGACAAAAAGGATTTACTAAAATGATGGAAATAGCTCTGGAGGTTGCTAAGCGTGAAGGCATGGGAAATAATTAGGGACTTATATTCAAATGCAAAACCAGTAGTACTAGAAGAAGAAGATCAAACATGGACTGCTAATAATGATGTGTTAAAGTTTTATGATAGATTGTTAAGTCTTGATTGGTCTAGTAATGTTCCCGGTTCAGGAGCTCCAGAAAAAATCATGGTAGCTGCAATTCAAGCTTTAGAAAATAGAGGATATCTTGTCACTAACAGCGAACATTTACTTCAAGAAGGTATCAAAGCACATGCTAATGGAGATTATATAAGATTACATAAAATTTCAGCTGAATTAAGAAATGAAATGTTAAATGCTAATAAAAATTCAGAATCTCCTTACTGGAAATATAAAATATATAATAGTTTCGGAGAGTATGAAAAAAGTGTTTCATTTAATGACCCAGTAGAAGTTGAAGTTGATAGTAAAGGCTTTTATAATGCAACTAAGGCAGCGTGGCTGTCACAATTAATTGGAGCAGCTATGGGTACACAAGTTGAAGGCTATACATCTGATAATTTATATAAGGCATTTGGTGAAATAAAAGATTATATCAGAGAACCTAATACATATAATGATGACATTACATTTGAATTATCTTTTCTTGAAGCATTCAATGAAAAAGGATATAATGTGACATCAAAAGATATTGCTCTTGAATGGGCAGGCTTAATTCCATGCGGTTGGTCTGCAGAAGAGATTGCATTAAGAAATATTAAATCAGGGATATTACCACCTGAAAGTGGAACTTATAACAATCCATTTAATGAATGGATTGGTGCCCAAATGCGTGGAGCTATTTGCGGCATGGTAGCACCAGGAAATCCAAAATTAGCAGCCAAATTAGCTTGGTATGATGGAGAAGTTTCTCACGCTAATAATGGAATATTAGGAGAAGTTTTCAATGCAGTAATGATATCTTTATCATACGTAAAAGATGATGTAAAAGATATTGTTAAATCTGCAATTGATATAATTCCTAAAGATAGTGAATACTATTCAGTAGTAAAATTTGCACTGGATAAGTGTCAAAAGCATGATAATTGGAGAGAAGCATTAAAAGAATGTGAAGAAAAATACATAAAATATAATTGGATTCATGCATATCCTAATGCCTGTATTGAAATAATAGCATTATGGTATGGTGAAGGTGATTATGATAAAACTTTGCATATTGTTACTATGTCAGGTATAGATGTTGACTGTAATGCTGCACAAATTATGCCTATTTTGGGAATACAAAATGGAATGGAAAGCATTCCTACAAGGCTAATTCATCCAGCTTTTAATAAGATTATAACGTATATGCGTTCTTATAAAGAAATAAGTCTTGATGAATTAGTATCAGAAACTATAGAAAGTATAAAAAAAGCTAAATTATAATTAGGAGGAAAAAGATGAAAAGATTATTATCAATTTTAATGATCGTAGTATTAATATTCTCACTTGTAGCCTGTGGTGAAAAAGGCGGAGAAGTTGGAGAAAATGGAGAAAAACCTTTAAAAATTGCATTATTATTAAATGGAACATTAGGTGACAAATCATTTTTTGATTCATCAAATCGTGGATTAGAAATGGCTAAAGAAAAATTTGGTGACAAAATCGAATTCAAACCAGTAGAAATGACAACTGATGAAACAAAATGGAAACCAACATTATATGATTACTGTGATGATGGATCATGGGATGTTATAATTGCAGGTACATGGCAGATGGTTGAGCCATTAGAAGAAGTTGCACCAAAGTATCCTGACCAAAAATTTATTTTATTTGATGATACAATGAATTATGATGGTGGTGCTTTTCCAAATGTTTATTCAATCTTATTCAAGCAAAATGAAGTATCATTCTTAGCTGGAGCATTAGCTGCAAGAATTACAACTTCTGAAGACATGGAAAAAGTTAATCCAGCAGATAAAATAATAGGTTTCTTAGGTGGTACAGAAAACACTACAATTGATGACTTTTTAATTGGTTATATTGAAGGTGCTAAATACATAGAAGAAGATATAAAAGTTGTAATTTCTTTTGTTGGTAACTTTTACGATACTCCAAAAGGAAAAGATTTAGCATTAGCACAATATCAACAAAATGGTGTAGATATTGGATTTAATGTTGCAGGACTTGCAGGATTAGGACAAATAGATGCTGCTGTAGATGTTGATAAATATGCAATTGGTGTTGACTCTGACCAAGCAGTAATAATGGGAGAACCAAAAGCTAATTATATACCTGCATCAGCTCTTAAAAATGTAGATAATGCAATTCTTAGAGCTGTATCATTAGAGCTAGAAGGAAAACTTGAATATGGTAAAAACGAAAGTTTAGGAATAAAAGAAGGTGGAGTAGCTATATCAGATAATGAATATTATCAAAAGATAGTACCTCAAACAATTCGTGATGAAATTGCAGAATTATCTGATAAAATAGAAAATGGTGAAATAAAAGTTGATACAGCTTTTGGAAAAACGCCTCAAGAGATCCAAGATATAAAAGATTCAGTTAGATAAAAATATTTATATTTTAAGAACTGGGTGGAATAGCTTTGTAGCATTCCACCCTTATAGCATAAAAATAAAAATGGTGGTGAAAACAAATGAGCGACATCATTTTAGAAATGAAGGACATACTTAAAATCTATCCTAATGGAATTGTTGCTAATGAACATATAAATTTGTCATTAAAAAAAGGTGAAATACACGCACTGCTTGGCGAGAATGGTGCAGGAAAAAGTACATTGATGAAAGTTTTATTTGGTATTGAAATTCCTGAAGAAGGCGAAATAATACTAAAAGGTAAAAGAGTATATATCAAATCTCCTCACGAAGCTATAGCTAATGGAATAGGTATGGTGCATCAGCATTTCATGTTAGTTCCTTCACTAACAGCTGCAGAAAATATTATACTTGGAGTAGAGCCTAGAAAATTTGGGTTATTTACTAATATGGAAAAAGCTATAGAAGTAGCTGATAATATAGCTAAAATGTATAATTTTGATATAGATGTAAGGGCTAAAGTTGAAACTTTACCTGTTGGAATAAAGCAGAAAGTTGAAATACTTAAGGCTTTATACAGAGGAGCAGAGATACTTATTTTAGATGAACCAACTGCAGTACTAACTCCACAAGAGACAGAGGAACTATTTATTCAGCTTAATAAGCTAAAAGAGAAAGGTCATACAATTATATTCATTTCACATAAACTAGATGAAATAAAATTAATATGTGATAGATTGACAATCATGAGAAATGGTAAAAATAAAGGTACGTATAAAACAGAAGATGTTACTACAGAAGAAATATCAAGATTAATGGTTGGAAGAGATGTTTTCTTAGAATTTGATAAAGAAAAAGCTAACCCTAAAAAAACAGTTTTAAAAGTTAGAGATGTTAGTGTTAAAAATAAGTTAGGAAATTTAAAGGTTAACAATATATCTTTTGACATAAGAGAAGGAGAAATATTAGGTATAGCTGGTGTAGAGGGAAATGGACAGAATGAACTTGTAGATATATTAACAGGACTAAATGAAAACTATACAGGAAATGTTCTAATATTTAATAAAGAAGCAAAAGAATTAGGCATAAAAGGAATTAGGGATTTGAAAGTTTCTCATATTCCTGAAGATAGAATGACATATGGCTGTGCTAAAGATATGGATATTTTACAGAATGTTTTTTCAAATCAATATGGGGATGAAAAATATTCAAGTAAATATCTACTTAAATCAAAAGCTATGGAAACAAGAGCAGAAGAATTAATAGATGAATTTTTAATTAAATGTAACTCGTTTAAACAAAGTGTAGGTATGCTGTCAGGAGGCAATATCCAAAAAGTTGTTGTAGCTAGAGAATTTTCTGTTGGACCCAAAATAATTGTAGCTAATCAACCAACTCGAGGTATTGACGTAGGGGCTGCTGAATTTATAAGAAAGAAAATAATTGAGTTTAGAGATCAAGGATGTGCAGTTTTGCTAGTATCTGCTGATTTGAATGAGGTCTTTGAGCTAAGCGATAGACTAGCAGTTATGTATAAAGGTGAATTTTCGGGAGTATTTACTAATGTTGAAGAATTAACTGAAGAAGAATTAGGAAAATATATGTTGGGACTTAAAAAAGATGAAAAGTTGGAGGGCATAATTTATGAGTAAAACCTCGAAATTAAATATATTAAGGACCGCATTATCTATAATAATAGCTTTAGCTATTTCATTTATAATAATTTATTTTATAAGTGAAGAACCTTTTAGAGCTATTAATAAGATGATTTTAGGTCCATTGAGAAGCAGAAGAATATTTGGAAATGTAATTGAATTAATGATACCACTTATATTTACGGGTGTAGGTGTGTGCATAATGTTTTCAGCAAGTCAATTCAACTTAGGTGCTGAAGGTTCTTTTCATATAGGAGGGCTTGTAGGTGCGATGGCAGCATTATGGATTCCTTTACCAAGCTTTATACATCCTTTAGTTGCTATTTTACTTGGTGGTATTGCAGGTGCAATTTTTACTTTTATACCTGCTTTACTAAAAATAAAAACGTCATCAAGTGAATTGGTGTCATCTCTGATGCTTAATTATATTGCTTTATCATTTGGCAATTATATATTAAGCTACTTTTTGAAAGACCCTAAAGCAGGTGCCCCAGCTTCATATTTAATTCCAAATACCGCTAGATTATCAATTTTAATTAATGATACAAGTATACATACTGGATTAATTATAGCAATATTAGTTACTATATTTGGATACATATTTTTATATAAGTCAAAAACAGGTTATGAAATAAGAGTAGCTGGTCAAAATGAACAGTTTGCTAGATATTCAGGAATAAATATAGTAAAAGTAATTTTGATATCACAATTACTTGGAGGCTTTATTGCAGGTATTGGCGGCAGTGTTCAATTATTAGGAATGTATAGAAGATTTTCATGGATTGTTTTGCTTGGCTATGGTTGGGATGCTGTAATTGTTACTACTTTAGCTAAGAAAAATCCATTGTATGTACCTATTTCTGCATTTTTCTTAGCATACATCAGAATTGGTGCAGATATTATGTCAAGAACTACAGATGTGTCTCCTGAGATCGTATCTATTACACAAGGTGTAATAATTATATTAATTGTTGCAGAACAATTTTTATCTAAATATAGACATAAAATAATTACAAAAGAAGCTAAATCATTATTAGATACGGAAGGAGTTGAGTAATTTGCAGAGTGTTTTTAATATTATTTTTTCACCAGATTTTTTTTATGATGTATTAAGAGTAACAACTCCAATTTTGTTTGCAACTTTAGCTGCTACTGTTGCTTCAAGATCTGGTATCTTTAATATAGCTTTAGAAGGTATTATGCTAATTGCTGCATTAGTAGGTGTAATTTTTAGTGCTTATTTTAGCAGTGCATGGTTAGGTCTTTTGTTCGCACTAATATCAGGTGGATTAGTAGGGTTATTTTTAGGCTTTTTAGTTTTAAAATTGAAGACTGATGCTATTTTAGCCGGAATTGCTATTAATTTAATGGCTGCAGGTGGAACAATATTTTTATTATATATAATATCAGGAGATAGAGGTGTTTCATCATCAATCAAAAGTTTAGTATTGCCAAAATTTCCACTGCCTGTTATTAAAAACATACCTATTATAGGAACCATTTTATCAATGCAAAACATTTTAACATACGTTGTTTTATTAAGTGTTATAGTAATACATATATTATTATATAAAACACCTTTAGGACTAAAAATTAGGGCAGTAGGAGAAAACCCTAATGCTGCTGAATCAGTTGGAATAAATGTTCACAAAATTCAATATATAGCAGTAACAATAAGCGGTATTTTAGCTGCATTTGGTGGTGCATTTTTATCAATGGGATATCTCTCAATGTTTTCTAATGGAATGACAGCTGGTCGTGGATTTATTGGGTTAGCCGCAGATGCAATGGGTGGTAGTACGCCTATAGGTGCATTGTTAGTATCCTTGCTGTTCGGTATAGCAGATTCAATGGGTAATGTAATCCAAACGGGCATTAAAATTCCATATGAAATTGTTCAAATGCTTCCGTATATAACAACAATAGTTGGCTTAGCTATATTTAGCTATAGTAAAAAGAAACAGATAGAAAAATTAAAAAGTAAATAAAGGAACGGTAGACATGCATAAGAAAATATTAGGTTCTTTGATAGCTGCATGTGCAGGTGATGCAATGGGTGCAGTTACAGAAATGCGTACAACTAAACAAATTGTTAATAAATTTGGGGGATATGTAAAAGATTTTATAGATCCTCCTTCAGATATTTTTGCAAAAGGAAGAAAAGCAGGTCAAGTTACAGATGATTTTAGTATGGCTTATTATCTTATTTTAAGCTTCATTAAGTCAAATGGCTGCATTAACGATGCTTCGGTAAAAGAAGCATTATTAAACTGGGCTAATGATGAAGAATTTTTTGATAAATTTGCAGGTCCTACAACTAGAAAATCTCTTGAGGAACTAAAGAACGGTAAATATTACGATCCTCAGGAAGTTTTAGGCATTGTGAACTATAATGGGCAGGCTACTAATGGGTCTGCCATGAAAATATTTCCAATAGGGCTTTTTAACCCTGGAAATATTGATAAAGCAGTAGAAGATACTATTACTGTTTGTAAACCTACACATTTTAATAATCTTTCAATATCAGGAGCTGCTGCCATATCTTGTTCTGTAGCAAAGGCTTTAGAAGATAACGTCTGTATAGAAGATATTATAGATGCAGGAATTTATGGTGCACATGAAGGTTTTATAAAAGGTGAAGAGTTAGGTAATATCGCAGCTGGCCCTAATGTTGAAAAAAGAATAAAACTAGCAGTTGGAATTGGTAAAAACTCCAAATCATTTGAAGATGCAATAACGGGCATATCAGATATTATTGGATGCGGTATTCATATATCGGAGGCAGTTCCAGCAGTATATGGTCTTTTAGCAGCGTTTAATGGAGATACGTTAGAATGCTTATATGGCGCTGTAAATATGGGTAATGACACAGATACAGTTGCAACTATGGTAGGTGCTATATGTGGAGCTTTAAATGGGGTTGATTCACTTCCACAGGATTATCTACCCTTACTTAACAAAGCTAATGATTATCAACTAGATAAAATAAGTAATCAAATTGTTAAAATAGTTAGGAAGTAATATGGAAGATTACATTGTATCAATAGGAACAATTTGTATTGATGATATTATTACTAGTAGTATATGGCCTCAACTTGGCGATAAAACCTTAGCTAAATCTAAAGGATATATAGTTGGAGGTATGCCTTATAATACTGCTTGTGTATTATCTAACATGGGTGTTAAAACGTATATGTTAGATGTTATAGGAAATGATTATAAAGATTTAATTATTGATGATTTAAAAGAAAATAATGTCGATTATTCATTGTGTAATTATGACAATCATAAAACATTAAGGACAATAATTGTAAATGTTAATGGAGAAAGAGTAATTTTTGTTATTAACGATTTTGATAAACCAGATATTATTTTAAATGATAAGAAAAAAGAATTACTTCTAAATGCAAAATATGTTTATACGAATATTCCCGAGATAAAAAGAATAAAAGATAACAAAAATTTTATCAAGTTTTTACTAAACAATAATGTAAAGATTGTTTATGATATTGAAAGTACTATGATTAATTCTGTTCATAGAGATGAATTTTATTTTGAAAATGCATCTATTTTATCTTTCAATGAAAAGGGATTTAAAAAATTCATTAACAATAAACATTATAATTATATCAACAAATATTTAAATAAAGGTATTACGATTATTGTGACAAAAGGTAAAAATGGATGTGAAGTTTTTACTAAAAATGTTCACGAAAAAATTGGCGGTCATAAAGTAAAACCAGTTGATACTACTGGAGCAGGAGATACTTTTAATGCTGTGTTTTTAGCGAAACAAATTATTGGAAATGACACTATAGTGTCTATAAAAGAAGCAAATAGAATTGCAGCTTTATCAACAGAATATTTTGGTGTAAACAAGTTTATAGGTAAAGTACTAAATAAGTAAAATTGACAGATAAATATAAAAATGGAGGTAAAGATGGATAAAAGAAATATAATAATTGACTGCGATCCAGGCCATGATGATGTTATGGCAATTTTATTAGCATTAGCTAATCAAGATAAATTTAATATATTAGGAGTTACGACAGTTGCAGGAAATCAAACTTTGGAAAAAGTAACTTTAAATTTACGAAAATTATATACGTATTTAGGTATAAGTATACCAGCTGCAAGTGGAAGTGCTAAGCCTATATCAAGAGAATTAGTATTGGGCGATGCAGTTCATGGAGAAACAGGACTTGATGGTTGGGATTTTCCTGAGCCGACATTTGAGCTTGATTCAACAAATGCTATTACATTTATGTACGACAAAATTATAAATTGTGATGGTAAAGTTACTTTAGTACCTGTTGGACCGCTAACTAATATTGGACTGCTGCTTTCTACTTTTCCTGATGTAAAGGAAAAGATAGAAGCTATTTCTTTAATGGGAGGTTCAATATACGCAGGTAATAATACTCCTTATGCAGAATTTAATATTTATGTTGATCCAGAAGCAGCATCTATAGTTTTCAATTCAGGAATACCAGTAATTATGAGCGGACTTGAAGTAACACATGAAGCAGGAATTTTAGATTCAGAAATAGAGACTCTTATGAAAAAAGAAGGTAGAGTTTCTAAAATGTGTGGATATTTATTAAATTTTTATGTAAAATTCCATCACGCAGAAGGATATGCATCTTTTCCTTTACATGATGTTTGTAGTGTAATGTATTTATTAAATCCAGAAATTTTTGAATATAAAGACTTGCAAGTTGAAATAGATTGTTCTCACAGCATACATAGAGGAAGAACAGCAGCAGATAATAGAGAATGGATGAAATATGAAAAACCTAATACAAGAGTATTATTGAATATTGATAGAGAAAAATTCATACAAATACTCTTTAATGCTTTTGAAAAATTAGATAAAATATGTGATAGATGAGTAAAAACGAGGGATGAGGAACTAGTAACTAGTAACATGGAAGCTTTACTGATGTAAAGCAAGTAAAAACGAGAGATGAGAAACGAGTAACTAGTAACATTGAAGTGAAAAGATAAGGAATAAAAGTTAAGGGTGTTTTATCTTAGAAAAAATGTGAAGCACAATTCAGTGTTTTTACGTGTGCTTCAGTGGTTAATCAACTATCAATTATCAATTGTTATTAATTAACGTAGAGTGAGAGAGGTTTTTGATATGACTAGAAGAAATATAATTATAGATTGTGATCCTGGAATTGATGATGTTTTAGCAATACTTTTAGCTTTAGCTAATCAAGATAAATTAAATATACTTGGAGTGACGACAGTTGCTGGTAATCAAACTCTAGAAAAAGTAACATCTAATTTGCTCAAGTTATACACTTATTTAGGTGTTAAAACTGAAACTGCTAGTGGTTCAGTTAAACCGCTCATTAGAGAATTAAGAGTAGGAACTGTTCATGGAGAAACAGGTCTAGGTGATTTTGAATTTCCACAACCTGAAATAGAGCTTAATTCAACAAATGCAGTAACTTTCATATATGATAAGATAATGCAATCTAAAGAAAAAGTTACATTAGTACCTATAGGTCCACTTACAAATATAGGATTACTGCTTTCTACTTTTCCTGAAGTTAAAGAAAAAATTGAATTAATTTCTCTTATGGGGGGTTCTATTTTTACAGGAAATATAACTTCTAAAGCTGAATTTAATATATATGTTGATCCTGAAGCTGCTAAAATTGTGTTTAATTCAGGAGTACCTATTGTTATGAGTGGATTAGAAGTAACTCATAAAGCTTGTATTAACAAATCAGAAATAAGAGATTTAATGAATAGTCAGGGTAAAGTATCTAAAATGTGTGGTGAAATAATTAATTATTATTTTAAATTAGAAAAAGTTACTGAAGATAAAATGACCCCAATACACGATGCATGCAGTATTATGTATCTATTATATCCTGAAATTTTTGAATATAAATATATGCAGATAGATGTTGATTGTTCAGAAGGATATAACAGAGGTATGACAGTTGCTGATACTAGAGATTGGATAAAGTATGACAATTATAATACAAAAGCATTATTAAATGTAGATAGAGATGTGTTTAGTAGGATACTGCTTAATGCAATTTATAAATTAGATAATTTATAGCGTTAGAAAGGAAAAAGACTTTAAGATGAATGAAGGAAAAATTGGCACAAAAAGAATAATAGTATACGTAGTAGGTTTATTTTTTTATTCCTTAGGTATAGCATTAACAGCAAAAACAGATTTAGGTATTGCACCTATAAGTACATTTCCGTATGCATTATCATTTATATTACCTTTTAGTTTTGGAATATGTACATTTTTCTTAACAATTACGTATATACTCATTCAAATAGTATTATTAGGAAAAGAGTTTGAGAAGAGGCAATATTTACAAATAGTAGTAGGTATTTTATTTAGTACATTTGTAGATTTTTCTATGTTTATATTGAGTCCTGTCAATCCGGAGTCATATATAAGCAGACTAATAATCTTAATCATAGGATGTTTTATTTTGGCATTTGGTATAACATTGTCTGTAATTCCAAATGTAATAATTCCTCCTGCCGAAGGGGCAATAAATGCCATAGCTAAAAAATTAAACAAAAATTTTGGCAATGTCAAAATAGCATTTGATTCAACTGTTGTAATATTGGCTATAATAGTATCTTTAATATTCTTAGGTAGACTGGAAGGATTTAAAGAAGGAACCATCATATCAGTATTTGTAACAGGATATTTTACAAAAATACAAATGAAGGTTTTAAGAGATAAAATAGAAAAAATATGTAGAAGGTAAATAGAACGAGGGACGAGACTAAAAACGAGAGACGAGGAACTAGTAACTAGAAATATGGAAGTTTTACTACGTAAAACAAAATAAGATAATTAATTATATAAAAAGATTTGCGAAGTATGAGTAAATCAACATTGTTACTCGTTACTAGTTACTCATCCTTCGTTAAAAAAGTACGGAGCACAATTCAGTGTTCTTCAGTGTATTTAAGTGGTTAATTTTAAGAAAGTCGGGTGATTTAATTGGATAAAGATAAACTTATAAATATTATTGAAGATGAAAAACAAAGTATTATAGATGTAGGAAACAAAATTTTTAAAAATCCTGAACTAGGTTATAAAGAAATCAAGACAAAGGAAACTATAAAAGATTTTTTGAAAGATATTCATATAGAGGAATACAAAGAATTTGCTATTACAGGTATGAAAGCAACTATTGGTAAAGGTGATGGTTTACACATAGGGCTGTTATGTGATATGGATGGAACACCAACAATTAATCATCCTTATGCTAACAAAGAAGATAATGCAGCTCATTCTTGTGCACATAATGCTCAAATGGCAATTATGATGGCTGTTTTTAAAGCATTTGCATTAAGCGGATTACTTGACAAAATTAATGGTAAAATTTCATTAATAACTGCTCCAGCAGAAGAATTTGTTGATTTTGAGTATAGACTTAATTTAATGAAAGAGGGAAAGATAAGAGCGTTTTCAGGAAAGCAAAATCTCATAGTTGAAGGTGCATTAGATGATGTAGATATACTTCTTTCATCACACGGCAATGGGTTAGAAGGACATAAGATAGAAACAGATGTTTCGACTAATGGTTTTATAGCTAAAACAGCAGTTTTTAAGGGTAAGAGTGCACATGCAGGAGCGTATCCTCATCTAGGAAAGAATGCTTTAAATGCAGCTACATTGGCAATTAATGCAGTTGGACTTTTAAGAGAAACTTTCCAAGATGACCATCATGTAAGATTTCATCCTATTATAAAAAAAGGTGGTTCAGCTGTAAATGCAGTGCCTGATGAAGTAGTAATTGAGACATATGTTAGAGCAAGCGAAATTGAAGCGGTTTTTGATGCAAACAGCAAAATAGATAACGCTTTTAAGCATTGTGCAGAAGCGTTAGGTTGTGAATGCGAAATAAAAAATATACCTGGGTATCTTCCAAGCAATTATTTTAGTCCACTAGCAGATTATATTGTAAAGAGTGCTGAAAAATTAGTAAAAAAAGAAGATATATTTAGAGGAGGTAAAACTTTTGCTTCTGATGATTTAGCAGACATTTCTTCACTTTTTCCAGTTATACAGATTGGATTTAGCGGTTTTATAGGAGATTATCATAATTTTGATTTTGATATTAAAGATGAAGAAATGGCATATATTATTCCGGCAAAATTACTTGCAATAACTGCTTATGATATGTTAACTGATATAGATATGAAACAAGTTTTATCAAAATTTATTCCTACATTAACAAAAGATCAATATATAAAAAGCTGGTTACATAAATAAGATATAATAAATTTGACTAATTGAAAGGAAGATAAAATGCGTGATATTGTAGTAGTTGGAAGTATTAATGCAGACTTAGTTTTTACATCAAAAGTTAGGCCAAAAGCTGGTGAGACAGTACTTGGAGATGACTTTAAAATTATACCGGGCGGCAAAGGTGCCAATCAAGCTGTTGCAGCATCTAGATTAGGGTCTGATGTAGCAATGCTAGGATGTGTAGGCAATGATGAAAATGGTAAATTTTTAATAAACAATTTAGCTAATAACAATGTAGATACAAAATCAGTAGAAAGAGTAGATAATGTTCCTAGCGGTGTTGCAAACATTATTCTTGCAGAAGAAGACAATAGTATCATTGTTATTCCGGGGGCTAATTATTCTATTACCCAGGAAATAATAGATAAACATAAAAATGTGTTATTAAATGCTAAAGTTGTAATACTTCAACTTGAAATTCCTATTTCAGTAGTTGAATATGTAGTTAATTTATGTTATGAAAATAATATAAAGACAATCTTAAATCCTGCTCCTGCTGTTAAGCTTAAGCAGTCGTTAATAGATAAAGTTACGTTTTTAACACCTAATGAACATGAATGCTCAATAATTTTTGGTGATAGTAATGTACAATCTTTGCTATCAAAATATCCTGAAAAATTATTAATAACAGAAGGTTCTAAAGGTGTTAAATATCATGATAATTTAGGTATAAAGCAAGTTCCTGCTCAAAAAGTTAAAGTAGTTGATACAACAGGTGCTGGCGATACTTTTAATGGAGCATTTGCATCAGCAGTAATTAATAGCTATAAAATTGAAGAAGCCATATTATTTGCAAATAAAGCAGCAGCCTTATCAGTTACTAAATTTGGTGCGCAAGGCGGAATGCCTACACTAGAACAGGTAAAAAAATTTTGTTAATTGTAAAGTAATATAGTGACAATATCCCATCTTATTTAGTTTATAATTAAATGATGGGTTTTTTTATTAAAAATTAAAGGTGAGATAAATGAAGTATGATAATATTATTGAAGGAACTTTTATAAAAAGGATAAATAGATTTATTGCTGAAGTAAGAATAAATGGTAGTATTGAAACAGTTCATGTAAAAAATACTGGCAGATGTAAAGAATTATTTGTTGAAGGAAGAAAAGTATACTTACAAGAATCAAGCAATCCAAAAAGAAAAACAAGATATTCATTAATAAGTATTTATAAAAATAATATACTTATAAACATTGATTCTCAGATTCCTAATTATGTTGTATTTGAGAGTTTAGAAAAAGAAATTTTTAAAGATTTTAAAGATGCCGTCGAAATAAAGAGAGAAAAAAAATATAAAAATTCACGATTTGATATATATTATAAAAAAGAAAATGGACAAGAAGGCTTTATAGAAGTTAAAGGTGTTACTCTCGAAGAAAATGGATTAGCAATGTTTCCTGATGCTCCTACTGAAAGAGGTACTAAACATGTATATGAAATGATAGATGCTGTTCAAAATGGATATGAAGGAAATATTTTTTTCCTAATACAAATGAATAAAATACAAGATTTTACTCCAAATGAAAAAATGGATCCTAAATTTACTAAAGCATTAAAAGAAGCCTTTAATAGTGGAGTAAATGTTTTAGTTTATGATTCTATAGTTACTAAAGACTCTATTCAAATTAATGAAAAAGTAAATCTATTATTTTAATAAAAACTCTTCTATTAAAATTTTCTATATGAATATATATGCTTAAATATAAGCATGTTACAAAAAAGTTTACATAACGGAAACAAATTTTTTATTCTTTAGAAATCTATGCTATTTATAATGTGATAAAAAGAATAAAGGAGAGTAAATATAATGATCAACAAATGTAAATTGAAAAGGAAAATGAGTATTTTTTTGGCTTTAAGCATGGTACTTGTAGGTGTAACTGCATGTGGTGTTGAAGCCGTGAAGAATGAAATAGGAGATACGAAAGTTCCAGAAAATAGTCAACAAAATGTTGATGATATAGCTATTAAAGAAATTGATGAACTTCAATATTTTAAGTCTAAGAGTTGGTTAAATAGTGAAGAAATTATAGGTATTAGTGAAAATAATCAAATTGACAATGTCTGCATTTTTAATAGCGAGACCAATGAGATGACAGCAGTAACTGATAATACTGATAAGGATGTTACTTTTAAAATACTCGGGTTAAGTACTATTGAAAAACAATTGAATAATGATTATTGTGTAATAAGTAAATTTAGGAAATCTCAATGGGAAACTTCATTAATTTTATATTCGATTAATTTTGAAGACAATTCTTTAAAAATTATAGAAGAAGGCGTAAGTGATTATGGTGTGTTAAATAACAATAAGTTAGTTTTAGCTAAAGGATATGAAATATATGAATTAAATTTAGCTACTGGAGAAAAGAATCAGATTGTACTGCCAAATGAATTAATGAGTAAAATAAAAGAAATTCCTACTTTTGAAGAGTGTATAGATTTAATAGGGTTGTCGGATGAAGCTAGAGCAGATGACTCTTATATGGATATTTTTAAAAAAAAGTATCAAGAACAAATAGAGAGTAATTGTATAAAATCTGTACAAAAAAATGAAAACGAATTAATGATAGACACAGGTTACTTTAAAAACTATGTTTATCATTTAGATAGTAAAACGTTTGAGGAAGATGATGATTGTTTTAGCACTTATGGATATATATTAGATTTAACAGATGAAAATAGCAGAATACAAGTAGGGGGTAGCAAAATATGGAAGGTAAATGGCAATGGGGAGCGTTGTGAAATAATAGATGAAGGTAATAATATAAGTTATAGTGAATCTTTAGATCATAACAAATTAGTTTATTTTATAGAAAAAGACTCAGAAGATGAACAATCTGCTAATAAAGTTAAAGCATATATTTGTAATATTAATTCTGGAAAGAAAGTACCTATATATGGAGCTGAAAATGTTGATTTAGTATTTTGGAATGAAACTTCAAATAAGTTTTATTATATAGATAATGTCTATGATGAAGAAAATGATAGATACAAGTCTGTAACAAGTGTGATTACGTTAAATTAATTAAATATATTTTTAAAAGTTTTGTTTAATTTGATACTCATAAAAAAGAACTTGTGCAGTTGTTATTTTAAGATATATAGAATTATTGTAATTAATATAAAGAAAGTATATCATTGTAATGTGATAATATGTTTTTCAAATAAGTTTACAAAACAGAAACATATTTTTTATTCTTTAGAAATCAAATGTAATTATAATGTAGTTAAAAAGAATAAAGGAGTAGATATAATGATTAATAAAAAAAATCTAAAAAGGAAAGTAAGTATTTTATTAGCAGCAAGTATGGTGCTGGGAAGTGCAACAGTATGCAGTGCTGAAGCTGTAAATAATGAAAAAGGAGAAATAAAAGTTCTAGAAAACCAACAGCAAGAGATTAATGATGTATTGGCGATTAAAGAGATTGATGAACTTCAATATTTCTACACCGAAAGTTGGTTAAATAATGATGAAATTATAGGCATAAGTAATGATAAACAAGTAGATAATGTTTGTATTTTTAATAGCAATACCGATGAGATGATAACAGTAACTGATAATACTGATAAGGATGTTGTTTTTGAAATACTAGGGTTAAGTCCAATTGAAAAACAATTGAATAATGACTATTGTATAATAGAAGAATATAAAGAATCTAAGAGGAGTACTTCTCTAACTGTTCATGCATTTAATCTAAAAGACCATACAGTTAAAAAGATAGAAGAAAAAATAAGTAGTCATGGTAAAGTAAATAACAATAAATTAATTATAACTAAAATGTATGATGTATATGAATACAATTTAGCTACTGGTGAGAAGGAACAGATTGTGATACCAGATGAAATAAAGAATATAAGGGAAGAAGTTCCTAGTAGTTTTGAAGAGTATATAGCTCAATGGGATCTTGATGATGATTTACTAAACAATGAAAATTATATGAATTTCTTAAAGGAAATGTATCAGGATAAAAAAGAAAGTCCAGGTAGAGGAATTTATGCAGAAAAAAATCAAAACAAGTTAATGTTACGTGCTGAAAATGGACAAGAATATGTTTATGATTTAGATACAAAAACATATGAGGAATGTGATAATTCGTATAAAACTTATGGATTTAAATTAAATCCAACTAGTAGCATGATAGAAATAGAGGAAATTGGAGATAACAACAAGAAAATATGGAAGCTGGACGAAAATGGAGAGCGCTGTAAACTAATAGACGAAGGTGTTGTTGATGAGTATAGCGAGTCTTTAGATCATAGTAAATTGGCTTACTCTATGATAGAAGACTGTGCAGGCTGCCAATTTGCTAATGAAGTTAAGACATATATCTGTGATCTTAATTCTGGAAAGAAAATATCCGTATATGTAACTGATAATATTGATCCAGGATTATATTGGAATGATGCTTCAGATAAACTTTATTATAAAGAATCTGACTTAGATAGAGAGACAGATGAAAACAAGTATGTAACTAATGTGGTTACATTAAATTAATTGTAATATTTAAAAACTGGTTTAGTTTATATCACTCATAAAGAAGGTGTGCAGATGAGAACAAAAGTGTTAGTTGCCGATGATGAAAAAAATATTGCTAATTCTATTGCTTATGCACTTAAGCGAGAAAATTATGAAGTATATACAGCATATGACGGTGAGGAAGCATTAGAAATTATAGGAATACAAAATCCTCAAATTTTAATATTAGATGTAATGATGCCAAAATACAATGGTTTTGATATATTGAAAAAAGTTTCAAATAATATGTTTTTTGGAATAATTATGTTGACTGCTAAGAGTGAATTGATTGATAAAGTATTAGGATTAGAACTAGGAGCAGATGATTATATAACAAAACCTTTTGATATTCCAGAGCTAATAGCTCGTGTAAGATCTCTTTGCAGAAGAATAGAAAAAAGCAATGTGTTGCATGAAGAAGATTGTTTTTCATATGATACTTTCAAGATTAAATTTGAAGATAGAATTGTTTATTTAGATGGAGAAGTAGTGTATTTTAAACCAAAAGAGTTTGACCTGTTAGCATTTTTAATGAACAATAAAAGGGTTACTTTTTCTAGAGAAGTTATTTTAGATAGAGTTTGGGGACAGGAATATCTCGGAGGAACAAGAACCATAGATATACATATACAAAGAATAAGAAAAAAGTTAGGAAGATATGGAAGCTTAATTAAGACAGTACCAAAAATCGGATATAAAGCTGTGGCGGATATAAATGAAAATTAGCATAAAGAGAAAATTCACGATTTTTATTATTTTGTTATTGATATTTAACCTTCTAATTATTAGTACATTAACTTTAAGAGGAATTGAAGATAATCAAAGAGTATCGTATGAAACTTTTCTAAAAGACAATAGTAAGACGGCTAATCTTTTCATACGACAGAAGTTTTATTTAAGTAAATATGAAAATTTTGAATATTTTTATATAGATAGTGCTAGAGAGTTAAGCATTGAGTTAGGAAGTTTATTAAATATAAACACAATTCTATACGATAAAAATGGTAAATTAATAGGCAGTAGTGACAAGGTGATTAATGATAAAAATGAGTATACAGAAATTATTATGAAAGCATTGGATAACAACATTGTTTATCAACAAATAGGAGATACAATTGTTTACGCAGCGCCAGTATATGATTTTAATGATCAGATTGGTGTTCTAAAAATAGAGTATAATGTAAAAAAACAAAGAGTGTTTTACGAAGATATTAAAGAACTTTTTATCAAAGTTGGTATAGTGTCTATAATCATAGCTTTATTAGCAGCTTCACTTTATTTTTGGTGCTTTGTCAAAAAAATTATTCAACTAAAAAAGTCAGTTAAGTTTGTTGAAGATGGTAACTATGATGCGGTTTCAATAATTAATACAAATGATGAACTTGGAGAGTTGAGTAAGGGTATAGTTGCAATGTCAAATAAAATTCAAGACAATATAGAAGAGATTAATATAGAAAAATCAAAACTGCAAGCTGCACTAGAAAAGCTTCAAAAGTTAGAAAAAAAACAGAAAGAATTCATAGGTAATATAACACATGAATTTAAAACTCCTATTACTGTTATTAAAGCTCAATTAGATTTAATCACTTTATACGATGATGATGAAGATATGGTAGACAGATCAAAAGAAATTGCTGATAAAGAGCTAAAAAGATTAGATAATATGATAGAAAATATATTATATTTATCAAGTATGGAAAAATACGATTTTGAGCTTAAAAAAGAAAGAATTGACTCTCAAGTACTTCTAACAGAAATTATAGAGCGTATGAGTGGAAAAGCATCAAAATTTGGAATTCAAATTATATATGATATAATACCTGTTGAAATTTATATAGATAGAGATAGTTTCATGCAAATATTTATTAATCTAATTGACAATGCAATCAAATATAACAAAAATAATGGAAAGATAATTATAAAGAGTTATATCAAAGACGAGAAAAATATCATTGAAATCGAAGATACAGGAATAGGGATACCAGATGAGCATAAGAGTAGAATCTTTGAACCATTTTACACAGTAGACAAGAATAGATCTAAAAATTTCTCTGGAACAGGGCTTGGGCTTTCATTAGTATATAAACTTTTGAAAAAACAAGACTCAGATATAAAAGTAAAGGATTCAATTAAGGGAACCATCTTTCAAGTATCTATCCCTTTATATAAATAAAAAAACAACTTTTGATTTATACACAGTTTGAATATAAGCGGTAATTAACTTAAAAGTATATAGTTATTTACCGCTTATTTCTAATTTATTTATAATGTTTTTGTTTAATTTACATTGAATTCAAAAGAAAACCTACCTTTTGCTTTTTCACCTTTGCATATAAGAAAATATTCTTCTTCTTCTTTTACCTCTATTACTAAACTGCCATTTTCATTTGGAGAAAAAGTTTGTACTAGCTTATTATTATCATCTTTTAAAGCAGCATATAATAAACCCTTATCGCAGTTGAGGTCATAGTCTATAACTAAATTACCATCTTTTTCAATATTTATTTTTTTCTCCTCAGTTCCATCCCAACAAGAGAAACTTTTATTTATGTGGTGAGAAGATTCATTCTGTTCACTAAAAATATGAGTATTAGAGTTATTAATAAATCTAGTTGGAGCAAAATTTAAGATAAAAAATCCAATAGCAGCAACTACTGCAACAATAATTATTATAATTATAACTTTATTATCTTTATTACCGTCTTCATAAAAATCATTGTACTTTGATTTTCGACTAGTGTTGTAATGTGTATTAGTTGTATATTTTGGAGTTGATGTTTGTTTTGAACTATACTGCATAGTCTCTTTATTAATTATAGAGTCTGTGTTATCTAGTTTAGTCATGCAGTTAGGACATACTTTCCAATTTTTTTGTATTGGAGTGCCACAATTTCTGCATTTTAAATTATTCATATATGGGTTAGTTTTATGAGTATTTCTTACAACTAGGTATATAATTAAACCTATAAAATTAGGAACTAAAAATACTATTAATGTCCATAAAATAGGTTCCATTCCTCTTTTTTTACTATCTTTATAAACAAATACAGCAAGTAAAATTTGAATTACTACAAATATAAAAAATATTGAGTTTATTGCGTAATAAGGGAAAAAATTATTGAAATAATGCATAATAATACCTCCTATTAAATTTATATATTGATTAAGTATATTTATACTATAATATCTTCTATTTATATCATAATACCATATTATATAATAATTTTTGATTTTAATAAACAAATAACATTATTTAATTTAAAAATATTATTTAGATATTAATACCGCTTATTTAGAAAATGAATATTATATTAGTATAGATTAAAATTTAAAATTTGGAATTATAAAACTATTTAACTTTACATTAGTAAAGTTACCATTAATTATCAAATATACACTGTAAATTATCAACTATTGAGAAAGGGAGAGATTATATTGAATAATTACATGCAGCAGGTATATCCAAGAGCTCATGTTCATAGATATGAAGGAACAACCTCTTTAAATAGAGGACACACTCATAGATATAATGGTATTACAAATATTCAAGTACCTGCTCGTGGAGGTCACGTGCATTATTATGAAGGCTACACTTCAGTAGATAATAATCATAGGCATTTTTATAGGGGATATACAAGCAGACCAATACCGACAGAAACAGGTCATATCCATTATGTTATAGGTGTTACAAGTGTAGATAGAGAGCATAACCATAATTATAGAGATAGAACTTCAGAACAAATTTATAGATAAAATTATAAATATAAAGGTGTTTGAAATATTATTTCAACACCTTTTTTGTTGTATTATGGTTAGCACATCTATAGAATAAATTATAATACTTCATTTTTCAGTATAAAAGTTTTGATGCAGTTGAAGAATTAGTCAGTGTAGGGTTAAAAAAATTGGAAATATGGTATAGATAACTTATTAAATGCTTTCAAATAAAAAACGAAGCTTTATTGCTTCGTTTTTTTATGGTGGGCGTAACAGGGCTCGAACCTATGACCCCCTGCTTGTAAGGCAGGTGCTCTCCCAGCTGAGCTATACGCCCATATCAATATTCATTTTTGTCTGCTAGTCTATATTAGCAAAAATATATAGATTTGTCAATGAAATATTTTTTTACTTTTTAGGAAACCATGGTATACATCGATTTACTTGTTTTGTATAGTTAATATATTGCTGTCCAAAAGTGCTGCGTAATATAGTTTCTTCTTTTTTAATTAGTATAGTCATGATTACCCAAAAAAACAAAGGTAAAATAAGTAGAAATATATTGTTCTGCCAAAATAAAACGCCTGTAAATATAAAGGAAAAGGCTGAATAAATTGGATTCCTTACCCAAGCATATACACCTGTACTTACTAGTTTATTTTCTTTAATGTTTTTATCAATTTTTGAAATTAGCACACTTGATATCCATAATATTAGTCCTATAGCAATGCATATTACAGAAATTACTTTAAATAGAATATTAAAATTCTGAATAATTCCCTTGGTTAATGGATAGTATTTTGCAATTTTAATTCCAATAACAGTTAGAACACTACAAATGGTTACATATATAGGTCCAATTCCAAAGTATGACATATGATTTTTTCTTCTATCCATAGTTTGTCCTTAATTAGCACTAGATTTAATTGATAACAGTATTCAATATCTATAATTATAATTCTAATATTAACAAATGTCAATGTATATTATAATTGGGATGTTTTTAAATGAATGTGTCGGTAAGTCAATTAAAGAAATAAAGAAAGTGCGACTAATGACGGTCGCACTTTCTTTGAAGTTTACTTTCTATTTAAAATTAAATTTAGTACTATTCCTATAACAGCTGCTAAGCTTAGATCACCAAAATGAATTTGATTATTTATCTTTAAATATATAGGTAAATTAAAATATGTTTCAGCTAAACCTATAAAGAGAATAACTAGCATAATAATTGTATTTGTAACATTAAACTCAACTTTTTCTCTTTTTATAGTTTGTACTCCTACATAAGATATCATACAGTAAAGCATTAGAGATATACCACCCATTACAGGAACAGGTATGCTGTTTAGTATACCGCTAAATTTTCCTACGAAAGACAGAATTATAGCAAATATAGCTGCAATCCTTATATTAACAGGATTATAATTTTTAGTAATGGCTAATACGCTTGTATTTTCTCCGTAAGTTGTATTAGCGGGCCCTCCTATGAAACCAGCAATAAGAGTTGCTAATCCATCTCCTAACAAAGTTTTATTTAAACCTGGATCTTCAATAAAGTTTTGACCAACAACTTGTCCGTTTGTAGTAACATCACCTATATGCTCCATAAATACAGCAAGTACAATAGGTGCAATTACCATAACAGCTCCTATATCAAATATTGGTAATGTGAAGTTAGGAACATCAATTAATTTTGCTGAAGTTATTAAACTTGTATCAATTTTTCCTATAATCATAGAAGCTGTATATCCTATTATTACAGCTAAAACGATGTTAAGCTGCTTTAAAAATCCTCTACCAAACAGATTAATAAGTATTGCTGAACCTAAAGTAATTATTGCTAGAGGCCAAAATTTTGAAGCATTATCTAAAGCTGTAGGTATTAACCTTAGACCTATAACTATAATCATTGGGCCAACTACTTGTGCCGGCAACAGTTTTCTTATCTTTTTAACACCAATTTTATTAACAATTAATGAAAATAATACATAAATAAGTCCTGCTGCTACAATTCCTCCTTGTGCATATCTAGTAGAACCATATGCTTCAGATACAGCTACTATTGGTGAAATAAATGCAAAAGACGATCCTAAGAATACTGGTACTTTTTTCTTTGTACAAATATGAAAGACGAGTGTTCCTACTCCAGCAGAAAATAAAGCTACAGATATATCAAGACCTGTCAATATAGGAACTAATACAGTAGCTCCGAACATTGCAATTAAGTGTTGAATACCTAGGATAAAATTCTTTATGGTTAGTTTTTGTGAATAGTTTGTTTCTGTCATTTTAACTCCTCCTACTTTTTTCGCCTCACTGGGCTATAATTAAAAAGTCCTTCCTGATAATAGACATAGGAAGGTAGAGTGAGTTTATAATAATTTAGTTACATTTCAACCTTCCTGATATCTCTGTATCAGTTTAAAGATTCCATGACTATAATAATATTTTTTTAGACAAAAAGCAACAAAAAATTGAAGTTTTTTATTTAAATCCTTAATATAAAGAATCAATTTATATTTATCAAAGTAAAATCAGAAAATAGGATAGTATATCCTATTTTCTACTTATTAATAATAAATATTAAAATCACTGTATAATTATTAATATACTCTATTAATGTAAAATTTTTCTTTTTTAAGAGTTTTTATTATTTGATTGATATGCTTGTGACCGTTGGTTTCTACAGTTACTTCTAGTTGTACGTTCATATATCTATCTGTTGCTTTGAATTGATTATGTTCTAGTTTAATTACATTGCCGCCTAAATTAGATAATATTTGCGAAATTTTCAATAATTGACCTGGAGTATCTGGTAAATCAACAGAAAAGCAAAAAATCCTTCCTCTTGAAATTAATCCTTTATTTACTACTGATGAAATAGTTACTACATCAATATTTCCACCACTTAATACACATACAATATTCTTGTTTTTAACATTTAATTTCTTTAGAGCGGCAAGTGATAAAACTCCAGCTGTTTCTGCTATAATTTTGTGCTTTTCCAAGAGGAGTAAAAGAGCTTCCATTATATCTTCTTCTGAAACTGTTATTATGCCATCAACATATCTATTAACTAAATTAAAAGTTAAATCTCCCGGCTTTTTAACGGCTACACCTTCAGCAGTAGTTTTTACAATGTCTAGTTCAACAACCTTTCCTTTATCAATAGATGATTTCATTGTCATAGCACCTAGAGGTTCAACACCTATTACTCTTATATTAGGATTTATTGATTTTGCAGCAAGAGCAATGCCACTAATTAATCCACCGCCTCCGATAGGAACAAGTATTTCATCAACATCTGCTAGCTGATCAATTATTTCTACACCTATTGTACCTTGTCCGCAGATTACATCATAATCATTAAATGGATGAACAAATGTATATCCTTTAGATTCAGCTAATCTTAAAGCTTCATTATATGCTTCATCATATACATTACCATGAAGTACAACTTCTGAACCATAAGATTTTGTAGCATTAACTTTGATTAAAGGTGTAATGTTAGGCATAACTATGACTGACTGCAATCCTAGTTTTTGAGCTGAATAAGCAACTCCCTGAGCGTGGTTTCCAGCAGATGAAGCAATGATTCCATTTGTTTTTTCTTTTTCTGAAAGATTTGCGATTTTATTAAAAGCTCCTCTAATTTTAAATGAACCTGTAAACTGCAAATTTTCTGGTTTTAAGTAAATATTATTACCAAATTCCTTACTAAAAAAATCACTATGAATTAAGTTTGTTTCCTTAATAATTCCCTTTAACTTTCCTTTTGCGTTCCTAATGCATTTTTCATGTTTATTATCATCAAGTAAATTATTTAGTGCTAAAGATGACATGTAAAACCCTCCTTTTTAAAATATTGACTAAGTGATAGTTGAATGTATAGACATTGAAATAACTTGAGCTTAATTAGTATATTAATGGTTAATTTCTAACGAAAAATTTCCTTTTTTATTTTAAATATTACTAGTAAAATAAAAAACGCGAATATTATCAATCCTAAAGGACGAAAACATTCGCGGTACCACCTTAATTATGTATAAATATACATCGCTCGTTCAGTTCTAATAAACCTAAGCCTTATAACGGGGCTAAACGCTGTTTCTTACTTTATTCAGAAAAGTCCTCAAGAGTGATTTGTATGAAGTCAAGGCTGCTATCTTTCACCAAACGACAGCTCTCTAAAAGCTAATGACTAAATACCTGTCTCTATCGACGGATAATATTATTTAAAATTTTGATTTAGATTTTATATATAAAAAAACGGTTTGTCAAGTAAAAAATTTAACATGTTATTTATTTACAAAATACACAAAATTCGCTTTACAATATAATGTAACGATGGTATAATATAGATAAACCAATACAATATATATTTAACGATACTAATTTTTTTTTCATTTTTAAATTTCTTCAGGAAATACTTTGGTAGTTCACTACCAAAGTGTTTCTTTTTTTGGATTTTTAATTACACATGTTAATCTTCTAGTATATATCATTATAGTTAATATATTGTAATTTGACCTTTTAACAAAAAAAGTGTTGACATTGGTAAAACAAGTGTATATAATTATAAAAAAATAAAGCGTTGACGGAGAGAAAAATATTCAACATGATGACTAAAGAGAGCTGATGTTTGGTGAGAATCAGTGTTATCTGGATATAAAATAATCACTCCTGAGCTTCTGATTCGAAAGCAAACCAAGTAGATGAAGACGTGTGCCGGCGTTATACGGATAGAGTTCAAAAAAATTATGAATTTTTTTCGACTTGAATGAGGCGATTTTTTTATATCGTAAAATAGGGTGGTACCGCGAAGACCTTTCGTCCCTATATACATAAAAGTTATGTATGTAGAGACGAAAGGTTTTTTTTTATCTTATTTTCAAGTTCGAAAATAAAAAATAGGAGGATTTTAAATATGTGCAGAACAGTATGCTTTAAGGTATCTAGTGGAATGGATTCAGCAGCAAGAGTTTTGACAACTTTAAGAAGAAAAAACTTTTCAGTTAGAGAATTTACTATGAAGACAATAGACAGTAATAAAACAAGATTAATTGTAACATTAGAAGACGAAAAGAATATTGGGTTTGATAGAGCTGTGCTTCAAATGAAAAAGTTAGTTGATGTTTATGATATAAAAGAAATATAGCAAATTTGATAATTTAATAGGGAATGAAGTTAACTTTTGAAAACTGATAAAAATTGTTGACAAACTCATACAGTCTTACTATAATGGATAAAATAACAAAATAATAATTAATTATAAGACTGTGACGGAGACAAAGATATAGGATAAAATTTAAGAGAGTCAGCGTATGGTGTAAGCTGATATTTTAACTATATGTAATACTCACTCCTGAGTTTTCTGCTGAAAGCTTAAGTTATTAAGCAGAACACAACCTGTGTTAATGGATAATGAGTCAGTTACCAACTGTGAAGTAGGGTGGTACCGCGGAAAACAACTTCTGTCCCTATATATTTTTTAAAATATTATAGGAAAAACAGGGGTTTTTTTATATTCAAAAGTTAATAATAAAAATATATTAAAAAAATAGGAGGAATTTAAAAAATGAGTAAAATGTACTATAACAAAGATGCAGAATTAAAATTCTTAGAAGGAAAAAAAGTAGCTATTATTGGTTATGGAAGTCAGGGACATGCACATGCACTTAACTTAAAAGAAAGTGGAATAGAAGTAGTTGTAGGATTATATGAAGGAAGTAAATCATGGGCAAAGGCAGAAGCTAATGGACTTGAAGTAAAGTCAGTAGCAGAAGCTTCTAAATCAGCAGATGTAATAATGATACTTGCACCAGATACAAAACAAAAGAAACTTTATGAGGAAAGTATAGCTCCTTATCTTGAAGAAGGAAATGCTTTAGCATTTGCACATGGATTTAATATTATATTTAATCAAATTGTTCCACCTGCAAATGTTGATGTATTTATGGTTGCACCTAAAGGACCAGGTCATCTTGTAAGAAGAGTATATCAAGAAGGAAAAGGAGTACCTGTACTTATTGCTGTTGAGCAAGATTACACAGGTAAATGTAAAGATTTAGCATTGGCTTATGCAAAAGGTATTGGTGGAACAAGAGCAGGAGCTATAGAAACTACATTTAAAGAAGAAACTGAAACTGATTTATTTGGAGAGCAAGCTGTATTATGTGGTGGTGTTACAGAACTAATAAAAGCAGGTTTTGATACATTAACAGGTGCAGGTTATCAGCCAGAAATAGCATATTTTGAATGTCTTCATGAAATGAAACTTATTGTAGATCTTCTTTATGAAGGCGGATTTGAAAAAATGAGATACAGCATAAGTGACACTGCTGAATATGGTGACTACATGATTGGTAGAAGAATAATCAATGAAGAAACAAGAAAAGAAATGAAGAAAGTGTTAGACGAGATTCAAACAGGAAGATTTGCAAATCAATGGATTTTAGAAAACCAAGCAGGAAGACCAGTATTTAATGCAATAAAGAACAGAGAATTAGATCATAAGCTTGTTGAAACTGGTAAAAACTTAAGAAATATGATGTCATGGATTGAAGAAGAGAAATAAGTAGTAATACTTATGAACTAGAGTTGAGATATAGGAAGGAATGTGTAAAATATGAACAGTAAATCTGTAAAATGTGGAATTCAGAAAGCTCCTCATAGATCACTGCTAAAAGCATCAGGATTAACTGATGAAGAAATAAAAAGACCATTTATAGGCGTGGTAAATACATTTAATGAAATAGTGCCGGGACATGTTGGGTTAAGAGAAATAGCAGAAGCTGCTAAAAAAGGAATTCTTTTAGCTGGGGGAACTCCGTTAGAGTTTCCAGCAATAGCAGTTTGTGACGGCATAGCAATGAATCATGAAGGTATGAAATATTCTCTAGCAAGTAGAGAATTAATAGCAGATAGTATAGAAATAATGGTAAAAGCACATGGAATAGATGGCTTAGTTTTAATACCAAACTGTGATAAAATTGTACCTGCTGTTATGATGGCAGCAGCAAGATTAAACATTCCAGCTATAGTTGTAAGCGGCGGACCTATGTTAGCAGGAAATAACAATGGACAAAAAACTGATTTAATAACTGTATTTGAAGGTGTAGGCGCAGCAGCAGCAGATAAGATCACTGCTGACGAACTTGCAGAATTAGAAGATACAGCATGTCCTACATGTGGTTCTTGTGCAGGAATGTTTACAGCAAATTCTATGAATTGTATGACTGAAGCATTAGGGATGGCTTTACCTGGTAATGGTACTATACCGGCTGTTTATTCAGAAAGAAAGAGATTAGCTAAATTGTCAGGTATGAAAATAATGGAGCTTGTTGAGAAAAATATAAAACCTAGAGATATTCTTACAGAAAAAGCATTTAAAAATGCTTTAACAGTTGATATGGCTTTAGGATGCTCAACAAATACAGTTCTTCATCTAACTGCCATAGCTAATGAAGCAGAAGTAGAGATGAATTTACAAAAAATAAATGAAATTAGTAAAAAAACACCAAACTTATGCAAATTAAGTCCTGCAGGACCATATCATATAGAAGAATTGAATGCAGTAGGCGGTATAATGTCAGTAATGAATGAATTATCTAAAAGGGATTTGATTGAATTAGATGCATTAACTGTGTCTACAAATTCAGTTAGTGAACAAATAAAAGGCAAAGAAAAGAAAGGTGAAAAAATTATTGCATCAGTAGATAAACCTTACAGCCAAACAGGAGGAATTCAAGTATTGTTTGGAACATTAGCTCCTGATGGTGCAGTAGTTAAGAAGTCTGCTGTAGCTCAAGAAATGATGAAAGTAACAGCTAATGCAAGAGTATTTGAATCAGAAGAAGAAGCAGTGGATGCAATATTAAAAAATAAAATAAAAGCTGGAGATTGTGTTGTTATAAGATACGAAGGACCTAAAGGAGGTCCCGGAATGAGAGAAATGCTTACGCCAACATCAGCTTTAGCAGGAATGGGTCTTGATAAACAAGTTTCATTAATAACAGATGGAAGATTTTCTGGTGGAACAAGAGGTGCGGCAATAGGGCACGTATCACCTGAAGCAAATGAAGGTGGACCTATAGCATATATAATAGATGGGGATAAAATAGAGATAGATATAATAAATGGAAAACTAAACTTATTAGTGGATGAAGAAGAATTAAATGAAAGAAAGAAAACAACTAATATAAAAGAAATTACTTATAAAGGCTACCTTGGAAAGTACGCTAAAAGTGTTACATCTGCATCAACAGGAGCGATTTGCAAATAGAAAGATAAAAGTGAAAAGATAAAAGTGAATAGTTGTGTGACAATTATATTTTATTAATTGAATTCTTTTAGTTCTAATTCACATAATAAAAAATTGCTTAAGCAATTTTAACTATAACTTTTAACTTTTTCACTCTTAATTTTTATCTTAATTAAGAGGAGATTTATTATGAAATTATCAGGATCACAAATACTATTAAAATGTTTAAGAGAAAATGATGTAGATACTATTTTTGGTTATCCGGGCGGAGCAGTAATACCATTATATGATGCTTTATATGATGAACTTGATTATTTTAAACATTTTAGACCAGCCCATGAACAGCATATGGTTCATGCTGCTGATGCTTATGCAAGAACTACTGGAAAGGTTGGTGTAGTATTTGCTACATCAGGACCCGGAGCTACAAATACTATTACTGGCATAGCTACAGCTTATATGGATTCTGTACCTATGGTAATAATTACTGGTCAAGTTCCTAATATTCTGCTCGGAAAAGATTCTTTTCAAGAAATTGATATTACTGGTGTTACATTATCTATTACTAAACATAATTATTTAGTAAAAAGTGTTGAAAATCTCGAGAAGACAATAAAAGAAGCTTTATTAGTAGCTCAGGAAGGAAGACCCGGCCCTGTACTAGTTGATGTACCGAAAGATGTTTTTTTAGCTAATTATGAGTATAATAATATTGATGTTAATATAAAAGTAAAAAACCATATTCCAGATGATAATGATATAATGCAGGCAGTAAATCTTATAAATAATGCTAAAAAACCTGTTCTATATGCTGGTGGTGGAGTTAGAATTTCAAAGTCAGATGACTTACTAGTTAAAATCATTGAAAAAAATCAAATACCTACAGTTAATAGTTTTATGGGTTTTGGAACTATATCTAGAGATCATAAATTATCATTAGGTTTAGTAGGTATGCACGGAAATAAAGAAGCTAATCTAGCTGTGACTAAAAGTGATTTATTGATTGCTGTAGGAGCTCGTTTTAGTGATAGAGTTATAGGTAAGCCTGATGAATTTGCACCAGAGGCAAAGATAATCCATATAGATATTGATAGCACAGAAATAGATAAAAACTCAAATAACTGTATACCATTGATAGGAGATATGCAGCCTATACTTAGAAGTTTATTAGATAAAATAGAAGTGAGAGATAGATCTAAATGGCTTGAGACTATTAATTCTTTCAAAGATAATAGTAATGATAATGTAAGTTTTAATCCCAAAAATATATTAGAAACAGCAAATAAATATTACAAAGAAAATACTATTATAGCAACAGATGTCGGACAGCATCAGATGTGGACGGGACAATTTTGGAAATTTAAAAAATCTTGTGAATTGGTTACTTCAGGAGGTTTAGGAACTATGGGTTATGGCTTGGGAGCTGCTATTGGTGCCAAAATAGGTAACCCAGAAAAAGATGTTATTCTTATAACTGGAGATGGAAGTTTTAGAATGAACTGTTGTGAATTGACTACATTATCAAGGTATAAGATTCCTGTTAAGATTATAATGATTAACAACCATACTCTTGGAATGGTAAGACAATGGCAGAGAATGTTTAGTAATGCAAGATATTCTGAAACTGATATTTATGATTCTGTAGATAATATAAAGTTAGTTGATTCATATGGTATAAAGGGATATAAAGTAGACAATTTAACTGATTTTAGAGAAGTACTTGAAAAAACAAAAAATTTAAATGAATCTATATTTATAGAATGTATAATAAATCAAGATGATAGTGTCTATCCTATAGTACCACCCGGAAGACCAATAAACGAGTTGTTATTAAATGGTTAAGGAAGTTGGCAAGTTGGAAGGTTGGAAAGTAGAAAAACAGGAGTAGAAATAAAAATAAGGTTATTTATATTTATAACCTTATTTTTTTATTTGTTAGTTTATATTGCTTTACGTTAGTAAAGCTACCTTAACTATACACTTTTATCTTTTATCTTTACACTTCATAGAGTTCTCTTTTGGCGTAATGTGTGTGGAGCAATTTGTGAGATTTGTGTCCTAGGGGTTCTCCTAAATATTCTTCGTACAGTTTAATTATTGCAGGATTTTTATGAGATTTTCTTATTAATTTACTTTTATCTACATTGTATATGCCGTCCATTCTTTGTTTTTTGACTTCAATATTTCCTGGTATAGGCTGACCTCCGCCACCTATACATCCCCCCGGACAAGCCATTATCTCAATAAAATGGTAATCGGCTTTTCCTTCATTAATCATATCTAGAATAATTTTTGCATTGTTTAATCCGTTAGCAACTGCAACTTTAACATTTAGATCACCGACTGGTATTTCTGCTTCTTTTATACCGTCTATTCCTCTGACAGTTGTTAGGTTAATATTCTTTAATTCGTTTCCAGTAACTATTTCATATACCGTTCTTAAGGCGGCTTCCATAACTCCCCCTGTTGCACCAAATATAGCAGCAGCACCTGTAGTTATACCGAATGGATCATCAAAGTCTTTTTCTTCTATTTTATTTATATTAATTCCTGATTGGTGTACCATTCTTACTAGTTCTCTAGTTGTTAACACAAAATCTACATCTTGATAACCGCTGTCGTTCATTTCATCTCTTATACATTCTGCTTTTTTAGCAGTACACGGCATTATTGAAACAACAACAATATTTTCAGGATTGATTTTGTATTTTTCAGCATAATAAGATTTTGCTAGTGCTCCAAACATTTGCTGGGGCGATTTACAAGTTGAAACATTTTCTAGTAACTCCGGATAAAAATATTCAACATATCTTATCCAACCCGGACTACAGGAAGTCATCATTGGAAGTTTACCTCCATTTTTTATTCTATGGAGTAATTCGTTTCCTTCTTCAATGATGGTTAAATCAGCGGTGAAATTAGTGTCAAATACTCTATCAAATCCTATTCTTTTTAAAAGAGAGACTATTTTACCTGTAACTATAGAGCCGGCATCAAATCCAAATTCTTCTCCTATAGAAACTCTAACAGCTGGAGCTACTTGAACTACAACGTGTTTAGATTTATCATCTAATACTTTCCATACGTTGTTAATATCATTTTTTTCATAAATAGCTCCAACTGGACATACATTAATACACTGACCGCAGTATACACATGGAACATTATTTAATCCCTCTTCATAAGCTGGTGCAATTCTCATGTCATGACTTCTGTTAATATTATATATAGCACCTACCCCTTGAACTTTGCTGCATACTTCAACACATCTTCCACATTTTATGCATTTACTGCCATCTCTAACTATACTAGGGTTACTATTATCTAATGGAAGTATTTCTTCTACATTATCAAACCTTACTGAATCAATACCTAATTCCCTACTGATATTTTGCAGTTCACAATTATTATTTCTTATGCATGTTAGACAGTTGCAGTTATGAGCTGCAAGAATAAGTTCAACTATTGCCTTTCGTGCTTCTCTAACTCTTTTTGAGTTTGTTTTAATAACCATACCTTGTGTCACAGGAGTACAGCAGGAAGGTTGAAGTCTAGGCTGACCTTCTACTTCCACAACACATACTCTACAGTTTCCTTTTAGCTCTTGGTCAGGATGATAACATAAGGTAGGTATATTAATATTTATTTTTTTACATGCTTCTAATATTGTTGTTCCTTTTTTTACACTTACGGCAACACCGTTTATAGTAATATTTACATTATCCATAAACTACTGCCCCCTTTTTTAGATTGCATATTCCTGCTCTACAAAACCCTTCTATATGCTCTTTATATTCTTCTTCAAAATATTTCATTGTAGTTAATAAAGCTGTTGGTGCAGATTGGCCTAATCCGCAAAGTGAAGTATCTTTCATTAACTCGCATATATCAACTAAAAGTTCTAAATCTCTATTTGAACCCTTACCCTCTATTATTCTATTCAAGATTTTGTTTATGTGCCTGTTTCCTTCTCTGCAAGGAGTACATTTACCACAACTTTCGTGTTTAAAGAATTCCATTGTAGTTTTAACAAAATCTAATATACATATAGATTCATCTCCTACAAACATTGCACCTGAACCTAGACCTATACCAAGCTTATTAAGCTCATCAAAATCAATTTTTATATCTAGCATTTCCGCAGGCAATACTGCTCCAGATGACCCGCCTAATTGAACAAATTTAATTTCTTTATCTGTTTCTACTCCTCCACATATTTCATTTATTATTTCTCTTATAGTCATACCAAATTCTATTTCATAAACTCCTTTATTTGCGACACAGCCTGATATAGACAGAAGCTTTGTTCCACTGCTGGACTTAGTTCCGAACTTTTTATACTCTTCAGATCCAAGAGATATAATATAAGGTATATTTATTAAAGTTTCAACATTATTTACAAGTGTTGGTTTTCCCCACAAACCTTTATTTGCAGTATATGGAGGTTTAAATCTTGACCTACCGTCATTACCTTCAATTGATTCTATTAATGCAGTTTCTTCTCCACATACATACGCTCCGGCACCTGTTCTTACTTCAATATCAAAACATAAATCTGTTCCTAAAATATTCTTACCTAAAAAACCTTCCTCTTTAAGTATGTTAACTGCTTTTTTTAGCAAATCTTTAGTTTGAGGATATTCACCTCTTATATAAATATATCCATAACTTGCTCCAACTGCTAAAGCAGAGATTATCATTCCCTCAATTATTTGAAAAGGACATCCATCTAGCAATATTTTATCTTTAAATGTTCCCGGTTCTCCTTCATCGGCATTGCATATTATATATTTGATATCACTCTTTTCTGAAGCTACAAATTGTAGCTTAAGACCTGTTGGAAAGGCTGCTCCGCCTCTACCTTTTAAATTAGAAGCTCTTACTTCATCAATGATCTGTTCAGTTTTCATTTTAAATAATGCTTTTTCCAGAGCTTCAAACCCTCCATTTTCTTTATAATCTTTTAATGATAATGGACTTATTTTTCCACATAATTTAGAAACTAAAATCACAGACCTCTTCCTCCTTTCTTATTGAATCAACTAAAGCTTCTACTTTTTCTTTATTTAAGTTGCCGTATACTTTATCGTTGATTTTAACAGCAGGAGCTTTATCACATGTACCTATACAACCTGTAAATTCTAATGAAAATAATCCATCGTCTGTCATTTCACCAACTGTTATTCCTAGAATATCTTCAAAATATTTTTTTACCTGCTTACCTCCATTCATATAACATGGTGCACTGTTACAGATTTGAATAACATACCTTCCTCTTTTCTTAGTAGAAAGCATTGAATAGAAACTAGCTACTCCATATGCCTTGCTTAAAGATATTTTTAGTTCTTTTGATATAATTTTTAATGCATCTTTTGAAATGTAATTTTCCTCAGATTGACGTTGAACTTCAATTAATATTTCTATTAGCTTATCTGGGGTATTACCTATTTTTTCAATAATTGATTCAATGTCATTTTTCAAACAATTCATTAAAATTCCCCCTTTTGTTCTTTTATTAGATATTCTGGTATAAATTCATCATATAAAGCGTGAGAGATAAGTATTGCTCTAGCCTTTTCTGGTGTTACTAATTCATAAGAATATTGAATACCTTCAGATGTAATAATATTTAATAAAGGTTCTTTATGACAAAGACCATTGCATCCTGTAGTTTCTATAATTACATTGTCTAGTTGTTCAACCACAAGCGTGTTTTGTAATTCTTTTAATACTTCGTTAGCTCCTACACTAATACTGCATATAGAATATCCTAAAACAGCTCTAATTTTATCTTTCCTTTTCTTCTTTATTTCTTTTTCTGCGCATTCTCTTAATCTATTATAAATTTCTAAATAACTCATTTCACAGCCCCCTTATTTTATTTACTAATATATATAGCAAAATACATACCAAGTTTTACCATTCAATAAATGGAAATTGAGAATCGAGAATCGAGAAAGGAATTTGAATTGAGAAATGAGAATGGAGAAAGGATTTGAATTGAGAAATGAGAATGAAGAAAGGAGAATTGAAGGTAAAAAAAAAGACCTGTTGTCAGGTCTTTTTTTGGTAGCTTAATGCGCTGGTGCATTTAATTATGCTCTAGGGCATTAAAATTAAGGTATTTTTGTAATTTTCTCACAATTGTTGATTGATTAACTCCTAATGCCTCTGCCATTTCATAAGTTGTTTTATATTTTTTGTAAGCTTTTTCTATTAAAACTTTATCAACGATTTCTCTTGCTTCTTTTAAATGCATAATTTTATCAATTTTTATTTCTTTACTAGTAAAATTTGTATTAAATAAAAATAAAGGTAAATCATTTTCATCTATTATTTCTTTGTTAACCGTTACTACTAATCTTTCGGTAAGATTTTCCAATTCTCTTACATTTCCCGGCCAGTCGTAATTATAAAGTATATTTTCAACTGATGTTGTAATATCTTTGCTGCATTTATATTTAGTATTAAAAATCCTTAAAAAATGATAGCATAAAGGAAGTATATCAGATTGCCTCTTTCTTAAAGGCGGAATTTCAATAGGTACTACGTTTAATCTATAATAGAGATCTACTCTGAAAGTTCCTTTATTAACCATGTCATATAGATTTCTATTTGTAGCAGCTATT
This sequence comes from Tissierellales bacterium, assembly GCA_018433765.1. GTDB lineage: Bacteria > Bacillota > Clostridia > Tissierellales > Sedimentibacteraceae > SM3-B41. The sequence goes on from JAHDQO010000004.1 coordinate 199,201, forward strand.
ATTCTTACATCAACATTTTTTTCTATAGTTCCTCCTATACGAATAAGTTTCTTTTCTTGAATAACTCTTAAAAATTTTACCTGAACGTTAAGAGGCAGTTCTCCAATTTCATCTAGAAATAGAGTTCCTTCATTAGCTAATTCAATTAGCCCGGGCTTTCCTTTTTTTTGTGCTCCAGTAAATGCTCCTGATTCATATCCAAATAATTCAGATTCTATTAAATTTTCAGGTATAGCTCCGCAATTTATTTTTATAAATGGTTTACTTTTTCTTTTACTTAATCTATGAATGAATTTAACAACAACTTCCTTTCCTACTCCAGATTCTCCAGTTATTAATATTGTAGAATCAACAGTAGCTACATTGCCTGCTATTTGAAGAACATTGCCTAATTCTTTACTGTTGGCTACGATATTATCTTTTTTAATATTAATATTATCTATCTGCTTTTCATTTTCATTCATTAAATGATATTTCTCAAGTTTTTTAGTTTCTTCTATTTGATCTCTTAGTTTATTTAATTTATCAATATCTCTAATATTTGTTACTACTCTACTTATATTTCCTTCTATATCAAATATAGGGGTAGCTGTAGAAAGATATTTTTTTCCACTTTCAGAATTTTGAAAAAATGAAATTCTTCTTTTTTCTTTAAGAGCTAACATAGTAGTTGATGGAAACATAATTTTTTTATCTGGTAGGTTTATAATGTTCATGTCTTCCATTTTATTTTCTTCATTGTTTATTTCAAGCATTTTATTAATTGAATTATTTGATTTAAGTATTCTTCCTTCACTGTCTGTTATTACTAGTCCGTCATAAGAAGATTCTATTATGGTTTCTAGTTCGTCTTTCAATAATGTAATTTCTTCTAATTTAGCTGATAACATTTCTAATAAATCATTCTTTTTTGATAATAAATAAGGCAAACACATATCTACTTCTGCAATTCCTTGAACTACAGCTATAGCCTTTTCTCTACAGGTAGAGTATCCGCAAGCACCACAATTTAATTCATCAGCTTCAGTATATTTATTTGTACTTCTAAGTACTTTTCGTATCTCATCTTCTGACGGAAATGGTAATATATTTCTTCTGTTTCTATATTCTCTTGTTAAATCTATATCATATTCAATAATATTGTTACATTTTTTAGTATCTTTATAAAATTCATTGATAATATTAATTTTATCATAATAATTAAATGTAGAATCAATTTTAGGTCCTTCAATACATCCTTTGCACATTAATATATCAACAAATTTAAAAGGATGATGACCATTTTGGAGGGCATCTATTAGTTTAGAAATATCTTCTTCTCCTTCGACACTTATATAGCTGCCGTCTATTTTATTTAATGAGCTTAAGTTTTTAAGAAGGCCGCCTGATAATGGAAAGAGTTTTCCTTCGTTAGTAGGGATACCATCAAATTCACTTTCCTTGATGGAATTAATACTTATTCCTTTGTCAATTATAATTTTTTTTATTTCATCAAAAGTCAATACGCAGTCAATAATTCCTTCTAATTTTGGTGATATAATTTCTGCTTTTTTAGCGACACAAGGTCCTATAAATATGATTTTTATCTTTTCATCACTATATTTTTTTCTAATAATTTTACCTGTAGCAATCATAGGAGATACAAAGGGAAGTAAATACTTAATTAGTTCTGGATAGTGCTTTTCAATCATTGATACAATTGATGGACATGCACTGCTTAAATAAACCTTTTGATCATTTTCTTTTATAAATTTACTTATTGATTGTGTTAATGCTTCGGCACCCACAGCAACTTCCCAGACTTCATCAAATCCAATTTTTTTAAGAGCTCCAATAACTTTTTTATAAGTATATGGATATGAGCTGGTAATAAAAGAAGGTGCTAGACAAGCTATAACTTTATTGTTTCCATTAAGTATTTCTAAAGATTCGCATATACTATCAATTACAATTTTAGCATTCTGAGGACAGCTTGTGATACATATTCCGCAATTAATACATCTTGAAAACATAATTTCAGCTTGTCCATTCTTGATCTGGATTGCTTTTACAGGACAGTTTCTTACGCAAGAGTAACACTGTTTACATTTATTTTCTTTTACACTGATGATATTTTCTATAATAATCATCCTTTCATACATTGTTATAAATATTGTTTACAAAAATGATTAATGGAATTTGACTAGAATAAAACTGGTTTGATATAAAAAATTTGTACAGTGATATAATGAGGATGTTAAATAAAAATAGTGATATATGGATTATTTTACACTTAAATACTAAAAATGTAAACAATAATATTAGATAATAATTTGTATTTAAGTGGATATTACGTTGCAAAAAAATATAATGGCATATTATATAATATGAAAAAATTTAAAAGTAATGATTTTTAAATTATATAAAAAGAAATATTAGTATAAAATGGGTAATAATTAACTCATTGCTAATGATTTTTTAATTATTTTTTGTTATAATATCAATATATATTTAAGTAACATAAAATTTTAGCAAGAGGAGATAATATTGAAACTATACGACTACAAATTTATGGAGGTTGCAAAACCTTTAATTGAGCATGAAGAGTTTCAAAAAATGAAATATATAAAACACCATAACAATAGTGTATACGACCATGTATTATCTGTGGCTTATCAATCATATCTTATATCATACAAACTTGGATTTGATTGGCAGTCAACTATTCGAGGCGCTTTACTTCATGACTTTTTCTTATATAGATTTGAAAGATATTTTGGAATAAAACTGTTTATAGATATATATAAACATGTTAAAAATCATCCTATTGTAGCTTTAGAAAATGCTGAAAAGTATTTTGTTTTAAATGAAGTGGAAAAGGATATCATAAAGAAACACATGTTTCCTTGTAGAATACCAAAGTATAAAGAATCATGGGTTGTTTCTTTTGTTGATAAATATCTTGCAATTTATGAATACGGCAAAAACTTTACTAAATTTGTTATAAATAAGTATAAAGAATCATATAACATTATTGAGGACACTAATATTAATTAGTAGGGGATATATATGTCTGATAGTTTAGTTAAGAATAGCAATAAAAAAAATAAAGAAAAAATAATTGAGAAAAGAGATAGGATACTTACCAGAATATTTAGAATTCTATTAATCTTGGCAATTATTACAAGTTTTTTTACTAAGCATTGGATGAATTTCTTTACATCTATAATTACTTTAAGTTTAACTTATGTTACTCAAATAGTTAATAAACATACTCCTATAAAGGTTATTCATGAAATAAACATAATTGCAATGGTATTTCTGTTTGCTGCTAATTTTTTAGGAGAAATATTTGAATTTTATTATATTTTTTGGTGGTGGGATATCTTCCTTCATGCATTGTCAGGAGTTTTTCTTGGCTTTGCAGGATTTATTGTTGTATTCATGTTAAATGGCAGTCCTAATATTGGTGTTAGACTTAGCCCTGTTTTTATTGCAGTTTTTGCTTTTTGTTTTGCTGTTTCACTAGGAGCTATTTGGGAAATTTATGAATTTATTATGGATAGTTTTTTTGGAATGAGTATGCAGAAATCAGGATTAGTTGATACTATGTGGGACTTAATAACTGATTCAGCAGGAGCGTTATTTGCTGCTGTAACTAGTTATCTTTATTTAAAGCTTGGCAAAAAAAGTATAATGATGAGCATAGTACAAAAATTTATTAATAAAAATCTTGAAAACAATTTTTATAAATAAATTTTATTCAATAATTACACTTTCCACGCCGTCTATTTCTTTTATATAATCATATAAACCCATCCTGTCTATTTTTCTAGGAATTCTTACAACAATACGAAGTGTTATATTTTTATGATCTTTTTCATTTAGAGAAATTTGTTTTATATGAATTCCTAATTGACCTAATTGTGTACCTACTTTACCTATTAATCCTGGTTTATCATCGCAAATAAGTTCTATCCAAAATTCACTGTTGTTTCTTTTGTAAATTTTTTCGAATTTATAGAAAACTATTAATGAAAGTAGTATGATAGCAGTTGAAATAACAGCTCCAAAATAAAAACCTGCTCCACAAGCAAGACCTAAACCTGCTACAGCCCAGAGACTTGCAGCTGTTGTTAGTCCTCTAACAGTTACTCCTTCTTTAATAATAGTACCAGCTCCAAGAAAACCAATTCCACTAACAACTTGAGCTCCTAGACGAGCAGGATCTAAAGTAGTAATTCCTTTATAAATTTCAGTAATGTAAATACCCGTAAGCATGATTAAAGTAGAGCCTATACAAACGAGTATGTGAGTTCTAAAACCAGCAGGTCTATTAACTCCTTCTCTTTCTAGTCCAATAGCTCCTCCAAGAATGAAAGCTATAGTTAATCTTAAAATAATATCATTATATGTAAGCATTAGCACAACTCCTAATATTTAGAATAATAAAATTAATTTAAATTATACATTAAAAAAATAATAATATCAAAAATAATAGCGTAAAGTATTTTATGCTATAATATAAATAAAGTTACTTAAATATAAAGGGTGATGGCATGAAAAAAATAGCAGTTATAGCTAGTGAAAAAGAATATGCAGAATATTTAAAGGGTAATCTTGATAAGTATTTTAAGAAATATGCACAAATTAATACTTATAGTATAGAAGATATAGATACAATAGATTATATTAGAGAAAAATTTGTCATAATTTCATCTTTTACGATTTTTCGAAAAGTAAAAACTAAAATAACAGAACATTCTGAATTAATAATTGCAAGCTTAACATTGAGTATTGATGGTGTTGAGAAGTTAAATAAGCTTCCTAAACATACTAAGGCTCTGCTAGTCAATATAGATTATAGATTGTGTATGTTAGTAATAACTACACTTTATAAGTTAGGTTTTAGAGATTTAGAGCTTGTGCCTTATTATAAAGGTATAACTGAATATGATAAATCTATTACAATTGCTATTACACCTGATGAAAAGCATTTAGTTCCTAAAGAAATAAAAAGAGTTATTAACATTGGACAAAGAGTAATTGATTTAAACTGTATAATTGAAATAGCTGATAAATTAGGAGTTAAAAATATATTAGATAATGAAGAAGCTTTAAAATCAGTTAAAAAGATAGTACCATCTAATCTTGGAATAGAAAGAATGCTTGGAGAAAAAGAAGATTTAACTGAAAAAATTAACGCATTAGTTCGTATGATGGAGCAGGGGATAATAATTACTGATTTAGCTGGCAAAATATATTTAAGCAATAATAAAGCTAACAAACTACTAAAAAGCAGATCTGATATAATAAAAGGATTTAATATCTCAGAGATAATTCCTGAAATAAATATAATAGAAACTAGTTTGAAGAATAATGAATTAATTAATATAAATGGAAATAATTTAATAGTAACAATTACACCTATTATAACTAATAATGAAATTAGCGGTAGTATTATTACAATTGATAACTTTAAAGATATCGAGAAAAGGCAGCATAATATAAGAACTAAGATAATAGGTAGAGGACATAATGCAGAATATAAATTTGATGATATTATTGGTGAAAGTAAAATTATTAGAGAAACAAAAGATATAGCTAAAAGAATGGCTAGTTCAGATTCTTCTGTTTTGATATTTGGTGAAAGTGGAACAGGAAAAGAACTATTTGCTCAATCTATACATAATTCATCTCCTAGAAGAAATTATCACTTTGTTGCTATAAATTGTTCTGCTTTACCTGAAAGTTTATTGGAAAGTGAGCTGTTTGGATATGAAGAAGGTGCATTTTCTGGAGCAAAAAAAGGTGGAAAAATAGGATTGTTTGAGCTTACGCATAAGGGAACACTATTTTTAGATGAAATTGGAGAAATGCCTCTAAGCTTACAATCTAAATTATTAAGAGTAATAGAAGAGAAAAAAATTATGAAAATTGGTGACAAAGATTTAATAGATATAGATGTGAGGATAATAGCGGCCACAAATAGAAATTTGATAGAGATGATAAAAAAAGGTGATTTTAGAAAGGATTTATATTACAGATTAAATGTACTGCCTTTAAGAATTCCAAATCTTAGAGATAGAAAAGAGGATATACTTATAATAGCAGATTATTTTAATATGAAAATGAATAATAAATTCACTTTTTCTGAAGGTGGAGTTAAAAAAATACTCAACCATAACTGGCCTGGTAATATAAGAGAGTTAAGAAATATAATTGAATACTTAACTAACTTAAACAAAAAAATAGTTGAACAACAGGATATACCTATTAGTAATAAGAATAACATGTCAATTTCAATTCCTTTGAAAAAAACAGATAATGAAATGATAAATAAATTTATAATAAATGAAGGAAGAAAACTTAATTTATACAGTTTTATACTTACTGAAATGGAGAAAAGCTTTAAAAGAAGAGATAATATTGGTAGGACTAAGTTAACTAAAATCGCTAAAGAAAATGATTTATTTATTACAGAACAAGAAATTAGAAACGGAATGAATAAACTAAACAGCTACGGTTTTATTATTTCTGGCAGAGGAAGAAAAGGAAGTATAATTACGGATTTAGGATTAGAAGCTAGGAAAAAGATAATAGGGTTATTAGGTGAATAAAACTCCTATAAACCCTATTGCTTTTTTATAATTAAATTTAATTTATTGAAAATACTATGTTTATAGTATTTTTTTTATTGGTACGATAATTGCTTTAAAGTTAACAGATCGAAATATTATAAGAGGAGGGTTTTAAATGAAGAAATTTAAAAAGAGTTTTATTTTAGTATTAGTATTGGTTATGTTATCAGCATTAATTGCGGGTTGTACACAGGACAATAAACCAAATGAAGAGCCAAGTGAGGGCACTAAGCCACTTGAAGGTAAGCATCTTAGATATGCTATTAATGCAACATTTCCACCGTTTGAGTCAGTTGAAATAGTAAATGGAAAATCAAATTTTATAGGTATGGATTTAGAACTAGTAGATTACTTAGCTGAAAAATTGGGCTTTACTTATGAAATTACTGATATGGCATTTGCGGGGTTAGTCGGAGCAATACAAAGTGACAGAGCTGATTTTGTATGTTCTGGAATATCGCCAACTGAAGAAAGACTTAAAAATGTTGACTTTTCAGTATCATATTATTATCCGGGAATTGCTGTTGTAAGCAAAAAGGATGAGCCTTTAACTAATTTAGAAGAATTAACAGGTAAAAAAATCGTTGTAGGATTTGGAACTACTTATGAAATGTGGGCTAAAGAATATATTAAAGATGCTGATGTTCTAGCAATAGATGGTACTCCAGCTGTAATTCAAGAACTTAAGAATTCAAGAGGTGACGCAGCTATATTAGATGCTAATCAAGCAGCAGAATTTGTTAAGCAGAATCCAGATTTACAGTTTGATGTTTTAGAATATGATAAAAGTAGAGAAAATAGTTTTGCAATTGCTTTTCCTAAAGATTCCGAATTAACGGAAATCTTTAACGTTGAGTTGAACAAAATGCTTGAAAATGGAGAAATGGATAAACTTATTGTTAAATGGTGTGGAGAAGAATTTGCAAAGTAAGTATTAAAGGATGTAAATTTCTGTTCTTGTAATTTTAAGCAAAATGAAAGGAAATGATATATTATGATACTGGATTTTAAAACTGTAGCAAAGTATATACCTTTAATAATTAACGGAATATGGGTTACTTTGCTGTTCACATTTTTTTCTATGATTGCTGGCTTTGTTTTGGGTACATTATTGACTTTAATAAAAGTATCAGGTAAAAAAATACCCGTTGTTTTAGCTAATGTATATACATCAATTTTTAGAGGTACTCCACTTTTAGTTCAATTATTTCTTATATATTATGCAACACCACAGGTTACAGGCTACAGTATTACTGCTTTACAAGCGGCGGTATTAACTTTTGGACTTAATGCAGCTGCATATATTTCAGAAATTATGAGAGGCGGAATCATGTCAGTTGATAAAGGACAAAGAGAGGCAGCAATGTCTCTTGGCGTTCCTTATAAACTGATGATGTCTAAAATAGTTTTTCCTCAAGCCTTAAGAATGATTCTACCTTCTTTAGTTAATGAAGCTATCGGACTATTAAAATCATCTTCATTAGTAGCAATGATTGGTGTTACAGATGTTATGAGAGGTGCACAAATGATACAAAATATAACTTACAGAGCTTTTGAACCATATTTATTAGCTGCAGCAACATACTATGTACTTGTTATGATTTTAACGTTATTTGCTAATAGGCTGGAGAGGAGAGTGAGGAGAAGTGATTAAAGTTGAGAATTTATATAAAAATTTTGGTAAATTGGAAGTTCTAAAAGAAATAAATCTAAACATTTCTAAAGGAGAAGTAGTTTCAATTATTGGACCATCAGGTTCCGGTAAATCAACATTGCTGAGATGTCTTAACTTACTCGAAACACCTTCAAAGGGTAAAATTTTCATTAAAGATGAAGAAATCACTAAACCCAATATTGATATTATGAAAATTCGTCAAAATGTGGGCATGGTATTTCAGCATTTCAATCTTTTCCCTCATATGACGGTAATAGATAATATGACTTTTGCTCCTGTTAGAGTAAAGAAAATGAAGTATGAAGATGCTTATGAGAAGTCAATGAAGTTATTAGAGCAAGTTGGACTAAAAGAAAAGGAAAATGTATTTCCAGGGAAATTATCAGGTGGACAAAAACAGCGTGTAGCTATAGCAAGAGCATTAGCAATGGAACCTGAAATTATGTTATTTGACGAGCCTACTTCAGCTCTTGATCCTGAGATGATTAAAGAAGTGCTTATGGTTATACAGGATTTGGCACAAACAGGTATTACTATGGCACTTGTTACACATGAAATGGGCTTTGCAAGGAATGTATGTGATAGGATATGTTTTTTAGACGGCGGATATATTATTGAAGATACTATTCCAGAAAAATTCTTTAATAATCCTAAATCTGATAGAGCTAAAGAGTTTCTTGATAAAGTCTTATAATAAGATAAAAGTGAAAAGTGAAAAGTGTAAAATTATGGTAGTTTTACTAACGTAAAACTGAAATAGATAAAAGATAAAAGTGAAAAGTGTAAAGTGAAGCAATCTGTGTAAGTAATTCTCACTAAATAATAGATTTAGGTTCACTTCTTATACTTAAGTTATGGCGACTTTACTTACGTAAAGTATTTAAAATAAAAAAATTTTCGTAAGAAAATTAACCATTAACTTTTAGTTTTTAACTTTTAACTATTAACTCAATATATAAAGGAGTATTTTATGAGTAAAGATTTTGGTTGGCCTAATAGTAGTAAATGTGCTGTTATGATGAGTTTTGATATTGATGGTGAAACTACTTGGTCTAATGGTAATAAGGGTTATGAAAATGGGGAGTATTATTTAAAATCATTATCGATAGGCAGGTATGGTCCAAAAAGATGTGTTAAAAATATCTTAGAACTTCTGGATAAAAATAATATAAAGGCTACATTTTTTGCTCCTAGTTGGATTGTAGAAAAAAATCCTGAATTAATTAAAGAAATTGCATTAAATGGGCATGAAATAGGTCATCATGGATATAAGCATGAAAGATTTTATGACAAAACATATGAGGAACAAGTAGAGATTATAGATAAATCTCAAGAAATTTTTGAAAGAGTTATTGGAAAAAAGGCAACAGGGTTTAGAACTCCTTCTGGAGACTGGGCAGAGTTTACTACAAAACTTCTTATAGATAAAGGATTCAAGTATTCTAGTTCTATGAGAGGTTCAGATTCTCCATATAAAACTGTTATAGACGGAAAAGAAACAGACTTTATAGAAATTCCTACTAAATGGGAATTGGATGATTATGTACAAATGGCATATAATCTATTTCCTGCAGAACCAGTTGGACAGAGCAGAATATCAGGGTATGATAGTGTTTTTGAAAATTTTAAATGGGAATTCGAGGGTTATTATGAGTTTGGGTTGTGTATTTCATACATGTTTCATCCTCAAGTAATAGGAACTCCCGGAAGACTCATTTTATTGGATAAGTTAATAAATGAAATCAAATCTCGTGGTGATGTTTGGTTTGCTACTGGTAGTCAGATATCAGATTGGGTAAGGCATAATGTTTAGTTATGATTTGGTAGGAGGTTAATCTGTGAAAAACTTTAAATGGAAAAACAATAAGAAATGTGCAGTTGCTATAACTGTTAATCTAAATGGAGAATATTTTTGGCTGAGTATGTTTCCTGATAGTAAAAATAAACCTAAAACATTATCATTAGGAACCTTTGGAATTAATGTTGGTTTAGAAAGAGTGCTTAATGTTTTTGATGAGTATGATATCAAATCTACTTTTTTCATACCAGCAGTTGTTGCTGAAAAATATGAAAATAAAGTTATTGATATATTTAAAAGAGGGCATGAAATTGCAAATCATGGGTATGCTCATGAAAATTTAGCATTATTAACTAAACAAGAACAGAAAGATATTTTGATTAAATCGAACAATGTTATTAAAAATTTAACCGGCAGTTTTCCAATTGGATTTAGAGCACCTGAAGGAGAAATGACTAAAGAAACATTTGATTTATTAGAAGAAGTAGGTTTTTTATATGATAGTTCATTGATGGATGATAATAGACCTTATTGTATGAATATAGATGATAAACTGTACGATATAGTTCAATTACCTATACAATGGCAGATGTACGATTTGCCTTATTTTGCCTTTAATTACAGTCCTGCGTTTCCTGCTGGTCAGGGAAGAATTGCACCATATACCGATGTACTAAATAACTGGATACACGAATATGAAGGATATAAAAATAAGGGATTAGCCTATATATTACAAATAGATCCTCAGACTATGGGTACGCCGGGAAGAATATTGATATTAAAAAAACTTATAGATTATATCATTAAATCAAATGATGCATGGATATGTACATGTGAAGAAATGTACAGTCACTATAAAAATTATGTTTAATAAAAAATAGGAGTATATTGTGAAAATAAAAATAATTAATCCTGACTATGGTATGACTAAAGAACAAATTTTAAAAAGAGTTGAAATTTTAAGCAGTATAACTAGGAAAGATACTTTTTTATCAATGGAATGTTTAAAAGATTCAATAGTTACAATTGATTCTATGCTTGATGTATCTTTAGCTTCTCCTGAAATTATAAAGATGGCTGTTAATGCTGAAAAAGAAGGTTATGATGCTGTAGTATTATATTGCTTTAGTGATCCTGCAATAGCTGCTTGTAGAGAAGTACTAAGCATACCTGTAATTGGAGCAGGTCAAGCATCTATACTAACTGCTTGTGGATTAGGGTATAATTTTTCATTAATAGTAACTGAGGAAACAAGAATACCAGAAAAAAAGAATTTTGTTAGTTCTTTAGGTATTAATCCAAATAAACTTGCTTCAATACAGAGTATAGAGTTATCATATGAAGAAATGGAAAAAGATAAAGAAAAAACTTTATCTACTTTAGCAAAAGCTGCTAATAAATGTATTTGTGAAGATAATGCAGAAGTTATTGTTTTAGGGTGTTTAAGTTTTTTAGGTATTGGTAAAAGACTTTCAGATAAGATAAATATTCCTGTGATAGACCCAGCTTTTATTGCTGTCAGTACTGCTGAACTATATGTATTGCATAATCTATCACATAGTAAAAAATCATATCCCTATCCAATTGCTGGAACTAGAATATCTTCAAAAAATAATATTATTATTAATTAAAGTTTAAACAATGTAAGATACGAAAGGAGTTTGTGACATGAAAAATCTTTGGAGTGGAAGATTTACAAAAGGTATGGACAAATTTGTTGAGAAATATAATGCTTCAATAGAATTTGACAAAATATTATATGAGTATGATATAGACGGCAGTATTGCTCATGTAACTATGCTTGCTAATCAAAATATAGTTATAGATGAAGAAAAAGATTTAATAATTAAAGGACTTGAAAAAATAAAAGAAAGAATGAATAATAATGAAATAGAGTTCAATACTGCTGATGAAGATATACACATGACAGTAGAAAAACTTCTGATTAAAGAAATAGGAGATGTAGGAAAGAAACTTCATACAGCTAGAAGTAGAAATGACCAGAATGTATTAGATGAAAAACTTTATCTAAAAGATAAAACTTTAGAAACGATAGGAAACCTAATAGATTTAGCAGAAGTTTTATTGAAAAAAGCTGATGAAGAAATAGAAACAATAATGCCTGGATTCACGCATTTACAGCATGCACAACCTGTAACAGCAGGGTTTTATTATATGGCTTATTTTCAAAAATTTAGAAGAGATATTGAAAGATATGTATCTTCATTTGAAAGACTAGATTATAATCCATTAGGTGCTTGTGCTTTAGCAGGTACAACATTACCTATAGACAGGCATATTACTAAAGAATTGTTGGGATTTGCAAATGTTACAGAAAATGCTATGGATACTGTTAGTGATAGAGACTTTATTTTAGAATATATATTTAATGCTTCATTATGTATGACGCATTTGAGCAGATTTGCTGAAGAATTTATTATACAAAATTCACAAGAATATGCATTTATAGACATAGATGACAGCTTTTGTACAGGGAGCAGTATAATGCCTCAAAAGAAAAATCCTGATATAGCAGAGCTTGTAAGGGGAAAATCAGGTAGGGTTTATGGAAGTTTAATAACATTATTAACAGTTATGAAAGGAACACCATTATCTTTTAACAAGGATTTTCAAGAAGATAAAGAAGCATTATTTGATTGTGTAAATACATTAAATGCAAGTATATATATATTTGCAAGGATGCTGGAAAAAACTAAAATTAATAAAGAAAATGTTGCGAATCAATTAAAAAAAGGATTTATAAATTCAACAGATATTGCAGAGTATTTTGTTCAAAAAGGTATGCCTTTTAGGGAGGCACATGAAGTAGTTGGAAATATGGTTAAGTACTGCGAAATTAATAATAAAAATGTTGAAGAGCTTAATGAAAAAGATATAAAAGCATTGGGAATTGTCATGGATGTAAAAGATATAAAGTTATTTGAATATAGTAAATGTGTAGAGAATAGAAAGTCCTTTGGCGGAACTTCACCTATTGATGTAAGAAGACAAATAGATGTCGGAATTAATTTTATTAACAATTCGAAGAAAGGTATGAGGTAAGAGTAATACTACCTCAGGCTTATGAGAAACTGGAATTTAGTTGTTATTGCCTCAATCACGAATGATTAGGAGTAAGAGTTTCTCATAAGCCTGTCTTTATTTAAGTAAGAATTCAAATCACTTTATTTATGAACAACAATACAGTATAATAATATTATTATCACATAACAAAATAGTATATATTAATTTAAAAGAGGTAAATATGAGACAAATAGAAGCAGATATAATTAAAGAAAATGTAAAGCAGTTATTACTAAAAGCTAGTTATGATATTGGCGAAAGAATGACAGAAAAATTAAATAATGCTTTAAAAAACGAAGAATCATCTGTAGGTAAACATGTTCTTAAACAAATTATAGAAAACGATGAGATTGCGAATGATGAAAAAATACCTATGTGTCAAGATACAGGTATGGCTGTTATATTTATAGAATTAGGGCAAGAGGTAGTTGTTACAAATGGAAGCTTATATGATGCTGTAAATCAAGGAGTAAGTGTGGCTTATATAGAGGGATATTTGAGGAAGTCAGTTGTTGATGATCCTTTATTTGAAAGAGTAAATACAAAAAACAATACTCCGGCTGTAATTCATACAGAGATAGTAAAAGGTGATAGAATTAAAATAACTGTGGCACCTAAAGGTTTTGGAAGTGAAAACATGAGTGCAGTAAAGATGCTTAAACCTGCAGATGGAGTAGAAGGTGTAAAAGAATTTGTTTTAAAAACAGTAAAAAAAGCAGGACCAAATCCTTGTCCTCCTATAATAGTTGGTGTTGGGATAGGAGGGACATTTGAAAAATCAGCAATACTAGCTAAAAAATCTTTATTAAGAGAAGTGGGAGAGCATAATATAAATTTAAAATATAAACAACTAGAAGAAGAATTGTTAGAATCTATTAACAAATTAGGAATAGGACCTGCAGGACTTGGAGGAAAAAATACTGCTTTAGGAGTACATATTGAATACTTTCCAACTCATATAGCAGGATTACCAGTTGCAGTAAACATCTGCTGCCATGCATACAGACACAGTTCTATTGAAATATAAAATGAAAATGTAGATATTATTAAAGGAGACAAAATGGAAAATAAAAAAATAAATCTTCCAATTGATGAAAAAATTTTGTTAAATCTAAAAGCAGGAGATAACGTTTTAATAACAGGTTATATATATACAGGAAGGGATGCTGCTCATAAAAGATTAGTAAGTTTATTAGAAGAAGGAAAAGCTCTTCCTTTTAACGTGCAAAATCAATTTATTTACTATGTTGGACCTGCACCTGCTAAACCAGGATATGCTTGCGGTCCTGCTGGTCCAACTACTAGTTACCGTATGGATCCATATACAGTTCCGTTGCTAGAAAAAGGACTAAAAGGAATGATAGGTAAGGGTACCCGTTCACAAGAAGTAATTGATGGAATAAAAAAACATAAAGCAGTATATCTTGCAGCAGTTGGAGGAGCAGCGGCATTAATATCAAAATCAATAAAGTCAAAAGAAGTAATATGCTATGAAGACTTAGGAACTGAAGCTGTACATAAATTTTATGTAGAAGATTTTCCAGCTATAGTTGTAATAGATAGTAAAGGAAATAACTTATATGAATTAAATTAAGAAATGAAAATTAACCACGGAAGAACACAGAAAAACACGGAAAACAAAAATAAACGAAAAACGAGGAAGTAGTAACTAGTAACATGGAAGCTTTACTTATGTAAAGCAAAATAAGATAAAAGTTAAAAGTGTAAAGATAAAAATTAAGGTAGCTTTACTAGCGTAAAGCAGTTTAAACGAGAAACGAGGAAGTAGTAACGAGAAACATGGAAGCTTTACTTATGTAATACAAAATAAGATAAAAGTTAAAAGTGTAAAGATAAAAATTAAGGTAGCTTTACTAGCGTAAAGCAATTTAAACGAAAAACGAGGAAGTAGTAACTAGTAACATAGAGGTTTTATTCGTAAAGCATTAAAAATAAAATTAATAAATTTTTCATTAGAAAAATTTAAACCATGTTACTCGTTAATCGTTATTCATCTCTCGTTTTACATCAAAGAAGGGAAGGATAAAAGTTATGGATTATAATAAAATGGCGTTGGATATGCACAAAAAATTTAAAGGAAAAATTGAAGTAATTAGTAAAGTTAAAGTAGAAAACAAAGATGATTTATCTACAGCTTATACTCCGGGTGTAGCAGAACCGTGTAGAGAGATACATAAAGATAAAGAAAAAGTATATGAATATACATCAAAATCAAATATGGTTGCTGTTGTTACAGATGGTACAGCAGTTTTAGGACTAGGTGACATTGGTGCTCATGCTGCACTTCCTGTAATGGAGGGTAAAGCAGTATTATTCAAAACTTTTGCAAATGTTGACGCTTTTCCAATATGTTTAAATACTAAAGATGTTAATGAAATAGTTAGAACTGTTAAGTTATTAGAACCTGTATTTGGTGGAATAAATCTTGAAGACATAGGTGCTCCAAGATGCTTTGAAATAGAAGAAAGATTAAAAGAAGAGTTAGATATTCCAGTATTTCATGATGATCAGCATGGTACTGCTGTAGTAACTACTTCTGCTATTATAAATGCACTTAAAGTAGCAGGTAAAAAATTAAATGAAGTAGAAGCAGTTATTAACGGATCAGGAGCAGCAGGAATAGCAATAGCTAAGCTATTAATTAGTATAGGAATTAAAAATGTAGTAATGTGTGATAGTAAAGGTATTATATCTAATGATAGAAGTGATCTTAACCAATCAAAACAAGATATATTAAGTATAACAAATAAAAATGATGAAACAGGAAAACTTTCTGATGCAATGAAGGATAAAGATATATTTATAGGTGTATCAGCTCCGGGAGTAGTAACAAAAGAAATGATAAAAACTATGAATGATAAATCAATTGTATTTCCAATGGCTAACCCTACACCTGAAATTATGCCAGAAGAAGCAAAATCAGGTGGTGCATATATAATAGGTACAGGAAGATCAGATTTTCCAAATCAAGTTAATAATGTTCTTGCTTTTCCCGGTATTTTTAGAGGAGCATTAGATGTAAGAGCAAAAGAAATAGATGAGGAAATGAAAATTGCAGCTGCATATGCAATAGCAAATACTGTAAAAGAAAATGAGCTATCAAAAGATTTTATACTACCAAAGGCATTTGATAAAAAAGTATCCGAAAATGTTGCAGAAGCAGTTAGAAAAGCAGCAATAAAAAGTGGAGCAGCTAAAACAGTTAATAGTTGATAGTATTGCAAACGAGTAATTAGTAACATTGTAAACGAATAATTAGTAACTAGTAACGAGTAATAATGTAAAAATTTTCTTAGAAAATTTATTTTGAATTATTATTAATGTTTTTATTTTATAAAAACTATCCATATTACTAGTTACTCGTTACTAGTTTCTCATTTACGTTAGTAAAGTATTATAAATTTATTAACTGTTTTCCCATCTTAAATCATTACCATAGAATTTACATGATATATATTTATTAAAAATACGAGAAATAATTCTGTCGGAATATGTGTTAGCTAGCTGTTCCATGGATAAATTAGTTGAAATGACTGTACTTCTACCTGATATTAAACGTGAATTAATTATGTTAAAAAGTTCAGAATTAGTAAATGAATTTATAAGTTCTGTACCTAAATCATCAATAATTAACAAATCAGAAGTAAACAATAAGTTATAATTTTCTTTATTTAATTCATGTTCATGGTGTTTATTAAATTTGTGTTCTTCGACAATTTCCAATATCTTAAAAGCTGTTTGATAAATAACTGTTTTACCTTTATCAATTAGAGCTTTTGCTAGGCAGTTACACATGAAAGTTTTTCCAAGGCCTGTAGAACCATAAAATAATAGATTTGATTTTGTGTTATCAAAAGACACAAAGAAATTTTCGCATATACCTAGTATTCGCATCATATTTTGTCTTGGAGTCAAACGTTCATTATTATAGGGCTTGTCACTAAATACGGTCATGTCAAAAGTTTCAAAATTCTCTTTTGCAAGCATATATTTCATATTTGACATTTCATAAAGCTGATTAATTATCTGTTGTTTAAAGCATGAACATCTTTCTCCTGATTCCAAATAACCTGTATCATTGCATTTTTTACATTCATAGATAGGCTGTAAAAAATCAAACGGAATTTTATTTTTTTTAAATATATGTTCTTTTTCAGATTTAAAATTTTCTAAATCATTTTTTAAATTAATCAATTGATTTTCAAAGTTATTGGGCTTAGATATAAGAATTTTTGATATATTTATACCGATAAGAGATATGCTTTTATCTATCTCTCTACATCGAGGTAATAACTCATATATCTCATTTTTTCTTTCATCTAGATCTGATAGAGCTTTCAATCTTTTTTTATCATATTGGGCCATTATTTTTTTGATTATATTTTCTTTCATAACTATTTTTTATTTACCTCCGACAAATCCATGCCTAATTCTTTCATTTTCTTTTCAAAGTTTCTTCTACCTATTTTATCTAATTCTTCGGCTGAATATTTTTGAGTTTTCTGATCAAAATTATGAAATTTATTTTTATTAACTGTTTTTACGTTTCTTTTTACTGATTTAACATCTTTTTTTACAGCATCAGGAGTTTTAAATCCTTTTTTATACCATTTTTCAAGTATAGAATTAAAATAATTTATATTAGGATTAGTTGTCTTAGTTGAGTTTTCAAGACACTTCATTATCATATCCATTGAAAAGCCCCAATTATCAATCCATTTATCTATAGTTTTCATCTCTTCTTCAGTAAGCGGTCTATAATTAAATCCAAGAGTTTTACTAATACGAGAATATACATAAAAACGATCATTTCTCTTTTCTAAATAAGAACTCAAGGTATCTATATTTATTACACCTGCATCATGCCATGATGCAACTACTTTTTCTATATAGTTGAAACTTCTAATATTTTTTTTATTTATACAATAAGAAAAAGCTTGTACTAAAATTTCAGGCTTCATTTTATAATTTTTTAGCCAATCTATAAGTTTCCTATTTTCATTAGGTGTAAAAGGTCTGCAATAAATATTTTCTATTTCTGAAAACATTTTTTTTATGTCATTATTTCTATTTAAATTTACTAATTCATCTACTTCAGTGTAATTATTTGAATTTGTTTTAGAATTTTGTATAGGTTTATATATATTATCTACATAAAGCTGCTTTAAATTTACAAATTCAACAATAAAGTTATATTTATCACCTGTTGTGTGTTTTTTTATTAAACCTTCTTTTTCCCAGAAATCCCAAGCACTTAGAACATCTGAAAGTGGTATTCTTAAATTTTTTGCTATAGTTTCATTGTTAAAATTATTATCATTGTCAGAAGCATATTTAAATCCAAGCAAATAAACTTTAACAAAAGTGCCATTTGCTAAAGGCATAAAGTCTGTAATAAAAATATTTTCTATTAATGTATTTCCTAGATCTATCTTAGGCTGCTGAAGTATATAATTCATAAAATCCTCACTCTATATATATTAGTTAATTTTGGAAAGTTTGTCACAAAATCTTAAATACATTTATATAATGTAATGATAATGTAATTTAGAATAATTAATATATATTATATCATAAAAAGACAAACCTATTATATGAATATTTGCCTAAATAAAATTTTATTCACAAAAATATTGAGAACATAGGTAAAAACTGTTATAATAGTTACATAACTTTATGATAGTTGGTAAATAATAAACTATAATGATATTATAATCATAACAAAAGAATAAAAAAAATATGGGAAAATAATATGAAGAATAGAAAAAATAATTATTTAGAGTTTTTGAGAAATATAAAAAATAAAATATTAAAGAATAAAGATAAAGTATTAGATAAGAGTAAATTATTTAAAGAGAAGATATTAGATAGTAAAGTATTAGAGAATATATCGTCGCAAAATAAAATATTAAAGAATAAAATATTAGATAGTAAATTATATAAGAATAAATATTTTAATAAATTTGCAAGCAATAGATATGCATGTACTATTACTTTTATGCTAATGGTATCTTTTGTTGTGCTTTTTACTTCTCATAATTTAAATTTAGCGAGGATACAAGAAATAAATACAAGATGCTTTACCGTCTACGTAGATAACATAAACATTGGGCAGGTTAGACAAATTGAAACGGTAGATGAAATTGTTGATGAATTGAAAGAGCAATTAGAAATAAGATATAATTTAGATATTGCATTACATAATAAAATAACATATGATGAATCACATGCTAAAGATTATGAATTAACTGATGAAAAGACTATTTATAATAAAATAAAGTCAAAAATGAATTATGGTGTAGTCGGCTACGGCATAAAGGTTAATGGTAAAGTTTTAGGAGTAGTAGAGTCTGAAGATCAAGCCATTAAAGTGCTTGACGATATAAAGTCACCATATATGAAAATGCTTGAAAATGATGAAGCAGATGTTATAGATGTATCGTATGCTCAAGATGTAGAAATAGTTCAAATTGATACAGATTTTAGTGAGTTATCTGATCCCGAAGATCTAACTAAGTTTTTGCAAAGAGGTACAGACGAAGAAAAGATATATGTTGTTGAAGAAGGAGATTCATTCTGGAGTATATCAGATGAATGCAATTTAACTGTTGAAGATCTAGTAGCAGCTAATCCCGGTATGGATGCAGCATTAATACATCCTGGGGATGAGATTAGTCTTATAATTCCTAAGCCATATGTTGGAGTAGAAGTTAAAGCAAAAGTTGTATATGAAGAAAAGATAGATTACGATACTAAATATGAATATGTTTCATACATGTATAATGATGAGTATAGTGTAAAAAAAGAAGGAAATTATGGTAAGGCTGAAGTAGAAGCAATTGTTGTAAAAGAAAACGGAATAGAAGTTGATAAAGAAGTTGTAAAAGAAACAGTTATTGCAGAACCAGAAACTAGAGTACTTTTACAAGGTACTATAGTGCCGCCTCCAAAAAAAGGAACGGGATATTTTGTTAATCCTTTACCTACAGGTACTGTCACTTCACGTTTTGGACCGAGATGGGGAAGTTATCACTATGGTTTAGATATATGTAAAGGAGAAGGAACGCCTATAAAGGCAGCAGATGGAGGAGAAGTTACTTTTGCTGGATGGTATGGAAACTATGGATATATGGTAGAAATAAATCATGGTGGAGGATTTTCTACTAGGTATGCTCATTGTAGCAAGTTGAATGTTTCAGTTGGAGAAAAAGTATATCAAGGAAAAACAATAGCATATGTAGGGCACACTGGATATACTGTTGGTACAACAGGTAATCATGTTCATTTTGAAGTAAGAAAATATGGGACACCCGTAAACCCACAATCATATATAGGAACTCAATATAGAGACTAGTCAATAAAACTAGGAACGAGAAATGAGTAACGAATAACATGGAAGTTTTACTGATGTAAAACGATTAAACTAATTTTGAGTAATGAGTAACACTTACATAGTAAAAAAAGCCTTTGGATTTATCCAAAGGCTTTAATTTATTTAAATATTTTTTCTAAATTTAATATTCCTGCACCTTGGTCATAAGCTGAAGCATTTATTTTAGTACATGAACGAGTTAATATTTTCTTTATATCAAAATGACTAAGGTTCTTATTTTTACCGTGAAGCAGTACAGCTGCACCTGAAACTATTGGTGCTGCCATGGAAGTTCCGCTTAATGAATAATAACCACTATGGGACTTATTGGATAATGACATTATATCTACTCCGGGGGCGGCAAGATCAGGTTTTTTTACTCCATCATTTGTTGGACCTCTACTTGAAAAAGGAGCAATAAAATCATCAAAAATTTCAGGGGTTTTATTATCGTCAACAGCTCCAACTGAAATTACATATCTGCTGATTGCTGGTGATAGAACAGTATTTTTTGAAGGTCCATTATTTCCAACAGCAGTAACTACAGTAAGACCACTTCTGACTGCTGCATTAGCAGCTTTTACTAAAGGGTCTTTATTTTCTCTATAACTTGCTGGAGTTCCAAAAGATAAATTAAGAACCTTGATTTTATATTTTTGCCTGTTATCTATTATCCATTGTATAGCCGATATTATATCAGAGGTAGATCCGCTGCCTTTCTCGTCTAAAACTTTAACTGCAAGTATATTTGATTCTGGAGCAATACCTTTATATTTTCCATTAGATGAATAGCCGTTTGCAGCAATTATTCCTGCTACATGAGTACCATGACCATTATCATCATATGGATCATTTCTGTGATTAACAAAATCTTTAAAACCAACTATTCTATTTACAGGGTTGGTTAAATCGTAATGAGGAGAAACACCTGTATCAATGACAGCTGTTGTAACGCCTTTGCCTGTATATCCAAGGTTATGAGGAATATTTGCAGATATTGTTTTACTAGCTATATCTATCTGTGCAAAAACTTTATCATCATAACTTATAAATTCTATATCAGAATTAGAATAAATCTCTTTAATTGCATCTGGACTCATATCACATGCGAAACCATTAACAATTGGTAAATCATAACGTATTCTATTTGATAACGAACTTATTTGACCAGTCTTTTTTTGCTTGTTCTTCTTGAAACTTACAATAACAGGAATACTTTCTTTAGAAGTATTGCTTAGCTTTCTCTGAACAACTGGACAAATATTGTTCATTTTAACTTGTCTCATAATATTCACCTTCCTTATGATTAATTTATGCTTGAAGTTAAATAATGGTGTTTAATTTAATCTATAATTAAAAAAAGAAGAAGTAAGATAACTTAGAAATGAGAATGGAGAAATGTTAGAAATAATGTTATAATTAATAAAATAGAATAATAATATAAAGCGGAGTTGAAATAAATGTAAATTATACAAAAACAATACAGTTGTTAAAAATAAATAAAAATAATAAGATATATGTAAATTTAAAATTAATGAGTAACGTAAAACAATAAGGAATGAGTAACGAGGAACTAGAAACATGGTAGTTTTACTTACGTAAAACAATAAGGAATGAGTAACGAGAAACTAGTAACTAGGAACATGGTAGTTTTACTTACGTAAAACTTTTATAATTAAATTTTCTTTTAAAATTTAAACGATATTACTCGTTACTAGTTACTCATTTCTCGTTTAGTCAAGAAGAAAGGAATTATTATTTATGAGTAATAAAATTTTAGTGGTTGATGATGAGAGACCTATTGCAAACATAATTAAATACAATTTACAAAAGGAAAATTATGAAACTGAAGTAGCTTATGATGGTGATGAAGCTGTTAAGAAAATTAAGAGCTTTAAACCAGATCTTGTTATTTTGGATGTAATGCTTCCTAAAAAAAATGGTTTTGACATATTAAAAGAATTAAGAATGGAGTATATAATGCCTGTTATTATGCTCACTGCAAGAGAAGAAGAGACAGATAAAATTGCTGGACTAGAATTAGGTGCAGATGATTACATAACTAAACCTTTTAGTATTAAAGAAGTTATAGCTAGAGTTAAAGCTAATTTAAGAAGAGTTGAACTTTTAAAGCCAGAAGAAGAAAAGAAATTCAAAATTATTACTATTGGAAATTTTGTAATTGATATGAATACATATGAAGTTAAAAAGAATGGAAAAAATGTTGATTTAACTAATAGAGAATTTGAACTGCTTAAATATTTTATTCAAAATCCAGATAAAGTTTTTAACAGAGAGCATTTACTAAAAAATGTTTGGGGTTATGAATTTGGTGACCAAAGAACTGTAGATGTTACAGTACGTAGATTAAGAGAAAAAATAGAGTCTGATGATGACAAATATATAATAACTAAAAGAGGAGTAGGCTATTATTTTAAAAAATAGTTTATTAAGAAAAGTTATTATTTATCCTAATTTACAAGGAGACAATGCTTATGTTTAGTAGTATAAGATATAGATTTATTATTATATACTTTTTACTTGTATTTCTTGCTATGTCAATAGTAGGTTTTTTTATTACAACACAGCTTGAAAATATTCAGCTTGAAATGACTTCTAAATCTATGAAAACACATATAACATCAATTATTGCAAGTTCAATTTCTTTACAAAGTGAAAACTGGGAAGAGAATATTTCAAACATAGAAGAGAGTATAAGTAGTAAGGTACAGATAGGATATAATGAAAATGTTTATATTATCTTAAATAATAAAGAAAAAACTATAATAGCAAGTAGTGTTAAAGATTCTATAAATGTTAGTGCTTATAATTCTAGGCAAATTAAAAATTCTTTATTGTATAAATCTTTAGAAGGTTCGGTAGAAGAGATAAATTTGGCAGAAAACGATGGGATACAAGAAAAAATTAAACATATGTCATATCCTGTAAAAGACAGTAAAGGTAATATAAAAGGAATAGTTTATTTAACTAATAGATTAGATTATGTTTATGAGACAGTAAATGAATCAAAATTAATGCTTACTAAAGCTACTATGATTGCATTATTAATAACCATAGTTCTTGGATTTATCATTGCAAATGGGATTACTGGGCCAATTAAGGACTTAACATTAAAAGCAAAGAAGATGTCAAAAGGAAACTTTGAGCAGTATGTTGACGTCAAATCTAGTGATGAAATAGGACAGCTGGGAAGTATGTTTAACTACCTTACAAAGGAGTTAAAGAAATATATATCTGAATTACATAGAGAAAAGAGCAAAGTAGAAACGACATTAAATTATATGGCTGATGGAGTACTTACTGTTGATTTAAATGGTAATATAATACACGCCAATCCTGTAGCAAGAAATATACTTATGATGTCTGATGATAATAAGAAATACGATGATTTATTAGACAAAGTAGATTTGAATTTGTCTATTGATAATATTAAAGATAACAACTGGGAAGGTACAAATATATTTAAAGTAGATAAAGATACTTATCAGATTAATTATGCACCATTTAAAGATGATAAAAACGAAATAGGTGGAGTAATACTAGTCATACAAGATATAACTGAGCAGTATAAATTAGAGAAAATGCGAAAAGAGTTTGTAGCTAATGTTTCTCATGAATTGAAAACACCGATTACCACTATAAAAAGTTATGCAGAGACACTGCTTGAAGGTGCATTGGAAAATAGAGAAATTACAGAAGATTTCCTTAATGTGATAAATAGTGAAAGCGATAGAATGGCTAGACTGGTTAGAGACTTATTGAAATTATCACGATTGGACTATGAACAGACTAAATGGAATAAAGTTGAACTTGATGCTAATTTAGTTATGAAAGATATCTGTAAGAAGCTTAAATTGTCTGCTGAGAGTAAAAAAATTGATTTGAGATTTAATATTGAAGAAAAATTACCGTTTGTATTATTTGATAAAGATGGACTTGAGCAAATAATATTAAATGTGCTGAGCAATGCTATAAAATACACATCTGAAGAAGGACATATAGATATAAGGACATATACGGAACAAAGTAACGTAATAATATCAGTAAAAGACAGCGGCATAGGTATACCTAAAGAAGATATAAATAGAATATTCGAGAGGTTTTATAGGGTAGATAAAGCAAGGTCAAGGGAAATGGGAGGAACAGGACTTGGACTTTCAATTGCAAAATATATCGCAGAAGCTCATAATACAAAACTAGAAATAGAAAGTGTAGTAAATGTTGGTACAGAAATTAGGATTATTATTCCAATAAATTTGCTTTAATATCTATGCGAAGGGATGTAAATTTTTATGAACAAAGGTAAAATCAAAAATTACATACTTATATTAATGGTAATTGTTTGCATATTTTTAAGTGCTCAAGTATGGGTTCAAATTCCTAACAATTATTTTGAATTTGTATCAAGCGGTAACAAAGAGCCTGAAGAAGATCAATATATAGATCTTTGGAATATAGTTCGTCCTGAAAAATATACTTTAGATTCAGGAGAAGAATATACAGTTTTATATAATGATAATGACTATGAATTTTGGAATAAAACTTTAGAAATATTAAAAACATGTTTTAGTGATAATTCATTACAAATTTCCGATGTATACAACGGAGACATAGTACCAAATAAATATATAAAAATGGATTTTTCCTCACAACTACCTGCTGAGATTTTTTTAAAAAAAATGGATATAAAAAATAGTTCTTTAAAAGACAAAATTGGTAACATTAAAAATATAACTATATCATTATCTCAAAAAGAGAGTATATATATATATAATGGTGTAAACACTTTAAAGTTAGTTTGTGAAAACTTGGATTTAGATTCTATACAAAGAGAAATATCTAGCTTTAATTTTGATGAACATACTAAGTATAATTATAATGAAAATATAGATGGATATAAGTTAATGGTTCCAATACCAGATGTAGAAAGCGTATTAAATCCAATATTTGTAAAATCAGAAATAGATATTTCTGATTCTGATTACATCCAAAAAATTGCAAAAGATTATTATAAAGAAGATTATGATTATGTTAGAAGATTTGATAAAATTTCAGGTGATATTGTTTATGTTTATAATAATGAAAAAATTATAAACATATTTCAAAACGGATTGTTAGATTTTTACGATGCTGTTGAAGAGTCTGAAAATGATAATGGTGTTTATTCGAGCTTAATAGAAGCGTTAAAATTTATAGATAACTTTTTAGGTTTCCCTGAAAACGGATATTTGAGCAGAGTAGATACTATACAAAAGGAAGGAAATTTCGGGTATAAGTTTGTTTTTTCATATAAAGTTAAAGACAAACCTATAATTTTTAGTCAAATTAGAGAAGAACAAGCTTTGGAAGTTGAAGTATTTGGTAACAAAGTAGTTTCTTACAAAAGATATATTAGGAATATAGATGAGTCAAAAAAAGATCAAATGAAAAATGAAAAAAATGTGATTTCAGCATCAGAAGTTGACTTTGACTTTATAGTAAATCTATATATTAAAGAAAAAGAAATTATAGAACCAAACCATGAAGAAATTAAAAAGAATCTGGTTGAATCCATACAAGACATACATTTAGCATATTTTGACCTTTCAAGAAAATCAAAAGAGCAACAGCTTTTAATTGTTTGGGTTGTTGAAACTGATACCAAAAGATATATATTTAATGCTATTACTGGGATGCTTAGAGAGGAACAAAATAAATAAAATAAAAGAGATTAATTGTAAAAAAATTAGGAGAAATAAATATATGGATTGGAACAAATCAAAATCAATACTTATAATTGCATTTATAATAGTAAATATTTTTTTATTGATTGTAATTTTTGATGATGAACTAATAAGCAATAACTATGAGGCTGTAGATAAAAGTTTTATAGAAGATGTTGTTTCTGACTTAAAACAAAAAAATATTAATGTATTATGCGAAATACCTTTGGAAACACATTCATTGCCTTTGTTAGAAATTGATTACAAAATATTGGAGCCTGAAAATAAAATTATAAAAAATTTCCTAGGCAATAATATTGAAGCAGAAGAAAATAAATACATATATAAAAATGAAAGTGGAGAAACATTAGAAATAAAGAACAATAAATTGCTTATATATGAAAAAAGAAAACCTAAAAAATTAAATCAAGGTGAGCAAGTCAATATTGACGAGCAAGAAATGTATAACATTTTAAAAGATAAAAATATTTCTTTAGATGAATATGAAAAATCATTTGAATATAAATGTGATGATACATGCTGCATTATGTTTACAAAAAAATATTCTAAATTCAATATTGAAAACGCATATATAAAAGTATATTTTGATTCTCAAGGGTTATATAAGCTTGAAATACAAGAAATTGAAGAAATAAGGTCTAATGGTGGAAATATTAATGTAACCTGTGCATCAGAAGCACTGCTTAGATTATTTATAGACGATAATATAAGAGATAAAAATATTACTAATATACAATTATGTTATTACACAAAAAAAGTTGAGGATTGGGATAAAGTTGCTACTATAAATGCTGATCCGACATGGAAGGTAGAATTTGATGATGGTACATATGAATATCTTATAGAGAAAGATTAACAGTTGAAAAAAAATATATTTTATTATATTATTTAATAGGTACTGAAATCAAAATGAAAGGTTAATAACCGGTAAGTCAAATATGTCAAAATTAGTAATTGAAGGTGGAACAAAACTAAAAGGAAAAGTCAATATCAGTGGATTTAAAAATGCAGCACTTCCAATAATATCTGCAGCATTACTTTCGAATGAAGAATGTATAATAGAAAATGTACCACTAATTCAAGATATTAATGTGCTTAAAGATATATTAATTAAAATTGGAGCAGAAGTTCAAATCGTTGATGATAATTCTTTACTTATAGACTCTTCACAAGTTAAAACATGCTATTTAGAAAATGGGTTATCAAAAAAGATTAGAGGTTCATATTATTTGTTGGGAGCTGCATTGGGTAGATTTAAAGAAGTATTAATACCATTACCCGGAGGATGTGACATTGGTGTAAGACCGATAGATCAGCATATTAAAGGATTTGAAGCTTTAGGAGCAGAAGTTATAATAGATCACGGTATGGTACATGCTAAAGCTAAAGAACTAATAGGAAGTAAAATTTATCTTGATGTTGTTAGCGTTGGAGCTACAATAAATATAATGTTAGCAGCAGTATATGCAAAAGGAAGAACTATAATAGAAAATGCAGCTAAAGAGCCTCATATTGTTGATACAGCAAACTTTTTAAATACTATGGGTGCTAATATAAAAGGTGCAGGTACAGACATAATTAGAATAGATGGAGTGGACAAGCTTAAAGGATGTACATATAGCGTTATTCCTGATCAAATAGAGGCAGGTACATATATGATTGCAGCTGCGGCTACAAAAGGTGACATAATAATTGACAATATTATACCAAAGCATCTTGAACCAGTAACGGCTAAATTAAAAGAAATGGGTATGGGTATAGAAGAATATGGAGATTCTCTTAGAGTTTTTTATCAAAACAAATTAATACCAGCGAACATAAAAACTCTACCGTATCCTGGATTTCCTACTGATTTACAGCAGCCTATGACTGTGTTATTGTCTACTATTACTGGAAAAAGTCAAGTAATAGAAAGCATATGGGAAAATAGGTTTAGATATGTCGATGAACTCGTAAACATGGGAGCGAATATAGAAGTTAAAGGAAGAGAAGCTGATATACAAGGTGTAGAAAAATTAGAAGGAACAATAGTTAAGGTAACTGATTTAAGAGCAGGTGCAGCACTTATCGTAGCTGGTTTGATTGCTGATGGACTAACTGAACTTGAAGATATTTACCACATAGATAGAGGATATGAATATATAGAAAATAAATTTATGAATTTAGGAGCAAAGATAAAGAGAGTAAAAAATTAGAATTCCGATGTTATCGGATTATCTTGCTGACTTAAGTTGGCTTGATGATAGGATTTTGAGAAACTTGATTTTTGCAAAATCTTAAACCCGATAATTTCGGTTTTTTTGTAGGAGGACTTATGGAATTCTGTTCACTTTACAGTGGAAGTAGCGGCAATTGTCAGTTTATAAAAACTGAAAAAATAAAAATACTTGTAGATGCTGGATTAAGTGGTAAAAAAATAGAACAATCATTAAAAAGTATAGATGAAAATCCAGCTGATATAAAGGCTATATTTGTTACTCATGAGCATATAGATCATATTCAAGGTGTAGGTGTTTTGTCAAGAAGATATAATATACCTGTTTATGCTAATTGTGATACATGGGGAGCAATGGAGACCAAAATTGGAAAAATGAAAGAGGAAAACATAAAAGTTTTAGATAAAGAAATAAGTCTAGGAGATTTATCTATAATACCTTTTGATGTGTCACATGATGCAGTTAAGCCTGTTGGATATAATATAATATGTAAAAATAAAAAAATAAGTCTACTTACTGATACAGGTTGTGTTAATAGTTCTATTAAGCATAATATAAAGGATTCTCAATTATTATTAATGGAAACTAACCATGATATTGAACTTTTAAAAGTAGGATCATATCCTTGGCCTTTAAAAAAGAGAATAATGAGCGATTATGGACATCTTTCTAACGAAACAGCTGCATATTTGTTGAGCGAAGTTCTTACAAAAGGAAATGAAACAGTATTATTAGCACATCTGAGCAAAGAAAATAATTTTCCTGAGTTAGCATATAAAACTGTGTCTGATATACTTATTGATGAAGGTTTTGACATAGATAATGATTTAAATCTTGAAATGACATATAGAAATAAAGCAAGCAAGGTTTATAAACTATAAACCTTTTTTAAGTTAATAACTAAAAGTTAATAGTTAAAAATTATAGTTGATTTACTCATTTTTTGTAAATCATCTTATTACTTTATGTTTTACGTTAGTAAAACTACCATTAATTCTCCATTCTCATTTCTCCATTCTCAATTCAGTTAACCTCAATTCAGTTAGTCTAGAATGTATTTACAAAATTCGTACAAACTATAAATAAAATTTAGCAATAATAATTATATAGATAATTTTAAAGAAAACTTTAAGATTATTAAGTTAATATTATTTTAGATGATAATTTAGGCGATTTTGAAACAATTAATTATTAGCTATTAATAATAATAAAAAATTAAAGACTAATAATGATCCTCGATAAGATATTAATTGTTATGAATAAAAAATAAGTATATCAGTGATTATAAGTTTCAAAATTGGCTATTTAGAGATAATTATAAAGGAGGAATTGAAATGTATGATGAGAGAAATACGATTGAGACTAATAATTTAGATCCTGAATTCTATGATAATAGTACTTATAAAAAGAAGAAAAAAGGTAAAATATCATCTTATTTCTTTACTGCTTTAATTGCAGCTGTTATAGGAGGAATGATTGGAGCATATGTATTTCCAGTGTATCTTATGGGAAATGTAATACCTAATCCTGCAAATTTAGAGAAAAGTGTAGGTCAACAAGTAAGTGAAATAAATATCAAGGCAACTAACGACATATATTACGCTGCAGCAGTCGCTGAAAAATGTTCAAAATCAGTTGTAGGAATTACTGTTGTAGAAACTGTTAATGATATGTTCTGGGGTGAGCAGCAAATGCAGAGTATGGGTTCAGGAGTTATTGTTGATTCTGAAGGGTATATCCTAACAAATTCACATGTAATAGGTGATGGAAATGGCAATAACATAACAGTATTGCTTTCTGATGAAACTAAAGAAAAAGGAGAAGTATTATGGTATGATACTACATTAGATTTGGCTGTAGTTAAAATTGATAGAACGGGTCTTCCAGCAGCTGAGTTAGGTGATTCGGATGAACTTATGATAGGAGAACCTGTAGTAGCTATAGGTAATCCGCTATCATTAGAATTACAAAGGACTGTTACCAATGGAATAATAAGCGGATTGGATAGATCTCTAACAGTTAGTCATAATGGACAATATGCAGAAATTGAGTCATTGATTCAAACAAATGCTTCTATAAATGAAGGAAATAGTGGGGGACCACTCCTCAACGCTGAAGGAAAAGTGATTGGAATAAATACAGCAAAGCTTAAATCAGGTGAAGGACTTGGCTTTTCAATACCTGTAAATACCGCAATACCAATACTTGAACAGCTTATTGGAGGAGGAAAAGTTTCGACAGTATACGTAGGAATTCAAGGAATAGACGTACAAGGATATGAAGAGAGATTAAATTTGGATTTATCAGCTGAATATGGTGTAGTAATTGTTGAAGTTATAAAAGATTCACCATGTTCAAAGATAGATATTAAAGCAGGAGACATTATACAAAAAATTGACGACAAAAAAATAGAAAATATGAGCAGCCTAAAAAGAAAATTATATGAATATAAAGCAGGAGATAAAGCACAAATAACTATATATAGAAATGGCGAAACTATGACTAAAGAAATAACTTTCGAGGAAAAACCCGACAATTATTAAATAAACTACATAAAAAAGCATTGAGAAAATATTAAATTTTCTTAATGCTTTTTTTATGTTAAATAACTATTGACAAATGTAGTATAATATTTATATAAAAACTTCTAGTAGGGGGTTAATACGATGAGTAAAGTATTAACAGTATATTTCACAAGAACTGAAAATAGCAGAAAAATTGCTGAAGAAATTTCAATTAAACTTAAAAGCGATATTGATGAAATAATAGATAAAAAGAAGTGGAAAGGTGTAATAGGTTTTATTAGTGGTGGTTTTAATTCGGTTTTTGAAAAAGCAACAAAAGTGACTTATAAGAAAAATCCTGCTGATTATGATGTTGTTATTATTGTTTCTCCTGTTTGGGCAACAAAAATGCCACCTGCTGTAAGGACCTATGTTGAAGAAAATATAGATAAATTTAATAACTATGCTTTTATTGTAAATAACGCTGGCGGCAATATTAAAAAAGCTGTTAGTAATTTTAAAAAAGTACTTCCAAAATCTATAGCTGAATATGGTACTAGTAAAAATGATATAGATTCAGATTCATGTCAAAAATGTTTTGAAGATTTTGCAGATGCAGTAAGGAGAATACTGGAAAAGAGAAAGACAAATGCCAAATAAAAATATAATATATGCATGTAATGAACATGTAGAAATAGCATTAGACGATTTTGTTAACAAATATGAAGAAGCACCAAATATGACAAAAGAATTAACAAACAAATGCAGTTATTGTGCCAAAAAAGCAGAATATAAATTAAATTTCATTAAAAATAACAATTAATTATACAAAAATCTTGAATAATAAAGTAAACAATGTTATAATATTCAAGCTATCCTTGCTCTTTATTGAGCCACAAGTCCAAAAGGAGGTGAAAGGCATGAAAAAATATGAAGGAGTTTTTATTTTACTTTCAAATTTAGAAGAAGAAGTAAGAAACTCAGAAATTGAAAAGGTAAAAAACATAATAACTGATAGACAAGGTACTATTGAGAAAGTTGATGAATGGGGACAAAGAAAACTTGCCTATGAAATCAATAAAAAAAGAGATGGATATTATGTACTTATCAATTTCACTGCAAATACTGATGCTGTTAACGAAATAGACAGAATTTGCAAAATTAGTGAGAACTTCATAAGACACATGATTGTTAGAGACGAAAATTAAATAATAAATAACAAGAAGGGGAAATATATGAATAATGTTATATTAATAGGTAGATTAGCAAGAGACCCCGATTTAAGATTTATACCGGCAAGTGGCAGAGCTGTTGCTAATTTTGCACTTGCAGTTGATAAAGAACTATCAAAAGAAAAAAAAGATGAATTTAGATCACAAGGAAAGCAAACAGCAGATTTTATAAATATAGTAGTGTATGGAAAATCAGCAGAAAACTGTGCAAATTATCTTGAAAAAGGAAGAATGTGTGCCGTTAATGGAAGAATATCAACAAGATCATATACTTCTAATTCTGGTGAAAAAAGATATGTGACGGAAGTCATAGCAAATAGAGTAGAATTCATTGATTGGGGCGGAAAGAGACAAGACAGTCCAGTTGCCGGTGGAGGAGCTGTTCAAAATAGCAATCCATTTGACAATTTTAGTGATGATGAAAATGATATATTCCAACCTGTAGATGATGAAGAGATTCCATTTTAAAGGAGGTAATAAGTTTGAGTGGTAGAACAGGCGGTAATAGACAAGGCGGTAATAGAAGAAGAAGACCTAGAAAGAAAGTATGTCAATTTTGCCAAGAAAAGGCAACTCATATAGATTATAAAGATGTTAGCAAGTTAAGAAAATATGTTACAGACAGAGGTAAAATATTACCAAGAAGAATAACTGGTACTTGTGCTAAACATCAAAGAATGGTTACAAGAGCAATAAAGAGAGCTAGAAGTATTGCATTGTTACCATATACCAATGATTAATAGATAAATAGAAAGAAGTGAAATGATTAATTCACTTCTTTTTTTAATATTATTTTCCTTTTCCACAGCATTTCTTGTATTTTTTACCAGAACCACAAGGACAAGGATCATTTCTTCCGATTTTATGAGAAACAGCCATTTTTGAACGATTAAAGGCTTTTCTTATTTCTTTTTGTTTTTCATTATCAAATATGTTATCCCATTCTTCTAAACTATGAAGCCAATCTGCTTTAACTTCGTGCATATTCCATAGCAATTTTTCAAAATCAAATTCAACATTAATTTCTGATTCTTCAGTTAATTTTTCTAGATTAAATTCTTCTTTAAAGCTATTATTTGCACCGTCTAAAAAACCTATAAATTGTTTACATGTCATATCAAAATCTTGAGCTAAGTCTTTAAATATTCCTTTAATTACAGGGTTTTTTGATACTAGTATTTTTTTGTATGCATCAGTTTCTTTGGGAATATAAGTTGTCCAAAAGTCTTTGTATTGGTCTTCTGTTTTAATATTTTCTATTTCTGTGTTCCAATCGTTATATAAACTCATAATCTACTCCTCTTTTATAATAGTTAATAATTAAATAAAAACTTGATTTTATAATATTTAATTATTTAACTTACAAAATACATAGTTTATTTTATCAGAAAAAAATAAAAATACAATAATTTTTGTTTATATTTTATAGTAAATATAATTAAGGAACTAATATTTCAATTGCTTTGTTAATAGATGAAACAGTTACAGGCGTCGTATCCCCTATTTCACCATCGAAATCTAAAGTTAATTCTGATTCCGAATCAATAATTACTTTATCAGATTGAAAATAATGTACTTTATTATGATTAACATGCTGACCATTTAGGATTCCTGTAAATATTTGAAGCAAATCTGTAGGAGAAGATTTCTCTATTATCATAATATCTAATAATCCATCTGTATACTTAGCATTAGGAGAAAGATATTTAAATCCTCCCACACTAGAAGTATTACTTACAATAAATAAAAAAGTGTTTATTTCAAGTTCATTATTATTAAATTTATAACGTATTTTATAAGATTTATCTAGTTGGCCGGGTATCTCTAAAGCGGCTTGTATATAATAAGCATATTTTCCTAAAGTAGTTTTAGTATCACTCGTAACACTAAAAGGTATGTTAGTAAAAGCACCACCACCAATTACATTAGCAAAATACTTATTATTTGCTTTTCCAATATCTATTTTCTTAAAACTTTCTTTATTTAAAAGTTTAGTAAAATTAATAACATTTCTTGGAATATTAAGTTGTATAGCAAAATCATTAACTGTACCAGCAGGTAGAATAGCCAGTTTTGTTTTTTTCTCACTTAACATTATACCATTAATTACTTCATTAACAGTTCCATCGCCTCCACAAGATATAATGAGATCATAATCATTATTGCAGGCTCTTACAGCTGCATCAACAGCATCTCCCTTTTTTTTAGTTGCGTAAAAAGAAAATTCTATTTCTGAAGTTGCTAATATTTTTTTAGCAATATTAAATATTTTTTGTGTTGCTAATTCTTTTCCAGATGATGGGTTATAAATAACCATATACTTTTTCATAATAAGTTATTTCCTTTCAATTAATTAGCCATAAAACACTAAAAATTATATAACTACTAATTAATCACATTTATACAGTGCTTTCAGTGTTCTTTGTGGTTAAATTTATATCTATCGTATCTTTTTATTTTACCTTTTAAATTTACTCTTACTTTCTTCAAAAAACTAAAAATATATTCATTTAATAAATAACAATATTACCTATATTATTTTAACATTTTATATTAATTAAACAACTGTTTATTTAGAGTACAATAAATTAAAAAATTTATATGATTAAAAAAGTAAGCATAAAAATCATACATAAATTGACTATTTTAGAGTATGATGGTAAAATATTTTAAAGATTAAAAATGGTAAATATTGCATGATATTAGGGAGGATTATCTTGTTTTGGATATAACAATGATTTGTATAACTATAATTATTATAGCGTTACTTATAAAAGCCGCTGTAAAATTATATACTAAGATTAAAAATAAATTGAATAGTAAAGACGAATTTTTATTTAAAAAAAGCAACAGTATATTGACAATTGCAGAAAAAAATTTTTATCAAGTTTTAAAAACAGCTCTAATTGATACAGATTATTTTATTTGTATTAAGATTAATCTAGATAGTGTATTATGTGTAAAGGGAAATAAAAAAAGTTCTATAAAAAAATTAACTAATAAACAGATAGATTTTTTAATTTGTAGCGACAGTATATATTTTAATCCTATTTTAGCAATAGAACTTGACGATAAATGGTATAATAATATTGATAAAATAGTTGTAGATAAATTTGTAGAAAGGGTATATGAATCAGTTAAGTTACCTTTTTTAAGAGTAAACACTAATAATCCATATAGTACTAATGAACTAAGAGAAGAGATATACAAATTAGTAGAAAACTATAAAATAAAAGATGAAATCATACTTTAGACTGATGGAACTTTTTTTAGTTTTAATAACGTCTATATAATAGAACAAAAAGGAGGAAACAAATGATTATAACAACAACACCAAGTGTAGAAGGTAAAAAAATAATTGAGTATAAAGGTATAGTTTTTGGAGAAGTGATTTCAGGAGTTAATTTTCTTAAAGATTTCGCTGCAGGTCTTAGAAACTTTGTAGGTGGACGTTCAGGTTCATACGAAGGTGAATTAATAGAAGCTAGAGAAAATGCAGTTAGAGAATTAGAGTCAAGAGCTCATAAAATGGGTGCAAATGCAGTAGTGGGCGTAGATATTGATTATGAAGTTTTAGGTCAAGGTGGAAATATGCTCATGGTTACTGCTTCAGGAACTGCTGTAGTAACAGAGTAATTTTAAATAACCCAACTATTTTAAAATAGTTGGGTTTCATTTATTATAATTTAAACTATAATATGCCATTCTTTTTCTTTAGCTATAGATTTTAGCATTGTATCTGGATTTACTGCAATTGGATTACCAACTAATTCCAACAATTCAAGATCTGAAAAGCTGTCTGCGTATGCACAGCTTTCAATCCAATTTATTTTATAATCTTTAAAATAGTCTCTAAGCTTTTTAACTTTGCACGAGCCAGATACTATAGAGAGTTTTCTATTAAAATCAAGTTTATCATCATTATTGAAATACATTTCTGTTCCAATGATTGTATCTATATCAAGATTAACAGCTATATATTTTAGAAGAATATTATAACTACCTGAAAGAATAACAGTGTGAAAACCATCATCTTTAGCTTTTTTTATTTCACTAACAACAGTGCTTTTTAATAGTTTTTGTATATTCTTGCTAGCATCTAGAAAAAATGTGTCTATTTCCTTTTTAGACATGCCTTTAAAAATCCTGTTAAATTCCTTGACAGCTATGATTCTAAACTTTTCTTTTGATAAAGCTGAGCATATTCCAATTTTATAAATTATATATAAAACAATAGTTCTTGAATATACTTCTGCTAATTTAGTTTTTGAATAATTAAGTTTTCGCCATTGAACTAACAAGAAAGGAAGTGTTTCTTTAGGAAAAAGTGTTCCATCAAAATCAAATATAGCAAGTTTCACGTATTTATCCTCCTATTAATATTTATTAGCCACGAAAGCACACGGAAAAACACCGAATTATTATTATTTATATTACAATACATATTATCTATTATTTCATTATTTAGTAGGTTATGGAGGTCAGTAATAATTTATACAAATATATTAAATTTTTTACGGTATGAGAATTTTTCAATTTAGAGTTAGTAAAAATCAAGCTAATAAAGACATTGAATAATAAGAGTATACCATATTTACAGTATAAAGGGTTATAGTTTTTAATTAACTATAACCCCTATAAGCCTTGAAAGTGAGACTGCTTGCATTGGAGAAACAATAGCTCCTTTTAAATCATCTATTCTAACTCCAATACCTTCTATATCACAGGTACTAAAATCAATCCCCCTTAATTTCGTTCCAAACATTTCAGAACGTTGTAAATTACAATGTGAGAAATTTACTTTATAAAAATTAGAGTCTTGAAAATTTGAATTAACCATTGAACAATCTTTAAACATTACATGTTTTAATTGAGAAAACATAAAAGACGCATAACTACAGTTACTATTGTCTATCATAACATTTTGTATTGATGATTCAGTTAAGTTTATACCGACAAGTTTACAATTAATTATTTCTGTTTTATGAATTATACTTTCACTGAAGTTTACATTAGACAGATCGCAGTTTTCAAACCTAACATCTGTAAAATCTGCAATTTTAAAATTTACTTGTTTAAAAGTTACATTTTTAAATACTATTTGTTTAAAAGCTACATATTCAGCGTTTTGTTCTTCAATAGTACAATCCTCAATAATTTTTTCATAATAGTTATCTTCATTCTTAACGATATCGTTAAAGAATTTAAATTCATCTAATTTTTGCGGTATATTTGGAGACATAATCTTGCATTTACTTTTATCTTTCATTTAAAAATCTCCTATTAAAGTAAGTTTATTATTCTAAAATAAGTTTATCATATCTAGATAAATATTTTAATAACATATTTTTAATTTTTTTACATCCACCTTTTTCATCTGATTCAAAGTTAATAGGTAGTACTGGATCGTGAAGTGATAATCTCATTAAACACCAGCCATTACCACTACTTTTATCACATATAACTCTAACACCTTCATAATTGGGGGTTTCTAAAGACCAGCCTTCAACAGAATTGACATATTCAATAAATTTTTCTATAACATTTTGTCCATAAGAAATAAAATCATCACTATTAATTTTAATTCTTATTTCTTCTGCTTCAAGAGGTTCTTTAAGAGTGGAAATCAAGTCAGTAAGTGATTTTCCCTGTTTCTTTAATTCTGCAAATTTAATTAGAATTAATGTTACTAAATAAGCACCATCATCAAGAAAGTAGTTATCTTTTACAGCACAATGGCCGCTTGTTTCTATTGCTAGGTGGCATTCTGTACCTTCTTCATTTAATTTTACAGCTTCATTTATAACATTTCTGTAACCTCTTTTAAATCTGTGATGTTTACCTCCTAAATTATTTTCTATAAAAGTTTTTAGACCTGATGAAGTAACAGAATCAGTTACGACAGAAGTATTTGGATATCTTTCTAAAACAATTGAAGACATAAGTGCTACAAGAGCGTTTCTATTAATAATCTTGCCTGTTTTATCTACTACAGCACCTCTATCCACATCAGTGTCAAATATTATACCTAAGTCTGCTTTTGTATTGAGTACAGCTTCTTGTATTACATTCATTGCTTTCTTATTTTCAGGATTAGGCTCATGGTTTGGAAAATTACCATCTGGTTCTAAATATAAACTTCCAGTAGTATCTGCTCCCAAAGGCTTTAAAACTTTATCAACAAAAAAACCTCCAGCTCCATTCCCAGCATCAACGATTATTTTTGAATCTTTAAAGGGAAGTTCCATGCCAGTCTTTTTCCTTATCTCATTTACTAATATCTCAGAATATACTGAAATTAGATCTAATTGTTTAACTTCTACACCAACTGAGTCAGGAACATCAATTTTTTCAGCTAATGTAAGTATTTCTGTAATATCTTTTTTATTTAGTCCACCTTCTTTTGTGAAAAATTTCATTCCATTACGATTGAAGGGTAAATGACTTGCTGTTATCATGATTGCTCCGTCAGCATCTATATTATTTATAATAGTAGACATAAACATAGATGGAGTAGAAGACAAACCACAATTATATACCATATGTCCAAGACTCGCTATACTTGACGAGGAAGCATTAACTAAGTCTTTTCCTGATAAGCGGCTATCTCGTCCTATAGTAATTATTAAATTTTGTTTTCTAGTTTTATTTTCAATCCATTTTGCAAATGCATAAGCAATTTTACCAACAATAGAAGGAGTTAGATTAACTTTTTCACTTACAACACCTTCCATAGCTATTCCCCTTATATCTGAACCATTTTGAAGCTGTAATAATATACTCATTGTATCTTCCTCTCTTTTATAAGTAATTTAGAAAAGTAATAATAATTATTATTGTATTAAAATATTATCATTTCATTTTTTTTTGTCAAATAAATTTTTTATCATAAATTTTTAACTAATTATAATGATATCTTTAACAACTTTATTACCTTGACATAAAATCATACTAATATTATGATGGTATTCTAATAGTTAACGATCTTAACTTAGGTTATTTTTAAATTATTTATTGAGAGGTGTTTGCATGAATAAAATATTTGCTGCAGATCTAGATGGGACAATTTTAAAAGAAGACAGTATAAGCAAAAGTAATTTGAAAGCAGCACAAAAATTGATGTCTTCTGGAGTAGATATAATGATAGCTACAGGTAGACATCCATCAATGACTACAAGATTTCTAAATCAGCTAGATGTAAAACTTCCACTAATTGGATGTAATGGAGGTATTATTAAAGATTTTAGAAAAAACAAAACTTTATTTTGTGAAACAATACAAAAAGATAAAGTTGAGAAGGTACTGAAAATCGCTGTCTTAAATGATATTAACTTTTGGGTATACGATAAAGATTTTATATTGTATATGAATCCTACTAAAAGGTTAGATCGTTATATGAAAATTAATAGTACTTTAAATGAAGAAGAAAAAATGAAAATTAAACATGTATCATCTTTAAAAGAAATAATAGATAGTAAATATAAAATTATAAAAGTGCTCTTAATACTTGAAGATAAAACAGACAAAAAAGAAAAACTAGTTAGTCAATTGAATGAAATAGAAGGACTTGAGATTTGCCAATCTCAGGAATTACTCATTGATGTTATGAACAAAGGAGTTAGTAAAGGCAAAGCCTTAAAATATTATATAGATAATATTTTAGAAATTCCATGTAAAACTTTTGCTATTGGAGATAATCATAATGATATATCTATGATTGAGTATGCAGATATAGGAATAGTCATGGGACAAGCAGAAGAACGTGTTAAATCAAAAGCAGATCTAGTAACACAAACTTGTGAAGAAAATGGGTTTGCATATGCAGTCGAATATATTATGAAAATTTAAAATAAAAATATATACCCTGCGATATTAGCAGATAAACTTTGCAAAACTAGCAGATTTTTTTTAGTATAGAAACAAGTGATTTAATCTAATATACAATTGCTGCATAAGAAGCACGTGATCTTATAAGCAAATTAAACAAAAAAGACATAGAAGATTTAGCTCAAAACGCAGTTGATTGCATGAGTGAAGAAGAAGTTTTGAAACTAATTGATTATATATAAGCACATTAAATTTAATATAGACTATAAGAAAATAATGATTTTATCATTATTTTTTTATTTTATAAGTGGTATTTTTATAAAGGAAATTATATAAATATGGCGAATATAACATAAAATGTAATAATAATACAAAATAAGTAATAAAAATGTTATATTTACAAAAATATTAAAATATAAAATATTATAGAAAAACTAGGTCTATTTTACATATATTTATTAATTAAAAAAAGGAGGTGTATTCATGGAATATAAAAAACCAGAAATCAATGAAATTTCTATAAGTATAAGTACTGACAAATGGTTAGTTAGTCTTGCACCAGTAGCAGCAAAATAATATTTTTGTATATAATTTAAAAATTAAATAAGAATTGTTTTAGTTTATCATTGACATTATAAAAAAATAGACCTAGTTTTTAAATCACTATGTCTATACCAAAGAATTTAAATATAGGAGGCGTAATTATGCCATCTGTAAATGTCAATAATCATTCAATAATACGAGTAATATGGGATATAACATCAAAATGCAATTTAAATTGTAAACACTGTTATGCAGCAACCCTGCAAAATGAAGAAGAACTATCTTTTGATGAAATACACAAAGTAATATCAAATTTATCTACGTACGGAGTAGAAAATTTATATTTCTTTGGTGGAGAACCCCTTATAAGAAAGGATATTTTTAATATTATAGAATACTGTACCGAATGTAATATAAATACTTTCTTATCAACTAATGGATTACTATTTAAAGATAGTCTATATGAACTAGAAAAATCAGGTTTAAAAGGTGTTGGAATAAGTATAGAAAGTACTTATCCTCACAAATACAAACAAATTCGAGGATTAGATGCTTTTAACTTTGTAGAGACAGCCATAGAATCATTATCTAATTCTAGTATTGAACATAGAGCTCTTAATTGTGTAATAATGGAATATAATTTAGATGAAATGCTGGATTTCATCAAAATGTTTGAAAAATACAATCTTACTAGTCTTAACTTTGATTTAATAGCTAATGGTGGAAATGCATTAGAAAATCAAACTCTATGCAAACAGGTTTCTCCTAATGCTCTTTTAAATGAACTAGACAAAGTTTTTGAATATTTATTTAAAAACAAGCATCTCATAGATAAAATATCTTTTGATATACTGCCTCCTAAAGCGTTGACTTATTTCTCAACAAAATATAATTTAGATATCAAATTAAGTAAAGTGATTCATTTTAATCCATACAGTTGTTTCTATATCGATCTAAAAGGAAGAGCATATGGGTGTAGAGCATTAACAGATTATTTTAACTATAAAGAATGTAAAGAACATATAAGAGGAATTAGTTTAATAGATAATTCATTAGAGAATATCTTACAGTCAGATGAGTTTTATAATCAATATTGTTTACTTGGACCTAAAAAAATTGAATCTGGTATATGCAAAGATTGCGAATATTTATATAAAGAATGCTATCCATGTCCTATAACAAGTAACGATAACATATCATATGACTGTAGTGATTATCCAAAAAGTTTGATATGTGAAGAAATATTAAAGTTATGATTGAATTTAATAATGGAGGTTAATTATGAATGATAACTGTAAATATAAAATCGAGAGTAAAGTAAGAATTAGACAGCAGGGAGATGAATACAGTGTTTTTAATGGTAAAAACGCTAGATTTTTTACAACAAATGAAATTGGTCAGTTTGTGCTGAAAAAGTGTGATGGTGATAATACAGTCAATGATATAATTGATGATTTAATTAATTCATGTGTAAATGTACCTTCTCGCGAAATAATACAAAATGATGTAGAGGAAATAATTAATCGGTCGATTAAATTTGACATTCTGAATGAGGTTAAATAATGGCTGATGTATGTATAATTAATGCAAGTTACTATTCGCATAATCCTAATATTCCAATGGGTCCATTAATATTAGTTAAAAATTTAAAAAAAAATGGTTATTCAGTTAATTTCATTGATTATCAAAATTTTTCAGACAACGATATAGGAACAACTAAACATTTTAAATCTATTATAGAAAACTGTAATGCTAAATTCATTGGCATCAGTGTTTTTTCAAATTCCCTGCCTTTAGTTATTAATGCTATAAAACATTATAAATGTAATAATGATAATTTTGTTTTTTTAGGAGGTCCTGGTGTAGCAGGTATAGAAAAAGAGTTACTTAATATTTCTCCAATTGATGCTATTGTATCGGGAGAAGGTGAAGAAACTGTAGTTGAGTTAATATCGGCACTTAATAAGAGTAATGATTTAAAGGATATTAAAGGCATTATATATAAATCATCAAATGGTAAAATAACAGTAAATACTCCAAGACCTATATTAAAGATTCCAGATTATTATCCTGACTATTCATGTATAGATTTGAAAGAATATAATAATAAGGCAATTATTATTACTTCTAGAGGATGTCCCTTTAAATGTACTTTTTGCTCTAAACCTATTTGGAAAGATAAAGTTACATATAGAACAATGGATAATGTTTTTGAAGAATTACGAATTTTAAAAAAACTTAAGGTTGAAAAACTACATATTTGTGATGATACATTTATTTATAATAAGGAAAGAGTATTTGAATTTTGTGAACGGTATATTAAAGAAGATATCAATATCCCTTGGGAATGTACAGGAAGAATTGGATTGATGGATGAAAAACTGCTAGAGATCTTAAAAAATGCTGGATGTTCTGCATTATTTTTAGGTATAGAAAGTAGTTCAGATACGATTTTAAATTATTTTAATAAGAAAATAAATAATAAATTAATTAG
This sequence comes from Tissierellales bacterium, assembly GCA_018433765.1. GTDB lineage: Bacteria > Bacillota > Clostridia > Tissierellales > Sedimentibacteraceae > SM3-B41. The sequence continues at coordinate 242,331 of JAHDQO010000004.1, forward strand.
TGAACAATTAAAACTAGTAAAAAAATATATTTCTATGATGTATACCTCATATATTTGGGGTCATCCCGAAGAAACACTAGAAGATTTCATAGATACATATATGTCATACGTTTACGACTCTTCACAACCAAACATGAGATCATCAATTACATTGGCTACACCATTTTTAGATACAAAGTTATATGAAGACTATAAAAACTATTTAATGTATTTAGAAAATAATACGTATAATGGTTCTAGTATACATACAAATACTAGAAAAGACAAAGAAATTATGGATATGATAAAAGAAAATGCTAGCATGTTTCCTTCTTTTTATTATTTAGATAATAAAGACTTCAAAGAAAAGTTAAATTATATTAAATTATTTAAAAAGACTGGATAAAAATCAAAAAAATGAATTGGGAGTGATAAAAATGTCTAATATTACATTAATTAATGCTGGATTAATATTACGTGACCCTATACCTCCAATAGGACCTTTGATTTTAGCATCAGTTTTAAGATCAAACGGGCATAACGTTACCTTCAGAGATTTTCAAACACATAACGTTAAAAATAGATTATTTTTTTCTACATTTGAGGATTTTATTGACACAGATGATCAAATAATAGGCTTTTCAGTTTTTTGTACAAGCTTACCATTGGTACTAGGGACTATAACTAAAATTAAGCAAAAAAACCCAAATAAAATAGTTATATTAGGAGGAGCAGGAGTTAACGAAATTCAGATTGAAATCATGTCGCATTTTCCAGTAGATTACATATTGTATGGCGAAGGTGAAGAATCAATCGTAGAACTATTAGAGGCAATAGAAGCTGGAGAAGGATATGACAAAATCAAAGGTTTAGTTTATAGAGAAGGTAATCAAATCATTAAAAATGCTCCAAGAGATAGGTTATTAGATTTATCTAGTGTTCCATTACCCGCTTATGATTTAATAGATTTGAGCAAATATGGGAAAATAGCTTATTTATTGACTTCCCGTGGATGTCCTTTTGGATGTAAGTTTTGCGCAACAAATTCAATATGGCATAGAATAATGGCTTACAGATCTATAGAGAGTGTTATAGAAGAATTAACTGTCATTTCGAAGCAGTGTGATTTTGAGCAGATAGCTATTATTGACGATACTTTTGTTCTAGATAAAGAACGTTCTAAAAATTTATTAACTCGAATTAGAGAAAATGGATTTTTTCAGCCATTTTCATGTAATGGAAAAATATCTTTAATGAATGAAGAATGGTTAAAGATCTTAGACGAAAAGGGATGCAATCACATATTTTACGGTGTAGAAGCTGGAAATGATACAATACTTAACATCATAGATAAAGGTCATACTATTGAACAGGCTTTAACTATAATAAAACAAACAAGTGATTATATACCTAGCATTAGAGCATCGTTTATATGGGGTTATCCTTTTGAAACTATAGATGATTTCTATGATTTAATCGAGATATTATATGAACTGATGGCCATTAAAGAGGTGAAAACTCAACTTTCACTATGTTCTCCAATACCTGGTTCAGAACTGCATTTAATGTATGGAAGCAATATTGATTTTAGAATAGATACTAACTCAAGAGCAGGAGGATTACCTGTAGAGGAAGACTTAGAAGATTATGTTGAACTTCAAAAACTTATTTTATTATATCCAGATGTATTTCCATCTTTTTATTATTTTAAACAAGATAATTTTGAAGAAAAGTTGAACATAATAAAATCAGTTGATTGGATTTATAATCAAAACAAATTAAAAAAATATAAAGATAAGATTGTAAAGGCAGGTCAAGTATGATGATGGTAAAGAAATCTAAATTACTTGAAAATATAGCTTCAATACTAATTGATAAGATATGGGGCAAATTTGTTGGACTCCTGTTTATTGTGATACCTTCTATTTTATTTATAGTAGGTTTAGAAATAAACTCACTATGGCAAGTTATTTTGCTTGTACCGCTATTTTATATTTCTTTATTTATTGGTGGATTAACTCACGAATTAGGTCATTATTTGATGTTAAAAAATTTAAGGTGTCCATCTAAAATTAAAGTTTTTAAAAATAGCCACTCTAAACTAATCTTCTTTAATATGAGAACTCAAGTTATTAATGACACTCCTATGCTTTCTAGTAAATATATACTTATAAAAAGAGCTATTGCAGGACTTTTAAGTAATTATGTATTTTCTATTATTTTAACTGTTCTAGGGGTGATATTAGATTTAAATATTTTATTTTTTATTGCAGCAATAGAAGGTTTTAGTGCTCATAGTGCAACTTCACTAGCATCTTTAAACAGTGATACAGATGTGTTTAATTTGAAATATGCTTTAGATATTAGAGATGAAATTAAGATAAACAAAATAAAAATTGATAAAGAATTTAAAATAAACATTTGTGTAAAATTAGTTAATAATAATTCTAATTATTGGATTATATATAAGGGACCAGAAATTTTAAGTATAACAGGTGATTTTCTAACTTTTGATTTAGACGATAGTGTTTTATTCTTATGTAGAAACGATACAAAAAAACAAGAGATAAAATTACATATTACTTTGCCTTGTGAAATAGAAGAAGACCAGTATATTAAATTTTATACTATATCAGGATGTAAAATACAAAATGAAAGTGAGGATTTAGTTTATGACAAATACTACGCCTGCTAAATTTATTAAAAATAAAAATCTTATTTTATTATTTACAGGAAACTTAGTCTCTCAATTTGGTAATTGGCTGTATTTTTTAGCAATTATATTCTTAGTACAAAATTTAACTAATTCTTATGCAACTACTGGATTTGCACTAGCCATAAATTCATTACCTAAAGTGCTACTAAGTAATGTTGCAGGCATTGTATGTGATAGATTTTCTAGAAAAAAAATACTTATATATTCTGATATAATAAATGGTATATTATCTTTATACATTGGTATAAAATTACTAACAGTTGGTCTTAATATATATGAAGTATATATAGTTGCATTTCTTATTGGAATTGGAAGAACTTTTTTTAATCCAGCATTTAAAGCAAGCATTCCAAACATAGCAGCTGCTGATGAGTTAAATAGAGTTAATTCATTGTTTAATTCATCAACTAGTATAACAGATATTTTAGGGCCTATATGTGGAGGAGTAATAATTACTATCTTAGGACTACCACTAGCTTTTATAATAAACGGAATTTCTTTTTTAATCTCTGCAATCAATGAAATTTTTGTAGTTATTCCTCAAGAATTTAATAATCAAGGTAAATTTAACATTTTTTTTATAAATAAGGGTGTGAAATTAGGTTATATACAAATATATAATAATAAAATTTTACTTATTATTATTAGTATATTTTCAATAATGACATTCTTTGCGGCGCCAATGATATTGTTTTTTAAAGAATTGAGTTCTAGTTATTACAATGTTGGATATATTGGGTTTTCCTTTCTTATTATAGCAGATGGTATAGGAGTTTTAGCAGCACATATATATCTTATAATTAAACCAAATAATAAATATCAAAAACAACTATTATGCCTTTTTCCTATGATAGGAGGTATTACATTGTTGATAATTGCTAACTTACACAACTTTGCTTTGGCAATAACAATACTAATGCTACAAGGAATAGTAAGCGGTTTTGGTGAAATAAGTTTAATGACTATTATACAAAAAGAGACTCCTGATAAAAACAGAGGAATGGTATTTAGTGCGTATGCTTTTATATCAGCAGTTTTACATATTTTGTCACTGGTAATAGCAGGAGTAATAATGGAATTTGTAAGTATAAATATAATTATTTCTGTCTGCGGCATTCCATTAATTATTGGAAGTTTTATATTGTTTTCTAAGTTTAAAAAGCATTATAAATCTCAATATTAAACAAACTAAAAAACCCTCTATTTAATTAAAAAGAGGGTTTTTATTATAATATAAAGTCTTATTTTAAAGTAATGTACCTTTTATCATAATAAAGCATAAATTGTTCTTTGTTATTGGATACATTTCTTTTTATGGAACATTCGTAAATACCCTTATTTAAGTCATAAACTTTGCTTACAAATTCATCATTATTTAAAGAGTATTCATCAATTACTTCATCATTTTCTTTAATTATCTTAAAAAAAACTTTACCAGAGCTTATTTCAGCATTGTGTGACAGGCATATTGTAGTAGGTTTTTCTACGTTAAGCATAAATTCCTCTGTACCTTCCATTTTGATACTTTTTAAATTTGATTGATGAAATCCTATATCAAATAAGTGAACTATGAAATAACTTATGCTAAATATAAGAAATATTGTAGTCAAAAGTAATATAGTATATTTAACTTTTCTATTTAATATCATATCAATATTTATTCCTTTCATATAATTTTAATTTTGCATTTTTAATTTTAAATTGATTTAGTATTTATATTCAAAAGTTTTAATATATTTATAATTTACAATGTTTAAAATTATATTTAAAATTATTAATATAATAATAAATATATTGAATCCTGATCCAAATACAAATAATAATGTTATTTGTTTAAATAATAAGAAACATGTTCCTAAAAGAACTAGAATTGATGACAATACATATTGCCAACCAACTGTTAATCCTGTTAAACATAAATATGCAAAATAATTGAAAATAAAATAACCTATTAGAAAATAGATTCCTGTTATACTAAAAGTGTCTATTAGGTTTGATGATAAAAATATTCTTATAAAAAATAATGTGCTAGAATCAGCCATAAATTGATTTATTATAAATAATTTTAAAATCAAAAATATAAATGTAATTATTATAGTTCTTTTTAAACCACTTATGATCAGAGTTTTTCCTAAATGTTTTCTTGGACAATTTAAGCTCGTTAAGTAAGGTACGGATATAACTGACTGACCAACAGCATACATTATCAAATAAACGTAAGACAATGATAAAAAGTTAATTATTATCTGGCTTAAAAAACTAGTTATAGGTTGAGAAAAAATTATTATATTAGTCAAAAAGTTAATGGATATATTTAATATAAAGACTATTATTAAAGTTAATATATAAGTTTTATCGACGTGAAAAAATACTCTTTTAATATTTCTAGAAGATATCATATAGTTTCTCCTCCTTTAGATAAATTAACAAATAACTTTTGCAGAGACAATGAACTAAAATCTATCTGTAAATTATTAATATCTTTAATTTCTTGTTCTGTAAATGTATCTAATACTGTATAATTTACTAGTCTGCCTAATGATTGTTTATAAATTATTTTCTTATTCTTAGTAACAGAGTCAACCTTATTCTTTTCTCCCGACAGAACTCTTGCTTTGTTTTTAATATCTTCCATATCTTCATTTAGCATTAATTTTCCTTTGTGTAAAATAAGAACTTTTTCGAATGAATTTTCAAGTTCATTTATTAAATGAGTAGATATTATTATTGTGCGAGGGCTCTTCTCATAATCGTTAATTAGAATTTCATAAAATAGTTCTCTTGCTACCGGGTCTAATCCTACATAAGGTTCATCAAATAATGTTACAGGAGCACGGCTTGCAAGACCTATTATAATACCTACCATAGTTTGCATTCCCTTAGATGATTTGATATATTTTTTCTTTATATCAAGATCAAATTGATCTATAAGCTTTTTATAAAACTCATTGTCCCAATTAGGATATATAAGAGAAGCAATATCAAAAATTTGTTTTAGTTTAAAATCTTTTATACCTCTAACACTTATAACTTCTCTAGCAAGGCAGATTCTTTGTGTTAATTCATCATTATCTTTAAGTATTTTATCATCTATTTTTACAGTTCCAGATGTAGGATATAATTGGTTGGCTAATAATTTTAGCAGAGTAGTTTTACCTGCACCATTCCTGCCAATAAGTCCGTATATTTTATTTAATTCAATTTCTAATGTTAGATTATCAATAGCTTTTGTATCATCAAATACTTTATATACTTCATTTAACATTACGTTATTCATTGTTATCAATACCTCCTGGGTAAGATTTTATACTTTCTATTATATCTTCCTTATTTAAGCCTAATTTTTCAGCTTCCTGCATCATCTTGATTATATAATTTTGAAAAAAACTATTCATTCTCTTTGTTTTAATAATTTGAGTTGCACCTTCCTTAACAAACATTCCTATACCTCTTTTCTTATATATAATTTCTTCATTAACCAATAAATTAAGTCCCTTTCTTGCAGTTGCTGGATTAACGTGTAATAAAGTTGCTAGCTCATTCGTTGAATATACTCTTTCTTGCTCTTCAATAATTTTCTTTAATATTTGATCTTCTATCATTTCTGCAATTTGTATAAAGATAGGTGTTGTTAAATTTGTTTTAAGCTCCAATTAATTTCACCTCCACATAGTGAAAAAGTTATATGGTTAATTACTCAGGTAACTAACTATATAACTAATATATTATATAATATTCTATTTGTCAATAAATAATAAGAAAGATATCAAATAATATTGATATCTTTTTTATTATCTACTTAAGATGAACCTAACAAATTTTTTGATAAAATCTTTTTCATTTACAGTTCTTAAACCTTTATAGTTAAATATTAACATTATTATAATTAAACCAGTAAACACACTAACATATACGTCTTTTAAATCAAATGTAAAGAAACCCTTTACTAAAATATAATCTAAACTGCCATTCCAAAAGACTTTATCAATAAGCGAACATGCTGCACCCGAAAAAATAAATAAAAATGTTGTATTTATTAATGGTGTTAAGTGATTAAACTTGTTTAGAAATTTGTAAAATAAAAATATTAATATTAAAATAACTGAAACTAAAATAATATGAAGCCATTTACTTATGCCTAATTGCAACATTGAATTAAACCAAGAATAGTCTCTATTAAACATAGGATTAAAGTATATGTAGGGTTCTAGTATTGGAAATGTTGTATTTAAATAGCTATTATTTATTATAATTTTTATACCTTGTTCTATTATTATCAAAACAAACGTAAGTATCCAAATAGTATTTTTACTGTTTTTCATATATAGCATACCTCCAAATTATACTATTAATTATAGCATAATGTAGAAAATTAAAAAAATTACAAAAAATACCTATTAAAAATATAGAAAATATGTTATAATATGGTATAAGTAATTTATACATATGACTAATGATGATATATTGAGTTAAGAAAGTTGTTTTAGTTTTTTTATTCAAAATATTAGATGAAATATAATTTTATATGATAAAAACAACGAAATGAGTACGTAAGATTGTAAGATGTACAACCATTACTTTAATATTTATTCGATGTATATATTGTTATGGGGCATGAAGATAAACTATAACAAGAAATTTATAATAGTTTAGTGTATTTTTTTAGAATATCATATGAAAGTATGAAGTAAGATGTGTTAATGGTAGGGTACACGGTGGTTCTCATATGTGAAACTCAGAATTTTGTGAAAAGGAAATTAAACAATTAATAACTGAATATGTATAATAACTATTTAATATTACAATTTCTATAGGCAGAAATAGACATATAATTTCTAAACACATAAAAAAGGGAAGGTCATAGGAGTTTAACATTTTAAGAGAAGCATATTATTACTAGATGTAAATTATTAGAAAGTTTATTATTAATAGAAAGGAGAAAAAAATGGTAGTTAAAAGAAAGAAGTATGTACCAGGACCAGGAGGTGGAGGCGGAAGCAGTAATAGTGGCTGTGGCTGTGGATGCAATAATGGTAGAGGCTGTAACTGTACAGGTGGTAGAGGCTGTGGCTGTGGTTGTAATGTAGTAAATAAATAATATGTATAGAATCTTTTTGAAACGCCTAAATTTATTATTAATAAAAAGGAGAAAACAATGGAAGTTAAAAGAGCGATGTACGTAGAGGATCCAGGAGGCGGAGGCACAGGTGGAGGCGGAAGCAGTAATAGTGGCTGTGGCTGTGGATGCAATAAGGGTAGAGGTTGTAACTGTACAAGTGGTAGAGGATGTGGCTGTGGTTGTAATGTAGTAAATAAATAATATACATAGAATATTTTTGAAAGCGCCTAAATTTATTATTAATAGAAAGGAGAAACAATGGAAGTTAAAAGAGCGATGTACGTAGATGATCCAGGAGGCGGAGGCGGAGGCAGCCATGGTAATGGCTGTGGCTGTGGATGCGGCTGTGGATGCGGCTGTGGTTGTAACGTAGAAAATATATAATGTTATAAAATCTAATTTAATAAAATCTAATCCTAAGATTTTTAGGAAAGTAGATTAAGTAAGTTAAATTATACGTTAAGAACTATACAAAATGGAATTAATCCTTGCTTGGGTTGTGGTTGTCTATAGTTGTAGTAATTAATATTTAAATAGTTATTAACATTAAAAGCAAATAAAACAGATATATAATGTAGTAAATAATATTTCAACTCTCATTTAATTTTATATGAGTTGAAATATTATTTTTATGAACTATGTATAGAATAAATACAAAAAGATAATTTTTAAATAATGGAAGGAAAGCTATAATGAAATTCATAAAAAATTTAAAAAATAATTTGTATTTTTTAAAGCATGTAATAGATTTTAGTAAATCGTATGTTGTTGGACAAGGATTAGTAGCTTTGATTAACGGATTATCACCTTTAGCTCTTATAATAATTCCTAAACTTATTATAGATGAATTAATAGATGGTTCAAATTTTAACATAATTATATTGTATGTTGTTATTCTTGTTTTATTTCAGCTAGTAACGTCTTTAATATCTACATATATAACAGAAAAATTCATAAATTTAAATGGTCATTTATATGCAATGCATTTCCTTATTACTATAAATAGAAAAATAGTAAGTTTAGATATGGAACAATTAGATTTACCAGATACACATCAGAAAATTGCTCTTGCACAAGATATAATATACAAAGGCATAGGAATAGATTTAATTAATAGCTTCTTTAGATGGATTACTAGTATTATACTTGTTGTATCAACATCAATAATTGTAATTTCAGCAGATATTAAAATTTTATTTGTAATAATAATTTTTTCATTTTTATCTATATATCTTAATTTAAAAAACGAAAATTGGCGTATAACTCAAAGAGAGGAAAATATCTATTTAACAAGAGTTTTAAATTATTATATTAGAATAATGGGTGATAAAAATCATACAAAAGAAATGCGGATTTTTGGCTTTTCCGATTGGCTTATGAGAAAATATTATAAAACACTAAAAACATTAAGGATAAGACTTTCTAGATTATACTCAAAAAGTTTACATATAAAAATATTAAGTATAATTTCAGAAAACATAAAAAGCAATGGTATTTATCTATTTTTAGCTTGGAAAGCTTTTAATGCTCAAATTACTATAGGAAGTTTTACTCAATATTTTACTGCTACATCACAATTATCTACATCAATAATAAATTTTATGAATTTCTTCACTCAATTAAATATTACTGGAAGATATATAGATTCTTATCGTAATTTTATGGAGTTAAAAAGTAATATAGAAGCAAATAATATACCGTCTCAACCAAATCTAATCCTTAAAAAAATAAAATTAGAAAATGTTAGTTTTGCATATCCAAATTCACAATCAAATGTTTTAGAAAATATTAATTTTACTTTTGATTGTGGAAAAGTTTATTTAATCGTTGGTGAAAATGGTGCTGGAAAAACTACTTTAGTAAATTTGTTAGCTAGGTTATATGAACCGACAAAAGGAAAAATATTTGCTAATGAAATTCCTATAGTTGAAATAAATCGTAAAGATTATAGAAACAATTTTAGTATTGTCTTTCAAGATTTTAAATATTTTGCATTTACAATTGCTGAGAATGTAGCAGTTGATAAATATAAGGAAAATTCAGAAACTATAAATCAAAAAATTATAAAAAGTCTAAAAAAGGCTGGAATATGGAATAAGGTTAATTCTTTACCCAATAATATAGATACAAATTTAGATAAAATATTTTATGAAGACGGTGTAATATTATCTGGCGGAGAAAATCAAAAGCTTGCTTTAGCAAGAGCATTATTTAGAAATTCCAATATAATTGTTCTTGATGAGCCATCTTCTGCACTTGATCCTATATCTGAAGATGAACTCTTAAATAGTTTTAAAAAAATTGCACCAAATAAAATGGTTATTTTTATTTCACATAGATTATCGTGTGCTAAATCAGCTGATCAAATTATTTTTATAAAAAATAAAACAATACATGAAACGGGTTCCCACAAACAGTTGATGTACAAAAATGGAGATTACGCAAAATATTATAATACCCAAGCAAAACATTATGATTCAAATTATTGATTTAATATGTATTATCTATAATATTTTAATAACTTAAAATATTTATTAACAAGTATAAAATAGTAAAACAGTATCTATGTTAGGATACTGTTTTACTATTTTTATTTTTATTATCATTATTTTTATCATCTTTATCTTTATTATTATTTTCTATCTCTTCATTTTTTGTCTGTTCAACTTGTTCCTGTGCAGTTTTATTTATTTTTCCAACTTCTTTTTCAAGAGTTTGTTTTTTTAATTCTATTTCTTGGAGCTCTTTTCTTTTTGCTGAAGCTTTGCTTCCCGATAAACTTCTTGATTCATCTATCTCGATTTCTTTTTTTAATATCTTACTTTTTCCATTTAAATTATTCTTTACTTTATTCATAATTTTAGCTTTTGAATATGTGATGTCTGCATCAATTAACTGAGTCATACCAGAAAAACTGGTACTAGATTGTTCAACATTACTAGGTTGCTTTTTTTTATTTGCTTTATCTGTATTATGCTGTCTATTTAATTTTTCGTTTTGTTTCTGCTGAATTCGTGTTTCAATTTGCTGTATTTGATCTTGTAACTGTTTGATTTTTTCCTGCTTAGTTTTAGTATCAGTTTTACTTTCATTAATTTTTTGAATCTGTTCTTGCAGTTGTACTTTTTGTTTTTCAAGTAATTCAATTTCTTTGTTGTTATTTAATGGTGAAAAACGCATACTTGAATTAGCAGAAATTGATGAAATATTCATTTCAAATCCTCCAATATATAATTAAGTCCTTAAAATATATATCGGAACAATTTTAAAAATGTTGAGTTATCTTATAGATTAATTACTTATATCAACATAAATTATTTTATATACAAAACCATCTTTTATGTAAAATCTCATAGAATTACTTTGAAAAATAAAAAATTCAGATGTTATTTCAAGATCGTTTACTTTTAATAACTTATCTTTTAAAGTACTATTGTCAATAGTAATATTCTTTCTGAGTATATTTCCATCTTGAACTGCTTTAATGAATAGATTTATTATTGTGTCTTTATAATTATCTGGTATTACATCTGATTTATATTTATTACACTTTTTACAGCAAGTTACTAAATTAAATATTTCATCTTTTCCACCTTTACTCAATGGTAGGTAATGATCAAGCGTTATCTGTCTAAAATTAAGTCTTTTGCCGCAATAAAAACACTTTTTATTATCTCTAATAAATATATAAATCTTATCCTTATTACCAATTCTCAAATTTTATCTCCTTATCTGTATAAGAAAGGGAGAGAATTAATCTATTTTATTTTCTCTCCAACTTTTATTTTTAGTATTTACAAGTTTACTTTTTATATTTTATTCTGATTTTGAAGCAAATTAATCTTCTTTTTATATATTAAGAAAAAAATATATCCAATGATTGATTTTTTTAGCGCATTATTTATATTAGCTCTTTTTATTTTTTATAATTGTTATTTTTTCTTCTATTAATACTTATTTTCTTAAATTTTGCCCAATATTCCTTTTCAGCGTCTTTGTCAGTTTTTCTCTTATAGTATTCTATTTCTTTTTTCATTTTAAGATAGTTATTCCATCTATCTGCATCAAGTGTTCCATTTTTTAATGCTTCTTTAATGGCACACCCTGGCTCTGAATTGTGCTGACAATCTGAAAACTTACAACTTTTCGCTAATTCTTCTATATCGGAGAATGTTCTATCTAATGAATTATCTAAATCAATTATTTGAATTTCTCTCATTCCTGGTGTGTCAATTATTAATCCACCATTAGGAATAGATACTAACTGTCTGTGCGTAGTAGTATGTCTACCTTTGTCATCATCTCTAAGTTCATTTACGTTCATAATATTTTTGCCTTTTATATAGTTTAGAATAGATGATTTTCCAACGCCTGATGAACCAATAAATGCACAAGTTATACCTTCTTTTATATAGTTTTTTATTTCGTTTATACCTTCACCAGTAACTGTACTAGATATTAAAATATCTACACCTATAGCAACTTCATTAACTTCTATAGATTTTTGAACTAAATCGTTACATAAATCTGATTTAGTAAGAACAATTATAGGTATAGACATACTATCCCAAACAATAGTTAAATATCTTTCAAGTCTTCTTATGTTAAAGTCATTATTTAATGACATACATATAAAAGTATAATCTATATTTGCTGCAATTATTTGTTCATCTGTTCTATTACCAGCAGTCTTTCTTGAAATTTTGCTTTTCCTTGTTAGTACTTTTTTTATTATAGCATTACCATTTGTATTACTATTTCTATCTAATATTACCCAATCTCCTACAGCTGGAAAATCTTCTGTACCAAGAGCTTTATAAATAAATTTACCTTGTATCTCACCAAATAGCTCACCATTTTCAGTTATTACTTTATAAATTTTATTACCTTCAGTGATTATTCGTCCAATATATGAATTTTCTTGATAATTTTTAAATTCTTTCTTTGTTGTGTCTGATAGACCCCATTGCTTTAAATTTACTTTATTAACCATGCATCCTCCAAATAATATTTATTTTAAATTTGGGTATAAAAAACCCTTGAAACTTTTACCGCTTCAAGGATTTATAATACAGCATTAATAAAAGTAAACTTATTTATTTACACTCCAAGAAGCAGTATTTATGAATTTTATAACAATTAAATTTTTCATCATGTAAACCACTTCCTTTCAATTATTTTCTAAAACCTATATTACCATATATAGTATAAATTAGCAAATAATTTTTTGAAACTATATTATCTAAAATTTGCTAAACTATATTTTGATAATCATGTATTAGTTGACGAAATTGTAAAAATGAATGAATTTCATAAATATATCCAATTAGATTATTTATGTAAATAAAATGATTATTATAAAAAGTTTCATGTTAAAATAAAAAGGTTATAGTAAAAAAACTTTGACTAATAGACAATTTTAAAAAGGAGATAAACTTTTATGGAAAATAAGATAAATGCCATGTATTTTAGTCCAACAGGAACTACGAAAAGAATTGTTACAGGTATAGCGAATAATATATTTAAAACATCAAATATATGTGATATTGATTTTACTTTACCTAAGGCACGAGACAAAAGTGTATCTTTTTCAAAGAGTGATATTGTTATTATGGGAGTTCCTGTATATGCAGGAAGAGTTCCTAATATACTTTTAAATTATCTTAATACAATTAATGGAAATAACGCATTAGCTATAGCTATAGTTGTTTATGGAAATAGAAATTATGATGATGCTCTAATAGAGCTAAAAGATATTTTACATACAACAGGTTTTAAAGTAGTTGCAGCAGGAGCATTTATAGGTGAGCATTCTTTTTCAAAGAAATTGGCTAAAAATAGACCAGATGAAAGAGACATGAAAGTTATAAAAAATTTTGCTAAAAAAATTAATATAAAAATTAATCAAAATTATAATATTGAAGAATTATTTGTAAGAGGAAATAAACCGTATAGAAAGTATTATAAACCTAAAGATAAAGATGGTAGTCTAGTTGATATAAGAAAAGTTAAACCAAAAACTAATGGAAATTGTATTAATTGTAAAGTATGTGCAGAGGTATGTCCAATGGGTTCTATTGATTATCAAGATGTTTCAAAACTTAATGGAATTTGTATTAAATGTGGATCATGTATAAAGAATTGTCCAACTAATGCGAAATATTATGATGATGAAAATTATTTAAGACATAAAAAAGAATTAGAAATTGAGTTTTCAATAAGAAAAGAACCAGAAGTATTTATATGATTTTTATGATACCTAAAACTTAATTGATTAAAAGTATCTTTAAATTAAAAGGGAGAGAATTAATCTATTTGATTTTCTCTCCAACTTTTATTTTTAGTATTTACAAGTTTACTTTTTATATTTTAATTCTAATTTCAAAGCAAAATTAATCTTTCTTTTATATATCAAGAAAAATATATATCCGATGACTGATATAATTACGCATGTAATGAATGAAGTTTGTAAAGAAATATCAGCAGCCTTTCCAATGACTGGATTAATTGCAGCAGCAACAATGTCACCTGCCATAGCATACATTGACAAAATTGTTGCTCTGTCTCCTGTAATTATAGATTTATTTTGTATCTCTAAAACTATAGGATTAATAAGAGATATGCTGCCTGCAACGAGTATGATTAATAATACAGACAAAAAAGGACTTTGGGTAAATATTAATAAAAAACAACAAATTATTATTAAAAGCATTAAAATTTCAATACTTCTATTATTACCAATCTTTTTACTTAGTTTATGTGACTTAGTGGAACTTAAACATGCAATTTGAATTATAACCATCAAAATACCAAAATACTTAATGTCTATTCCACTTCTTATATACTGAAGCTGATTTAAAAATACATTAATGGCTTGAAATACTTCACGAAATAAAGATATAGATATTACCAAAATTATTATTTCCATCTTACTAAAAGCATTTGTAAAACTATTCCTCAACTTAGACTTTTCCTTGTTATTAACTGGAATATCTTTTATGAATAGAGTTAATATAAGAGCAATTACATAAGGAAAAATAGTATAAAATGCTGTTAGATAGATAGAATATTTTACTATTATTGTTGACATTAAAGAAGCTATTATATAACCAGCAGCAGCCAATGCATCATATCTTCCAAATACTTTTTGAGATTCGTTTTCTTCTATTGAGCCATATATTAATGCAGTGTCACAGCCTGTTAGTCCTGAAATCGCCATTGCTAATAATATTCTCTCAAAAAGAAACATTTCAAAAGAAAGAGCTTTATAAAAAACAATCTTTGATATAAGAAACAATAAATTTGAAATAATTAATGTTTTCTTATATCCAAACCTGTCTGCAAACCATCCCCAAGGAATTTCAAAAACTATCATTAGTATCCAAAATACAGATTCAATTAAAAAAATTTGATACATTGAAATGCCTCTGCCTTGCCTGTACAATGTCGCAACAGGTCCATAAAAAACAAAACCTTGAAAAAATATAATTAGGTACATTAAATAAACGTTTAATCTATTATTAAACTTTGTATTGTTATCCAATTTTAAGACCTCCAAAATTTTTATCAAAACAAGGCCTTTTAAAAAAGACCTAAATAAAATTATATTTTGAAAATGTCTTTAAATTGGATTGCTCATATATATAACCCCTTTACAAAATTGTTTTTTATTTTATAAATATTTTATACTATAATGATTATTATATATTTTTATTATTTATCTCAATAAGTTTATCATTATC
Organism: Tissierellales bacterium; assembly: GCA_018433765.1. GTDB lineage: Bacteria > Bacillota > Clostridia > Tissierellales > Sedimentibacteraceae > SM3-B41. The sequence continues at coordinate 257,887 of JAHDQO010000004.1, forward strand.
ATATTTATAATAAAATTTTTGTAACTTATCATTTTCAAATTTTCCTGATTCAATAATCCAATTTCCTTCTTTGTTATATAAGTTTGCATAATCATTATTAGTTATTTCAGTAATACTGACTTTCTCAAATTTGTCGTCTTGCCATCTATAAATATTAACAAAACTTGGAAGACTACCTGTAGAAACAGCAGTTAGTTCTTCTATGCCATCATCATTTAAGTCAGCAAATAAAGGACTTCCCATTACTAAGAGAGCTGTCCAAGTCTCTTGATTGTATCCTATAACTTTCATTTCTGAATATGATGTGCCCATATTACCAATTATCTCAATTTCTTTAACACCATCAAAAGTTCTATCTATTAAATTTATGCTTACATCTTCAATACTGTAATTACTTACACTACCAATTTCATAGAACTTACCCTCATGCTCTAAGAAAGCATAAACACAGTTAACTCCTTGTTCAACAATTCCAGTATTTTTTTCTTGGTATAAATGAACTGTACAATCTATTTGATTGTTAAGTTTTTCAAAGTAAATGCTTTTTTCTTTAATCCAGTTTTCTTTAGGCTGTCCTTCCTTTAGTTGCTTTGCAGTAACAGGAGTATAGGTTAGATTGATAGTCTGTTGATTATTACTGGTAGTAGATTGTGTACAAGCTGTTAAAATTATTGTTACAGCTAAAATTATAAATAATATTTTTGCTTTCATTTTGGATTCACTATCCTTTTATAGTTTATGTAACTATTATAGCATAATTTGTAAAAAACTATAACCAAGTTTTAGCCCATAATAAATTAATATTATTCCGCAAATAACGTTTATTATTTTAATAACTCTATTATTAAAATTGTTCCTAAATATAGAAACTATGGTTGTTATTCCTAAAAACCATGTAGTAGAAGCTAAACATACACCTAAAATAAACAATTTGGAAGCTTCTGACGACAATGCAGCTTTAAAACATCCTAGAAGTAAGGAACCATCGATGAGTGCTTGAGGATTAGCCCAAGTTACCAGTAAGCAAGTTATAACTATTTGTGGAAGTGTTTTATTTACATCTACTTCCTTTGTTTCCGGTTTACTCCTTAAAAGCTGAATGCCAATATATATGACAGCTATACAACCAATAAAAAGAATAACTAACTTAAGAGTTGTAAATCTTTCCATTACAGCTCCCATTCCAAAGAAACAAGCGAGAGCCAATGATATATCAAAAAAAATAGTTATTAAAGCTACTGTATAAGCTCTTAGCCTATTACTAGATATTGCATTATTTATTACATAAATATTTTGCATACCGATAGGTGCAACATATGCAAAACCCAACATTAATCCTTGAAATAGATATTTTATCAATTAAGTTTCCTCCTTATAATTTCTTTATGTATATTAATTATATATATAAAGAGTAATAAAGTCTCCAACCTAATAAGATAAATTTTAACCCAACCAAAATAATTCTTAATTACAAATTAAAATCAGCTCAGATAACCTTTTCAAGCCTTTTTCTAAATTTTTCAAAGAGGCATATGAATATGAAATTCTAATATATTGTTCATTTGAAAAATCATATATACTTCCGGGATTTATTAACAAGCCTTCTCTAGCTGATAATTCAAATAGTTTTTTCATAGAAATTTGTTTATTCAATTTAAGCCAAATATAAAATCCACCAGTAGGTTTATTCCATGTTGCAATATCAAGGTAATATTTTTGTAAAGAATCTAGTGCAATTTGCCTTCGCATTTTTAGATTATCTCTCAATTCAGTTAAGTATCTTTCATAATATTCGCTGTTTAATAGTTCAGCTACTACGCATTGAGAAAGTGAACTTGCACCATAGTCTAGCTGCATCTTAATATCTCCTAGTCGTTCAATAACAGTTTGAGGACCTATTAACCAGCCAATTCGCAGACCAGCAGCTAAAGATTTTGATATACTTCCCATATACAAAACAATACCATTTCTATCTATTGCTTTGAGAGGTAATGGAGGTGTACCTTCAAAGCCTAACTCTCTATATGCATCATCTTCAATTATTGGTATCCTATATTTCTCACAAATTTCTATTATGTCATTACGTCTTTTTTGTGTCATGACTGTTCCTGTGGGATTTTGAAATGTTGGAATAGTATACAATAATGTTGTATTATTTTTGGTTCTGTTTTTTACAATTTCATTAATTTTCACCCCGTATTTGTCCATTGTAACACCTTTTAATCTCATTCCAACTGATTCAAAAATATGTAAAGACTTCAAGTAAGATGGGTTTTCTAAAAGAACAGTCGAAGATTGATGCAGTATACCTATAGATATTAGTTGTAGTGCTTGTAATGAACCTGAAACTATCAAAATGCATGATGGATCAACTTCTATACCAAATTTTTTTAGATACTTACTTAATGATTTTCTTAAATGTAATGATCCCTTAGGTTCTTCATATCCTAAAGATACTATTTTATTTGATGCATTATTTAGTACATTTTTCATCATTTTTTTAGGATATAATTCTGGTGAAAGTTCTCCAGTTCCTAACCTAATAATACCTTTTTTAAATTCTAATTTATTTATAATTTGAATAGTTGGCTTATTTGGTTTGTATAAGCCGCCTTTTACATATTCTTCCCAGTTAGGAGGAGGAGTTGATGCTAATAGAGACCATGTATTATTAACTATTATTGTTCCTCCACGACCTTTTGATTCAATTAATCCTTCAGCTTTAAGTTCATCTAAAGCTTCTATAACTGTACTTCTATTGATATTAAAAGTTTTTGCTAATTCTCTTTGTGTAGGTAATTTACTTCCTACAGTCCATTGCCCAGTAGATATTTTTTTCTTTATATATTCTACTAATTGTTTATATAGAGGTATATTTAAAGTTTTATTAGGTTTCCAATCAATAATCATAATATAACTCCTTTAAATGTATTCACCGTATTTAATTAATTTTACTGTTAATAATAAAAATATAAATTATTGGTTTTTATTTATATTAAAATCTTTACATATGCATGATTGCTTTAATTTTTTAGACTTTAAGAGATATCTAATATCAGATATATTATCGTATGAAAGTTGAATGTGATAATAATTAATATACTCAAGAAGTGAAAAAAAATAAATAAATCCAGAAATATATAATCCTTTTAAAGGTAATGCTTGATAGCATTTAAGAAAATCCATATAAAGTAAAATTGGACATAAAAAAATTAATAAAATATTTATTTTTTTTAAAAATTTTAATAGATTAATAATTTTGTTAGGCGTTATAGATATGTTTTCATTTCTTAATCTTTTCCATTTTGCACGCCAGTAAATAATTCCTTGTAGTAAAATAAACTCTAAAAGAAAAAAAGAACCCCAAAAGAAATAGAGTGAAAATAATTGTAATTCAGGATAAACAAGATTAAGTAAACAGCTTATAAGTATAAAACTAATAATCGCAAGTAATTCACCTGTATATAAATACAAAAATCTTTTTTTAAATTTTTCTCTCAAATGCTTCACCTTCTAATGATTTACAATTCTTATATCTTAACTGCGGCTATTAAGCTTTTTAAACAGTTATCCTAAACGTGTCATTTTTCTATGTAATCAAAAAATATTATATCATAATTTTATAAATAGTATATGCTAAATACAACTCTACTCTGCAACTTGCAATGAAAATGGCATAATTGCTTAATATTACTGTAGATGAACTATTTATTTTATATGATTAATACTAATAATACATATTACTAGAGAATCTAGGCAGTATAAAAAAAGTAGTGAGTATCTAATTATTACTCACTACTTTTTTGTTTTATTTTATAACGGTCTTTTTCATTGAAAAAAGTTATGTCAGCATAACCAGCATATATTTTCCCGTGGTGTTTTACGCCAGAGGGAATATAATATCTATTTCCTTTTGTGTAGCTTTTCATAACACCATCAATGTTCAAATCAATACGCCCTTCTAATACAATACCATATTGAGCTTCATGAGCATGTTCAGTCAACTTTGTATCTTCTTCAAATTGCATATAAAGTATTTGGTGATTTTGCCCTTGAGATAGATATGCTGTTAATCCTTTTATAGGAATATCTGCTATTGGTAAATTTTTAATAGCTTCTGGAAATATAGTTTCCATAATGCTCCCTCCTTATTTCACTTTATAATATAGATGCAAATATTTATAGTTAACTTTAGAGTATATGTATATATTTCTTTAGTATTTTTTAACACTTATTAATATCTATAATAGTATCTCATTAATTTTAGTATCATTTATGGTAAGGTTCACCATAAGATATTTTATTATAAAATTCATTTTATATACATAATACAACAATATATCTATATATTATTATATTATGTATATAAAAAACTTTCAAGCTATAGCTTGATTCTAACTCTATTTTCACTTATAGCTATATTTGTTTAAACTATCAAAAAATCTTTTTAAACCTACAACTCATATACATATATGAAGTTTTTTCTCATATGGATTAATATTTTTTGCTATTTTTAACATTTATGCTTGACTTGTTGTAAGTATTTCTGTATAATACAACTATGATCATTTGAGTAAATTTCTCATAAGACAATACATGTTAAAGAAGGTGTAATTATGTTACGATACTTTAAATTCTCAAACTTTAAATCTTTTAAAGATAATACTCTATTGGACTTAAGAGCAAAAAATATTACAGATCATAAGAATCAAATTAATAAAGTTAGTTCTGATAAAAATATAAAAATTGTTTCAATATTTGGTCTAAATTCTGCTGGCAAGTCAAATATATATTCAGCTTTTAAACATATGAGTCTTTATGTAATTAACTCATTTGCTTTTGAAGATATAAATAATAAAAAAAGGTTTAAAACGCCATACTTTGCATTTGATAAAACATCATCAGAAATACCTACAAAATTTGAAGTAAGTTGCATAACAGCCTTTAAAGGTAAAAAGAAAATTATTAATTACTCTTTTAGTATAAAGAATAATAAGGTTGATGAAGAAATGTTAAAGATAAGAGCAATAAGTTCTAAAAATTATACAACCATTTTTAAGCGTCAAGGTTTGGATTTACATAGTGAATATAAAGAATTTTTAAATCATATTACTAATTTAAAACAAGCTTTAACTAATAACACTTTAGTAGTTTCTTTAGGTGCTAAATTAAATATAGAATTCTTATCGAGCGTTCGAGACTGGTTTTTAAATAATAATGTTATTAACTTTGGTAATGACATAGAAAGTTTAGTAACTGAAGCTAATTTACCAGATTGTTTGATAGACGATAATGAAAATAATCCTACTAAAGCAAAACTTATTAAGTACTTAAGATGTTTTGATAATAATATTGTTGATTTTGATGTGAAAGAATTACCCTCAGATGATGAAGAATCTAGAAATTATTATGTGGATGTGGTCTATAAAATTGATGATAATAGAGATGTTAGTATACCTCTTGCAGACTTATCTGCTGGGACTAGAAAAATGTTCTCACTATTTCAATTTATATTAGATACAGTAAACAATAATTCTGTTTTATTTATAGATGAAATTAATGCTAAAATACATCCTTATTTACACAAATTTATTATTCAAGTATTTGAGAATGCAAAAGAGTCAAATGCACAGTTGATATTTACAACTCATGAAACTTGGTTGCTTTATGAAAAGTTAATTCGCAGAGATGGGTTCTACTTTACAGAAAAACAAAATTTTACTTCTACCATAGTTTCATTATTTGATTGTATTGATGATAAAGGTAATCGCATTCGCAAGGATGCAAATTTTTTAGAATATTATCTAAAAAACAAGTCTGGTAATAGTATAGAAACTGAAAACATTTTTTAGATGTCACAAACTAACTAAAAAGTTCATTAAAAGAAAAAACACATAAAGATAACTTTATGTGCTTAAAAACTATCCGAAGACAAGATACTACCAATATCTTATCCTCTTCCTATTATATAATAGTGCATAATTAACTATGTATACAATATTATTTTAACCTATTAATTCTTATTATATACATCCAACGAGAAATATGCAATAGTTTTAAGTATATCTCCAATATTTTCAAATTTATAGATATGTTTTCTTCTTTTAATTTTCAATATATGCAATAACAAATCTCTTTATAGAGATAATAAAATTAAATTTAGGAGGAAAACTATTGCAAAAAAAATTTATAACAGTAACTGATAGCTACAATTTAACATTATGTCAAAGTCATATTGATTTCGTTGATGTACCTCTAGATAATGATTTAGAGTTATTTATTGATCCTTTCAAGCTTGAGGTAAAGGGTCATGATTATATAACTAAAATGAATTATCTACTAAGTAAACATTTTTCACATTTGATTAAACTAATCAAGTGTGAGCAGAAAATTGAGGCGTTAAAATTTATTAATGGATGTTCTGAAAGATATACACACGGTGTTCATCTAGGTTATTCTAATAGTAAATACGGTAAAAGTGTAGGTCCTACTAAAACTTTGAAAATTTACAATTCCTTTTCTAAAAGCAATGCTGTCAAATCTGGTAATTTACGCGATATTGAAGAATCAATATTGTTACTTAAGGATATTTCTTATGATACTATATCAGATATAATTTTAAGTATCTGTAAAGAGGCTTTGTTAGAATATTCTACTACTCAGCAAGCTAAAAAACATGGTTTGAATACTAAAGCATATACTATTAGAGTACTCGATAATAATAGTATGTGGGTAGATAAAAAATATAATCTACCATATAATCAGCAGAATCCAGATGAATATATTATTCTAGTACCTAAAGATATAGTTACTCATAATCCAAGATTAACAATGGATCGAGCTTATTCATATATGTGGTATAAACTCAAGAACTATGAAAATAAAGAACTCAATCTAGCTTTAGCCTTAGTTATTAAAGGTAATGTCCTTGACCAGCCTATATCAAAGAAAGATTTTCAGAAGATTATACCAAAAACTAAAGATAACATCATTGCTTTCTTTGAACAGAATCCACAGGAGCTTCAATTAATTACACAGAAATATAAAATGTCGTCTAGTAATATATTAAGTGCTGATAAAGAAATTGAGAAAGCTTTCACAAAACTTCATACTCGTTTAAGTGCTTAATTAACATGAAAGAAGGATAGTTGTTTAGCTATCCTTTACTTATCTATTGGTACATATATTCTTATTAAATTAAGTGGTAGACTATAAAAAACTACTATAACACTATTCATCAATTTATATTATCACAATTAATAATTAAGAATACTTCTACCATGTATTTAAAATATATCTCTCTATACATTCATTGATGTTCAATTCATGATATAATAAGAAAGAATTTATTCAAAGTATCTTGCTAACTTAATCCTTCATTTTTTAAAATATAGTATTTCTTATAAATGTCAAGCACAATTTCCCCGAAAATGTGCACCTAAGATTCCTCACTTTTTTTCGTATTATATTTAAGCTTATCTTTTATCCTATAGGATGGACCTGTTATGTTAAATAAATATGAATGATGAAGTAATCTATCTAGTATTGCTTTTGTTATCATCTCATCATTACCTAATATTTGTGGCCATTTTTCAAAAGTTATGTTGCTAGTTATGATGGTTGATCTTTTTTCATATCTCATATCAACTAATTGAAAAAATAACTTTGATTCTAGTTCTGATATTTCATTAAATCCAACTTCATCAATAATTAAAAGTTTATATTTATAGTAAAGCTTTAGCTTTTTTTCAATTGTTCCTTCGTTATGTGCTTGTTTTAAGTTGTTGATTAGTTTTGAGAATTTAATAAAATACACACTGTTTCTTTTTATTGCAACTGCATATCCTATAGCAACTGCCAAATGACTTTTTCCTACCCCGGGATTTCCTACAAATAATACATTTGTTCCATCTTCATAAAAGTTAGAATTGATAATCGCCTGTATTTTTTCTTCCTTGATGGATGGTTGAAAAGAAAAATCGTAATCATTTATCGTTTTAACAAAAGGAAATGCAGCTACTTTGACATTATATAATTTATTGTTTTCTTCCTTTGCATCTACTTATTTATTTAGGACTTTATTTAATCCTTTTAGTTCAGCGTTTGTTATATTGTCATTGATATGTAATTCCTTTAAATAGGCATGTGCTGATTTCAATTTTAAATATTCAAGTTTATCTAAAACTTCATTAATCATTGTCATATGCTATTGCCTCCATCTCTTCAAGTATTATTGTCGGTGTATTCTTATCTGGTCGTAACTGCTTTTCATAAAATAAGTTGTGATTTTCTTTTATATTTAATTTTTTATTAGTTATTTGATGATTAGTTATGATTTTACTGTTATAATAAACTTGAAGTTTGTTGTTTTTAATGATTCTTCCTACTTTTTTACCTATAAACTGTTTGGGCACAGAATATTTGTTAGATTTGTAAGAGATTAACGATTCATTACTAACAACGACTTCTTTTAATTTTAGATAGTAATTCGCTCGAATCTCTTGATTGGGTAATGGTTGAAGTTTTTCTTTCTCGTACTTAAAAAGAAAAACAGGCGGAAGATTTGTTCCTTGTGATATGGATTCATTATCTTCGTTATTTATTATTTCAAGTATTCTATGAGCATCATGAACATCTTGATATGTACCACCATAATTTTTAAGTTGAGCAGGTACTTTATTCTGCGTTTCAGTTTTGCCTTTTGTTTGAGGCCTTCCTGGTATGCATGGGAATATTTCTAGGTTATAATCTTTTGCGAATTGCATAAACTTTACATTTAATTTTGCCTCATTTCCATTTCTTCTTGGTTGATCTACGAGACATTTAATGTTATCAATCACTAATTCCTTTGGAATACCTCCTATTTCTTCAAATGAACTTGCTAGAAACGAGATAACCGTTTCATATGATGTATCAGGAACAATTTTTCTTACATTAAATCTGCTAAATCCTAACGTAAGCGTTGCAACATGTACTGTCGTTTTATTGCCCAACGTATCAATAATAGGGACTTTTTCTTTAAGGTCAAACTGTGCTTGTTTACCTGATTCTGTCTCAAATCTTCTTATAAATACATCTCCTTTCTTAGATTTATGAAACAGTTTTGACAACTTATCATCCATTGAGATATACCTTCTAAACGTGGAATATTAGCATTCAATGCCATTTTCACGTTTCATAAAGTTATACAAATGCTGAATATACTCAAAATCTTTGTATTCATCATTTAACAGATCAATCATTATGTTTTTAAAATCATCTAGATACTTTCCGCGAGATTTTGTTTTAGCTGGAATAAACCCGTTTAAAGCTTTTCTCACAGTTTTTCTATCAGCACCAATAGCTTTAGATAGTTTTGTTATATTCGGTTTCATAATTACACCTTTCAAATATGCTGAAGACAACATTCTTATGTCTTCTATAGATTTTAATAGTCCGTAGTTTATACTTATTTCCATTTTCATCACCTCGAAATAAGTATAAACGAAAATGCACCCAAGTGGGGAATTTCTCCTGCATTTTTTTGGGTACATTTAGTTTAACATTTATATTTCTCTTGCACTACCATTTTTCTTATACAATATTTATCTTATATTGTACTTATCAAAGCCTATACTCTATAGACTCTTATTTAAAAACTTATTTACACTCTTGGAATGTATATTAACAACCTTTTTTAATACTATTTAGATATTCAATATCTTGTTTTTTAACTATATTTTTTTTGTAAGTTAAGTATTATTCATAAGTTTAGATATATAGAAATCAATAATAAATATACTAGTTTTGCATATTATAGAAATCAAAAGTTCAAGCAATGTTGAAATCGTTATTTTAGGCTATAATTATGATACTTAAACAAAAGAATTATATATAAATAATAAAGAATTTATTAATGACATTCTTACGAAACTGTTGTTAGAATTAATGGTAAGCGTTACTATCTTTTGGTACTAATAGATTTGGAAACTAGGTTCGTAATATATTTTCACCTTACTTCTTACAGGGAGGTTTCTCAAACATTTTCTTTATTTAAAGATTCAGCTCATTTTGGTGTTCGTATTGTTACTGATAGATTGCCTTCTTATAATATCCCGCTAATTCTATTTTCTATAGTTCAAAACACATTGGTGTTGAATCTTTTAAGGATGTTATTTCCAATAACCTTATCGAATTTTTTTATGATACTCTCAAGACTTAATACAAGTCCAAGTGTGGATTTAATTCTTTAGAAAGTGCGAATAACTGTTTTTTATTATAACTTTATTCGTCCTAATTTTTCTTTGAATAACTTTCACCTGCTCAAGTTGCTGGTGGTAGATACTCAGATTAAGATAAGTTCAAATGACTTTTAACAGCTTAAATTATTTAAACAATGATATTTAGATGTTCTTATCCTTACAGCCCATAGCTGCTGTTTTATTTTCGAGTTGTATTTGTATGCTTTATTGAGCATTTTTTAGAATTTCTATGCTTGATTACATTAATTTATTATATTTAGTTAACAGTTCTTTACTTTATAATATAGATGCAAATATTTATAGTTAACTTATAGAGTATATGTATATATTTCTTTAATGCTTTTAGCACTTAATCTAAATCCCCCATCATGTCTTTCATTTTTTTAAACATTTCAAGGTTTTTTATTAGTTCTTTTTTAGGTACATTATTTGGTAATTTATTTAAGTAATCATTTAATTTATTTTTATCTCCATTTTCATATATTTCAATAATCTCTTCCATTAGTTTTTCATCCAAACTAGCAAGAAATAATTCAATTGATTCATTAAAGTAATTGTCCATTTTTTTTCCTTTCTAAAAAATATACATCTTTATTTCTAAATTTTCTTAACAGTCATCAATGGTTCGTATAAATCAACGTTCTTTTACTTCCGTATGCTTTACTTATGATAAGGTTCGCCGTTAAATATCTTAAATCCTCTATAGATTTGTTCGAGAAGTATAACTTTAAATAGCTGATGAGGAAATGTCATTTTTGAGAAAGATATCATTAGATTAGCTCTATTTAAAACATCTTTAGATAATCCATTACTACCACCTATAATAAAAACAATATCAGATATACCATCTAAGCCTAGATTGGTTATTTTTTTTGAAAATTCTTCAGATGATAACTGTTTGCCTTCAATAGCCATGGCAATAACATATGAGCTGTCTTTTATATTTTTTAGTATTTTCAAGCCTTCTTTAACTTTAATTTGATTTACTTCCTTGTCTGAGAGTTTTTCAGGTGCTTTTTCATCAGGTACAGTTATTTCATTTAAAGCACAATATCTCGATAGTCTTTTTTTATATTCATTTATGGCATTTTTAAAGAAATTTTCTTTTATTTTTCCCACTGAAAGTATCGTTATTTTCATAATTGTTGTTTTCCTTTTCTTTGAAGATAAGTGTTTTATTTATTTTTATAATTTGGCCCTGCTATACCTTTAAAAATCATATTTAGAAACAATTCAAATTGAATTTCAGATGTAGAAATTGAAATATTACCATTTTTCATCCATTTAAAAAATGCTGCAAAATACATACCTAATAAGCTTTTAGCGACATTTTCAGGATTTAGTTCTCCTAATATTTCACCCTTTTTTTGTGCTTCTTCTATTAAAACGAGAAGAATATCTTCTATTTCTTTGATAGGCATAGGATAGTTCTCATCTTTAAATACAGTGAACCATATCACTCTACGAGTGAGACGTAAAAAAGAAATACTATCTTCAGCAAAGTGTTTTAAAGCAATTTGTATCTTTTCTACTGGACTTTCTACTCCAACTAAATCAGCTTCTATTAAATATTTTATTTCTTCTATTTCATCGGCTGCAATACCGTCAAGTAAGCTTTCTTTTGTAGGAAAATAATTAAAAAATGTACTCTTAGATACATCAGCTTTTTCTGCAATTTCTCCTATTGATGTATTATCGTAATCTTTTTCTTGAAAAAGTGCTCTCGCAGCTTTTAATATTCTTGCTTTACTTTCAAGCTTTTTACGCTCACGGCGGGATAACTCTGTACTAGCCATAAATTGCGCCTCCTTTTATATAAATGCATAAAATGTATCTTATAGTTATTTATAACATACTACAATTCATATTACAACTTCAAATTGCTATTTTATACCCCACTTAATTTCGGGTGTTCTTTTAGGTACTCCACAGTAAAATGAATATTTGGGATAACCTAATATTATAGCTACCTGTGGTATGCATCCTGCTGGTAATTTTAGCTGCTTTCTTAATCCTGTATTATTATTTAGAGCAACTATAAAGTATCCTATTTGTCTACTTCCCAATCCCAGTTTATGAGCTGCTAACATTATGTTATAAGAAGCATATATAGAATCATCTCTGCCGAAATAAACATTAGAGGGAGTATATCCAATGAGTACTACAGGTGCATTATAAAATATAGGGTCTTCACCATTTCTATACCTTTTATTCAAGTCAGAGAAACTAACAGCACTATGCATTGTTTCCTTATATTTTTTCTTACCTAAAACTATATTTATAAATGGTTTATATACAGGATTATGTAAAATTTTGCTCAAGCCAAACAATACTTCAACTGTTTTTTTACTGAAATATTTTATTTCAGTATTTTTATTTAGTATTAACCAATCTACTGATTGTTTATTTTGAGAACTTGGAACCCATCGAGAAATTTCTATAAGTTTTTCTATTAATGACTTATCAACAGGTTTTGATGAAAAATTTTTAATTGATCTTCTAGATTTAAAAAGTGTAACCATTTCTTCAAGTTTAGGCTGATTTTGTTCTGAAAATTGAGGACATTTGTTTAAAGGTAACAGATTATGTTGTATTGCACCGTATCTACAAGCTGCAATACAATGTCCGCAAGCTTTACACTCCTTGTCTTGCATTATTTTTATTTGATTATCTTCAATTTTAAAAATTTCTTCATTGCATACATCTACACATGTACCGCAGCGAGAACATTTATCAGCATTTATAGATATTTTATATTTGGTATTATTATTTATAGTAATCATCTCCTTCAAAAGTAATTGTAGTATCTTATATTTTTGTTTCTTTATATACATATATGTTTGTTTTATGTATCAATGTATAAAAAACTTCGGAGATAAGAAGTTAATTTTTTATTTCTCCGAAGTTTATTTACAGATTTATATTTCTATATTCTCAAATACTCTCTCAAATCTTTGCAGAACATCATCTATAATATCGTCTGTGTCAGCCATACTAGTATATATACGACTTCCTGCAAGAGTAATCATTCTTTCAGCAGTATATGCAGAACCTATCTCTTCTAGTCTATACTTACGTTTTGTAATCTGCTCTAAAAAATCAGGTTTTCTTATATCTATGAACATAAGCCCTGTTGTTTCAAGATGGCATATTGATGCTTGATTATAAACTACGAAAGGTAGCTTATATTTATTAATAAGCTTCTTAAGTCCATCACATAATTTGTCTCCTGCTTTTGCTGCTTTGATTGCTGCATCAGTTTCTTCTATTGCTTTTAAAGTATAGTAGCCAGCAGCACAGCTTAAAGGATTAGCAGAGAGAGTTCCACCTACATATGCACGTTTTTTAGTTCCTGCAACTCCCGAAGCTAAGCAGGCCATTACATCTTCTCTACCTCCAAGTCCACCAGCTCCTGGATATCCACCAGCGACTATTTTTCCAAATACGGTAAGATCAGGTTTTATTTCGAAATAGCCTTGAGCTCCACCCATACCAAGTCTAAATCCGGTTACAACTTCATCAAATATGAGTAAAGCACCAAATTCATCACAAAGCTCACGAACCTGTTGATTATAGTCTTTAAAAACTGGTCTAGTACCACTTTCTGGGCCTACTGGTTCAAGTAAAACAGCAGCAGTACCACCATCTTTTTCATTGTTTTTCATCATTTTTCTCAAACCTTCTATATCATTCGGAAAAACTTCTTGAGTATCAGCAAGACAAGCTTTTGGAATACCATGGGACTCAAAAGCTCCTGTTCCAGGAATATGTATGCCATAGACAAGTTGGTCACTCCACCCGTGGTAAGCTCCTCCAACTTTTATAATTTTGTTTTTACCGGTAAAAGTTCTTGCAGTACGAATAGCGGCCATATCCGACTCTGTACCGCTTCCCAGCATTCTAAACATATCAACTGCAGGCATATGTTTATTTATGAATTCAGCTAGCTTGAGTTCATACTCATGAAATAAACCCGTAACAGGACCGCACTCGTTTAGAAGATTTATAACTTTTTCACGAACCGGTTTATAATTACTTCCTAACAGCGTTGGGCCTCCAGCTTGTAAAAAATCAATATACTGGTTGCCATCAATATCCCACAAATAAGCACCTTCTGCTTTATTTATAGCTAGAGGAAAAGGATGATTAAATGCAAGATTGTGCTGAACTCCACCTGGAATATATTTTTTGGCTCTATCTGTCATCTTTTTAGATTCTTTACATTTTGTTTCAAAGTATTCATTATATTCTTTCATTTTGTTACTATTAATTTTACAAACAGGTATATTAACAAGCTCACTTAATTTTTTTAATATTTCACCTGTGTTGTGCCATTCTGATATTGCATACTTTTGGTTAACCATCTTTACATTCTCCTTTATCATAATATTTTTATTTTTTACCTACTATTGAAAAAGGATCTTTCCAAGCTGTAAGGGAAGCTGCCAATTCTTTATGTTCTTTTGCTGCTTCTTCTAAAGAAACACCAGACATTGTAGCATCTATTGCCTGTCTAAAGGCTTTGGCACCTGCTGTTGCTCCTTGTGGATGTGCATGTATTCCTCCTCCTGAGCCTATAACAATATTTGGACCTAAATCTTTAATTACTTGAGGTACATTGGCAGGTGTTATACCACCTGAAGGCATTGGGAATGTAGGTTTGATGTGGTACATAGGGAATGATAGATTCATAGCTATTCTTGAGAATTTTTCAGGTAAAACAGTGGCTTTACCATATGGTGCAGGATGTACAACTATATCAGCACCTGCTAAACGAGCTAATTTACCCAGCATGATATGTGAACTCATTCCATATTCAGGTGACATGTGAAGTGCGCCAGCTACATCCATATGAGCTAATATAGGAACATTTATATTAGGGTCTTCTGCTAAAGCTTTAAGAACAGGAAGTCCAGTAGCTACAAAATTAACCATTATTGCATTACATCCTAATTCAATAGCTCTTTTTGCATTTTCAAATACTTTAGGAATATCATCTGTAATATTTACAGTATAAAGAGTTCTTTCTCCTTTTTCTTCGTAAATTTCTTTTTCAGCTTCCATATACAGCTTTACTCTTTGCTCTACTGTATTGAAAGAAGCATTTGCAATTAACTCATCATCTTTAACTATATCTACTCCACCTAATGCAGCTTCTTTAAACAATTGCACTCCTACTTCAGGTGTATATCCTGTACATGGTTTTATCATATTATTAAGTATAGGACGTTTAGGGACTCCTAATAATTTTCTTATTCCAGCTATACCAAACTTCGGACCTTTAAATCCTTCAACATATTTTTTAGGTAGATATAAATCAATTAACTTTATTTGACCAGCTAAAGAAATATTTCCAACAACGGTTGACATCATCATAGCTATTTGTGAACCGAAATTTACTATAGGATAAGCTATCTGGATTATATAATTTCTTATTTTAACATCTGAAGGTACTATATACTCATAATCTGGCACTTCATATAATGCTACTACTTTTGCAACGTGTTTTTGTCTAACTTCTTCAGTTTCTCCCGGTACAGGGATCCATGTTCCTGTAGACTGTTCTACAGCCATTGCTGGAGCTAGCTTTGCTACTGGTATATTTGCTGGAAACTTAGCGAAATAAGTACCAATCATAAAATTTTCCATGTCTATATCTTCTTTTAATGAAATGGGCATAGATTTAACATTAATATTACTTAACATATTTTTACCTCCTAATATTTTAAATTTTTTAATATTAATTATGTTTTTGTCTTTAAAGTTAATAAATAAGATATGTTTTTATTTTAATTTAAACAGTTTCAGCTATAGGTACTTCAATACTTGAATTAATTTCTTGGTGTGAATTAATATCTTTATATAATCTTTTCAGACATTTATATACCAATTTATAACCAGTATATAATCTGTCGTAAACGTATTTGTTTTCAAATCTTGGTGTGTATATTTTTTCAACTTTAACTTTATTCGAAGTAGCTTCAAAGTTAGGATATATCTTAAGACCTACAGCTGCTATGAAAGCTGCACCTACAGCACCGCACATTTGAGATTGTTCAACTTTCTTTATAGGACGATGAATTATGTCTGCCATTATCTGCATCCATTCATCTGATTTTGAACCTCCTCCTATAACTTTTATAGTTGAAAGCGAGAAGCCATATTTCTTCTCAATTATTTCTATTATCCATCTAAAATTAAAAGCTACACCTTCATATACAGCTTTTAGCATATGTTCACGTTTATGAGATGCACTTAAATTGAAAAAAGTTGATCTTACGTATGTATCGCTAACAGGGCATCTTTCACCATAAATCCATGGTGTGAAAATTAAGTAATCTGACCCGGGTGGAATGTTTTTAATGCTTTCATCCATTAATCCATAAATATTTTTACAGTTAGAATCTTTTTGTTCATACCTATAAAATTCATTTTTAATCCATTCTAAACATACTCCAGCAGTTTCCATTTCTCCTAGTAGAATGTTTTTAAAAGGGTCTCCCGATTTTAGCATTACTACTCCGTTTTTGCCTACTGGTGTTTTAGCGGTTATTACTCCTACCCAACCAGATGTTCCAAGGCAGATATGGCCTTCACCTTCTCCTACTGCACCAGCACCAATAGCTGCACTTTGCATATCACCGCATCCTCCGAAAACAGGAGTACCCTCTAGCAGTCCGCATTGAATTGCAGCTTTTTTGCTAATCTCACCTACTTTATCTGTAGAATTAACTAGCTTAGGAAATTTTGTTATTTCTAATCCGATGTGTTTCATGATTCCTCTCAGCCAATCTTGTTTCTTTAAATTAGCTCCTATTGTTGAAGCACATGACCATTCATAAACTTCATTGCCTGTCATTTTAAAAGTTAAATAACCATTAACATCTAAAAAATATTTTGTCATTTCATAAATATTTGGTTTATTTTGCTTTATCCATAGCAATTTTGATAGTCCATCTTTTCCAGAGAGTGCTGTGCCGGCTATAGTAGAAAATAATCTTTTTCCCCCGAATTTGTTCATTATTTCATCAGCTTGTTTAGAAGCACGACCATCCATCCATATTATTGCAGGATATATATTTTTCTTATCTTTGCCCATAGGAATTATACCAATTGTCTGAGTTGTAAATACTACACCTGCGATATCAGAAGGAGAAATACCTGTTTTCTTTAAAACTCTTCTTGTACTTTTACATACAGCATCCCAGTAATCCTCAGGATTTTGTTCAGCCCAATTAATTTTTGGATAGCTAATAGAATATGCTTCAGTACAATAAGCTTCTATCTTCCCATCTAACCCTACTATTACTGCCTTATTACTACTTGTGCCTACATCATGAGAAATAATATATTGAGGTTTTGACATATTATAAGCCTCCTCGAACAATATTCTTATACACAATGCTTTAGCATAGTGTATTTATCTTAAAAAAGAACATAGCATTTACTTTTGAGGGCAGATTGAATAATGGTGTGCTGTCTTTAATAATTTGTATTTATAGAATTAATAATAGTGATGTAAATATAGATGGATTTTAAGAAGTTATAAAGTTAGATAAGAAATTTACGATGTGAGATGATGCTTTATGCAAATAGAAGCAATTCCATTTTAATTCATGGTTAGTTTTGCTATACTCTTTTCAAGGAACATTATGATTATATATAAATGTTATAGCTAAATATTTAGTCACCTCCCATAGATTGAATTTATTATGAAAGTTAGGGTTGATTATATTATGAGTGATACTTGAGTAGTTTTTTACGGAGTTTACGTAGAATAAGAAATGCTTAATTTGAAATTATTATACCATAGTACAAAATTATTGTAAAGTACAATTTTAAAGTTTAGTACAAAAATTTATAGTTTACAATTTCACAAATCATAACAAAATATATGGTATAATGAAAGAAAAACCTTAAAAAAGAAAGGAATGGCGCATAAAATGATTAATAAGACAAAAAAACGCTGTTCATGGTGTTTAAAAGATCATATCTATATCAAGTATCATGATGAAGAATGGGGCGTTCCTGTACATAATGATAGGAAGCATTTTGAATTTCTTGTATTGGAATCTGCTCAAGCTGGTTTAAGCTGGCTTACTATATTAAAGCGAAGAGAAGGTTATAGATTAGCTTATGATGGATTCGATCTAGTTAAAGTAGCTGGATATGGTGAAAAAAAAGTTGAGGAAATGATGAATTATGAAGGTATTATACGAAATAGGAGAAAAATAGAATCATCAATAAAAAATGCAAAAGTATTTTTAAAAATACAAGATGAATTTGGAAGTTTTGATAAATACATTTGGTCATATACAGACCAAAAAACTATATTAAATTGTTTTAAAGAATTAAAAGAAATGCCTGCAAAAACAGAACTTTCAGAAAAAATAAGCAAAGATTTAAAAAAACGAGGATGTTCATTCTTGGGACCTACAATTATTTATTCATATTTGCAAGCTGTAGGAATTATAAACGATCATTTGGTTGATTGTTTTAGGTATGAAGAGTTAAAAAATATTAAGGAGTAATAGAATGGATGAATTTAATCTTGATAGATGTGTAGGATATGTTACAGAAAATTCAATGAAATTAGTATCTGAAGCTTTCAGTCGAGAACTAAAAGGCAGCGGAGTAACAAGAATACAGTGGATAGCATTATATTATCTTGGAAGATACGAAAAAATAAGACAGGTTCATTTAGCAAAAATGATGAAGTTGAAACCTTCTACAATTACTAGATTATTAGATAGACTTGAAAGAGAAGGATTGATTGATAGAAATGTAAATATAGAGGATAAAAGGGAAGTATTTGTTTCATTAACTCAAGAAGGCAAAGAAAAAAGAGAAGAAGTATATAAATTTGGAAAAATATTTAATGAAAAACTTGTAAAAAATATAAGTGAAAAAGAATTACAAACTTTTGAAATTATCTTAAATAAAATAGTAAATAATGTTAAATAGTTTATAAACCTACGGTCACAAGATTGTAGGTTTTTCAATATTTTACTATGGAATTAAGGAATAAAAGCTACTAATAACGCTAATAAATAAAGTAGAAGATAAAATAGAAAAAATTTTGTAATAAGTATATGCAGTTTAAGACTTTTTGTTAATTTATTGACAAATCTTTAAAAAGTTGCTATACTAATAATTGCATATACAACAAATAGGAGGGATGAGAAAATGTCATATAATGTAAGAGAAAAATTAAATAGTTTTGTAAATGGTTTGCAGGAAATTTCTAAAACAAATGGCAATGCTGTAGAATCTTTTATGAACTTATTGGGTTCAGTTTATGAACCAAAAGCACTTGACTTAAAAACTAAAGAGCTTATGAGTGTAGCTATAGGTATATATAATAGATGTGAATACTGCATAGTATATCATAGTTACAAAGCATTTGAAGCTGGAGCTAGTAAAGAAGAGATACTAGAGGCTGCAATGGTAGCTGTTGCTTTTGCTGGAGGACCTGCAATGGCGTATAGTGTAACACTGCTAAAAGAATGTATTGAAGAATTTGAAAACGATTTCAAATAGAATAGAGCAGTTTTAACTGCTCTTTTTAAACTAGGAGATGGAATATTGGATATAAAGTTAACTAAAATAACTGGACATGAAACAAAAGGTAAGGTTGGAAGTATAAATGTAAAGAAAGATGATTCTATAAAGGTAGGAGATACTCTTTTAACTATAGAGTCATCTAAAGCTAGTGTAGAAGTAGAATCTGAATATGAAGGTACAATTAATGAAGTTCTTATAGAAGAGGGACAAGAGATATCTATAGGAACAGTAATGTTCAAAATAGACGGGAAAAAGCAAGAAAAAAAGGCTGCTTATAAATTTGGTTTAGCAGTAGCAAAAAAAGAAAAACTAGAAGTTGATTTATTAGTTATAGGTGCAGGACCGGGAGGATATGCAGCTGCTATAAAGGCATCAAAAGAAGGTCTGAAAACGGCAATAATTGAAAAAGAAGAATTAGGTGGCACATGTTTAAACCACGGCTGTATTCCCACTAAATCATTTGTTAAGTCAGCAAATATGTATAACGATATAATTAATTCAGAATTATATGGTATTAAAACTGAAAATACATCAATTTCTATAAGCACAATAGTAAACAGAAAAAATAACATTGTAAATACTCTTAAATCAGGTATTGAATATCTTTTAAAAACTAATAATGTAAAACTTGTTAAGGGTGAGGCAAATATTGAATCTTTAGACTGTATAAAAGTAAAAAATGATAAAGTTGATATAGAAATAAATCCAAAGTATTTAATGCTAGCAATGGGTTCAGAAGCTGTAAAACTAAACATTCCGGGAACTAATCTTGAAGGTGTTTTAACTAGTAAAGAAATATTAAATATTGAAACATTACCAAAAACACTTACTATTATCGGTGGCGGAGTAATAGGTATGGAATTTGCTTTTATATTTGCTTCTTTAGGATCAAAAGTAACGATTATAGAATATATGGATGAAATACTTACCGCTTTAGATGATGATATATTACAAGAAATAAAGAAATGCTGTGAAGAAAAGGGAATAGATGTTTATACAAATGCAAAAGCAGAAGAAATTATAAAAGATGAAAATGGAAACTTAATTACAAAGTTTAAGCAACAAAACAATGAAAAATATGTAACAAGTGAAAAAGTTCTAATGTCAGTAGGGAGAAGAGCAAATATTCAAAATCAAGATTGGGATAAACTTAAAATTAAATTGACTGAAAGAAAAAATGCTATACAAGTGAATGATAAAATGGAGACTTCAGTCAAAAATGTTTATGCTATAGGAGATGTTAATGGTAAAGTACAGCTCGCTCATGTAGCTACTCATCAAGGAATGGTAGCAGTAGACAATATGGTTAATAAAGAAAGTATAATGTATTATGATAATATACCTAGTGTTGTATTTACAATGCCTGAAATAGCAATGACAGGCATGTCAGAGACGATGGCAAAGAAGAATAATATTCCTATTAAGATAGGAAAGATTCCTTTTTCTTCAAATGGTAAAGCATTAACTGAAGGTAAAGGTAAGGGATTTGCAAAAATAATAATAGATAAAAACAGCAATCAAGTTTTAGGAGGAGCTGTAATAGGACCACATGCATCAGATATAATAGCAGTAATAACAAATCTTGTAGAAATTAAAGCTAATGTTGAAGAAGCAGCTGAAACTATTTATGCCCATCCAACAACATCTGAAGTAATACATGAATCATTGCTAGATACAATGGGTAAAGCAATACATGTATAAATGAAGAGACTATTAAAAAGTAAATTCACCTTTTAATAGTCTCATATATATATAAACAGCGCTGGTTTGTAATATTATTATTTTTTAATTTCTAGTTTAGAAATTGTGTTATCCCCAAGTAAAGTTAATTTGACAGTCTTTCCTAAATAAGCATCTTTTAAGTTTCCACGTTTACCGTCAATATAGATTTTAATATCTTCTGCAAAGTTAAATTTTTGTTCATCTTCAGAATCTTTGGTTTCTATTCTTATACCTGTTATTTCGTCATCATCTTCAATTATTTTAGTTAGTTTACCGCTAACTTCTTCTAAATATACTTTTACTTTATATATTAAATCATCACTTCCTACAACTATAACAGTTGTACATCCAATATATTTATCTTCTAATTCATAATCTTTACCTTCAATGCTTATATCAACATTTTCAGCTAATTTATAATTATCTGTTGGAGAAGAACCGATTTTTATATCAATGCTTTTAATTTCGTCATCTTTTGCTCTATTTATGTCTTTCAATACACCCTTGTATCTAACAAATATTTTTGCTTCATTATCATCTTCATCGGTTACTTCAATATTAATTACTTGATTATCTTCGATTTCTAGTTCTGCGGTCATTCCTTTTTCTAAATCTTCTATTTCTTTTTCTTTATCTTCAATATAAACAGATACTTCTTCAGATAATTTGTATTTTTTATTATGACCATCAACTTTTAAAGTTATATAATCATCAGTTACAACTTTAATTTCACCCTCAACAGTATAAGACATATCAGTATCTACTATATCGTCTACTCTTGAAAGAAGAACTGCTAATTCTGCTCTTCCTATAGGTTTATTTGGATTAAAGTTATTTTTATAACCAATCATTAAACCTAAATCATTAACTACATATACATATCCAATATGTTCATCTGGTATAGAATTAAAGTCATTGAAATCAAGTATTTCATCCATATGTTTTTGTGCTTCTTTATCAAGTCCTAAAGTTCTTGTTATGTACATTGCAGTTTTTGAACGTGTTGAAGGATTATTAGGATTAAAGTCTTCAAGTTCATCATCTGTAATTAATCCTTTTTCATTTGCTCTAGTTATATAAGGAGTCATCCAATCATCAGATGCTTCATCTAAATCATCGTCCCAATCCATTATACGCAAACATAAGATAATTGTTTCTATTTCTTTAGATGCTCTTGCAGGTGCAAATTTTCCATTACCTATACCTTTAATTATGTTTTTCTTAGACATTTTATTGATACATTTTTCTGCCCATTTGTAACCTAATAAGTCACAAAAATCAATTCTTTCTATTATCTTTTCAATGATTTGACCATTTATTTTTTTGTTATTATTGAATTTTGCTTTGTTATTGTTTTTCCAAGGAAAAGCATAAGCAGATGTAATAACCATGGTAAAAATCATGATAGATATTAAAAAGATTTTCAAAATTTTTTTCATTTTTAATACCTCCATTTTATATTTATAATTAATCCCCTCTACACTATATATATTCGATTACACTTTTATTTTTTCTGGGGTATTATAAAAAAAATAAAAAATAATCTATAAAAATAAAAAAATATATAATAATATTGACAAACAATGACTACAATAGTAGTATAAAATTAGATTATCATTTAAATAGTTAAACAAGGAGAGATAAAATGATTAAGTTGTTTGATTCAGAATTAAAGGTGATGGAAGAGTTATGGAAACGAGGAGTCTTAACAGCAGGTCAACTAGCTAAGATATTAAAAGAAGAAACTGGTTGGAATAGAAATACAACTTATACTGTAATAAAAAAATGCATTAAAAAAAATGCTATAGAAAGAATAGAACCTAACTTTAAGTGTAGAGCATTGATTACAAAAGAAGAAGTACAGGAGATGGAGACAGTAAAATTAATTGATAAGATGTTTGAGGGTTCTAATGAAATGTTTTTCTCTGCATTTATCAATGAAAAGAATTTATCAAAAGATGAAATTAATAAATTAAAAAAAATTGTTGATAAACTAAAGTGAGGTGTATTAAGTGAGTATACTTCAAATGAGTATTTCAGCAGGTGTTTTGATTATTATTGTTGTAATTTTAAGAGCACTTGCAATTAATAAGCTGCCTAAAAAAACATTTTTAGTGCTATGGGGAATAGTATTGTGTAGATTAATAATTCCTTTTTCTATACCATCACAATTTAGTGTATATAATATATTTAATTATGCTAAATTACCTTTACAATCTGAAATACAAGTAACAAATATGTCATTGAGTAATAGTAATGCAGTTTATAAATATGCAGATAATCAAATAATTGCTGATAAGGTTTTGCAGTTAGATATAGCAATGATTATTTGGATTATAGGAATAATAGCTGTAACATCATTTTTCTTAATAATGTTTTTAAAGAATTATAGAGAGTTAAGAACATCGCTGCCAATAAAAAATCATCCTATAATTAGTAAGTGGCTTAGTAAACAAAAAACAATTCGTCCTATACAAGTTTTAATTTCGGATAAAATCACAACACCACTTTCTTATGGATTAATAAAACCTAAAATTATTTTACCGAAATCTATGGATTTAAGTAGTGAATCGTTATTGATACATATATTAACTCACGAATTAAATCATATAAAGCATTTTGATACTTTTTGGAAGATTATAATGAATATTGCATTATGCTTACATTGGTTTAATCCTTTGGTATGGGTGTTATATATATTAATGAATAGAGATTTAGAGCTTTTTTGTGACGAAAAAGTAATTAAAAAGTTTGGAGAAAATAAAAAATCTGAATATGCTTTGTCATTAATTGAAATGGCTGAACAAAAAAGTAAAATTACTCCACTGTATAATGGCTTTAGTAAGAATGCTGTTGAAGAAAGAATTGTATCAATTATGAAATTTAAAAAGACATCAATATTTACTATAGTCCTATCTTTCTTACTTATTGGTGGAATAGCTACAGTATTTGCAACAAGTATAGATGATAATACTACTGCTGTTATTTCAACAAGTATAGATAATTCAGATTTTACTATAAGTACAGATACTCAAACTATTATAACTATGGTAGATGCTGATGATAGTACATATTATATAACTACAGATGGTTTATCAGAAAGTCAAGTCATAAATAATTATGACGTTAAAACTTCCAATAATTTTACTCTTTCTGACTTTGATAACACCAATATTTCATATATAGTTAAAGATTATGATGACAATTTAGAAGACCAAAGTACAATAATAAAAAAAGTTGTACTTTCAAACAGAGAAGCTAATATGAGAACTGAGGAAGATAATGTGTATTACTCTGTTACAGGATATGAAGATAGTAATAAGGATTTGTATTCAATAGTAAAAATACTTAGTAATAATCAAATCGAGAAAGTAGAAAATACACAGCAGAATTATGCGGGCTTTAATATATTTTCTGATTAGAGTTAAGATTAAATAAACCATAAAAATAAATTACATAGTGATCTATGTAATTTTTTTTTCTTAAGCAGCTATAATTTTGATGGTATAAACTTGACTAACAATATTATAGCTGCTATTTTATTTTTTGGTTAAATGTTAAATAATTTAAAATTGATGCATTTTTACAAAAAGTGATGGAAAACTGCATCAGAATTTTTGTATTAATAATATTTAAATAGAAGTTTTATTTTAATTAAATGGCTAATGTAACACACATAATAAAAGTCAAATAAAAATTGGCATAACATTTGCTAATATTAAAAACACAAACAAGGTAAAAAAATTTAAGTAAAATTATAAATAGTTAAGTGGAGGTAAAATTGTGAGAAAAGTGTTAGTTACAGAACCTATCCATGAAGAAGGAATAAAGCTATTAAAGGAAGAAGTTAAAATCGTAATGGGGGAAAGTGTTTCTCCGCAATTATTAACTAAACAAGCAAATGATTGCAGTGGTATTTTGATTCGTTCAGCTAAAATATCAGGTGAAATGATGAGAAATTTACCTAAGTTAAAGGTAATAGCTAAACATGGAATAGGTGTAGATAATATAGATGTAAAAACAGCTTCAGAATTAGGTATATTAGTAGTTAATGCACCTGAATCTAATATAAATGCAGTTGCAGAACATACTTTGGGCATGATTTTATTGCTTTCTAAAAACTTCGTTGAATTAAACAAAAAAGTTAGAAGTGGTCAATTCGACATGCGTAATAAAATTGTTAACATGGAATTAAAGGGAAAAACGGTAGGTTTAATTGGATTCGGAAAGATAGCGAGACTTTTAGCTAAAAAACTACGTGCATTAGATGTTAACTTAATTGTTTATGATCCATATGTTAATCCTATTGAGGCAGAAAAAATGGGTTCAGAACTAACTAAAAATATAGATGAAGTTTTGATGTGTGCAGATTTTGTTTCTGTACATGTTCCTTTAAACGAATCAACTAGAGGATTGATGGGAAAAGAACAATTTAATAAAATGAAAAAAGATGCGTATTTTATTAATGCTGCAAGAGGAGCTATTGTAAAAGAGAAAGATTTATTTGAAGCATTAAAAGAAAGGCGTATTAAGGGAGCTGCCATTGATGTATTTGAGCAAGAGCCTCCAGATAATAATAATCCATTATTCCAATTAGAAAATATACTACTTTCACCGCATAATGCAGCATTAACAGATGAAGCACTTGTTGCAATGGCAACACAATCTGCTCAAGGAATTTTAGATTATTTTAATAATAAACGTCCTAAATATGTTGTTAATCCTCAGGTTTTGGAAGCATAGTTAAAAACATTAATTAAATTAAAAGGAGATAGTAAAATGCAACGTACAAGATTACATCAATTTACTAAAGACACAGGTTATGAAAAGGTTATTACATCTGAAAATTCTAAACTAGAATATTTAGGCTTTGACCGTATTGTTCTTGAAGCCGGTCAAAAAATTGAACATGAAGTTAAAGGAGAAGAGATAGCGGTTGTTTTACAAAAAGGTGACTTTAAGGCTTCTGTAGAATGGAACGGCAAGAAATTTTTTAATAATATTAGTGGAGAAAGAAATGATGTATTTGATGAACTACCTACATCTATATATCTTCCACCAGATAGTAAAATTACTATTGAAAGCAAGAAAGGAATGGAAGCAAGAATATTTACTGCCCCTTGTAAAGAAGGAAACCCACCTTATTTTTGTGTCCCTAATGATGTAGAAGAAGGATCTCCCGGTGCTCATATTTGGAAGAGAAAATATAGATTTATTTTCGGACCAAAATCTAAACATAATGGAGATGTTACTAAAAAACTCATAGTTGGTGAATCAGTATCTGTACCGGGTGGTTGGATTGGGTTTCCCGGACACAGACATGATTACAATAATGATAATGAATATCCTTTAGAAGAAATATTTTCTATTAGAGTTAAAGGACCGAATGAAGGGCCGGGTACTGTTATGCAATATTCTTCAGATGTTGAGAATGGAGAAAGATGGAACGAGTTTTTTGTAATAGAAAATGATAATAATGCAATTTCTCTTCCAGTTGGTTTCCATACATCTTTCGCTGCACCTGGATGTACAGAATACTTATTATGGGGATTAGCTGGTGAAGAAAAAATTTATAAAGTACAATTTGATGAAAGATATACAAGTTTAGAGAACGCATTATATTAACAATTAAATAATTCTAGGAGGAATAAGAAATGGAAAAAATTAAAGTTGGAGTAGCTGGTTATGGAGTAATAGGTCAAAGATTAGCTGATGGAGTTGCACTTCAGAAAGATATGGAGCTTGTTGGAGTTGCTGATGTAGCACCTACACTTTCAATAAGAGCATTGAAAGAAAAAGGTATGCCATATGATTTATATTGTGCAATAGATGATACAACTGCACTAGATAATGCAGGCATACCTGTTTCAGGTAAAATGGACGATTTGCTGCAGAAAGTAGACATAATGCTTGATGCAACAAGTGCAGGTATTGGTGCTAAGAACAAGAAATTGTATGAAAAATATGGTTTGAAAGCAATTTTTCAAGGTGGAGAAAAAAATGAAGTAGCAGATGTATTTTTTCATGGATATGCTAATTATGAAAAGGGTATAGACCAGCAGTTTTTAAAACTAACTTCTTGTAATACAACAGGACTTATAAGAGCGGTCGATTGTATTGATAGGGAAGTAGGAGTAGAGAAGGTTGCAATTACTATCATAAGACGTGTGGCAGATCCGGGAGATTATCATAGAGGTCTTACTAATGCACTAAAAGTTGATGAAGCTCCAAATCATCAAGCAGTAGATCTTATGTCTATAATGCCTCATGTAAATGCTACTGGTATATTAGTACATACTCCAGTAACTCACGGGCATATTATTACGGTAGTTGCAACACCAAAGAAAAAAATTGGCAAGAGTGAATTACTAGAAATGTTTTATAACCATCCAAGAATTAGAGTAGTAAAAATTAAAGATGGATTTTTAGGAAATGCTTCTTTATTTAGATATGCAAGAGATCTTGGTAATCCAAGAGGAGATATGTATGAGATTGCAGTGTGGGAAGAATCAATTGTAAATTCTGGAGATGATATTATGTTCGCAATTAATATTCCTCAAGAAGCAGTTGTAATTCCTGAAAATATGGATGCAATTAGAGCAGCTACATGTATGCAAACAGATAGATTAGAAGGTGTAAATTTAACCAATAAATACTTGGGGATGGGAAGATGGAAATAAAATCTATACAGGGCATGAGGTCAATAACAGAATTTGAATATCAAAATAAAACGGTTTTATTAAGAGTAGATATAAATTCACCTATTGACTCTAAAACAAAAAAAATAGTTAACGAAAACAGAATAAATATGAGTCTTCCCACTATTGAGTATTTGATAAATCACAAAGCAAAAGTAGCAATAATTGCACACCAAGGTGATACATTAGATTATCAAAATCTTATTCCTATGGAAGAACATGCAGAAAAGTTATCTCAAAAGTTGGGAATTCATGTTAATTATATTGATGATGTTGCTGGCCCTGCTGCTAGAGGGGCTATTAAAAACTTACAACCCGGAAAGGTAGTGCTGCTTGGCAATTTAAGATATCTTACAGAAGAAATTTCAACATTTGAAGATGCAGTTAAATTAAAACCTAAAGAAATGTTGGATACATATTTAGTAAGAAACCTAGCTCCATTGGTAGATTATTATGTAAATGATGCTTTTGCAGCAGCTCATAGAAATGCACCTTCTATGGTGGCGTTTCAAGAATTATTACCATCAGCATGTGGTAAGCTGATGCTTGATGAGATATCAGCACTTACTAAAGTTATGGAAAGTGAAAAAAGACCAACTGTTTTTGTTCTAGGAGGAGCAAAAATATCTGACGCTTTTGGTATGATGAAACAAGTTCTAGAAAATGGAATAGCTGATAAAATTCTCACTTGCGGAATTACAGGTCATATTATGCTGCTAGCAAAAGGATATAGAATTGGAGAGAAAAATTTAAATTTTATTAGAGAACGATCATTAGATATATTTATAGAACCTGCAAGAGAATATTTGTTTAAATATGGTGATAAGATAGTCTATCCAATAGACATTGCATTTGATCAAAATGGTAAGCGTGAAGAAATATATATAGAAAAACTACCTATTAGTGAACTGGCAATGGATATTGGTCAAAACACTATAAATATTTATAAAAAGTATATTAAGCAAGCGAGTACTATTTTTGTAAATGGACCTGCAGGAGTATATGAAAATACTCTCTTTGAAAAGGGAACACAAGAAATATGGAATGCTATTTATTGCGCAGAAGGATATTCTGTCATTGGGGGAGGAGATACAGTAAGTGCTGCATCTCGATATATTGATCTTAAAAATATTAATTATGTATGCACAGCTGGAGGAGCTATGGTTAGATTCTTATCCGGAGTTAAACTGCCGCTTATCCAAGCTATGAAGAAAGTGTATAAAAAATAATAAATGAAATTTAGGAGGTATTATAATGTCAAAGAAAAAAGTTGCCGTAATCCACACATTTTTATATTCGGTAGAAGATTTAAAAAAATTATTTAGAGAAAAGTTACCAGAAGTTGAGATGATTAATATTATTGATGATAGTTTACTTGAAGAAGCATTAGCTAATAAAGGAATAACACCTAATATTATTAGAAGAATATCAAAATATGCTGTAGAAGCTGAAGCATTAGGAGCTGATTGTATATTAAATCAATGCTCTTCTGTAGGAGAGGCTGCAGATATTGCTAGAAAGCAGATAAATATACCTTATGTTAAAATTGATGCACCTATGGCAAAAGAAGCAGTTAAAATCGGAAAAAATATAGCAGTTATAGCTACAGCAATATCTACAATTGAACCATCTTCACGATTAGTTGAAAATACAGCAAAAGAGATGGGAAAAAAAGTAAAAGTAAATCGTTGTTTTGCAGAAGGTGCTTATGAAGCATTACTTAAAGAGAATAATACTGAAAAACATAACCAAATAGTTATAGATACTATTAAGAAAGCAGAAAAGGAAAATGATGTAATAGTTCTTGCACAAGGAAGCATGTATCATCTGTTACCTTTATTAAAAGATGTTAAAAAACCTATTCTCACTAGTTTAGAATCAGGTGTTGAACAAATAAGAGAAGTATTAGGTTTATAAGATAATAAAATTAACTTTTATACTTAATTAATGCTCCGACGATTCATAGTCAATTGTCGGAGTTTATTAGTAAAATACTTAAGCATAGAAAGGAGAATATGATGAATAATAAAGAGAAAGCTTTAAAGATGCATAGGCAGTGGAAAGGAAAAATTGAAGTTGTTAGTACCGTACCGATAGAAAATAAAGAAGATTTATCTTTAGCTTATACTCCGGGAGTGGCAGAACCCTGTCTTGAGATAGAGAAAGATATAAATAAATCTTTTACATTAACAAGAAGATGGAATTTAGTAGCAGTTGTTACTGATGGATCAGCTGTTTTAGGATTAGGAAATATAGGACCTGAAGCTGGAATGCCTGTAATGGAAGGAAAATGTGCTTTATTTAAAACATTTGGAAATATAGATGCTTTTCCATTGTGTATTCGTTCTAATGATGTAGACAAAATTGTTGATACTATTAAGCTTCTTGAAGGAAATTTTGGAGGCATTAATTTAGAAGATATTTCAGCTCCAAGATGTTTTGAAATCGAAAGAAGACTAAAAGAAGAATGTGATATACCTATTTTTCATGATGACCAGCATGGAACTGCAGTTGTAGTTCTTGCAGGCATGATTAATGCTTTAAAATTAATTAATAAGAAAATGAAGGATTTGGAGGTAGTAGTAAACGGTTCAGGAGCAGCGGGTATTGCTATAACAAAATTACTCATAAGTGTAGGATTAAGAAAAGTTATTCTTTGTGACAGACAAGGTGCAATTTATGAAGGTAGAGATAATTTGAATGATGAAAAATTACGTATGGCTAAGATTTCTAATCTTGAACATAAAAAAGGATTATTAAAAGATGTTTTAGTAGGAGCAGATGCGTTTGTTGGAGTATCAGCAGGTGGTATTGTTACACCAGAGATGATAAAAACTATGGCTAAAGATCCTATAATATTCGCAATGGCTAATCCTGTACCTGAGATTATGCCGGAACTTGCTAAAGAAGCGGGTGCAAGAGTTGTAGGAACAGGAAGATCAGATTTTCCTAACCAAGTAAATAATGTACTTGCTTTTCCGGGAATATTTAGAGGAACATTAGATGTAAGAGCGAGTGATATTAATGATGAAATGAAAATATCAGCTGCTAATGCTATTGCCTCATTGATTAGTGATGAAGAATTGAATGAAAACTACGTTATACCTGCAGCATTTGATAAAAGAGTAGGAAAGGCAGTGTCTAAAGCAGTTTCACAAACTGCAATAAAATTGGGAATTGCAAGAATATGAATTAGCTTAGTAGAGAAGGTATAATTATTCTCCTTGTTGAATAGGCTATCACTAGCTGATATACTAAATAATTAAACTATGTTTAAATTGCAAGGAGGAAAGAACATGGAGAACAGTGAAAAAAAAGAATATAGTACGTGTATTGGTAATGAATCTAAATTAGAAATACCTAGAGATATGAAGCAAATTTTAGAATCCTTCTATGATGGAATATGGATTACTGATGGACAAGGCCGTATTTTATACATGAATAGTGCGAATGAAAGAATATCAGGTTTTAAAAGAGAAGAAGTGTTGGGTAAATATACACAAGAATTATTAGATAAAAAATTGTTTTCAAAATCTGCGATTATGGAAGTTCTAAAATCAAAGAAACGTGTAACTCTAATGGGATACAATTATAATACAAAGAAACATGTTCTTATTACAGGTAATCCTATTTTTAATGATGATGGAAATATAAAATATATTGTAAACAATGTTAGAGATATTACTGACTTAGAGAGAAAATCAAAAATACTTAAAGATAAAGAAAATATAATTAATAGACAAAAACAAGAAATAGAACACTTAAAATCACTAAAAAATAATGCAGACAGCATAAAAAGATGTGGAATTATAGCTAATAGTTCCAAAATGCTTAGAGTATTTGAACTATCTCAAAGAGTTGGAAAATTTGATTCTACAGTACTTATATTAGGTGAATCTGGATGTGGAAAAGAAGTAGTTGCAAAGAGTATAGTATATGCGAGTGAACGTAAAGAATCCCCATTTATTAAAGTTAATTGTGGAGCTATACCGGAAAATCTTATGGAATCAGAATTTTTTGGGTATGATAAAGGTGCTTTTACTGGAGCAAACCAAAAAGGTAAAATAGGATTATTTGAAATGGCTAATAATGGAACTATTTTTTTAGATGAGGTAGCTGATCTTCCTTTAAATCTTCAAGTTAAGATTTTAAGAGTACTGCAGGAGAAGGAGTTAATTCGTGTTGGAGGATTGAGCCCTATTAAGCTAGATGTACGTATTATTGCTGCTACTAATAAAGACATTGAAGAGATGGTATTGAAAGGCAATTTTCGTGAAGATCTTTATTACCGATTAAATGTTGTCACAATTACTGTGCCACCGTTACGCGATCGTCAGGATGACATTCCAGCACTTACTAATCTTTTTTTAAAACAATTTAATAAAAAGTATAACCTCAATAAAGTAATTTCGCCACAAGTAATAAATTATTTTATTGAATACTCTTGGCCCGGCAATGTGCGAGAACTGGAGAATGTTATTGAAAATATTGTTGTAATTTCACAAGAACAAGAAATTACAGATAAACATATACCTCTCAGAATATTAAATGGGTTGAGGATAGGTAAATCGGCGGTAGAAGTTAAGGATATATTACCTTTAAAAGAAGCTGTAGATTTAACAGAAGAAGTGCTGATAAAAAAAGCTATGAAAAAATATGGAACAACACGTAAAGCTGCTTCTGTATTAAAGGTAGATCAATCAACAATTGTTAGAAAAATGCAGAAATTTAATTCTGATACCTTATAAAGCAATATATGTAGAAAGGATAATAATTTGAATTTACAAAATAAAATAATGACCACAAGTGTCAATAATAATGAAATAGCATTATATTGGTTAGGACAAGCTGGATTTATTATTAAAAGTTATAATAATATAATCGCAATCGATCCATACTTGACTGATTGTGGCGAGAGAATAAAAGGATTTAAGAGATTAACACCTAAATTAATATCTCCAAGTGAATTGAAAGCAGATATATATATAACAACGCATATTCATTTTGATCATTTTGACTTTGATGCTGTTCCTATTGCTGCAAAATGTAATAAAACAAAATTTTATGGACCAAAAACTTGCGTAGATAAATATAGAGAAATAGGAATTAAAAATAAAAGAATTACACTGTTAGAGTTAGATAAAGAAATAAATATTAATGATATAACTATTAAAGCTGTTTATGCTGATCATGGTACTTTAGCTCCTGATGCAATAGGTATATTATTGAAAGTTAATGGCATAAAACTATATTTTTCAGGGGATACTGCATATCATCCTGAAAAAATGTCTCAAGTCATAGATTTTAAGCCGGATATAGCAGTGCTATCTGTTAACGGTAAATTTGGAAATTTGACTCCCGCTGAAGGTGCAAACCTGTCTAGTATTATAAATTCAAAAATTGCAATTCCATGTCACTTTTGGACTTTTAAGGAACATGGAGGTGATCCACTGCTATTTGAAATAGAGATGAGCAAACAAGCACCGGAATGTGAAGTAAAATTCATGAGTCAAGGAGAAATGTTTAAGTATTCTAAGTAAATATAATTCGAAAAAATGAACTCTGCTTACTAGAGTAGTGTTCATTTTTGTTATTGGTAATTTTTGTATAAAAGTGATGTAATGCTGAATAAATACGATGTCAATATGCATCTAAAAATAACAATTATTGGCAAAAAATAAACAAACGTTTGCAATATTTAAAAATAAAATTCATTAATATTACTCTTCTAGAGAACAAAACAAGCTAACAAAAATATTAAAGGTTATGTTGGCATAAGAATTGCTTATTTATACGATTGGAATTCAAGTAAATTAGCTTATCCTTCACCTTAAATATTATGATGTTCTAATATTAATATGTTAATTATACTTCGTAATATTTCTGCGAAAATTTTTATTTAGACAATGATTTATTATATCAAAACATGATAGATGTAATATATTCATTTCAATAAATAATTTTACTAGCTGATATCAAGTTTAAGACTAAATGAAGAAATAAATGAGATGTCACATGTAATTAAGTAGCATTTGAATAATTAATTATAGATTATGAAAGGAGGAAAATCTATGCGTAAGATTATTGGAGTGTTGGTAGCGATTTGTTACTTGATGGCATTTCCACCGTTTATTAATTTGTACAATCGTCCTGGATTTGTACTTGGTATACCTACATTCATATTTGGTTTGATTATGAACGCCATTTGCCTAGTTTTGTCGGTGCTTGTTTTGTATTGTTATGAGAACAAGCGAGATGAAGATGAGCAGAAAAAATATGCAAAGTAAAAGAGAGGAGAAAACGTATGTCAATTTATTTAAATAGTCCTATTCCACTAATTATGATGGGTATATATATTTTAATTGTTATTTTCTTATCCTATAGGGCAAGTTTTACAAAGAAAAAACGTATAAAAAATAAGGGAGAAACATTTGAAGAATATTATACTGCTGGTAAGTCTATGAATGGTTTTGTTGTAGCTATGATTACAATTGTAACATTTTATTCTGGTACAACCTTTACTGGACGTGTTGGGTTTTTTTATGAATACGGAGTTGTATCACTGACAAGCGTGTTTTCATGTGCAATTGTTGGAGCTATAATGTTTATTTTAAGTGAAAAAATATGGCCTCTCTCAAAAAAATATAGACTATCTACTCTTTCAGACATGCTTGAGCTGCGTTATCAAACTAAGTGGATAAAATTATTAACTGGTCTTACTATTATTTGTTTTAATATTATCTGGTTGATTACTGAAATACGAACTTTAGGATTTGCAATGAATATAGCTTCTGGTGGCAATATTCAAGTAGAGATTGGTTCAGCAATTGCATTTACTATTATTATTCTGTATGTTATGACTGGCGGTATTCGTTCAGTATCAGCAGTTGATAGCTTTTCTGCCATTGTTATGCTAGGTGGCTCTTTAGTTACTCTTATATATATTGTTGTTCATTTTTATGGAGGTAGTATTACAGAGGTGTTCAGGGCAGGAGTAGCTGCTAGACCAGATATTATGACTATTAATAGTAGTGTTGAGTTTCGTATGCCTTATTGGATTTCTTACGTGTTTTTAGGAACTATTGTAATGCTGGTTTATCCTTCTAACTATATGAGTATCTGCCTTGCGAAGAGTACCAAAGAAGTTAAGAAAGCTTCTATAACAACATCTGTGTCAGGTTTGTGGCTTATTATATATGGTATTTTTGGTTTGGCTGCCTTAGGTATTGCAAGCAAAGGTTTTACTATTGCTAATCCAGAGAGTTCTTTACTTGAAATACTGAGTTTCAGTGGCAATGCTGTTTTATTAGGTTTAGCTTCAACCTTTATTTTGGCAGCTTCTTTAGGAACTATTGATAGCACATTGATTTCTTTATCAGGTTTGTTATCTAACGATGTTATCACTAATGCACAACGTATTAAAAATAACGAACCTTGTATAGGTGAAATGGGTGATGATGTTGCAGTTATAGAAGAGCGTGTTTCTAGGAATGCAAAAGTTGAGATTTTTCGTACTCGTGTGATTGTTGTTGTTTTGGGCATCATTGCATTTTGCTTTAGTTTGACTGATTTACCAATGTTGGTTGTATTGACTTTGCATGCAACTAATGGTTTATGCCAGATAATTCCTGCAGCAGTAGGAGGTATGTATTGGAAAAAAGCCACTCCTCAAGCGGCGATATGTTCTCTAATGGGTGGTGTTGCATCTTATCTTATTATGGATGCTATAGTTAAAAAGATGACAATAGACCTTGGGGGTATGATGCTAGGTATCCCTGCATTGGCTATTTCGTCTGCCATTTTTATAGTTGTTAGCTTGTTTACTAACAAGAAGTATTATGAAGAACATCGTGAATTTCAGGGAATATATGACGATTTTTTTGTAAAGAACCGTGTAGAAAAATATATCAAAGAGAACCTCTAATTTTTTATTAAAGATTTTAACAAAATTAAGTTAATTTAATTTTATTATATAAATTGCTTCAATATTTGAATCTTGAAATTAATATTAGAAAACAAATATAAAATTTAAAGATAGTTTTAAAATACATTACATTAAAAATACATAAAGCAGGAGGCTATTTTAATGAGTTTGATAGATGTTATTATTGTTATTGTTTATTTGATAGGTCTAATTTATATGGGATATAGGCTTAGTAAGGGAAATGAAACTCAAGAGGATTATTTTGTAGGTGGAAGAAAAATTGCTGTACTTCCTATTGCTTTGTCAGTAGCAGCTACAACTATGAGCGCAAACAGTTTTATAGGTGGTCCGGGTTGGTCATATAGTCTAGGTATGATGGCATTTATGAATCAATTTTCTGTTCCTTTAGTCTTGGCAATTGTTTTAACAGTATTTATACCGTTTCTATATAACTTAAAAGTTACATCTGTTTATGAATATATAGAAATGCGTTTTGGAGGAATAAGTAGATTGCTTGTTGTTATTGGATATAGTTTGACAAGTTTAATCTTAGTAGGTGGGTTTTTATACATTCCTTCTTTAATTATACAAAATTTTACTGGGTGGTCGCTAGCTTTAGTTGTTCCTATTGTTGTAGTTATTGCTATATTGTATACTATGCTAGGGGGAATTAAAGCAGTTATCTGGACAGATACTATACAGATGATAATACTGTGGGGAGGCATAATAGCCATTATAAAATTAGTATTAAATGGCTTAAATGTTGGATTTTTTGAAGCTATGAGTATTGCAAAAGAAGCCGGTAGGCTAACAGCCTTAGATGCATCGTTTGATTTGACACTAGAAAATGGTGTATGGGGTACATTGATAGGTTTAGGTTTTATGTGGCTTGAATATTTTGCGTGTGATCAATCTCAGACTCAAAGAATGTTTGCTTCAAAATCAGTAAATAATGTTAGAAAATCTATCTGTATTAGTTCATTTGCTATGAATATTACATATTTTATATTCATGATTGTTGGAATACTGCTATTTGTTTTCTATGGTGGAAGAGAATTTAATAATGAAAACAATATAATGATTGATTTTATTACTACTCAAATTCCAGCAGGATTACTTGGATTAATAATTGCTGCTATATTTGCTGGAGCAATGTCAAGCGTCGATTCTGTATTAAATTCAGTTACAACTGTATTCACAAAAGATATCTATGAGAAATATTTTTCTAACGGTAAACGAGCTTCACTAAAAGTTTCTAGGATATTTACATTAATATTTGGTATAGCCATTATAGGTGTTACACTTTTAGCTTATGGTGGAACTACATCATCTATATTAAAAGTTATTAATGTGTATATGGGTTATATTTCCGGTTCTATATTAGGTTTATTTATACTAGCAATGTTTACTAAGAAAGCAAATGACAAAGGAGCTGCTATTGGTTTTGTGCTAGGAATTATTATAACAGCATATACAGGAAAATCTGGAGTAATAAACTGGGCTTGGACGTATTTAGTAGGTTGTATATCAACAATCATTATTGGATATGTGTTTAGTTTAATTATAAAACAAAAACAAAAACTTGGATTTGAAGAGTTTACTTTTATGGGTCAAAGAAAGAAACTTATGGCAGAAGGAAAGACTACTGATGAAGATGGAGGTGTTATAATTCCAGGTGCTGTAGACAAATACACATATATTTCTATAGGATTTTTTGTAGTACAATTTATAATTTTATTATTAATACAAATATAACATATTATTGTAAAGAGAGGAGATAGACTAAAATGAATAAAAAACATCAAAACAAAATAATTGTTAATAATTTTAATAAAGAAATTTATGAGGCGACTTCAAGTACTATTGGTAATATTGTTAAAGAATACTATCATGAAGATGTTAACTGGTATGGCCCGCAACCATTCAATAATTTAAATGGAAGAGATGAACTATTAAATAAGTTTTGGAAGCCATTTTTATCAGCATTTCCAGATTTACAAAAGGATGTTTCTATGCATTTCGCAGGCAAAGATCCTTCACAGCCTGAAAATGATTGGGTTGTAACATCGGGAAATTATGTAGGTACATTTGAAAACGATTGGATTTGTATACCGGCAAGTAAAGGTCCAATATGGATAAGATATATAGAATTTAATAGGTTAGTAGATAAAAAGATAAAAGAAACTTTTACTATAATTGATATATTGGATGTTATGCGTCAAGCAGGATTTATATTTGTTCCATCTTTGGCACCTGAAATAGTTATTCCGGGACCTGCTACTAATGATGGAGTATTAATGGGAGAATACGATGAAAAGGAGACTAATAAGACTTTTCAAATCATGTATGACATGGTTTACAAAGGATTGTATTCTTTTGAAGATGTAGGAATGGGAAAAATGGGTATGGAAAAATACTTTAGTAAAGATTTCATTTGGTATGGTCCATGTGGAATAGGTACAACAAGAGGAATTAAAGGTTTTGAAAAGTACCATCAAAATCCTTTCCTTAAAGCTGTTCCTGATAGAAAAGGTATCGACAATGCTAAACATAGAATATATTTTGCAGAAGGTAAATATAGTGCTTTAATAGAATGGGATGGTTTTGTAGCAACTCATACCGGTCCAGACTGGTTAGGTGCTCCTGCAACGGGTAAGCGTTTGGTAATGCGTGATTCAGATATATACAGAAGAGAAGGCGATAAATTTGTTGAAAACTGGTGCTACATGGATGTAATAGATGTTCTTCTTCAAATGGGTGTAGATGTTTTTGAACGTTTGAAAAATAAAAGATACTTTACAATAAGATAATTTTACAGGAGGCTAAATATGGCAGATTATACTTTGAAGAAAAAAGAATTTCAAGAAATAAGCGAAAGAGCCAAAAGACTTAATAATGAATGTACTTTTATTGATGTTCATAATCATATGATGTTTGAATTTGCTATAAGACAAGCTTTGGGAGAAAAGAATATTTTTGATACTTATTATGCACCTGTTTTAAAAAAAGGGAAAATAAATGTGATAGCTACTAGCGTAGGTTCTAATTCTCCATGCCTTTGCAATTTGACTGATGATCTTGAATTCGGCTGTTTTGAACAAATAGACATGCTTAGAAGAGAAGAAAAGATAAGTAAAACTTTTAGAATTTGTACTAATTATAAAGATATTGAACAGACATTAAAAGATGGCAAGATTGGTGTTATTTTAGCTTTTGAGGGTGCAAGAGCACTTGAAGGACGTTCAGGAGAAGAAAGTCTTGTTATGCTACGTACTTTTTATGAGTTAGGCTTACGTGTTAATTGTATTTGTGGTGCAGCTCGTACTGCTTTTGCAGATGGAATGGGAGAAAATATTGCAGACGCAGGAATAACAACATTTGGTGTAAAACTAATAGAAGAAATGAATAAAATAGGTATGCTGATAGACTTAACACATATGAATGATAGAAGTTTTTTTGACTGTATAGAGGTTTCAACTAAACCTATTATAGTATCACATATAGGAACTCAAGCAGTTTGTAATAATCCTAACAATTTAAGTGATGAAAGAATAAAAGCCATAGGTAAAAATGGTGGAGTTATTGGGCTTGAAATGGTTAAGACTGAAATAAAATACAAATCTCAAGAAACTGGAGAGATTGTTACTTTTGATGATGTAATAAACCATATAGATCATATTGTAGAGTTAATTGGACCCGAACACGTGGGAATTGGACTAGACTTTGATAATTTTGATTTAGTTCATAATGTACATCGTGCTATGTGCCCATTTCCAGGGTCTATTGAAGGTTTTTATACAGGTATTCCTAAAGGAAACCATATGTTAAATGATCCCGACAACCTTTCAAGAGCTTATATTATTGCCGAATATTTAGTAAAACGAGGATATTCTGATAAGGATATAAGAGGAATTTTAGGCGATAATTTAATTCGTGTATTCAAAAAAACTATTGGTTAATGGAGGGACTATTATGGTTAAATGTATAAACAAAAGTAAAGATTTTATATTAGCAGATGCACACCAAGAAATACTTGATGAATATGTATATGAATTTCTAAAAAATGAAGAACAAGCAGTTTTAGGTAAGGTACATATATTTGACAAAGTTTACAAGCCTATACTTGAAAAACAAGGGGTTAATGTAGTAAACATGTCTGTTGGAGGAGATCATGTAGCACAAGTAATGTATAGTGCAACAGATAAATTTCGATTTTGGGATGCTCATAAAAAATTAGATGTTTTAAATTCTGAATTAGAAGCAGGATGTAATTCATTTGTTTTGTGTCGAAATGCTGAAGATATAGATTATGCAATAGAAAATGAAAAAATAGCTATTATAGCAACTTTAGTAGGAGGAAAACCTTTAGAAGGAAAGCCTAATTTAAACTTGCTATCTAGTTTACGTTCTTTGTATAGAATGGGGCTTAGAGGCTTACAGTTAACTGGAAATACTAGAAATAGATTAGGTGATGGTATAGCTCAAACAAGAACAAAAGGTAAATTAACTGGATTTGGAAGAGAAGTAGTAAGTGAAT
Source organism: Tissierellales bacterium (assembly GCA_018433765.1). GTDB lineage: Bacteria > Bacillota > Clostridia > Tissierellales > Sedimentibacteraceae > SM3-B41. The sequence goes on from JAHDQO010000004.1 coordinate 298,573, forward strand.
GTGATAGGTTAGGCATAGTAATTGATACTGCACAGCTCTCAGATTATGGATTCTTTGATTTAATAGAACAAACAGATAATCCAGTAATAGATTCTCACAGTTGTGCAAAAGCAGTGTTTAATCATCCACGTAATATTAGTGATGAGAGAATAAAGGCTATAGCACAAGAAGGAGGAGTTTTAGCAGTAAGTTTTTGGGCTGCATTAGTTGCTGGTGATAAAGAACAAGCACATGTAGACGATTTATTAAAACATATTGATCATATCGTGAAGATAGCGGGTATTGACCATATAGCTCTAGGACCAGATTATTGTGCATACAAGACACCAGTAAACAGAGAGGTAGTAAAAGGGTTTGCTAATTTAGGCCCAGACTTTTGTAAGATGAATAGGCTTACACCTGTTCAAAGTGAAAAATATCCGGGCTGGATTGATGGAATTTGGTATGGAATTAAAAAAAGTGATTTTATAGAAGGACCAAACTGCCATGAAAAATTTTCTAATGTTATAGATATATTGTTAAATCACGGGTATAGTAAAAATGATTGTAGGAAAATTTTAGGCCAAAACTTAATTCGTGTGTATAAGCAAGTATTATAATAATAAATATCGTGAAAAGGAGATTTATAAAAATGGTGAAAAATGATAGTAAAAGTAAGGAAAAAGATAATTGCTTAAATGTGGATAATGTAAATAAAGAAGTAAAAACACGCAAAAGCGATTCAAATAATAAAAAGCAGAAAGTATATTATGGAGATAATAGTTTAGTTAATCCCTTAGGAAACCATGACTATGGAAGCTATATGAAACTGGACAGTAAAAATAAACAGAGTATGAAGGGCTTTGACCTAAAATATAATGATTTTGTACATTATATTTTGAAAATAACTCATGAAATATGGGAAGAAAAAGGCATAGGAGTAATATATGATACTTATGCAACTAATGTTATAGTTCATGCTTCGGCTGGTACTAAGTATGGAGTATATGGAGTAATATCTGGAACCTTACAAGACTTACATGCATTTCCTGATAGAAAACTACTAGGACAAAATGTTATATGGTCTGAAAGTGAAAACGGTAATCTATTATCATCACATAGAATAGAGAGCATAGGAACAAGTTATGGTGACAATGTATTTGGAAAGGCTACAGGTAAAAGAATTTGTTATAGGACAATAGCAGACTGTATGGCAAAGAATAATAAAATTTATGAAGAATGGCTTGTTAGAGATAATCTATGGATAGTAAAACAATTAGGTTATGACCCTCATGAAGTTGCAAAAAAATTAGCAAAACAATCTAAAGATAAACAACCTGCGCTTCAAAGTAAGTTTGGTATGGGTGAATCAATGAAAGGTCAAATAAGTCCAGAATTATATACTGCTAAGGATTCCAGTGTTGGAGAATTGATACTTGAAATGATAAGTCATATATGGAATTATAAACTTATTAATGAAGTGAAAAATTACTATTATGATAATGCTGTAAATCATTTTATATGTGATACAGAACTAAATGGACATGATGATATACAAGGCATGTTTGTAAGTTTCTTTGCATCTTTTCCAAATGCAGCTATAGAAGTAGAAAGAATTACTTGTAATCAAAGAGGTGATCAAAATTCTTGGGATGTTGCAGTAAGATGGAGAATAAACGGTGTTCATGAAGGATATGGATACTTTGGAAAACCATCAGGAGAAAGAGTTGAAATCATGGGTATAAATCACTATAACATAATTGACAATAAGGTAAAAGAAGAATGGATGACGTTTGATGGATTAGAAGTTCTGCGTCAAATATATTTAAATGAAGTAGATGAAGAAGACACAATAGAAGATTAAGAAGTATATATAAAAAGATATATGCATTTTTACATCACAATTACGCAGAATCACATCAAATACCTATTTTTTAATTAGAATTTAGAGAGAAAAGAATAAAATCATATAATTTTTTTGGTATAAGAATTGCATATGTAATAGATTAAAATATTAAAATACTAGTTTGATAATATTGGAGGTAATCAAAAATGAAAGAATCAAAATTAAAAAACAGAAATTCAATATGGTTTCAGGAAAATTCAGCAAAAGTAAATATTAATTATGCAAAGAATGTATGTGATGTAGCAATTTTACCTATTGGAGCTATTGAACAGCATGGACCTCACTGCCCATGTGGATCTGATACTTTTAATGCAATAGGTATAGCTGAGAAAGTAGCAGAAAAATCAGGTGCAATGCTTCTGCCTTGTCCTATGTATGGATCACATCCTTATATGCATTGGGGAATGGAAGGAACAATACCTTTAAGATATGAAACACATATAGCCTTATTAGAAGATATAATAAGGGGTGCAGCTAACGCAGGTTATAATAAATTTATTATAATTTCAGCACATGGACAAGTTGCAGCAATGATTGTAGCAGTTAATAAATTAGGACTAGAAGGATATTTTACTTTAGGTTCTACTTGGTATGATTTTTTAAGAGATGATAAAACAGTACTTAAAGATTATATGTGGCATGCTGATGAAGCAGAGACATCTTTAGCATTATATCTTTATCCAGAATTTGTTGATATGGATCTTGCTGTTGCAGGTGGTGGAACACCATTAATTGATTCTAAGTGGAAAATTGCACCGGGACAAGGAACTTCTCCTGGTTCAATGTATCACTTTGAGGGAACTTTTGCTTTGCCTGAAAAAGATGATTTAGCCGTTGGTGTAATAGGAGACCCAACAAGAGCTACAGCTGAAAAAGGAGAAAAATTAGTTACAGCTACAGTAAATCATTATTGTGAATTAATTAAAGAAATTAGAGGAAAATATCCATGTGGTATTAATCCGCTAGGATTTAGAAATGCAATGGGTTATACAGGAACACCATCGATAGAATATGATAAATTTCACAATGAAAAAGGTCAGTTGTTAAAATAGATTAATTAATTAAGAAAAAATACTTACGATAAATTATTTATCGTAAGTATTTTTTTATTATAAAAGTTTTGATTATATTTATATTTCTTATTGGCATAAAAGTTGCATTACTTAAAGTATGTTAGGAGTTAGTTATATTATTACAAATATTGAAAATATAATCAAACAAAAGAAAGGAGAAGTTTAAAATGAGTAAAACAGCACTTGTAACTGGCTCATCCAAAGGGATTGGACGAGCAATTGTAATAGAACTTGCAAGACAAGGATATGATGTAGCAATAAATCATTCCAATAGTGAAAAAGAAGCATTAGAAGTACAAGAAATATGTAAAGAATATGGTGTTAATGCAATAACCATTAAAGCAGATATTTCTAAAATGGAGGGTATAGAATATCTTTTTAAAACGTTCTTTGATAAATACGACCATATTGATGTAATGGTCAATAATGCAGGAATTACTAGAATGATTCCATATCTTGAAGTAACAGAGCAGAATTGGAATGAAACTATAAATTTAAATTTTAAAGGAGCATTTTTCTGTGGGCAAAAAGCTGCACAGAAAATGGTAGATTGCGGTACTAAAGGATTGATAATTAACATTACATCCATTCACCAGCAAATATTATTTCCTCATGCCAGTGTTTATGGATCAGGTAAAGCAGGGTTATTAAAACTTACAAAGCATATGGCTCTTGAACTAGCTAAATATGGAATAAGAGTAGTATCAATAGCACCCGGCTGTATTCTTAATGATCCTAGTAAAAAAGAAGCAAAAAGAACAAAACTGCTTAAGTCACGTATACCTTTGAGACTGTATGGAGAATGTGAAGATATTGCACAGGTTGTAGGTTTCTTATCATCTGGTAAAGCTGATTATATTACAGGGGTAACGATACCAGTAGAAGGCGGAGTACTTCTCCCACCATTGATTGATTATGACATATATTAGAAACTTATTATTAATTTTATGATTAAATAATTGGAGGAATGTAAAGATGAGAGAAAATAAGATAAAAAAAATAATAAAAGAAGGCGGATATGCTATTGGTACTTTTGTTAAAATCAATGATCCTTCTGTAGTTGAAATATTAGGTTTATTGGAATATGACTTTTTTGTATTAGATAATGAACATGTTTCAATGAATAAGGAGACTATGGTAAGTATGGTACGAGGTGCAGATGTTACTGATATTGTACCAATAGTAAGAGTTAGAAAAAATGTAGACGTAGAAGTATTGCAAGCGTTAGATTCAGGTGCTTTAGGAGTCCAAGTACCTAATGTAGATACTGTGCAACAAGCAAAAAATCTAGCATCTTATGTTAAATATACTCCTGTAGGCAAGAGAGGTTTTTCGCCTTCAGTGAGAGCAGCTAATTATGGATTATTTGACAAAAAAGAATATGTAAAGTATGCAAATGAAAATACATTGATAGTATCACATTGTGAAACTGTAGAATGTGTAAACAATCTAGATGAGATATTAAAAATTCCTGAAATAGATGTTATATTCATAGGACCAATGGATTTGTCACAGTCATTAGGTGTTATAGGGGAAGCAAAACATCCAAAAGTTCTTGAATGCATAGATATTATTATTAAGAAAACAAAAGATGCAGGTAAAGCTGTTGGAATTGTATCAACAGCTGAAGCAGCTCATGATTATATAGATCGAGGTGTTCAATATTTGTTAATAAGTACAGATCAAGGAATGATAGTATCGGCAGGAAAACAAACTATAAAGAAAATAAGAGGAGACTTAAAATAATAATTTAAAAGGATGATATATATGAAGATATCTTTAGGTTATGGAAAAAAAATATTAAATTTAGATATTAATAATAAGAATCTCATAAAAATATTAAAGCCTAATGATGTTGAAATTAAAAGTACAGGTGAAAGTGAAATAAAAAGAGCAATGCTTCAACCTATACATTCTCAAAGACTTAAAAACATTGTTAGAAGAGGAGAAAAAGTTGCAATTATTACTAGTGATATCACTAGACCTATGCCTAGCAAAATAGTTATACCAGTAGTATTAGAAGAATTATATGAAGCAGGTATACAAGATAAAGATATAAAGATAGTTTTTGCCTTAGGCAGTCATAGAAAACATACCGAAGCTGAAAAAAAGTATCTTGTGGGTGAAGAGATTTATAAAAGGATAGAGTGTTTAGATTTAGATGTAGATGATTGCATTAATTTAGGTACAACATCTTCTGGTACTCCTGTAAACATATTTAGAACTGTAGCTGAAGCAGATAGAAGAATTTGTCTTGGTAACATTGAATACCATTATTTTGCGGGTTACAGCGGAGGTGCTAAGGCAATTATGCCTGGAGTCGCCACAAAAGAATCTATACAGGCAAATCACAGTATGATGGTAAAAAAAGAAGCAAGAACTGGAGAAGTAATAAATAATCCTGTCAGAAGTGATATAGATGAAGTTGCTCAATATATTTCTATAGATTTTATAGTTAATGTTGTTTTAGATGAAAAAAAGGATATAATAAAAGCTACTGCTGGTAACTATATAGACGCTCATAGAGAAGGCTGCAAGTTTCTTGACAGGCTGTATAAAATAACTATTGAAAAACCGGCAGATATAGTAATTGTTTCACTAGGAGGTTATCCAAAAGATATAAATCTTTATCAAGCACAGAAAGGATTAGATAATGCAAAATATGCTGTAAAGGACGGAGGTATAATTATATTGACTGCGTCTTGCGTAGAGGGGCTTGGTGCGTGTACTTTTGAGCAATGGATGACATCATCCATGACTCCTGAAGAAATGATAGATAGGATTCAGGAAAAATTTGAACTTGGCGGACACAAAGCTGCTGCAATTGCAATGGTTTTAAAAAAGGCACAAATATTCTTAATATCTGAACTTGAAGATGATTTAGTAAGAGGTATGAATTTTAAATCATATAATAGTTTAAATACTGCGCTAAAAGATGCATTACAAGAAAAAGGAAAAGATGCAGAAGTTATTGTGATGCCATATGGTGGTTCGACTTTACCAGTAGTAAAAGTATAATCTACAAAAATCAATTTATGGAGGTATTTTAAATGAAAATTACAGACCAAATATCTGAAAGCTTACAGCAAGGTAAATTAGAAGATGTCAAAGAGTTAATTAATAAAGCTTTAGAAGATGGAATATTGCCTAAAGTTATACTTAATGAAGGATTGTTAGAAGGAATGAGTACTATTGGTCAAAAATTTAAAAATAATGAAGTTTTTGTTCCAGATGTTTTAATTGCAGCAAGGGCAATGAATGGTGGAATTGAAATTTTAAAACCTAAATTAGTTGATGGAGATGTAAAGCCTATAGCAAGAGCTATTTTATGTACTGTAAAAGGTGATATGCATGATATTGGAAAGAATTTAGTTAAAATGATGCTAGAAGGCAAAGGTATAGAAGTTATCGATCTTGGAGTAAATGTTTCTGAAGATAGTATAGTTGAAGCTGTTAAGAAGTACAAGCCTCAAATTGTAGGTTTATCCGCACTTCTTACAACTACAATGCATCAGCAAAAGGTAGTTATAAATTCGCTGGAAGAAGCAGGATTAAGAGATAAAGTAAAAGTAATGGTTGGGGGAGCACCAGTAACGCAAACCTTTGCATCTAAAATAGGTGCAGATGCTTATACATCTGATGCAGCAACATGTTCAGAAGTGGCTGAAAAGTTTGCATTAGAAGTATAAGAAATGAAATTTAAATTATATTTATAATAAAAAAAGTGCTTAACAAGGAGGAAAATAATGTCTAGTCTTAAATCTCGAGAAAGAGTTATTAGAGCATTAAATCATAAAGAAACAGATAGAATACCAATTGATATAGGAGGTATTTATAATTTAACAACTCTTCATAAAGATGCGTATAAAAAACTTCAAAAATATTTAGGTTATAATAATAAAATTACTATATCATCTATGCTTTCACAAACTGCTTTTCCTGATGAATATGTTCGTCAGCGTTTTAAAGCTGATTGTTATCCGTTATATATGCCTTTGGATAAAATGAATATTAATCTCCAATGGGACAAAGATGGGTCTTCATGGTACAAGGACGAGTGGGGAGTAAAATGGATGTGTCCTGCAAATGGGTTATATTATGATCCTGTTGGACACCCATTAGAAGGCTGCACATTAGAAGATATAGATAAGTTTAATTGGCCTGATCCAAATGATAATAGTAAATGGCTTGGCATGGGAAAAAGAGCAAAAGACTTATACGAAAATACAGATTATGCACTTGTAGTTAATGGCCCATTTAATGGAGGAGTTTATGTACCATGTCAATGGTTAATGGGATATGAAGATTTCTTTATTAAGATGATGATAGAACCTGAAATAATAGAGGCAATGCTTGAAAAAATAGTAGAGTATCACATAGGACAGTGGAATTTAATATTAGATGAAGTTGGCAAGTATGCTCAAGTAGTAGTCTTATCTGATGATTTAGGAACTCAAAATGCTCCATTGATGAGACCATCATTATATAGACAATTGATAAAACCTGCTCAAGCTAAAGTAGTCAATTTTATAAAATCAAAAGCAGATGTTAAAATAGTTTATCATTGTGATGGAGCGATAAGTGAGTTTATATCTGATTTTATAGATATAGGAGTAGATGCATGGAATCCTGTACAAGTTTCTGCTGATGGTATGGATGATACTGCAAAATTGAAAAAGGAATATGGAGACAAGTTAACATTTTGGGGAGCTGGATGTGAAAGTCAAACAGTTCTTTCAACAAAAACTCCTGAAGATATTCGTGAAGAAGTAAAAAGAAGAATAAATGATTTGGGATCAGATGGAGGTTTAATTTTAGCATCCATTCATAATATACAAAAAGACGTACCTATAGAAAATATTGTAGCATTTTATGATGCACTTTATGAATTTGGTACAGCTTTTTATCAAAAATAGTCTCATAGACAAAAGTCTTAATAGATAAATAATAAAAATACCTATAATAACAATTTTGTTAATAGGTATTTTTTATTTGTAAAATAATGTTTCAAAAAGTTTTCATTTGTATTTATAAATAAATGCAGGAAATTAATTATATAATTTTTATATAAATATATAAATGAAAAGATAAAGAAAACATTTGAAAATTGCTGTAAAAAGTGTATAATTTATAGAGTTGAAATTGCATAATAATCTATGCAATTTTTTAGTATTGGAAGGAGGACGTTATACTTATATTTGTGGTATAACAAAATAATTTGATTACAGTTACAGATTTAAGCTTAAGCTTTGGATCACAAAAACTATTTAGTGATGTAAATTTGAAGTTTACCCCAGGTAATTGTTATGGAGTAATAGGTGCAAATGGTGCGGGTAAATCAACTTTTTTAAAAATATTATCTGGTGAAATAGAATCAAGTTCAGGCGACATATTTATAACACCCGGTGAAAGATTAGCAGTATTAAAACAAAATCATTTTGAATTTGATGAATACAGTGTTTTAGATACAGTAATTATGGGTCATAAAAGACTTTATGAAATAATGAAAGAAAAAGATGCTATTTATTTACGAGAAAATTTTAGTGAAGAAGATGGAATTAAAGCAGCAGAATTAGAAGCAGAGTTTGCTGAATTAAATGGTTGGGAAGCTGAGACAGATGCTGAAAAACTGCTTATGGGTTTAGGAATTAGTAAAGACTTATATTCAAAAACAATGAAAGAACTAAAGGGTAGTGATAAGGTGAAAGTTTTATTAGCACAATCACTCTTTGGAAATCCTGATATACTCTTGCTTGATGAACCTACAAATCATTTAGACTTTAAGGCAATAAACTGGTTAGAAGAGTTTTTATTAGATTATGAGAAAACTGTTATAGTAGTATCACATGACAGACATTTCTTAAATAAAGTATGTACACATATGGTTGATATTGATTTTAGCAAAGCTAAATTATTTGTCGGGAACTATGATTTTTGGTATGAATCTAGCCAATTAGCTTTAAAAATGATGAAAGAACAAAATAAGAAAAAGGAAGAAAAAATTAAAGAACTCCAAAATTTTATAGCAAGATTTAGTTCAAATGCATCAAAAGCTAAACAAGCAACTTCTAGAAAAAAACTTCTAGAAAAAATAACACTTGATGATATACAACCATCATCAAGACGATATCCATTTATTGGTTTTACTCCAGAAAGAGAAGCAGGGAAAGATATTTTAACAGTAGAGGGATTAAGTAAAACTATTGATGGAGTAAAAGTTTTAAATAATGTTTCATTTACTGTCAACAAAGGTGACAAAATAGTTGTACTTGGAAAAAATGAAATTGCTAGAACAACTTTATTTAAAATATTATCAGGTGAAATGCAGCCAGATGAAGGAACTTATAGATGGGGAGTTACGACTAAAAGATCATATTTTCCTAAAGATAATTCTAAATATTTTGATAACGTAAATTTAAATCTAATTGATTGGTTAAGACAATTTTCTGAAGATAAATCAGAGATTTTTATCAGAGGTTTCTTAGGTAAGATGTTGTTTTCTGGTCAAGAACCTTTAAAAATGGCAAATGTATTGTCCGGTGGAGAGAAAGTAAGATGCATGTTCTCTAAAATGATGCTGTCAGGAGCAAATTTTTTAATTCTTGATGAACCTACTAATCATCTTGATTTGGAGTCTATACAAGCAGTTAATAATGGGCTGATAGCTTTTAAAGGGACTATGCTTTTTACATCACAAGACCACAAATTCATACAAACCATTGCTAATAGAGTAATTGAGATAACACCTAAAGGAATTTATGATAGCTTAACTACCTTTGATGAATTTTTGGAAAACGAAGAAATTCAAAACAAAATTGACAATATGTATATATAAAAAGTATAATTAAGTTTAATAAAACAAGGAGTTCAATATGATAAGAAAAGCTATAGATTTTGCTAATGAAAAGCACAAAAATCAAAAGAGGAAAGGTTCAAATATTCCATATATATTTCATTTAATAGATACTGCAAACATCATTGCACAAGTAAAAAATGATGAAGAACTAATAACAGCAGCTATACTTCATGATTCTGTTGAAGACGCTGGTGTAAGTTTAGAAGAAATTAGAAATATATTCGGTGCAAGAGTTGCAGAACTTGTTGAAGGAGTGAGTGAACCTGATAAATCAAAGCCCTGGAAGCAAAGAAAGCAGCATACAATAAATCATTTAAGAGATGAATCAACATATGATATACAGCTGCTTGAATGTGCAGATAAACTTAGCAATATTAGAAGCATATATATAGACATGCAGATAATAGGTGATAAAATTTGGGATAAATTTAATGCAGATTATAATAAACAAAAATGGTATTATATTGAACTAGTAAAAAGTTTAAAAAATCTTGGAGAAAATTTTATATATATTCAATTTTGTGAAATGGTAAATAAAGTATTTAATATTAAAGAGTAAGCATGACATGTGCTTACTCTTTAGTTTTATGTACTAAATTATACAGTATTTTTACCAAATTTAATTTTAAATTTTGATAAGTCAATTTGTGATATTAATGTTCCAGTTAAAATTAAAAATACTCCTAAATATTGTTTAGGCGTTAATACTTCATTTGCGAAAATATATGCTATTAAACCATTGAATATTGGTTCAAGAGTAAAAATCAATCCTGCATCTGTAGGTGTGGTGTGCGGCTGTGCTATAGTTTGAAGCACAAATGTCAGTCCTGTACAAAATACGCTTAGCATAATAATTATAAACCATGATTGCGGTGTAGCAGGGAGACTAGGATTTTCAAAAACAAAAGTTGAAATAGTACTTAAAGCTGCAACAACTCCAAGTTGTAATATACCAAGAACTAGTGTATCTACTTTTTTGCCGTGTATATTTAGCAGTACTATATAGAAGGTGTAAAGTATTGCACTAATTAGTACTAATAAGTCACCAAAATTAACTTTTAGATTATCTTGAAGTGATAAAAGTCCCATTCCTATTATTGCAAACACAACACCTACTATCATTTTATTTTTAGGTTTTTGTTTAAAAATCAAAGTTGATAATATTGGAATGAATACAACTTTTGTACTTCCTAAAAATCCTGCATTGGAAGTAGATGTATACTTTAATCCAAAGATATTAAAAGTAAACATGATAAAAAGCATAGTTCCAAATAACAAGGAATATTTAAAAGTTTCTTTATTGCAACTCTTTACTCTTTTGAAAAATATTAATCCTGTTACAATAAATCCGATTATAAATCTTAATGCTATTACGTTAAGAACTGGTAATTCATTTGTAATGATTTTAGTTGAAATGTAAGTTGTACTCCACAAAAAAGTAACTAATAACAATAGTAAATTTGCATTTTTCTGTTTCATATAAATTTTCCTCATTTCTTTTGTATCAAATGTTTGATTTTTAAATTATATATGAGATTATCTTTGTTATCAAATTCCGTGAAAACGGTTTTTTGAAAATATTTTAATAGATATTTTCCTTATAATAAAGTATTTATAAAAAAGCTATTATAATGAGACAAGTGCACATCAATAATAGCTTAATTTAACAATTTTATTGTATTTATAAGAAATATAGTTATTTAACTTGCAGAATAGTTTATTGCTATAATAGTAGATTGACAGAAATGTTAATAGATAAAGAATATATAAATTAAGAAATTCTTTGGGTAGGATTAAATGAGAATAAAATAGTAAGCTCACGCTTACTATTTAGATGAATATAACTCTATTATTTTCAATATTACTTTTACAGAATCAATCATAGATGGTATAGGTATATATTCAAATTTGCCATGGAAATTATGACCTCCTGTAAATAAATTAGGTGTAGGAATTCCTTTATATGAAAGCATAGCTCCATCAGTACCGCCTCTAATTGGATGAATTATGGGTTCTATGTCCAATTCCTCCATTGCCTGCTTTGCAGTTTCTACTATATGAAATACTGGTTCAATCTTACTCTTCATATTATAATATTGGTCTTTTAATTCTAGATTAACAGTATTAGGTAAATATTTTTTATTTAAAAATTCTATAACCTTTTCTATTAATGCCTTTTTATTTTCAAATTTAGTCTTATCATGATCTCTTATAATGTATTTCATAGTAGTATTTTCAACATCTCCACTGATATTCAAAAGATGAAAAAATCCTTCATAACCTTCTGTATACTCGGGCTTTTGATCTGTAGGAAGCATATTGTTTAATTCAAATGCTATTCTCATAGAATTAATCATCTTGTTCTTTGAAGAACCTGGATGAATATTGTTTCCCTTTATAGTAATTTTAGCTTCAGCAGCATTAAATGTTTCATATTCAAGTTCACCTTTTTTTGAACCATCTACTGTGTAAGCAAAATCTGCCCCGAATTTTTTAATATCAAAGTTATCTGTTCCTCTTCCAACTTCTTCATCAGGAGTAAAAGCTATTTTAATATTGCCGTGCTTAATTTGAGGATTATTTACAAGATATTCAACAGCTGTCATTATTTCTGCTACACCTGCTTTGTCATCTGCTCCTAATAAAGTAGTTCCATCAGTTGTAATAATATCTTGTCCAATATATTTCAATATATCGGGGAAGTCATTAGTTTTAAGAACTATTTCTTTTTCTTTATTTAACACTATATCTTTTCCATCGTAATTTTTGACTATTTGAGGTTTAACATTAGTGCCAGTAAAATCTGTTGCAGTGTCCATATGAGCTAGAAAACCAATTATAGGTATTTCTTTATTAGTATTTGAAGGAAGTTCAGCCCATACATTACAGTATTCATCTAGTTCTACATTACTAACACCTATTTCTTTTAACTCTTCTACTAATAATTTAGCCAAATTAAATTGCTTTTCTGTGCTTGGACTGCTTTTTGAATCGTCATCTGATTGTGTGTCAATTTTTGCATACCTTAAAAATCTTTCAACTACTTTTTCCATCTTATCCTCCATTAAATTTATTTAAGTTTTATTGACTTCCAAACTTGTGAGTATTGAAATTTATAGCTCCTTTATTATACAATAATTTCCTAATAAATGAAACATAGCTATAAAATATAAATTATTTTATAGTTTGTTTATATTTTAAAACTCTTAAAATGTTAACTATAGAAATTATTCCGCAAATAAAGCCAAATATTATAAATGTATCTTTTAGACCTAGTACATCGCCTAATTTACCAAACAAAGGAAAGCCTAGTATCATTGCAAAGCTAAAAGTCATGCTTTGAAAGGATATTATGGTGGCTCTTTTATCACTATCTACTAATTGATTAATATAATTTGAAATAGTTACAAACATTATACTATCCATAAATCCCATGATTAAAAAAGATAACCTGCTTAAATTTATATCTGCAAGTCCAAAGATAGCAAAGGTTAAAATAACAGGACTAAAAACCAGCAAAAATTTTTGGCTAACTTTCTTTTCTATTTTGTCTGTTAATATTCCTCCAACTGCGCCTGCTAAAGAGCTAAAAGCTAATGATATTCCAATCCATAATTCATTATGTCCAAGTAAGGTCCAATAATTTTGCAGATAATAGAAAGTTACAGTAATGAACATACTAAAAAAAGCAGAAAAACCAATAAAATAAACAAGTTCATTATTTCCCTTTAAACACTTAAAACTATCAATGTATTGTTTTTTCATTGCAGTTAATATATTAATTTTTTTCTTGTTTGTTTTATCTCTTCCAATTTCAGTTTCTTTAAAGAACAAAGCAAATATTATTGATATTAAAGCTAGTACTATTGTAGAGATATAAGCTGTAAAATAGTTATGTACTGCAATCCATCCACCTATAATTAGAGCAGTTACACTTGCAACTTGTAAACAGGCTTCTATTTTACCTGTTATTTTCATATATTTATCTTTTTCTCCTAATTCAAGGAGAGAATCATATACAAAAGCTTCCCCTGCACCTGACTCAAGGTTGTAAGATAAAGCACAAAATACAAAAGCTAAAGCATAACCCCAAAATGAATTTGATAAAAGCATTATAGCAAGATAAATTATACTAATTACTCTTCCCAGTATTCTACTCCATTTCCTTCCGAATATATCTGCTACTGCACCTGTAGGAGTCTCCATCAACATGGATGTTATGTGATAAATACCCTCAATCATTCCAAGTTCAACAAGAGTCAGTCCCTTTGAAGCAAGATATATCATCCATATTCCTTGTGTTAAATCAATGCTTTTAATATAAGTAAAAAAGTAGTTTAAAGTAATATTTCTTTTATAAAGTGATAAATTATTCATGATAGATTTCTGTCCTTTCAATATTATTAGCATATAAAATTACTTTTATCTACATATTTTAACATTTTTCGGTATAATAGTAAAATAAATTACATATCTTTATTGACAGTAATAATATTAAGTGATAAAATAGGAAAAATTTTCATTAAAATGTACAGTTATAAAGAGGAGTGATAGTAAAATGAAAGAAAAATTACTTAATAACGGAGAAAAAATAATTATTAGAGAAATAGTACCTGATGACGCAGAAAAAATGCTGGAATATTGTAAAATTATCGGAGGAGAAACTCCTTATTTAACATTTGGAGAAGAAGGATTGCCTATAACTTTAGAACAAGAAAAAGGAATATTAAAGAAGATGAAAGAAGATAAGAATTCACATTTTTTATGTGCTGATAAAGACGGTGAAATTACCGCTGCTATTAATGTTAGTTGGCCTAATAAAAAAAGATTAAAGTATAGTGCTGAATTTGGAATAAGTGTAAAGAAAAAATATTGGAGAATGGGTATAGGTAAATTACTTTTACATGAAATCATAGAAGTTTGTAAAGAAAATGGTATAAGAAAGTTAAATTTAAAAGTTGTTGAAGGAAACGAAAGAGCTATGAGTCTATATAAGTCTTTTGGATTTGTAGTAGAAGGTAAAATATCAAGAGAACATTTTTTTAATGGAGAGTTTCAAGCTGCTTATTGTATGGGGTTGGAAATAGATTAATTAAAATTTGCAATAAACTTCTATTTAGTGTAACATGTAAAAGACTTTTCAATTATAGACAGTGTAAGCAAAATAAAAAATAGGAGAATTAAATAGTGGAAAAAAATGTTTTAGCAAAAATTAACGACATAGAAATAACTAAACAGCAAATGATTAACGTAATAAGGTCATTACCACAACAGCAAGCTATGGAAGTTTCTAGTGAGCAAGGTAGAAAAAGATTATTAGAAGAGCTCATTGCAGGTGAAATGTTTTATCTAGATGCAGTTGAAAATGGACTTGACAAAGATGAAGAGTTTATTAAAGGTTTAGAAGAAGCAAAGCATGGATTATTACAGAGATTTGCAGTGCAAAAGATATTACAAGGTATTAAAGTTACAGAAGATGAAATGAAGCAATATTATGAAGCTAATAAAAGTCAATTTGTAAATCCTGAAGAAGTTACAGCAAGACACATATTAGTTAATGAAGAAGAAGATTGCAATAAGATAAAAAAAGAAATAGAAGATGGATTAGATTTCAATGAAGCGGCTAAAAAATATTCAACTTGTCCATCAAAAGCTCAAGGTGGAAATTTAGGTTCATTTTCAAGAGGAAAGATGGTTCCAGAATTCGAAAAAACTGCCTTTGAATTAGAAATTGGTAAAATTAGCGAGCCTGTTAAAACTCAATTTGGCTATCACCTAATAGTTGTTGATAGTAAAAAGGAAAGTAAAGAAAAATCTTACGAAGAATCAGCAGAACAAATAAGACAAAAATTAATTAACGAAAAACAATTTACAGTATATAACGAGAACATAAACAGATTAAAAAGTAAATATAATGTTGAAATAAATGAAGAAGAACTTAAATAAGTTTTATAATAAAAGGCAGAGAATTAATGATTTTTAATTCTCTGCTTTTTTTATGTTAATATTAAGACATAAACCATGAAAATCCCTGATATTGACAGTTAATAAATGAATATACTAGAAAAATATTCAAAATAGAACTTGACTTATCTGCAAAATTTGTATAATATTGTCATGGAAAATATTATAAGCAATATTTGTAAAATAATGTTTATAGAACAAATGATTTAGCTTTAATATAAAAAAAAGAAAGATAGGTGAACATAATGGAACAACAAACAAAAAAAGTAAATGTGAGTTTAAAAATGAGAAAAATGATGGGAATTGGAATGATGAGTGCTATTGCTATTATAACTGTGGCTATGTTAAGAATTCCCCTTGTATTGTTTTTAAAATATGAACCTAAGGATGTAGTTATTATTATAGGTGGATTCTTGTACGGACCTTTATCGGCATTTGCTATATCATCTATATCATCTATAGTTGAAATGGTAACTGTGAGTGATACAGGAATAATTGGTTGTATAATGAATATTATTTCAAGCTGTTCTTTTGCATGTATAGCAGCACTTATATATAAGAAACATAAGACATTAAAAAGTGCAATTATAGGTATGGTGATTGGTTGTGCTTTGATGTCAATTTTAATGATATTATGGAATTATATAGTTACTCCTATATTCTTAGGTTTTCCGAGAGAAGCTGTGGTAGAAATGTTAATACCTGTTTTCTTACCATTTAATTTAATAAAAGGTAGTCTTAACATTGCAATAACTTTACTATTGTATAAGCCAATAGTTAATGGATTACGCAGAGCAAATCTATTACCAGAAGTAGATGATAAGATAAGTAGTAAAAGAAATAAAGGATCATTAATAGGCTTATTCTTATTAATAATAACTATTGTTATTGTACTGCTATTATATACAGATATTTTATAAATACTTTTTATATGAAATTTAATATCTGTAAAAATTCATTAATTCAATAATGAAATTATATTTATAGGAGGAGAATCATGAAAGTTAAATTGATAGCACCTAAATGTGATTGGGGTTCAGCAACTAATAAATATCCTCCATATGTTTTGGCAACTTTAGCTGGACTTACTCCCGATGATATTGATGTGGTGATTCAAGATCAAAACATTGAAGAAATAGATTATGATGAGCCAGTTGATTTAGTAGGGATTACTGTTATTGTTCATACAGCAAAGAATGCATTTAAAATAGGTGATGAATTCAGAAAAAGAGGGATCACTACAGTTATGGGCGGTGTTTTTGTTGAAGCATGTCCAAATGAATGTCTTAAACATGCTGATTCAGTTGTTTTGTGTGAAGTAGAGGAAATGTGGAGTGATATTATAAATGAATTATTTAGTGGAAACTATAAGAAAATATATAATTCAGATGAACGGCCTGAAATTAAAGGATTGCCTTTGCCAAGACATGATTTATTAAATCAAAATAAATATTTAACTAATAATCTTGTAATGATTTCAAAAGGATGCTTAAATAGGTGTCATTTTTGTACTGGGGGAGTTCATTGGAAAGGACAAGTAAAGACTAGAAATATTGAGGATATTATAAAGGAAATTAAAGTTTTAGATTCTAGTCAACCTTATATATTCTTAGACGATAATTTAATATGGAATCCTGAATATGCAAAAGAAGTGTTTAGAGCATTAATACCATTAAAAATAAAATGGATTTGTAGTGGTGCTTGCGTTGATTCAGTAGACGATAAAGAATTGATACGTTTAGCAAAAGATAGTGGTTGTCTTGCAATGCTTTTAGGATTTGAGACAGTAAATGAAAAAACTTTAAAAAGGAATGGAAAGGGATTTAATAAAGTTGATAATTATAAAAAAACCATAGAAAATTTTCATGATGTTGGTATAGCTGTTCAAGGGTCTTTTATCTTCGGTTTGGACGGAGATGATATTAATACTATAGTAGATACTGTTAAATTTATTGAACAATCGCAATTAGATATGTTAACGCTCAATATGCTATATCCCTATCCAGGAACTCCATTTAGAAAAAAATTAATAAATGAAAATAGATTAATAATAGACGATAATGAATGGGACAATTTTACATATAATAGAATAATGTTTATACCTAAAAACATGTCTATAGATGAATTAGACAGAGGATTTAAATGGGCTACGATAAAATTGGCAAATTCAGAGGAGTGCTCAAAAAGAATCGCACGTGCAGTTAAATATGATAGAGCACCTGAGTATATTTTTAAACAAAACATGCAGTTTAGTAGACATGTACGTAAAATGCATGGTAAATGGAATGAGTCAGAGTTAAATAAATTAATTAATAAAATTTAACAATCATATTCCGAATAATTGTCTAAAGAAACTAATTTATACATTTGTTTGATTTAAGCAGATCAATACAATAATGCAAATAAAGGGTAAATGTATAAAATTATTAAAACATAACCCTTGATTTTTAATATGTAATTTATAATAGGAGGTGTTGTTTAATATGAGTTACTTGAAAAAGAGCTGGAATGTTGTGCATAATAAAACTGTTGAGTATGCAATTTATAACAGTGAAGATATTTTTAATCCGGAAAACGATATAATGTTAATTGATTCTGACATAGATGGAAGTAATAGGTTTGTAGTTGTAGATCAATTTGTTTATGATATATATAATAAACAAATTGAAAATTATTTTGAATCAAATAATATAAATTATAAAATAGTACCTTTTGAAAGTAGTGAAAAAAATAAAAACATAGAAAATTATATTAAACTTTTCAAACAATTAGACGAATTCCCTATAAATCGTAGAAATGAACCTATAATAGCTATTGGAGGTGGAGTTGTTACAGATGTTATTGGTTTTGTTTCAAGTTGTTATAGGAGAGGTATACCACATATAAAAATACCTACTACTTTAATGGGGTATATTGATGCATCAATAGGAATAAAAACAGGTATAAATTTTGATTCTTATAAAAATCGCATGGGAAGTTTTGAGCCTCCTAAGTATGTAATACTAGACAAATATTTTTTATTAACTTTACCTAAGAGGCATATATTAAATGGTGTTGGTGAGATTTTAAAGATTGCAGTTATTAAAAATCATCATTTGTTTGAGTTGTTAGAAATGTATGGTACAGAATGTATAGAATCTAAATTTCAAGATGAAATAGGAATGAATATATTAAATATTTCTATAGAGGATATGATTGAAGAATTACAGCCTAACTTATATGAAAATAATCTTGAAAGATGTGTAGACTTCGGACATACCTTTAGTCCAGCTTTAGAAATGAAAGATATAAGAAATTTACTGCATGGAGAAGCTGTTTGCATTGATATTGTTTTTTCAACCATACTATCAAGGGTGCATTCTTTAATAACTAAATCGGAGGAAGAGAAAGTAATAGATTTAGTAAAAAAATTAGAATTACCCTATTATAGTTCTGTTATAACTCCAGAGCTATTTTGGGAAAGTATCATAGAAAGGACTCATCATAGAGATGGGATGCAAAGAATTCCTTTACCAACTGATATAGGTGAGTATTGTTTTGTAAATGATATAAAATATAACGAACTAGTTGAAGCTTGTAAAATTCTTAATTCATATAAATAAAAAGCTTGTTTTCGAACGGTTACTTATATTAATATTTCTTGTCTTTTAAAAACTAGAAATGGAGTGAATTTAAAATATGAATATTAAAGAAATTGATTTATTTGAAAAATTTAAATGTAGATTAAATAAAGAGTTATATGACATGGTTTTTATTAATCCACAAAAAGTTGTTTTAATAGGCGAAGAAAATCTAATAGAGTTATTTAGTAATATTTATAAGAGTAAAGGTGGCATGATAGAATATGTTTACGGATATAAGATAAATGATATTAAAAATGATATTTTTAGTATATATAATGTAATTGATAATACTATAAATAAAATAAATAAAAATACTCCTTTAATAATTTTAGGAGCATATTATACTTCCTTTTTTATACAGCTTAAATCTATGGGATTTAATAATATATTTTCTTTTCTAACAGAGGATATATCTAATATTGACAACTATTTTAGGATGGTAGAGCATAAAGATAAAATTATGAAAATGTATAATTTATTAGAAGATTTAACATCAAAAAAAGTAATTGAAAATGTATTTATGGCTAGAATTTATGATGATTTAAGATATATAGGTGACATACAGGATAGAAATTTAGATAATGAATATTTTGATAAGAATATAATAAAGCTTTTAGATAATGAGATTTTTATTGATGCAGGAGCATATAATGGCGATACGTTATACAATTTTCTAAAAAATACAAATTCACATTTTAAGGATGCATACTTATTTGAGCCGGATAGAAACAATTTTACTATGTTAGACAATCAGTTATCTAATAAATTGCTTGTATCAAATATTGGTGAGAAATTAGATTTTATAGAATTAGGAGAAACAACGGATAATATTCATATTTATAATTCGGGAGTTTACAGTAAAGCTTCAAAACTTAATTTTACTGGTAATCTTAGTAAAGCGTCTCACATTACAGGAAATTTGGATATGTCTTTAAATAATAGAAGCTTTAGTGATGATATTATTGATGTTGTGAGATTAGATGATGTTCTCGAAGATAAAGAAGTTACTTATATAAAGATGGATATAGAAGGAAGTGAATATGAAGCTATAAAAGGAGCTAGAAAAATAATAACTAGATGCAAACCGAAATTAGCTATATGCATATATCACAATGAAAACCATTTATGGGACATCCCTATATTGATTAATGATTTAAATCCAAATTATAAAATTTATATTAGACATTACAATTCAAATTTATGGGATACAATATGCTATGCTATATAAATTTAAAATTAAAAAAATTAAGAGGAGGCACATGAAATGTTTAAATTAAGTTATAGTACTAATGGATTGACTGAATTATCATTAAAAGAAGCTATGTATGAAGTTGAAAAAGCTAAATTTGAAGGGATTGAATTATCATTTCAGAAACATGAATTTAATCCATTTGAACTTAAAAAAGAAGATATTTTAAATATAAGAAAACTATTTGAAAATAGCTCTGTAAAGCCAGTATGTATATCAACTGCTACTACTTTTTTTCTATCTGATATAGCACATGAGCCATCTTTGCTTTCATTAGATTCTTCTAAAAGAAAAGAGCGTATAAATCTAATAAAAAGAGGGATTGAAATTGCAAAACTCATTGGTATTTCTGTTGTTAGTTTTCAAAGTGGATATCTAAGAGAAGAGCATATAAATAATCCATGTATAAATCCACGAGAATTATTAATCTCTGGAATAAAAGAATGTTTGGAAGATATTGGTGATGTTATATTGGTTATAGAACCAGAACCGGGAATGTATATAGAAACATTAGAGGATGCTGTAAAACTTATTAAAGAAATAGATAATCCCAAATTTAGGTTGCATATCGATATTTGTCATGCTTATTGTACAGAAAAAAATTATATTCAATCTATGAAAAAACATATTAATTATACTGAATATATGCATCTTGCAGATATTAAAGATGGATATAATTTAAAATTCATGGTATCTACCTTAGAAGATATTAAAGATTTGAAATTAGATTTTAATTTTGCTTCTTATTTAATTAATGTTAAAGATGATAATAATTACATATTTGTTTCTTCTAGTCAACGCATCTATTTTTATAAAAAGCTATCTGAATTACAAATGGACAATATAAAACAATGTTTAAACTCAGATAACGACACAACAAAATTAGAATTTGTACCAATGAAGAATCTAGATAATTTAATTAGAATGGAGGATTTTGATATTGAAATAAAGGCATATTTGGATTCAATATCAGGTACTAATCTAAATGTACTTCAAAGAGCAATACCTATATTAAAATACATTAGAAATGAAATTGTGTCACAGCCTATTTGCAATACAATAAACGGAAAAGTTCATTATCATGAGGTTCCGGGTAATGGTAAAATAGATTTTACCAAAGTATTTAAAATGTTAAATGATAGTTATGATAAATATATTACAGTAGAATTATATAATCATTCAAGCATTTGGAAAACTGTACTTTATGATAGCAGGAAGTATTTGTTAAATTGTATTAATAAATAAATTATTATTCATAATAAAATAATTTTGAAGAAAGGAAGAATAACAAATGATAGATTTGGCGAAAGCTGGTTGGAATTTAAATGAAATTGGAAATATAGATCATCGTAAAGTTAAAGCACCATATATTAGAATGATTGGATCTAAAGAAGGAGAACACGGTGATTATGTTTTTTCATATGATCTCAGGTTTACACAACCAAATATAGAGTATATGGATACAAAAGTTTTACACTCGCTAGAACATTTCATGCTTGTAGGATTTGAAAAATATTTTGGAGATCATTTTGTAAGTATTTCACCTATGGGATGTCAAACAGGGTTTTATTTAATACTTATTAATGAATACGATTTTGATGTTATTTCGCAATCTTTTAAAAAAGTCATGGAAGATATTGTGAAAGCTGATTCGGTTCCACTAAGTACCGAAGTGAATTGTGGACAAGCTAAACATCATACTTTAAAAGAAGTAAAGGAATTAGTTAAACTTATTTTAGCAAATGAAAAAAATTGGGCAAAAGTTTTTTAAAATGTTTAAGAAATTGATTTTTAATTAATAAAGAGGAGGATTTCTATGAAACTTAAGCTTATAGCACCAAAGTGCAATGTAACACAAGCAACAAATTGTTTTCCACCATACGTGTTAGCAGTTTTAGCTGGATTGACTCCAAGTGATATACAGGTAAGTATACAAGATGAAAATATAGAAAAAATAGATTATGATGAACAAGTTGACTTAGTTGGTATAACGGTTATTGTTCAAACTGCCAATAATGCATTTCGAATTGCTGACGAGTATAGAAGAAGAGGTATTACAGTTTTCATGGGGGGAATTTTTCCTGAAGCTTGTCCAGAACAATGTTTAGAACATGCTGATTCTGTTGTTTTAAGTGAGGTAGAAGAAATATGGGAAGATATTTTGGAAGATTTTAAAAGTGGAACATATAAAAAAGTATATAAAGCAGAAAACAGACCTGAAATTAAAGGGCTACCTCTACCTAGACATGATTTGCTGAAAAATAAAAAAGGATACTTAACAAATAATCTGATAATGACATCAAAAGGTTGTATAAACAGATGTGAATTTTGTTCTGCGGGTAAACACTGGCAAGGACAAGTTAAAACTAAAGATATAGAAGATATAATAGCGGAAATTAAGTTGTTAGATATGAATGAACCTATACTTTTTATTGATGATAACTTAATTTGGAATCCTGAATATGCAAAATCTCTATTTAGATCAATTATTCCTCTTAGAATTAAGTGGGTTTGCTGTGGTGCTTGTGTTGATTCTATTGAAGATATTGAACTGGTTGAATTAGCTAAACAGAGTGGTTGCATTTCAACTCTTCTTGGTTTTGAAACAATAAATGAAAGAGCACTTAAAAAATCTCGAAAAGGATTTAATAAAGTTGAAAAATATAAAAATACTATTGATTTATTTCATAGTGTCGGAATTGCAGTTCAAGGAACATTTATATTTGGTTTAGATGAAGATAATACTGAATCATTTAAAACGACAGTTAAATTTATTGAAGATTCTGAATTAGATATGGTTACTTTTAATTTGTTATATCCTTATCCAGGCACTCCATTTAGAGAAAGGCTAAAAAGAGAAAATAGGTTAATTGAAGATAAAAATGAATGGGAAAACTTTAGCTATAAACATCTTATGTTTCATCCAAAAAATATGTCTTATGAAGAGCTGTGTGAGAATTTTGAATGGATATCTAAGCGGTTGGCAAGTAAAAAACTTTGTGCAAAGAGAATTTATGAAGCAGTACTTAATAATAGAGCACCAGAACATGTATTTCATCAAAATATTAATCTAAGAAAACATGTAGCAGCAATGTATGGAGGAGAATGGGAATAAATAATATATAGTTTTATGAAAAAAGCAGAGAATTAATATTTTTTAATTTTCTGCTTAATTTTAATTCTATTATTCAATTATTTTTTTATATTTTCATATACTATGATAGGTTCTGCAACGCTATTTATACTCGCAATATTGTTTAAACGAATTTTAAAAACTTCTGATATTTCATGTCCTTTAGTGACGAGGACTGCTCCGGAAGTAAGTCTTATATCTTCAGCTAACACCATACCGATTTCAATATCCTGTAAAGAAATAGATTTTTTAATTAGAATACTATTTACATTAGAATTTTTATCAGATAGAAGTAAGTTTTCTAGAGTTATAACAACTTCAGGATCATACCATCCTAAATGACTTTTTATTAATTTTAGAGATTCATTACTAGTTTTTCCTCTTTGTATGTGAGCATCAAAATCAATAACTACTTTAAGAATACGTGATGCAAGTGGAATTTCCTTTCCTTTTATATTATCATTGGGTATCCCTCCACCGTCATATTGCTTTGCTTGATAAGCAATAGCTTTTGCAATTCCTTCTAAACGTGGTATATTAGTTAATAAATTATTACCGGTTTGATAATGTGAAGAAAAAATTTCTTTTTCCTTTTGCGTTAAAGTACGTCCGCTATATTTCTTATTTAATATATTATTAGGAATTGTAACACAACCTATTTGTGATAATAAAGCTGCTAAATCTATCTCCCATAAATCTTGTACATCTAAATTTTTAGCTATACTTTTGGCTAATGGACTGATACGAGAAGATTGATTAAAAGCTACTGGACTAGCTAGAGATATCATATCTATTAAAACTTTAATACTTCCATTTAATGTTTTGTTTAAAAGTTCTCGTTCAGATAATATTAAGTGGTACTGTTCTATTGATGCTTTTAATGCGTTTGTAAAATGTTCAATTTTACATGGTTTAGTTAAAAATCGAAAAATATTACCTTCATTTATAGCTTGAATTGACATTTGTATATCTGCTTGACCTGTAAGCATAACTCGAACAGTATCTGGTTCAATTTGTTTAGCTTGTGTAAGAAATTCAATACCGTCCATTCCGGGCATGCGAAAATCTGAAACTATAACTGCAAAAGGTCCTTTCTCTTTCATAATTTTTAATCCTTCTGTACCACTTTCTGCTGTAATTATATCAAATTGCTTTCGAAAATTTCTGCGATATGCAGAAAGAATATTAATATCATCATCTACTAAAAGAATTTTATTATTCATATACACTCTCTTTTCCTTTACTATTATAATTCAAAATTATTTATTAGATTATTTGCTATTGATTCCCAATCATTAAACTTGTCTATTAAATTTAATGATTCTAAATAGTCCATATCTATTTTGGGATAAGTTATTTGATTAGATATACTCTTCTTTGTTAATAAACCATTAGCAACATGAACAATTGTTAAGGATGAAACTTTAGTGCCTTTAAAATTTGATACGTGATTATGGTAAGCAGAAACTTCTATAATTGAGTCGGGAATTCCCCATTGACCTAATAAGTAAGCTCCTACTTCGGCATGAGTTGTTTGAAAAATTTCATATTCTGCTTCAGTATAACTGCATCCCTTTTTATATACTAATTTTTCAATATTATTATAATACTCGGGTACTTGCATCAATATAAGCTTTCCTATGTCGTGAAGCAATCCAGCTGTACAAGCTTCATCTACAAGATGACTATCTTTAAATTCAGTACGTGCAATTTCCTTGGATAATTTGCTAATCGTAACACTATGTTTAACAAAGTTATCAAAATATGGTTGTGGTAAATCTTTAAGAGATTTAAAAACGTGAACATAAAGAACGAGCATTTTTAATGTATTCACTCCCAAGATTATTGCTGCCTGCTGTGGACTGGTTACCCTTTTTCTTAAACAAAAAAAAGCGGAATTAACTAATTGTAAGACTTTAGCTGTCATTGCGACATCCTGAGCAATTAAGTCTCCTATTTCTTTAAGGGAAACGTTATTGCATTGCATTCTTTCTTCAATTTTATAATACAAGCTAGGTAAACTTGGCAATCTGGCCATTCCAGATATTTTTTTAGCTAAATTCTCATTTTTTATAAGTTTGTGTAAAGAATAAGCTTTGTTAATTGTTTGTATAAGGGTATCAGCATCACATGGTTTAGCCAAAAACTGATGAACAGTTGTAGCTGATCTTAAAATCATTTCTTTATCTGAATAACCTGAAAGAATAATTCTAATAATATGTGGATAATGAACTTTTATGTAATTTAGAAGTTCTATTCCATTCATCTTAGGCATTCTCATATCCGACACAATAATGTCAACATGCTGTTCGGATATTATATTGATAGCTTCATTTCCATTAGAAGCAAAAAGTAATTTCCATTCACGGCGTTTTGTATATAACATGCGTTTAAGACCATGAATTATATTCTGATCATCATCTACAAAAAGAATTGTAGTCTTCATATAAACCTCCTTCAATACATATTATTTATATGATTACAATGTATAATCATTGATAATATCTTTAAAGATTTGTTACTTACTCGTTTCACAACTTCCAATGATTTTAGAGTAGTTAAATAAATTTGCTTTACGATAGTAAAGCTACTATGTTACTCGTTACTCATTTAGCATCTTTCGTTTATTAACTTACCCAATACATATATTTTAATTATTGTTATAATCCGACAACGGCAGGCAAATAGTAAAAGTAGTACCTTTTCCTTCTTCAGATTCTACTTCTATTATTCCTTGATGTTTGTTAACAATTATATCATGTGTAATTGCCAGTCCTTGTCCTGTTCCTTTGCCTAC
Source organism: Tissierellales bacterium (assembly GCA_018433765.1). GTDB lineage: Bacteria > Bacillota > Clostridia > Tissierellales > Sedimentibacteraceae > SM3-B41. The sequence continues at coordinate 325,153 of JAHDQO010000004.1, forward strand.
TTCTTTAGTAGTAAAGAAAGGATCATATATTCTATTAATAAGAGATTTAGGAATACCAATTCCGTTATCACTTATAATTATTTTTACATAATTACCTTCACTTTTTGTAGATATAGTAATTTTTCCTTTAGCGTAGAACTTTTTGTCTACTGCTTCTTTAATGGCATGTGCAGCATTAATAATCATATTTAAAATAACTTGATTAATTTCATCAATAACACAATAGACCATTGGAATGTGTGGGTCTAGTATTGTCTCCATATCTGATGCATACTTCCATTCATTCCGTGTAATAGTTGTAGTTTGATTTATGCTTTGATTGATATCGCATAGCATTTTTTCTTTACTTCCAGGATGAGAGAAATTTTTTAATGTAAGAACAAGTTTACTAACTCTATCTATACCTTCTAATGACTGCTTTATTGATAACGGTATTTCTGCTAATAAATATTCTAAATCAGCATCATCTATCATTTTTTTAATCTTATCTATACAGTCTGCGTTAATTATTTCATTATTAGTTGATTCTTCAATATAACTCCATATTTGTTTAACAACAATATCAAGGTCGTTCATGGCATCTTTTAAAAATCTAGTATTATCGCCAATATACTGCATGGGTGTGTTTATTTCATGAGCTACGCCTGCGGCCAGCAAACCAACTGATTCCATTTTTTGAGATAAAGTCAACCTGTCTTCTATTTTCTTTTTCTCAGTAATATCTCTAAGAACAATAACAAATCCTATAACTTTGTTATCCTTTTCAATCATAGGAGAACTACTGCAGGATATAATTTTTTTTGTATTATCCTTTGTTAAGATAATATTATCAGAGATAGTATATATTTTTTCAGTATTTAACATTTTTTTAATTTCATTATATGATAATGAATTTGTTTTTCTATCTATTATTTTCAATATATCAAAAATAGTTTTTTCTTTTATTTCTTCAGTTGTCCAACCTGTAATTTTTTCTGCTGCTTTATTGATCATCAATATTTTTCCATTTGTATCTATACTAATAACACCATTACTTATGCTGCGAAGAGTTACTGAAAGATGTTCTTTTTGCTTAGCTAATTTTTCTGCATCCCATAAATGGTTAAATGCATTTGCAAAAATTTCACTGGCGATTGAAAGCAATGTTATATCCTCATCTAAAATATTATATTCATTTTTTACCCAGTCAAATCCAAGGTATCCTATAATAGAATTTCTATATTTCATTGGAACAACTACAAGTGATTGAATTGATTGAGATAATAGAACTTCTTTTTCAACTTCAGCTTCAGGAGGCAAATCAGATATTCTAGGTATTATTATGTTTTGTAATGCCTTTAACTGCTGCATCCACCATGGCATACTTTCACAAGGTAATGCTTTAAGGTTAGATATTTGAGAATCTATACCAGCATTACTCCATTCATGTGTATTGTCCATAGTATCTAAGTTATCACTAAACATAAAGATATAACATCTATCAGCTTTTACAAACTTTCCGATAGCTTGTAATGATTGATTTATTGTATTATCAATTTCATGTATATTTAGATTAATAAAATTAGTTGAAATTTGTGCTACTAATTCTTCAAATTGAACCTGATATTGAAGAGCTTTTGCCATTCGTTTACGTTCATTTATTTCATTACATAATTCTTCGTTAACTTTTGACAGATTTAAGGTTCTTTCATGAACACGTATTTCTAGCTCGTCATAAGCCTTTTTTAGTTCCTCAACTACTAACTTTCGATCTGTTATATCACAACTAGTATAGATAATTCCAACATAATTATTGAATTGATCATAAAGAGTGCTGATAATAGTTTCTACCCAAATATAATATCCGTCTCTATGTTTCATTCTTAGTTCAATTCTCTTTGAATTGTAATTTTCGAATTCTTCACGTTTTGTAATTATAAATTTTTCGTCATCTGGATGTATATGTTTACTAAAATGTTTTCCTATTAAGTTCTCATATTTATATCCTAAGATATGATGACTTGATGAACTAGCATATTTGATAATTCCGTTTTCATCAATTTGAAATATCATGTCCATCATATTGTTTGTTACAAGTCTTAAATATGATTCTTTTTTTTCTAATTCATGGTGATAGTCCTCTAGTACTTGAAGTATATCGTTGACTGCTCCAGCTGCATGAGCTATTTCATCATTCCCAGAAATTTCTATACGAGAAGATAATTTACCGCTTATACCTATTTCGACAATACTTGTATTAAGCAGTGCCAAACGAGAAAACAGCATTTTTTTAATAAATAGGATTAATGATAGGATAGAAATTATTATTATGCCTAGTAGACAATAAATATAATAATAATTAAATGAAATTGTATGAGATATGATAAATACGATAGAGACTAAAACAATAATTAAGCTTGTGAAAAGTATTGATTTCTTACGTAATGTCATATAACCAAGCCTCCAACCTGATAATAAAATTTTAGTAAATATTTGAAACTGGTTATGATTTTTTGTTATAAATCATTTTAAAAATGATTATATCAGATAATTCATAGTTATAAAAGTAAAAAAATATATTATCAGTTATAATAAGGTAAAAAAGCCTAAAAAACTTTCAATTACTTTTAATTACTAGATATATTTAACTTCTATTTTCAGTTTTGTTATGAATTATATATTTTTTAGAAAGTTTTTAAATTATGTAAGCTAATATTATTTAAAGAAATATTACAATATAGTTTGTACTATTTTTTGTTAGTATTAAGAAATTAAATATACTCAATTGTTTAGAATAAATAAATGAGGAGTTAAAATAAATATTTAGAAGATTTGTTATTAGTGAACAAATAGATGTTTTTTTCTTAGGTCAAAGTTGAATGATTCTTTAATTACTGAAGTTATTTCTAATCATTTCATAGAAAAATTTATTAATTCTATATTGAAAAGTTTTGAAAAATGAAGCTTAAATTAGGAAATTTTTAAATTGAATTATTATAATTCAAATTTCTTTTTATACTTATCATAATCCAAATTTAGCATTTTCACATATTCTGATAATAGTGGTTTAAAGTCTTTAATAAAACTTTTATCATTAATTATTGCTTTAAAATTTTCGTCTCCATTTTCTTTTATTGGCTTATTATCTATGTAGTCACAACAATAAGCATCTATATAACAAGATATTTCGTAGGCTTTTTCTAAGACTTCTTTTTCCTGTTTTGTATACTTATTATTATAAATAACGAACTTATAAATTATAGGATAGACATTATCATTAAATAATATACCATCATTTATACCATTATATCCATATTCAGGATGCTGCAATTTTTTATCAACTTCATCTAATATTTTCAAACAATCATTATAAACTTCCTCAGAAACGCCTTCAGGAATATTTTTACTACATCCAGTAATACTAAAAATTAGTATTAAGATTAATAATATAGACATAAATTTTTTCAATTAATTACCCCCTAGAAATTTATATCTATATTATACCATAAATATATATACAATTAAATAAACATATAATTAATTAGCAAAAACATCAAAAAATGTTATAATATTATATAATTTACAAATTGTAAAATTTGAAATATAGGAGGGAGCTTATGAAAAAAAATTTTTTTTTAGTAGTATTTATAATAATATGTTTTATATGTACAAGCTGTAAAAGTAAAGAGGTTAATGCACAATTTAACTACAATGAGTTAGATTATCATAAACATGATAAAATATTATTTTTAAATTTAGAAAACAGTAAATTTAACAAGAAAGATATAGTTACATTTACATTTAATGAAAAAACTAATTTTGGTAAACTTAATGAATATGCAAAAGGCATAATGGAAAAGGGAAAAAACCCAGGCTTAGGTGTTAGAGCAATCCATGAAGAAGGAATAACAGGTAAAGGTATTAAAGTAGCAATAATAGATCAAAACATATGTGCTACTAAATATCATCCTGAATATGATGGAAAAATAGTAGAATATAAAGATTTTGGATGTGAAGCACTTAGTTATAGAGGTTCAATGCATGGTCCGGCAGTAGCTAGTTTATTAGTTGGAGAAAATATAGGAGTTGCACCAGGTTCAGAATTATATTTTGCTGCAGTTCCTTCTTGGAAAAATGATGCTAAATATTATGCAGATGCACTTTGGTGGATAATAGAAAAAAATAAGGAGCTGCCTAAAAATGATAAAATAAAAGTAGTATCTATTTCAGCTGCACCATCAGAGTATAATAAAAATACTGATGATTGGAAAATAGCATGTGAAAAAGCAAGAGAAAACAATATTTTAGTATTAGATTGTTCTGGTATGAATCTTAAAATTCAAGGGTGTTATTATGATATTAACGATCCAGATGATATTTCAAAGTGTAAATTAGGATTTCCATCTCAAACTATAAGTATGAAATACGATATTTACGCACCTGCATCATTTAGAACTGTAGCAGAACATCGCTCTGAAAGTATCCCTTCATATCAATATACAGGTAACGGAGGTGTAAGCTGGGCAATGCCTTATATTGCAGGTGTACTTGCATTAGGATGGCAGGTTAATTACGATTTATTACAAGATGAAATAATTGAGATATTAAGTAATACAACATATGATATATATGGGTATACAATAGTTAATCCTAAAGCATTTATTGATAAAGTAAAAGAAAGTACAACATAGTAGTTTTATTATTATTTATTCTAATGGGAGTTTATTACATAAATGATTATCAAATATAAATATTAGCAAAACAATTGTATTTGTTTAATAATGGTTTGTGAAAAAGAGGGATAATTAGTAAAATATATTTTTAGTCCTTAATTTATTTACAATTTGAATATCTAACTTATTTAGTATACTTGCTAAAACGTTTTATAATAACAAGCGATACTATTAGTGTAATAATTATTGATGTATAGCAGGATAAATAATCATACTGTATAATTTCATCAGCAAAACCATAATTAATAATACCTAAAGTTGCTGTTAACGGGTAAATATCAGCTAAACTTGTGTTTGCTGCAAATATGCCAACAAACCCATATATCATAGAAATAATAAGAGAAAACCAATATCCTTTATTAATTAATATAACTAAAGCAAGTATAGGTAATATTGAAATAAAACATGCAATTCCCATTAAAAGATATTTAAATAATGAAGCTATAAAAAAAATAATTGTTAAACCCCTAGCTCCTACTAGAATTGAGCTTATTATAGTAAATGAGAAACTTACAGCAGACAATATAATTATAATAAAAACTGTAACCCACAATTTTGAAATCATTAATTTGTTTTTGTCTATAGGTACAATAAGTAGAGATTTTATGGTATCATCTTTATATTCTCTATTTACTATATAGCTCCCTACTAAAGAAAATATAACAGGGCAAATAAAAAACAAATTAAACCATAATGTTTGATTAACTAACCATTCAGCCGTATTGTCATTCCAGCCATAATAGGTAGCTAGAACTACTAGAGAAGCTAATAAAAAACCTAAAATACATATATATATTATTTTACATCTTTTTAATTTCATAAATTCTACAGCTATCATATTCTTCATAAATAACCATTCCTTCCATTAACTTTTATCTTTACACTTTTCACTTTTATTTTAAACTGTTTCTCTATTTAAAAACCATATAGAGCATATAATAGACAATATTCCTGTAATTATTAAATTAAGTGCTGCTATATGCGGCGGCAAAGTTGTAGAAAAAATGACACCTTCAAGTTTAGTACAAATTATTCTGCTTACTGCTGATATTGGATGTATTTCAGTAAGAATATCAGCTAAAACAAATCCTGACAAAGCATATAAAATAGAAATTGATATTGGTAAAATATAACCCTTTCTAGAAATAATTATAATTAGTACTATTGGAAGCATTGCGACTAATGACAATACTCCTGTATAGATACATAACAACATATATTCAATTACAGATTTTAAAGTTATTCCTGTAGCTCCAATCAATAGACCTCCTAAAACAGATACTAATCCCATTAGACACATAAAAATTACTGACAAAAAAAGAAGCAGAATTATTTTAGCAAACAATAGATTACTTCTTTTAACAGGAATAATAAATAATGATTTTAATGTACTATTTTTGCGTTCACTGTAAAATAATATAGTAGATATAATTCCTAATATACAAGGTAGTATAAACCACATAGAATATGCTAAAGGCATTTTTAAAAACTTTTTCCAGATAATAATTTCATAATTTTTATAATAAATTGTACAGATAATAGGAAGTACAAGTGAAGATGTCATTGCTAATATAATAAATAACTGCCTTTTAAGTTTTTTAAATTCTGTTAAAATTAAACTAAGCAATACCTTCACCACCAGTTATTTTCTTAAAATAATCTTCTAAGCTGTCATTACAATTTCTAATATTTGATACTTCAATATTAGAAATTGTAAGAACTTTGTTTATTTTAGCTATATCTTTATCTGTTTCATATATGCGTATAGAAGTATCATCTTCAATATCATAATCAAAAATATTAAACTGCTGCTCTAAAATACGAGCCGCTTTAGATGCAGAAGAGAGATTAATCATTATGTATTTACGATTACGTTTCTTTAAATCTTTGTAATTACTTTCTTCTAAAAGATTACCATTATGTAAAATGCCGATTGTATCAGCTAATTGTTCTATTTCAGTAAGTATATGACTTGAAATTAATATACTTATTTCTTTTTCTAAGCATAAATTTTTAATAAACTTACGTATTTCAACAATACCAATAGGGTCAAGTCCATTTGTAGGTTCATCTAATATTAAAAGTTCAGGTTCATGCATTATAGCGTTTGCTATTCCAAGCCTCTGCTTCATACCAAGTGAATATTTAGAAAAGATTTTTTTATCATTATATTTAAGTCCTACAATATCTAAAGCATGCTTAATAGCATCTTTTCTGGTTATACCTCTTAGTTTTGCAAATATTTTTAAATTTTCTGTTCCAGTAAGATTAGGGTAAAATCCGGGAGTTTCAATAATAGCACCGATTCTTGGGTAAATGTGTTTTGCATTTTTCTTTATATTCTTACCAAAAACGCTTATTTTACCTGATGTAGCGGAAGTAAGCCCTAAAATCATTTTCATAATAGTTGTTTTACCTGCTCCATTTCTTCCTAATAATCCATATATTTTTCCTTTATGCACGTGTATACTGACATTATTAACTGCTACCTGTTTATCAAATTTTTTAGTTAGATTTTTAGTTTCTATAACATAATCTTTCATAAATTATTCATTCCCTTCAGTAGTCTATAATTTAATAATCTAATTTTATCATTAATATCTGACGGAATACTTACACAATTCTTACTTTTTTCTTACTTATAAAAAAACTCTGTGATAAAACTATCTCAGAGCGGAAGTGATATTTGAAATTCTGTTTGTTTATTAGGTGTACTGTTAACTAGTATATTTCCTTTATGACAATTAACTAATTCCTTAACGATAGATAATCCTAAACCATTTCCACGTTTTGAACGTGCCATATCACATTTGTAAAGTCTATCAAATATATATGGCAGATTATCTTTTGAAATACCTTTACCGTTGTCACTTATTTTAATTATTACATTATTTATGCTTTTAATTATTTTTATATTAATTGAGTTACAATTACTGTGTACAATTGCGTTTTGTATAAGATTGTTTATTATACGTTCATATGATTTAACATCTAAGTTTATATATAATTCACTATTAGGAATATCTACTTTAAGCTTTATTTTATTTTCTTCAAATATAGGTATCCAATCAATAATAATATTGCGAGTCAGTTCATAAATATCTGTTTTTTCAAAATAAAATACTATTTCATTAGAATCTAATTTAAACCATTGAAAAAGCATGTCAACAAATTCTTTTAAATTATAAGCTTTGTTTCTTACAATATTTATATATTCATCTTTTTCTTTTCCTTCTACAACTCCACTGCATACAGCATCTAAATATCCTATTAATGATGTTAAAGGAGTTTTTACATCATGTGAAAGATTGGTAAGCAATTGTTTATGAGCTTCATCGGTCTTTTTAAGTTCTATTATTTCATTATTATAAGAATTAGTAATTTCATTGATTTTAAAGCTTATTTCTGATGCAACATTATTTTTTTTTATTAGTATTTTTCTGTTTCTATTGCCTTTTTTAATATCATTTAATATATTAACAATATTATTAAGATTCTTTTTAATTCTAAGAATATAATACAAAAGACAAACAATTATTATAATCAGAACAGCAATTATAATTAATAAAATATTTACATTATTCATTATTACTTTAGTTCTCCATTCTAAATTCAAAAGTTATACTTCCTGACTAAATTTATAACCTACTCCCCAAATTGTTTGAATATACTTAGGTTTTTGGGGATTAAGTTCGATTTTTTTTCTTAATCTGCGTATATGTACCATAATGTTGTTATCATCAAAAGCATATTCTTCGTTCCATACATTTGAATATATCTGTTTCTTAGTAAATACTTGTCCTTGATGGAGTGCAAGAAAATACAATAAATCAAACTCTTTTGCTGTAAGTAATACATTATTTTCATTAATTAATACTGACCTATTTTTTGAATTTATGACAAGACCATTAAAAGTTAATATAGTATCTTCATTTTTAAAATTGTTGAAAGTAGTGTATCTTCGTATTAATGATTGAACTCGTGCAATAAATTCATTTATACTAAATGGTTTTGTAATATAATCATCAGCACCTGCTCTAAGTCCAGAAACTTTATCAGTTTCACTGTCTTTAGCGGTTAGCATTAATACGGGTACAGAGCTTTTTTTACGAAGGTTTGTTAAAACTTCAAAACCATTCATTTGTGGAAGCATTATATCAAGAACAATAAGATAATAAGATTTATTATGGATTAAATTCAATCCATCTGTACCAGTATGAGATATATCTACAAGATAATTTTCATTTTCTAAATATTTTTTTAGCAGTTTGCATAAGTCTGTATCATCATCTATTATTAAAATACTTTTTTTCATTATTATAACTCCTTGTACTTGAATACTCGATAAACTAATTAACACTAAATTACACAGAAGAACACATAATTTTTAATATAAAATATGTACCTTACTTATAAATATATACTTATGATATCATATTACGTTCTAATTAATAACATTAAATTTATCATACCAGTAGATTATACAACAATAAAAAACATTAAAATTATTATAATAAATAGAAAAAATTAATAAATCTGAGTAATGTGTGGTAACAGCATGGTGCTTAATAATATTTTAAAAATGAAAATATAATTAAAATTGTTAAAACAAATGTTGACTTTATTTTTTTAGTTGTATAATATTGTCAAAGATAAAGATATCTTACACATTAAAATATGGGAGTAAGTAGCCTTAATAGACCTAAAATCATTTCTAAATTATAATCCCAATTAACACTGTATACTTATTTAATCGATTAAATTGTATAGATAAAAAATCAACTATCATTAATGATGGTTATTTGATGGCGAAGTTTATAAAGACTGGGAAGATGATAAAGATAATGATTTATTTTGGAAATTTTATAAAATAGTACTAACTAAAATTAAGAAAAAAGTAATTCTTTTTTATAAAAGAATTATTTTTAACTTTTATAAATTAGAAAGTGTAATGTAAATTAACAATTAATACTAGGAGATACTTATGTATATAAGAAGAATTATTCAGATTATAATAGTTATATTAATTATATTATTTATATTGGCTTTAGCTTTAGATATCTCATCATTATCAGATTTTAAATCTATTTTAAAATCACTTAGACAAGATTTTATTTTTAATAATAGTTTATATCATAAAAAACATATCTCAGAGTATAATTTGAAAAGTAATGAAAAGTATACAACTCAATATTCTATAATACATTATTGTGAAGATAAAATTACAGATGAAGATTGTTTTCTTATATTTATCAAGGGCATAAAAGAACCCTTTTTAGTATATGAGAAAGAAAGATTTTGTTGGAATGATATTTATGAAAATATAAATAAAAAATACAATATTAGAGATATACAAACACATTTAGATGCAGAAGTTTATTTTTATGTTAAAAATAATAACAGTTATGATAGAAGTAAGATAGTTGATTATATACGTTGGCTTGCATATATAGATAATAAAAATGAAGTTCAATTAATAATTGAATTTAAATCTGGTAAAGTATACTATTGGGATTCATATAAGAAAACATATCTATCTACTATTCCAAAAAAATAAAGTAGATATAATTAAAAAATAATCACAGCAACAATAATAGTAACAATAAAACCAGTAAAAACAGGAATAATATTTTTCTTTGATAACTCTACGGGATCAACTTTACAGATAGCTGCTACAGGTATGACACCCCAAGGAGTTATTGTTCCTCCACCTACCCACATAGCAAAGATTTGACCTAGCGAAGCTAAGTTGACCGTGTCAATATTTACAGCACTGGATAAAGTTTTAGATATAGTTCCAACTAATGGAAGAGCTGAAAATCCAGCGCCGCCTAAACCTGAAATTAGTGAAGTAACTGATTGAATAATTACTGCAGAATATTTCGATAAAGAAATAGTATTAGAAATGTATAGACCTATGTCACTTAGATAACCTCTAGCTTGGTCTCCTAATATCTTTATAGACGTTTCTTCATTTCCTAGGAAAAAGAAAGCACCAACAATTAATATTGGGGCAAAAGTTTTAATACCAAAGATAAAACCACTTTTAATATATTCACTGACTGTTGCAAGTACATTTTTGAAATCATTTTTTACAATAACAGCCAAAATCATTATAATAACAGAAACACCTGAAATTAAAGCAGCAGCATCTCCTCCTTTAAATTGATATTTATACATAAGGTAAATAGTAAACAAAAAAATTAAAGGTGTTATAATAGCTACAATTTTGACTTTTTCAGATAGTAATGAATTATTTTTTTTCTTTTCTATTAATGACTTTTCTTTGTAAACTGTCTTTTTTATATCTCTTTTCATCATTAGGAATGAAACTACCGTTGTTACTATACTCATGGTTATCCATAATGGAAGTTGTGCTTTCATTAAAATTGCTGGATCACTTATACTTGCTCCTTTGGCTGTTATACTTGGAGCTCCTTGAATAAAATAATCAGCAGATATTGCAACACCATGGCCAAAGATGTTCATAGTACAGGCTGCCCAGATAGAAGGAAGACCAGCTTTAATAGCAGCAGGTAGTATTATAGCTCCTATAAGTGCTACAGCAGGTGAAGGCCATAATATAAAAGAAGAAACCATCATCATCAAACCCATGACCCAGAAACTAGAGGAAGGTTTTTTGATAAGTTTATTTATAGGCTGTATCATAATAACATCCGCACCAATATCAGTTAAGACATTAGACATAGACACAATTAATGAAATAATGACAATTATATTCCAAAACTCTGTACCCGATACGATTATTCCTCTATAAACAGTTTGAACTCCTTCTAAAATACTACCACTATAAATATATCCTATTGTAAATAATCCTAAAATACAAATAAGAATAATGTCTTTGCGCATAATAAGAAAGACAATAATAATTATAATAAATGATATGTAAATATAATGAATTAAGCCAATTTGCATTAAATAATCTCCTTTTAATTATAATGTGGATAATTTTATTCAAAATGATGATTACTTGACTAGTTTAATACTCTTTAGTTTTTCCAATTAAGAGTTATTAAATGCAAAATGCTTTGTTTATTATTCTAGGATATTTATTTAATTAAAAACCTTACCATATTTTACAAAATAAAAGTTTGGAACTTTTTTTATAGCTCTACGTCAAACAATTATGTACAACAATATGCGCATAAAAATTAACAGGAGGGAAAAATGAAAAAAACAATAGTAATAGTATTAATAGCGTCTTTAATACTAGCATTAGCAGGCTGTAATCAAGAAAAACAGGAAGTCAATGTATCAGTTAATGATATAGTAGATAATATAAAAGAAGTAATTAAAACTGATTTAATAGAAGGTGGAGTTTCAGAGGAAGACTTTGCTGAAGGTAATTTACCGGGTTACAGTATAGAAAATGTTAAAGACGGCATTGCTTTTGAAGGCTTGGAATTAGATGAAAAATGGCTTGAAGAAGGTACAATTATTATGCCTATGATTAATATAAACTCAAATATGATAGTAGTGTTAAAAGCATCAGATGAAGAATATGTTGATGAATTAGGCGTAGTTCTAAATGCTTTGCTTAAAAAGCAAGATGATACTTGGGGAAGTTATTTACCTGATCAGTATGATAAAGTTAAAAATAATGTTATGAAATTAGAAGGTAAATATCTAATTTACATTACTTATGATGATCCAGATAAAATAGAAAATATATTTGATGAAGCATTAAATATTAAAGAATCAAAATAAAAATTAAAAGGTGCTATAAAAAAGCACCTTTTAATTTAATAACGAGGTAAAAGAATGGTATTTAGCAGTTTAACATTTCTATTTGTTTTTTTACCAATAGTCATTTCTATATATTTTGCTGCACCTTCAAAGTTTAAAAATCTAGTATTATTTATTTCAAGTTTAATATTTTACGCATGGGGAGAACCTGTATATATTTTATTAATGATATTTTCAACAATAGTTGATTATATAAATGGTATTTTAGTAGATAAGTACAGCCATGATAAAAACAAGTCTAAAAAATTTGTAATAATTTCTGTAATAATAAATTTATCATTACTGTGCATCTTTAAGTATGCTGATTTTATAATATTAACTATAAATGGATTTATTGGAACCGATATACCTTTATTAAAGCTGCCATTACCTATAGGAATATCTTTTTATACTTTTCAAACTATGTCGTATACAATAGATGTTTATAGAAAAGAGGCACCAGTGCAGAGAAATATAATATCATTAGGTGCATATGTATCACTATTTCCTCAGTTAATTGCAGGGCCTATAGTAAGGTATCAAACAATAGCAGAACAAATAAATACTAGAAAAGAAACATTAGACAAGTTTGGTGAAGGTGTAAGCAGATTTCTAATAGGATTAGGTAAAAAAGTATTAATTGCAAACAATATTGGAATGCTTTGGAACATTATTCAGTCATCATCAATAAATAATTTATCAGTATTGTCTTTATGGTTTGGAATAAGTGCGTTTTCTCTACAAATATACTTTGATTTTAGCGGATATTCAGATATGGCTATAGGTTTAGGAAAAATGTTTGGTTTTGATTTTCTAGAGAATTTTAACTATCCATATATATCACAAAGTATTACTGAATTTTGGAGAAGATGGCATATTTCACTTGGAAGCTGGTTTAAAGACTATGTTTATATACCTTTAGGTGGAAATAAAAAAGGAAAGTTTAAAACCTATAGGAACTTGTTTATAGTCTGGTTTTTAACAGGATTATGGCATGGAGCTAGCTGGAACTTTGTAATATGGGGATTATATTTTGGAGTAATAATAACATTAGAGAAGATATTCTTAATAAATATATTAAAAAAAGCACCAAAATTTTTTAGGCATCTATATACTACCTTAATATTATTCATTTCATGGGTATTTTTTAATTTTGAAGAAATGAGTGAAGGTATTGAATATTTAAAAGGAATGTTTGGGTTTAAGGAACTTCCTATAATAGATGTTAATTTTCTATATTATTTAACTAATTATGCAGTAGTGTTTATAGTAGGAATAATATGTGCAACGCCTATCGCAAAGAAATTTATTAAAAATAAAACAATATATGCTTTAATATTATTCGTTATTTATTTTTTATCAATTGCATATTTAGTAGATTCTTCATTCAATCCATTTCTATACTTTAGGTTTTAGAGGTAAAAATATGAAAAGTAAATGTAATAAGCAAATAGCAGTAATATTTATAATATCAACAATACTTCTGTCATTACTTAATATTATAGTTACAGATAAGGAATTTTCAGAATTAGAAAATAGATATTTACAAAAGAAGCCTAGTCTTACTTATAAGAAATTATTATCAGGTGAATTTTCAGAAGATTTTGAAAAATATATTACAGATCAGTTCCCATTAAGAAATTGGTGGATAAAGATAAAATCAGATGTGGAAAGAGCAGTATTAAAAAAAGATAATAATGGAATTTATTTTGGGAAAGATGGGTATCTATTTGAAATGTATAATAAACCTGAAAAAACCTTTTATAAAAATATTGAATACATTAATTCTTTTATTGACAAAACAAATATTAATGTTTCTATAATGGCAGTACCAAATTCATTTCAAATATACAGTGAAAAGCTGCCTCTTTTTGCGAACCCTTATGACCAAGCAAAAGTATTAAATGATTTAAAAAATAATTTAGTATCAGAGGCAGGTTTTATTGATTTAATAGGCGTATTACAAGATAAAAAAGATGAGTATATTTATTTTAAAACAGATCATCATTGGACGATGTTAGGCGCGTATTATGGATATTTAGAATACTGTAAAGTTAATAATATTGAAGCTGTGAGTTTAGAAGAATTTCAAATAATAGAAAAAAGTAATGAATTTTATGGTACTTATTATTCTAAAGCTAATGGTACAAGAGTAAAACCAGATAAGTTAGAAATATTGGAGCTTATCAAGAGCAAATATAGTTATTTAGTAAATTATATATATGAAGATGAACAATCAGATAATTTTTATGATGATGAATATTTAAGTAAGAAAGATAAGTATTCTTATTTCTTTGGAGGAAATCATTCATTAATAACTATAAAAACAACAAACAAAAACGGAAAAAAATTATTAGTTATAAAAGATTCATATGCAAATGCAATGATTCCCTTACTAGCTAATAATTTTGAAGAAATACATGTTGTAGACCTCAGATATTATAAATACAATATTTATGACTATATAAAAGAAAACAATATTAATGAGGGATTAGTATTATACAACATATCTAATTTTAATAATGATACAGGATTAGCGATCTTAAATTATTATTGATAATTAACGATTTCTAGTCCTGTGATATCACCTGTATCTTTATAGATTGTTGCTCCATCTTTGTTTCTTAGTTTTATATCTATATTTGAATTAATACTTTCGGTAATTCTCCTTGTCATATTTCCTTGAAGAGGAGCTTGTAAAAAACCTCCGCTGTTTTTATCAGCAGTTATTTGCAGTGTATATTTTGAATTCTTTAAAGAAACACAAACTTCTTTTTCTAGTATTATTAGATTGCTGATTTTACTGTTGTTATAAGTTGCAAATCTATATTCCATACCCCTGATGTTAAGTATACAAATAAAACCTGTGAATGTGCAAAATAAAAAAGGTATTTCAGCAATTGAACACATTAAAGAAACAGATTCATCAGAAAAATGATTAGATTGAATCCATATATATTTTTTAGGAAATGATGCTCCCCAATCTTTTTCTATATATCCTTTACCACCATCAAAGTTAATTTCTTTATTATTAATTTCCAGATTTCCACTTAATAAATGATTCATGCTTATAACTTCATGAAAGCACTCCATAAAAGGAAAATACCCAAAGAAACCCATTGCTCCGGGAGAAAAAACAGATTTGACTATTTGTATCATATCATTAAAGTACACAACACCGTTTGCACTAATATTTTCGTCATTAATATCCAGTTTAATACCATGTTTCGAAAATTTGTTGCTGTCTATAGTTATTGATAGACTATCATCTATAGGAGTAAAACTGTCTGCTGAGTATTCTACATAATTTGTTTTTCCATTACTGCCGTTTATTATTTGAATAAAACTGTGTGCTTTTTCATTATTATCTGGATAAGATATGCCTGGTATAAAAGAATAAACAGATTTTTTATCTTTAGAAACAAGCTTATAATACCATCCTTCAAAGTATTTTGAGTTTCTTTTTCCTTGAAAGTTTTCTCCATTGAATTTTTCATATTTTAACATTAATCATTATCTCCTTGATCAATAATTACTTTTTCTAAAGGTTCTACAGCAGGTCCTTCTATAACTTTTCCATTAATATCAAATCTTGATCCATGACATTGACAATCCCAAGTTTTTTCAGCTGTATTAAACTTTAATTGACAGCCTAAATGTGTGCATACAGGTATAATACCATAACATTTTTCATCTTCGTCTTTATATACACCTATTTTATGTCCGTCATATTCAACTTCTTTTCCTTCTCCTGTTTTAATGTCTTTAATATCTCTTAAAGGTATGGTTAGTACTCTTTTTGCTAAACCGCCTGCCGCACTAAAACTGTTAGAGAAGAATTCAGATGCTGATTCTTTAGGAGTAAATCTAAGAGGATTATAAATATCTGAATTCACATTATCATTGTTTAATATTTTATCTCTTATTATTTGAGCTGCAACTGTACTTCCTGTCATACCCCATTTGCCGAATCCTGTTATAACATATAAGTTAGGAACATTTTTAGTCATTTGACCTATATATGGAACTTTGTCAAGAGGCATACAATCCTGAGTAGACCATCTAGATATAATTTTAGGATTTTTAAAATGTTCTTTTGCAAAAGTTTCAAGTTCAAGATAAGATTCTCTTTCATCTTTTTTCAATCCTGTCTTGTGATTTCCTCCACCTAGAATCAAGATATTTTCATCATCACTACCAAAATGGTATCTCATAGAATATATAGGGTCATTTATGTTTATATACATTCCACCAAAAGGCTTATCTTCTGACTTTATTGCAAGTATATAAGACTTTTCAGCATGTAAACGCATATAATACATCCCATAATTTTTTAAGAATGGAAAATGGGTAGCTACTACTACAATATCACTTTTGATGTCACCTCTATTGGTAGTTATAGAAAAAGGTGATTTATCACCTTTAATTTCCAAAGCTCTAGTATTCTCGTATATGCTTATTCCTGAATCTGAAACTAAAGCTGATAAGCCGTATAAATATTTTATAGGGTGAAATTGAGCTTGACTTTCAATTTTTATAGCTCCTTCTATTTCAAATGGAAGTTCTGAGCTGTTAACAAAAGATGATTCAATGTTTAACTCTTCATATGCACGTAATTCTTTTTCTAAAGCACGGACTTCTTCCTTTCTAGTTGTATAAACGTATGCAGGTTGAGTTTTAAAGTCACAAGATATATTATTTTTTTCCACAGTGTGCTTTATTAAATTAATAGCATTATTATTTGAAACAGCATATTGCATAGCATAGTCTTTACCAAATGAATCAATTAAATAATCATATTTTAACCCATGTTGCATTGATATTTTAGCTGAAGTATATCCTGTTGTTCCTAGACCTATCTTAGTTGCTTCTATAATACCTACCTTTAATCCGTTTTCTTTAAGCAGGAATGCTGTAGTCAATCCTGCTATTCCTGCACCTATAATTAAGACATCAAAATTGTCACCATCAGAAACAGTAGTGTACTCTTGTTTTCTCTGTACGTTTAACCAGTAAGATTTATTTAAATAATTTTCTTCCATATCATCAACCTCTTTATATTTTTTATAAAATAATCTATATTTATATTAATTTTCATAAATTAGTATCTCCAATTTAAAAGCATAAATACTGTCAAAAGTATAAGAAAAATAAAAAATAACATTAAAAAATAAAATTGGTATCATTTAATAAAAAAGGTTAAAATAAATCATAGAATAATATGTTATAATACTAGAATAATAAATAAATAGACGATTTTAATATAAGATCCTTCGACTAACGCTCAGGATGACCAGATATCGAGGAGGAAGGGAAATAATAATGAAAAAAATATCTATAGTTATTTTAATAATTTTAATAATTACCATTTTTACATCTTGCAGTTTTAACAAGAACAGTGCAGTTAAAAATCTTGAATTAGATAAAACTGCTGATGACGATAAAGCTTTAGCATATATTGTTAATAGCCCAACAAAAAGGCTGCTAGAAAAAATCACTAACGTTGAAATTTATGAATCTCAAAATAGTTATGAGAATTTTTTATTCATACCAACTTATAAAGAATCAAATATTTCAATTTATGAATTAATATTAAAAGATGATGAATTAAGTGAAGGTAAGATTTTATTCAAAACAGACATGGTTACAGATGATTATGCATTATATATCAAAACTATTCGTCCAGAAGGAATTCCGTTCTTAAAAATAGTTATTGAGTATAAAGATTCTAAAGGAGAGTATATTGTTAGCTACAACGGTAAAGAAGGCACACCAAAAGTAGAGGTTATAAATGAAAGTCTACATAATCTTTAATATAATGATTATGTAGACTTTCTTATTTTGAATTTATATTGTACAAACTGATAGGCTTGCTTGATAAGTAATTTTAATTTTTTAAATTATTTTTTTAACTTAGCTATAGCAAATTGATATTTTTCTTCATTTTCTAAAATTTTAAATTCATTCTCACTAATTATTGCTTTAATAAGATTTTTTCTTATTAACTTTTGTTCGTTAACCTTTGTTTCCAGTATTATTGTATCAAAATACTCACTTTCAAAGTAATCAAACTTTGCAGATAACAGTTTATCAGTATAGGTTTCAAACCATTGTGCCGCTTTAGGATAATCCTGCTTTTGTATATATAGCTTACAATACTCATACGATGATAATCCAATACCCACTTCAAAAGTTTCTTCTAACTTAAATGCAGTTTCTAAGTAATAGTTGCATTTATCATATTCCAAAGCATCTCTTGCAATTATAGACATCATAATCAACATTGAAATACTTTGATTTATATATTTGAGTAATAGAGTTTGGCTTGACTTTTTAGCTTCTGTACTTTTGTTCTGTTTCTTTAAAATCATAGGATATATTGTCATTGGGTCAATACAATATGGTATTAGTTTATTTATTATTTTTTCACTTTCTTCATAGTTTCCCAATGTCATATGAATACTAGCCATAGAAAATAAAGAGATGTTAGTATATTTTACATCATTGCTTTTAACTACTTCTTCATATAAAGATAAGGCATATTCTTTATTTTTCAAAATATTATCCGAATTTGTATTTTCGAATATAGAACCGTACATATTAATGATACTTGCAATAATAAATTTTAAATTTATAGATGTGGGATATTCTCTAATATATTCTTTGCATTTTTCCTTGCCAACTCCATTTCCTTGATGTAAAAACAATTCTTTTAAATCTTCCTTTATTTCAGTTATTTCCTTTTCTGAAAGTTGCTCTTTAAAAGATAATAAAAAATCCGTTGTAGTATTTAATGCTCTGGCTAAGGGAGAAATCAATGAAATATTAGGTGTTGAATTTCCCGTCTCCCATTTACTTATCGCTCCAGCAGATATACCAAGCATGTTGGCTAGTTTTTCTTGTGTCAAATTATTTTGTTTGCGTAATTCTAAAATTGTAGTTCCTATATCAAAACTTTTCATAATATTACCTCCATATTTTTGTATCATACTAATATTATAAGTTAAATCATTTTATTGCACAATGGATAGACATTTCTACTTTAGTTTAGAAATATTGAATGTTATTCAACATTTATTATAAGGTATAATGTAGCTTTATTCAAAGGGAAGGATTTCTTTCAATTTATAAATAGTTTTATTAAATCCTGTCATTGGTATGTGTGGTTTATAGTAATTATTTCAACTTTCCAAATTTCAATAAACACAACCTTTTCAACCTCCAAGTTTATTTTAACATAGCTTTTATATCCTCAATATCACCTTTATAGATGCTGTCGGAAGAGTTTACACGTTTAGCAATTTGATTAAAGCTATTACTCATTTTTTGTATCTCTGCTGTTATTTGTTTTATGTCGGAATAATCAAGATTTATGATATAACCGTCAATAGCCATTTTACTAAGAATAAGCACCTAATCTTTTTGTAAGTAGTAGTGCCATTTTTTCATCAATAAAATCTCTTTCTTCCTGTGTAACACTAACGAAAGAAAACGGACAACACAAACAACAGATTGATACTTATTACAAGTTTGCAGGGGCATTTGAACTGTCAAAAGAAGTTGCAACAAGACAAAGAAAAACGGTATCATAATTGAATATAATACCGTTTATACACACAACTTATTTAGTTGTCATACATAAAACGCCCTTAGTAGGGTGTTTAATATTTAATGCTCGTGATTGTCCTATTTTCAATATATTTTGAATTTCCTTTCTTGTTATACCATCTTTTTCACTAATAGAATCCAATATTTTTTGATACTGTGGATTTATGTATGCTCCAGAACAGTATTTGTTTTATGTGTAAAGTCAGCATGGTAATTTATATTTGGAAGCATAACTTGAAAAGCACCGTAGTTCTTAAAGCTATTCACATACAATATTATCTATATCTGATTCAGTAACTAGTGATTTTTTTG
Source organism: Tissierellales bacterium (assembly GCA_018433765.1). Classification (GTDB taxonomy): domain Bacteria; phylum Bacillota; class Clostridia; order Tissierellales; family Sedimentibacteraceae; genus SM3-B41. The sequence continues at coordinate 345,531 of JAHDQO010000004.1, forward strand.
CATTTAATAATGTATCTTTAAATAAAAATACAAAAATAATTACTATAATTCCAGCTACGCTTATAGGAATATATGGTGGTAAAGTATCATATAATACGCCAAATAATATCTGACCAATTGGTATTGATATTGTTAAACCTAAATTCATAGTTGTTGCTGTTCTACCCATATATTCTAATGGTACAATTTCTTGGAAAAGTGTTGATATACCTATGTTAGCAGCGGTAACAACTACTCCTATTAAAAACGAAAGAAAAGTAATACATATATAAGATATTAAATTATTTTTAAATACATTAAAAAATGATGTTGTAGGTATTATTGACATAAGTACTGCCAATCCACCAGTTATTAAAAAACTATTAATTATTAATTTACTTATTTTAGTTTGTTTTAGTATTTTGCTGCATATTATAGGTGACAATAACATTGATGAAGAAAGAATAACTTGAAACAAACTAAATTGATAATCACTGCATTTTAAAATTTCCTTTATTACAAATATAAGACCTACACTAAATAGTGGACTCATACAAAAATTTAATACAGTACCTAAACCAATAATAGCTGATATTAGTCTACTATTTTTTATTATTTTAATACCATCAACAAAATCATTTTTAAATTCTTTAAAATTTATTTGTTCTGGTTTTTTATTGTTTTTAGGAATATCTATGAATATTTCACTGATTGCTGATAAAATAAAGCTTATTGAATTCAAAATAAATATTATTTTTAAACCTATATTTACATATAGAAATGCAGCTATCAAAGGAGCTAGTATATTACCAATATTATTAACTATTGATTTTAGACTGTTAGCTTCCATTAATTCATCTTTTTCTACAATACTAGGAATTACAGCTGCCATTGCAGAGTTGAAAAAAATTTCTGTAATTTCTAATATAATAACTAGTGCATAAATAATAGGTAAAGATAAAGCTTTATTATAGATGAAATATATTGCTACAATACCAATAACTAATCCGTTTATAAAATCTATAATAACAATAGATTTTTTTCTATCAAACCAATCTCCGAATACACCTGCTACAGGTGATAAAATAAGTCTAGGAATAATAGAAATAGCAAGGATTGAAGCAAAAATAGTTGCTGAACCAGTAATAGCTAAAACATATAATGATAAAGCAAACTGCTGCATGTTACTTCCTACTAATGAAACTGTTTTACCTGCTATAAGCAACATAAAATTTTTATTCTTAAATAGTTTTGATCTCATACAATATCCTTTCTATATTTTCATATAATTGTTTTTAAGTACAGATAAAATTAATAATTTTAAAATAATATATTGTTTTTTCAAGGTTCATAATAGAAAAAAGTTCAGGCAAGATAAGTTGACAAAATGTGTGCTATTTCGTTGATTTTTTATTAACAATATAATATTAAACTGTTATTATTTGACTGTCAACATATTTTATACAAATATAGTAATAATAAGCAACGATACATAAATTTGTAGATGACATATTTAAGAAATACTCACTCTAAATAGAGTGAGTCAGATTGTTGACAAAGTCAACAAGATGACAGGCTTTTGACAAATTTGAAGTTCGAGGCGTGCCGAAAGAGAGTAAGCGGAGCGTATATAGAAATACGTGAGCATTCTCGATTGAGGCAACAACGATGAAATTCGGGTTTGTCAATAGCCTGACTCACTCTAAATAGAGTGAGTATAAGTTTTATCTTATAGTTTGCTTTGCTAATAAGTCTTTAGGTTTATATAAGAAAGACAAGCTTCCTAATAATATAAGTAAATAACATGATATAAAACGCCACACAAGCATAATACTAATAATAATTTCTGAACTAGCTACATTTTTAAATAATAGAATAAACGTACCTTCTATTCCGCCAGTTCCTCCGGGTGTAGGTATAACAAATCCAAACAAGTAGATACATGAAACCATAAAAACTATGGATAAAGTATTACATTCTATACTAAATCCTTTAAATATATAGAATACACATAAGAAAAGGAAGAAAAATGATACTATTTGAACTAATATTAATTTAAGTATAAAGAACCTATTTTTTATAATTTCTTGATTACATCTTGCAAAATCATCAATTTGTTTGTTAACTTTGCTATTTATTGATTCATAGTTTCTTATAACTTTTATCTTAACGAGATATTTTATGATAAACTTAGATACTTTCTTACACCATTTTGGTTTGAACATGGCAAAAAGCTGAAATGCTATACCTACAATTTGAGCTAAAATATTAATAAAAATCAGTAAAATTATTAAATTTTTATCGTGATTGGGTAAATAGTTTAAAGCAATAATAGAAAACAATATTAAAACTAATTGATATAATATATTTCTAGTTATTATTATATTTGATGTTTTACTTATAGGTATACCGCCTTTATTATAAAGATAAAGCTGATAAGGAAATCCACCAGTGAAAAAAGGAGTAATATTGTTAAACACATATAAGCCCATAACAGCTTTGCTAACTAATCCTACTGATACTTTTTCATAAAGTCGTTTTGTCATTAAATAAAGAATAACTATGTCAGTAAAAACATAAATCAATATACATAACAATGCATAGGTAAGCCATTTATAGTTTATGCCTTTTAAATAACTTTCTATAACAGCGATATTATGTTTTGAAAAAATATAATAATAAATAGCAGCTATACAGATTAAAGTAATACTTATATTTAAAATTGTTTTTTTATTCTTTTTCACATAAAGCTCCTTTATATTCAGTAACTATATTTGTAAAATCAAGACAGGCATTAGGTTTAGCATATCTTTTAGATATAATTTGCATATCTTCAATTCGCTCCTTATCTTCTAATAAGTCTTTAAGATGAATGGAGATATTTTTATTATTTGCACAAACTGCTAGTCCTTTATTTAATAAGAATGCCGCATTTTCTTCTTCTTGACCGGGAATAGGATTGACAATAATCATAGGTAATTGTTTAATAATTGCTTCTGTAATAGTTAAACCTCCCGGTTTAGTGATTAAAATATCGGCCGCATCCATATATAAAAATATTCTTTCTGTGAAACCAAGTATTCTAATAGGGTTATCATAACAACTGCTAATTTCCTTTAATTTATTTTTAAGTTTTGCATCTTTACCTGCGATTACAACAATTTGTACTTCTAAAGCTGACTCAATAATATTTTTCAAAATATCTTGAATCTTTCCAGCTCCAAAACTACCCCCAACCAATAATACAGTTGTTATATTTTTTTCTAAATCTAGTTTTTGGCGTGCCTCTATTTTACTGTTTTTATTTGTACAACTACAAGATGATGGGATTCCAAAAGTGTGTATTTTAAAATCGGGAATTCCTTTTCCAAGCAGACGAAGACGCATAAAATTACTTGATACGATATATTTATTTACTCCTGGAGAAATCCACCCTTCATGAAAATCAAAATCAGTTATTAATACAAATACATCGTAATTGAAATTATATTTATTTTTTAAATCTGTTATTTCTGAAACAATAAATGGGTGAAGACATACAACAATATTTGGGGCATATTCTTTTATTAATTTTTTTGATTTAGTATTAGAAATAAGTTTAGATTTATGATTTTTTTTGGGTATCATATTTCTTACATTATATGACGCCCTATATAGTTGTGGTATTTTTTTAGTACAAGCTTCATATGCAGCAGCGGTTAATTTTGAAAGACCATGATTAATATAATCAATATAATCTATGACAGATGTGTTTATATCATAATTATTTTTTTCTATATAGTTTTTTAGAGCATTAGCAGCTGCATTATGACCACCACCAATATTAACTGTTAAAATTAATAGATTAATCAAATTGATACCTCCATAATACGAAAATATTTTTGTAGACTAAAAAAATTGTCATATTATATATACTACAATCAAGTTAATAATCCATTAAATAGATATTAATCAAACATTAAACATTTATTAATAAATTATGTATATTTGTAAAATAAATATTTTGTAGCTAATTCAATTAATATACTACAATTAATTCAAGATATATTACAAATTTTGATAATATTTATTTTAATATAACAGATATCTGATGTTTATACTTCATCTAAAATATATTGAAAATAATTAATTAAAAGTATAAAATTAGGTATAGAAAAAATTAAAAGGATAATTTTATGAGTAAATTCTTAATTAATATATTTTTAAAAAATAAAGATAATGATAGAAAAAAAGTAGGATATCTAGGAAGCATAACAGGGATTATCTGCAATGTATTTTTATTTATAATTAAATTAATTGTTGGAATTAATGTTAATAGTGTTGCTGTAATGGCCGATAGTTTCAATAATTTATCTGATGTTGGAACTAGTGCAATTACATTTATAGGATTTAAGCTATCTGATAAACCTGCTGACAAAGAACATCCTTTTGGACATGGAAGGACAGAGTATATATCAGCTATGATTGTTTCAATGGTTATAATACTTGTGGGCTTTGAATTGCTGAAATCATCAATAACACGTCTCATAAATCCTGAGCCTGTTATTTTCAAAACATATGCCGTATATATTTTGATAATATCAATTATAATAAAATTATGGCTGTCTAAATTTAATAAAAATTTAAATAAGATTATTAATTCCCAAACTTTAGAAGCTGCGTCTTTAGATAGTTTATCTGATGTTCTCTCAACAAGTTGTGTTCTAATTTCAATAATTGCAGTTAATTTTACTGATTTTTCAGTAGATGGTGTTGTAGGAATTATTGTTGCTGGATTTATTTTATTTAATGGAATAAGCTTAACAAAAAGTACTTTAAATATGCTTTTGGGAAGCAATCCAGATCCTAAATTAATGGAAAATATAAATAACTACATAATTAATTTTGATGGTGTAAAAGGTGTGCATGATTTAATAATTCATGATTATGGACCAAATACTAAAATGGCAACTGTACATATAGAAATATCAGCCTCTTTACATTCAATAGCAGCACATAATATTATAGATGAAATTGAACGTAAGACATATGATAAATTTGGAGTTATATTATTAATACACTTTGATCCTGTTAAAGATAAATGCTTATATACAAATAAAATCAAGGAAAGAGTAACAAAAATACTTGATGATTTTGAAGATGTATGTTCAATTCATGATTTTCGAACTGCTAGTGATGGAGACGTAAGAACTATGATATTTGATGTTGTTGTTGATGAAAAACTATCTAATGAAAATATAAAAATACTAAAGCATAGAATTATTGAAAAATTATCAGAACATTTTGAAACATATCAATTTGTTATTACTATAGAAAAAGAAAATATATTTATTAATTAAGAGATGTAGAGATTTAAAGTCTCTACATCTTATTTTTAGTTTAAACCTTTTTTATATTTACTATGGTTAATAAATATATCTTTAAAAGATTTATTATTAGTGTTGAGTGCATAATCATATACTGTCATATTATTAGAATCTGCGTATTTTGATATTACATGAGGATTTGCACCAGCATCCAACAAAATAATAGCTAATTCACAATTTTCAAAAGGTAAAGTTTTTTCAATTGGGTAATAACCCTCAGAATCTTTTTGATTAATATCCACTACTTTACTGTCTATTATTTTTTTAACTAATTCAATATCATTTGATAATGATGCATCACAAAGCTGATCAATGGTATATGTTTGAGAACATTCATTTGCTCTGCTTTCTAGTTTATTATAAGTTGTACATCCGCTTAGTAGTATTACTAGAATTATGATTATATTTAATTTTTTTAATATCACTTTTTATCATCCCTTATTATACTTCTAATGTTACACTTAATAGTATAATAATAGGTGTTTGTGTGTCAATAAAGTTATAAACAAAATAGGCAAAAACTTTATTTATACCCATAAATAATTAAGCAATATATATATTACATATATAGTAAATAGAAACAAACCTTCTTTTTTATTAATCGTGTCATTAGTGTTTTTAGAAAACATCCTAAAAGCAAATAAAATTATCAGCATTGTTGGTATTTGAAGTTTATAAAAGCTAGTTGGAACTAAAAGTCCACCTTTTGTCACTGAAGCTGCACTTCCTATAACAAAAAGTACGTTTAAGATGTCAGCACCTACTATGTTTCCAACAGCAAGTTCTCCGTGTCCCTTTCTTACAGCTGTTATTGCAGTTACTAGTTCAGGTAAGCTTGTACCAAAAGCTACTAAAGTAGCGGCAATAATACTTTGAGGAATTCCTACTCTTGTAGCAGTTATACTTACGGCAGGAATGAGAATTTTTGATGATGCAACAACAAGAAATAGACCTAAAACCATTTTTAGTAATTGAATAACAATCGGTGATTTTTCTTCAGCTATATCATCACAATCAGAAACTTCAGTATTTTTAGCCCATTTTATAGATATAAATATATATATAACTAATAATAAAATAAAAATCCATCCTACCCATTGGCTTATATTTCCTATGTTATTCTTTGATAAAAAAGGAAGACAAACAATAGCTAGTAATAATCCTGATAAAAATTGAATCTTACCCTGTCTATTAATAATTATTGGGTCTACTGGAAGTCTGCCAATTAGTGCAGATATACCAATAATAAGCCCTGTGTCTGCAATAATAGATCCTATAGCATTTCCAAGTGCTAAATCAGGTTTTCCATTAATAGCTGCCAATACTGAAACAGTAGCTTCTGGTAAAGTAGTTCCTAAAGAAACTATAGTTGCACCAATAATTATTTTTGGAATACCCCAATAAACAGATAGACTACAAGCTTGGTCTACAAGTATATCTGCACCTTTACTTAAAGTGAATAAAGTAGCGGCAATAACAATAAATAATAAAACGGATGAAAATGATGATAAATAATTTTGAATGATTGTTTCCATAATAACTCCTTTTTATTTTTTTTAAATAATAAAAAAACTCTCAATCAACTTAGACTTAGTGTTTAAAGTTAATTGTAGAGTCTCACAGAACAAATTGTTATTAAAACCGGGACAAAAGTCCGTATTGACGATTTTAATACCTATTACAAGGTTAGTTACTCCCTCTATCTTTATAATTATAAATGGAATAAATCATTTGTCAAGTACTATTTAAATTTTTTAATACGATTATATATGTAATAACATGCAGTAAAAAAGATTACTAAAATTAATCCTGCCGCAAGACCTGAACCCTGACCCGGAATAAAAGGCATACTTATTATAATCAGTAAAATGCTTATAATAGATATTATTGATAATATTGGATAACCTTTTAACTGACAGTGACCCATGGGAGGGCAGCCGTTAGTCTTCCTAAATTTATAATGAGTTAATAAAATGATAAGATAAGTAAATAGAAGTGAGAAACCTCCTGAACTAACAAGAAAAACATAAACTTTTTCAGGTAAGAAAAATGAAGAAGAAAAAGCTAAAAGAATAGCTAATCCAGAAAAAACAATACATTTAGTCGGAATATCACTTTTCTCATTTAAAATTTTCGGTGCAAAAGATTCTACAGCTAAAGATCTTAGCATTCTTGCTAAACTAAATGTAGCTGCAAGCATAGTAGATATTATGGCAATAATTAAGATACTATTCATTAAATTAGCAGCCCAATATATACCATTATTAGCTAACGCTGCAACAAATGGACTTGTTTCTTCATTTAGTTGACTTGTAGCGATTAAGGGCAGCAGAACCAAGATAGATAAAAAATACAAACCAATTAAGCTAAATACAGTATATTTTATAGCTTTAGGTACCACTTTATGGGGTTCGGATGTTTCAGAAGCAGCTAAACCAATTATTTCAAAACCGGCATATGTGAATATTACAATCAGCATACTTCCAGCAATTCCTTTAATTCCACCAGTAAAAAAAATCTCATTTTCTATTTGTCCTAGTCCTATAAATGGTTTATTAGGAAATAATCCAAAAACTAAAGCTACTCCAGTAGCAACAAATCCTATAATTGCTAGTAATTTTATACTAGCTAATAAGTTTTCTAATCTACTCATTTTATCTGTTCCTAATAAATTGATTGTTGTAACAGAAACAATTATTATAATACCAATAGTAGTTATTTTAACTTCAGGTATCCAGTTTTTTATTAAAATTGAAACAGCTACAGCTTCGCTAGACATAGCTAAAATCATACCAGTCCAATATACCCACCCTACAACAAAACCAGCAGCATTTCCAAATTCTCTTTGAGCAAAAGTTCTAAATGATCCGGGAGAAGTATCAGCAGTAGTCATTTCAGATAAAGATGTTAATATAACATATACAAGTGCTCCTCCAAGTAAATAAGCTATTAAAACTGAAGGACCGGAATTTCTTATAGGTACAGCTGAACCTAGAAAAAAAGATCCTCCAACTACGGTTCCTAAAGCTAAAAGAGTTAAACCCCACGCACTTAAACCTTTTTCTTTCTTATTTATAGTAAACACTTCCTTATCTTCTTATCTCTTTATCTTTATTGATTTCTCAACTTTCAACTTTCTAACTACATATTTTAGCAACAAGATCCTTCGACTTAGTTCCACTTTACACTTTTACTTTTTATCTTCTTTTATATAGTATTTTCATATAAAAGTATTTTAATAGCATATTTTTAAAGAAAAATAGAAAAGTTGAACAAAGCAAAACACTTTGGCAAAATTATAACCAAAGTGTCCAAGAAGAGAATTAAAAATGAAAAAAAAAATATTAATATTGTTTAATATATGTATTGGTTTATACATCTATATATAGCTTACCATAAATGTATGAATTTGTAAACAACTTTTTGAAAAAAATTACAAATTTAACCATGATTTATTTTTTATAGCTTTTTATTCAATACCAAACATAACATAGCATATAATTTTATGGTATAATGTAAAGCAATATTAAAAAATGAAAAAGGATTGATACAATGAGCAAAACATTAGTACTTGCTGAAAAACCTTCTGTAGGAAGAGACTTGGCAAGAGTATTAAAATGCAGTAAAAAAGGCAGTGGCTGTCTTGAGGGTGAAAAATATATAGTTACATGGGCTTTAGGACATTTAGTCACATTAGCTGAACCAGAAAAATATAGTGATAGATATAAATCGTGGAGAATGGAAGACTTACCTATGCTCCCTTCAAACATGAAAACAGAGATAATAAAAAAAACAAGCAAACAATATAACTTCGTTAAGAAACTTCTTAATAGAAATGATGTAAAAGAAATAGTGATAGCTACTGATGCAGGTAGAGAAGGAGAATTAGTTGCTAGATGGATAATAGATAAGTCACATATAAACAAGCCTATAAAAAGATTGTGGATATCGTCAGTGACTGATAAAGCTATAAAAGAAGGTTTTAAAAATCTTAAAGATGGCAAGAACTATGACAACCTATATAAATCTGCTGTTGCTAGAGCTGAAGCTGATTGGATAGTAGGTATAAATGCTACTAGAGCTTTGACATGTAAATACAATGCCAGCCTGTCATGCGGCAGAGTTCAGACACCTACACTAGCAATGATAGCCGCTAGAGAAGAAGAAATAAGAAAGTTTAAACCTAAAACTTACTATGGCATTGCAGTATTGGCCAACGGGTTAAGATTTATATGGCATGATAGTAAGAGTAATGATACAAAAACATTTAGTAAAGATAAATGTGATGCTATTTTATCTAGTATTAAAAATAAAGATGCTAAAGTTACGGAAGTAAATAAAGTTACTAAAAAATCATTTGCACCGTTATTATATGATTTAACTGAACTACAAAGAGATGCTAACAAAATATTCGGATATTCTGCAAAAGAAACTCTTTCTATTATGCAGATTTTATATGAACGACATAAAATTTTAACATATCCTAGGACTGATTCAAGATATATAACATCAGATATTGTAGATACTTTAAAAGACAGATTAAGAGCTTGCAGTGTAGGACCGTATACGAGACTAGCTTCAAAAATATTAAGATCTACAATAAAAGGAAATAAAGCATATGTAAACAACAGCAAAGTGACAGATCATCACGCTATTATACCTACAGAACAAACTGTATTTTTAAGTAATTTAACGGATAGAGAAAGAAAAATATATGACTTGGTTGTGAAAAGATTTTTAGCTGTATTATATCCTGCTTATGAATATGAAAAAATAACAGTAAAAGCTAAAGTTGGAAATGAGACATTTTTTGCTACAGGAAATATACCACTTTCAGAAGGTTGGAAAGAAGTCTATAATAATAATTTTAATGATGAAGAAATAGTAGACAATTTAACAAGAGACAAGATAGCAAATATAAGAAAAGATAGCATAATGAAAATATCTTCTATGCAGCAGACAAAGGGAGAAACTAAGCCGCCAGCTCCATTTAATGAAGCAACACTTCTCTCTGCTATGGAAAATCCAACTAAATATATGCAGTCAGAAAGAAAAGATTTAATAAAAACTATTGGTAAAACAGGTGGACTAGGTACTGTTGCTACTAGAGCAGATATAATAGAAAAATTGTTTAATAGTTTTTTATTGGAAAAAAAAGGAAAAGACATTTTTATAACATCTAAAGGTAAACAGCTTGTACAACTTGCTCCTGAAGACTTAACTTCACCAGTTCTGACGGCAGAATGGGAGCAGAAACTTTATAGTATATCAGAAGGTAAACTCAAGAAAAATCAATTTATTGATGAAATGAAAAACTATACTAAAACAATAGTTAAAGAAATAAAAAATAGTGAAAAAGATTTTAAACATGACAATTTAACTAGAACTAAATGTCCTGAATGCGGTAAATATTTATTAGAAGTCAATACAAAAAAAGGTAAGATGCTTATATGTCCTGATAGAGAATGTGGTTATAGAAAAGGAGTATCAAAAATAACTAACGCTAGATGTCCAAACTGTCATAAGAAATTGGAACTTAAAGGTGAAGGTGATGGACAAATATTTGTTTGCAAATGTGGCTATAGAGAAAAACTATCAGCATTTAATAAAAGGAAGAAAGATCAAAATAACAAGATTTCTAATAAAGAAGCAGCTAAATATTTAAGAAAACAGAAAACAAATAGTGATCAAACACTTAATACTGCATTAGCAGATGCACTTAGTAAAATAAAATTTGATAAAAAATAAAATAATACTAAATAATAGTTATAAAACTATTGACTTAAATTAGATAAATATGATAAACTTGATAAAAATATGTAAGTCAAAATCTGTACTAAAGGTTTTTGAAAAAGGCAAACTAATTGAAAGATTAGGACGCAAAATCACAGGTCTAAGGTTTAAACTATGATGGCTGGATTACCAAAGGTCTTTTTTAGTGCAAAAAAACACTAAATATTTAGTTATTTTATTATGTATGTCCATTTTTGCTAGAGGGTATTGGATATAATTTGGAAAAAACTCTTTTCAATAATAAGAAAAGAGTTTTTTTATGCATAAATGCAAATGTTTTCAGAGAGATTATATGCATTAATGCATATAGTATATTCTATAACTTTAAAAAAATACCAAACAATTATTGTAATTTGAACATTACTATTTATGACTAACAGTTGGCACGAATATTGCTAATATAAGTTTATAACTTTAATTAGAAAATTTAATCATATATCTCTCTTTTAAATGTGTGATAATATCTTTTAGAGGATATATGCAAACATTTTCATTTAGACGATTGTTAATAAAAGTGTAAAAGTAGTATTTTAAAATACTATTTTAGCATTAATTGTTATAAATTTGACAATCGACTATAACACTCTCACTTGAAAGGAGGATAGTTGTAAAACTAAAATACTCAAAAAAATATTTTAAGGGGGCTATTTATGTTTAAGAAATTTACAAACGGATGTGTTTCATTAGTAAATAAATATTTACCAGATCCGTTTCTATTCGCAGTAATATTAACAATGATTGTTTTTGTATTAGGAATTATTTTTACAGGTCAAGGACCTTTGGCCATGGCTGTACATTGGGGAAGTGGATTCTGGAGCTTATTATCATTTTCTATGCAGATGGTACTTATCCTAGTTACAGGTAGTGCGATGGCACAAGCTCCTGTGTTTAAGAAAATATTAAGAGCTATAGCTAGTACAGCAAAAACTCCTGGACGAGCTATAGTAATTACTACGTTTGTAGCAACATTTTGCTGTTGGATAAACTGGGGATTTGGATTAATTGTAGGAGCTTTACTTGCTAAAGAAATGGCAAGACAAGTAAAAGGTGTTGACTATAGATTACTTATAGCTGCTGCTTATTCAGGATTTATTGTATGGCATGGTGGATTGTCTGGATCTATCCCTTTGAAGCTTGCTAATATTACAGGTCTTGAAGAAGCTACTGCAGGAGCTGTAACACAAGCAATACCAACTAGCATGACAATTTTTTCACCATTAAACTTATTTATCTTTTTAGTAATTTTGATTGTAATGCCTTTTGTTACAAGAGCAATGCATCCAGAGCCTAGCAAAACTGTAACAATTGATCCATCTTTACTTAAAGATGAAGAAGTGAAGAAATATGAGATAAAAACTCCAGCTGATAAAATGGAAAACAGTAAAATAATATGGCTTTTAGTTGTTGTATTAGGATTTAGCTATATTGTTTACTATTTTGCAACAAACGGTTTCAAATTAGGATTAGACATTGTAAACTTTACATTCTTATTTATAGGTATTTTACTACATGGTAATTTAAGAAGATATATAGATGCTGTATTTGAAGCAGTAAAAGGTTCAGCAGGAATAATATTACAGTTCCCGTTCTACGCAGGTATAATGGGTATGATGATAGGGAAAAGTGCAGCAGGTGCTTCATTAGCAGGTGTTATATCAAGTGCATTTGTCAGTATATCAACAGCAACAACTTTTCCTTTATTCACATTCTTAAGTGCAGGAATTGTTAACTTCTTTGTACCTTCAGGTGGAGGACAATGGGCTGTACAAGCTCCAATCATGATGCCAGCAGGTCAAGCATTAGGTGTTCCTGCTGCAAAAACTGGACTAGCTATAGCATGGGGTGATGCATGGACTAATATGATTCAGCCGTTCTGGGCATTACCAGCTTTAGGAATTGCAGGATTAGGTGCTAAAGATATCATGGGATATTGCATAGTTAATCTAATATTAGGTGCAATTGTAATGTGTGCAGGATTCTTAATTTTCTAAGACATAAAATAAAAAAATCCTTCTTTGTTTCTATACAAAGAAGGATTTTTACTATAATAGCGGAGACAATAATCTTGATACAGATTCTTTAAACTTTATTGTCCATCTTCTCTCAAGGTACAATTCTCTTGTAAGCTCATAGCATAAATCTATATCATTTAGAAAAGCTGTTTGTAAATCATAGGCTACTTCTGAATTATAAATTAAAGCATTTGCTTCAAAGTTAAGTTTAAAACTGCGGACATCAAAATTTGCTGTTCCAACTGAAGCAATGGTATCATCAACTACGATAGTTTTAGCATGCAGAAACCCATTTTCATATGTGTATACTTTAACCCCATATCTCAACAATTCACCTGCATGGCAGTATGTTGCCCAGTAAACAAAAGGATGATCAGGCATGTTAGGTATCATTATACGTATATCGATACCTGATAAAGCTGCTATTTTAAGTGCTTCCATTACACTAGCATCAGGAATGAAATACGGACTTTGAATATATATGCTTCTTCTTGCTGAATTTATCATTTTTACGTAATTCTGTTTTATTTGTTCCATAGAAGAATCAGGACCGCTTGTTATTATTTGTATGCCAGCATTTCCTTTTCCATCCCCTATTGCAAAATATTTATTTCCAAAATAAAAATCTTCTTTGCTTGCGTTTCTCCAATCTAATAAGAATCTAGTTTGTAAATCAGATACTGCACTACCTGTTATTTTTAAATGTGTATCTCTCCAATATCCAAATCTTTTACTCAAACCTAAATATTCATTGCCAACATTGAATCCTCCGATGAAACCTATATTACTATCTATTACTATTATTTTTCTATGGTTTCTATAATTTATTTTAAAATTTATTAAAGGTATTTTACCTGCAAAAAATTCGCTTACTTTTCCACCAGCTTGAATTAATTCTTCAAATGATTTTTTATTTAAAGTTCGGCCGCCTAATGAATCATAAAGAAGTCTTACTTCTACACCTTCTTTTGCCTTTTTAGTTAAGGCTTCAATTAACTTTTTACCTAAATCATCGTTTTTAATTATATAATATAAAATATGTATATGGTCTTCAGCTTCTTCAATACATTTAAAAACTTCTTCAAATTTCTCTTTACCATCTGTGAAAATTTTTACTTCATTATCTTGAGAATAAAAAGCATCATTACTAAACAAATTCATTTTAATCATATCTTTGTATGGGTATATTTTAGGATCATTAATAGTAAGCTCTCCTGACTTAAAAGCATCTTGCTGTGTTTTTAAGTCGTCACCATACCTTTTTTTCTCAGTAACTTTCATAGTAAAAAGTTTTTTTCTGCTAAAATTTTGTGCAAGAAAAATGTAAGCAAGGAACCCTATCCCCGGAAAAACCAGAAGTACAAGTACCCATGCAAGTGTAGCCGTAGGATCTCTTCTTTCTAAAAATATGACTGCGATGGCCAAAATTACTTGAAATATATAAAATGTGGGAAGCCAACCAATATTAATAAACATAATGTATTCCTCCGTAGTGCTGAAATTTAAAAAGTAGTATTAATATAAACTTATTTATTATATATAAGATACAATATTTTATATGTAAAATCAACTAATTTAGCATTTATACTTATTATGCTTAATTAACGCCTATTATATTAAATTTGTTTAGTTAATATATAGATAGTGGTAAAGTAAAATTAAAGTAGTTATACATAAATTACCACAAAAAAACATTTGACAAAAGATTAATTATTACATATAATTTATAAAAAATTGATGAATTAATTATAAACTGTGACAGGAAGAGTATGTATACTAAAAAGTTTTAGCGAGTCGGTTATGGTGAAAGTCCGGCACTAAGAGTATATTGAAGAACATCCTTGAGTTTCCAACCGAAATTTTATTAAAGTAGACTTGGACGTAATTTAGCACGTTACAGCTAATAGGTATCGAAGTAATTCTGTACTGAAAGAGATAACTATTTTTATATAGTTAATTAAGGTGGCACCGTGAATAATACCTTTCACCCTTAAATGCAATTTAAGGATGAAAGGTTTTTTTATTGCTTTAAAATAATTAGCGATTGCAAACAAAGTGATGACTAACTAACGTCATTCTGAACGGATCGTAGTGGAGCAATATACAAACTGAACATAAATAATATCAATGTTTTAGTCCAAAAAAAAATAATTAGGAGGTAAAGATGAAAAGAACATTAATTTTAGATTTGCAAAATAAAGAAGAACAAGAACAAGTGAAACTAAAAGGATGGATTCACAATATAAAAAAATTTAAGCATTTTGCATTTGTAATATTACGAGACAGAAGTGGAGTAGTACAGCTAGTAATTAATAAAAAAGAAATTTTAGACGAACTTAAACTTGAGATGACAGTAGAAGTAATAGGTAGTTTATTAAAAAATAAAAATGCACCAAATGGAATAGAAGTCACTGTAAATAAAGTTAATGTTATAGGAAAAGCTTATTATGATTTACTGCCATTTTCTATAAATGGTAAAGATATAAATGCATCTTTTGAAAAACAGCTTGATTATAGGACTATAAGTCTAAGAAGAATGAAAACCAGAGGAGTATTTAAAATCCAGCAAGAAATTGTTAACGCTTTTAGAAAATTTCTATTAGATGAAGGTTTTAACGAAATTCATACACCTAAAATCATAGGAAGTGAAACAGAAGGCGGCTCAGAAGTTTTTATGGTTGATTATTTTGGAACAAGAACGTTTTTAGCTCAAAGTCCTCAGTTTTATAAACAAATGATGGTAGGTGCTGGATTTGAAAGAGTGTTTGAAATAGGTCATGCATATAGAGCAGAACTTCACAGCACGTGGAGGCATTTAAATGAATATGTCAGTTTAGATGTTGAGGTAGGATTTATTAAAGACGAGTTTGACCTTATGAAACTTGAAGAAAAAATGATAAAATATATTATAAATCATCTGAGTGACAATTGTGATAGAGAACTTAAAATGCTTAAAGTTAAACTTCCTGTAATAAAAGAAATTCCTAAGATTACTTTAATAGAAGCACAAGAAATACTGCTTGAAAAATATGATAAAAGATCACCGATAGGAAATATTGATGCAGAAGGAGAAAAGCTGTTTGCAAAATATATAAAGGAAAAATATGATTCGGATTTTGTATTTTTAACTAAATATCCTTCATCTAAAAGACCAGTTTATACTATGCCAGATAAAAAAGAAGGTATGACAAAAAGTTTTGACCTGATTTTTAAAGGATTAGAAATAACTACAGGAGGACAAAGAATACATGATTATGATATGCTAATAAAGAACATTAAAAAATTTGGTGGCAAACCAGAAAGAATGGAATTTTATACAGAAACTTTTAAATACGGAATGCCTCCACATGGAGGATTTGCAATAGGTTTAGAAAGAATTACTATGATGATGCTAGACCTAGACAACATAAGAAAAGCAACTCTAATACCAAGAGATATAAATAGAGTAACACCTTAAAAAACGAGAAACGAGAAACTAGCAACGAGAAACATGGAAGTTTAAAAAAGTGCGGAACACTATTCAGTGTCTTTCCGTGTAATTCCGTGGTTAATATAGGAGGAAATAGAATGAAAGTAACTATAAAAGAGGTTGAATATATTGCTAAATTGGCAAATTTAAAATTAACTGAAAAAGAAGCAGAAAAGATGGCTGATGAATTTAGCGGTATATTAACTCACTTTGATAATATTAAAAAAGAAAATTTGGACGGCATACAAATGTACAGCTTTGACGATGAATCATCAAAGCTTAGAGACGATAAAGTAATTGAGTTTGAAAACAAAGAAGAATTATTTAGAAATGTAAAAGATATGTCTAAAACATCAATTAAAATACCAAAAGTAGTTGAATAACAATATGAATTGAGAATGGAAAAATGAGAATTGAGAATTAACGGAGGCTTTACTGACGTAAAGCAATTCAGTGTCCTTCCGTGTTTTTCCGTGGTTAAGTTTATTTTATGAAAGGATTGAATGTAATATGAATTTAGAAAGATTCACTATAGATAGTATCAAACAAGGGCTCATGTCCAAACAGTTTTCAGATGTTGAATTATTAACCGAATACTTCAAAAGAATTAATAAATATGATATGCACATAAAATCATTTATTACACTATGCGAAGAAGAATCACTAAAAAAAGCAAAAGAAGTAGATGAAAAAATTGCAAAAGGAGAAAAGTTAGGTTTTCTAGAAGGAGTACCAGTTTCTATAAAAGACAATATATGTACAAATACAATCAAAACTACATGTGCATCTAAAATGCTAAATGACTTTATACCACCGTATGATGCTTCTGTTGTTAAAAAACTAAAAGAATCAGGTGCAGTAATAGTAGGTAAAACAAATATGGACGAATTTGCAATGGGATCATCGACAGAAAATTCGAGCTTTTTTAAAACTAAAAACCCTTGGGATATTGATAGAGTTCCGGGAGGGTCATCAGGAGGGGCGGCATCAAGTACAGCAGCAGGATTTGTGCCTTTAGCTTATGGTTCAGATACTGGAGGTTCAATAAGACAGCCAGCATCATTTTGCGGAGTTGTTGGTATAAAACCTACTTATGGTTTAGTATCAAGATATGGACTTATAGCATTTGGTTCGTCACTGGATCAAATTGGTCCTCTTGCAGGAACTGTAAAAGATTGTGCTTTAGGGCTTGAAGCAGTTCAAGGAAGCGATACTAAAGACAGTACAAGTATAAAAGAAGAGTATTGCATTAACTATTTAAATACAATAGAAGATGGAATAAAAGGATTAAAAATAGGTATACCAAAAGAATTTTTATCAGAAGATTTAAATAAGGAAATAAAATCAAAAGTATCTGAGTCTATAAAAGCACTAGAAAAACTAGGTGTAGAAATTGAAGAGTTCAGTCTTCCAATTACTGAAACGGGGCTTTCAGCATATTATATAGTTTCATCAGCAGAAGCAAGTTCAAATCTAGGAAGATATGATGGAGTAAGATATGGCTATAGAACTGATAAATTTGAGGATTATAAGGAATTAATATTAAAAACAAGAACAGAAGGCTTTGGAGATGAAGCCAAAAGACGTATAATGATTGGAACTTATGTGCTTTCATCAGGGTATTATGATGCTTATTATAAAAAAGCTATGATTTATAGACAAAAAGTTAAAAAATTATTTAAAGATGCATTTAGCAAATATGACGTAATAGTATCTCCAACGTCTCCTATTCTGCCATTTAAAATAGGAGAAAAAACAAATAATCCACTTGATATGTATTTAGCAGACACATTAACTGTAAATGTAAATCTTGCAGGAATACCAGCATTGTCAATGCCGTGTGGATTTAGTAAAAGTAAACTTCCAATAGGAATACAATTCATGGCAGACCATTTTAACGAAGAAAAGATATTTAGAACTGCTTATACATTAGAGCAGGAACTTAAAGTAGACAACGTTCCTCAAATGAAACTGGAGGTTAAATAAATGAACTACGAAACTATTATAGGATTAGAAATACATGTAGAACTTAATACTAAATCAAAAATATTCTGCTCTTGTTCAACAGGATTTGGTGCTCAGCCAAACAAAAATACATGTCCTGTTTGTACAGGGTTACCTGGAGCACTTCCAGTATTAAATAAAGAAGTAGTAAATTTAGCAGTTAGAGCAGGAACGGCATTAAACTGTGATATAAACTTAATAAACAAAACAGATAGAAAAAATTATTTTTATCCTGATCTGCCAAAAGCATATCAGATATCACAATTTGATATACCTATATGTTCAAATGGACATATAGATATAGAGGTAGAAAAAGAGAAGAAAAGAGTTAATCTTACAAGAATACATATAGAAGAAGATGCTGGAAAACTTGTTCATTTAGAAGACGAAGAAGTTACTTTGATAGATTATAACAGAGCTGGAGTACCATTAGTAGAAATAGTTTCCGAGCCTGATATAAGGTCTGCAGAAGAAGCAGTAAGTTTCTTAAAAACTCTTAGATCTATTTTAGTTTATTCACAAATATCTGACTGCCGTATGGATCAAGGTTCTATGAGATGTGATGCTAATATTTCGGTAAGAGAATTAGGAAATAAAAAATTAAATACAAAAGTAGAAATAAAAAACATGAACTCTTTTAAAGAAGTATACAAAGCATTAAAAAAAGAAGAAAAAAGACAGATAGAATTATACAGCTATGGAGAGGGTTACAAAGTAGTCCAAGAAACAAGAAGATGGGATTCATCAAAAGGAAGGACTATAACTATGAGAACCAAAGAAGATGCACATGACTATAGATATTTTCCAGAACCTGATCTTCCACCTGTTATTATACAAGAATCTGTAGTGAAAAATATAAAAAGTTCTTTACCTGAACTGCCAAAAGAAAAGAAGGAAAGAATGATTAAAGAATATAATTTAACTGAAAAAGAAGTTAATATAATAATTGAAGAAAAAGAAATAGCTGATTATTATGAGGAAGTAGTTAAAAAGTGCGGCGAACCAAAAGAAGCTGCAAATTGGATAATAACTGAGATACTAAGACTTTTAAAAATAAGCGATAAAATAACAGTTAAAGCAAGCTATCTTTCTGACCTAATCAAAGAAGTTAAAAAAGGCACTATAAGCAATACAGCAGCAAAAAGTGTATTAGAAGAATTAGCTGTATCTGATAAAACAGTACAGCAGATTATAGAAGAAAAAGGATTAAGACAAATAAGTAATGCTAATGAATTAGAAGATGTAGTAGAAAAAATATTGTTTGATAACAAACAAGCAGTAGAAGATTATAAAACAGGGAAGAAACGCTCCTTTGGGTTCCTTATGGGACAAATAATGAAAGAAACAAAAGGAAAAGCAAACCCTGTAGTAGTAAAAGAATTGCTTACAAATAAGCTCTAAACTTAAACCGAAAATTATTAACTAGATTATTGTCACCCTAAGCGTTAGTCGAAAGATCTTGTATTAATAAAGCAGAAAAGCTGCTTTAACGGGAAAAGAAATAAAATTCATATTAATTTAGTTAAAATATTGTATAATTGGTATATAAACTAACATTAAATAAAAATTTTAAATGGAGGATGTCGATGAACTTAAAAACTAAAAAAACAGTAAAAACACCTTGGCATATTTGGTTAATTGCTATATTTTTTATTTTCATATATGCAAATGGTATTTACGATTATTTTATGATGTTAGGGCATAATATGGATTACTATAAAGCTAAAGGTTATGGAGAGATTGTAGTACAATATTTTACCAATTACCCAATTCCATTCCTGATTTTGTATAATATTAATATATATTGTGGTATATTGGCACCTGTACTGCTTTTATTCAAGAAAAAATGGGCAACTTACGTTGCTTTAGTTTCTGCTGTCTCTTATACAATATTACTTATTCTTACATTTACGCTTCGTAATAGGTGGAATGTTTTAGGAACGAGTGTTGCTATTTTTGATATTGGAATTGTACTATTTACATATGGTTTATATTTTTATTGTAGGAATATGAATAAGAAAAAAGTTCTACGATAAATTATATACTATTAGTAGCAAGATTTTTCAAATAATAATACAATGCTTTCTTTATTAACAAATTAACTTTTACCAAAGAAAATAGAACAAACATTAATGAATCTTTAAAAAATGAGATTTTCGGTGATGAAGATAATAATTCTGACGATAACCTATAGTCGTTGTAAAAAAAGGATACTGAATATGAAAAAGACTAGATTTTCTAGTCCTTTTCATTATTTTACTATTTAAATAAACAAATCTCTTTCTCCATTTGATATTCTGTTATAGTAATCATTAACTTTTTCTATCAATCCGCTGTTTATATAAAAAGGATTACTTTTTATTGCTTCTATTTCATTTAACAGTACTTTTTTACCAATCTCTTTAGTTTCTGGTGATGCATAATCATCAAGGTACTCTTTATAAGTTAAAACAGCATTTAGTTTGCAGAACTTGCCTTCTTTGCAGTCTCTCAGCATATCCATTATTTTATCACCAGTTCTTCCGCAGCGGTAGCCAGCTGTACAGAAAGAAGTTATTATACCATCATTAGCAAGTTTTCTTATAACTTCGTCTAAACTTCTTGTATCACCAAGCATAAACTGCTGTTTTTCTTCTTCTTGTAAATCCTTGTTTTGACTGTATGCGCCTATTCCTATTTTACTTGATGCATCCATTTGAGTACATCCAACTTTTATGATATCATCTCTTAAATCAGGTTGTTCTCTCGCAGTTAGTATTAGTCCTGTATAAGGAACTGAAAGCCTTAGTATAGTAATAAGTTTTTTCAAATTTTCATCAGAAACTTTGTATTTAGAGTTTTTGCTCAAAGGTGAACCTGATGCAAAATTTAGTCTAGGGAATGAAATAGTGTGAGGGCCTATTCCAAAATGTCTTTCAAGATCTAATGAATGGTATAAAAGTCCCATTACTTCAAAACGCCAATCGTTAAGTCCAAATAATGCGCCAATAGCGAAATCATCTATACCAGCATCCATAGCTCTGTGAAGAGAATACAATCTCCATCTGTAATCTGATTTTGGACCTGATGGATGTAAGTTAGCATATAGATTTCGATCATAAGTTTCTTGGAAAACTTGAAAAGTACCAATACCTGCTTTTTTTAACTTCCTAAGATCTTTAATATCCATAGGAGCAGCATTTACATTTACTCTTCTTATATTACCTTTTCCTTTACCATTAGGAGATTTTTTTTCAACACTGTAAACAGCTTTAATAGTATCTGTTATGTAATCAATATCGGATAAAGGATGTTCACCATAAACAACTATTAATCTTTTATGACCTTCATTAATAATTGCTTTAGTTTCTTCTTTTATCTCATCCATATTTAATACTCTTCTTTTTTCTTCACTATTATCTTTTCTAAATCCGCAGTATTTACAGCTGTTAACACATAAATTACTACAGTATAATGGAGCAAAGAAAACAATTCTGTTGTCGTACACTTTTCTTTTAATATTATTGCTTACTTCATATAATTCTTCCCAAATTTCTTCATCTTTAACATTAATTAATGCAGCAGTTTCATCAGGTGTAAGAGTATGTATGCTCAATGCTTTATCCATGATACTTCTAATATAAGATTTGTCAGGGTTTTCATTATTTTTAAGTTTACTCATTATTTCTTCTTTATTTATAAAATCCTTACCATTAACAAGATATTTATCAATTTCATCTTGTTTAACTACTTGTTTAGACCATTCCATAGCTGATAACTTACTCAAAATAATCACTCCTTAAAATAAATGTTTTTTAGACTGTTGTTGAATATGTAACTATTAATATTACTTGTTTCATTTTGTATATTAAGTTTTTATCACTCCGGTAAATTCCGCTTTACGTTAGTAAAGCCACTATAACTTTAAACTTTACACTTTTAACTATTATCTTAATAATTCCACCCTATATAATCACCCCTTCCCATATCAACTTGCGATCCTGAATTTTTTAAATCATTTTTTACTTTTTGTAAACTTATTTCTGCTTCATCCGATACATCATTTTTTCCTTGGTATATTTCATAATTTTCTCTTGCTGAAGAAGGTGATAGGTTAAGCATAATAACGTTTGCTCCTGCAATAATACCTTTATTCCATCCATCAGGAGAAATAACAGCTAATGCAGTTGTAGCCGGCAGTAATGTTTTTGGAAGTAGTAATCTAACGAGTGCAACGCATATTAGTGTTTTTCTTAAAGACCCTTGGTTATATGAACTCAAAGGAGTATCTGGATGTGGTATAAAGGCACCAAGCCCAACCATTTGAAAATTATTATTCTTTAGAAACAATATATCTTCGGCTAAAATCTCGTCTGTTTGACCAGGTAATCCTACAATAAAACCTGACCCTGTTTGATAACCTATATCTAAAAGGTTTGTTAAACAGCGCAATCTATTTTCAAGACTCATTCTTGGATGCATATTTTGGTATAAATTTTTATTTACTGTTTCTTGCCTTAACAAATATCTGTCTGCACCAGCTTTATACAATTTTTTATAACATGTTCTACTTTTCTCACCTATAGAAAAGGTAACTGCTGTATTATTAAATAGATATTTAATTTCTTTGGTTAGCTCAACAAGAAGTTCGTCATGAAAATAAGAATCTTCTCCACTTTGCAAAACAAAAGTCCTTATTCCTAATTTATATCCTCTATGACAGCATTCAAGTATTTCGTTTTTCATTAATCTATATCTGTTTATATTTTTGTTTTGACATCTTAATCCGCAGTATTTACATGTGTTTTTGCAGAAATTTGAAAACTCTATTAATCCTCTAATATAGACTTTATTTCCATAGTGATTTTTTTTTGTTAAGTTAGCTAATCTAAACAAATCATTTTCCAAAGAGTCATTTATATTAGATAAAATATACATAATTTCATCTTTTGCTAATGTATTTGTAACATAGAGCTTTTCTAGTAATTTTTTCATAAAATTCTCCACATAATAAAATAACTTCCCTCAAAAAGGAAAGTTGTTAAAATATTAACATATTACTACAAAAAATTATAAATAATTTAAAATAGATTGTATGTATTACGCTATAACAAATTCCTCTTCGAATCAGATTTAACTTTTTCGCAAGGTTTTATTTTTTATTTACAACAAACGATAAAAAATTCCTTTAATAAAGTTTGAAGTTTCCTTAATTATTAAATAATATTTTTTAGTATTTGTCAATACAAACTTATGTCTAAATATGATGAATAAAATTATTGATAAGGTTGTTAAAATGAGATAAACTTCATATAGGTATGTAAAAAATTTAACAAATTATTTTACATATGCTAAAATAATTTCGTTATGAGAAGAAAACAATTTCAATCTTTTTTGTTTTCAGAATTTTTACATTCTTTACAGTAGCCATATAATTCAAATTTATGATCTGTTAAACAAAAATCTTTATCATTAAGTAATTGTTCTATATCTTTTAGCGGACAAAAGTCTATTGCTTCAGTTTTTCCGCATTTTAGACATATTATGTGATGGTGATGGTGATTAATTGAGCAAGATAATTTATATAAAGATGTACCTTCTTCATTTATAACTTTATGAATTAAATCTAATTTTTCTAAGATTTCTATGTTTCTATAAATAGTAGTCATATTAGTTTTATGATAATTTTTTTTAGATTCACTAAGTAATTTTTCAACGGTAATTAAGTTGTTGTTGTTTGAAACCAATGCTTTTAATATTGCTTTTCTTTGTTCAGTAATTTTATAGCCATTAGATTTTAGTTTATCTAATAAATCATTTAATTCTTTCATGAACAGACATTCCTTTTTTTATTTTTATTAACCACGGAAGCACATAATAGTTAAAAACTAAAAGTTAATAGTTAAAAGTTATTGTCGATTTACTCATACTTCGTAAATCTTATAATTAAATGCTTTACATTAGTAAAGTTTTGTTAGTAAAACTTCCATAATTTTGATCTTTTCACTTTTATCTTTTATCTTATTTTATACAAGATCCTTCGACTCGCTTTGCTAGCTTAGGATGACATGACTCTTGATTTTTTTCGCTTCTCCAACTAACCAACTCGACTAACCAACTAACTAACCAATCATTTTTAAATTGTTTTACGTTAGTAAAACTACCTTAACTTTACACTTTTAACTTTTAACTTTTATCTTTTATCTTAATAATATCATATTATTTGTAATAATAATATCTCATTTGACAAATAATATTGTTGACATTATAGAAAGTAGTGATAGAATTATAAATGAAATCTTTAATGCAAATGATTTGCATTTAGCGAGGAGGAAATAAATATGAATTTGAAGAAAGTAATATTATGTATAAGTATTATATTAATATTAATAATAACAGCATGTGAGTCTAAAACCTTAGACAGCAGTTTAAATGCAGCTTATAATAATAAGCTTACAGTAGCAGTATCAATAGTACCTGAAGAAACATTTGTTAAAGCTGTTGCAGGAGATTTAGTCGACATTATAATAATGATACCGCCAGGAAATAGTCCAGCAAATTATGAACCTACACCTGGACAAATGCTGAAGTTTAGTAAATCTAAAATTTATTTTTCTATAGGAGTTCCAACTGAGGATGCTAATATTCTTCCAAAGGTTGAGAGTTTAAATAAGAATATAAAAGTAGTTTCTTTAGCCGAAAAAGTTAAAGAATATTATCCTGAACGCAATTTTGATAAAGGAAGAGATCCTCATATTTGGTTGTCTCCAAAACGTGTCAAAGTCATGATAGAAGTGATTAGAGATGAATTAATAGAGCTAGATCCAAATAATAAAACATTTTATGAAAAAAATGCAGAAGAGTATACAGCTGAGCTTGATAATGCTAATAATGAGATTAAAGAAATTTTAAATAATTTTAAGGAGCAGTCGTTTATCATTTATCATCCTGCTTTTGGCTATTTTGCTGATGATTACGGATTAAATATGGTTTCAATAGAGCAATCAGGAAAAGAAGCAACTAGTAGAAAGCTGCAAGAGGTTATTGATTTTGCAAAAGAAGAAAATATAAAGTTCATTTTTTATCAACAGGAATTTGACAGTCAGCAGGCAGAAACTATAGCAGAAGAAATAGACGGAGCAACAGTCAAAGTATCTCCATTAGCTCCAGATTACATAGAAAATTTGAAATTAATAGCTAACAAATTCAAAGATAAACTTAATGATTAACCACAAAGCTACACTGATAAGCAAATTAAAGCAGATTTACGAAGCATGAGTAAATCTTCAATGTTATTCGTTACTAGTTACTAGTTTCTCGTTTTAATAGGGGGTTATTATGTATGATATTGAAATAAAAGATTTGAGTGTGTATTATGATTCTGTAAGTGCACTTCAAAACGTTAGTTTAAATATTAGTGATAAAGAGTTTTTAGGATTGATAGGGCCAAACGGTGGAGGTAAAACTACATTTTTAAAAGTACTAATAGGACTATTAGAACCTACAACTGGTACTATTACAATCAATGCAGATAGTCCTATTGGTTATGTACCTCAATTTATTTTTTTTGATAGGAAATTTCCTATAAGTGTTATGGATGTGGTACTGATGGGGAAGTTACCTAATAAAACTAAATGGTTTCAAAGTTATTCTAATAAGGATAAACAATGTGCAGAAAGAGTAATGGATCAATTGGGAATATTAGATTTTAAAGATAGACAAATTGGCCAGTTGTCTGGAGGACAGCTGCAAAAAGTACTTATTGCAAGAGCATTAGTTACTGAACCAAAAATATTAATTTTAGATGAGCCTACTGCTAGTTTGGATTCAAAGACAAAAAAAGAAATTTATGAGATGCTAAAAAAGCTTAATAAACAAAAAACTATAATTATTGCTAGCCATGATATGGGAGATATATTTTCTTATATAGATAGTGCTGCCTATATAAATAAAACTTTAAGTTATTACAAAAATGACACAAAAAGTAGTGATGAAATATTATGTAAAATGCAGGGATATCCTTATATGAAATCAGGTGATAAAGATGATAAGAGAGTTTTTTAATTACACATTCATTCAGAATGCTTTTATAAGTGCTTTTTTAGCTAGTATTGTCTGCGGTATAATAGGAACAATTATAGTTGAGAAACATTTAGTAAGTATGAGCGGAGGAATAGCACATGCTTCATTTGGAGGAATTGGATTAGGTTATTTATTAGGTATAGAACCTATAATAGGAGGTCTTATATTTTCTGTATTATCTTCACTCAGCATATCCAATATAAAAAGAAAAACAAATACTAATGCAGACACTTTGATAGGAATTTTTTGGTCTGTGGGTATGGCATTAGGTATACTCTTTATTTCACTAACACCCGGATATACTCCTGATATGACATCATATTTATTTGGAGATATACTTACAGTTTCTACATTACATATTAAATTCATGTTAGTATTAAGCATAATAATAGTTTTTTTTATTGTTGGTATTTTTCATTACTGGAAATTATATATGTTTGATGAGGAATTTGCTAAAGTTTTGGGAATAAACGTTTTGACACTTGAACGATTATTATTTATATTAATTTCGCTCAGCATAGTTATTCTAATAAAAGTTGTAGGAATAATATTGATTATAGCATTACTGACTATTCCACCTGCTATTGCAAAATTATTTACTTATGACTTGAAAAAAATAATGATAATATCTAGTTTAGTAGGTGTATTATTTAGTGTAAGCGGACTAATTATTTCTTGTCAATTTGATATACCTTCAGGAGCGACAATTATATTGTTATCTGCACTAGGATATTTTGCTGTTACTATTGCTAACAAATTATTAAAAAAACAAATATTTTAAGCACTCGAAACCTTTGAAAAATGAATATAATAAATAATTAATAGAATTTGAATAAACTTGTAAAATATGGTACTATATTATAGAAAGATACTTAGTAAGGTGATGGTTGACACTCCCTGATGAAAGGGGGTGATAACGTGACTGTATATGAAGCAATAACATTGATGATACTATTTTCTACATTTGTATTAACGCTAATTCGTGTTATTGTAACAATATTACATAAACGAAGATAATCACCTTACTGGCATAAGGTGATTATTATTAATTTAAAAATCTCTTTAAGTCAGCCATTATAGGCTGAGTATCTTTCATTAATATTATATACTATTTACCAAAAAATATCAAACATATTTTATTTGGTTATTTTTAAGTGATGATACGAGAATAAATAAAAAAAGTGGGTGATTAAATGCCTAAAATAGATAAGTATAAAAAAAGTATAGGTAAAATAGCAAAAGATTATAATTTAATATTACTAATATATTATGGTAGTTTTGGAACAGAGCATTACAATGAAAATAGCGATATTGATATAGGTTATTTGTCCGACAAAGTACTTACTACAGAAGAAAAGGAAAACTTATACAAAGATTTAATGATTTATCACATGAAAGGTGATATTGATCTTTTAGATTTAAAAACCTCAGAACCTGTAATTAGATTTGAAGCAGTTAAAAATCTTAGAATTTTATATGAAAAATAAGAAGGTATTGCAGAAGATTATAGAAATTATTATATTAAAAGTTTTTATGAATACAACATAATTGTTAACAAATAGGGAGATAAAAATGAAAATACAGACAGTTAGAGACATTACTTTAATTTTAATAGATGAAGAAAGATATATAGCAGTTAGTTGTGATTCTTGTGGGGGAATAGGAGAAAAAGAAAAGGATGTTGTAAAAGTATCGGCTCAAATAGCTGGAGAACAAACTGCTAAAACTGTGCTTTCTGAAATAATAAGCATAGGAGCTGAGCCTTTAATGTTATCAGATGGACTAGCAGTTGAAATGGAAGACACGGGCAGAAAAATTATAGAAGGCATTAAAAATACTATTAATATGCTTAGCAAGAGCAGTATTCATTTAACAGGAAGTACAGAAGATAACATGAAAACTGTACAGACAGGTATGGGAATAACAGCAATAGGTATGGTTGAAAAAGCTAATTTAAAATACAATATAACTAATTCTAGTGATTTAGCAGTAATAATAGGAGAACCATTAGTAGGGTATGATGTGGTAAACAACCCTGATAAAGTTTTAGATATTAGTGATTATGAGAAAATTAGAGGATATTCATACATAAAAGAAATGATTCCTATAGGTTCAAAAGGAATAGGACATGAAGTCAACGAACTTTGTAAATATAACAATCTAAGCTTTAATTACAAAGAGAAGTTAGATACAAATATTAATAAATCAGCAGGACCAGCTTGCTGCTGTGTTGTTACTATAGAAGAAAAAAATTATAATAAACTAAAAGAAGAAGTGAAAAAACCTGTTGAAATATTAGGAAGTTTTGTGAATTTAGAAATCAGAAACTTGCCTAAGATAAAAGTGTAAAGTGAAAAGATAATAGTTATGGAAGCTTTACTACCGTAAAGCAATTAATTATAAAGATTTACGAAGTATGAGTAAATCGACAATAACTTTTAACTATTAACTTTTAGTTTTTAACTATTCTATGTAATTCCGTGGTTAATTATAATAAGGGGAGGTTATAAAGATGAAAAAGTTTTTTGAGGGGGACAATCTTTATAGAACTACAGCTTACTTAATTATTTTTTATATCGTTGTAAAATTAATAAAAGGTATAATTTTATTCTTTGGTAATCCACTATTATGATAAAAAGATATTCTATCATTGATAGAATATCTTTTTTTACTAATTTTTTTAACTAATTTAATTGATGATAATTTAAGTGTAATAAAGATATTTGAACGGCTATATGAGATATATAAATAATATATTTAAAATTATTAAAAAAAAATTAAAAAAATTTTAGAAATAGGTTGTTATTTTAAAATTAAAACCCTTATATATAGAGAGAGTGTTATTTAAAATTAAATGCATTTTTGAAGTTAAGGGATAGAGATTTTTATTATAAGATTATTTTACAGTAATTAATAAAGTTTTTATGATTGACATATAAATTACTAAGTGCTATTCTATAGGCGTTAAATAGCATAAAATGGCGATAGAGGAAGTAGTAAATATGGATAAAATAACTTGTGAAATTACTAAACTGCCTAGTAAATTATGTGTTCATGGGCATACATATGCTCAACTAGTTATGTCATTAGAAGGACAATTACATATAAAGACAAATACTGAGGAATATTATATTAATAATCAATATTTAGGCTTCTTACCTCCAAATTGCATTCATGCTTATAAAGGAGATAAAATTAACAAATTTTTAGTTGTTAATATTCCTGAGCATATGATTAAAAAAGAAGATGCTAAAAAGATAATTGGCGGAAATAAGTTTATTATAGATGAAAGATGGAAAGCAATAGAGACTTTACTAATACATGAGCTAAAAGATGGTGTTAGTCCAAAATCATTAAATTACTTGTTTTTTTATATCTATGATTTAATTTATAAAGATATAAAACCAAAATCAATAAATTATATTAAAGATAATTTTGCAGCAGATATTAATGTCAAGACTTTAGCAGATATAGAGCATTATAATGTAAATTATTATACTGAATGGTTTAGAAAGAAAATGGGTTCATCACCATTAGAGTATATACAAAATATCAGAATAGAAAAAGCAAAGGAATTGCTAGTTAATACGAACTATACTATTTTAGAAGTGGCACAGCAAGTGGGATATAGTCATAATTCTTCATTTAGCAGAATATTCAAATCAATGGAAAAAATTTCGCCTGCAACTTATAGAAAATTGTACCGTGAATTGGCTAAATAAAACCCGAAGAATAGTAAAGCTTTTTTAAATTTAAAGATTTAAAATTGTTTTAATAATATTATTTGGAGGCGTGCCAGATGTCACATATAATTGAAAAAGAATCTAAAAGCAAAAAGACTAAAAACCTAAAAGATAAATTAGATCCCTTATTAATCATAACTATGTTTGCGTTATTTTTTGGAGTATTAGGTTCTAAAATGGGCGTTGCAAACCTTTTCAAATCTATGATGGAAACAGCTTATGGATTGTTGATGGAAACAGCATTTTATATAATGGCTATAGCTGTACTCACTGGAGCTGTAGGTAAGATAGCTGTTGAATTTGGTATTGTTAATTTATTAAATAAAATTTTTTCACCTTTAATGAAACCTTTATACAATTTACCCGGTGTTGCATTTTTGGGTGTTATAACTACTTATTTATCGGATAATCCAGCAATAATTGTACTGGCAAATGATAAAACTTATTTAAGTTATTTTGAAGAAGAAAAAATACCTTGCCTTTGTAATCTTGGAACATCATTTGGTATGGGACTTATATTAACTACTTTTATGATGTCACAGGGATATCTAAAAGAAGCTTTGATAGGGAATTTGGGTGCAGTAATTGGCAGTATTGTAAGTGTAAGGTTAATGTATCATAAAGTTTGTAAAGAAAAAGGAATATCAAAAGATGATATTAAATTAAAATCAAAAAAACAGAAAATAAGCTATACCCCCGAAAAAACAGAAGGTACATTTTTTATTAGGCTAATGACTGCAATATTAGAGGGTGGTAAAGTAGGAGTTGAAATGGGAGTTGCAATTATTCCCGGTTTATTAATAATTTGTACTATAATAATGATGCTGACTTTTGGCCCTGCAGATCCTAATGTAGGATATCAAGGATTAGCTTTTGAAGGTGTAGCAGTACTTCCAAAATTAGGAGAAATATTGTCCCCAATAGTAAAACCACTGTTTGGTTTTAGTAATCCAGAAGCTATAGCTTTCCCAATTACATCACTTGGTGCAGTTGGAGCAGCGCTGAGTTTAGTACCTAAATTTTTAGATTTAGGGCTAATTGGTGGAAATGAAATAGCAGTCTTTACTGCAATGGGCATGTGTTGGAGCGGCTATTTAAGCACTCATGTTAGTATGATGGATGCATTAAGACAAAGAGAATTAATTTCTCATGCTATTTCAAGTCATACAATTGGAGGTATTGTTGCGGGTATTTCAGCGCATTTCATTACAATGTTATTATTATAATATTAACCTCCAAAAAACATTAACAATACTCCAGCAGCAACTGCTGATCCTATAACTCCTGCAACATTTGGTCCCATGGCGTGCATTAATAGGAAGTTAGCTGGATTGTATTTTTGACCCTCTTTTTGTACAACTCTAGCTGCCATTGGAACTGCTGAAACTCCTGCTGCTCCAATCAGTGGGTTAACTTTTCCTTTGCTTGTTCTGTACATAATTTTACCAAATAATATTCCTGTAGCTGTTCCTATACTGAAAGCTATTAATCCTAACGCTATTATTTTTAATGTACTAGGTGTAAGAAATAAGGAAGCTTTCGCTTTTGCTCCTACTGTTATTCCTAGAAATATCGTAACTATATATAGTAGTGAGTTTTGTGCTGTTTCTACTAATTTAGGTACAACTCCTGCTTCTTTTATTAGATTACCAAACATAAGCATACCAATTAATGGGGCAGAAGATGGTAGTAATAATACTGTAAATATTGTTACTATTATAGGAAATAGTACTTTTTCTTTCTTACTTACAGGTCTTAACTGTTCCATCTTGACTTTACGTTCTTCTTCTGTTGTTAAAAGCTTCATTATTGGTGGTTGTATTATAGGTACTAATGCCATATATGAGTATGCAGCTATTGCTATTGGTCCTAACAGATCTTTAGCCAATTTTGCAGTTAAATATAAAGCCGTTGGTCCATCTGCTCCTCCTATGATACCTATTGATGCTGCTTCAGGACCGGAAAAACCTAATAGAATAGCTCCAATAAATGTGAAGAATATTCCGAATTGAGCTGCTGCTCCAAGCAATATACTTCTTGGATTAGCTATAAGTGGTCCAAAGTCTGTACCTGCTCCTACACATAAAAATATTAACGGTGGATACAGCCCTTTTTCTGTACCTAAATATAATAAATTCAATAAGCCGTTTTCTTCCATAAGTCCTGCGAGTGGAAAGTTCACTAACAGCATACCAAATGCTATGGGTATTAGCAGATATGGTTCGTATCCCTTTTTAATAGCAAGATACAAGAAAACACATGCTATACCTATCATTATTATTTCTCCAGGAATCTTTAAAATATAATCATTAAACAATTCTATAGACATCCATTTGTTTGGATCAATTAATTCATTAAATCCTGTACTTTCGACAAATTGCTGTAATATCTGTCCCATAATGGGTTCCTCCTTTTGCAACCTCTATAATAAAGATAAAAGTTAATAGATAAAAACTAAAAGTTAATGTAAAAATTTTAATTGTTTTACGTAAGTAAAACTTCCTTAACTTTTCACTTTTCACTTTTATCTTTTATCTCTTTTTAGTTTAGTGTAATTAATGCATCTCCTGTACTAACTGATGTTCCTTTAGAGGTATTTATTTTTGCTACTTTGCCATCTGAAGGTGCAACTATTTCATTTTCCATTTTCATTGCTTCAAGTATTAATAGAATATCTCCTGCTTTTACGTTTTGACCTTCTGTTACTTTTATGTCTATTACTGTTCCCGGCATTGGTGCACTTATAGTACCTGCTCCACCCTGTACAGGTTTTGATGGTGCAGCTTTTGGTGCAGGTGTTGGTGCGCTTTGCTGTGTAGGTCTTGTTGGAGCCTTATAAGATGTATCGGTTACTGCACCTACCTCTTCTACCTCAACTTCATATGTTTTTCCATTAACAGTTACATTGTATTTTTTCATAATAACCTCCTATCTCATTAGTTTAAGTTTTCCAGCCTTTACCCAAGCTGATTCATAATCTGGAATTCTTTTTATGTTCTTGACTATTAGCTCATCTGTATTTTTTTCTAAATTTAATGCTAATACAGATGCTATAACTGCAGCTATTTCTTCTTCATCTTCCTTACTTTCTTCATGCATTTCATTTTGTATTGGTTCTATAGAGCCTTTTTTTTTGTTTGTATCTTTCTTTGCTAACGTGACTTTAAATATATCTAATATGAATGATATTGCAAGTAAAGCTATAAATACTATTGCCATACTAAATAAAGTTACAACTAATGCATCATTCATTGATACTTGCTCTCCTAACATATATCAACATTCCTTTCCATAGATAAACTAGTAATTAGTAACGAATAACGAGTAACTAATAAGTTAAAAATTAAAAGTTAATAGTTAATAGTTATGGTTAATTTATTTATAATAATTCGTAAATTTATTTTATTAATAATTGTTTTACTTTAGTAAAACTTCCCATAACTCTTAACTTTACACTTTTATCTTAAAGAGTTTCTCCTTTTTCATTTATTTTGCTTTACGTTAGTAAAGCTTCCATGTTTCTCGTTCCTAATTTCTCATTTCTCGTTTTCTTTATAGCGGTATATTTCCGTGTTTTTTGACTGGCCTTTGTTCTCTTTTGCCTGCCAGCATATCAAAAGCACTTATTATTCTTTTTCTTGTTTCTGCAGGCTCTATAACATCATCTACAAATCCTCTTGATGCTGCTATATATGGATTAGCTACTGTATTTCTGTATTCATCAATTTTCTCTTGCCTTTTAGCTTCGCTATTTTCTGCTGCTTCTATTTCTTTTCTAAAGATAATGTTTGCTGCACCAGATGGTCCCATTACTGCTATTTCTGATGAAGGCCAAGCTAATACAACATCGGCTCCTAAGTCTTTCGAACACATTGCTAAGTATGAACCTCCGTATGCTTTCCTAGTAATAACTGAAACTTTTGGAACTGTTGTTTCACTGTACGCATAAAGCATTTTTGCTCCATGTCTTATTATTCCACCATATTCTTGACTTGTTCCCGGAAGAAAACCCGGAACATCTATTAAATTTAAAAGTGGAATATTATAAGCATCACAAGTTCTGATAAATCTTGATGACTTATCAGATGCATTAATGTCAAGACATCCTGCTAATTTATTTGGCTGATTTGCTATTACTCCAACAGTTTCGCCATTCAATCGTATAAATCCTGTTATTATGTTTTCTGCGTAGTATGGTTGATATTCTAAAAATTCATTATTATCTGTTAATGAGTATATGATATTTTTCATATCATAAGCTTTGTTTGGATTTTCTGGTATTATGTTGTTTAAATTCTTATCTAGTCTATTGATATTATCAATATTATTCGATTTAGGTATTGTTTCTAAATTGTTTTGAGGTAAGAAACTTAAAAGATGTCTTATTTTCTCAAAGCATTCATCTTCTGAATTGTCATAGAAATGAGCAACTCCGCTTATTTTATTGTGAGTCATTGCTCCACCTAAATCTTCAGCTGAAACATTTTCGCCAGTTACTGTTTTTATTACTTGAGGACCAGTTATAAACATTTTTGATGTATTCTCTACCATAAATATAAAATCTGTTAATGCAGGTGAATATACTGCACCTCCTGCACATGGCCCTAATATTACTGATATCTGAGGTATTACACCTGAAGAAATTGTGTTGTTATAAAAAATTTTGCCATATCCAGAAAGAGCATCTACTCCCTCTTGAATTCTTGCTCCTCCCGAGTCGTTTATTCCTATTATTGGTGCACCTACTTTTAATGCCATTTCTTGAGCTTTACATATTTTTGCTGCATGCATTTCTCCCAATGATCCACCTATTACAGTAAAATCTTGAGCAAATATGTATATTAGTCTGCCATTTATAGTTCCATATCCAGTTACAACACCTTCTCCAGGTGCTTTTTTCTTATCCATGCCAAAATTAACGCATCTATGTTCTACAAATGTGTCTATTTCAACAAAACTACCCTTATCTAGTAATCGTATAATTCTTTCTCTAGCTGTATATTTGCCTTTTTCATGCTGCTTTTGAACTGCTTTTTCTCCACCACCAAGTTTTATTTGATTTTTTAATGTATTCAATTGTTCTAATTTTTTCATGCATATTTATCCTCTCTATTAAAGATTATCATCTATCTTTTAAGATTGTTCTTTATATATTCAGTTATACTAGAAGTTGAAGTACCTGGAGTAAAAACCTGTTCAATACCTGCTTTTTTCAATCCGGGAATGTCATCTTCTGGAATAACTCCTCCACCTATGATAAGTACATCATCTGCTCCTTGTTCTTTCATAAGCTCAACTACTTTTGGAAATAAGTGATTGTGAGCTCCTGATAGTATACTCATAGCAACAACATCAACATCTTCTTGTATAGCAGATGCTGCAATTTGTTCAGGTGTTTGCCTTAATCCAGTATATATAACTTCCATTCCTGCATCTCTTAATGCTCTAGCTATAAGTTTTGCACCTCTATCATGACCGTCAAGACCCGGTTTAGCTACTAAAACTCTAATCGGTCTATCCATAGTAAATCCTCCTATTCTCTATTATTATAAAACAAGTAACGAGTAACAAAAATACAGTTAATAGTTGATAATTAATAGTGTATAGTTAAAGGTAAATTTTCTTAAGAAAATTATTTATTATTATTTAAGTTTTTATATTTATAAAAACTACCATGTTACTAGTTACTAGTTTCTAGTTTTTCGTTTCTAAAGTAAAGCTCCCATAATTTTTATTTTTTCACTTTTATCTTATCAAAGAAGTACAGACTGTTCATATTCTCCGAATACTTCTCTCATTATGCCGCATATTTCGCCTAATGTTGCGTATTCTCTTACTGCTTCTAGTATGAAAGGCATAACGTTATCAGTTCCATTACATGCTTTTCTAAGAGCTTCTAATTTTTCAGTAACAGCTTGGTTGTTTCTTTCTTTTCTAAGTTCAGCAAGCTTTTTCTTTTGCATTTCTCCAACTATAGGATCAACTCTTAATAAGCCTTTAGGAGCTTTTTCTTCTATTTTAAATTTGTTCATTCCAACAACTATTCTTTCTTCAGATTCTATTTCCATCTGATATTTATAAGCAGAATCAGTTATTTCTTTTTGTATATAACCTACATCTATAGCTCTAGGTGCTCCACCAATTTCATCAATTTTGCTGATGTATTCCATAGCTTTATCTTCTATTTCTTTAGTTTTTGCCTCTATATAATAAGAACCTGCTAATGGATCAATTGTATTTGTAACTCCACTTTCATAAGCTATGATTTGCTGTGTCCTCAAAGCTATTCGTACAGAGTCTTCAGTAGGTAGTGCTAATGCTTCATCTCTAGAGTTTGTGTGCAGTGATTGTGTACCACCTAAAACGGCTGCTAATGCTTGTATTGCAACTCTTATGATATTGTTATCAGGCTGCTGTGCTGTAAGAGTAGAGCCTCCAGTCTGAGTGTGAAACTTTAATTTCATTGATTTTTCGCTCTTCGCTCTAAATCTATCCTTCATTATTTTTGCCCACAATCTTCTTGCTGCTCTGAACTTAGCTACTTCTTCAAGTAAATCATTATGTGCGTTAAAGAAAAATGAAAGTCTAGGAGCAAAAGTATCAACATCAAGTCCAGCTTTAATTGCTGCATCAACATATGCAATACCATCTGCTAAGGTAAAACCAACTTCTTGAGCAGCTGTTGAACCTGCTTCTCTTATATGGTAGCCTGAAATACTAATCGTATTCCATTTAGGTACATTTTTAGAGCAGTACTCAAATATATTTGTAATTAATCTCATTGAATGTTCTGTAGGGAATATATAAGTTCCTCTAGCTATATATTCTTTTAAAATATCATTTTGTATAGTTCCCCTTAATTTATCTGCTGATACTCCTTGTTTTTCTGCAACAGCAATATACATAGCTAATAATACAGATGCTGGTGCGTTTATAGTCATAGATGTACTAACTTTATCTAATGGAATACCGTTAAATAGTATCTCCATATCTTTTAGTGAATCAATAGCAACGCCGACTTTTCCGACTTCTCCTTCTGATAACGAATGGTCAGAGTCATACCCAATTTGGGTTGGTAAATCAAATGCTACTGAAAGTCCTGTTGAACCTTGCTCAACAAGATACTTATATCTTTGGTTTGATTCTTCAGCAGTTGCAAATCCTGCATACATCCTCATTGTCCAAAGTCTTCCTCTATGCATTGTAGGCTGTACACCTCGAGTATAAGGATACTGTCCCGGATATCCTAGTTCATGTTCATAATCAAAACTCTCTATATCTAATGGTGTATACAGTCTTTTTACTGTCATACCAGAACCTGAAGTAAATTCCTGCTTTCTTTCTGGAAATTTAGCAATAGTTTTTTCTACTTTTTTTTCATAATCGTCAAATGATTTTTTTACTTTTTCTGTATCGTGCATTTATTTAGCCCTCCTTCTATTAAATAGTTAATTTATTTATTTCATACTTCCAGTTTCTAAAAATTTTCTATGCCATGATAATGCTTCCTCTAATAAATGAGGTGTGTGTTTTGATTTGCTCTTGACTAATACATTATTATAGTGGTCATTTAATTTATCCTTAAAATTTGGATGAGAACAGTTATTTATTATAACTTTTGCTCTTTCCTTTGGACTTAATCCTCTTAAATCTGCAATACCTTGTTCAGTTACTATTACATCAACATCATGTTCTAAATGATCGTGATGTGAAACCATAGGAACAATAGCTGATATTTCTCCGTATAAAGCAGTGGAGGGTGTAGTAAATACGGTTAAATATGCATTTCTTGCAAAATCTCCCGAGCCGCCTATACCATTCATTATTTTAGAACCCATTACATTAGTTGAATTTACATTTCCATATATATCAACTTCTATTGCTGTATTCATAGCTATAATACCTAATCTTCTTATAATTTCTGGATTGTTGCTTATTTCTTGAGGTCTAAGTATTATTTTATTTTTATATTTAGAAATATTTTTATAAAAATCATCAAGTCTTCCGGGTGATATAGTTATGGATGTACCCGAAGCAAAATATACTTTTCCTGAGTCTAGCAAATCTATTACAGAATCTTGTATTACTTCTGAATAAACGGAAAGATGCTCAAATTTTGAATCAATTAATCCTCCAACTACTGCATTAGCTACACTTCCAACACCTGATTGTAAAGGAAGTAAGTTTTCTGGAAGTCTACCTTGTTTTACTTCATTGTCTAAAAAGCTAATTAAATGCTCTGCTATAGCCTTTGATGTTTCATCTATAGGTGCTACTTCTCTAGTTTTATCTTTTATATCTGTAACAACAATAGCTGCAATTTTATCTGGATCACAAGGTATATAAGTTGTTCCTATTCTGTCATCTGATTTTAGTAATGGAATAACATCTCTAAGTGGAGGATTTTTAGGGCTGTATATGTCATGAATGCCTTCGAGTTCCATTGGCTGACTTGTATTAATTTCAATTATAATTTTTTCTGCTTTTTCAGCTAAAACATTTGAAATTCCAATAGATGTTGTTGGAATAATACCTCCATCTTCAGTTATAGCTAAAGCTTCAATCAATGCGATATCTATTTTTCCAAAAAAACCATATTTAATCCATTGAGGAACATGGCTTAAATGCATATCAGCAAATTCAATTTTGCCTTTATTTATAGCATCTCTACAATCTTTATTTGTTTGGTATGGATATCTTTTCTTTAATACACCTGCTCTAGATAAAGCTCCGTCTAGTTCGTCACCTACTGATGCACCAGTAATTACAGTAATACCAATTTTATCACCATTTTCAGCTCTTTTTGCTAGAGCCAAAGGTACAGCTTTAGGATAACCAGCAGGCGTGAAACCGCTTGTTCCAACTATCATTCCATCTTTGAAAAATTCAGCAGCTTGCTCTGCTGTCATAATTTTATTTTTTAATTTATCACATCTTAATCTTTTATCTAACAAATTAAGTTTCACCTCTTTAAGTATTTTAAATATATATCTAAAGTTACATAGGGAGATTATGAAGAAGTATAGTAAATATAACCATTCCCAGCAGTGCGAAAGGATAAGTTGCACCATATCCTGCAGCCGGTTCGTCAGTACCTATAGATTCTATACATGCTCCTAAGCCCGGAGTGGAAGTCATTCCTCCACATATAGCACCAGACAGCATTATCCAATTAATTTTAAATACGAATCTTCCTATAAAAAATCCAATCAGCATTGCTACTAATCCTACAACTAAACTAACTAAAGCAAGATATGATCCTGATCCAAACAATGAATCAAATACTTTATAACCATATCTTAAACCAACTATTGCAAGGAAAAATGCAAGAGATAACTGCCTAATAATTCCAAGAATTTTGTTATTCATTCTGAAGTTTATAAACCCTATTTTGCCTATATAACCTAAAATTAATGAACCAATAAGCACACCTCCTGTAGAACCAAGACTGAAATATCCTAAAGGACCTAGATATATTTGAACCTTCCCAAGTGTATAACCTAAAAAACACGCTACTGTAAACCCAATCAAACTAAAATCTACAGTTTCGATTTCATGTCCTTTACCTTGAGATTCTTTTATTTCTTTTCTGTACATAGCTAATTCATTATCAACATTAATACCGAATATTTTAGGGAAGAAATTAACTGCAAGAATAACAATTAATACTCCAAATGGATAGCCTATTGCGTGACCAACTCCTACACTAGCTTTTGCATTGTTAATAAATTGATTTTCTTGCTGTTCTGTTAATTTGTAATCTTCAAACTCATCTTCAGGAATAGATACATTTAAGTTATTTAATATAAATTTCTTTTCTTTATCAGGTAATGTTTCAAAATCAAGCACTTTATGTTCAGCATGATCTTTTGCTGTTTCTATTGCTGCTGCTAACCCGGGTGAGCTAGTTAATGCACCAGTATAAACTCCTGATATTTCATATGGATTTGAATCACTGCTAAGTAATGTCATGCCGTATGTAGCTGCTGCACCTAAAAAAGTAATCGTAATACCTAGAATAATAAATTTTGCTCCATATTTTTTTATAACTACACCCATATCTTTTGCAGCTAAAAGACCAACTGCAGCAACAAAAAGAATCAAAAACAGATAGAAAAAATCTTCTGGAATGATTCCAACATTAAGCATATTTTGAGCGGATTCATATCCTTTCTGTCCTTCAACAATTTTTGATCCATATATATGAACTACCCATCCTATAAGTAGTCCAGAAAATAAAGCTCCAGAAATTCCAAAATTGAATTTACCAAATTTAATTTTTCCAAACATCAATCCTAAAAAAACAGAAGTAAACATTAAAATAAATGGATTAGTTAACCATGCAATCAAATCAAAATTCATATTTAAGCTCCTTATATTGTTTATATAAGTTTTCAACAAATAACAAACTGTTATGCTAGAAACTTTATGCTTTTATCATAAAAGTTGCTTTAAGAGTAATTAACAAACTAATTTAGTTAAAATTACTAGTGAAACATTAGTAATACATTAAAAAACAACATAAGCACTTTAGTTTTACAAATTAATTTGATATAATTATTTAATAAACTTTCTTAAAAATATAAAATTAAATAAATATAAACAATGAGGTGAAAAAATGGAAATGACAAGAGAAAAAGCATGGGATTTATTTAGTCAATATGTTGATTCAGAAAGTCTAATTAAGCACAGTTTAGCAGTTGAAGCATCAATGATTAAATTAGCTAAAACATTTGATGAAGATGTTGAAAAATGGAGCTGTTGTGGTTTACTACATGATATAGATTTTCAAAAATATCCCGAACAGCATCCAATAAAAGGACCTGAAATTTTAAAAGAAGCAGGTTATCCTGAAGAATTTTGTTTGGCTGTAAAAGGTCATTCAGATGATACTAACACTCCGAGAACAACAAAAATGGCCAAAACATTATATGCTGTAGATCAGCTTTCAAGCTTTGTAGTAGCATGTGCATTAGTAAGACCAACAAAATTTGAAGGAATGAAAGTAAAATCAGTAAAGAAAAAGATGAAAGATAAAGCTTTTGCTAGAGCAGTAGATAGAGATGGACTTAAAAAAGGAGCAGAAGAGTTAGGAATTGAACTATCAGAACTTACTCAATATGTTATAGATGGACTCAAAGAAAGAGAAGAAGAACTAAGCAAAATGGGTATGTCATTAATATAATAGTCAGTATAAGCCGTTATATGTTATAAAATATAAACGGCTTCATTTTTAAATTATATCAACTAAAAATTAAAAAAATAATAGTAATACACAAAAACTGACATATATTTATAATATAAAATAGAATAATGCAATTTACAAAACTATATAAAGGCTATATAATTAAATATATTAAACCTTTTACTAATTAAAATTATAAAATATTTTAATAATATAATTAATTTTCATCTCGTTACTAATCACAAGTTTCTCGTTTAAATAAGATAGAGTAAATTAACATTCAATTATTAACTATCAAATATCAACTATTATTATTGAGGGGATTTAATGAAAAAAAATGACTTTATTAAATTAATACCCATATTTATACTATACGTAATAATATTTAAATTAATTTATCAAGATAATGGAGTAATTACATTATTACAAGTTTGTGTACCTATCTTCATTGCTATTTTTATTGCAGTAATATTGAATCCGTTATTAAAGTTTGTTGAAAGATATTTTAAAAATAGAATTATAAGTATAATAATAGTATATATGATTTTTTTAGGTGTTATTGTTTTAGCTATAACAGTTATAGCACCAAGTATTGTGCAAAGCATTAGTGACTTTATTAAAGATATTGATAAAATAATATATAATATTAATAACTTTTTTGCTAATCCACCTGAAAAACTTGACTTTTTACTAGATAAAGAAGCATATAAATATTTTGAAGACAATGTTTATTCAGTAACTGAAAAAGCGACTGAAATTCTTACGGCTTTACTTAATACAGCTGTATCAAGTATCATAAGTGTCACATCAAAAGTAATTAATTTCATTTTAGGAATTTTGATATCAATATATATATTGTACGACAAAGAACATTTTGGAAATTTATTTTATAAGTCTGTTTATTCACTGTTTGATAATAAAAGTTCACGTGAAATAATAAAAATAGGATACGAATTAAATAACAATGTAACAAAATTCATTATAGGAAAGATATTTGATTCAATAATTATAGGAGTTATAGCTTTTTTAGGAGCAAAATATATTATAAAGGCACCATACCCGCTGATAATATCTTTAGTAATAGGTATAACAAATATGATACCTTATTTTGGTCCATTAATAGGAGGAATACCAGCGGTCATTATAACAGCTGTATTTGATCCAATAAAAGGTTTATGGATGATATTATTTGTATTTATTCTTCAGCAGTTTGATGGGTTGGTATTAGGTCCAAAAATACTTGGAGTTCAGCTGGCTCTAAAACCTGTTTGGATAATAACAGCAATTATTATAGGTGGAGGATTGTTTGGTCCTATAGGAATGTTCTTAGCTACACCAGTTGCAGCTGTTTGTAAAACAATAATTAAAGAATTTATGCAGATGAAATTAAAAAATAAAAATATAAAATTACCATATGATAAAAAGAGTAAATAGCCTTATACTATTTACTCAGGCTATTGACAAACCCGAATTTCATCGTTGTTGCCTCAATCGAGAATGCTCACGTATTTCTATATACGCTCCGCTTACTCGCTTTCGGCACGCCTCGAACTTCAAATTTGTCAAAAGCCTGTCATCTTGTTGACTTTGTCAACAATCTGAGTAAATAGCCTTATACTATTTACTCTTTTTTAAAAATTTCCAACCTGTTTCAGCAGTAATTATTCCTATGAAAATAATAATACATCCTCCTATCATTAGAGGAGTGAATACTTCGTCTAATATTAAAATACCTAGAATACTTCCAAAAACTGATTCTAATGAAAGTATAATAGCAGCATGTGTTGATGTAGTTGATTTTTGAGCAAATGTTTGCAGTGTAAAGCACAACATTGTAGACATTACTCCTAAATATAATACACCTATAATACCTTCTGTAGGAAAATTCATAGTAAATCCATCAACTATAACGGCTGCAAAAAAGAAAAATACAGCAGCAAAGATTAATTGCAGTGTGTTTATTATGAAAGGATTTTTATCTTTAGAATAAAA
This sequence comes from Tissierellales bacterium, assembly GCA_018433765.1. GTDB lineage: Bacteria > Bacillota > Clostridia > Tissierellales > Sedimentibacteraceae > SM3-B41. The sequence goes on from JAHDQO010000004.1 coordinate 389,135, forward strand.
TCCTGTAATAGCAATATGAACTGCGAAAAAGAATGAACATATTAATGTATAAGAATCTCCTAAATTCATATAAATGTCGTGTTTAAAATCAAGAGTGAGCATGCCTATTCCTATTAGAGTCAATACTGCTGCAATAATATTATTAGATGCAGGTTTTCTTTTGTATATTAACCAATAAATAAAAGGAACTATAACCACATTAGTACCTGTTAAAAATGCCTGCTTTCCTACAGTAATAAATTGCAGTCCGATAGTTTGAAAAGCAAAAGCAATAAAGAGAACAGTTCCCATAAAAAATCCTGCTTTAATATCAGATTTTGAAGTATTTTTTATATGTTTTCTAAAAATTATTGAAGCTAATACTGCTGCAATGGTAAATCTTAAAAATGTGATATACAGTGGAGACATACTATCAAGAGTATGCTTAGTAACTACAAAACCGCTTCCCCATATCATAGCTACACTAAGTAATATTAGATCAGCTGCAATGGGTGATATTTTTTTATTATTCATTTTTAATCCTCGCATTATTGTCATTATATATTCCCATTCAGCCCTAGATTAAATATTATATCAAAAATAATATAAAATCAATACTTCTTTCTTTTTTGTTTACCTCTTATTACTTTATATAAACCAACTGTTAATAAAGGCAGTAGGTAAATAAAGATAAATAAAAATGCCATTAATGTATAACCTTTTGATATCAGATCAATTATTCCATACTTCGATAAATATGTAGCTGAAACAAGAATAATTACAGTTATAAGAATTTTACAAATAGGATGCAGTTTAGCTTTTTTTGACTGTTTTAATCCTGCATCTATTCTTTCAATAAGAGCATGAATTACTCCTGTAGAAGTTTCTATTAATGTCCAGCCAATAATTATACCCAATAGACTAATTACAATAGGGGTTGAAATTTCATTTATCATAGAAAACCAAGGAATAGGAGACAACAATATTCTTTTAGAAGGATAAAATCCCATAACTGAAATATAAGTTAAAAACCATGGTATTGTCATGAGTAAACCGGCTATAATACCTGATACTATAGTTTCTATTCGTTTCGTCTGCCTTTTAAGTGTAAAAAAACATGAAGGCAAAACTACAAGATTATAACTAACGTATAATATTCCAGTTAATAAAACTTTGCTTATAGTAGCATCTGGAATAAAACTTATATCTTTTGTTTCAAATACACGCTGTATATTAGGTGCTGTTTCTTTTATAACAATAATAGAAAACAAAATGTAACCTATGTATAAAGCAATAGTACCATACGTTTCAAATCTTTCAATCAATCTGCTTCCGAAAAAATTTAATAATCCGACAACGATAATAATAAAAATTACACCTTTTTTATAACTTAATCCTAACGTCTGCTCAACAATATTACCAGTAGCAGATGCCATTACAGCAATGATCAGTATTATAATAAGAACATAAATTATATCAAAGAGAATCCAACCTTTCCCAATGATTTCTTTAACAATAGATTTATAGTCATAAACTCTATAAATTCGAGCTAGTTCAAATGTAATAATACTTACAACAGAAAACCCAATAAAAGTTCCTAAACCAGCAATCCAACCAAGTGCTCCAAATTTAGCACCATATTCAATAATTTCTCTACCTGTTGCATATCCTCCACCAATTAATACAGATTGTAAAACAATTCCCGGAAGCAAATATCTTCCAAAAGCTCCATCAAAAAAAGATTTTCTTTTTATAATAATCTCTCCTCTTAACTTTTATCTTACAAGTCAAACTTATCCACTCCTCAGTTTAAATATATGAGAGATTTACTAAGTTATCATATTAATATAAAAAAATTAATGATTAAAGCAGTTATATTTTTAAAAAAACTATAAAATAAGCGTATTTATAATTTGAAAATATAAGTGAATAATTAGTGGACTAATGTTATAATATAATCAAAAAATGTTGATAATGTTGATAACTCTGTTGATATGTGGTAAAAAACATGTATTTTCTGTGGATAACTTAAAAAAAGTTATCCACAGAAAGCACAAAAAAGATAATATTTAGAATAAAATTATGAAAATACAAGTAAAAATAAAAAGAAATAGCGAGCTACTTTGAGAGGAAAGTTGTTAATATGTTGTGGAAAGATAAAAGATATCATACTTTGAATTATGAAATGAAAAAAATATTTGGAGAAAAAACTATAAAACTTTCAATAAATGGTGGTTTTACTTGTCCTAATAGAGATGGAACTATTGGAACAAAAGGATGCTTATTCTGTAGTGAGAAAGGATCAGGTGAATTTGCTGGAAATGGACAAACAAGTATTAAAAATCAAATTAAACAGCAGAAAGATTTTTTGTCTAAAAAATGGAAAACTAATAGCTATATAGCATATTTTCAAAGCTATACTAATACATATGCTCCGGTTGAGATTTTAAAAAAGAAATACTACGAAGCACTTAATTGCGAAGGTATTAAAGGATTAGCCATTGCTACGAGACCTGACTGCATTAACGATGAAACTATTAAACTTTTAAAAGAAATAAACAAAAATTATTTTTTATGGGTTGAGTTAGGTCTACAAACTATTCATCATAAAACTGCTGAAATTATTAGAAGGGGATATGACTTAAATGTTTTTGAAAAAACTTTGAATAAATTAAATAATGCAGGAATAAAAGCAGTTGTTCATCTAATTATAGGACTGCCTAATGAAACTAATGAGCAGATTTTACAATCGGTTAATTATATATCAAACAAAAACATTTGGGGAGTGAAGTTGCATCTTATGCATGTCTTAAAGAATACAGATTTAGAAGAATATTATTATAATACAAATTTTAAAATATTTGAAAAGAATGAATATGTCAGTTTATTATGCGATTGTTTAGAAAAATTGCCACCTAAGATAGTTATCCATAGAGTAACTGGAGATGGTAAAAAATCAGATCTGGTAACACCAAGATGGAGTCTAGATAAATTGAAAGTTTTATCTGATATAGATAAAGAACTTAAGACTAGAAATAGTTGGCAGGGAAAATTAGTAGTGTAACCCCACTTTTTTATAAATTTATTTCGAAATACTATATTAAAGTAGGAGACAAAATATATGCTTAAAAAGAGTATACTTGCAGAAAAGATAAAATCAGCAAAATTAAATGATGATGATTTAAATATATTAGTTTCAGAATATAAGCCATTTATTGTTAGTGAAATAGAGAAATTTAGAGGTAAGTATATTTTTCAGAATGATGAATTTATTACATCGGGTATGATGGCATTTGCTGAAGCAGTTAAATCATATAAAGAAGAAAAGGGGAGCTTCATTCCTTTTGCTAGAAAGGTTATAAAACTAAGATTAATTGATTTTTATAAAAAAGAATATAGATATAAGAAAAAAGAATTATTATCAGCACAAGAAGATGATGATATTGAGGAAATTTATAATGATAAATCGTTTGACTTATATATAACTTCTAAAGAAACAGAAATTAGAAAAGAAGAAATACAAGAGTTTAAGAAAAAACTAGAAAAATACGGCATTACATTAAGCGAGCTAGAAAAGATATCGCCAAAAAGAAAACATCTAAAACAAATATATTATAAAGCAGCATTATACATAAATGAAAATAATATGTTACATGAGAGTTTTTTAAAGTCAGGTAAAATTCCTATAACAGCTGTTACTAAATCATTAGGTATAAATAGAAAGAAAATAGAAAGAGGAAGAAAATATATCATAGCGTTATTAATAATTATAAATGGGGATTTTGAATATATTAAAAGCTATATATCTTTGGAGTGATTGATATGAGAGGAATAATATTAGAAAAAGAAAATAATAGAATAGTTGTTTTAACAAAAGACGGAAGATTTATAAAAAGAAAAATCACAACAGAAAAAGAAATAGGTGATGAAATAAACATATCTAATGTTGGATATAAACAAATCATGTCTATTGCAGCAGCTTTAGTAGTTGTTTTTATTGTGACTTTCAGATCATATGCAGTATATGCTCAACCTTATGGATATGTTCAAATAGAAGGTGATTCAGGTATAGAGTTGACATATAACAAACAGTTCAAAGTTATAAATGCTGAAAGTATTAATGACAATGAAGAAGAAATAAATCAAGAAATAATAGAAGATTTAAAAGGTAAAAAGATTGAAGAAGCTATTAGCTTAACTACATCAAAGGTTTTAGAAAACCAAGAAAGTACAGTTGTTATTACATGTACTTCTCTCGATAAAGATGTAAAAGAAGCAATTGTAAATGAGTTCCAGCAAAAAGAAATTGAAGAAAAAGAAGTAATTATTTTAAATGTAGAAAAAGAAGATTATGAAAATGCTAGAAAAAATAATATAAATCCTGCTGAAGAAAACTTAAGACAAAAATTAAGTGAGAAAAATGTATCAGAAGAAGAACTAAAAGAAATGGACAGTGTTAAAGACTTAGTCCATAAAATAAATACAATAAGAAAAGAAGAAAAAGATAAAATAAAAGAAGAAAGAAAAAATAATAAAAATATTAACAAAAAAGAGGCAAAAGAAATAAAATCAAATAAACATGATAAAGAAAATCAAAATATAATAAATAATAGTAAAGATAATAAAGTTAATAAAGATAATAGAAATAAAATTAAAGACAATAAAAATAAAATTAAAGATAATAGAGGACATTCAAAAAGAAATAATTAAACAAAAAGTAAAATAATTATAAGAGCCAAAAATATTATATAGATTTTTTGGCTCTTTGATTTCTAATGAACCAATAAATACCTATTATAATTATAAGTCCTCCTAATAAAGTTAATATACTTGGTGCTTCTTTAAATAATATAAATGCCATAAAACTTGCGAAAATAGGTTCAATAAGTGTTGATGTAGATACAAATGTAGCGGGGATATACTGCATAAGCCAATTGTAAACAGTATGTCCTAATATAGAACAAAAAAATGCAAGGCTAATGAAAATTGCAAATTCTTTCATTGAATATGGATATACAGGAGTTTTAGTAACGTAACAAAGAGAAAATAGTACTAAAGCAGAAACAGAATATACAATAAAAACATAACTGCCATTACTTAAATTTTTTCTTACTATTTTTCCTATAATAAAATATCCGGCAACAAATATAGATCCTAAAAATGCTAACAAATCTCCTTTAAAAGCATGAGATGAGCCGCTGTGTATATCTGCAAATGCTATTACAATACTTCCTGCAATTGCAATGATTATACCTATAATTGATTTTTTGCTGAGCCTTTCATTAAATAGAAAGAAACTTGCAATAGCAACGAATACAGGATTTAAGCTTACTAAAACAGTGGAACTAGCAATAGTGGTTATTTTGATTGAGGCTATCCAAGTTGCAAAGTGCAGTGCTAAAAAAATTCCACTTAAAATACAAAGAAATAATTCTTTAGTTTTAATTTTTGCTAGATTCTTAAAATCTTTTAAAATTACGGGAATTAATAAAAATAAAACAGTAAAAAGCATTCTATATGCAGAAATAACTAAAGATGGTGCTTCAGAAAAACGTATAAAAATGGAAGATAGTGACGTAAAAAAAACGCCTGCAAATATTAAATATTTAGATGGAGCTCTAGTCATTTTATCACCTCAATGAAATTTTTATAACTAATATAATAAAACACAATTTAAATAGTAGCATATAAATTTACAAAAATAAAGGAAAAAATACTTGACAATATGAACAACGTTCATTACAATATATAAGAAAGCGAACAATGTTCATTATAATTAGATAAAAGATAAATGAATTGAGAATGGAGAAATGAGAAATGAGAAATGAGAATTAAATGTATAAATTTTCTTTAAGAAAATTTAAACCATATTACTCGTTATTCGTTACTAATCACTCATTTTAGTTTTTTATTAATCGTTTAGATATTAAATTTACGAAGCATGAGTAAATTATCATTGTTACTCGTTGCTCGTTTTTCGTCACTCGTTTAGATACTAATTTACGAAGCATGAGTAAATTACCATTGTTACTCGTTGCTCGTTTTTCGTCACTCGTTTAGATACTAATTTACGAAGTATGAGTAAATTACCATTGTTACTAGTTACTCGTTTTTCGTCACTCGTTTATTTATTATATAGAAAGGGTTGATATTATGCCAAGAAAAAGCAGTAATTTGAGGGAGAATATTTTAGAAGTCTCAGCTGTTTTATTTAGGGAGAATGAATATAAAGACGTTGATATGAGAAGGATATCAAAAGAAGTAGGTTCAGCAGTAGGAACTATATATAATTATTTTCCGAACAAAGAGACATTATATGTAGAGGTATTTAAAGATAGCTGGGAAAAAACATTAATAAATCTTGATAAAATAACTAATATGAAAGATGATCCCATGAAAAAAGCTGTAAAATTTGTAATGGAAATCTATAGGGGTAAAGAAGATCGAAAATATTTATCAAAACAGGTAATATTTCATACTATTAGAAAAGATGCAGGAAAAAATGAAATAAAAAAAATTAAAGATAGATGGCATAATCATATTTCTAATAATATGAAAAAGATTATAATTGAAGCAAATGCAGTTAAGAATATTGGAATAGATGAAAAATATTACGATCATCTGACAAATACAATTTTAATAGCTACTTTAGCATTAGATGATTTTTTTAGCAATAATGAAACATCTAAAGAGTTTATAGAAATATATATAAAAAAACTACTATCTTGAGGTGATGCAATGAATGAAGAAAGAATTAAACTATTAAGTGAGACACCTGTAAAAACTGCATTGATTAAGTTGTCTGTTCCTTCAATAATAGCAATGTTAATTAATGCTATATATAATCTAGCTGATACTTTTTTTATAGGACAGCTAAATAATGAAGGTGCTATGGCAGCAGTTGCTGTAGCTTTTCCTATTCTTATGCTTATTGGTGCAGTTGGAGGTATGTTTGGTATAGGGGGAGGTTCATATTTATCAAGACTTTTAGGAGAAGATGAGTTTGAAAAAGCAAATCAAACAACATCAACTTCATTTTTTACTTCATTAATACTTGGTTTAATCTTAACTATACCGTTATACATTTTTCTAGAAGATATATTATCAGTATTTGGAGCAACTCCTACTATAATGCCTTATGCATTTGATTATACAAAAATATTAATCATAGGTAACATAATAACTATGACCAACATGACTATGAATAACCTGCTAAGAGCTGAAGGAGCAGCCAAGCAGTCAATGATGAGCTTTTTATTTGGTTCAGGCCTTAATATTATACTTGATCCTATTTTTATCTTTGTTTTTAACATGGGAGTAGAAGGAGCAGCTTGGGCTACATTAATAGGTAAAATAGTTTCATTTATATATTTAATATCATATTATTTACGAGGTAAAAGTATAGCTAAAATTGCTTTTAAATATTTTTCTCCTGTTAAAGAATTATATGTAGAAATATTTAAGATAGGTATTCCATCATTTGTTAGACAAGGTCTTTCAAGTATATCAATGGCTTTAATAAACAATTCAGCTATGGTTTATGGAGATTCAGTCATAGCAGGTCTGGGTGTTGCTATGAGAGTATTTTCAATAAGCTATTTCTTACTTTTCGGTTTTTCAACAGGCTTTCAGCCTCTAGCAGGTTACAGCTATGGTGCTAAAAAGTATAAAAGACTAAACGAAAGTATAAAAACATCAATGCTATGGGCAACTGGTATATCAATTATATTCTTTTTAGTATTTATAGTAGCAAAAGAACCTATTTTAAGAGCGTTTAGTGACGTAGATGAAATAGTTAATTATGGTATAATGATAATAAATGCTATGCTTATATTCATGCCTTTTATAGGGTTCCAAACTATAGCTACAACATTGTTCCAAGCACTAGGCAAAGGAAAAGAAGCACTAGTTCTTTCCATTGCCAGACAAGGTATATTTCTAATACCTGCAATACTAATATTACCTAAAATGTTTGGATTAAATGGTATTATATATTCACAACCATTAGCAGATGGACTTACGTTAATAATTTCAATAATCTTGTACGTAAGAATAATGAGAAAAATAAAATCAGTTATAGATAATTCTAATAATTAAAAATATATAAAAAAAATTAGAGCAGCTAAAAAAAGCTGCTCATCATTTATCTAAAATTAATTTAGCATTTTGCATTTACTTAACGTGCATTACACTCAATATTCCTTCAGTATTTCTTATTTCATCAATTTTCTCTTCAGTAATACATCCTTTAACATCTATTATGTTATATGCATAATCTCCCTTACTTTTGTTTACCATTTCAATTATGTTTATATTATATTTTGCTAAAACAGCTGAAAGAGAACCAATCATGTTAGGAACGTTCTTATTAATTACAGTAATTCTTTCAGTTCCTGGGTTTCTATCTAATGAACAATTAGGTAAATTAACTGAATTAGTAATATTACCATTAACAATATAATCAATCAATTGTTTAGAAGCCATCCTAGCGCAATTTTCCTCTGATTCAGGTGTTGAAGCTCCTAAGTGAGGTAAACAAATAGTATTCTTAGAGTGTAGTATTTTTTCATTTGGAAAATCAGTTACATATTTAGATATTTTACCACTTTCTAAAGCTTCTACAACGTCATCATCATTAACAAGACATCCTCTAGAAAGATTAAGAAGTTTTACTCCTTTTTTCATTTTATCTATTTTGTCTTTATTAATAAATTCTGTTGTTGCTTTAATTAAAGGAATATGCATAGAAATATAATCTGATTGTGATAATAGCTCATCTAAACTTTCAGCATAGTACACATCCCAAGAAACACCTATAGCATTTTTAACAGACATGTATGGATCATATCCTATAACTTTCATACCAAGCTTAATAGCTGTATTTGCTACTAGAACACCTATTGCACCAAGACCTATAACTCCTATAGTTTTTCCTTTGATTTCAGGACCTTTAAATTGACTTTTTCCTTTTTCTACTTGTTTAGCAACATCATTGTTCAAAGTTTTAGTCCAATTTATACCATCAACAACATCTCTTGAACTTAATAACATACCTAGAATAGTTAATTCCATAACTGCGTTAGCATTTGCACCGGGTGTGTTAAATACTACGATGCCATTTTCAGAACATTTTTCAACTGGAATATTATTTACCCCTGCACCTGCACGAGCTATAGCTTTTAGATTTTTAGGAAATTCTATATCATGAAGTTTTGCACTTCTTAATATAATACCATCTGCATTAGTTACATCTTCAGCTTGAAGTGCAAATTTGTCTTCGGAGAAAAGACATAACCCTTCATTTGATATTTTATTATATACGGCTATTTTAAACATATACGGCCTCCTTTGTACGAGATTTTCTTACAAGTATAATCTTTTTATTAAATAAAATCAACCTCATTTTGTAAAAAATATAAAAAAACTTTATTTTAATTTTAATTTAAATTAATAAAACTATTGACATGATGAATATTATTTAGTATAATTGCATAAAAATAATAACAATCTAATGATTAGGAGATTAAGCTGTAGAATGCTTTAGCGAGTCGAAGTTGGTGGAAGTTCGGTAGTGATATATAGCCCAAGAGAGCCTATGAAGAGATTCCTTGAAATGTTTATGCAGAGTATGGGAATACGGTTAAAAACCGTTGTCATGAAAGAGATAAAGCTGTTGCTTTAACAAGAGTGGTACCGTGATTTATATCGCCTCTTAATTGGGGCGATTTTTTGTTTATACATATTTATTATATGTATATTTATTCGCATATCTTGTTATACTATAAGTTTTAAAAAGAGTGGTATCGTGGTAAAAGCTGCCTCTTTAGTGAGGAGCTTTTTTTAGTATTAAAAATAAAAGGAGGATATTGTAATGGCAGAGAAAGAGAAAGTTGTATTAGCATATTCAGGAGGGCTTGATACATCAATAATAATTCCTTGGCTTCAAGAAAACTATGATTTAGACATAATAGCTTGCTGCGTGAATGTTGGTCAAAAAGATGAAATGGAAGGTATTAAAGAAAAAGCTATTGCTTCAGGTGCAAGTAAAATATATGTAGAAGATGTTACTAATGAGTTTGTTGAAGAATATGTATATGGTTCTATAAAAGCAAATGCTGTATATGAAGGTAAATATTTATTAGGTACTGCATTAGCTAGACCCTTAATAGCAAAAAAATTAGTTGAAATTGCACATAAAGAAGGAGCAAAATATATAGCACACGGCTGTACAGGAAAGGGTAATGATCAAGTTCGTATAGAAACTGCAATAACTGCGCTTGATCCATACATTGAAATAATTGCACCATGGAGAAAATGGGATATAGTTTCAAGAGAAGATGCTATAGATTATGCTGACAAAAGAAATGTAAAATTAACAGTTACAAAAGAAAAGATATATTCTAGAGATCATAACTTACTGCATATCAGTCATGAGGGAGGACATTTGGAAAATCCAAAGAATGAAGCTAAAAGAGATGAACTCTTAATGATGACTCAAACACTTGAAAATGCACCTGATATCCCTGAATATGTTGAAATAGAATTTGTTAAAGGTATTCCTGTTAAACTTAATGGTGAAAAATTAAATGGACAGCAGATGTTAACTAAGCTTAATGAAATAGGGGGCAAACATGGAATAGGTGTAGCTGATATCCTTGAGAACAGACTTGTAGGGATGAAATCTAGAGGAATATATGAAACACCTGGTGGAACAATCTTAATAGAAGCTCACGAACATTTGGAAAGATTGACACTTGAGAAAGAAGTTTACCATTACAAGGAAATGATAGCATTAAAATATGCAGAACTTGTTTATAATGGAATGTGGTTTAGCGGACTTAAAGATGCTTTAGATGCATTTATTAATTCTACACAAGAAACTGTAACAGGAATTGTTAAATTAAAATTATATAAAGGTAATTTTATATTTGCGGGTATGAAGTCAGACAATGCACTATATAAAGAAGAAATATCATCATTTGGTGGAAGTAAATTTTATGATCATAAAGATGCAGACGGATTTATAAAACTGTTTAGTTTACCGTATAAAATACAAGCAATTAATGGAATAAAAGATTATATTAATAAATAAAAAATAAGCAAGTTTTTAACTTGCTTATTTTCATTCTTCTTCAATTTCTTCTGCACTTGTAAACTTATATTCATCTACACCGTTCTTTATATCATTCATAAAACTATTAGTTGATTTTTCTAAATCAATAGAACGGTAGAAGAAAATACATCCTATAATAGCTAGTATTATGCCTATTAATTTAACAACAGTACTTATAGCAGCTTTTCCATTAATTATGCAGTAAACAGCAAAACAAAATGCTATGATAGCAATACTAAAAGTTATAATATCTGAAAAGTCTCTTTTTTTAATTGCCTTGTATATAATCGGAACTGCAAAAACCATAAGGCCAATACCTATTAAAAACATGGCTAGTCCCGGAAATATAAAGACAAGTATTCCACCAACTATTCCTAAAATGCTTAACAATTTTTCATAGTTAATTGCAAAAGCTGTTGAAAAATTAAAATTGATTAAACTAAAAACAATCAGCCCTATTGCAGCTACTCTAATTGAGAAGATACCTATAAATTTTGATGCGAAGATGAAAACTAAACCAATAATAACTATAATTAAGCTTATTAATCTTAATGTCTTAAATCCAAAGTTGAATTCTTTTGAGAACATAAAATATCACTTCCTCTCACTAAAATTCTATATAATTTTCAATTTATATAAATTGTTTTATTCCTTATTATATTTATACCAGAAAATTAAGATAAATAAAATTAAAATTTCATTAATATATTTATTCAAAACTGAAAAGAATAGTGTTATAATAGTCAAAAATTATACAGGTGGATAAAATTGATGAAATTAATAGTTGATACTTCAAATACATATTTTTTAGAGTCTATTAATAAAGATATTGATACTCTTCTAGATATGCATAATAACATTTTAAGTAAAAAAATAATAGGAAAATCTGTAGAAGGAAGAAATATAATTTCCTTAAAAATAGGTATAAATAAAAACAATATCAAGAAAAAACCTTCTATACTATTTACAGGTGGAATACATGCTAGAGAAGACTTTTCGGTAATGCTAGTTATGAAAATGCTTGATTATATAGCATACCACTATAATACGAATAAACGCTGGGAAGGAGTAGATATTAATAACTTATTAAATAAAATAGATATGCACTTTATACCTGTAGTTAATCCAGATGGTCTAAATATAGTTCATAATGGAGTAAAAGCATCATGTAATAGTGAAAAAATACAATCAATGCCTATAATAAATGGGAAAGAAGAATATTGGAAAGCTAATGCCAATGGAGTAGATATTAATAAAAATTTTGATGATGGTAACTGGCATATAAGAAAAAGTAAACCTGAGATGTCTAAACCTTGTTCAGAAGGATATAAAGGATTTAAACCTAGCAGTGAACCAGAAACTAGAGCTTTAACAGAATTTTGCAAACAAGAAGAATTTTTAATGACTGTTTCTTATCATTGTTCGGGTAATGTGGTTTTTTGGGCTGATAGCGGTACTCATGATATATTTAATAATTATGATGAAGAGTTGATAGATGAATTTTCTAACAAGTTTATATACAGGAAAACAAAAATATCACAAGACCCGTCATGGTACGGATGTGGATTTGAAAATTGGTATAGGTCATACTATCAAAGACCAGGATTGTGTATAGAACTTTCACCTTTTAAAAGTCCAGAGCAGCATCCTGATTATATGTTTGATGAACTTGTATGGGAGTATGCAAAATTAACAGGAATATATCTTGCAGATAAAGCTTATAAACTAGCTGATAAGATGTATGATGTAATACTAAATGATAAGTTAATTAAAACTTTTTATAAAAAAGATGAAGCCGTAAAATTTGCTCAAAATTTGAAAGATAGCTATGTTACAAATAATGAACGAACTATTTGGACTAAAGTAGAAAATTTTGCTGCATTACATAAAGAATAGATATCATGAAGCAATCAGCTTAGAAAACTGATTGCTTTTTATTTCTTTATAAATTTATGAGATTACTATTTATGAAAAAAAGATTGCACTTATGAAGATTGCTATACCTGAAAATAAAAAACCAATTAAGATAGATATATTAAGTTTATCATCTTTTCTTCTTAGTTTTTTAACATTAGCTAATAAAGCAAGTCCTGAGCCTACAAAGAGAAGAATAACTAAAGCAAAAAGAATTTTATAATTTTGAAAATCCCACACGTTATATCTTTTTACATTGAATATTCTGTCGAAAAACGTTTCTCCTTTAGGTATAGCGGAGTCAAAAACTAGTAATATAGCTGCTATTAATATCCAAACTAAAATGCTGAAAGTTTTTACATATTTAATCCAAAAGTTTGGTCCTTCACGTCTTTCTACAAATTTATTTTCTTTTTTATCTAGTTTGCTATTCTCCTGCTCTATTACCTCTTTATCACTCATAAACATCACCTCCCACTTTATAAAGTTAATAATTGACGATTGACAGTTGATAATTAAAGGTTTAAATTTTTTTTAGAAAAATTTATTCATTGTTTTTCGTTTCTCGTTTCTCATCTTTCGTTTATTTAGTGTTAGTATTTCTTTTTTTCTTTCATCGTGTAAATATAAGCTAGTATTTCTGCGACAGCATTGAAAAGTTCGTAAGGTATTTCTTGTCCTATTTCAGTTGTCTTAAACAATGACCTAGCTAATTCTTTACTTTCTACAATTTCAATTTTATTTTCTCTTGCAATTTCTTTTATTTTTTGAGCTATTAAATCAGCACCTTTAGCTACAACAATTGGAGCGTTATCTTTTATTCTATCATATTTTATAGCAACAGCATAATGAGTTGGGTTGGTTATTACAACATCAGCATTTGGTATTTGCTGCATCATACGAGACATAGCAAATTGTCTTTGAGTGTCCTTAATACGTGACTTTATTTCTGGATTTCCTTCAGTTGTTTTATATTCATCTTTTATTTCCTGTTTACTCATCTTTAGTTTTTTCTCATGCTCAAAGAATTGAAAAATATAGTCAATTATTGATATTGTTACCATAGCAAGCAATATCTTAAAAGCAATATTTAGAGATTTATTGACACCGTATTCTATTGAGTTATCAAGGTCAAGCAGCATAACAGAAGGGGTTTCTTCTATTAATGATTTAAATATTGAATAAGCTATTACACAAACAGCACTTATTTTGAGCAGAGATTTTATTAAATCCTTTAATGTTTTCATAGAAAAAATTCTCTTGAACCCGCTTAACATACTTATTCTTTCGGCTTTTGGTTTTATTGATTTTGGTACAAACAAAAACCCAACTTGAGCATAATTTGCAGCTATACCTGATATCATTATTAAAATAACTAAAGGGCCGCATACTTTTGTTATGGTTTTACCACATAAAATAAGTAAGCTTGAAAAAGTCTTGTCATTGACTAATCCATATGTTTGATATCCTTTAGATATCATAAAAACAAATAATTCCTTGATACCCTCAAGCATACTTTTCCATAAAACAGTAAAGCCTAAAACTGCTGCAATTATTGTTATGCTGTTATTTATTTCAACACTCTTAAAAACGTTACCCTCTTTTCGAGCATCTCTCCGTTTCTTGGGGGTGGCTTTTTCCGTTTTTTCACCAGCCATGCAAAAAAGCTCCTTTTTTAATCTGTATTCCTGTATAGTCTTAACTACCTAACCAGCTAACCAACTTTTCCAACTTTCCAACTTTTTTCAAAAAAGCTGAGATGTAAATTTAAACATAGACTCAAATATGTCATTCAAAATATTTACAAACGGTGTGATTATAAAAAATAGCGTAAAAACACCTGCTAATATTTTTATCGGTATACCAACTACAAATATATTCATCTGAGGTATAAATTTTATCATTATGCCTAAAACTACTTCAGAAAATAATATTACTAATATAACAGGTAAAGCAATCTTTACTGCGAATAAATATGCAAGAGAGAAAGCATTTGTAAATATACTAGCTATGTTTATTTTAACTAGAATAGTCCCTATAGGATTTGCTGCATATGATTCTGATAGTATATAAATTAGTTGAAGATGTCCATCAAGTTTTAAAAAAATTACAAAAGCTATAATATTAAGTAAATTTCCTGTTAGAGGAATCTTTGTACCATATTCAGGGTCTAGTAAACCTCCCATATGAAATCCTATCTGTGTATCCATCAATTGTCCTGCTGTAGCAAATATTGAAAAGAAAATAGTGCTTAAAAAACCTAAGAGCATACCCTTTAAGGTTTCTAAAACACATATTACAATGTATTGACCTATACCTTCAGGTAGAAATTGCATATTAGGTTTATCCGCAATAATTAATATATATGTAAGATATATACTAACACCTATCTTAGTTATACTGGGTACTTCTTTTCTCCCGATCAATGGAGAGACAAAAACAAACCCAGAAATTCTTAGCAAAATCAAAACAAATATATCAAGATGATTATATATATTTAATAAATCCATCATTGTTTAAGAAACATCCCTTTAAAATAAAGCAAAACATTAAAAATTAGTATTTAAAATTTCGAATTATTGCTTTATTTTTTAAAAATTATATTTAATATTTTTGTAATAGTTAATATCTATCAATTTAATCAAATTTTTACTTTTTAGATATATTTATAATATATATGAGTAAATTTGTCGAAATATCATAGACGTTTGTACGAAATTATGTATAATTTGATATTTGTTAATTTTAATCATAATTTGTTAATTATTAGAACTTTACGTATTATATTGTGTGATAATATGAGTTTAGCAATTAAATAAAATTATGTCAAGAAAGTTAAATAAATAAATATTATGATATAAATATTAAATTATAGTAATTTATGTCTAAAAATGTTGACAAATAATACTTTTTCTGATATTTTGTTAATATGAGCTTTATGGAAAGATATTACATAGTTTTTTAAATAAAAATGTTTAACCTGTTGAAAAATAAATGTTTTAAGTAAAGGATAATGTATGGAAATCATCAGGCAAGAAAATTTTTATAAAAAAAATAAAGATTGTAACTTTTCAACGATAATGGCAAACCTGTTGAAAAGCAGGGACGCAAAGTCAAAGGGCCTAATCGTTTTGACGTATGGCAGCCGACTATCGAAAGGAGAGTTTTTTTAATGGAAAAAGTTGAAAACGCTAATCTTATAATGCAATTCATTATACTTGTCAATAATAATTTATTTTGAACTAAAAAAACAATTAAAAGTTTTGATGTAGCTGATTTTTAGTAAATACAGCTCAATAACATATTTAAATTATGTTTTGACAAGCTGTATATTTGTTTATAATTCAAATATATTTTGTAAAATCAATAAGTAAGTAGTTTTATACAATAAAATAGTAAAAAAGGAGGAATAATATGCTGGATGATCTATATACCAGAATTGACTTCTTAAGAAAAGGCTTGGAAGGATTATGGACGAGAAATCAGGTTATTTCTGACAATGTAGCAAATGTTGATACTAATGGTTATAAAGCTAAAAATGTTAATTTTGAACAAGTCTTCAAAAGATATTTAGACAAAGAAGAAAGCGATATATACAGGGGTAAGGAATATGAGGATTATAAAAATAACTTTCTAAACGAATCTAGATTCTCTATTTATGATAGAAAAGGCTTACCTGTTAAGGCTAACGAGAATAACGTTGATGTAGATATTGAAATGACTTATCTAGCCGAAAATACAATGAAATATAATTTAGTTAAAGAATCAATGGATTTACAAATCAATCTTTTAAAAGATGTTATAAATGAAGGAAAGAGGTGATATAATTGAGTTTTATTAAGGCTCTGGATATAAGTGCTAGTGGATTATACGCACAAAAAAAGCGTATGGAAGTTGTTGCACAAAATATTGCTAATGCAGATACCATATTAACTGATACTATGGAACCATATAGATGTAAGGTTACTGTGATGTCTGCTGTTAAAGATAAAAAAAATTTCAGCAGCATTCTTGATAAATTTAGTACTCCAAAAGAAGGAGACGGAGTAGCAGTTTCTGTTGTTGAATCTCTTGATGAGCCATTTAAATTAGTTTATAATCCTGAGCATCCTTTAGCAGAAGATGGATATGTTAAAATGCCTAATGTTGATACAACTACAGAAATGCTTGAACTTTTGTCAGCTACAAGGGCATATGAAGCTAACATTACTGTACTTAATGCCACAAAGGCTATGTTTACTCAAGCATTACGTATAGGTAAGTAGAAAGCAATTATATTACATAAAAAGGAGTGTTTAAATTGACTTTAGAACCTATAAGTTCTGTAGCTAGTGCGTTACAGAATGATAAAGTATTAAACAATAAAAACAGTAATAATAAAAATATATTTGACGATATACTAAAAAAATCTACAGATGAAGTAAATAAAAGTTTAAATTTAGCAAACGAACAGATGGAAAACATCATTCAAGGTAGTGATGAAGATTTTCATAAATATTTAATTAATGCTCAAAAAACCGAGATATCACTTCAATTAACAATGCAGGTTAGAAATAAAGTTGTTGATGCCTACGAAGAAATCATGAGAATGCAGGTATAGTTATTTATTATTTTGGGGGATTAATTAGATATGGCTGAAAAGGTTAAAGTATTGCAGGATAAAGCTAAAGAATATTGGTCAAATCTTGACAAGAAAAACAAGAAAAAAATAATACTATTTACAATATTGTTTGCAATATCCATTGCAGTTGCAGGGGTAGTGTTAAATACAACAGAGTATACAGTGTTATATACTGGATTAGATTTGAAAGAAGCGGGAGAAATAGTTACCATATTGAAAGATTTAAATGTTGAAACAAAAAGTAGTGGTGACGGCACTATTTTAATTAATAAAAAAAAGGAAGATAACGTGCGAATGCAGTTAGCAATGCAGGGTTATCCAAAAACAGGTTTGAACTACGATTTGTTTCAAAACAGCATGAATCTAACAACATCAAGTCAAGACAAATCTGTTATACTGATTTATCAACTACAAGATAGATTAAGCAGTACAGTTTCACAGCTGCAAGGAATTAAAAATGCTATTGTAACTATTAGTGCGGAAGAAGAGGATGTATTCAAATTCAAAAGTGAAAATACACCTGTTAGCGCTTGCGTTGTTTTAGAACTTGAAAATTATTTTGATCCAAAACCAGAGCAGATAAAAGCGATACAGAGATTGATGGTAACGAGTATTTCAGGTTTAGAAGAAGAAAATGTTGCTATTATAGACGCAGACTTACATGATTTAACGCCTGCTAATAATAATGATCCTTATACTCAACCTGCTAATAATCGTTTGCAGGTAGAGCAGAAAATAGAAAAGCAAATCTCTGATAAAGTTTTATATTTGTTTGGTCCTGTATTTGGAGATGATAATATAAAGGTTGGAGTAAATGTCTCAGTTAATTTTGACAAGAAATTTACAGAGATGACAGAATACACTCCGGTAATAGATGATGAAGGTATACCATATATTGTAGATGAATTAAGTGAAAAGGTAACAGATTCGACACAAAACAGCGGTCAGGTTAATTCATCATATTCTGTAGCGAGTGATAGTCTTAATGATAGAATGCAAAAAGTTATACAATACAGAGTTAATGAATTGAAACAAACAATTGATGAAGCAGAAGGTAATGTTGAAGATATATCATTATCAATATTAATAAACAATATTGAAATGGATAATAGCGTTTTAAATGATGTTAAAAAATTAGCATCAGCTGCAGTAGGTATAGATTCAACAAATGTTACTGTAGGATATATGGAATTTACTGCTAGAAATGGGCTAGAAGACAAGTTAGACAAAGCATTGAGTGGTTCCGAAAAAGGAGGGTTACCAATCTCTGATAAGGCCCTAGTTGCTTTAATTGCAGTAGTGCTTGCGTTTGTATTTGGTCTAATTGTATTAAGATTTTTACGAGCACCAGCTAAGAAACAAGAAGAACAATCAGAGCAATTAGTAGATGATATAGCTGAAGATAAACAGTTAGTAGAAGGACTATTAACAGAAGATGATCAAACAACAGTGGAAATTAATTACGAAAATAATAAAGATAAAGAATTGATTAAAGAAATAGAAAGTGCTGCTGAATTAAACTCAAAAGAATTAGCACAGATAGTTAGTTATTGGTTAAAAGAAGATAATAATAGATAAGTTAAAAGTTTAAAGATAAAAGTGAAAAACTACGGAAGTTTTACTAACGTAAAACAATTGATTAATAAAAGAATAACGAAAACCTTTTTTAAAATAAATGATAAAAGTGATTAGTTGGTTAGTAGGAAAGCCGAAAAAAAATAAAGAGACATGTCATCCTGAGCGAGTAGAACGAGTCGAAGGATCTTAATTAAGATAAAAGCTTTCTGAATTGAGAAATGAGAAACTTTTTAAGATAAAAGTGTAAAGTTAAAAGTTAAGAGTTATGGAAATTTTACTTACGTAAAAATAAAAAATAATAAAATTTCTGTTAAGAAATTTTAAACAATGTTTCTCGTTATTAATTACTAATTACTCGTTTAACATTGTGATTCCGTGGTTAATTATCAATTGTATTATTATTAGTTTGTATTTAAAGTGAAAGGGATGTAATGTCGATATGTCAGATGTAAGAACATTAAAAGGAGAAGAAAAAGCTGCTATACTTCTTATTTCTATAGACAAAAAATATGCAGCAGAAGTATTGCGACATTTAAATGAAAAAGAAATTCAGAAGATTACGTATCAAATAGCCAATAACAATAAAGTTGATCCAGAAATAAGAAGTCAAGTTTTAAATGAATTTCATGATATGTTGGTTGCTCAAGGTTGTCTATCAGGCGGAGGTCTTGATTATGCTAAAGAAGTTTTGACAGAAGCATTAGGCAGTCAAAAATGTATTGAATTAATTGGAAAAATGTCAGCATTTGTACAGCCTAAACCCTTTAATTTCCTAAAAGATATAGATGCAAATGAAATATTAAACTTTTTAAGGTATGAGAGAAACCAAACTATTGCACTTATTATGTCCTATATGGATCCAGAGCAGGCGGCAGTTATACTCTCATCTATAGATGAAGAAAGACAAACAGATATAGTTAAGAGAATAGCTAAGATGGATAAAATTTCACCTGATGTTGTAAAACAAGTAGAAGAAGAGGTAAAAGTAAAACTTAACAATTTCTTTGGAACAACAAGTTATACAGATACAGTAGGTGTAAATATTGTTGCCGATATTTTATCATCAGTAGACAGGGGAACTGAGAAATTAATATTTGATCAACTCGAAGAAGATGATTACGAAATGGCAGAGGAAATTAGGAAGAGAATGTTCATATTTGAAGATATTATCACACTGGATCAAAGATCTATTCAAGTTGTATTATCTAAGATTGAACATCATGATTTAGCCTTAGCATTAAAAGCTACAACTGAAGAAGTTAAAAATACAATATTTAACAACATCTCTCAAAGAGCAAAAGAAATTGTATCTCAAGAAATTGATATGCTTGGAATGGTAAGATTGAGTGAAGTTCAAGAAGCACAGCAGAAGATTGTATTTACAATACTAGAACTTGAGAAAAATCAAGAAATTATAATTGCAAAAGGTGGAAAAGAACAGTTAGTTGGCTAGTTATACGAAAGGTGAGAATTAATATGCTTAAAAGAAATAAAAAAGATAAAGTAAAAAAAGAAAAAAAAGTTAAGGTTAAAAAAGATAAAAAAGAAAAAAAAAAATCGGATCCTATAAATAGTATTATTTTTGCTGGATTTTCGATACTCATAATTGTATTTGTTATTATAACATTATTTGCAGTTAACTTATTTGGGATAAAAGATAAATTAGTCAATCAAGTTGTTACAAGCTTACTTTCTGAACAATTAGAAACTGAAGCAACAAAATTGGGAGAAGAATATGCAAGTAAATATGAAAGAGACTTTGGAATACACGAGAAAGAGTTAGCTGATAAAGAACAAGCATTAATTACAAGAGAAGAAAATCTAAAGAAATCAGAAGACGAGTTCCTAATTGAAAAAACTGCTATGCAAGAAACTTTAGCAGGTTTAGAGGCAAGAGAAAAAGAAATTTATGGTGTAAAAGAAAATATTGAAGAAATAAGCGATGTTGTAGGCGATATGGATGCAGGAAAAGCAGCCACTATGCTGGCAAATATGGACGATATAGATTTAATAACAAACATAATATTCAGTTTAAAAAAAGATCAAGCAGCTTCAATACTTGAACAGCTAAGTCCATATACAGCTTCAAAAATAACACAAGGCAGATACAATGACGGAGTTGAAGAATAAACAAACTAAGATAAAAGTGAAAAGTGAAAAGATAAAAGTTAAGGAAGTTTTACTAACGTAAAAAAATACATAATAGATAAGAGTTGAAAAGCTTTATGAATTGAGAATGGAGAAATGAGAAATGAGAATTAAGGAATAAATTTTCTTTAAGAAAATTTAAACCATATTACTCGTTACTAATTACTAGTTTTTCGCTTCAACTAAATTCCGTGTTCTTCCGTGTAATTCCGTGGTTAATAATAAATCATTAACTATTAACTATTAACTATTAACTATTATTGAAGGGAGGTGAGAATGTGAGTGAAGCTTATATACTTCCATCGATTGGAAAATCGAGCAGTGTTTCGAATTCGTCAAAATCTAATAATAAAAAGACAAAAAATGATAATTCAAGTAAGTTTGAAACAATATTAGATGAATTGGAAGTAAAAAACAAAAGCAGTACAGACGATGATAAACAGAATACTAGTCAGTGTACAGCAAACGTATCTTGCGATGATAAAACACATGAACAACTATCAGACCAAAAAGGTAAATGTGTGGAAAAAGTTTGCGAAGAACTATCATCAGAAGAAACAAACAGCACAAGTTTAGCTAATTTAAATAATGTAATATTTATAAATCAGCAGAGCAAAGTACAAAATGACACAAATATAAATAATCAGACAGAAAATATAGTTAGTCAAGTTCCTAAAAATGATGAAGTAAAATTAGTAGAAAATAAGCATCAAGTTAAGTTTACTGATATTGGTGAAGAAGTCCAAGTTGAAGATAAAATTAAAGTTGAAAGTATTAACGTAAATAATGAAGAAACATCAAAGAATAATTTTTTGGCAGTTGAAAACGAAGATATCAATGAAAATAAAAAATTAAAAACTAGCAGCTTTATTAATGACAGCGAAAGTAAAATTCATATTACTAAAAAAAGTGAATCAACAGTATTTACTGATGGACAAGAAGAAAATAGTCAAAACCAAAACAGCAGTGAGCCTAACAAACAATATGCTAAAAACAATACAATTAATTTAAAAGATGCTAAACTAGTAAATATTACCGACAAAGATATTGAATCTGAAAATGTTTTAGAAAAAACAGATTTTAAAAATGAAGAAACTATTAAAAACAATACTTCATCTGTTAGAAAAGAAGAGTTCAGCACAGTATATGAACAAACTGTGAGGAGTACAGACAAAACACCTGATATGTCTCAGAAAGGAAATATTAACTTAGAAAGCAGCAGCAATATTTCTTTAAATGAAGACAGTAGCTATTCAAAAGATATTAATACAAAAGATATGTCAATTATACAGCAGATGGCTAAAAGCATTACTACTAGTAAAGCTGGTAATGGTACAAGCATAACAGTAAAACTTAAGCCTGAATATCTTGGAGATATGACAATAAATATTCAAAATACAGCACAAGGATGTATTGCTAGAATAAGTGCAGGAAGAGAAGAAGTAAAAAGAATACTAACTTCACGCATAAATGAAATATCAGCAGTACTTTCTACTAAAATGGTAAAAGTCGACCAAATAGTAATAGACAATAATGTACAGCAGGAAGCAAACAGTAATAACGATAACAGCAGTAATGGATATAACACCCGTGATTTTTCTGGTGGTAGTTATAATCAAGAATACAGCCAAGATGATGGAAATAGAAACTTTACTTTTCAGACAAAAAGTGAAACTGTTATATCTGAAGAACAAAAAGAATCAAATGATAACTTAGGCTACGTAAGAATTAATTATTACGTGTAGAGGAGGTGGATAATGTGGATGTATCTGGTGTAAACAATAATGTAAACAATACAAGTATGAACACTGAAACAAAAAAAAGCATTGATAAAGATGCATTTATGAAATTATTAGTCGAACAGATTAAAAATCAAGATCCTTTGTCACCTATGGATGATACTGATTTTATAGCTCAAACTGCACAATTTACTATGCTTGAAGAAATACAAGCTTTACGAAGTGACTCTTCTTACAATAGAGCAATAAGCTTGTTGGGTAAAGATGTAAGAGGCATGACAGTTAATGAAGATACAGATGCAGTAGAAATGGTAAATGGTATAGTTACTGGAGTATCAGTTTATACAGATGGGATTATGCTTAATGTAGGAGATAAAGTTATAAGTCCAGATAGTGTTATAGGAGTAACAAATGGAGACTAATAGATTAAATCCAAATATAGTCGGCGTACAAAAAAATAGAAAAGCTTCACTAAATACTTTTAAAAAAACTAGTAATTCAAGTTTTAATGATATTTTAGAAAAAAAAGTAGCCAATAACAAAATCTTAGGAAAAAAAGATAATGTTGTTTTTTCAAAACATGCTAACTTAAGGCTAGAACAAAGAAATATCAAATTAACAGATGAAGATATAAAAAATATATCTAATGCAGTAGATAAAGCCAGTGAAAAAAATATAAAGAATTCATTAATTATGATGGACGACATGGCTTTGATAGCAAATGTAAAATCTAGAACTATTGTAACAATAGTCGATAGCATAAAAGATAAAGTATTTACTAATGTTGATGGAGTCGTAAGTATATAGCTGGACCTTTTAGGAAGCTATGAAGCTTTGAATGATAGATAAGCTTCACATACGACCAAAAGGAGGAAAAATGTTAAGTTCAATGTATTCCGGAGTATCCGGACTAAAAGTGCATCAAACTAAGCTTGATGTAATAGGTAATAATATAGCAAATGTTAATACTACAGCATTTAAAGGATCAAGAGTATCATTTAAGGATGTGTTCAGCCAAACATTAATAGCTGCACAACCTTCGTCTTCCAAAACAGGTGGTGTTAATCCTTCACAAGTAGGATTAGGTACATCAGTAGGAAGTATAGCTACAATACAGAAAAATGGAAACTTACAAAATACAGATAATCCCGATGACTTTGCAATAGAAGGAGAAGGACTTTTCATTGTAAGTGATGGAATAAATACAAGATATACAAGAGCAGGTAACTTTACAATAGATGGTGAAGGAAACTTAGCTACAGCAAGCGGTGAACTTGTATTAGGATGGAATAAGTCAGGTTCATCTGTAAATACAAGTAGATCATTAAAACCAATAAATGTTGCAGGACTTACAATGTCAGCTTCTGCTACTGACAAATTAGTTTTTACAGGTAATATTGACAGTGATACAGAACTATATGATCCGGGAGCTCAACCTGTAGGTGAGGTAGGCAATTTTGCAGTAAAAACAAAGAGTAAACCTGAAACATTAGGAGAATGGACTTTTAAATTGACAGATGCATTGGTGAATGGAGATTCCAATATTTCAATTGGTGGTAATACTATTGAAGTTGGTGCTGGTAAGACTATTGATTCAACATCTACATCATCTGTAAGTGATCAAATTGATGCTATTATTAATGCATTGACTACTGCTAGTAGTGATTATGGTAAATCTCCAGGTCAGCATTATATAGTTTCAAAGGAAGACACAGATACTATAGTTATAACAGAAGATGCAGGAAAAGCAAACGGAAATTCTGTGAGTCTTACTGGAGGAGTACCATCTGGAAGCTCATCATCAAGGTTTGAAAATGAGGAAGTTACTAAATCTAAAGCAGGAACAAAAGGAGTATATTCATTTGATATAACTAAAAACTTTGAAGCAGGAGATATTATTCAAATCGGTGACAAATCTTATACAGCTGTTGCAAGTGGAGCTACAGCAGGAGCAGGTGAGTTTGTGATAGGTGCTACTGCTACTAACACAGCTACTAATTTAGTAAGTGTTATTAATAATGATGGTATATATAGTGCAAGCAATGGAACTACGGCATCTTCAAAAATTACTTTGACAGAAAAAGTTCCTTCAGGTGAAGACATAGATCGATATGATGTTGCAATGGTTGTACCTGATGATAATGCTGTTACTCGAAGCATATCAATCTTTGATTCATTAGGAGAAGAACATTTAATAACATTAAAAATAATGAAGACAGATAATAATGAATATGATTACGAAGTAACTACTGATGATAGAGAAATAAAAAGTTTGTCATCTGGTAAAGGAAAACTTGTATTTAATGGAGATGGAACATTAGATACTAAGAATACTGTTAAGAAATCTATAAAGATAAATTTTAGTAATGGTGCTAGGTCGATTGATATATCAACAAATGATATAGTTTTTGATGCAGATAAATTCACACAGAATTCAAACGATACAGATATTGATTATGTAAAAGATGGCTATAATGCAGGTAAAATTGACAATGTAACAATTGACAAAGAAGGAAAGATAATGGGGTCTTTTTCAAATGGTATGAAACAGCATCAAGGAACAATTGCACTTGCTACTTTTACGAATACTGCTGGACTTGAAAAAGTAGGAAATAACTTATACGCTGCTACATTAAACTCAGGAGAAGCACAAGTTGGAACACCAGCTACTGATGAAAGAGGAAAGATAAGATCAAACTCTTTAGAGATGTCTAATGTAGATTTATCAAAAGAATTTACTGAAATGATAGTAGCACAAAGGGGATTTCAAGCTAATTCAAGAATAATAACAACATCTGATGAATTGCTTCAAGAATTAGTAAATCTTAAACGATAATAAATAAATTTTAATTTAAAATTAAAAATGCAAAATGTAAAATTTATATAATAGATTTAATTCAAAAAAATACATTTCTTGCCCGGAATTTTTTCGGGCAAGAATTAATGGATGTGATGTAATGATAGAACTAACTAGAATAAATGATCAAGTATTTTATTTGAATTGTGAAGTAATTGAGAACGTAGAAGAGGTACCGCATACGGTAATAAAAACAATACATGGGAATACATATGTCGTTAAAGAAAGTGCTGAAGAAATAGCACAAAAAATAATTGAATATAAACGGAAAATACATATGCAATATCCTAGCTAGTTAAAGGAAGTGTAAAACGAATGGATTTATCAACAATACTTGGAGTTGTAGCATGTTTTGTACTAGTAATAATTGGGATAGTAACAAAAGGTCCATTATCTGCTTTTATGGATTTAGGCTCTATATTAATTGTTTTAGGAGGAGCATTTTCTGCTCTGCTTGCAAGCTATCCGCTTAGCAAACTGAAAAATATAATAAAAGTAACATCAAAAGCTTTTGGGGGCAAACAATATAATTTTGAGGATACTATAGAACAGTTCAGCCAGTTATCTTATATAGCTAAAAAAGAAGGGCTTCTTGCAATGGAGAAATTTGTCTCAGATATAGACAGTGACTTCATGAAAAGAGGTATTTTACTTATTGTAGATGGAACTGATCCAAAAATGATTAGAAGCATACTTGAAATGGAAGTGGATAATATGCTGGAAAGACATAATGACGGTCAGGGAATTTATCGTACGCTAGGTAAATATACACCTGCATTTGGTATGGTAGGAACTCTTATAGGATTAATTATAATGCTGCAAAATTTGAGTGATGTTTCTGCGGTAGGACCTGCAATGAGTATTGCTTTAGTTACAACATTTTATGGTTCACTTTTTGCAAATGCTGTATTTCTTCCTATAGCAGATAAACTCAAAGTAAAGAGTGAAAGTGAAGCTACATACAAAGCTATGGTAATAGAAGGTATAATGGCTGTACAGTCAGGTGAGTCACCTTTAATGATTAAGGAAAAGCTTAAGACATTCTTGCCAGAAAAATATAGAAGTAATTTAGAGGAAGATAGCGATGAAGAAAAGAAATAAAAACAATGAATCAGGTGGAGATGCGTGGTTAACTACTTATAGTGATTTAGTTACATTGTTATTTGCTTTTTTTGTATTACTATTCTCATTTTCTACAGTAGATGCTGCAAAATGGAAAGAAATAGTGCTATCTTTCACAGGAAAGCAGATAATATTTCAAGAGGAGGGGGCTTCCGATTCGATACTTGATAACTCAAGTATAATATTGGAAAACGAAGAGTCAAATAATGAAGAAGAAGATGAAGAAGATGAAGAAGAAGATGGAGAAGTAGCAGCTGGAGAAGAAGAAGATGGAAAAGATAAGCAAGGGGAAGAAGAGGAAGGAATAGATGCGCAGGGAACTGCAGAAGAGGGGGATGATGATTTAGCAGAACAAATCAAGAATGAAGATGAAGAAAATGGAGAAGAATTGAGCAAAGAAGAAAAAGAAATAATTGATAAAAATTTTGAAAGCTTGTATAATGCATTAGTGCAGCACAATATTAATGAGGGTATGGAATTTGAAATTATGAAATCAGAATCTGAGATAAGAATAAGGCTAGCAAACAATTTATTGTTTGATCCTTGTAAAGCTAATCTTAGTCAAGCGTCATGTGACACACTGAGGGATATTGCTGTTATTATCAAAGATTATAATAATACATTAGATAATATAGTTACCGAAGGAAATACCGATAATGTTCCAATACATACTGAAAGATTTCGTGACAATTTTGAGCTTTCCTTAGAAAGAGCATTGGAAGTCTTGTACTTTTTAAAATATGATATAGGGCTAGAACCTAAAAAACTTATGCCTTTAGGCTATGGAGAGTATAATCCAATAAGTGATAACAATACTCTTGAAGGCAGAGCAAAAAACAGAAGGACAGATATTGTGTTGGTTAAAAGAACGAAAAAGAACGAATTAGATTCTGAGTTTGATATATAAACTTAGTAGACAAGTGGAAAGGAAGAAAAGAACAAATGAAAAAAAATGCTGTTGTTATATTATTAATTGTTCTTCTAGCATTATGCATTTTAATAGGAGGAGCTGTATTAGTAATTCTTATGGATATAAAAAATGGTCCTGATGATAATCAGGATAGTAAAAAAGATGATAAAGTTGTAGAAGAAGTTTATAAATTCTCGATTGATGAAAGAACTATTACCAATATAAAGAACAGTAAAAAAGTTGTTATGTGTAGATTAGTAATAGAATTGAGTGATGAAAAAGAAAGTAAATTACTCCAAGAAAATACATATAAAGTTACAGACCTTCTTATTGAAGTATTAAGAAGTACAAGTGAAATTGAGTATAGAGATGATGATATACAAAACAAAATAGGATCTAAAATAGAAAAATCTCTACAAGATGAACTTGGAGTAGAAAGTATCCTGCGAGTATACTTTAACGAGTTCTTGACGCAATAACTAAATTAAGATAAAAGTTAAAAGATAAAAGTGAAAAATTATGGAAGTTTTACTAAAGTAAAACAATTATTAATAAATAAATTTACGAATTATTATGAGTAAATTAACCATAACTTTTAACTATTAACTTTTAGTTATTAACTTAAAAGTTACTCGTTTAAATGTGCGAAGCGCAATTCAGGCTTCCGTGGTTAATTAATTATAAATTTGGAGGACAAATATTGGAGGGTGTACGAGCTGTTGTAGGCATTATAGCATTTATCATAATACTATTTATATCTGGATATTTGAGTAAACGCTTATTAACTTCAGGTAAATATAATCTAAGAAAAAGCAGATATTTAGAATCTCTTGACAGGCTGTATTTAGCTAATGACAAATGGATAGAAATAGTTAAATCAGGTGATAGAATTATGTTATTAGGAGTTACTCAAGGAGGAATAAATGTATTAGATGTAATTAAGCAGGAGGATTTAAATGATATTCAGGCAGAACAAGGAAACAAGAACTTTCCATCAGTTTTGGAAAAGTATATCAAAAGTAAAATCAAAACGAATAATAACTAGTCTTTTAGCTTTTGTTTTTATACTTTTAATAAACACTCATACAGCAATGGCTGAGCCTGAAACATCAGTTTTGCAAGATGTATTGAGCGGCGGAAGTGGTACAACAGATGTAGTTAAGATACTGGTTATATTAACAATTTTAACTATATTACCGTCAATAATAATGACAGTAACAGCTTTTCCCAGAATAATAATAGTTTTATCTTTTACAAGAAATGCTATGGGTACACAGCAGATGCCTCCTAATCAAATTTTAATTGGTATTGCATTAGTGCTTACATTTTTTATAATGAATCCAGTTTTTGCAGATATAAAAACAGAAGCTTATGATCCATACATGGCAGGAGAAATAGAAACGCAAGAAGCATATAATGCTGCAATGGAACCGATAAGAGAATTCATGTTTAAACATGCAAAAACCGAGCCTGATAGTATAGATTTTTTTCTTGGATTATATGGAGCAGAAGAAAAGCCTGGTTCACTTGATGATATACCTTCAGTAGTTTTAATGATGGCGTTTATTACAAGTGAATTAAAAAAAGCATTTATTATAGGATTTTTACTATACATTCCATTCCTAGTTATTGATATGATTGTTTCAAGCGTATTAATGGCTATGGGTATGATGATGATGCCTCCAGCTATGATTTCTCTACCTTTTAAAGTATTACTATTCATACTGATAGACGGCTGGACACTGCTCTTTAAAACAATAGTTTTAAGTTTCGGTTAAAAAGATAACGATAGATCTTTATGAAATGAGAAATGAGAATGGAGAAACTCTTTAAGATAAAAGTGTAAAGTGTAAAGTTAAGAGTTATGGAAGTTTTACTGAAGTAAAACAATTATTAATAAATAAATTTACGAATTATTATGAGTAAATTAACCATAACTATTAATTATTAACTTTTATCTATTAACTTATAAGTTACTAGTTATTCGGTACTTATTACT
Organism: Tissierellales bacterium; assembly: GCA_018433765.1. Taxonomy (GTDB): domain Bacteria; phylum Bacillota; class Clostridia; order Tissierellales; family Sedimentibacteraceae; genus SM3-B41. The sequence goes on from JAHDQO010000004.1 coordinate 419,115, forward strand.
CGCTTAAATAGTGCGCAGCACATTATACTAGAATGAAAGGAATGTTTTTATGTCTTATGAAGATGTTGTTATGATATGGAAGGATGCGATAATAACAATACTTACAGCTTCAGCACCTATGTTAGCAGGAGCGCTAATAACAGGATTTATTGTAGCTATTTTTCAAGCAACAACACAAATAAATGAGCAGACAATGGCGTTTGTACCTAAAATAGTTTGTGTATTTGCTTTATTAGTATTCTTAGGTTCATGGATACTAGGGGTAGTCAATGATTTTACAATCAGACTATATGAAAACATTCTAAGAATAATTTTATAAACGAGGAACGAAAAACGATTAACTAGAAACAAGGTGACTTTACTAACGTAAAGCATTAATTAAAATAAAAAAGATTTATGAATTAACTGAGTAAAGTATTGATTAATTATTAACTATACACATGGTTGTTTATGAATGGAGAAATGAAATGGAGAATTAATGGTAGCTTTATTGTTGTAAAGCATTAAATAAAAAAAATAAATTTACGAATTATTATGAGTAAATTAACCGCAACTTTTAACTTTTCACTATTAGTTTTTATCTTAATAAAAGTGCGGAGAGGACTCAGTGTTGATTGGGGGAAGGGCTTATTCGCTACAATTATAAAGACAGCTTGATAGCAATTTTAATCATAGGGATAATAATAATAATAGTAGTACCGTTAAGTACAGTATTACTTGACATATTGCTTATAGTAAATATATCGTTAGCTTTAATAATCCTACTTACAACATTATACGTGAAGAACCCACTGGAACTTTCATCATTTCCTTCAATTCTGCTAATTACAACATTATTCCGTTTATCCTTAAATATATCATCAACACGTTTGATATTAGGGGAAAACGGTAATGCGGGAAATGTTATTAGCACATTTGGTAACTTTGTTATTAAAGGAAATGCAATTGTAGGATTAATAATATTTATAATAATAATAGTAATTCAATTTATTGTAATAACAAAAGGATCAGAAAGAGTTTCAGAAGTAGCTGCAAGATTTACACTTGATGCGATGCCTGGTAAACAAATGGCAATAGATGCAGATTTAAATGCAGGACTTATTGATGAAACACAAGCTAAATTGCGAAGAGAAGAAATTCAGCGGCAGGCAGATTTCTATGGTTCAATGGATGGTGCTACTAAATTTGTAAAAGGGGATGCCATTGCAGGCATTATAATAACTGTTATAAATTTAATTGGTGGAATAATAATAGGACTAGTTATAGGCAAACAAGACTTGTCAGAAGTTGTTCAAATATATACTCTTGCAACAGTTGGAGATGGTCTAGTATCTCAGATACCTGCATTACTCATCTCAACAGCTTCTGGAATCATATTAACTAGGTCAGCATCAAAAGGAAATTTGAATCAAGAAGTTATTGGACAGCTGTTTTCAATGTATATAGTTCTATTTATAGGTGGAGGAGCACTTTTATTTCTTACACTTATTCCGGGACTGCCAAAAGGGCCTCTTATAGCTATTGGATCATTATTTTTATTTCTTGGATATAGATTATACAGTGAAAAACAAGAAGCAGAAGCTGAAGAGAACATGCCTCAAGCAGCTCCACCAGTAGAAGAACAGCATGATATTACTGACTATATATTTTCAGACCCTATTGTCGTAGAGTTCGGATATAATCTTGTACCCTTAGTAAATAAACAGCAGGGTGGAAAATTATTAGACAGGATGATTATGATAAGAAGACAGTGTGCAGTAGAAATGGGTATAATAGTACCTCAAATAAGAGTTAAAGACAATCCTGTCTTAATGCCAAGTCAGTACTGCATTAAGATTAAAGGATCAAAAGTTGGAGAAGGAGAAATATTAGTTGACTATCTTCTTGCAATGAATGCTGGAGAAGGAACAGGAGATTTTGAAGGTATAGAGACAATAGAACCGGCATTTGGTATGCCTGCATTATGGATTAAACCTGAAGAAGCAGAGAAAGCAGAGATACAAGGTTATACTGTGGTTGATCCTGTATCAGTTATAGCAACTCATATTTCAGAAATTATAAAGATTCACAGTCATGAACTGCTGGGCAGACAAGAGGTAAAAACTCTTATAGATGCACTAGCTAAAAAATATCCTGCACTTGTTGAGGACGTTATACCAGAAGTTATATCACTAGGTTCTCTGCAAAAAGTTTTATGTAATTTACTAGAAGAAGGTATAAAAATTAAGAATATGCCAACTATTCTAGAAATACTCGGAGACTATGGTAGAACAGTTGTAAATATAGATGAGTTAACAGAGTATGTAAGACAAGGACTTAGAAGAGAAATATGTGAGAAATACATACATAATAATCAAATGGAAGTTATTCTTATTTCTCCGGAACTGGAACAGAAAATAACAGAAACATTAATGAATCAAAACAATAATAGATCCGGTATGAAACCAGAAGAAATAAATTCGTTTACTAATAAAGCTAGAGAAGAATATAGACAATCATTAGATCAAGGATATAGACCTGTAATTATAACTACACCATTATTAAGGCGTTACATAAAAAGCTTAATTAAGCAAAGTGATACACAAATTGATGTATTGTCTGTGGCAGAAATAGACACAACATGTGATATTAAGGTTGTAGGTAATATAAGTATTTAGCTTGAAAGGGGAAAAAGCGTTGTGTGTTAATAAATTATGGAGTGAGTATAAAAATACTGAAAGTATAGAATGCAGAAATGAACTTATCATGCAGTATCTTCCTATAGTAAGAAAAGTTGTTAATGTAATGCTTCAAGGAACGGGAAATATGCATATAAGAGAAGACTTCTATAGTATAGGTATACTAGGACTAATAGATGCTATACAAAAATATGATTATATGAAAAAAGTAAAATTTGAAACCTATGCATCAATAAGAATAAGAGGTGCTATCAAAGACCACATGAGAAAACAGGACTGGGTTTCAAGAGGAATAAGAGAAAAACAAAGAAAAATCGAGCAGGCTGAAATAACTTTAAGAGAAAAATTCCTAAGGCAGCCTACAGATGTTGAAATTTCAAAAGAAACAGGTATGTCAATAAATGAACTGCATGAAACGATGGAGAAAGTAGCATGTGCTGATATTATATCGTTTGAGCATGCAGTGAGCAACGGCATAATGCCATCTAATAAGTCTTTTGGTCAGCAATACAGTCCAGAAGATATTATATTAAAAAAAGAAATAGAAAAAATGCTTGTAGAAGCAATTGAATGTCTAAATGAACGAGAACAGAAAATTATATCTTTATATTACAGAGAAGAATTGACATTAAAAGAAATTGGATATGTTATGAACATATCAGAATCAAGAGTTTCACAAATAATGAAAAATGCAATATCCAAATTAAATAAAAAAATAACTAATCAATAATAAAATATATTTTTTTAAAGTATTTTAATAAATAACCGATGTAAATAGTATAAATATATTTGTATCGAGAAAAGGAGAGTTGTTAACTAATGGAGCAAGGTCTATATAGTCTTGGAAGTAATATGAAGTATTTACAGAAGAAAGTAAATGTTACTTCTAACAATGTTTCGAATAGCGATACTAATGGATTCAAAAAAGATATTGTTTTAGGAAGATCTTTTAATGGTATATTGTCAAGTCAAATGGAAAAGTTTATGCCGGGAGCAGATAAAAGATTTAACTCTGGTCTATTAACTTTTAAACCTGGTGTATATGTTGAACAAGTAATAACAAAATTTACACAAGGGAGACTTGAAGAAACAGACAACAAAAATGATATAGCAATATCAGGCAGTGGTTTTATAACTATAGATACAGAAGAGGGACCTGCATATTTAAGAAGTGCATCTGTTGAAACTGACGAAGAAGGTTACTTATGTATACCTTTAAAAGGAAGAATTGTTGGGCAAAGAGGAGGTTTCATAAGAACACGATCAGATGATTTTACAATTGATAAAAGCGGCACAGTATACGTAGACGGAAGAAGAATAGATGCTATGAATGTAGTTGATTTTACAAATTTCGAAGCATTACATAAAAAAGATAATGGTATATATATCAATTCAAAAGGTTTACAAAACATTACTCAAGCAAATTGTCAGGTTTTACAGGGTAAAATAGAAGCTTCAAATGTTGATATGACAGAAGAAATGATTAATATGGTAGAAGTTTCTAGACGATATGAAACAAGTCAGAGAGCAATACAAATGTTAGATCAAATATATCAGTTAGCAGCTAATGAAATTGGAAAGGTGTAGATGTGTATGATACAAGGATTTTATACAGCAGGAACAGCTCTGAGATATAGGCAGAAAGGATTAAATATAGTATCAAATAACATTGCTAATGTAAATACTAAGGGATATAAGAAGAACCGTGCTAGCTTTGAAGATGCGTTATATTCAACATATTTGAAAGAATATCCTGATGGTGCAAATACACATTATGATATTGGATGTGGTTCATATATAAACAACATAGAAAGAGATTTTTCACAGGGAGACTTAGTAGAGAGCGAAGGGAATCTTGATATAGCACTAAGTGGTGACGGTTTTATTGGAGTAATAGACGATCAAGGAGATAGACTTTATACTAGAGGCGGAAGTTTTTCATTCACTCCAGCATCAAGAGGATATAAATATATTGTAAATGAAAATGGGTATTTTTTATCAGATTATAGAGGAAACAAGGTAAAAATTCGTGATGAAATTAATGAAGTAAACATTAATGATAAAGGAGAAATTCATTATGGTGATTCACGTAAATCTATAAGAATGAATCTGGTAAGTTTTCAAAACCCTAATGGACTTGTAACAAAAGGTTCAGGGTTATATGTAGAAACTCCATTTTCGGGAAGACCTGAGAAAAATGAAGATGTAAATGTTAGGCAGGGTTTTCTTGAATTGTCGAATGTAGATACTGCAAATGAAATGGTAGGATTAATTAAAAATCAAAGAATATTTAGTATGAACTCAAAGGTAATTCAAACTATTGATGAAATGCAAGCACTGGCTAATAAGCTTAGAAGATAAATAAGAGAGGAGCTAGCGGTTTGAAAATAGAATCTTCAAATTATATAAATATGTTAGAAAAATATCGCAAATCATCAGAAAAGACAAACAATGAAATAAAACCTGACAATGTTGACAAAGTCAAGGTTGATATTTCTAGTGACTACAATATATACGACAAAGCCATGAAAGAACTTAAGAAAATGGATAAATGTGAATCAAATCATAAGTTAAACGCGATATCCTCTAAGATGAAAAATGGTAATTATGAGATAGACATATTAAAAATAGCAAAAAGTATTATTGATAAATGTGAAAGATAATTCTAAGAACTTGGGAGAAAAAATAATATGTCAATGAATAAAATAATAAATATTTTAGAAAAAGAAATTGAAATATGTCAAGGATTAGTAGATTTATCAAAAAAAATACGTACTGCTGTACAAGATAATGATATTGAGAAAATCGATAAACTAATTAAAATGGAAGATGCTTTGACGATGAAATTTTCTGCAATAGAAAAGAGCAGAGCATTGCTAGTTAAAGAATACATGTTAAATGAAGGCTATAGTGGAGAAAACTATTGTATAACAGAGCTGAAAAAATATGTTGATAAAAAAAATGCTAAGAAATTGACAGAAATTAAAGAAAATCTTACAAATAAAATAAGTGAATTAGCACAAATCAATCAAACTAACAACATGCTCATTAAAAGCAGACTTGATTGGATAGATTTTTCATTAAAAACTCTAAACAATATAGAAGGAGAAACGTACGATATAAATAATGATACAGCAAATAAAAAAGACGGATTAATTAACGAGTTAATTTAAGGAGAGATGCATATATGGGTAGTTTTTATACATTGGAAATAGCAAGAAGTGGACTTTTCGCTAGCCAAAAGGCAATGGAAGTAACAGGTCACAATATAGCAAATCAAAATACAGAAGGATATACGAGGCAAAGATTGGAACTTTCAGCTAAGCCCAACATGACAAACAGTAATTATACACTTTCCGGATCAGCTAATGTTGGCGGGGGGGTTAATATTGATCAATTAAACCAAATAAGAGATAAATATTTAGATCATCAATTTAGAAATGAAAATTCTTTAATGAATGAGCTTTCAGCCAAAGATGCTGCAATGGCATACATTGAAAACATCTTACCGGAACCTTCAGAAAATGGAATAAGTGTTGCTCTAGGTGATTTATTCAGTAAAATTGAAGAACTTACAGATAAAGCACATGATGGAAATGCTAGAGAGATACTTGTTCAAAGTGCAGTTAAATTAACAGATACATTAAAAACTGCAAGTAAGGAGTTGACAGATTATCAAGAAGAATTAAATAGAAATATTACTTTAATGATAGAAGAAGTAAACGCTACGGCAGAACAGATAAGAGACATAAATAAAACTATATTTGATTATGAGCTAACAGGAGAAAAGGCAAATGATTTAAGAGATCAGCGTAATCTTCTTGTTGATTCGTTATCAGGTATAGTAAATATTTCAGTAAATGAATCACAAGACGGTAGATTTAGCATAAGCATTGGAGGGGTATCGTTAGTTGATCACTTTAATACAAACGAAATTGTAGCTAAACCTTCATACAAAAGTCCATATACTGGTGCTCAAATGTATGATATTAAATGGATAAATTCAACAAATAAGGTAGATATAAAAAGCGGACAATTAAAAGGCATGCTTGATATGCGTGATGGAAATACAGAAAATGATCAAGGTGTTCCATTTTATCTTGATAGGCTTGATACTTTAGCACAGACAATAGTAGAGAAGTTTAATGAGATAAATAAAGCAGGATGGACTATTCCGTACGGAAGTAAAAATTCTGCAACAGGAGTTGAATTTTTCGACTCTACAAAAATAACAGCAAGAGATATAACAGTATCAGATGCTCTTTTAGAAAGCGGCTATAATGTTGCAGCATCATTAGTAGAAATAGATTTAGATATAAAGCATGGTAATAACCAAAATATTATTAAATTTGATGCTCTACGTGATGCAACAGGCATTACGATAACTAAAGGAACAAAAACAGAAGTAATAGGAAACATAGAAGAATACTTCGAAAATACAATATCACAAATGGCTATTACTGGTGGTTATTATAAAAGTAGAAATAAAAGTCAAATGGAGCTTACATACCATATTGATGAGCAAAGACTATCAATTTCGGAAGTGTCAATAAATGAAGAATCTACTAATATGGTAAGATTTGAGCATTCCTACTCAGCAGCAGCAAAACTCATAACAATGGTAGACGAAATGCTAGAAACATTAATAAATATGGTGTAGAATTAAATAAGAGTTAAAAGTAAAAAGATAAAAGTTAAGGAAATTTTACTGACGTAAAACATTTAGAACGAAAAACTAGAAACGAGAAACAATGAATAAATTTCTATTGAAATTTAAATAATTAATTATCAATTATACACTATCAACTATTAATTATTTATAGTCATCCTGAGCGAAACGAAGTGTAGTCGAAGGATCTTGAATAAGATAAAAGATAAAAGTTAAGAGTGAAAAGTTATGGAAGTTTTACTAATGTAAAACATTTAGAACAGAGAGATGGGTAACGAGGAACATGGGGGCATTATTCAGTGTTTTTCCGTGGGTTAATAAAAGGCTTAATATGATTAAAAGGAGAGATTGAAATGAGAATTACAAATAAAATGTTATCACGACAGGTTGTGAATAATCTTAACAATATTTATGATCAAATGAGCAGAAAGCATATTAAAGCTGCAACAGGTAAATCTTTTCAAAAGGCATCTGAAAATCCTTATGATGCAATAAGGAGTATGAATCTAAGAAATAAATTAGGGAGAATAGAGCAGTATGAACGCAATATAGCTAATGCTAAAGGTACAGTGCTAGAATGTGAAACAGCTCTATCATCTGTTACTGATGACATAGATCAAGTTATAGAGGAACTAAGAAAAGCTTCAAATGGGACTTATAATGCTAATGATAAAGCTAATATGTCAGAAGTAGTTAAAAACATGAAAGAAAGTATAATGGATCTTTTAAACAAAGAATTTGCAGGAAAGTATGTTTTTGGAGGATATAATACTGCTGCTAATCCAATGAAACTTAAAAATGGTAAGCTTTATTACAACAATGTAGATGTATCAACTATGACAGATGAACAATTTAATGATTTTAAAAATGAAACTGTGGTGGTTAAGACAGGAAGCGGAACTAATCTAGACATATCAATGCCTGGTGTTTCTATAACAGGCTATGGTGAAGAAAACTTAATAGGTCTTTTAGATAAAGTAAGTGAAAGTTTACTAAATGATGGGACAAATGAAGAATTGATGGTTCTAAAAGAAAAGTTAGAAGAGAGAAATGATAAGATTCAAAATTCAATATCCAAATTAGGAGGAAGAACTGTAAGAATTGAGACCATAGTTAAGCAAATTGAAGACAGCAAGTATAATTTAGGTGAATTACAAAAAAGTGTAGAAGGGGTCGACGAAGAAGCAGCAATTATGGATTACAAAATGTCTGAATTAGTTTATAACGCAGCTTTATCTATGGGAGCAAGAATTATACAGCCGACACTTGTGGATTTTTTAAGGTAGGTGAAGAAGCCATGCATGATGAAAATGAAATACAAGAAGATGATAATGTATTAGCAGAAGATGTATTTATATTTGAAAATGGATTATATGGTTTTGAATACCTTAGAAGGTTTATATTTATAAATAAAAGTGAAAATTCTGATAATCCTTTTAAATTAATGATTTCTTTAGAAGATCCTCAAATCAGCTTTATAGTCGTACCGCCCTTTGAAATTTATAAAGAATATGATATAGAAATAGATGATATAGAGTTAAATAAAATCGGAGCTAATAACCCTTGTAATATTATTATTTTAAGTATAGTTACTTTGTCAAAGAGCAGTATTTCTCTTAATTTAAAGAGCCCAATAATTTTATCATTAGCAACTAACAAAGGAAAGCAAATCATACTTGATGATGACAGGTATGATACAAAATATATAGTTGATGTAATTAAAAAGTGATGAGGATAAAATAATGCTTGTTATTACTAGAAAAAATGACGAATCATTGGTGATAGGAGACAATATTGAAATAACTGTATTAGAAATATCTAACTGCAAGGTAAAGATAGGAATAAAAGCTCCAAATGATATAAAAATTATACGGAAAGAAATTATAGACAGCATATGTAGAACAAATATAGATTCAAGGGTAGATGCAGAAGAAATAAATTTAGATGAACTTGTTAATAAAATTTCTAAGCAAAAATTATAAAGATTTTAAAAATATATCCGATAATAAAAATAGAAGTCAAAAAACAGTTGCATTAAAAGATGCAACTTTATTTTTAAAAATAGTGCAAAACACAATTCTGTGGTTTTCCATGTGTTTACGTGATTAATTAAAAGAGAAAGGAGTTTTACAAATGATAGACAGCACACCAGCTATTAACAGTATAACAATGCAGTCAAATACTGAAAGAACTGCAAATCATAATAACAATGATAAACTTTTTAAAATCAACCCTCATGAAATCCAATTAAATATGAATATTCATGAAGATGATTTAAAACGTGCTGTAGAAAGTGTAAACAAAGATTTTAAAGCTGATGACAAGAGATTGGAATATACATATCATAAAGAAACAAAAACTTATGTTATTAAAGTTATAGATGGCAAAACTGATGAAGTAATCAAACAAATCCCTTCTCAAAAACTGCTTGATTACGCATCAGGTCTAATGGAACACATAGGCATCATAGTTGATAGTAAAGTATAAATATAAATGCAAATTCCAAAATAAAATAAATAAATACAAAACTTGCGGAATATTATTTAGTGTTCTTCCGTGGTTAATTAAAAAAAGGAATGATATATATGGTTAGTTCAATAAATGGAGCATCTTATAGAAATTTAAGAATAGGCGGACTTGCTTCAGGTATGGATACAGATGAAATAATAGCAAAATTGATTTCTAGAGAAAAGAATAAAGTAGATTCCCTAAAAGCAGATAAGCAGTTAGCTGTTTGGCAGCAGGAAGCTTATCATGAAATAAGAGATATGCTTTACAAATTCAAAAATGATTGTTTTAATGTGTTTGATTCAGAGAACAATATTTTATTAACTGGCGGTAGTAAAAATGTAGCATTAAGCAATACTGCTAATGATTTTGAGAAATATATAGATATTCTAGCTAATGGTGATGCTGTAAATGGTAAGTATATTATCAATGAAATAAAACAAATTGCAAAAGCATCTTCAACTCAAAGTACTGCTAAGTGCAGTGGTGCTATTAAAGGAACAGTTGATTTAAATTCACTGACATATCCTTTAGATTATAGTGGCTATAATAATAAAGTTTTTGCTATATCACTAGACGGAGTAATGCGTATGGTTAATGTTAATAAATCATATGCAAATTCAACAGAATTAATTAATGATCTTAACAGCCAATTTAATGATTTCTATGGAGATGACAGAGTAAAAGCATCTATATCTTCTGAAAATACTTTAGAATTAACTGCACCTAATAGTATTATTCAAACAATAAATGTTGTAGACTCGCCAGCTAATTTTTTAGAAGATGTAGGAATCAAAAGCGGAGACAGAAACCTTTTAAATATTGATAGAAGTGCTGAACAACTTTTTAACGAAAATGATCAAATTTCATTTAGAATAAACGGAGAATTATTTACATTTGATAAATCAACTTCAGTAAGAGATATAATGGATGAAATAAATGTATCAGATGCAAAAGTAACTATTACTTACAGTACATTAACAGATAAATTTACACTTGAATCTAAAGATACTGGTGTAAGTTCTAATATAGAAATATCAAATATATCTGGTAATTTTTTTGGACATTCAAGTTACATAAACATTACAGATACAGAAATAAAAAATGGTCAAGATGCAATATTGTATATTAACGATGAAAGTAAGACTAGTGAAATTACAAGAAGCTCTAATGTATTTACTATTGACGGTGTAACATATTCATTAAAAGAAAAGACAACTCAAGCTATTGAATATAACGTAGAAAACAATACAGAGGGTGTATATGACAAAATTTTTAATTTTGTAAAAAGCTTTAATGAAATGATTAGTACAATACATGAAAAAATTAATGAAAAACAGTATCTAGAATATAAACCCTTAACGGATGAAGAAAAAGCTGGAATGAGTGAAAAACAAATAGAACTTTGGGAAGAAAAAGCGAAAAGTGGAATATTAAGAAGAGATAGTATTCTTATGAATATAGAGAAAAATTTGAGATATGCTTTTTGGGATAAAGTTGATGGTGTAAGTATATCATTTAAAGATATTGGTATTACTTTACCAAAAGAAGATCATAGTAAATTTGAACTTATTATAGATGAAACAAAGTTAAAAGAAGAAATAAGTAAAGATCCAAATAGAGTAATGAAATTATTTAAGAAAGAAGAAGATATTAAATATAGAGCAACACTTTCGTCAAAAGATAGAGCACGAAGATATGGAGAAATAGGTTTTGCACAAAGAGTTCATGATGTTATTATGGATAATGTTAGAATTAGTAGAGATGAAGCAGGTAATAAAGGAGTGCTTTTGGAAAAAGCTGGTCTTAATGGAGATTCTTCTCAAAATGAAAATATTTTAAATGACAAGATTGAGAAAATAGAAAAACGTGTTAAACAAGCAATAGAAAGAATGCAAAACAAAGAAGATAGATATTGGCAGAAGTTTTCAGCAATGGAAGCGGCCATTCAAAGAATGAATTCTCAAAGCGAATGGTTATATTCACAGTTTTCACAGTAGAAATATTAAAAGTATAAAGTTGAAAGTTTTTATTTTAGAAAGTAGGGAGTACTATCGTGTCATTGCTGTGGTTAATAAAAATCTTGAAGGGAGTACTTATATGAACAACAATATGAAATCAGCAACTAATGAATATCGAAGGCAAAAAATACTGACAGCTTCACCTAGTGAACTTACGTTAATGTTGTATAACGAGTGCATAAAACATATAAAAATAGCAGTAGAGTGTATCAATCAAAAACAGTTTGAAAAAGCTAATAAATCAGTATTAAAAGCTCAAGATATTATTGCAGAGTTGTCTGCTACACTAAATATGTCTTTTTCAGTTTCTAATCAGATGTCAAAATTGTATGAATTCATACAATCTAAATTAGTTGAAGGAAATATAAATAAAAATAATAACGCTTTAAATGAAGCATTGGAATTAGTAGTTGAATTTAGAGATACTTGGTATCAAATGATGAAAATCAATGAAAATGAGGTAAGAAAAAGTGTTGTGTGACCTTGTCAATCAATATGAAGAATGTACAAACCGTCAAAAAAAAGCTATAGAAGATCAAGACTTGGACTTATTAAATAGTTTAATAGATGATAAAGATAATATTATTAGTAAAATAAATAAACATTTTGATAATTTAGATAATAAAAAAAATATAAGCTCAGATACAATAAAAACTGTATCAAAAATCATGAAGCTAGAAGATGAAAACATAAAAAATTTAAAGAAAAGTCAAAATCAGTTAAGAAATCAAATAGAAAATATGAAACAAAACAAACAAGGATTAAACAGTTACAGAAGTAACATGACCCCTCAAAACCCATAAAAAATTGCTTCGCCCTCCAAAGGAGCAATTTTTTTTATGCAGTGAAACTGATAAAAAAAATAACGAGCAACTAGTAATGAGGAACGAGTAACAAGGTGGCTTTACTGACGTAAAGCATTATAAACGAGAGATGAGAAACGAGGAACGAGAAACATGGAAGTTTTACTGACGTAAAACATTTAGAACGAGAGAATAGTAACTAGTAACGAGTAACATTGTAGCTTTACTAACGTAAAGCATCATTTAATTATCAACTATCAACTGTTTATTGTCATCCTGAGGGAGCGAAGCGAGTCGAAGGATCTTTTGTGGAAGTAGGCAGTGAACTGCTTAAACGAGAAACAAATAGAACGAGAGATGAGAAACTAGAAACGAGTAACATGGAAGTTTTACTGACGTGAAACATATTGAATTGAGAATGGAGAAATGAGAAATGAGAATTAATGGAAGTTTTACTTATGTAAAACGATTTAATATATATAAAAGTTTTTAATTTTTTTTACTTTTTGCTAAAGTAAACTCAAAATTCACCGATATAAATATTAAATAAGCTGATAACTTCACATGTGAACAGCTATATAAATACGGGCAAGGATGCTCGCAGCAAAAAAACAGGGAGGTAAATTTATGAGAATTAATCACAATCTTATGGCTATGAACACACATAGACAATTGGGTGTTACAGCAGGAAGACAAAGCAAAAACATGGAAAGACTTTCATCTGGCTTAAGAATTAACAGAGCTGGTGATGATGCAGCAGGATTAGCAATATCAGAAAAAATGAGAGGACAAATTAGAGGTTTAGATCAAGCTTCTAGAAACTCACAAGATGGTATTTCACTAATTCAAACTGCAGAAGGTGCTTTAAATGAAACTCATGATATTTTACAAAGAATGAGAGAATTATCCGTACAAGCTGCTAATGATACTAATTCAGCTGAAGAAAGAGGCGCTATCAAAAATGAAATTGAACAATTGATTGATGAAGTTGATCGTATAGCAAATACTACTGAATTTAATACAAAAAAATTATTGACAGGTGAAATTGGTGCAAAAACAAATGATGCAGCTAATATTACTGGTATTTCTATGAAAGGAACAACAAAAGCAGGTACTATCACTTTTACTTCAGATGGAACAATGGCTGCTGCAGCTAAAGGATCTTTATCTTTAACTAATGGAGTTAATACAGTAAATACTTCTGATGTATTAATTATTAATGTAAATAATCATACTTATAATATTGGAACAACCGCAGGTCAATCTTATGAAGAATTAGCTGAACAAATTACTAGTACTGTAGATGGCTTAACAGCTACATATGATGCAGCTAATGATGAGATTGATTTTGAAACTGATTTAGCTAACGCAGATCAATTTTTCACAATTAAAGAAAAAACTGCAGGAAGTTTAGATGGTACAGTAGATTTCACAGATATAACAGGTAACGGTATAGATACAGCTAATAATGTTAATGGTACAGCAAGTACTAACGCTTCAGGATTAACTACACTTGGTGAAGCAACATTCTCATATTATGGTAACGAAGTAACAGTAACTGGTGGTACTGGTAGCTTTGACGGCTTATCATTTGAATTACAAGCAGATGAAGGGGATACAACTACAGCTACAGTAAATGGAAGTACAATACATATAAGCGATCAATTGACTATGCAAATTGGGGCTAATGCAGGTCAGGAAATGAATATTAATATTAATGCTATGGATGCAACTAGTTTAGGTATTAATGATATAGATGTAACAACACAGAGTGGAGCAGATAGTGCAATAAGTAAAATTGAATTAGCAATTAAAACTGTCTCTAGTCAAAGATCAAAACTTGGTGCTTATCAAAACAGACTAGAGCATACAATTAAAAACTTAGATACATCATCAGAAAACTTACAAGCGTCTGAATCAAGAGTTAGAGACGTTGATATGGCTAAAGAGATGATGGAACTTACTAAACAAAACATATTACAGCAAGCAGCTCAAGCAATGTTGGCTCAAGCTAACCAAGCTCCTCAAGGAGTGTTACAATTACTAAGATAAGTAAAATTTAAATCTATGATCTTAGTTAGTATATATCAAGTAATTAATTAAATCCACTGAACAATTAAGTAATTAAGAGTTAAAAAATAAATAAAAAAGAAACTGGTATTTTCATAAGCCAGTTTCTTTTTTGCTAATTTATTCGAATATTAGAGTAATAATTGTATAAATTATTAAGCATGCTGAATAAGCAATTTTAAAGCAGAAACAAAATTTGATGGTTTAGTGATGATTTTGATTTGATAGTAGTTTTATATGAATTTGTATTTTTTCTTCTTAACACAGCAAATTTATAGATTAAAAGGACAAGTATTAACTATTTTGTGTATATAAATAGCCGAAGAATTTATTTGTTGAAATTCTTCGGCTTATTTTATTTAATAGTTAAAATTCATTATCTTTTTCTAATGCTACTACATCTTCTAATTGTTCAGACTGTTCAGCTTTTTCTTCTTCTGGTTCAGTTTGATTTTGCTCTTTCTTTTTTTTGCTTTCTTTAAGTAAATTAAAAAGATTACTGTTTAAAAGAGATTTCTTTTCTTTAGGCTTTTTATTTTCATCATCTTTTAAGCCTTTTTT
The DNA here is from genome assembly GCA_018433765.1 of Tissierellales bacterium. GTDB lineage: Bacteria > Bacillota > Clostridia > Tissierellales > Sedimentibacteraceae > SM3-B41. Next base: position 434,425 of record JAHDQO010000004.1, read on the forward strand.
CTTTTTAATTTTGTCTATTTTATTTTTATTACCCTTTACTATTGCATCCAGCTCTTTAACTATGATTTCGAGTTCATTAGATTGAGCTTGAAGTTCTTCTGCTGCTGCTGCACTTTCTTGAGCTGCTGCTGCATTTTTTTGCACTACATCGTCCATATTTTCTATTGCACTAGTTACCTGTTCTACTCCTTTTGCTTGTTCTTCACTTGTAGCAGATATTTCAGCAACTAATGTATTAACTTTTCCTATTTCTGATGTTATTCTTTCTAGAGAATCAGTTGACTCAATGAATACTTCCACTGCTTTTTCTGATAATTCAATATTATTTTCAATAATAGAAGTAGTATCTTTAGCCGCATCTGCACTTTTTTGAGCTAATTTTCTAACTTCGTCTGCAACCACTGAAAAACCTCTACCTGCTTCTCCTGCTCTGGCTGCTTCTATAGCTGCATTCAATGCTAGTATATTAGTTTGAAATGCAATAGTGTCTATTACCTTTATGATTTTTGATATTTGTTTACTTGATTCTTCAAGATTTTTCATTTTCTCAATCATAGAATTCATTAATTTAGCACCGCTAGCTGTAGAATTCTTAGTTTTGTATGATAGTTCAGATGCTACTACTGTGTTTTCTGCATTTTGTTTAACCATTGTAGTAGTTTCTTCCATACTAGATGATGTTTCTTCTAATGATGCAGCTTGTTTTGTAGAACCATCTGCAAGCTCTTGACTTGTAGCAGCAAGTTGAATTGCTGCAGTTGATACAAATGATGAAGATTGTGATAAATTCTCATTTATTTTGTATATTCTCTTAACTATTCTACCTGTTATAATAAATAATAATAATATTGCTAAAGTACAAACAACTACACCAACGCCTATGCCCGTTGTAAGTCCTTTGGTGATAGGTTCTCTAACTTCAACTTTAGGAACTGCGATACCAACTCCCCAACTTGTATTCGTATTTCCGAAAGTTAAAGGAACTATTGTTGTCAAAATTTCTTCATTTGATGATATACCAGTAGAATAAAATAAATCTGATTTTTTTGAATCAAGTGCTGAATGTACTTTCTTACCAATGGTAGTATTCTTTTGATTGTATAAAGATTTGCCTAATAAGTTCTTGTCAGGATGTGATAAGATTTGTCCATTTGCTGATATTAAATAAGCATATCCATTTTCAAATACATTTATATTATCAAGTATGTCAGATAGAGGCTGCATCAGTATGTTTATTCCAACGATTCCTGCAAATTTACCATCTATGAACAACGGTTCAGCTATAGAAGTCATATAAACGTTTTCACCTGAAGCGTTATCAAAATATGGTTCTAGAATACTTTCATTATTGGTGAGCTTTGTAAGTTTATAATATTCACATTTAGTATCTTTTTCACCATCTAATGCTGTTTCTACTTTGAAACTGTTTCCATTTCTAGTGATATAGGGTATGAATCTGCCTGTTTTATCATGGTACGGCTTTCCAACATATTCACTGTCTTTACCATCAAAGGCGTTAGGTTCCCAACAAGTATAGATCCCATATATGAAGTCATTCTTTTTCATAACTTCCTGTAGATAATCTACTACATCTTCTCTTGTTAATAAATTTTTTCCGCCTGCCTGTTCCATTACAGGAACTAAAGATCTTGCAACTGATAGCTGTGAATCCATACTTCTGCCTATTAGATTAGAATAATGTTCTCCAATTTCATTGACTACTTCTTCTGAAAGGTTACTAGATGTTGATGTAAAGTTAGATATTAATGTAAATAAAATTAAGGCTATTCCTAAAATGATTATAACTAATAATGGTAATATTATATTCCCTTTTAACCCAAGTGCTTTAGATTTTTTAAACATTAAATCATCTCCTTATCAGTTTAATTTTTGTATGGTTTTCACTTTTTGCAAGAGACATTAGAAAAAAGCAGCAAAGAACAAAACTATATAATATATATTTCGGTAAAATTTAGCAAATCTTTAGTAAAAAATAGAAAATGCAATATAAAAATGCATATATGTAAAATAACATTATAAAAAGACACTAAATACCAATTTTCTGGTATAAGTGTCTTTTATTAATGTAATACTAATTAGTTAAAATTCGTTATCTGTTTCTAATGGTATTATCTCTTCTGGTGATGCATTATGTTCTTCTTTAGAAATTTTTTTAATCTTTTCTGTACCTATTTTTTCTGATTTAGTATCAATTTGCTTTTTTTCACAATTGTTCTCTTTTATGTTCTTTTTCTTAGATTTTGATTTTTTTACAGTTGAAGTTCCTTTAATAAGCTGATTAAGTTCTTTAACAACTGTTTCTAGTTCATTGGATTGAGCTTGCAGCTCTTCTGCTGCTGCTGCACTTTCCTCTGCCGCTGCTGCATTTTTTTGTACTACTTGATCAATATTTGCCATTGCATCTGTAACTTGTTCAACACCTTGTGTTTGTTCATCGCTTGAAGCAGATACTTCTGATATTAAACTATTTACCCTTTCTATTTCAGCTGTAATTTCATTTAGAGATTTTCTTACTTCTTCGCTTATGTTTACACCATTATCGGATAATTCTATATTTTTTTCAATTATTTCAGATGTATCTTTTGCTGCTGCTGCACTTTTCTGAGCTAAGTTTCTGACTTCTTCTGCTACTACTGCAAATCCTTGACCAGCGTCTCCAGCTCTAGCAGCTTCAACTGCTGCGTTTAGAGCAAGTATATTTGTTTGAAATGCTATATCATTAATTACTTTAATTATCTTGGATATTTGAGTACTAGAACTCTTTAGCTCTTCCATACCGATAACCATTTTATTCATGACATTGGCACCTCTTTGAGCTGCCTCTTTTGCTTTTTCAGATAAATTAGAAGCTGTTAAAATATTCTCTGCATTTTGCTTAACCATTGATGCAGTTTCTTCCATGCTTGCAGAAGATTCTTCAATAGATGCAGCTTGCTCATTTGAACCATCAGATAACTCTTGACTTGTTGAAGCTAGTTGCATAGATGCAGTGGATACATATGATGATGATTGAGAAAGTTTTTCATTTATATTATGTACTTTTTTAGTTATTCTGCCTATAATATATAAAAGTATTATAATTGCAGCGATACATACAAAAAGTCCTGCACCTACACCAAGACGTATTCCGCTGTTAATAGGTTCTTCTATTTCTGAAATAGGAACTGAAACACCTATTCCCCAATTATCTCCTGTTTCTCCTATAGGAATAGGAACCATATTAGTAATTATGTTTTCATTGTTTGATAAGCTTACTGTGTTGAACTGCTTGGATTTACTGCTTTCAAGTGAATTTTTTATAATATCACTATTTTCAATTGATAAATGATCAAACATACAATCTTTTATTAAATTCTTATTAGGATGTGATATTATTTGTCCCTCAGATGAAATTAAATAAATATATCCGTTGTCAAATAATTTAACTTCCTTAAGCAGATCAGCTATAGGATCTATTAATATATCAATTCCTATAACACCTACAAAATTACCATTGATATTTAAAGGCTGTACTACTGATGCCATGTATACACTTTTTTCTGCTGTTACATTACACATATAAGGTTCAATTATGCAAGTTTTACCTGTACGCTTTGGCATTAAGTAATAGTCTCCATAACCTTGCTCATTGTATCGGCTTAATGCTCTTTTGCCGTCCCTAGTTATATATGGTATAAATCTTCCAGTTTCGTCATGTAAAAAAGTTCCTGCATATTCATTATCTTTACCATCAAAAGCATTAGGTTCCCAGCATGTAAATATGCTGTATAATGAATCATTATCTGTTAAAACGTTTTCTAAAAAATCAAGCAATTGCTCTCTATTCATGATTCCATCTTTACCTGACTGTTCCATAATAGATTCTAATGATTTAAGTATGGACAGTTTATCATTTATATTACTTTCAATATAATATCCATAGTGTTCTCCCATTTCAAACATTAAATCATCAGAGAGTGTAGTAGTTGTAGTTTGATAATTATTTAAAATGAAAATTAATATTAGTGCTACCCCTAAAATAATAGCTAATAAGATAGGAAGGATTATTTTGCTTTTTAATCCAAGTGATTTACCTTTTTTTGACATTACTTCATCTCCTTAATATTTCTAGTTAGTCGGTTTTGAAGTTTTTGTATTTTAATTTATTATGTCTAATTATTATCTAGGTTTGATGTTATGAATAAATCCAATGATCAAAATCGACTGAATAATTAGTTAATTTATGGTACACTATCTATTTCGACTCATTTCGACATATCTTTAGTATAATATACCATATATAAAAAATTGAGGTAAAATTATAATAAAATTGAGTTAATAAAAACACTAAAAGCTATTATATGAGCTTTCAGCGTTTAAATATCGTATAAGTTAATTGAATTGTTTTATGCTTCATTATTTAGGTTTAAAACTTTCTCGGCATCTTTTTGCATGATTATTTTATCTGCATTTAGAATAATAATAACTTTGTCATTCTTCTTTCCAATACCTGAAATAAATTCACTGTTTATGTCGTTTCCATAGGTTGGGGGAAGTTCAATGTTTTCTTCTTCGATATCAAGTACTTCACTTACAGTATCTACTATTAATCCACTTAAATGACTGTTACCATCTTTATTTATCTCTACTACTATTATACTTGTTTTATCATCATACTCACGAGATTCTAATCCAAATTTAAGTCTTAAGTCTAAAGTTGGTATAATCTTTCCTCTTAAGTTAATTACTCCTTTTACATATTCAGGCATTCCGGGTACATGAGTAATTTTCATCATACCTATTATTTCTGTAACTTTTAATATTGGAAGTCCGTATACTTCTTTTCCTATCATAAAAGTTAAATGTTTATTTTCCTGTAATGCCATTTTTGACACCTCCTAATTTTATTTGTTATATAATAATAGATGAAAACTTGTTTTATTTTAAGTATTTAAGTATTTCATCTGCTATACTGTTTAAAGGGGCAACTTTACATGCTCCACCTAAAAGAATAGCTTCTTTTGGCATACCAAAAACAACACTGGTTTTTTCATCTTGAGCAATAGTATAAGCTCCTTCAGCTTTCATGTTTACTAATCCTTCTGCTCCATCTTTCCCCATGCCTGTCAATATAACTCCTACAGCATTTTTACCAGCATACTTTGCTACTGAATTAAACATTACTTCAACTGATGGTTTTTGATGAAATACCATTGGTCCGTCTTTTAATTTTACATAATAAACAGCACCGCTTCTCATTAATTCCATATGCATGTCTCCGGGTGCTATCAACGCTTTTCCTGGAGATAAAATTTCCATCTGCTCAGCTTCTTTTACATGAATACCGCATATTTCATTAAGTCTATTTGCAAATGATTTAGTAAAAAACTTTGGCATATGCTGAACTATTATGATTGGTGGAACATTTAAAGGCATTTTTTCTAGCACTTGTTTTATGGCTTCTGTTCCACCTGTAGATGCTCCTATTGCTATAATTTTATTTGTGGTTTTTATAAGTGAGTCTTTCTTTGGTTCATGAGCAACGCTTTTTGTTAATGACTTACTGCCAATTTTTTTAATAGGTATTTGCGCTACTGCCTTGATCTTTTGGATTAACTGCTGTTCCATGTCTTCAACTGAATATGAGTATCCGGGCTTTGCAACAACGTCCAATGCACCATATTCAAGAGCTTTTAACGCAACTTCACTTCCCTTTTCGGCTAAAGAACTTACTATGATTACACGACAAGGATAGTATTTTATTAACTTCTTTAAAAAGGTAAGTCCATCCATTCTAGGCATTTCTATGTCTAGTAGTATTACATCGGGCTTAAGCTTAACTATTTTGTCTCTGGCAATATATGGATCTGGTGCAGTATCTATTACATTTATTTCTTTATCTTTTGATAATTCACGAGCCAACATTTTTCTTACTAATGCAGAATCATCTACAACTAATACTTTTATCATTAATTTCATCCTTTCGTTATTCAAGATTGTAAAAAATTAATAACATTATATTAACATTTATTTGATATACATAGAAGGTCCTAAACTTTTAAAATTATGTTTTTTGTTTATAAGGCTTTCAGAATGACCTATAAAAAGAACACCACCGGGTACAATATTATTGTAAAACTTATTAATTAGTGTTTCTTGAACAGTATTATTAAAATATATCATTACATTTCTACAGAAGATCATGTCAAATCCCTTTTTAAAATTAAAGTCATCCATTAAATTAAAATGTCTATATACTATTTTTTTATAAATATCCTCTTTTATTTTGTACCCATTATTTATCTTTTTAAAATATTTATTGTATTCTTTAGGTATACTTTCATAATCTGATTCGAAATACATACCTGAAACTGCTTTTTTTAAGACTTTTGTATCTATATCTGTTGCTAAAATTTTAACGTTAATTCTATCATTAAAGCATTGTCCTAATACTATTGATAGTGTAATTGGTTCTTGTCCTGTTGAACACCCGGCACTCCATACTCGTATTTCTTTTTTGTTCATTATACGGGGATTATTCTCCAATATAAAATTAATATTATTTTTTATAAATTCAAAATGATTGATTTCTCTGAAAAAATGTGTTGTGTTTGTGGTGATATGGTTTACAAATTGTTGGAAATCAATGTCTTTCTTATTTTTTGTAACCAGTTCAAAATACTCATCATACGATTTCATATTAATTTTATTCATTGCTTTATTGAGCTTCATTTGAAGTAATTGCTTCTTATTTGGATTTATTGATATACCTGTTTCAGCATATATTAAGTCAGTATATTTTTTAAAACAGCTATTGCTAAATTCAGTCATTTTCTCCTCCTTATAATGATAAAGTAATAAAAATCAGGCATGCCTGCCTGCGTTACTTTTTATTCATATAATCTTTAAAAATTATAAATACGAATAATTTGCGCTTCAATATTAAACGGTAAAACTTAAATAAGCTTTATTAAGGTAAAATACTGCTATAAGTTATTTCGACATATTTTTATATTTCTTTAGAATTTTCAAGAAAATAATAAAAATATAAAAAAATAGTATATAAATTATTTTTATAAAAATCATGAATACCAGCATAAATATCTATTTATTCAAAAAAATATTTAAAATTATATAAAAAAAATACATATTAACTTATAAAAACATATAAATTTACAAATTTATATTGACATTTATAAAATTTTTTGGTAAGTTTTAAAATATATTCATTTTACAAGCACTTATTTAAATTATTTAGGAAAAATGGTAAATAAAAACATCTTACCAAAAATGTAATCGTTCTCCATAACATTAAAAAAAGGAGGAATGTTTATGTTCTTACTAGACAAATATTGAGTGTTCTTTCCTATTATACTAGTTAAGTCAATAAACAGCCGAAACTATTAGCTACTTACAATTATCTCAATGAATAATACTAAAAAAATAAAAAACGGAGGTAAATAAAATGTTTAATAAGTTAAATCTAAAAGTGAAATTAATCGGATCTTTTGTTATTATAGCATTAATAACTTTAATAGTTGGTGCTGTGGGATGGTATGGCATTTCTACTGTAACTACTAATTTAGATAAAGTAGGTAATGAAAGACTTCCAAGTGTACAAGCTTTATTAATAATTAGTGAGGCTCAAACACAAGTTGATAGTGCAGAAAATGCTCTGCTGACTAAAAACATAAGTTTAGAACAACGTAAAGAGCATTATAATAGAATTGAACAAGCACTTATTAAAGCTGACGAAGCATGGAAAACATATGAAACCTTACCTCAAACAGAAGAAGAAGCTGATCTATGGTCTCAATTTAAAGAAGCATGGAATAAATGGAAAAGTGATGATGAAAAATTTATAGAAGTTAGTAAACGATTTGATTCTATTAAATCAGATGAACTATATCAAGAAATGGTTGATAGAGCACTTGTCACTAATAGTGAGTCTTTTAATATATCTGAGGATATTCTTTTACAGTTAGTTGAATTAAATAGACAAGTGGCTGATAACGTTGTAGAAAAAAGCGACAATGAATCTAAAATAATAACTATTATTTCTTTAGTTGTTATGATTGTGGGTACAATACTTGCTTTAGTTATAGGCATAATTTTAAGTATATCTATATCAAAACCACTTATGAAAGCTATAAATGGTTTGACAGAATCATCTCAACAAGTTACAGCAGCTTCACAGCAGTTATCGGCTTCTAGCCAGCAGTTAGCAGAAGCAAATACTGAACAAGCTGCATCTATTCAGGAGACTTCTGCAACTCTTGAAGAGTCATCTTCAATGATACAGCAGAGCAATGAAAATACAAAACAAGCGTCTAGTTTGTCTGAACAAGCAAAACAAGCAGCTGATTCAGGAAATACAGATATGGAAGATATGCTTAAAGCTATTTCAGAGATACAAAAATCAAGCGACGAAATTGCTAAAATAATAAAAGTTATTGATGAAATTGCATTCCAAACTAATATTCTTTCACTGAATGCTGCAGTTGAAGCTGCAAGGGCAGGAGATGCTGGAAAGGGATTTGCTGTTGTTGCGGAAGAAGTAAGAAATCTTGCTCAAAGAAGTGCTAATGCAGCGAAGGATACTACTACTATCATTGAAAACAATATAGAGCTTTCTAAAAAAGGAGTAGAAGTTTCTAAGAAAGTTGGAGAGTCACTTTCAGAGATTACTTCTCAAACTAGAAAAGTTAATGAATTAATAAAAGAGATAGAAGCTTCAAGTGATGAGCAATCAAAAGGTATTTTCCAAATTAATAAAGCTTTATCACATATTGAGAAAGCAACTCAAGAAAATGCAGCAACTGCAGAAGAAAGCGCATCAGCTTCTGAAGAACTAAGTGCACAAGCTGAAAGTATGAATGATATAGTAAATCAGCTTACTGTTACTGTAAAAGGAACTGCTGGTGCTGCTAAAAGTATTGTGAGAATAAAACCTAATAAGAAAAATAAAAATACTGCATCAACACATTATTTTGATAGCAAATCTAGTAAAGAAGAAGCTTTAATAAGCAGTGAAGATATCATACCGTTAGATGATGATGATGATTTCTAATAAGTAATTTAAAGGTAATGACCAGTATCGTAATGGTTTTTACCTTTCTATTAAAATTACTATTCTATATACAAGCTACCAATTTACAATAAAAGACAATTTCTTGATTGAAACTTAAAGGAAAATAATTTATAATGTTAATATAATTTGTAAATAAAGAGTTATATTTGCTTAAATTTGTTGACAAAAATATAATTTTCTGATAATTTTATAGTAAAGGTTCACATGGAAAGAATTGGCACATAAACTTTTCACGAAATGGCAAACTTGTTGAAAAGCAAGGGCGCAAAGTCATAAGGGCCTAATCGGTAAAACGTATGGTAGCCGGCTATCGAAAGGGAAGTTTTTTTGTTGTAAATGTTTTTATTTTTATTAAATAATACAAAAATAGTAATATTATGTAAAGAGGAGATGAACTGATTGTCCGGTAGGGTGATAAAAAACTATCAGATTAGTGTAGGAACACCTTTAAAAGTTAATGTTGAAGATGTTAATAAAAAGAATACTAATGATGATGTACATAATATAAATGAAGATTCTTTAAAAAAACTATCCAAAATTCAAGTCGACAAATTTATCGAAGAAGCTAAGATTAAAGCTGAAGGATTGCTCGATCAAGCTCATAAAGAAGTTGAAACAATACTTAATACTGCTAACCAAGAAGCTGTTAAATTAAAAAATGAAGCTAAACAAGAAGCTACTCAAATAGGCTATCAAGAAGGATTTAATAAAGGTTATGAAGACTCAAAAAATAAACATTTATACTTAATTGAAGAAGTTGAGGATTTAAAACAAGATACAATCAAAGAATGCAAAAAGTATATGGAATCAATTGAAAGTGAAATCATTAAAATGGTTATGGAAATTTCTAAAAAAGTAATTAATGATAAAATTACAAATGATAAAGATGAAATTTTAGAAATGGTAAAACAATCAATTGAAAAATGCTGTAATAATGAGCAAATTACTGTAAGAGTTTCTTATCAAGATTATGATTATATCTATGAAAATAGAGATAAGCTAATATCTAGTATTGAAGGACTTGAAAAACTTGAAATAGTTAAAGAAGAATCTTTGGAATTAGGAAGCTGTATTATTGAATCATCCTATGGAATTATAGATTCTAGTGTTAATAAAAAACTAAAAAGAGTTGAAGATTCATTTTATAATATTATAGCAGGAAATAAAGAAAATTGAGAAATGAGAAACTAGTAACTTTGTAGTTTTATTCATACATAATTTTTATAATAAATTTTCATTAGAAAATTTAAACCATTAACTATTATTAATTTTCAACTATCAATTATTAATTGTTTTATGCGGAGGGGTAAGTTTGGATATAAATTTTGACAAATATTATAATATTCTAGACAAATCTGACTTTCTCGAGTATAGAGGAAAAGTAACCAAAGTAGTTGGTTTAACAATACAATCTAAAGGTCCTGAAATTAATATTGGCGATTTGTGTAAAATACATTCTTCAAATGGAACTGAAGGAATCAATGCTGAAGTTGTAGGTTTTAATGAAAACAATATGCTTTTAATGCCTTTAGGAGATATGAAAGGTATAGGTGTTGGCAATAACGTAGTTTCATCTAGAGAAGTTTTAAAAGTAGGTGTTGGAGACAATCTAACTGGAAGAGTACTTGATGGTTTAGGAAATCCTATAGATAATAAGGGACCTATAAACATTAGAAGCTTTTATCCAGTAGAGAATTCAGCTCCTCATCCTTTAGAAAGAAAAAGAATAACAGAGCCTTTACCTTTGGGTGTAAAAGCCATAGATGGACTTTTAACAGTAGGTAAAGGACAAAGAGTTGGAATATTTGCAGGAAGTGGTGTTGGCAAAAGTACGTTAATAGGTATGATAGCTAGAAATACAAAAGCAGATGTTAATGTTATGGCTTTAATAGGCGAAAGAGGTAGAGAAGTAAAGGAATTTATTGAAAGGGATTTAGGAGAAGAAGGATTAAAACGTTCAGTGGTAGTTGTCGCTACATCTGACCAACCAGCATTAATAAGATTAAAGGGTGCTTTTGTTGCTACTGCAATAGCTGAGTATTTTAGGGATCAGGGTAAAGATGTTTTGCTAATGATGGATTCTTTAACGAGGTTTGCAATGGCACAAAGAGAAATTGGGTTAGCAATTGGTGAACCCCCTGTATCGAGAGGATATACACCATCAGTTTTTGGTGTTATGCCAAAATTATTGGAAAGGTCAGGAAATTCAGATCAAGGATCAATAACAGGTCTATATACTGTACTCGTTGATGGAGATGATATGAGTGAACCTGTTACAGATGCTGCAAGGGGTATATTAGATGGGCATATAGTCTTATCTAGAAAATTGGCTAATAAGAACCAATATCCAGCAATTGATGTTCTTGGAAGTATAAGTAGAGTTATGAGTGATATAGTTACTGATAAGCATAAGCATACTGCTGCAAATATAAGAAAGGCACTTGCTACTTATCGTGACTCAGAAGATTTAATTAATATTGGTGCATATGTCAAAGGCAGTAATGCTAAGATTGATTATGCAATTGATGTTATAGACAATATTTTAGAATTTATTGAGCAGGAAGTTAATCAGAGTTTTTCATATGATGATGTTCTAAATTTACTTGAAAGGATTTTAGATTAATATGAAGAAGTATAACTTTAAACTTCAAACCTTATTAAATATTAAAGAGCAAATGGAAAACAGCATCAAAAATGAACTTGGAGCAGAAATAACTCATCTTAATAAAGAAAAAAAATTGTTAGATAGTTATATAGTAAAAAAGGATTTATATGTTAAAGATTCAGTTGATAAAAATACTGGTATAATTAATATAAGTCAAGTAATTTTATATAACAATTATATTAAAGGGTTGTGCCAAGAAATTAAAGATCAGAAAAATTGTGTACAAGAAACACAGTGTAACGTTGAAAAAATAAGGGAAAGGCTTATTGTTACAAGTAAAGAAAAGCAGATCTTACAAAAATTAGATGAGAAGCAGTTTGAAGATTTTAAATACAATAGCATAATTGAAGAGCAGAAAATAAATGATGAAATTTTGAGTTTTAAACATAGTAAAAAATAAATGCCTTACCAATAGGGGGTGTCATTATTTGAGTGATATTTTGTCACAAAATGAAATTGATGAGCTATTGAATGCACTTAATACTGGCGAACTAGATGTTGAGAACATGGAAAATGATAATGAAGATAAAAAAATAAAAAATTATGATTTTAAAAGACCTAGTAAATTCGCTAAAGAGCATATAAGAAAAATAAATATTATTCATGATAATTATGCTAAATTGATGAGTAATTTTTTAACAGGATATTTAAGGACAATGGTTCAAATAGAAGTAACAAATGTAGAAACACTTACTTATAGTGATTTTAATAATTCAATACCATTTCCGGCAGTATTGTCAATAATTGAGATGCATCCTCTAAGCGGCTCAATAGTATTTGAAATGGAATCAAAAATAGCATATACATTGATAGACAGGATACTTGGAGGGCGTGAGGATATAAAAGTAAAATCAAAGGACTTTACTGAAATTGAACTTGCGATTATTGAAAGGATAAATAAACAAATTATTAATTTAATGAAAGAACCTTGGGAAAATGTAATTTCTATAAGGCCAACACTTGAAAGAATAGAAACAAATTCTCAGTTTGCTCAAATTATATCTCCTAATGAAATGGTTGCATTAGTTACATGTAGTGTTAAGATAGGAGATATAAAAGGAATGATAAATATATGTATACCATATTTGGTAGTTGAACCAATTATACCTAAGTTGAGCACTAAGTTTGAATTTAGAACAATTGAAAGAGAAATAAAACCAGAAATAAAGAAACAAATAGAACATAGAATACAAGAAACGAAAGTTCCTTTAAAAGCAATTTTAGGACGAGCATCGGTTACAGTTAATGAAATAGCTGATTTACAAATAGGTGATGTTGTTCCTCTTAATACAAGTATGAGCGGTCGACTAGATGTAATGGTAGGAAATTTGTTAAAATTTCATGCAAAACCAGGTGTTCACAAAAAGAAATACTCTTTAAAAATTACTGACGTTGTGAGAGAGGAGGATTAGGATGGGCGATATTTTATCTCAAGAAGAAGTTGATGCTTTGCTAAAAGGAACATCAAATGAGCAGCAAAAGAGTTCTTCATTAACCGACCACGAAATTGATGCATTGGGTGAAATAGGTAATATAAGTATGGGTACATCTGCTACTACATTATTTACATTATTAGGTCAAAAAGTACTGATAACTACACCTAGAGTTCGTGTAACAAATTGGAAAGAAATTTCTGATGAATGTCCGACACCTGTCGTAGTAATACAAGTAGAATATACTGAAGGTTTGTCAGGTAGTAATGTTCTAATTTTACAGGAAAAGGATGCAAAAATTATTACTGATTTAATGATGGGAGGACAGGGTACTAATATAGAAGGAGAATTAAATGATCTGCACTTAAGTGCTATTAGCGAAGCAATGAATCAGATGGTTGGCTCATCTTCTACATCTTTGTCTTCTATATTGAAAAAGCGTATTGATATTTCACCACCTAAAGCTTTTAGTATTCTGCTTAGTGTTGATAAGACAGATGGTATACTTGATGGTACAGATTCAAATGACGTATTAGTAAAAACATCTTTTAGAATGACTGTAGGAGATATAATAGACAGCGAAATAATGCAGATTATGCCATTAGCATTTGCTAAAGAACTTGTAAAAGGATTATTAGACTCTCAAAGCAGTGAACAAGCTGAAGACAGTGCGAAAGTAGAGCAACAGCCTAGTAAAGAAACTGTGAATGATGTGTCTGATAATACAAGTGTAGAGAAAACTATTAAACCACAGCAAGCTGTGCAAGCTCATGCAGACGTACATCCTGTCAAATTTGATAATTTTGAGGATGACAAAATAGTTGTTGAAAAGAAAAATATTGGTATGATTATGGATGTACCTTTAGAAGTAACTGTGGAGCTTGGCAGGACTAATAAAGCAATTAAAGATATATTAGAATTTGGCCCCGGTTCTGTGGTAGAACTTGATAAACTTGCTGGTGAACCAGTAGATGTTTTAGTTAATGGGAAAAACATAGCAAAGGGTGAAGTAGTTGTTATTGATGAGAGTTTTGGAGTTAGAATAACAGATATAATTCATCCTTCAAAAAGGATATAATTTTTAATAAAGCCTAATATTAGGAAGTTAAATAAATAGTAAGGAGAAAAAACAATGGCGAAGACTATTCTTATTGTTGATGATGCAGCTTTTATGCGTATGATGATTAAAGACATTCTCACAAAAAACGGCTATAATGTTGTTGGTGAGGCTGAAAATGGAGGCAAAGCAGTTGAAAAATATAAGGAATTATCTCCAGATTTAGTTATCATGGATATTACTATGCCTGAAGTAGATGGAATACAGGCATTAAAAGAAATAAAACAATATAATGCCGATTCACAAATAATAATGTGCTCAGCGATGGGACAGCAGGCTATGGTAATTGAGGCAATCCAAGCAGGTGCAAAAGATTTTATTGTGAAACCTTTCCAAGCTGATAGAGTTATTGAAGCTGTAAAAAAGGTAATTGGATAGTTTATAAGTAGCAGTCAAACATTGTTATGTATAGACTGCTTCTTGTAATTATTGTACATAAATATTTCTATGTATAATTACATGATGGTTGCAAAGGGGGCACAAAACTATGGATGTTAATCAATACCTAGATATTTTTATTGAAGAAACTAGAGAAAATTTATTAATTTTAAATAACAGCTTATTACAATTAGAAAAAGAACCGGAAGATAAAGCTACTTTGAATGAAATCTTTAGAGTAGCGCATACATTAAAAGGGATGTCAGGGACTATGGGATTTACAAAGATGCAGAGTCTTACCCATGATATGGAAAATGTACTTGATGCTTTAAGAAATGATGAAGTTTCTATTACTACGGAACTTGTAGATACTCTTTTCAAATGTCTCGATGCTTTAGAAAATTATTTGAATGAAATAATAAATACAGGTTCAGAAGGTAGTGAAGAATTTTTAGATATAATAGAATCATTGAATAAAGTTCTTAATGTAGAAACTAAAGATAATGTACAAGAAGAAGTAAATGAAAATACTAATGAAAGTATGTTGACTACTTCTAATTTTGAATTAGATACATATGAAAAAAATGTTATTGATAAAGCAATAGAAATGGACATGAATGTATTTAAATTGACGGTAGTTCTCAATGAAGGATGTTTGTTAAAAGCCGCTAGGTCATTTATTATTTTTCAGACTTTGGAAAATCATTCTGACATTATACATTCACAACCAAAAATAGAAGATATAGAAGACGAAAAATTTGATTTTGAGTTTACTGTTGTTATTGTAACCTCTATGGAGGAAAGCGTTATAAAAAATGAAATTTGTTCTATATCAGAAGTGGAAAAAGTTTTTATATCACCTTTAGAAATTAATGATGCAGAGGCGTATGCAGCTATTACAGAAGATAAAGAAGCTAATCCTTCTAAAGATGAACAAAAGAAAACTGTTAAGAGCAAGAAAACAGGTGAAGTTAAAAAGAAAGCTGATAAAAAAGCAAAAACAGGAAAAACAGTAAGAGTTGAGATAGATAGACTTGATGTACTGCTTAATCTTGTAAGTGAGTTAATTATTCAAAAAACAAGATTAGAGGGAATAAAAGGTCTTGAAGACAATCAAGAATATAATGAAACATTAGAATATCTTAAAAGAATTACAACTAATCTACATGACGCAGTTATGAAAGTTAGAATGGTACCAATTGAAACAGTTTTTAACCGATTCCCTAGAATGATAAGAGATATTTCTAAAGAGTTAAATAAGAAGATAGAATTTACAATGACAGGTGAAGAAACAGAATTAGATAGAACTGTTATAGACGAAATAGGCGATCCTCTTATTCATCTTTTGAGAAACTCTATAGATCATGGAATTGAATCTGTAGATATAAGGAAAGAGCATAATAAGGACGAAGTTGGTAAAATATGTCTTAGAGCATATCAGGATGGCAATAATGTAGTAATAGAAGTAGAAGATGATGGTAATGGAATAGATCTTGATAAAGTAAAAAATAAAGCAATTCAAAGAGAGTTAATAAGTGAAGAAGTTGCTAAAAGTTTATCAGACAAAGATATAATTGATTTTCTATTCAAACCAAGTTTCAGTACTGCTGATAAAGTCACAGATTTGTCAGGCAGAGGAGTTGGTCTTGATGTAGTAAAAACTAAGATTGAGAATCTTGGAGGTATTATTGAAGTTGTTACTGAAAAAAATAAAGGAAGCCGTTTTATAATAAGGCTGCCACTAACTCTTGCAATAATTCAAGCGCTGCTTGTTTACATCGGGAGTGAAACATATGCAATTCAACTAAACTCAATTAATCAAATAATAAATATTACTACAGATGATATCAACATGGTTAATAAACAGGAAGTAATATTACTAAGAGATAAAGTTATACCTATTGTAAGATTAGAAGATGTGTTAGGTGTTGTTAGAGAAGAAGAAAAAGATGATAATCAATTAACTGTAGTTATTGCTAAGAAAGGTGATAAATTGTGCGGTTTTGTTGTTGATGGAATCATAGGTCAGCAGGAAATAGTACAAAAACCTCTTGGAAAAATTTTATCGGATATAAAAATAATTTCAAGTGCTACAATTCTAGGCGATGGAAATGTTGCTTTAATACTAGATGTTAATGTACTTATGTAAATAAGATAAAAAATAAAAGATAAAAGTTAAGAGTTAAAAGTTTTTGTAGTTTTACTGCGTAAAACAGATTTTATTAATTATCAACTATCAAATATCAATATTTAAGGTGGGTGTTAATATGGATCAGTCAACTGTTAGTGATAAAATGAGAAAATACTTAATATTTAAGCTTGATGGAAATGAATATGGGATTGACATAACAAAAACAATTAAGATTATAGAAACAAAGATTAAAATAACTAGAGTCCCTAAAACACCTGAATATATTAAAGGAGTTATTAACTTAAGAGGAGAAATAATCCCAGTAATGGATTTGAGAAAAAGATTAGAACTTAGTGAATCTGATTTTACTAAAGAAACTGGGATAATAGTCTTAAAAATAGATGACATTTCAATAGGAATAATTGTTGATTCTGTTGAAGAAGTTTTAGAACTTTCAGATTCTTCTATTGAGGGTATAGCAAACATTAGTACTGATATGTCTCTTGACTTTATATCAGGCGTTGGAAAAAAAGACGGAAGAATTATCACATTATTTAATTTAGAAAAAGTGCTAAATATAAATAAAGAATGATTACTAGTTTCTGTTGAAAGGAATGGATGTTTATTATGAATAAAGATTTTAATAAGTTCAACAGCATGCATATGGATATTTTAAAAGAATTAGGCAATATTGGCGCCGGAAATGCTATAACTGCTTTGTCTAAAATGCTGAACAGAAAAATAGATATGAAAGTACCAAAAGCAAAAATTGTTGAGATCAAAGAAGTAAATGAAATATTAGGTGATCCTGAAAAACAAGTTGTTGGAATTTTACTTAAGATGTCGGGAGATATAAATGGTGATATACTATTTATATTAGAATATAAGAGTGCACATTTACTTATTAACATGTTGATGGGAAATAGTTGTGAGTTGGAAAATGAATTTACTGATATCGAAATGTCTGCTTTAAAAGAAGTTGGAAATATATTGATAAGTTCTTACCTTACAGCTTTATCAAAATTAACAAATTTAAATATATTACCTTCAATACCTGATATAGCTATTGATATGGCAGGAGCTGTAATAAGTTATCCAGCAATACAATTCGGAAAAATGGGTGATTCTGTATTATACATAGAAACAGAGTTTTCAGAAGGAGCTGAAAAAGTTATAGGAGATTTTTTATTAATACCTGATATAAAATCTTTTGATCTATTGCTTAAAACATTAGGAGTTCAAACATATGGAGAAAATAATTAAAGTAGGAATGGCAGATTTAAATATTGCAGCATATCCAGATAAATTGACAACTTTGGCATTAGGCTCTTGCGTAGGCGTAAATTTTTATGATAGAGTCAAGAAAAATATAGGTATGGCACATATAATGCTGCCTACTTGTTCGAGTACAATGAAAAAAACTAATATTGCAAAATATGCCGATACAGCTATAATTAAATTGTTCAATAGTATGATTGAAATGGGAAGTTTAAAGAGAAATATTGTCGCTAAGATTGCTGGAGGAGCGCAGATGTTTGCATTTTCAAGCAATAATGAACTTATGAATATAGGTAAAAGAAATATAATTGCAGTAAAACAAAATCTTAAACAATTAAAAATACCCATTGTTGCTGATGATACTGGAGGAAATTATGCTCGAACTATTGTCCTTTTTTCAGAAAATGGTGATTTGCAAATAAAAACAATTGGTCATGGTATAAAGATTATATAACCATGATCTTTTTTTATATTATTTTTTTAGTTTTGTTGAAATATGTAGATAAAGATATATAATATTAAAATAAGATAAAAGTGAAAAGATAAAAGATAAAAGTTAAGGAGGTTTTTACTAGCGTAAAAACAAAAATAAATTAGAAAAATTTTGTGTAAAAAATTTTTTCCATTAACTATTAACTATTAACTATTAAATATCAATTATCAACTGAATAAAAGGGAGGAGACTAGATATGAATGCTGAAATTTTATGTATAGGTACAGAGCTTTTACATGGTGACATTGCCAATACTAATGGGCAATATATTTCTAAGAAACTTGCAGAAATAGGCATTGATGTACATTATCATTCTGTAGTAGGAGACAATCCTATAAGAATGGAAGATGCATTAAAATTAGCTTTTTCAAGAGCAGATATTGTAATTTGTACAGGAGGTCTTGGACCTACAAAGGATGATATTACAAAAGATATAGCTGCAAAATACTTTAATTTAACTATGGAATTTGATGAAGGAAGTTTACAGCATGTAAAAAATATATATAATAGATTAGGAAGAGAAATGTCAGAAAATAATCTAAGGCAGACATACTTTCCAAAAGGTTCTAAAATACTTACAAATAAAAATGGAACAGCAAATGCTTGTATAATTAATATAGATAAAAAAATAGGAATACTTCTGCCCGGGCCACCAAGAGAGATGCAGCCTCTAATGAAGGAAGAAGTAATACCATATCTTAAGCAGTTCTCAAGAGACGTAGTAGTAGGAAAGAAGATTGTAGTAATTGGAGTAGGTGAATCTAAAGCAGAAACAATGATAATGGATTTAATAGATAATCAAAGCAATCCTACTATAGCTCCATATGCAGGTAAAGGAAAAGTAGTTTTTAGAGTAACAGCAAAAGCAGAAAGTAAAGATCAAGCTTTAAAACTAATAAAACCTATAGAAGACGAAATGTTAAATAGATTTGGAAAAAATGCATTTATACTAGATGACAGTAATATAGAAGAAACAGTAGCAAAAATGCTTCTTAATAAGAATTTAACTATAGCAACCGCTGAGTCATGCACCGGAGGTCTAGTTGCATCAAAACTTATAAACTATCCAGGAATATCAAAAGTATTTAAAGAAGGGTTTGTAACTTATAGCAATGAAGCTAAAATAAATACACTAGGTGTAAGAAAAGAAACTATAGACAAGTACGGTGCAGTAAGTCTCAAACAGCTGAAGAAATGGCCAAGCGTGCAGCAGAAAAAGCAGGTGCTGATATAGGTGTATCAACTACAGGAATAGCTGGGCCCGGAGGAGGAACAAAAGAAAAACCTGTTGGACTTGTTTATATATGTGCATATATAAATGGTGATGTTCATGTTAGAAAATTAAACTACCCGGGACACAGAAATATAATAAGAGAAAGAGCAGCAATATCAGTATTGGATCTTGTAAGAAGGTTAGTAAATTAAAAATGCAAAATGCAAAATAAGATGAAAATGCAGAATGTAAAATTTAAAAATATATAATTAAAATGTTTTTTAATTTTTGTACAGTTAATATAACAGTGAAAAAAGACTATTTTTAAGTGAAATTGAACCGACCCCCAAAAGTTAGACCTAAAAATCTAACAATTGGAGGTCGGTTTTTTATGGCAAAATATAGCTATGAATTCAAGAAAAAAATTGTAAATGCATACATAAATGGTGAAGGAAGTAAACAGTTTTTAGCAAATA
>JAHDQO010000021.1 GCA_018433765.1 Tissierellales bacterium
AAAGTCAACAAGATGGCAGGCTTTTGAGAAACTCGAAGTTCGAGGCGTGCCGAAAGCGAGTAAGCGGAGCGTATATAGAAATACGTGAGCATTCTCGATTGAGGCAACAACGATGAAATTCGGGTTTGTCAATAGCCTGAACTATAAACTAATTATAGTTACATCTTAAACTCCAGGATCACTTCTAACAATAAATCCATACTCACATTCATTTTCTGCCCATGTGCATATAAGCTTAAATCCTCTAATTGCAGCACCCGGTTTATAATCATCAAGGTTAGAACTAAACGCAACTGCATAATTTACATCTAATATAAATTTACATTTTCCATCAACAACTTCAATAGGTATTTCTTTAATCTCTGGAATCCAATACTTTATTTTACCTTTATCATCTAAAATATTATCGTATAATTTAACTGTATCTGGAGGGTCACCATTAAAATTAATATTGATTTCTTCATTTAAATTTATATATTTAAGCTTTTTAGAATCTTCCTTCATTATTGTATCAAAGGTATCTTTGGAATCATTCCATGAATTCATTCCAACAGCATAATCTATATTAGTATCACCTGATACAATTGAAATTTTAGGTGGTTGATTAGATGATTTATTTGTTGTATCATCATTACATGAAACTAAGCTTAAAATAATTATTATTAATACTACTATATTGCCTTTTTTCATTACTGAAATCATGTCATGCACCCGCATCCACAATTTACACCATTAGCACAGCTACAACCGCAACCTGCTCCAGTTCTACATGTACACCCACATCCTTTTCCCTTTTCACAGTCACATCCACAACCTGTACCTCCAGCATATTTTGTAACATTATGTAAAATTTGATTATTTCTTAATATCTTCATTAACAACTCCTTAACCTTTACTAAAATTCTATTTGAAAATATATTACTAGCATTTTTCACTTTAACATTATTATATTTTTATACAAAGCCATAAACTTATTACGACCATCTTCACTCATATAATCAATTGTAGCTAGTGCAATATCATAATTTCCAGTAACCTCAACGTAATGTAACACAGCATTATCAACACCTGCTTCTGACATAAAATTTATTATTGAATACAAACTTTGTAAGTTGCTAGTTTCTTTAATATAATCAAATATTAATTCGTCAACTTTTTCTGTAGACATATCTGGAACTATCATCATTACTAGATACATATTTTTAGTGCGATTATACCATTCATCTGCCACTAAATCAAAATATTCCTTACTATTGTTTTCCAGAATATCTTTATCAACTGTGTTTTCAATATATCTAAAAGCTTTTTTAGCTATATTAAAGTTTCTAGTTTTGAACATATAAAGAGAAACTGTTTTTTCAATACCATATGAACTCATATTTGGCAGCAACACACTCATTTCATCATTCCACATACCACAATAATCAATTATCATATATGCTTGTTTGTCACTATCATTAAATTTACTATATTCTTCTTGTGTTAAAACAGGTTCCCAGCAATTGATTTGACTACTTTCATTGAATTCATTATTTTGCGTTTGTATTCCAAGTAATGTAGATATTTCAGAGGAACATAATTCCAAAAACTCTTTTTGTCCCTCTTTAGTCATATACTCAACAGCAGCAATAACTGTACCATAATCCTTAGTTTGTTTTACATAATTAAATATTATCTTATCCATTCCCTCACGAGATATATATTCTAACGATTTATATACACAGGAAAAATCTTTACTCTCATCTGTATTAGAAAATACCAATTCATCAACTTTTTTTGTTGACATATTTGGAAATAGCATCATTACTAAATAAATGTCATTAGTACGTTTGTACCATTCATCTGCCACTAAATCATAATACCTTTTACTATCATTTTTTAGAATACCTTTATCCACTGTGTTATTAATATATTCAAAAACTTTTTTAGATACATTGAAATTTCTGGTTTTAAACATATAAAGAGAAACTGTCTTTTCAATACCATATGAACTCATATTTGGTAGCAAACCATTTATTTCTTCATTCCACATACCACAATAATCAATTATCATATACGCTTGTTTATCACTATCATTAAATTTACTATATTCTTCTTGTGTTAAAACAGGCTCTACCACTAATTGATTTAGCCTATTCTCAGTAACCTCATTGCTTTGTTCTTTTGTTCCAAGTACAGAAGATATTTCATAGGGACATAATTCTAAAAACTTTTTTTGTCCCTCTTTAGTCATACAATCAACAGCAGCAATAACCGTACCATAATCATTAGTCAGTTCTACATAATTAAATATTATCTTATCCATTCCATCACAAGATATATATTCTAACGATTTATATACACAAAAAAATTCTTTAGTTTCATTTGTATTAGAAAATACCAACTCATCAACTTTTTGTGTTGACATATTTGGAAATAACATCATCACTAAATAAATGTCATTAGTACGTTTGTACCATTCATCTGCCACTAAATCATAATACTTTTTACTATCATTCTTTAGAATATCCTTATCCACTGTGTTATTAATATATTCAAAAGTATTTTTAGTGTTTTCTAAAGCAAACTTATTTCCACCATTTCTTTTCATATAAACAGATACTATTCTTTCTACTCCATCTGAAGTCATTTGTGGAAGCATAAGATTAACCTCTTTAGTCCACATACCTGATGAATTCACTATTTGATATGCCTTTTCATCATTCTCATTATATTGTTTCTCTTTATTTAAGGTTTTATCTGTAGAAATTTGATTATTGTTTTGATTTTCTGCTCTTAAATCTAAGATACTAGCATAAACCACATTATTTAGCATACTATCGTTTTCAATGACATTATTTCCCATTATTTTTTTTTCATTTTTTATAAACAAAATAACAAATAAAACAATAAAAGCACATAAACTATATTTTAAAATAAATTTATTTGTTTTATTCTTCACAGTAACATCTCCCTCTATACTATACTCATTTATTCTAAATCTACATAATTGACATTATAAAGTTTATGGTTAAAATTTATATTTATACTAACTATTCTTATACACTATCACATTTTTCGTCGTTTGTACAAAGCTTTAGGTAATTAGAATAATTTAATTAACAGTATTCTTTAAATCCGCTTTTTCATAGTTTGCTTCTAAATTAACCATTGTATCATTACAAGTACCAGAACAAACATGACATCCAATATGTCCACCATTACTTTTTCCCTTTGAGAAATTATTTGAAGGTATATTACATATACAAGCAAATGGTGAAACTCCTATTCCAAATAATTTCTCAGCATTGTCTTTTGTAATAGGTCCTTTTCCTAAAACAGTTATCATTCTCATATTATCACCTTGTATAATGAAGTCATAAGGAAATCATTATACATTTTCCTTTCTAGATTATTTCTATATAATCTTTATTGAGCGCTGTGGATTAGTATTATCACCTACAGCTCCTCAATTATAATAAAGATTATTCTTTTAACGTTTAACAAATATGAAGTTTATCAACTTTTTTTATTAAATCAGCTTTATTTTCATAACATTCAAAGTAGTATATTAAACTGTTATAGGCATTATCTCTAGTATCAATACATGCTTTGTTAAGCTTTGTAACATTGAGCCCATTCTTGTCAAACACTTTAGCATAACAAATATCACAAAGCCTGACAGCCCAACATTTTGAACATTTTTCTTTAACTGCTTTTTCATATTCATGAACATATAATTTTTTTATAACATCTAAATTGAATCCTGAATATACATTGCCTATATATGGAGAATTTCCAATACGTTCACATACCTTGAAATCTCCATTTACAGTAACATACAACCGTCTGTTTCCTGGTACACAACAACCATTAAAACTATATAAATCAAGTGGCTCTTCTAGAATAATTCTATTGTGTATTCTTGATAAAGTATTTTCTAAATATTTTTTAGTAAATGTTATATCAATTTTATCATTTAAATACCTATTCTTTGTCCACACTGAAATAGGCGATATATATGAATCACCTGTTTCACTTATCTTTATTCCATCATATTTTCCAATTTTTCTATTTACTGAACCTTCCTCAGGATACGTAATATCCTTTTCTATCTCTTTAGGTAACCATTCTAAAGAATCAAAGAAATTTTGTATTTCATCAAGTTTAGAGTAAAGATATGGTTGTGCAAAAACCATGCTAATACTAATAGAATTAAGAGCCTTCTCATTATATTCATTAAGCAACAACTTTAAACCTCTAAGTGAATCTTCAAAACTTCCTTTTCCATTTTTATATTTTCTATATTCATCATGTATTTCTTTTGGTCCATCAATGCTTGCAGTTATATTAAAATTTTCTTTGTTAAAAAAAGTCGCCATTTCCTTTGTTAATAATGTTAAATTAGTAGTAATACCAAAAGAAATTTTTTTACCTTTCAATACTTTTTTACTATATTCCACACATTTTTTTAATAAATCAAATTTTAGTAATGGTTCACCTCCATAAAATACTATAGATATTTTGTTTTCTGATTTCATTGATAAAAAATCTATAGCTTTAAATGCTATTTCTTCTGTCATACTGCGCTCTGAAAAATTTCTATTTTCTTTATAATCTTGATTGTATATACAGTATTCGCATCTCAAATTACATTTTTCAGTTAATTCCAATGTCATTAAATGTATTGAAGACATAGCTTCTTCAATACATTCTTTATGTAACGGAGAATAAAATTTATTAATAAATTTTGCTTGTAGAATTTTATTTTTTTCTATAAATACTAGTAATTCTGTTAAAAATACATTAAAATCTTCCAATAAAGATTCTTTCATATCTCTAATAAATTCTTTTAAATTACAATTGTCTTTTTCAAAAGCTGATATATAATTTAAAAAATCATATTCTTCTTTAGAGCATTGAAAAATCTTTCCAGTCCCTGCATCAAATAAATAGAAATATTTATTTGTTTTAAATAATTTACACAGTCTATCCATTCCACCATGTGAGTATATAATGTAATTTA
Organism: Tissierellales bacterium; assembly: GCA_018433765.1. GTDB lineage: Bacteria > Bacillota > Clostridia > Tissierellales > Sedimentibacteraceae > SM3-B41. Next base: position 5,006 of record JAHDQO010000021.1, read on the forward strand.
ATTTTTCTAACTTTGTTAATGTATCCATTACTATATTATTAAATTTCAATTTAGCAAACTCCTTTCATTTATAAAGAAGTATAGTGTCTTGCTTGTGATAAGTAAAATTTTGCATATTCGCCATTATTGCCCATAAGCTGTTTATGTGTACCTTCTTCATGAATCTTTTTATTCTTTATAAAAATTATGTGATCTGCTTTATTTGCACAAGTCATCCTGTGAGATACATAAATTATCATTTTACTTGAAGATAAATTTTCAATTCTACGTATTAAATCATCTTCCGCCAATGGATCCAATGCTGATGACGGTTCATCTAAAATTAGTATAGGTGATTCTCTGTATAAAGCTCTAGTAAGTGCAAGTTTTTGATTTTCTCCGCCAGATAAAATAATACCATCATCATGAAATATTTTTTCCAAATGAGTTTCCAATCCTTTGTCAAAAGTATTTACTTTATTCAATAATCCAGAATATGTAAGATGTTTATTAATTTTTTTAATACTATTTAAATTATTTTTATCATATTCAGACAAAGCAATATTTTCTCCTATCGTAAATGAAAAACATTTAAAATCCTGAAATACAGTACCAAATAATTGTTTATATTGAATATAATCAATATTGTTAATTGGAATATCATTTAAATAAATAAATCCAGATGTAGGTTCATATAGTCTACAAATTAAATTAATTAAAGTTGTTTTACCTGCACCATTTTCTCCTAATATTACATATAATTTTCCCGTCTCAAATGTACAATTAAAATTTTCTAATACATATTCATTACTATTTGGATATGAAAAATATACATTTTCAAATTTAATTACAAAATCATTATTCTTTAAAACCTCTTCTATAGAGATTGTTTTTTGTTTCAAATTATTATCGTTATATTGTTTATATATTTCACTTTCAAGTTCCATAAATTCCCTAAATGATTCTATATACTTACCATTAATATTTAATTTTGTTAAAAAAGTTACTAAACTTACTAAAGAATTCGAAAGCTGATTAGTTGCACTAAAACATTGAGTAAAAGAGCCTACAGAAATGTTTTTATTAAATGTGATCCATGCTAAATAAAGGTAAATACCACTATTTTTAATTATATCCGCAACACTTGATGTTATATTTATAGATATACTTATTTTATATAATTTATTTAGTCGCTGCTTTAAGTATTCGAGAGTCTTTTTATATTTTTTCATAATCCACTCAACAAATCCATAAACTTTCATTTCTTTAATATTTTTTTTATCACCTAAAATTTGTATATAATAATTTATAACTCTTGTTAAATACATATTTTCATCTCGAAATTTAATTTGCCACAATTCTGCAATATTATTTAAAATAAATGATATTGCAGTAAAAAAAGCTATAACAATAAGCAATCTACTATCAGCCACTATAATAATAGTAACTGTTGATATAATTAATATTATATTAGATATTGCCTGAAAAAAACTATCAATGAGATTGTTTCCAATACCTTTATAAATTATATCTTGAGCAAGAGCAATTTTTTGATGTGTTTCTGGATTATCAAGTTGTGACATATCTAGTGTTACAACTTTCTTATTTATTAACAATAAAAAATGCATAGCATACAAATGTCCATTTAAATTGATAAATTTATGCTCAAGAAAAATATTAATTACCGTAGCAAAAACTTGAATAAAGAAATATATACATATATACTTAATTATTAAATCAAAATCGTTACCAGAAATTATTTCATCAATAATTAACTTTGGTAAAATCATATATATCAAAGGAGTTACTCCATTCATGATTGCTAGAACTGCTTGTGCAATAACATATGATTTACTAAAATCTTTAACATACTTAAAGAAATATAAATTATTTAAAAGATTTTTTTTTAAGAGACGTATAAAAGTCATTTTGTTTCTCCTTGTAAAAACAAATTTAAACCATCGATGCTAGTTAAATAACTAGCACCGATAGTCTGTAAATTTAAGTAGGTATACAACCGCAACCGCAACCTATACCTACACTGCCACATCCGCAGCCACAACCTATTCCACTTGTAGGAGGTGGATTACAATTACAACCTATGCCACCTGCGCAAGCTTGACCCATATAACATCCACAGCCAATTCCGTTTGCACATCCGCAACCACAACCCTTACCAATATTAATTGGTAGATTAGAATTTTGATTACCTTCTCTTAATACATCCATTTAATTTACCTCTTTTCAATTAATTGCAATTAGAAAGCTTTATATTTAACTACATATTTGTAACTTAAAAAATAGCAAGTTTTTATTTAATAATACTAAATCAACTACATCCACAGCCACAGCCCAAATCCATACATATTTTTGTGAGTTTTTGTGATTAATTGTTTCTTAGTATTTTTAATTTAGAACTCCTTAACATTTACTAAAATATGTAAGCAAATTAATTGCATCCACATCCTGCTCCTCCAGTACATCCACAACCGCATCCTGCTCCAGTTGTACATCCACATCCACATCCTTTTCCAGGATAAAAAGTATTCACACTACTTTGTTTAGAATTTTCTCTAAGGATATCCATAATTACACCTCCTTCTTTAAGCTTTCAAATTAACAAAATATAAAAAAATAACTTATTTAAGCTATAAATATGTCTTTTAATTATAATAACTTATTAATTGTTCTAATGTATTTTCTTCAGCTTTTGCATCACAAAAATAAGATTCGCCATGTACTCTACCATTTATACATCTACCACCGAAACAAATTGGCAAAACTCTACAATTTTTACATTCATCAGGCAAATCTATTTTTGCACCAACCCATTTTGAAAATTTATTACTATCAATAACTATTTCACCATCTTTTATATATCCTACGTGATTTATATCATCATCTAATACCAAAGTACATTTCATAATTGTTCCATCATAATCAACTAGTAAATTATTATGTTTAGATGCATAGCAAATTCTACTGTATGGCAGTGTCATGGCATCAATCAAGTCATTATTCAAACCTAAGCTTGATATTTTTTTTGCTATATTTACACTTTGTTCGTCAACATTAACTTTATGTAGTATATCTAATTGATCATCTTTTTTTCCTCCTAATTTTTTTATGCCTTCATAATACACGCTAAATCTTTCGTCTAGTATTTCACTTAAATATTCATAAAATTCTTCTGCTCTCTGAAAAACTTCATCGTTAAAATTCGTTCTAACAGTAACTTTAAAATCATGTTTTGTGGTAACCATATATTTAATATTTTCTATGATTTGATTCCAACTTCCTTTTCCATCAGCATTAATTCTATATTTATCATGAGTATCTGAAAAACCATCAATTGTAATCTGGTAATATCTACATCCAGCGTTTATTAATCTATCAAATCTATCTGGATAAATTAATGTTCCATTTGTTGTTGCAGAAACGAAATAAGGAACATCATATTTCTGACAAATCTCATTAGCTTTTTCTAAAAATACAATTAAATTATCATACTCAACAAATGGTTCTCCACCAAACAAACCAATAGATACCCTATTATGAACTTTATTCTTCAGTGATGTTTCCAAATACTCTAAAATTGAATCATATATTTTTTTATCCATAACTCTATTTTCATGTTCTTCGTAGCAATAAACACACCGCAAATTACATTGTCGAGTAACAATCAACGTCATGTCCAAACCTCTATCATTTACAACGTCTCTTTCATAGCAATATCTTACAAATTCATATTCATTTTTATTTTCTGGAACTAAAAACCCATTATCATATAATGTGGATATAATTTCACAATCTGATGAATATTGTATTATGTCATTATCCATGATATTTTTTAATTTATCAATTTTTTCTTTATTGTGAATATTAATAATTGAACCAGTCATAGAATTAAAAATTGTAAAACTTTCATCTTCTCTCGGTACATAAAAATTATAAAAACTTTTTTTTAATGATTTTGGCTTTTCAATACTTTTTTTTCTCATAATACCTCCCAATAATTTTTTGATATAAAAACTAAGTAACTAAATATATATGCCAAAATTTCCTAATTATCAAGATAATATCATTTATTATAAATAATGTCAATATTTTATTCCATTTTATTCTATTATTTAACAATATTTATTAAGATTTATAGGTTTTTTTTGTCAAATAAAAAGTCAATTAGAATTATTCTATTGAATTCCAATTGACTTCTACATATTATGGTACGATGAAAATACATAATTTTCAACTTTGAGGCTTTCTCATTTATATTTTAGGCCTAATAAGTTGACTTGTTTTAGTTTTTAATTGACAATTATGACTTATCTACAATATCTATCTCAATTTTACTGTTAACACTCTGTGATAAGGATAAAATCCACTCTTCTCTATTGTGTGCTGAGAAGCAATATTATCCTTATCTGTAGAACATATAGCTTTTAATCCTTGTTTATTAGCTAAAAGCCTCATATTAGATAATATATAAGTACCAATATTCATTCTTCTATATATTTCAGAAACAGTCACACCGAGATTTGCATATGATTTACTGCTGAAACTAGGTCTCATCTCACCTGTTCCAATTATTTTATCTTCAATCTTATATAAAATTAATCCATGATTACATATTAAATCCTTGCAGTATTTAATTAACCAATCACCTTTGAAACCCATTTCATTATTATAAACCAGCACTCTATCAAGGTCTTCTACATTTGCTAATTGAGAACTAATTGATTCTAATGGTTTCTTGAATTCAATAGCTTCCATTTCAGTATATAAATAGCTATTAATTTCAACGCCATCATTATTATCTAAGCACAATGACAAATATCTTGGTTCAGACGTACTTACAAAAGCTTGTTTTATTTCTTTGCTTGTTTTTATAAGCTCAAAAATGTTTGAAGATTCGTTTAGGCACTCATCTTTTAAAAAGAACTGCAAAAGATTATTATCATTATCTACTACAAAATAACCTAATACATCTTCTTTCTTTTTTATTGTAAAATAATCACCTTTTCCGATTATCCCTGATTCCCACATATCATCCATTGGAGCAGTAACATTTTTATAATAGCTATTAATCATTTCATTAATATTCTCTTTATCTACTTTAATTAAATCATACATAATAATTCTCCTTTACTTATCAAACCTAACTCCATTTTTGTTGTATATTTCTATACTTTTTAGGAGTAACTCCATACATTTTCTTAAAAAGGCCAGCAAAGTGTCCGGCATTATTATATCCTACTTCTAATGCAATATTTTGGATGCTATAATCAGAATCTCTTAAAAGAAGCAGTGCTTTATTCATACGCAATGTTTTTAAATATTCATAGGCTGTCGTACCGTAAACTTTTCGAAAAGCCAATTGAAATCTAGTTGTACTCATATTTCCTATTCTTGAAAGTTCTTTTATTGAAGGATAACTAGATAGATTCTTGTCCATAAATTCAATTACTTTTTTTAATGAGCGTAAATCTGATTTTGTAAGCTTTACATGTATAGATTCCATCTTAGTTGACTGCTCATAATTATATGTTGCTAGTGCCAAAAGTTCCAATATCTTGCCTTCTAAATAAATATGCTGTGATAATCCTTTTGCTTGACAGCTTTTAATTTGCTGGAAAATAAAATTAATTTCAGGAAGGTTTGGACTTAAAGATAAAAATTTCATAGCATTTTTTGCACCAGAATAACAATCACCATATCTTTGATTTAAAAAAATATCATAATATTCCTGTGAAATAACCACTTTTGTAAAACGTACTGGTTCCTTAGCCTTACAATTTACATATATTTTTTTACTTTTATTTATATAGCAACAAATTCCCTTCTTTACAGGTTTAATTTTCTGCTTACCTACCTTAAATGAACTTGAATTTGTTTCAAATTGACTAATCTCCACATAGCTTTGACTGATTTCTGAAACCTTTTCAAAATCTTCATTTGGAGTATAATCAGCTATCAATACCAAGAACATATCATTAAAAGAAATTACACGGAGACTGCCATTTCCTTTTTGTGGTATCATCCTATAAAAATAATCGCCTTCCTGCGAATACTCTGGAAGCAGTGTAAATGGTGACTGTTCTATAGAAATTGAATAATATTCTTGTAATGTTTGTGTCATTTTTTTTACCTCCAATATGTTACACGTAATTATATCATAATTTTATATCATGTAAAATCATAATTATATCACAATATTATAAGTTATATATATTTTATTATGTATATATTCACAAGCTTTAGCAGATGTACTTACCACTATTATTACTATTGCTTTTGCAATTAAAATTAATCAGGAAATAAAACAACTTATTGAATAATTATTAAGTCAAGCTTGACAATTACTAATTGTCAAGCTTGATTGCACTTGCTGGGCATTTAGAAATAATTTGTTCTAACTTTTCTTTATCTGCCTCTGTAACTTCTCTCTTAATACATTTAGCCTTTTTATTTTCCACTGCAAAATATTCAGGTATAAGCTTAGAACATAATCCACAGCCAATGCAATAATTCTGATTAACTTTTAGACTGCCTTCTTCAAACTTATCCTTAACTTCTATAGGTATGTTATTCTTTTTAACAATTTTGTTAACAATATAAGCCATCAACATTATTGATGTCACTGTCAATATCCATCGTATTCCCATAAATTCTCCACCAAGAAACTTAACTTCATTTATAAGCATCGGCACCTTAATTACTGCCCAAGCACTTAAGATAATAATTATATTATAAATACTCGCACCTTTTTTAAGAAGCATTTTGCACACAGGAAAAGCTGCATAAATTGGTCCTGCTGAGAAGCTTCCAATAACAAAAGACAATACACTTCCCTTTATTCCTGAATCTTCACCAAAACTATTATATATAACCTTTCTTGGTACCCAAGCTTCAAGTAGTGAAGTTAATATAAATACAACTGGCATAATTTCAAGCATTTCTATAACATAATACATGCTGTTTTTAACTGCTTCCTGACCCTTATTAGGCATTACTACAAATAACACAATATAAATTAATATTACTACTGATAATAGCTTGTTTCCTTTTAAAAACTTTAATATCTTCACGTTAATATTCCTTTCGTTTAATTTTTTTATAATTTATAATTAATCTAAATTATTACACCCATAACTAATGCTATAATTATTGCAAATACAAAGCTCAATAAATTTCTAGTCACTGTAAATTTAAGACCAAATTCTTCCTTCTCTAGTGGAAATGTAACTATACCAACCATTGTTAAAGTTGTTAAGAATGCTGCCGAAGGTACTAAACTTGCTCCAGCATCAACCAATGATCCTACTAATGGGAAAGCTACAAAAGCTGGTATTAAAGTTATACTTCCTATTAATGCAGATATTGCTGTAGAAATATAAACATTTGATTTACCTAATAAAACTTTAATAGTATCAGGCGGAACAAAAGTTAATATAAGTCCAATTAAAAGCAGTATAGCAAAAATTTCTCCAATCATTCCCTTCATTAATCCTCGTGCCATCTTCATAGAATTTAAGGTTTTTAGTTTATCTTTCTTTAAAAATACAACAAAACAAATTGCAGTAATTATCCAAAGTGCTACTGTAAATATATCCATTTAATCATCTCCTCTTTTAATTTTGCTGATTATATATTATAATTTTTATAGAATAAAATCTGTTACCATGGTAACTAATTAATAATATTTTGGAGTGTTTTATGAAAACTGAAAATTACATACAATTTTTAAAGATTAATCCTCTTTTTAAAGATGTACCTTATATTGAAATAAAATATATCTTTGAAAATAGTACAGATATATCTTGTACTTCATATAGAAAAAATAGTGTTATTCATTTTGAAAGTGAAAAATGTTCTACCTTAGATATAGTAATGGAAGGAACAGTTCTTGTACAAAAAATTGATGAAAAGGGAAATATACTAACAATAACTGAATTTATTGAAGGTGATAATATGGGTGGTAATCTGCTTTTCTCAAACTTACCTTTTTATCCTATGAGCGTAATTTCAAAAACTTCTGCTGTTATTCTGCATGTAAAAAAAGACACAATTTTAAATCTGTGCCAGAGTAATTTAAATTTTCTTAAGAATTTTTTATGTGACATATCCTCTAAAGCTAACCTTTTAACTGGAAAAATAAAAGCCATCTCACAAAAAACTATAAGAGAAAGCATTATTGATTTTTTGAACTATGAATACTGCCTTCAAAATTCTTATAAAATTAAACTTTCAATGACTAAGAAAGAACTTGCAGAAAAGCTTGGAATACAAAGAACTTCTTTATCTCGAGAATTAAGTAAAATGAAAAAAGATGGTTTGATTTGTTTTGATGCTCATTCCATAACTATAGAAAAGAAAAATTTAATCGTTTCAAAATAATTAAAAACCTTTCAATTATATATTTTATCAAATTAGCGGTTAATAATTTGTTATTTATCATTATTAACCGCTTTATTTATTTCATATACGATATTTTTATAAAATAACTATATTTTTAAAAGATTCTATCAAATAAGCAGAATAGTCCGAGTATTTTTACTACTGGTATTTATTATTAGTATATTCAAAAGCTTCATCAATAGTATTAAAGAAACATTCATCACCACTAATTTCACTAATAGATGCTTTATCCAGAACACTTTTAGGTTGTTTATTTATCCCTGTTATAAGTATTTTAATATTCTTGCTTTTGCAGATATCTATTAATTGTTTAAAAGCATGCAATGCTGTTGCATCCATTGCTGGTACATTACGCATTCTCAGTATTATTACTCTTGTCGGAATACCAATTTCATTTAATATTTCCATGAATTTATCTGCAGCACCAAAGAAAAAAGGTCCGTTTATTTCATATACTTGTATACTATCTGTTATTTTGAATTTTTTATTTTCCTCTTCAAAATTAAAATTCTCATCATCATCTTCTGATGCATCCATAATTGTTTCTTTTACATTTGTTACATCTGCCATACGCTTCATAAATAAAAGAGAAGCCAATACTATACCTATTTCTATTGCTTTTACTAAGTCAAATAAAACTGTAATAAAAAATGTAATTAACAAGACAAAAACATCACTTTTTGGTGATTTAAATAATTCTTTGAATTCACGCCATCCACACATATTATATGCAACAATTATTAACACCGCAGCTAATGAAGAAAGAGGTATTAACTTAGCTAGAGGCATAAAAATGAGCATTATTAAAAGCAGTGTAATAGAATGAACGATACCTGCAACAGGTGTTCTTCCTCCACTTTTTATATTTGACACAGTTCTTGCAATAGCTCCGGTTGCAGGAATACCTCCAAATAGTCCTGATGCAATATTTGCAACTCCCTGAGCAACCAGTTCCATATTAGAGCGGTGTTTACCTCCAATCATACCATCTGATACTACTGCCGATAACAATGATTCTATAGAACCTAAAATCGCAATTGTTACTGCAGGTCCTAACAGCATACTTATTTTTGATAAATTTAACTCAGGTACATACGGTCTAGGAAATGCAGAAGATAATTCACCAAATTTTGACCCGATAGTTGGAACATCTAATTTAAATACTAAAACAATAACTGTCGTAATAATTAAAGAAATTAATGTGCCTGGTATTTTTTTATTGATTTTAGGCCATAAAACTATAATTAATAATGCAATAATACCTATTAAAAAAGCTGATAAATTAATAGTATCAATAGCATTAATATAAACACTCCATTTTCCTAAAAAATCAGAAGGTACTTCACCTATGTTAAGCCCTAGAAAGTCTTTTATTTGTGAAGAAAAAATCACCAGTGCAATTCCACTGGTAAATCCTGTTGTAATTGGATAAGGTATATATTTTATAGCACTCCCTAATTTAATAAGTCCCATAATTATCATAATAATACCTGACATTATAGTTGCAATGATCAATCCATCAATGCCATATTGAGTAACTATACCATATACAATGACCATAAAAGCTCCTGTAGGTCCTCCGATTTGTACTCTACTTCCACCAAGTAAAGAGATAAAAAATCCAGCAATTATTGCTGTGTGTAATCCTTTCTCAGGTGAAACACCTGATGCTATAGCCAGAGCTATAGATAATGGTAAAGCAATTATAGCTACAATTATTCCAGCTGTAACGTCTTTAGCTAATTGCTCTTTTGAATAATTTTTCATGGTACTAAATAACTTTGGTTTTAATTTAGACATATGTTTTCCTTTCTCTTTAAGCTAATAATATTATGTAAACGTCTCACAGTATTTTAGTACACATTATTCTAGAATGCAACATTTTATATTAGTTTTTCCAATCTATTTCGTTTTTCTTTTACTAAATAAACCTCAATATCATTTTTTACAATTTGATGCATGTCATTAAATCTTAATTTTATGTCATAAGACATCATAAATATATCATAATATTATAATTTTTATATATTAGTATGAGCTTTAAAATATTGAAATGAGTGTATTTTACGAGTCTTAGCAAAATACATTATCTAAAGCAATGCCCTATTGTCATTCTACAAAAACGAGCTATAATTAGAAAAGTCGATACTTTTTGATAATAATAATCATTAGAAAGGAGCTTTAAAATGAATAAAAATCAATCTTTGTTTCACAGCATGTTTCCTCTATTAAAGGGTGAACGAATTAAGCTTAGTTTTGGATTACTGCTTGCAGTAATCTGTTCTGCACTGTCTTTTGTTCCATATTTGGCAGTCTATAATATTATTCTTGGATTAAGTGAAAATAAACTTAACTTTTCATTTATTATTTTCTGGGCATTTTTAAGTATAGGTTCAGTTATCCTAAAATCTTTATTAATGTCCATTGCAAGCCTTTGTACTCATACATCTGCATTTAATACTATGCATAAGTTAAAAATCAAAGTACTTCAGCATATGTCATCATTAAATCTTGGATTTTTTAATAACAATTCACAAGGTAAAATAAAAACAGCTATATTTGACGATATTGGACGATTAGAAAACTTTATAGCTCATAATCTTCTTGAGCTGGCTCAATCATTTATTGTGCCGCTTATATTGTTTATTGTACTTTTAACAATACAGCCAATAATGGCCTTGTGTATTTTAATTCCTGCAGTACTTGGAATTGTTATACCTATGAAAATAATGAAAGGGTATCCTGATCTAACAAAAGAATATACCAACACATTTTCTTCTGTTAATTCATCTATAAATGAAATGATTACTGGAATGCAGGTTCTTAAAATGTACCATCTGTCTGCTAAGCATTTTAAAAGATACACAAATTCACTTAAGCAGTATACAACATGCCTTAAAAAAATGGCAAAAACATCCTGCTCACCAATAGCGGTTACAGTAGTCATATTAGATTCAGCAATTCTTTTTACATTACCTGTAGGTGGTTTTTTATATTTGCACAGTATGATTACGCTTGGTAAATATTTATTATTTATTTTATTATCTATGTGTTTCTTTAGTGCATTTTTCAACCTTATAAATATACGTATGGGTATTATGGAATTAAAGAGCGGTTTAACACATGTACAAGAAATTATAAATATGGAATCCATAAAAAATGGTACAGTAACACTTTCTAGCCAAGACTGTTATGATATAGAACTTCGTAATGTTTCTTTTTCATATGGTAATAATGCTGCGTTATCTAATGTAACCCTAATTATACCTAATGGTACTCTTACAGCATTTGTAGGAGCATCAGGAGCTGGAAAAACCACAGCAGCTCAGTTGATCGGTAGATACTGGAATGTAACTTCTGGTGAAATATTAATTAACGGCATTAACATTAATGATATTTCTACTAAATCATTAATGAATCTTACTGCGTTTGTATTTCAGGATGTATTCATACTAGATGACACATTATATGAGAATATCGCTATGGGAAGCGATGCAGAAATGTCAAAGGTTATAGAAGCTGCTAAGGCAGCTCAAATTCACGATTTTATTCAAAATTTACCAAACGGTTATAAAACAAGCTTAGGTGTTTCAGGAATTAAACTTTCTGGAGGACAAAAGCAACGTATTGCTATAGCTAGAGCTATCCTAAAAGATGCACCAATCATTATTTTCGATGAAGCAACTTCTTTTTCTGATATTGAAAACGAACATAAAATTCAGCTAGCTTTGCAAAGTTTACTAAAAGGTAAAACTACTATTATGATTGCCCATAGACTTCACACAATTAAAAATGCAGATAATATTGCGGTGTTTGATGAAGGTAAAGTAGTTGAACAAGGCAAACATGATGATCTAACAAAATCAGATGGTATTTATGAAAAAATGTGGAATACATACATATACTCATCTGTAAAGGAGGTAATGTAAATGTTAAAAACAATAAATAATCTGCTTGGTGACAATAAAAAAAGACTTTATATGCCTATCTTTTTAACAGTTATTGATGCAATTGGCAGTATGGCTTTATATTTTATACTGTATTTAACTGTAATAGATCTACTTAATAAAAGCTTAACAGAAAATAAAATTATTGTTTATACCTGTATATGTGCTGCAAGTGTAATCTATAGAATTATTGTTTATCGCAAGGGATATCTTCTCTGCTTTACAAAGGGGTTTGATGTAGCACACGATGTACGTGTTAACATCGGTGAACATATATGTAATTTAAGTCTTGGATATTTTAATCAAAACAGCATGGGTTATTTGATGAATACTCTCACAAATGACGTTGGAAACTTTGAAGGAATCATAACTCATGCTCTACCGTTTTGCATAAAGGCTTTGACTTCATGTGCTTTAATTATAATAGGTACATTTTTTATAAATTGGAAACTAGCTTTAACACAATTTTTTGTGATAATCTTATCTTTTCCTGTTTTACACTGGGGTAATAAACTCATTAAGAAATACGGCAGTGAGAAAAGAAATCTTTCATCTCGTGTGGTTTCTGTTGTTATGGAATACCTAAATGGATTTAAAGTATTTAAATCTCATAATATGACAGACACACATTTTGATCGTCTTCTTAACACATTGGAAGATACAAGGAAATTAAGTATTAAGACTGAGTATAAAATGGCAGTACCTAATTGCACTTATTCAATCATAGTTAGTTTTCTAACTCCTTTAGTTTTGCTTCTTGGCAGCTATATGCTATCTGGACATAAATTTACTTCTGACTCTTTTACAGCATTTATGATAATGAGTCTAGCTCTATCTGCTATTCTTGTATCATTTGAACATTATTATATTATGCTCAATGATTTAAAATTAGCTGCTAACAACTTAGAGAAGGCATTTTCAATAAAACCACTTCCTTATTCAGATGAAGACTTTAAATTAAGCAGCTATGATATTAAATTTAATAACGTTAATTTTTCTTATGAAACTGGAAAACAAGTTCTATATGATATAAATTTTTGTTCAGAAAGTGGAAGCGTTACTGCCTTAATAGGACCTTCCGGAGCAGGAAAATCCACTATTGCAAATTTAATAGCACGTTTTTGGGATTCAACTAGTGGTGAGATTTTTATTGGTGGACGAGACATAAAAGAATTAAATCCCGATAGACTTCTTCACTATATAAGTGAAGTATTTCAAGAAAATATATTATTAAACGATACAATCTTAAATAATATAAAAATAGGCCGTCCTGAGGCAAGTTATGACGAAATAGTAGAAGCATCAAAAGCTGCTCATTGTCATGAATTTATAGAAAAACTTACAGAAGGATACAATACAGTTGTATCAGAAGGAGGAAAATCACTTTCAGGAGGAGAACGCCAGCGTATTGCTATAGCTCGAGCTATTCTAAAAAATGCTCCTATTTTATTATTAGATGAATCAACTGCTTCACTCGATCCTGATAATGAGTCAAAAATTAATCATGCATTAGATCAACTTATGAGAGAAAAGACAGTTTTTGTAATTGCTCATAGATTAAATACAATAAGTCATGCTGATCAAATTATCTTGTTAAATAACGGAAAGATTGAAGAAATAGGCAGTCATGATAATTTAATGCAGCAAAAAGGTCATTATTTTAGAATGGTTAAAGAACAAGAAGCAGCCCGTAAATGGAATATAAAAGGAGAGAGTAAAAATGAATAATAAGAATAATAAAATACAATTAATGAGTGAAGGAAATGTAACTAAGGCTCTATATAAACTAGGTATGCCAATGGTTGTTAGTATGCTCGTTACAGCACTTTACAATGTTGTTGATACTTATTTTGTGTCAGGACTTGGGACAAGTCAAGTCGCAGCAGTTTCAGTTGCATTTCCTATTTCGCTTATTTTTTCAGGTGTTGCGCTTACTTTTGGTGTTGGAGGAGGTTCCTATATTTCAAGGCTTTTAGGAGCTAAAGAAAATAAAAAAGCTAATGAAATAGCATCTACAGCTTTATTTAGTAGTTTAACTATTGGTATTATATTATCATTAGCAATTATGCTATTTTTAAATGATGTATTAATTTTCATGGGAGCAACAAAAACAATTTTGCCCTATGCAAGAAATTATGCGTCAATATTCATATTCAGTATGCTTTTTAGCACAATAAATGTCACAAGTGGAAATCTTGCAATATCACAGGGAGCATCTAATATTACTTTAACTGCTATGATAATAGGTGCTGTTCTAAATATGATTTTAGACCCTTTGTGCATTTATTTATTACATTTGGGAGTACGTGGTGCAGCTATTGCTACTCTATTTTCTCAAATAATAACCACTCTAATTTATTTATGGTTTTTTTATAGCGGTAAAAGTTATATTAAAATTGGACTGTCATTTTTTAAACCTAAAATAAAAACTTATACTCAAATTATTAAAATTGGTATATCAATGCTGCTTTTACAAGTACTTTCTAGTTTATCAATGAGCTTTATCGCAAAATCAGCTAGTTATTATAGTGATGAAGCTGTTGCAGCTATAGGAATAGTTCTAAGAATTGTTACACTTGGAACAAACGTTGTTTTTGGGTTCATGAAAGGATATCAACCTATGGCAGGATTCAACTATGGAGCAAAAAACTATGCACGACTTAACGAAGCTACTCACATCTGCTTGAAATTGACAACTATCTTCTGTATTGTTTGGACAGTTTTAACATTTGCTATTGCTAATCCTGTAGTTTCACTTTTCAGTACGGATGAAAATGTAATAAAAATTGCTGAGAAAGCATTAAAAGCAAATACAATAATGTTCTTCACTTTTGGTTTTCAATTTACTTTCTCCACATTGTATCTTTCTTTAGGCAAAGCAATAGCTGGTGGAATTTTAAGCATAAGCCGCCAAGGAATATTTTTTATCCCAGTAATTTTAATTCTACCTTCGATATTTGGCTTAGATGGGATTATATACTCACAAGCTGTAGCAGATTTACTTACTACTCTTATAACCATTATATTTGCAGTTAAGATAAATAAAGAAATCAAGGTGCTCGCAAAATAACTATAGACATAAATAGCCAAAGATCCTTCGACTCGCAATGTCCGCTTAGGATGACTGTCATCGTCATCCTGAACATTAGCCGAAGGATCTATAATATAGCCTGAGAATAATTATTTTAAAGTAATATTTCCTACATTAATTAGAACTGGCTGTCCATAAAAATCATAATTAGAAATAGTATCTAGATTGTAAACAGCTAATTGTTTTCTATTAGTTAATGGTATTAAAGCAGCACCTTTATGTATTTCTGAAAGAATATAATTGTATTTCTTTTGTATTTTATCTTTGCTTACCATAGAAGTAAGCTGCATAATAATTTCGTTGCTGTTTTCAATATGTTTAAATCCCTGAGCAACAAGATTATCCTTAAGAGGTACTGTACAAAGATTAGACACAAACAAATATGGATCGTATGGAATACCATAAGTATCCTGTATTGCAATATCATAATCTCCCTTAGCTATAGTTTGAAAAAGAGTATACCTTTCTAAACTAGTTGTATTAATTTTCATTCCAATTTTATCAAGAAAAGATGCTAATGTGGCAGAAACATCATCAAGATTAGCTGTACCATTAATATAAATAAGCTCACCTTCTAGCTTCTTCCCATTTTTTTCACGAATACCATCACCATTCGAATCTATCCATCCAGCATCATCTAGTATCTTAACTGCTTTTTTAACATTATATTCATAAGAATCAACTTGTACATTGCAATAAGGCAAAGATGTATCCAATACATTATAAGCTATTGGTTCAATTCCATAGAAAATATTTCTACTAATGCTTTTCTTATCAATTGCGTAATTAATTGCTAATCTTACTGCTTTATCATTAAATGGTTCTTTATCAGCATTCAATCCTAATAGACGTGTTTGTCCACTTACATCAGAAGTTACTGCATTATAGTTACTATCATTTTTCAATTCATTGTATGTATCATAAGACATGTTTACAGAACCAACAATCATATCTATTTCACCGCTTCGTAATGCAAGCAGTTTAGCATCATTGTTAGGAATTACTTTTATATGAAAAACATCAACTTCTGGCTTTTCTCTATTGTAGTAAGGATTTCTTACAAATGTATAATTTTCTTCTTCCCTCTGTCCATCATACATATAAGGTCCTGTTCCAAGTGTAGCATTTTTTGTTCTATCAGAAAGTGTACCATCTTTGTTATAAGCTGATGGTGCCATTATAGCTAGAGAATTTAAAAGTGTAAAATCCTGCAGAGTTCCATAATATGATGATGTTAAATAAACTTTAACTTTATATTCATCAACTGCTTCAATTTTATCAAATAATAGAGTAGTCATTCCAAAAGCTCCATTATATTCACCAAATAGTTTAGGTATATTTTCTAAATTTATCTTTACTGCTTTTGCATTTAAAACACTGCCATCAGAAAATTTAATACCTTGTTTTAAATTAAAAGTATAGACAAGACCATCATCTGAAACATCCCATGATTCAGCTAAACCTGGAACAATTTTTCCATCTTCGTAGTTTACTAGTGTTTCATAAAAATTACTCAAATAATTATATAAACCCATATTTGTAATGATGTTTGGAGATAAAACAGTAAAGAATCCACCTTCAAAATCCCAACTCTCACATAATGTAATTTCTTTTTTAACATCCTCTGCTATAGGTTTCTCTGTAGAACAACCTGCAAGCGATGATATACTAACAACTATACACAAACCTACAGCAGAAATTCTTTTTAATATTTTTTTATACATTTTTTCCTCCTTTTTAATGGTTATTGATAACGATAGTCATTATATAATTTACAGCTACCATTTGCAAGAACCTAAAATAAAAGAGGATGCTGTTATAAATATAACATACATCCCCTATTTATCAATATTTAAATGAGTCTAAATATATAGTCATTTGTATTATAGTGATATTATAATGTTGTATTATGATATTTGTTTATTCTTATTGATTTTCCAACTTCTGGCACTCATACGTCTTTCCCAAAAATCACTGTACTGTCCTTTTTCTTTGATTAGTTCATTATGTGTTCCACTTTGAACAATCCTTCCATCATCTACTACAAGTATTTGATCAGCACTCTTTATAGTAGATAATCTATGAGCTATAACAACAAGAGTTTTATCTTTAACCAGTTCATTTATAGCCATTTGAATATATTTTTCATTATCGGGATCAACGCTGGCAGTTGCTTCATCAAGGAGTATAATAGGTGCATCTTTCAAAATAGCTCTGGCTATTGAAATTCTCTGTTTTTCTCCACCTGATAAAGATGAGCCTCCTTCTCCAACTACTGTATCATATCCATTTTCAAGGTTTACTATAAAATCATGACACCTTGCTTTTTTACAAACTTCAATTACTTCTTCTATTGTAGCTTCTGGTTTTCCAAATTTAATATTATTCAATATAGTATCATTAAATAAGTATACATTCTGGAATACCATACTAATATTTTTAAGCAAACTGCTGCATGTCATTCTTTTTACATTAATACCTCCAATTTTAACTTCACCTTCCTGTACGTCCCAAAATCTAGCTACAAGGTTTGCTATTGTAGTTTTTCCACAACCTGATTTACCTACCAAAGCTAACATGCTTTGTTCCTTAACCTTAAAGCTTACATCATGAAGTACTTTACTTTGTTCATATGCAAACGAAACATTTTCAAACTCTATATCAAAATTATCAAGATCTATATCTTTACCATTTTCATCAATTAAATCTGCATTTTTAACTGCTTCATATCTATTAAGTGCAGCTTCCATTACACGTACTTGACCTGTTAATCCTCCTAGTATTTTGAAAGGAGTATAAATTTGAAATACAAATATCAGCATCATCAGCATTAAAGGCATATCTAGAGTTTTATTAAATGTAAAATAAGATGATGCTAAAACTGTCAATCCTACTGCAAAAGAAAAACAGCTTTCAAAAACTAAATTTGGAGGAATAAATTTTTCTTCAAACTCAATAGATGTATCACGAGATTTGTGGAATTCATCGTTTATTGATTTTGCTCTATCTCCAAGCATATTTAATGACTTAATTACTGAAATTCCTTTAACATATTCTAGTACAGCACTAATCAATTTTGCTTGTGTTTCTTGCCTAATCTCAGAATGGTATTCGCCAACCTTCTGAATCTTTCCAAGAGCTAACTTACCCAAAATCATAGCTATAAAGGAAATAGCTCCTAATCTATAATCTAAGACAGTAATCATGATTGTTCCAATTACAATACTTAAGTATCCTGTAACTATTTTTGAAAGAGTACCCATAGAATGTTCTTCTATAAAAACTAAATCAGAGGTTATAACTGCTGTAACATTACCAATATTTCCTTCTGAAAAATAACCCATTGGAAATCTTTTTAATTTATCTCCTATTTCCATTCTTTCTCTTTCAAAAATATCATATCCTGTACTTCTTTGAAATCCGTCAACAGCTCTTTTACATAATGCTCTTAAAATTACACTTACAATCATTAATATACCAACAATCCACGCATCTTTTATAGTTACTGTAACTGACACTATTTTTATGAGTACATACAATACTAGCATAATCGGAACTTGAGTAAATATTGATTCTAAAACACTTATTAGAAATGCTATTTTAATTCTTCCAGCATAATTCCCTGCAAGTTTTAATAATCTCTTAACAATACTAAGCATGCTGTACCCCCTTAACATTAATATCCCAATTATTGGATTGAATATTTGAATTCCATAATCTATTATAATCATCTGATTTGGATAATAGCTCATCATGAGTTCCCTGCATAAGTATTTCTCCCTTATGCATCAGTATAATATTATCAGCTTCAACTATAGTAGATAACCTATGAGCTATAACAATAAGTGTCTTTCCTACAATTAGCTCGTTCAAGGCTTCTTGTATTTTATCTTCATTTTCAGAATCAGTAAAAGCAGTAGCTTCATCTAATACAATTATTGGAGCATTCCTTAAAATTGCTCTTGCTATTGTAATTCTCTGTTTTTCACCACCTGATAGCTTATTTCCAGCATCACCTACATTTGTGTTATATCCGTTTTCCATATTCATTATAAAATCATGACACATAGCAAGCTTAGAAACTTCTATGACCTCTTCATCAGTAGCATTTGGTCTTCCCATCCGTATGTTTTCTATTATAGAAGTATTAAAAAGGAAAGTATCTTGTGAAACATAGCTAATCATATTCATTAATCTTTCAAAAGACATATCATTTATGCTTACATTTCCTATTGAAATTTCTCCACTTTTAACATCCCAGTAATGAACTAATAATTTGGCTAATGTACTTTTTCCACTTCCTGATTCCCCTACAATAGCAGTAACAGAATTTTCTTTTGCACAAAAAGAAACATCCTTTATAACTTCTTTTTTATCATAAGCAAATGTTACATTTTTAAAATTAACATCATTATTATTAGGATCAATATTTTTGTCAGATGTTTCTAATTCTTCTCCATCAAATGTCATTTCTAATTGTTCTATTTTATATTTAAGATTAGGTATCAAAGGAATGAATTCTACAAACCTAACTAATGGAACACCAAGACTCATAGATAACAACAATGAAAAAACAAACTTTGATAATTCGAGTGTTCCATTTATATACATTACAGTACCAACTGGCAGTAAAAACATTATTGTACAAGGAAGCACAGCTCCGTAAATAGACATATAAGTCCACGATTCTTTAAACCATGCTAATGTATAGTTTCTGTAATCTCTAACAGATGATGCATATTTTTCAAAGGAGTCTGTAGTTCTATTAAAAATTTTAATTACTTCCATACCGGAAATATATTCTACTATAGTTGAATTCATGTTGCTAGCTGAATTATAATATGCGCTCATTTTTTTTAATCCATTTTTCATCATCAACATCATTGCTGTCATACCTATTGGAATAGATACCATTGAAAGAAGTGCAAGCCGCCAATCTAAAACAAACAACACTATAATTACTAATACTGGAACAACTGCATAAGGTATACCTTCTGGTACCATATGTGCTATCAATGCTTCTATGCTTTCAATATCATCTACAAAATTTTTCTTATAATTACCTGTACCTTTTTTATTTATATCTCCAAGAGGTAATTTTGCCATCTTATCAGCAAATTTTATTCTCATACCCATTAAAGTATCATAAGCAGCTTCATGTGATGCTGAAAGACCTTTAAAATACAAAAACGATTGTAGAAGTAAGCAAACCACAACTAAACTAGACATTAACAGCAAATAGCTTATAGTAACAGAATTATTCTCTATAAAGCTTAATATTATATCATAAGCTATTATATAAGGAATAATTCCTACTATTACACTAAAGAATATCAAAAACATAGCTAAAAATAGTTTGTTTTTGTAATCTTGGGCATAAACCAATATTTTCTTTAATGCACCCATAATAACACCTCCTAGTTTATCTTAACTTAATTCCTGAAATATTAACATTAGATGGCTGACCATTAAATATATAATCATCTATAACTTTATTGTTATATACAACTAATTCCTTTATATCAGATATTGGAACAAATGCTGCATTATTGTGTATTTCATTGAGTATATAATTATACTGATCCTGTATATCATCTTCATCAGCTAAAGTATTCAAATTAACAATTAACTCATTACCATTTTTAATATGAGCGAGCCCTTGGGCAATTGCATTATCTATATTTAAATCTGAGTTCATGTTACTGATGCTTGTAAATGGGTCATTAGGTATGTCATAAGTCTCCTTATTTACTATTAAATAATCATCTTCTTGAACTTTTGCATACCACGCCATCATTTCAAGACCTGTAATTTTAACATCCATACCAATTTGCTTTAAGTATGACGAACAAATCAAAGTAAGTTCTTCAGTAGATGTTCTATTACCAATATAAATAATCTCAGCAGTTAATTTTTTATCATCCTTTTCTCTAATTCCATCCCCATCTATATCTTTCCATCCAGATTCTTCAAGTAACTGCTTTGATCTGTCAACATCATATTCATAAGGAATCACTTCTACATCACAGTATGGTAATTCTTTATTGAAAAATGTATCTGCCTTTGATTCAATACCATAAAATAAATTTTCACATATAGCTTGTTTATCTATAGCATGATTAACAGCTAGCCTGATATTTTTATCATCAAATGGTTCTTCAGAAATATTAAAACCTAAAAATCTTGTTTTTATACTTGTGTGAGATGCTTTGCAGTCATAATCTTCCTCATCAGAAAATTCTTTAAATCCATCGTAAGATATTTTGGTAGCACCAAAAATCATATCTATTTCTCCATTTCTTAAAGCTAAAGCTTTTGACTCATCATCTGATATAACTTTTACATTAAATTTATCAACATCAGGTTTTTCACCGCAATAATTTGGATTGCGCACAAAAGAATATACATTATCATTTATTTTTCCATTATAGATATACGGACCTGTTCCCATAGTTTCAGTCATTATCTTATCCGATAGCGTATCATCTTCATTAAATGCGTTAGGTGACATCATACTTAGTGGATTGGCTTTTGTAAAATCCTGAAGAGTTCCATAATAAGGATTATTTAGATGTACCTCAACTTCATAATCATTAATAACTTTTATTTCTTTAAAAAGTGTAGTAACTAATGCAAAAGAACCGTTATACATCCCTGATAGTTTTGGAATCATTTCTAAATTTCTTTTAACAACATCTGCATTAAAATCTGCTCCATCAGAGAACTTAACCCCTTCTTTTAATTTAAAAGTGTATACTAATCCATCTTTTGAAATATTCCATGATTCTGCAAGTCCAGGAACTATTTCTCCATTTTTATAATTTACTAATGTTTCATAAAAATTAGGTAAATAATAATTCACTCCAAAATTCTTATTGTTTTCTGGTGTTATTACTGTAGAAAATCCTTTTTCAAATCCCCAACTTTCACATAATGTAATTTCATTAATTTTATCTGCCTCTTTAAAACTATCACTAACTTTCAATTTGCTTTGTTCTTCACCGTTATTTGTAACCTCAGTTTTTGAAGAACAGCCAAACGATAAAGACAATACAGCTACAGACAAAATTAAAATTATTAGTTTTTTTAACATAATAATCTCCTCTCTAGTTTAATTTTAAGTATTTAAGTATTTTTACTATCTATACTGATATAAAATATGATAATGGTTGTCATTATCGCTATATCTCTAAAATATACCTATAGTTTAGTAATATACTTATCAATTTAGTAAGTGTAGCATAAAAGTTAACCGCTTTCTTACGTAATTAGAGCAAAAGGGTTCCAATCAGAAAATAAAATTTTAAAAAAATAATGACTCAATAGAGTCATTGCATATTAAGTCTCCTCGTTTCTCTTGGAGTAATTTTATATTGTTCTTTAAAAGCTTTAGTAAAGCTATGATGATTACTATAACCACAAATTAAAGAAATCTCTGTAATACTTCTATCACTGTTTTCTATAAGTTCTTTACCTTTATCCATCCTAGATTTTTTTATATAAGCATATACGCTTGTACCATACATTTGTTTAAAACATCTTTTTAATTTATCTAATGATATATTAAACTTTTCGCATAACATATTTAGTGTTATTTTTTTATCTAAATTATTCATTATATATATTTCTATATTAATTATCTTATCAATAGTTGATTTACTATAATAAACTTCCTTACGCTTCCTGTTTTTTTCAAAATTTTTAAGCTCATATATCAACAATTCAATTGTTTTGATCTTAATGTTTTCATACTTATTACTTTTAAATGCTTCTTTTATTTCATTTAATAAACTAATTATTTTTGAATTGCTATTACCAACTATAAAGTCCTTTTCTTTATTTATTAATTTACAGAAATTAGTAAATTCACATTTTTTAATTTCAAATATTTTTTCAAAAACATCTGACATTTTATTTATATACCCAAATAACGTAATACTTTCATAGTATTTATCAAAATGTTCTACAGTATATATATTTTCAACACCATAATAGTAAGCAATACTGCCTTTATTAGATAAACAGATCTTGCCTCTTTTATTACAAGCAAGCATTTTACCTTTAATACAATAGTTAATTTTTAGTATAGGCTCAGAAAACAACTGATATTCATCGTTATAGTTTATAATTTCATGATATAGCTCAAAACTGTTAAAAGCTAATTTCAATCCCGGTATTATATTTAAAATAGTAAATGTTCCTTCTCCATATTTAGGCAAGATTGAGTAAATATAATAATTATCTCTTACTGTTGTTAAAACAGAAATTTCGTTAAGATAATATGAATCCTTTTTTATATCATTCAAATAATTATCTCCTTTTTTGTAATAAATAAATTATTCATATTATAACAATTTATTTATAATATTTCAATAATAATAATCATTATCATTAAAATTATTTTATTGAATAATATTTTTTTTTAAGACCATACTAATTAATGAAAAAAAATTTTTTTAGGAGGTGTTTTTGTGCACGGAAAAGCTAAACAATATGTAGATCAAAGCATGTCAAATGTTCAAAATACAGTTTCTTCATTGCAGCAAGCACTTAGCTCAGCAGAAAAACAAGAAAATAAAAATAAAATTCAATCAGCTATAGATTCTCTTAACTCAGCATACAGAGAATTACAGAATTATCAAGATTAATTTGATAATAATCTTACCACCCCTTTATATGGGGTGGTATTCTTTTATTACTCTTTACAAGTAATATCTTTATAAGAATACAGCCTTGAAAATATTATAGGTTTTTTAAATGCTATATTTTTTAGTTTTTGCATATAGTTTGCCTCCTAATATATTGTTTTTTATCCTCCAAGTGTAACTGTACCTATAGCTAAAAATATCATGACTAATAAGTCTTGTAAGAAATGTATAGACTACTCTTCCGATATACTTATATCAAGTTAATTATGTACATTTATGTAAATATAATGCAAATTATTATTGACAAAATTAGGTAATTATTATATTGTATATATATTGTTTTGTTGTGTGAAAAAATTTCTATCCAAATTGCAGCTGTGCAGGTAACACAACAAAATACTTTAAATATAAATATAATGGTAATAGGGAATTTACCGTGAAGGGGTCAATGGTGCTTTTCTAGAATATTTTAAATCACAAATAATTTTCAATTAAAAAATCATTTAGCTGTAAATTAAATTCGTACAAGCTAGCTAAAATTATGTCAATTAATAATCTAGATTTAATTGATAGACATTCTGAAGTTAAAACAATTTGATACTAACTCATATAGTGATTTAGTATAAATAACATAAAAGGAGGGGGACTATGAGCAAAATAAGCTTAGGTAAAAAGAACAACTTTGAAAAAGGTACTTTTGTAGCATATGCTTGTAACTGTAACTGTTTTGCTATTTGTGGTACATGCAATAACTGTAATTACAGTACACCACAAGAAGTAGGCACATATTACTTAGATTACGCAGAAAAAAGTAAAGCTAACACTAGTACATACTCTGCTTTAGTTTGGTTTGGTTAAAAGCTAAGTAAAAGTACACAGCCGGAAAGCTCAATTAAGCTTTCTGGCTGAACTAATATATTAAAATTATTTATTAATGGAGGTGTCAACATGCTAACTGAAAAGCCTCATATACATATGTTTAATCTATATAATAATTACTATATGTATGACGTTAATTCTAATTCTATTTTTGAAATACCTAAAGAAATACATGATTATTTAAGTGTAGTAATGAGTATAGATAATCAAACAGTTCTGCAAGAATTATATGATGAATTGAGTTTTAATTCAAAAAAAGGACTAGAGTATTTTTCTAAACAAGGCTTACTAAAACCTGTACAAAATACAATAAAATTTGAACATGTAGAAACTAATAGATTAGAAGAAATATATAATGGTAACTTAAAAAATATTACTTTACAAGTAACTCAAAACTGCAATTTACGCTGTAAATACTGCGTATATTCAGGAAGCTACTCTAATAGAACTCATACAAATAAAAGGATGTCTTTTGAAACTGCTAAAAAAGCTCTAGATTTTTTTAATACTCATTCTAGTAATAATAAAAAATTAACAATAGGTTTTTATGGAGGTGAACCCCTATTAGAGTTTGATTTAATTAAAAAAAGTATAGAATACGCTAAAGAAATATTTTACGGAAAAGAGCTTTTCTTTACAATGACAACAAATGGAACAATTATGAATGAAGAAATCATAAAACTTCTTTCTGACAATAATCTTCATTTAGTTATTAGTTTAGATGGTGCAAAAAAAATTCAAGATGCAAATAGAGTCTTTGCTGATAACAATACAGGAACATTTGATACTGTTATAAATAACATAGAAAAAATTAAAAATATAAATGAACATTATTTAAATAATCACATAAGCTTTAATGCAGTTATTGATTTATCTAAAGATTTCAATTGTGCAAATGACTTTTTTGTTAATTATGATACAGTTAAAAATTTAGGAGTAACAGGTAATTTTATAAATACTACTACTAGAATTGATGAATACACTATAGATGATCAATACGCTGCTGATTCACAATATGAAATTTTCAAGGTTTTTCTAAATAAATGTACTGATGTGTTAAAAAACTATGAGTCAAGATTGTTAACTCCTGCTTTTGAATCGTTGATTATAAATATACATAATAGAAAGGTTGTCAATAACGAAAATGCTACCACTACTTCACCCGGCGGGCAGTGTATACCTGGAATTCAAAGATTTTTTGTTACTTCTGATGG
The DNA here is from genome assembly GCA_018433765.1 of Tissierellales bacterium. Taxonomy (GTDB): domain Bacteria; phylum Bacillota; class Clostridia; order Tissierellales; family Sedimentibacteraceae; genus SM3-B41. Next base: position 31,182 of record JAHDQO010000021.1, read on the forward strand.
AGTCTTTTATCCGTGTGAAAGAGTCAACGAAACAGAAGAACTTTCAATAGGGGATATTGATGATGGTTTTAATTTAGAAAAAGCTAAAAAAATATTAAATGTTGGAAAACTTACTGAAAAAGAATGCAGACAATGCTGGAACTTTCAATTATGCAGTCATTGTATATCAACTTGTGAACAAAATGGAGTTTTGTCTAGAACTAGAAGATTATCTAGATGTAATGACATGAAAACAAGTACAGAAAATCAAATAAAAAACTATATAACTTTAAAGAAATATGGTTGTGATTTTGAAGAAAGTAGGTAGATATTATGATTAAGAAATTAAAAGTAGCTGTCTTTCCATATGAAAGTGAGTTTATCCCAGTATTAAAAAACAGGCATATGTTATTAGATATTGAAATAACATACTTAATTTCACCTCATGGTTTTGGTTTAACTAATAAAGATGGCTATATACACGAAGATAATAAATCTGGATTTGTAATTCAAGATGGTTTGTCAAAAGAAGTAATTGAAAATATTGATGCTGTATGGCTGACAGAAGCTATTTGTAAAATGAATGAAAAGGATTTTACTTATATATTAGAAGAGATATGTCATTGCAATAAAAAAATTATATCTACATTAAATAATTATAAAGACATTATAGAAAAAGTCTGCAAAAAAAATAATGTTGAACTTATATCAGCAGAAAATTACTCAGAAAAATATAATTTGTTAAATAGTAAAATAATAACTAAAAAACTTGAATTAAAAAAGGTTAATACGCCTGTAATAACAGTATTGGGAATATCAAAATTTAATCAAAAATTTGACTTACAGCTTTATTTAAGAAATAATTTCATCAAAAATGGATATAAAGTAAGCCAAATTGGTACAAAATCTTTTTGTGAAGCATTAGGCTTCCATTCATTACCAAACTACTTAATTGAAGATAATTTTACACCAACAGACATAATATTAAATTTCAATAACTTTGTTAAAGAAATAGAAAAAAAGGAAAACCCAGACGTTATAATTATTGGTATTCCTGATGGTATATTTCCGCTAAATACAAAACATCACTTTAACTTTGGAATACATGCTTTTGAAATATGCAATGCAGTTGAATCAGATTTCACTATACTATCATTGTTTGATGGCAGTTATAACGACAAGTTTTATAAAGAATTAGAAACTATGTGTAGATATAAGTTTAACACAGATATAGACGCATTCTTTGTATCTAATTACGGTATTGTATCAAACTCTTTAGACGAAATAAATTTGTCTTATACATATGCAAAGAATACCTTTAATGAAAGTAAAAAATACAAAGTTTTTAACTCTAATGCTTTAAATGATAAAAACATATTTAATTATGTTATACAAAAACTGTCGCTGTATTCATCTTTTAAAGCTATTTAGGAGGTTTTAATATGGATAGAAAAGAAATTATCAATGAAACTAATCTTGTAATACGTAATAATCTTCACATAGATTTATCAAAACTTACAAAGGAACAAGAAAATTACAGTTTACTGCATCCAAAAGTAGGTCTTGAACCTAGAGATTTGGTAGCTATATTTTTTGAACTTCAAAACGCTTTTAATATAAAGTTTGAAGAAAAGGATATAATGGAAAATAGGTTTGACTATTATAACAATATAATAGATATTATTGAAGAAAAACTGCGTAAGGTAAGTTAAATGAATCCCAAAATAGCTGTAATAGATAATGGTGTATCTTCTGCTTTTAAGCAGTTTTTAACTGCAAATATATATATAGACGAAGAATGTAATGTTAAAGAAGATGATTACTGCCAAAGTTCTTTTAATCATGGGACAAACTGCTTTTTAATAGCGAATAAATATGTTAAGGATAAAAGTTTCGTAAGTGTTAGAATTTTAAATAACGATGGAACAGGAACACTAAAAAAGCTCCCCACAGCTTTGGAATGGTGCTGTAAAAACGATATTAAAATAATTAATTTGAGTTTTGGCAGCACTCATTTTCAGGATAAATATTATATTCGCTCGGTTATTAATCATTACTCAAATAAGGGATTAATATTTATTAGTGCAAATGCTAATATTGGATATACTACTTATCCTGCTTTATTTTCAAATGTTATAGGAGTTCAAAACGGTAATGTAAATGACATTACTGTTAATATGAATATACATACCGGTGTCGAAATCACTGCACCATCAGAACATAATATTTGTTTCAATGAATGTAACTTTAAAACTACAGCAAGTAACAGTTATGCGGTACCAGTAGTTACTGCTGAGGTTTATAATATTTTAAAATTAAATCCTAACTATAAAATACATGATATAAAAAAATTATTATTGAGTGATTATTATAAAAATATAACTTCACCTGATTGGATAGAAACTGCATATATAGTAGGTAAAAGAAAACCTACAAATGCTAAGCCATATTTTAAAATTGCAGAAGGAGATTACAATGAAATTAAGAATAATATAGATACAATTATATTATTAAATCATGATAAAAAATACATGTATAAAAGAAAAAACATTATATCTTTCTATCACGAGTCTTTCAATAAAGAATATACTAACTTTTTCTGGTGTCCTGAGTTAAAAGAAAAACAAATAAAAGATTATAAAGAAAATAAGTTAGGTGAAGAAATACCGATAATTGTAATTTCACTTGATAAGAAAATAGATGAATTTTTCTTTTTACAGCAGTTAAAGTCTATGTTTTATAATGAATGCTTTAACGCTTTAACAGCCAGTTTAAATGCTGAAAGTGTTCTATATGATTTAGATTATATTCCTGAAAAATTTTTATTTAATGCCAATGATGCTGAGAAATTGTTTCTGTTTTTAAATAATGAAGCTTATTATAAAATGGCTGATGTTATTATTATCAGCAGTAATGAATTTATAGATTCAATAAATGCTTTTTCTGAATTCATAAAACCGCAGTTAAAGATAAACATATATAAGAATGATAGTTTTAATGTCTCAATGGTTGACGATGAGGACAGTAGTACAATAGAATTTTATAAGTCAATTGACAAATTAGCAATTAAAAATATATTTAAAGATATAAAAAAATTATTAAGTGGTGAAGATTGATGTTGCAAAATAAATACAAAAAACAGTTATTAGCATTATTTAAGCCTTATATTAAAAAAATTGTTTTAATAATACTTTTTTTATTAATATCTTCATTAGTATATTTGATTACTCCGCTTATTAATAGAAACATAATGGACAATGGTTTTTTGAAAAGTGACTATAAAGTTGTAGTGTTGGGAGCTGTTTCAATATTAGTTCTTATAAGCTTTAATAAGGTTTTAGAGCTGTTAAAAGAGATTATAAGAGTAAATTTAAAAGGTGAAATTACTTTCACTCTTTTTAAGGATGCTTTTAATCATTTCGAGAAGATGAAAATGTCTGAAATAAACAAAAAGAGTAATACAGAATTTTTAAACAACCTATATAACGACATAGGAAATATATCTTTATTAATAGACAATGTTTTTTTTATAATGATAACTCAACTGTTTAACATCTTTGGCGGATTAATAGGACTATTTATCATCAGCCCTAAACTAACTTTGTTTGTAATAGCAGTTATTCCAATAAAACTTATTGTAGTAAATAAATTCGCTAAAACTAGAAAAAAGATGGTTGAAGAATATATGTCAAAAAATTCACAATTTGCAAATTGGTTTGGAGATACTTTAAATGGTATTAAAGATATAAAATTATATGATATTTTTAAAGAAAAAGTTAAAGAATTTGAAATTCAAAAGAAAAATATTATAAAGATAGAAAAGAAAATGTCTATTCAGCAGGAAATGAATATGTCTTTCGATCAAATTCTATTACAAATTCTAATAGCAACTATATATATAGTTGGAATCAATATGATATTAAATTTAGAATTAACTGTAGGCAGTATACTTTCTTTCAGTGCATACAGCTCTTACGTAGTAACCCCTATTTCATCAATACTAAACATTAAATTAATATTGTCCAGCATAGGTCCTGCTTCAAATAGATATTTTGAATTTTTAGGTACGGAAGTAGAAGTTGAGGATACAAAATATAAAGAAACTAGTAAATTTAAAGATATAAATGAAAATTTAAACATTAATTTTGAAAATATTAATTTTTCATATAATGGCTCAGATAATATACTTAAAAATATTAATTTTTCAATTAACGCTAAAGAAAAAGTAGCTATAATAGGACCTAATGGCTGCGGAAAAACTACTATTATAAATTTGTTAATGAGATTTTATACACCTCAAGATGGAAAGATTAAAATAAATAACATTGATATTAATTCTATAAATATTAATGACTATAGAAAAAACATTTCATTAGTTTCACAAAATAGTTATTTATTCAATGATACTATTGAAAATAACATATTTCTATATAGAAAATTTAATAAGAATAATTTACAAAAAGTATTAATTGACTGTAATTTATATGATCTATATAAATCACTTCCTATAGATTATAAATTAGGAGAAAACGGTAGAAATTTATCTAGCGGACAAAGACAAAAAGTTTTATTAGCTAGAGCTTTAATCGGTAATAATGATTTAATCTTATTAGATGAAGCTACTTCTAATATTGATATTGAAACAGAAAATCAAATAACTCAATTAATAACAACAAAATTTAATAATAAAACGGTAATAATAATTAGTCATAAAACTAAAATTCTAAATTATGTAGATAAAATAATTTTATTAAATGATGGCTGTATTGAAGCAGTAGGAAATCATAATGAATTATTGGCTAAAAACATATTATATAATGATATATTAAATACAGAGCATACAGTGCCAAACTGTTAAATAGTCTAACAGTCTGGCACTAGTTTTATCAGTAACTTTAAACTTTTATTATTTCTTCTGGTATTTTTGAATACCACGAAAATAGCTCAGCATCAATGCTTCCCCTAAAATCCTTTTTTACTGGCTTAATCATACATAATCTGCTCCTAAATCCGTTAACTCCAAATTTCTTGTCTGATCTAAAAATAAACGTATATCCTGAAGAAGAAGAAATATATACTGGCTTTTTAGATAAAAATTCATTTGAATAAAAATTAAGCTGTATATCATCCTCAGCTTCATATTCAAGCATTGCTAAATTCATTCCTTTTGGACAAATCTCCTCTAAATTACTAATATATTCTTCTTTCATCTGCTCATATTGTTCTTGAGGCAGAACTTGCTTAAATTCTTTTTCAAATTTATTGTTTGCATCTTCCCAAATATCATAATTTTCTATTTTGTTGATATAATAAATACGGTTTTTCTTTTCAATTGAGTCATAAAAATAATATTTATTACCTTTTTCCATTTCTCCATATTCAAGATATATTGGCTGATTTATCAGTACTTCCATAGACTCTTCATTAACTTTTATAATAATATCTAATTCTTCTGACAAATCTATTGAAGGAAATTCTTCACTTTCTTCTTGTATATATGATTTTATCCATATACTATCCAAATATAATTCATCCCAATCTATTGTAGTTAATCCCTTTTCAACAAAATGCTGCATTAACATATATTTTTCATAATCATCTACTCGACTTGAATATGAAGAACTAAATGACATCTTTTGATCTTGTATAGTTATTTCAGATATATTTATTTTTTGTTTATTCGTATCATTATTAACAATATCAATCATTTCATCCTTGTTTGTAGTATATTCTTTTCTTTCTTCTAAATCTACTTCTTCAGGTTCTTGGTACATTAGCCATAATACATTTCTATGTTCTTCCATAGTTATAGAAATTAAATGAATATCTCTTTCCCTGATCTTAACAGTTTTATTAATAAAAATCTCTTTATCAGGTAAAAGCATATTCTTCTTTAAATCTCTTAAAAGCATAATTATCTCCTTTACCTTGCTTTTAGTTCAATAAGTTCGTCTTTTTTAAACTTTAATTGTATATTTCCAACAGCATCTAAGCCAACAATTTTAATTCTGCTTGTTCCGGGTTCTAGTTTAATTTCTTTAACTCCTGATTGGCTTTGTTCAAAGATATTAGTAATGTTATTTGATGGAGAAATTAATACAACTTTTAACTTACCTTTTTCAATTACAGAATTATATTCAATTTCAATAGATGCTTCTTCATTAACAGTTATGTCCCACAATGTCTCCATTCCTGTTAATACAAATTCCAGCTTAGTTTGATTATCTCTGCTCTCTCCTCTTCTTGTCATATAATTATATGAATCAGAATCTTCTGAGATTTTACTTTCATTATCATAAATTCTATTCACATTATAAGAATTAAATATCCCTGAAAAAGGATTATTTAGTATAAATGATACTGCGGCAATAAGTATTATAAAAACTATCAGTATCCATACTTTTCGATTTTTCATGTCTTCACTTCCTTTATGTAATTTTTATGTATTTTTAATATGGATTATTTTATATAACAAGCTATAAAGCTTCTATTTCCTTTTGCTTTTTTTTAGTCAAACCTTTTAATACAAGCTCATACGATTTATTAACCATGTCTTTTAATAATTCGTCTGAAACACTTCCTTCAAGATTGACCGAATTCCAATGTACTTTATTCATATAATAACCCGGCTTTATATCGTCAAATTGATTCCTTAAAAATTCGCCATCTGAAGGATTCAATTTTAGTGTAATAATATTATTACTATCTTTATCCTCACATATAGCAGCAAACATCTTATTTCCTACTAAATATCTTGTCCAACTCCATTCTACTTTAAAATCTTTTCTAACACCTTTTTTTGACAGTAAAAATTCATCTAACCATTGATATTTCATTGTTTTCTCCTTTTTATACCATTTCTAAATAATTTTTATCAATACCGTCTGATTTCATTCATTTGTTAGTCTTATTATACCATATATCAAACCACTAAAAAACAGCTTAACATCATAAAAACTTGAAAAGCTGTTTTAATATAACACTTCTCATAAAGAAAACTTTATAAATCATCGCTGTTCATTTTTTTTGTAAATACAAGAATAGCAATTATCATAATAACCACTGCATATCCAATTACCCACCATAAATCTGGAAAAACAGAAGAATAATCACCTGAAAGTGCTGCTCTTCCAGACCTCACTGCATGAACAAAGGGTAGTGCATCTGCAATTTTTCTAAATGCACCTCCAACTAAATCAAGATCAAACCAAGTACCTGAAAGCCATGCACTCAAATTTGTTAGCAGTGCACCACATACACCACCAACCTGCTTATCGTTAAATAAACTGCCGCAAAGCAAACCTATTGCAATAAACAAAAATGCTGCTGGAATTAATACAATAATAGTAATAAGTACATTTATGTTAACTGTAAGTCCCAATAGAAAAGCTACAGCAAAAGATACTGCAATCTGTAACACTGCCATCGGCAGTAATGGAATTGTATATCCAAATATAAAATCACTTGATTTTAGCGGAGAAGTAAATAAACGCATCATAAATGAACTAGTTCTATCCTTCGCAATCAGCATGCCTGAAAAAAGCGAAATGAATGAAAGTCCAAAAACAGCAATTCCCGGAGTAAGCCGGTCAATTGTAAATAATTCAACAGGAATACTTGACTGTATTGCTGACAACAGCAGTAGTAGAACAACTGGAAAGCCTATACCAAAGGCTAAATTAAGTCTATCTCTCAAGATTTCCTTTCTGTTGCGAGAAGCAAAAGCTAAAGTTTTCATATCTGCATACCTCCTTGTTCTACAATTTCAACAAATGCATCTTCAAATTTTGTTGTTTGCGTTTCTGTCATCAGTTCATTAGCTGTACCAATTGCTTTAAGTTCACCTTTCGCCATTACACCAATTCTATCAGCTAAAGACTCTGCTTCTTCTAAATAATGTGTAGTTAATATAATTGTTACTTTGCCCTTTAGCTGCTTTATAACTCTCCAAAGTTCTCTTCTTGCAAGGACATCAAGACCTAATGTAGGCTCATCGAGAAATAGAATTTTAGGCTCTGAAATTAAAGCCATTGCAATACTCAGCCGTCTTTGCCAGCCACCTGACAAAGTTTTTGCCTTATCACAAGCAATTTCAGATAATCCAAAATCTACTATAATCTCTTCGGCTTTTTGCTTAGATTGTTTTTTGTCACTCCCATATATACCTTTAACAAGTTCAAGATTTTCTCTAACAGTAAGATTTCGAGCTATTGCTGTTTCCTGAGGGGAAACATTAATTATTTCTTTTACTTTAATTGCATCTAAAACAATGCTGTTACCCAGAATTAATGCTTCTCCATTTGTTGGCTTTGTAAGACATGACAGCATTTTTATAGTAGTAGATTTTCCAGCACCATTTACTCCTAACAAAGCAAACAGTTCTCCTTGTTCAATAGTCAAATTTAGAGAATTCACAGCTATTTTCTCTTTATATTTTTTAGTAAGATCTTCTGTCTGAATTGCTATCATTTATTTTTCTCCTCATCACCATTAATTTTTTTAATTTCTTTTGCAAACATTAAGCTGTCTTCCTCGCTGTGATCAGGATAAATTTCTTTACCTTTTCCGTTAAAAATCGCATCTGAAATTTTACTGAAAGTACTCATTCTTTCAATTGCAATACCTCTTTGAGCATCTGCAAGTAAAATCAATGTATCGCCAGAGCTAATATCAAACATATCACGTACTTCCTTTGGAATCACAATTTGTCCTTTTGGTCCTACTTTGACTGAACCCATATATTTATTATTATCCTTAGGATTTTTACCCATATTAATACCTCCCTTAGTATTACAAGTTATACTTGTAATACTAATTGTACTACTCGTCTTTTATTTTGTCAATGATTCTTATGATTAATTAACAAAAAAACCGCAAAATTAGTTATTTAGCGGTTTTTATTTGTACATACTTTCTATAAACTTATTGATACTTTCATAACATTTATATTATTAATTGTATTTAACTAATATCATAAATTAATATTATTTGACTCTCACTAAACATATACTGTCCATTAGTCCTTTATCAATCCACACAAAGTTTCTACTACCTAAATTTATTGCCAAACCCTCTTCATATCCTTTAACATCATCCTTATTTAATTTTATAATTAATGTATTTTCACCTTTTTTTGTACCATTATCATATTTTTGACTTAGTCCTGGTGCATCACCTTGCAGAAATATAAAAATATAATCTTCTATATTTGAATTATACTTTATCTTAAGATAAATGTTTGTATCGTCTACACCTGCACTTACTTCTTTTAATTCTTTTTCATTGTTACTTATAGTAATGTCATAAGGAATGGAAGCATAGTCAATGTTATCTTCCTCAAATGCAATAAGTTCTTCTTGATTTTTACTTACATAAGGTATTTTGGATAAATCAAAATCACCATAAAATTTTGATGCTATGAAATTTTTTTCAATAGTATCCTCTAAGCTGCTTAAATTAATATTAGAACCTTTATCATAATCTAATACTCCTAAATAATTTTGGGATAAAATATTATGCAGTTGATATTGTTGATTGCCATGACTTTCATCATCACCAAGGGATGAATTCTTTAACACTTCTTTTGCATAAGCTTTTTTAGCTTTATAATAACTATCACTAATAGTATTACCTCTAGCAAGGCTGTAAACATAAACCATATAATTATATGCAGAGTTATTGTTTTTTAGATCATCTAACTCTCTATAAACATCAAATCCATTATTTGCACCTATACTTGAATTACCTATTGCATTTACTAGTAATCCATCTGCTAGTCCTTTATGAAAAAGGTTCTCTTTATTCAAATTATAAGCATTTAAACAACTTCTTGAAAATATATTATAATAATTTTCATTTAAAGTTGTATTAATTGTATTTATATTAATTAATGATAGTCTTGTAACCATTTCATTCTTATCATTTAGATATTGCAATCTTGCTTCATCTTTAAATGCATTATGGTCATCAGACAAAATGTATTGATCAATATTATTCCATTGTCCATGGCTGTTGATATTTAAATTCATAATTCCTTTTTCATTTTCGAGTTTAAGACTTTCTTTTGAAAAATCGCCAAGTACTTGAGTTTCAACTGGATACTTACCAAGCAAGTTGCCATAAAGGCGATAATCTTTTTTGTCTATAAGATTAAGTTCCTCCATATGTGTTAGCAAAACACCTGTATCATCAGAATGGACTTTTGAATCAAATATAGGACTTGAAAAATCAATAATCGGTAAGATTTTATCTTTAGTTACATTTTTATATTTTTTATATTTATCAAAATACTTTTCTATTTCACCTTTACCTAATGGCAGTCTTGCAACTGGCCAATTAGGTATAAAACTTAAGCCAAGACCTTCTTCCGCAGATGCATAGACACTAATCTCCTTATCTAAATCTGTAGATTCAAAATTAGAATAAAAATAATCGCTTAAGAAATAGTCACCTTCATCAATACCTGTTACCGTATTAACTTTATAATGCACATTGAAAGCAGGTACTTCTTCTGAAGAACCTATAATCTGAATACCTAATAACCTTCCTTTTTTATCCTTCGAATCATCTTTAATATATTCATATATATTTTGTGCACTTTTATAAGAAGACGCATCAATAATTATTTTTTCTGTATTTTGGTCAAATTGATTAATATATTCTTCCAAAGCAGTATAATCTTTATCTGTTACTTCATTTTTATTGTATAAGAAATAATAATAGTCTTTAGGTGAATTTTTCCTAACAAGCTCAATAAAGCCTTCTGGATTGATGACATTATTAGTCAAAGCAGCACTTTCTTTAAAATAGCTTACAATTTCATCTTTTGTAAGATTAGGATTTATTTGTAATCCCAAAGCAGCTAATCCAACCATATATGGTGTTGCCCAACTAACACCTCCATTGGTATAATATGTATAGCTGCTAGAGTTCTCACAATTAGCTACAGTACGACTTCCTGTTGGTACACCAAAAGTAATTAATGGACTATTGTACCATTTTACAGTTTCATAATTCTTATAATTTTCCTTATCTGTTTTGATTTTAGAACGTATAGGAGTTAATTCTTCCATAGGATCAAAGCAGAAAAATACTATAACACCATTATTTTCAGCATATTCAACAGCCTCTCTTAATGCGTCTGGATTATCTTCTGACTCATCAATATTATCTGAAAATCCTACAATTTTTATTTTATCGTCATCGTCTAATTTTTTATTATCCTCAACAATTTGATATAATGCTTTTGCATGAACTTTCTGATCTCCTAACCAAGGAGCAGTAGCATAATAATATACCGTTGAATCCGGTGCCACTCCTATATCCTTACCAGCTAGTAAACTTAGTACAGCCGGTCCATGCATAGAATTTGATTCTAGAGTTATATTTGAACCTTCATACTCTATAATTGTATAATGTAAATCAACATTATCGTATGCTTCGTGACTCGTAAGCGGTTGGTCTATATATGCTATACTGACACCTTTTCCTGTTAATCCTTTTTCATGTAATGATTTAATACCTAAACCTGGTTCTTTTCCATACTCAATTAATTCTGTCGGATTAAAACCATTCGGTAGCTTATCTTTAGTAGGCCAGATAACTGTATCTGTAAAATTAATGTTGCTCAAAAGTTCAATTTCGTTACTAAAATCAAAATTACTTAAATCTCTACAATTTCTTAATGTATCTAGCATTCTAGGATAATCATTAATATCACTTCCATCTGCAAAAATATTTAATGTTCCCATATTTAATGCCATTATGCAAATCATAAGCAAGCAAATAAATTTTTTAACTTTTTTCAATTTATTCATCTCCTTAGAATTTTGAATTTAACTCTACAGTAATTATTATAGCAAATTTTATTATATTTTACAAAATTATTTAAATATTTACATTTTTCTTTCTTAAATGCAAATTTTAGATTTTTTTAAAATATTTTATTAATGAGACAAGTTTACTTATAGTTTATTTGCATTTTCATATATCATATCTTTATTTTTATCTGTTAATATTGTGTCGATTAAATAGGCAGTAATAAGAACTACAAATATATTGACAACAAACCTTGTAGCTGTAAATTTCCATCCCATAGATGAACCTTCAAAAAGTAATAATGGGATTCTTATACTAGTACATGAGCATATAAATATTAGAACATTTGATATTTTACTTCCTTTTTTAAGGAGCATTCCAGCCACTGGTAACAATGCATATAAAGGAACGGCTGTTAATACGCCAAACATAAATGATACTAAAACTCCTCGTATACCTGATTTTTCTCCCATAATTTTAATCATGGTTTCTCTTTCTACCCATATGTCTAAGAGCCCTATACAAATGAATATTGGTGGTAGTATATATAAGAAATTAATGAGGTTCTTACCAGTAAAAACAATTGATTCTCTTCCCTTATATGGAAAAACAATAAGTACAGCTAAATCAATAATTAACACAACAAACAAAAATTTATGTTTTTTAATTATTTCTCTCATATTAATATCACTCCCATGATAAATGAAACTACGAATGAAAATAAAAATGCAAATATATTGCGAAGAAAAGCAACTTTTTTACTTAAGTATCTACTCTCTAATGGCAATGTAACAAATCCTACTGTAGTGAGAGTAGATATAAATACTGTAATCTGCATAAGCCCAGCACCATTTTGAAATAATTCTGAAGCAATAGGAAATGCAATCAAAACAGGTATTAATGAAATTGTACCAATTAATGATGATATAATCATGCCTATTACTCCCGATTCAGTTCCTATAACCTTTTGAATTGTTTCCTTTTGAAAAACAGCTAATATGAGACCCACAAGTAATAAGATAGCTAAGAACTGAGGAAGAACAGTTTTAAACATTTTCCATGCCTTTTTTAAAGCTAAAAATGTTTTTTTCTTATCTTTCATAAAAGATAAACCTAATAAAATAATTGTAACTATATAAATTATACTTGTATAAAAAATATTCATATTGTACTCCATTTCACTTTATAAGTTAATAGTTAATTTTCTTACGAAAATTTGATTTTTTATTTTAAATCGCTTTACGTAAGTAAAGCTTCCATAACTTTACACTTTTATCTTTTAACTTTTATCTTAATAAGCTTTTTCTTGTTTTTACTAATTTATTATATTACAATTTACTTGGGAGGTATGTTGCGTAGGCAACTTAACTTAAGAATGAAAGAATATATAGAAATTTTAGAACAAACAAGTCTTTTTTCTGGTATAGCAAAAGAAGATATAAAAATAATGCTTAAATGCCTAAATGCTAGACAAATAGAATATAAAAGAAACGAAATGATAATTTGGGAAGGGAGTATTATAAATGATATTGGAATTATACTATCAGGACATGCCCGCTCTATCAAAACAGATTCCTCTGGCAAGCTGATCATAGTAACTCTTTTAGGAAAAGGTAGTTATACAGGAGTTCTTCTGGCAGCCAGCCGTAAAAGAAAAAGTCCTGTATCTGTTCAGGTACAAGATAATATATCTCTTCTGTCAATACCTATTGATAAAATAGTTAGTCAATGTTCACACTCATGTTCAAAACACAAGTTGCTACTGTATAACTACATTAATATTATCGCAGAGAAATCTATGGTTCTGCATGACAGGATTGACTGCTTAGTTAAACACACAGTAAGAGAAAAAGTATTAGCTTATTTATTAAGAATAGCTAAAGAAAATGAGAACCATGCTTTTACAATCCCACTAGACAGAAAAGCCATGTCAGAATATCTCAATGTTGAACGCAGTGCTCTTTCCAGAGAGCTTTCTAAAATGAAAAAAGATGGATTAATAGACTTTTATAAGAATAGATTTAAATTACTTTTTTAATTAATAAACAAGCACCAAGATTTTTAATCTTAGTGCTTTTATCTAACTCACAGATACCGTACAGCAAAGGCATACATGATATGATTTTCATTTTCCCATTTACAGTCAATGACGTAGTATTCCGTTTTGTTTTTCCCATCATATATTAAAGTAATGTAGTTATTTTTTACATTAATATCTTCTAACATTCCATTTATGTCACGCTTAACTATAACAGTTTTTGGAGGATAGCTGCCAAAATTCATACTCACCATAGTACCATTAGCTACAGACTGAGGAATACCATCTGCTTTTTTAAACTGTTCATCAAAAACTTCACTATAGCTTTTATATTCTGATATTGGTTCATCATTCCATTTTAGAATATAAGTAATAAATTCAAGATTCCTTTCTTTTACCAAATCGTTAGGAAGATTTTGGCTCAAATGCTTGCCTGTTGCGGTAAGAAAAAAGGGTATGGAGTTACTACTAATCTGAAGTGTATCACTTTTTACTGTCACACGAAAATATATTGTTTCTCTTTTTCCATTCGGCCATTCTAGTTGTGCATAGTAATCATATACTCCAGCTTCATCATTAACAAGAATAATGCCATCCTTTATTGCAGACTGAAGGATAATATTGTTTGTTCCACCTTCTTTTACAACAACTGAAAGTACATTAGCTTTTTCTTCATTAAAATGAAACTCTAAATCAGAAGTATATCCTTGCTTAAATATAAATCCTCTTAATTTATCAAGCTCAGATAATATCTGTTCATCACTTACATTACTTGTTCGCCCATACTCACAGCCAATGGGAGCATTATCATTTGCTGTCATGACATAAAAATTGTAAGAATCTTTTATATCTTGACTGCTGACCACCTGTTTTTTAGGATTTGCTAAAAGTCCAACACTAATTACTACAACTATCAAAACTGCTGCGATAACTACCCAAAACAAAGATTTTTTATAGTTCAGCACATTTTTAATTCTGCCTTTTATATTGCTTTCACCAAAGGCAAGAGGGCTTCCATTTATAATTCTTCTGTTCATAGACAATGATAGCAGTAAAGTTGAATAATCCTTCTTAATTTCACTGCCCATTTCTTTTATTACACGTTCATCGCAGGAAAGTTCCATATCTGTCCCCATAAGGAAAAAAGCAAGCCATACTAGAGGATTAAACCAGTGAACGCACACAACCAAGAAAGCTAAAGGTTTTATTATATAATCAAACCTTTTAATATGTATCTGCTCATGCCTTATAATACAGCTTCTTTCCATCTGTGAAAGTCTTGAAGGAATGTAGATTTTGGGATTTATCATGCCTAGTACAAATGGTGTTTTTAAATTTTCAGCTTCATAAATATTATTTATTTTAGGTAACGATGAAGAAAGACTTCGCTTTAATTTCAAAGCTGAGATAATGCTGTATATTACAAGGGCAGCAACACCTATTAACCAAATAACAGATAAGGTAAAAAATATACTATGCGATGTATTTGCACTACTAGTAATAGTAGATGGTAAATTTTCTGAAACAGTTTGAGTAATACTATCGATTTGAAAACTTTGATGACTAGAGGCATTATTAATAATAGTAGTTGGATTTGCTGGTAATAGACTAAAAACACTTTCAAATGAAAATGGACATATAAGCCTGAAAAACACTACACCCCACAATGCATATGATAAAATCTTAGGTGCCTTTTTTAGAAATAACCGTACTATTACAACAAACAGTATTACATAACTAGCGGTAATACTCATGTTTAAAACGCCTAAAAACAACTTATCCATACTCAACTCTCCTTATGATCGTCAATTAATTTTTTCAGTTCAGCAGCCTGAGATTTACTTAACTTCTTACCGCCTATAAAAGCTGTTAAAAACTTTGGAAGAGAACCTCCAAATATATCTTCAACAAATTGCTGACTTTTAAGTCCGTAGAATTCATCTTTTTTTATTAGTGATGTAACAACTGCATTTTTATTTTGTAAAATTCCTCGGTCACATAGTTTCTTTAAAACTGTATAGGTAGTTGACTTTTTCCAGCTTAATTCACATTCACAAAGTTTTACCAATTTACCTGAATTGATAGGTTCGTTCTTCCACACTAAATCTGTAAATTTTGCTTCACCTTCAGCAAGCTTATATTTTTTCAAAATATCATCTCCTTCATTTGGTCTATTGCCAATAAACTTTGTTTTCTTTAGTCTATCGCAAATAGACCAAAAAGTAAAGAGAAAATATTACAATCTTTCGCTTAACCAACTGTCAATAGTATCAAGAAGCAATTTACAATTACCAACTTGACAATGATTCTCGGCACATTCTTTATTATTAAAAATTCTAAAAGTCATAGAATTTACATTGTTAAAAGCATCAATCATAAATTTATAAAAATCTATAGGAATAAAATGATCGTTATCTCCAGCTAAAATCAAAATATCCTGTGAAACATTCATTCCAATGTCAGTTACATTATATTTTTTTGCTTTATTAAAGAAATCAAACGGAGTTTTAGAATCAAATATTTCCATACCATGTCTAATTCCCCATTCAGCAAGCATATCACTCTTCATCATATTATTTATTAAAAAATTTATAGTATTTTTACAATTAAACTTAAATAAGATTTTCAAAATATTTTGTACTCTTTTATTTCTTGTAGATATTAATACATCATAAAAATTATGCATAAGACCTACTGATACAACTCTTTTAATTCTTTTTTCAAAAGCTCCTGCTCTTGGTGCTAACATTGCTCCTAGAGATAATCCAATAATTGTAGATTCATTTATATCAAATTTATCATGTATTGCTGTAACTATTCTTTCCCATTCAAATGTAAATGGTATTTTTTCAATACGATTTGCATATCCTTGACCGGGTCCATCAAAAAGAATAACACGATACCCTTTACTTCTAAGATATAGAATCGAATCAAAAAACTCTTCCATATATGAGTCAAAACCTCCATGCAAAATTAATGTATCTTTCAATTTACCTTCTGGATTAACTAAATAATATGGTACTCTTTTTTTATCATATTTTATAAATCCTTTTTCAACAATGTTACTTTCAAAATATTTATAATTCTTTAGATTAAACAAATTCAAAGCTCTGTTATAAGCTGTTAACTTTCTATTATCTTCTACTCCTAAGAAAAAATCGACCAATCTATAGCAAGCTATTGCATTATCAATATTACCTTTTTGTTCTTGGATAGCCGCTTCAGCATAGCACTTGTCTACTAAACTCTTAATATTTCTTAAATTAGAACTTATTTTTTTAATCAGTTCAATATCTGCATTGCTCCAATTTATTGCTCTATTTAATTGATAATTTATATTACTATTCTCGTGTAACTCATATGTTCCTTTCTTAAAACTTGGTATTTGGTTCATGTCTAAAACTTTATTCATAATGTAGCTACCTCCATATATACTATTCCGCAATCTCTTTCTTATATATGTTTTTCAATTACAAACATACATTCAGAAGCCCCATCTACCATCCTATTTTTAATTCCATTACGATGAAACGTAATTTTTTCTGGCAGATATGAATTAAAAATTGCATTATCTATACTGCACATTATACGTGTTAATTCTGGTACACCTAAATACTTAAAAAACTCATAAAACATACATTTAGTAACTTTATACATATACTTACTTTCTGTTTGAGATATTATTTCCATTTTATTAAGTTTTGTTGATCCTTCATTTTTAGCACGCTGTTGATATTTAATTAAATTTTCAAATGTTCTATTATCTTCTACATTTCTAAAATTAGCTTGTTGAACAGCTAAGCCTGAACACAATACTACAGCTCTAATTACTTCAAAAGCCTTTTCTTTTTCTATTTCTCTTTTTAGCCTAATATATAACCAAGCAATCAACCCACTCGAATTGACAAATTGTTTTGGTAAATCCATTTCTATATTTTTCTTAAATTTCTTAAAACTTAGTATGCTTTTAATAAAAAATAATGTTGGTTTCTCAATATATCCTTTTAGTATACCTATTATAATCATTGCACTTGCAGGTTTTGCAATGTTATCAATATTAGTTTTTATCATGATTACACCCTTTATAATTATGTTCATCATCTAATTTTTTTATATGTTTCAATAAATAATCTTTTGTAAATTCATACATTTTCAGAATTGTTTCTTCATTTTTAATAACAAATTTATAAAATTCTTCAGTTGGTTCACCAAAAAAATCTTCATGAAATTTTTCATGTCCTTGACATGCTAATAACCCTTTTTCACTTAATTTAAAATAAGTATTCTTATTATTAGATGTTTTTTTATATCGGCTCAATAACTCTTTTCGCTCTAATTTTTGTATTATTTTAAAAATAGCACCTTTAGTAACCCCTAATTTTTGAGCTATTTGAGTCATGTTAATTTCATCATTGTCTTTAATAAATACTAATGTATGTATCTCAGATGGATATAACTCTATTCCGTTAAATTCTCGTTTAACTTTTTCAGTTTTGTCAATGAGTTCCATATATATATTGGATACTTCCATAAATTCATTAATTACTTTCTTCATTTTTATTCTCCTAAATTAATTTTGTAATACAGGTATACTAAATATAGTAATACAGGTATACTATTTTGTCAAGTTATTAATTTAAATTAATTTCAAACATAAAAAATGACTGAATTTTAAACTAATTTCAGTCATTTTTTTCTATATTATTAACTTTGTACTTTATTTTTTTAACCAACCCTCATTAACGACATATCCACCTAAATCTCCACCTTTTGGACCCATCTCAATTATCCAATCTGATTGCTTTATAAGCAGAGGATTATGCTCTATTACTACAACAGTAGCTCCACTACTAGTAAGCTCTTTTAAAATGAAGATAAGTTTTTTTACATCTTCATCGTGAAGTCCTGTTGTAGGTTCATCAAGAATATACAATACATCTTTTGTTTTACCTAGACATAGTTCTTTTGCAAGCTTTATTCTTTGAGCTTCTCCTCCTGATAAAGTTGTTGCACTTTGACCTAGCTTTAGATAAGATATCCCTACTTTATCAAGCATATCTAGTACATTAAAAATCTTTTCTTCTTGTTTAAATATTTCTTTTACATCATTAATTTCAAGCTCTAATAAATCAGAAATAGTATATCCTTTATATTTTACTTCTAAAATCTCATCCTTATATCTTTTACCCTTACATTTTGTGCATGTAGTATAAATATCCGGCATAAAATGCATAGGAACAGCTATTTTACCAACTCCTTTACATGCTGGACACTGTCCTTTCTTGCTGTTGAAACTAAAATGTTCTTTTGATAATTTTTTCTTTTTTGCCTCATCTAAATTTGCATAAAAATCTCTTATTAAGTCAAATACTCCTGAATAAGTTGCAGGGTTAGATCTTGGTGTCTTGCCAATTGCTTTTTGACTCACGTGATAAACCTCTTTTAAATTGTCAATCCCGATAATTTTCTTATAATCGCCCATAGTATCAGTTCTCTTTCCAAGTGATTTTAAAACAGCAGGATATAAAGTTTTTGATACAATACTGCTCTTACCTGACCCACTAACACCAATAACGCAAGTTAGTTTTGAAAGTGGTATTGAAATATCAATATTTTTTAGATTGTTGGTCGTTACACTTTTTAATGATATTTTTTTATCATCACTTATAAACTTTCCTTTAGGATGAAAATTAAATTCTTCTGGAATTACCTGCTCATTGTTTTTAACTTTTTGCGCACGAATTAATTCTCCACCATATTTTCCTGCTCTTGGACCTATCTCCACTATGTAGTCTGCCATGTTAATAAATGCCTTTTTGTGTTCGACCATAATAACTGTATTATTTAATTTTTTCAAGTCTTTAATAGTTTTTATAAGAAAGCTATAATCCCTAGGGTGTAGCCCTTTGGATGGTTCATCCATTATATAAAGAATGTTTGAAAGTCCTGAACCAAATTGTGTCGCTATTTTGAGTCTTTGAGCTTCTCCACCTGATAAAGAAGGTATACTTCTATTTATACTTAAATAGCTTAATCCAACTTGGTCTATCTTATTTAATCTATATAAAATCTTTATAAAAATTGCTTTAGATTTTTCTTTTTCTGTATTAGTTAATGCTTTGTATGTTTTGTGGCACCAATTTCTCAGCCTTGTTATATTCATCGACGCAGCTTCAGGATATCTTGTTTTACCTATTGTTACTAAACGTCCTTCTTCCAATAAACGCTCCCCATTACATCGGCTGCATTTCTTTTTTATAATGAATGGTTCCAAATGTGCTATAGATTTTTCTGAATTGTTATCACGTAATAGTCGGTACATAGTATTCACTACACCTTCTACAGGTCTTGTTATGGTTCCTTTTCTGCCGTTAGGATTTTCATAATTTAAACTAACTTCTCTGCCATTTGTTCCATAGAAAAGCTGTTTTTTAAATTCATCAGACAGATATTTAAAAGGTACTTCTATATCTTCATTCATATCTTCAGCTAGAGCTAGCACTTCGCCTCTCATCCAGTTTGCATTAGGCTTTTCTCTGTGTTTTCTTAAATTCCCCCACCAAGTAGAAGCTCCATCTAAGATAGATTTCTCAGGGTTATTTACAATAAGATTAACGTCAATCTGCAGTTCTTCACCTAGACCTTTACAGACAGGACACATATAATCTGGGTTATTATAGCTGAACACTCCTGGTGTTAGTGCAAAAAAGATAGCACCACATTCTCTGCATACATTGTTTACAGGTACAGATTGATGACAGTGAGGACATGTTCTTTTACCAATAGCTGCATATAATAATTTTAAATAATCTCCTATTCTAGAAACCGATCCAACTGTTGATCTTGGATTCATACCTAAGTTTCTCTGCTCAATAGCAATAGATGGCTGTAATCCAGTTATTTTTTTTACCTTAGAATCATTAAGGTCATTGCCAATGTGTGAATTTGAAGAAACTAAATCAATGAATTGTTTTTGACTTTCATGATATATGGTATCGAACGCTAAACTTGATTTTCCACTTCCACTGACACCTGTTATTACTGTAATCTGCTCTTTAGGAATTTTTACAGATATATCTTTTAAATTGTGGATAGATGCATGTTCTATAACAATTTCATTTGAATTTACCTTTTCAATATCCAAACTGCTTTCTGGTTCAAGTTCTTTAACATAGACTTTTTCTTCATCCATCGTACTTTCTGATTTGTTATCAATTACTTTACTATTCATACTTGATTCTTTAAAAACCTTATATCCAGTCCAATGCTCTACCCACTCTGGAACAATTACCTCATCAAAAATAGGAATAGAATTATAAGGCATAATTTGCAGTATCTTTGTGTTTTCAAAGCCGTCAAATCCACAGATTTTTAAAAAATGGTTATACTTATCCACAGATTCTACCTTTACTACTGTGGATGCAAGAGGATTTGGTCTTACTGGTGATCTTGTAGCAAAAATGCCGCATCTTGGTGCATTTTCGTAAGGTGGTTTACACATACAATTTCTACGATATATTGGTTTATTAAACTTATCAAACCACCAAAGCACTCTTAAATAATCGCCTGCTACTATCGATTCTAGAGCTGATTTAATTTGAAAGCTTGAAAGATTTTGAGATTCTCTAAACTGTATTACACCTTTGTTGTTTATGAATAGATACTCACCAATAGGTTCTCCTTTAAATGTAATGCTAGCAGTTTTCTGATTATTATTTATATTTTTTATTCTTTCTTCACATGGGTAATAGGGTTTTATATCTACAATTTCACCTTTTATCTCTTCATCAATTATGATTTCACCATTCTTTTCATTGAGCTTTTGAATTTTTACTCCATAACAATTAAAGCTTTTTTCATTTTTGGTGAAAATAAGACAATGACTAAAATTACCTAATTTTATAATTAATTTTTCATAACCCTTTTTGAGAGTAATTTTTGCTATTTTTTGTTTGTCAGCTGTTTTATTTATAATTTTATAATCTACAATAGATTTAAATACTATTTTATTCACTGCTCCTCCTCTTCTTAAAGAGGAGTTATAGGAATGAATATTTCTACAACCTGCTCCTCTTTATCTTTATATTCTTGAGGTGGGTAATATTCAAAAAACATACGGTCATCTGGCATATATCCGCTTTCTGGAAGCCATTTTGACAGCATATAATTCCAAGCCAATTGATACTCATCTGACTTTAATAAGAACTTTCCTACTGCATACTTTCCACCTTCTAGAATCATACTGCCAAATTCACCGTCAGTTTTTACTTCTTCATTAATAGACATACAGACACTTAATCTTAACTTTTCCTCTGTTGTAATATCACCAAAATCATGATATACAGCAAACCATTTTGAATCTTTTCTTATGTATTCTTTTAAACTAGTATAAGAATACAGCTTTGAAAACAGACTCTCAAAAAGACTGCTGTCCCCTTTATATGTACCTGTGTGTCTAATATATACAACTTTTGCAGGTTCTATTGATTTAACAGATAATTCTACAGGTTTAGTATACATGATTTTATCATCATATACTTTTCCATTCATGCTAACATCTTTTTTATGTATACTCTCTATAATTTTCTTTCTTTCAAATTTGTTAAGGCTCCTGAATTCACTTGCATTGAAACTAAATTTTATTTTAAATGCTTTTGCAAAGGAGGCTTGATTAGAAAAGCCTAGTGACAAAGCAATATCTTGAATTGATTTCTTCTTATTTGCAAGAAGTAAAAAAGCAGCTTTCTCAAGACGCAGTCTTTTGATATAACTATAGAGACTTTCTCCTGTTATTTGTCTATAAATTCTCTGAAAATGAAAAGATGAAAATGAAGCAATTTCAGCAAGCTGTCCTACACTTAATTCATCTTCTAAATGCTTTTCAATGTAATCTTGTACCTTATTGATTTTAGAAATATAAATTAACCTTGATTCATTGAGTATAAAGTTCATCAATACCTCCTTAAAATCTCTTCATGTTCATATATTATCATATACTTATTTGTTTTAAAAATATCTATATTCATTTTACCTATTTGTTTAATTAATTAAACAATTAAAAACATTGATTTAACTATTAAATTATGTCATAATAAATACATATAATAGGTTATTTTGTAAATATCAAGTGTGTTTTAGGAGGTAAATATGAAAGAAATGAAAACGGCTGTTTTACTATTTGATTTGTTTAGCAATTATGAAATCAGCGTAGCACTATCAATACTTTCTCAAGGTGGAAAAAAATACGATGTTTTCTGCATTAACGAATATGCACATAGTGAAGAAGGTTTAACAGTTAAAAGATCGAAATCGTTAGAGGAACTTTGCATTGACGACTATGATTCACTACTATTACCGGGTTGCATGAACTTTAGTGGTATAATAGATAATGAGGATATACACAATTTTCTTAGGCAGTTTGATTTTTCTGATAAAGTTATTGCAAGTATCTCTAGTTCACCTATCTTGCTGTTGAAAGCAGGCCTTCTTAAGAATAAAAAATATATGGCTGCTGTAGTGAAAGAGGAATTAGTTGAAGAAGGATTTACTATGGATCAGATGAGTAATATGAGAGATATTACAGAACTAAAAAATGATGATGGAACAGTTGACACTTTTCTAATAGATGGAAATTTATTAACAGCAATAGGTGTAGGCTTTATTCAGTTTGGTATAGAATTTGGTAAGTTACTGAATTTAAAATTTGAATCAAGGTGGTATCGAAATAGAGAAGAAACTTGTATATAATATTTTTATAATCGTGTCAAACATATATTAAATTTTTTATACTTGAATATAACTTATTTCCAATAAATATAATAAGCATTATAAATATGCTAACGATAGGTTATTTGGTACGAAATAATTATTTATTAAAGTAAAAAATTAACTGCCCAAGTTAGTTAACTGGAAAGTTAATTTTTTAATATATTCAACAATTATTTAAACATTTGAAATGCTCTATAAAGTAAAATAACAGCTGTTTGCTTATCTACTGTTTTAGTAGGAATAAGATTTGTTCCATCACCTTTATATATATCGTATCCATTTAAAATCTTCATACTCTCAACAGCCCAATCATCTATTTTATCAATATCAGAATATTCATTTTGGAAATCTTTTGTCTTGTCAAGTTCTACACCTGCACTCTCTAATGCTCTCACTATCATAGTGCATAATTCTTGTCTTGTAACCTTACCATTAGGATTAAATTTTCCATCACTTCCATTAGCAATGCCCGCTTTATTAGCTCTCAATGTTTCAGTATCAGTAGTATCTGTAAAAGGGTTATCCGCAACTATTACTTCTTGTCCACCCAATCCATCATACATTTTCATTACTATTTCGCAGAACTCTTCTCTTGTAGCATTATCCTTATAATTTTCTTTCGTCATTCTTTCTGTAGCTAGATTTTCTTTAATTGCAGATAATAACTCTGATTTTGCCCACTCATCTGCTGTACTAACTAGATTTAATTCTGATTCTAGTTGTTTTAAAAGTTCAGAAGCTTCATCCTCAGATACTACCCAAATTCCTATGTCTACTAAGTTCTTAAATTCATATATAAAATCTAACGACTCTTGACCTTCTGCGTTCTTAAATTCATATATACTATCTATAGACTCTTGGCCTTCTGAGTCCTTAAATTCATATATACTATCTAAATCAGCGGCACTATTAGGAAAAGTCGTAGGAACAGCTATTATTGCTTCTCCAGTAGCCTTACCATCTATAATAGTATAAGTCCTCAAATATGGACTAGATCCCATACCTTCTAACAATTTCACAGTCATAGTTCCATCATCTACTACAGCAACTACATTAAAATTTAACGTTTCTGCTGTAAAATTCTTGCTTAGATATTTTTTAAGTTCATCACGTGTGAAACTCTTGTCCTCTCCTTCTATGCCGGTATACATGGTATATGAATCAGATTCTTGCTTATAAGATATACCATATGCTTTTGGATAATACAGCACAGATATATTAGGTGTATAGCATGTACAATCATCTTTTTGCTGTCCAACTACACCTGTTAATGTTATGTCAAGCTTTATAGGATCACTATGAACATCTTGTCGTTCTATTGATTTCCATTTTAGTGTTCCATAATCTGATACGTCTGCAAATACTGCAGTAGTCATAAACATAATCAGCAATATAGTTAGTAATAAAATACTTACAGTTTTTTTCATTGTTTACTCCTTTAAATTGATTTTTTTACCATGAAAGTATATCATTGTAAAGTTTAGAGGTCAACCCAATAAATGTATAACGAGTCAAAAAAAAATAAGTTTATTTTTTGATAGAAAAGAGTTAAAATAGTTAATAGTCTCAAAAGACAAAACAATATTATAATATATAATATAGTATAAATCAGTTAACAAAAGAGGGCGAAAGAAATATGGAAAACAAAAAGAAAAATACTAGCTTTATGGAGAAATTATCAACATTCATTGTAGATAAGCGAAGCGGTTTTATATTAGTTTATATCATCCTTTTTATCTTTTGTATTTTCTCAAGATCATGGGTTGATGTTAATAATGATATTACTTCTTATTTACCCGCTGATACAGAGACAAGACAAGGTTTAACGCTTATGGAAGATGAATTTTTAACTTATGGTCAAGCTAGGGTAATGATAACTAATGTTACATATGAACATGCTGAAACAATTCAAAGTAAACTTGAAGAAATTGAAGGTATTTCTGCTGTTGAATTTGAAAATGATGAAGAACATTATAAATCTTCCTCAGCTTTATTTTCTATAACCTTTGAAGGTGAAGAAAATGATGAAATCACACTAAACGCAATGGACAAGCTCAAAGAATCATTAGCAGACTATGATTATTATATATCTAGTGAAATAGGAAAAGATATGGCTGCTTCACTTGCTGCTGAAATCTCTACAGTTCTTGTTATAGCAATATTTATTATTTTAGGAGTGCTTTTATTTACTTCTAAAACTTATATGGAAATTCCGGTAATGCTTATAACATTCGGAGTAGCAGCAGTATTAAATATGGGAACACATTTCTTGTACGGAGAAATCTCATTTGTATCTAACTCTATTGCTGTTATACTCCAGTTAGCTCTGGCAATTGATTATGCTATTATTCTCTGCCACCGTTTTACTGAGGAACGTCAGCACCTTGATGCTAGAGAAGCAATAATCAAAGCTTTAAGTAAAGCTATACCTGAAATTTCATCAAGCAGTTTAACTACAATCTCGGGGTTAATGGCTCTTATGTTTATGCATTTTAAACTTGGTTTTGATATGGGATTAGTTTTAATAAAGGCATTACTTTTTAGTATACTTGTAGTATTTACGTTAATGCCTGGACTGCTAATGATATTTAGTAATTTAATGGACAAGACAAAACACCGCAACTTTGTACCTAAGATTTCGATATGGGGTAAATTTGTTGTAAAATCAAGATATATCGTTCCACCTATTTTTATAATCATTTTAATAGGTGCTTTTATTACGTCAGGAAAATGCAACTATGTTTTTGGTTTCAGTACCTTAAAAACTGCTAAGCAAAATGAGACACAAATTGCTGAAGAAAAAATTAAAAATACATTTGGAAATCCTAATATTATGGCTTTAATAGTCCCTTCTGGTGATTACGAAAAAGAAGGATTATTGTTACATGATTTAGAACAACTTGACGTTACTGAATATGCAATGGGATTATCAAATATAAGCGCACTAGATGACTATGTACTGACAGACAAGCTAACTCCAAGACAATTTGCTGAACTAACAGATTTAGACATTGAAGTTACAAAACTCTTTTATAGTGCGTATGCTGTTGATAAAGAATTATATGGTAAAGTAGTTAATGGACTAGATCAATATGCTGTACCACTTATTGATATGTTTACTTTTCTTTACGATCAAAAACAGCAGGGTTATGTAAACTTAGATAAAGACATTGAAGAAGAATTAGAAGACCTTTATTCTCAATTAAACGATGCAAAGCTTCAGCTTCAAGGTGAGAATTATTCACGTATGCTTTTAAATTTAGACTTACCTGAAGAAGGTGAACAAACATTTGATTATTTAGGAAAATTACATAAAATTGCTGGTAAATATTACGATGAAGCATACATCGTAGGTAACTCCACGAGCGACTTTGATTTATCATCTTCATTTACTTATGATAACTTAATCATCAGTATTTTATCTGCGTTATTTGTTATGGCCATTTTGCTATTTACATTTAAATCAGCAGGACTTCCAGTACTTTTAGTTCTTACTATACAAGGAAGTATATGGATCAATTTTTCTTTTCCTCCATTATCAAATACTAATATATACTTTATGAGTTATCTAGTAATAAACGCAATTCAAATGGGAGCAACAATTGACTATGCAATAGTTATTACGAGTCGATATATGGAATTAAAGAAATTTATGCCTATAAAGAAAGCTATGGTTGAATCGTTAAATCAAGCTTTCCCAACTATAATAACATCTGGCAGTATTCTAGCTTCTGCTGGTTTACTTATTGGTCAGCTGTCATCAGATTATGCTATATCATCAATAGGTACATGCTTAGGTCGCGGAACAATTATTTCACTTATCTTAGTAATGGGGGTTTTACCTCAAACATTACTTCTTGGTGATGTAATCATTGAAAAAACTGCCTTTGTAATAAAAAGACGCTCCATTGTATCAAGTTACAGCGGCAGCATGCGTGTTAACGGACGTGTACACGGTTATGTAAAAGGTATAGTTGATGGGCAAATTAATGGAACTATAAAGGGTGATATTACTGCTATTGTGGAAACAGGAAGTGTTAATGTTGATCACAAGAAAGCTTTATTGAAACCAAACAGCGAGGAGGTAGACAGTGATGAACAATAATAAAAGATGTCTAATTGGTATACTTATAGCACTGTTAATCTTTAATATGACTTCAAGCTATGCAGTGACAAATGAACAGATAGATGAAACAATTTATATTAACAATGCACAAGAATTAATGGCATTAGCAGATAAATGTAGTTTAGACACATTTTCAATAGGCAAAACTGTCCAACTTACTGCTGATATTGATTTAGTAAATGTTGATTTTATATCAATTCCAAGTTTTGGAGGCATTTTTGATGGAAATGGACATACAATAAAAAATATTAAGCTAACAAATGCTGGATCAAATCTAGGTCTATTTAGATATGTTGAAGAAACTGGAATTGTAAGAAATTTAAATGTTACAGGTACAATTAAACCTGAAGGTACACAAAAAAACATTGGTGGTATTGTAGGTAGTAACAAAGGTAGAATTACTAATTGCAGATTTACTGGAACAATAAATGCTAAAGATAATATCGGTGGTATTGCAGGCATTAACGAACCTAATGGTTATATTTCAAATTGTACCGTATTTGGAACTATAACTGGACATAATTATTCTGGAGGTATTGTTGGACAAAACCACGGCATAATTATACAATCAACAAATGAAAGCTATGTTAATACATCTGATTATGATGTATCAATAAAACTTGATGAAATAAATTTAAGCAGATTAAATGCTTCGGGAAATATAATTTCTTATACCGATACAGGTGGAATTGCTGGATACTCTAATGGAATTTTGCAAAGCTGTATAAACAATGGAAAAATCGGATACCAGCATGTTGGTTATAACGTAGGTGGTATTGCAGGTCGTCAATCAGGTTATATAAGCAATTGTAAAAATTATGGTGAGATTTATGGTCGTAAGGATGTTGGTGGTATTGCAGGTCAATTTGAACCTTATTTACTGATTAAATTTTCTGAAGATACACTTCAACAGTTAGAAGATGAATTAGACACACTTGAAGGTATTTTAAAAAGTTCTATTGATAACATTGATGCATCATCACAAGACATTTCATCAAAAATCTCTAATCTTATAAGACTTACTGATCAAGCTAATGGTGAATTAGATGAAGTGTTAACTCAGACTACTGATTTTGCTGACGAAACTATTACAGCTGCAAATGAAGTTAGTTTTAGAATTTCAAGGATACTAGATAGAATGGATCCAATCATATCAAATATAGCTGATGCGAGTAACGATATAACAACAGCATTTGATAAGTTTTCGTATGCTTTTGGCGAACTTGGAAAAACATCTTCAGAACTTTACGACGGAATAAAGGATATTAGCCAAGCCTCTAAAGAATTATCTACAGCCAATGATCGAATTCAACGTGCTTTTGATAAGATTTCAGAAGCTACTAAACTTTTAAATGAAAATTTAGGTAATCCTGAAAAAGTTAATGAAGCTGTCAATTTGTTGAAAGAAGGTTTTAGTGATCTACAAAAGGCATCTGAAAATGCTACTGAAATAATAAACACTTTAGCTGATCTTTTTAAGCAGCTTGATGATATAGGAGGAATAGACTGGGAAAAAGTAAGTGATGATCTTAAGAAAAATGCTGAAGAATTAAATGACAATCTCAGTAATGCCTTTCCTAAGATTCAAGATGCATTAACTATCTTAGCTGAAGTTGCATCTGATGATATTGAAACTATTCAAAAATCAATGGAAATATTAAAAGATGCGTTTGAATATTTTAGAAATGCTGTACGTTATATTGATAATGCAAATATAGACTTAAGTCATGCTTTAATTGATTTTAAACAAGCATCTCAAGCATCAGAAAATTCTATGGATTATATGGAAGAAGGTATGTCTAGTCTAAGTCAAGGTTCTGATAAACTTTCAACAGCACTTGATGACTTAGAAAAGCTTATTGCTGACACTAATAATAAACCTAATATAGAATTTCCTATGCTAAAAAATAAAGTATCTGAGCCAACTGATCAGTTCTTTGCTACACTTGATGATATGTCAGATTCACTAGACGAATTAAACAAATCATCATCAAACTCTTCATCTAGTATCATAAACGATGTTAGAGCTATTAATGACCAAGTATGGAAAATTATTGACGTTATAATTGAGAATAGAAAAAGAGTACTCGAAGAAGATAAAGATTTTTATGAAGATATTTCAAGTGATGACCAAGATACGATTAATAAAAAACAAATTAGTGAAATCAATCAGTCTGGTAAAATAAGAGAAGGTTACGTAATTGAATGTTATAATGAAGGAAATATTGATGGTGATATAAACATAAGCGGTATAGTAGGGTCAATAGCTATTGAATATGATTTCGATCCAGAAGATGATATTAAAAGAAAAGGTGATTCATCTCTTAATTTCCAATATCAAACACGTTCAATTTTAAGAGATTCTATAAATAAAGGAAAAATAACAGCTAAAAAAGATTACGTTGGTGGAGCTGCTGGTAGAATGGATCTTGGATTAATTTATAATTGTGAAAACTACGGCAGTATTGAAAGTACA
Source organism: Tissierellales bacterium (assembly GCA_018433765.1). Classification (GTDB taxonomy): domain Bacteria; phylum Bacillota; class Clostridia; order Tissierellales; family Sedimentibacteraceae; genus SM3-B41. The sequence goes on from JAHDQO010000021.1 coordinate 61,386, forward strand.
TCTGGCGATTATGTTGGTGGTATTGCTGGATCATCATCATCGACAATCAAAAATAGTTATTCTAAATGCAAACTTTCTGGTAGCAATTTTGTAGGTGGAATCACAGGTTTTGGTACTAATGTTGCTGAATGTTATACCCTAGTAAAAATTGATAATGCAATTGAATCTATCGGAGCAATATCAGGTGAAGCAGATGGAGAATTTAAAAATAACTTCTTTGTTAAAAATCAATACGACGGTATAGATGATATAAGTTATTCAGATAAAGCGGTTCCTCAAGATTATGAAACCTTTATACAAGCAGAAAATCTACCTGATGAGTTTAGAAATTTTTCTGTTACTTTTAAAGCAGATAATAAAATTATAAGTGTAATACCGCTTAAATATAGTGATAAAATTTCTGTAGAAGATTTGCCGAAAATTCCAGCTAAAGAAGGTTATTATAGCGAATGGCCTGAAGTAAAGAATAATGATTTAATTTTCTATGAAACAATAGAAGCTGAATATATTCCATTAATCACTACTGTTTCGGTTGAAAATGCAGATGATCAAAAACACCCTAAACTTCTCGTTGAAGGAACATTTGGTCCAGATGCAGTAGTAACTTTAGAAAAAGATAATAGTAAACCATATAAAACAAAAAATAATGAAACAATTACTGAACAGCTACGCTTCTCCATTTTGGAAAAAGGAAAAGAATTAACTGGGCCATTTACAATTAGATACTATATGAAAACTTCAAGTGATGATGTTTCAGTTTACAATCTTGATAATAACAAGTGGAATAAAATTGATGCTGAAATTGATGGAAGTTATATAGTATTTAAAACTAATCAGACTGAGTTAACCTTTAGTGTTGTTAACATTGATAATAGTATGTTTCTTATAATTAAAGTAATTATTGCTGTTGCCGTAGTAGCTGGCTTAATTATTTTAATTAGAATAAGAAAAAAACGAAAAAATAAACAGTTAGCATCTAATTAATTCTTAAAATAAAAGATTCAGTATAGCTTTAATGGCTTTTACTGAATCTTTTTTAATACTTCCTTTAACTGCTCTGACTTAGTTGAGTGAATTTTTTTTGAATTACTATCAGTGTTATTAACATAATTGCTGCAAATGTTAATATTACAACTGAAAATCCTAAATTAATACCTATTATATCACTCACAATTCCTAACAGCCAAGGTCCAAGCATACCTCCTATACCAGCAAATGCAAATAGTACTCCTAATCTAAGAGATACATTATCTTTAGATATTTCAGATACAGCCGCTGTAGTTGTAGGAAAGATAATTGAAATAAATAATCCTGTTAAAGGTACAAGAAATGATATCTCTTTAGGTCCAAATGCTCCCAAAGCTAAACATATTATTGCTGAACTAATGGAATAAATCATTATTTTAATATAACCTATTTTTTCTATAATAAAACTACAAAAGAATCTACCAAACATTATACCAAAGAAAAATAGTGATAGTGCAATTGAACTTATTGAAATAGACCAACCTTTATATTCTTGTAAATATTCAACTATCCAAGATGCAAATCCTATTTCCATACCTACATAACTTAAAATAACTATATTGAATAACATCATTTTTTTTGAAAACAATATTGTTTTAATTGTATTGAAATTAATCTTATCTTTTTTTATAATTGGTTTTTTGTAATTTATAAAAAGAAAATATACAATTAATATAGCAAGCATTACAGCTGACATTCTATAAATAATTTTCCATGATACATTAGCTTGTATTAATTTTCCTGCAATCAAAGGTCCTATCATTGAACCTAAACTGTGGAAAAAGCATAAGAGTAATAAATATTTTCCTCTTTTATTGCTGTCCGCATATAAATCAACTATCAAAGCATTACCTGCAACTTCAATTACTCCTAATCCTAATCCAACAACTATCATCGAAAAACTTAATAATATTAAAACAGCACTATAGGAATATGAAATTACGCCAATGAATAATAAAACTGCTCCTAATATTGTAAGCCATTTTCTTCCTATCATATCTCCTATGATTCCAGAAAAAATTACTGCAATAAAAAATCCAAAATAAGCTCCTAAAAATATTGTTCCTGCATTTGAGTAGTTAAAGCCTAGTTCTTGTAATAATATAGATATTGTAGGACCTTTTAAATTATCTACAAATCCAAATATAAAAAATGACAAAAATGCACCTATAGTACCAACTAATAATGCAGTTGATTTGTTTTTACTCTTATTATTCATTATTTAACCTCCGGTTATTTTGTTTAATTTACTAAATTCTATCCAATCTATTCTCAATTCAATATTGTATATTGTCCCTTTTCAAACTTTATGATTGCATCACAACTCTCAATTGTTTTAATAACATCTTTATTGAATTCTATATGTATTGGCTTTGATTTATTAGTTATCTCATTTATGCCCTTAATATAGCAAGATTCTATTTTACTATTTCTTATTTTTACTATTGAAAAGCATTTCCCTTCCAGCAATATCTTCAGTTTTTCATTGTCTATAGGATAGAAGATATGCTGTGAATTTTCATCTCTGTTTATAATAAATATATATTTTATTTTCTCAGTTTTGTTTTCATATTCCGATACATATAATTTGTTAGATACTTCTCCTATTATTTTTTCATGTTCTATTTTCATACTTTTGTATAATTTATTAATACTCTCTTTATCTGGTTTTATATTGAAATATATTACATTACCATTTTGACTAATATCCTCTTTCTCCTTTTGTAAATCCAAGAATATCTTTTCTTGCAGAATATTGCATTTTTCAAAACATTCATCCATTGTAGGTATATCCCAAAAGACTGCTAAATTACCGCCTTTTTCAATATAAGAACACAACAAGGTTTGTACTTTTTTTGATAGAAAAAATCCACCAAAAAATATTAAGTTATCATACTTGCTAAGTTCATCTAACGAAATAGTTTCTAAGTTCTCAAATTTGAAACTAATATTATCTTCTATAAATTGTTCCATTACTTTTATCATACCTTCAGAAGCAGATAGAGGTATTTTTCCTAAAATATTATTATCTATTTTCTCTTTATCTGACCAAGAAGTAACTTGTAAATAAGGTATGTATATTCCTAAACACACATCAGCTCTTTGCGTGCAATTAAGTAAATCATCTTCGTTATTAAGGTATTGTGTAAATAACTTCAATGAATTGTATTTGTCGGTTTTACTTCCATCTACTCTTATTGGTGCTTCTTCACAATAAGGTGGTTCAAAGAAATTGTCTATACTTATATGCTGTTTTGAAATTTCTGCATCAAATTTTAGATTATCGTCCCATTCCTCTGTTGTGCATATGTTATATACATTAAAACCTGTTGCTCCTGATGCAAGTAGCAAAACTGAATGAAATATAGGTGTTATTGGTTTTGCATATGTTTTATCTGTCCATACATGACCCCAATTATCTTCAATATTAGGACCATTAAACCTTTTTGACGTGAATACTATTCTGTTGAATGCATCGTCATCATATATAGCGTTACCTGCCCAATTTGTATAGCCGTAGTTAACACTTTTGTAGTTTTCTGGCACTATTCTAGTTAACCAGCTATCATATTCTTTACTTTCTTGACCATTGAACAATTCCTTTTTAGATGGAGGATTGACATTTACTAACTTAACTACTTTGCTGCCAAAAATATTAGAATATGTCTCATAAAAATTATTCAAATATGACTCCACCCATTTACCCCAGTCAATGTATTCAAATAATGAATTTATATTTGTTATACTGCCAAATTCTCTTGATGGATTTATTTCTTGAAAATTTATATACCTTGTTTTATGCTTTATGTTATACTGTTCAATCGTAACATACTCACTTTCTAGAAACTCTCTAAATCTTTTGATTCCGATATTTGAATAGTCATAATTCTTAATATCTTGATTTGCTTGACTATACATACCTTCATTACCTATCTGTACACCGATTATTGGTCCTTTAGGATATACATTATGATGTATTATTTTATCCCATAATATTGAAAACCATTTAATCGCTTCATTGTTAAATTCATCTGCTAATGGCGATGGCAGTATATCTCCTATATAGTTTAGTGGTTTACCTTCATAATTTGTTATTGGTTCAATTTTTTTGTTTTTACTTGGTGTAACATAATCAGGCAATCCACCTATAGGTACTTCTCCGTGAATAAAGGGGCCTGGTTTTATTATGGCGTATAAATCGTGTTTTTTTACAAGCTGTATGAAGTATTCTAAATTCTTATTTGTTCCTTTCTTATCTATACAATATGTATTATTGTCTCCATTTATATGATGACGCCATGGAATATAAAATGTAATAATATCTATTCCTAACTCTTTTATTGCTATAATCTTCTTTTCCCAATTAAGAGCATTATCTCTATAATAAGGATAGTCACCAGAAATTAGTATTTTAGGTTTTCCATCTATTAATAATTTTCCGTCTAATATATTAATACCTTCTTTTTGCATAAGTATTAACCACCTTTTTTATATTAATTTCTTAACACTACCTGTGTTAAGAAAATTGTTGTGTTAGTCGATTTATTATTATAAACTAACACAACATGTATAAGAAAAATATATAAAATAAGATTTGTTTTTATTCAAAATTGAATGCTATTTTCATTGCATGTCTTTCTACCGGTTCCTTTGTATTAATATTGTATCCGACAAGCATGCTTAATGCCTTTTCGTATTCTTCTAAAGGCATCTTATGAGTTATAAGTTTTTCTAACTCATAGTTTTCTGCTAAATCAATAGCTTCTGCGAATACACTATTATAATCACCTGCACCTATAATTTGTATTGCATTGTTTGTAATATAAAGTGGTGAAATATTAGCTCTATATTTTGAGTTAAAACCCATAAGTACTATTCTCCCACCTTTATCAACTATTTGTAAGGATTCTTCTAAAAGCACACCTGTTACATCAACTACAAGATTTGCTTTTCTATTGTTATTTATAGATTTTATTTTATCTTTATAATTCTCGTCTGATGAATCTATTACATTGTCACAAAATTGTTTTGCAAATTCTATTCTATATTTATCTTTTTCAACGATAGTAATGTTTTTAGCTACTTTTTGAGCTACAATAGCAAATACTAAACCTATTGGCCCTGCACCTAAAATTACAACCGAATCTTCCACTGATAAATTACATGCCCTAATATTGTTTAAAACACAAGCTAATGGTTCAACAAGTACTGCTTTGTCAAAACTCATACTATCTGGTATTTTATATACAAAATTATCTGGCATAACTATATACTCTGCAAAAGAACCATCCATATCTACCCCTACTTCTTTACCAGCTTTATTATCGCATAAATTAAACTTTCCTCTATTACAATAATAACAATCACTATCAAATAATGTAGGGTCAATAATTACTCTATCATTCTTTTTAAACTTTGTTACTTTATTACCTACTTCTTCTACTACGCCTACTGCTTCATGTCCCAAAACTACACCTTTTTTCGCGTTAAAAGTTCCACTAAATATTCTTAAATCAGTTCCACAAATTCCTGAGCTATGAATTTTAATTAAAACATCATTAGAATTACTCACCTTAGGAATTTCTTTCTCTTTTAATTCAATTTCTTCTATATCTTTAAATAATAATGCTTTCATATTTATATAACTCCTTCCATTTTCTAATAATTAATAGACTGTGTTATGACTATATAGGGTCTCACACTTCATAAGTAAGTAATTAAAGTCAAATATCTTATACTAACTATTAACATAAGACTTTTTCTATTTCATCAATATTATTTATCCATCTAATGTTTTCCATAACTGCTGTATGCAATTGCTTATTAGATGCAGCAATACATGATTGAAGGTTTTCTTTTGATATGTCTAACAGTTTTGTTACTCCTAGATCACAACCGTATGCATCTGTTATTATAACCCCAGCTTTCTTTGCTATATATACAGCCGCTGCTATATCGTATGGAAACAGATGAAGCAATTGTCCGTTACCTACTTTTCTAAATTCATTTTCTAGTTCTGGTACATCCTTCACTAACCTATTTCCAATATCAACATAACAATCTAGCTGTCCAGTGATTATTCTTGATATTGAATATGTTGCACTATTAAATATAAAAATTCCTCCTGGATTAGCTGATTTGTCTATTAACTCACCTAAGGAATATGTTATTATCCGAGCCGGATGTCCATTAAACTCCATACTCCAAAACATTTTACTTGGTAATATAGTATTGCTTAATTGTAATTGATTATTATTTATTTCTAATCCTGTATGATCTGCATAAAATGTTGATTTTGTTTTAAATTCATAAAGCAGAGCATACTTTACATCGTTTATACATGCATCTTCTTTATATAAAGATACTGCAATAGAAAAACATGAACACTCCAATCCTGCTGCTGCTCCACGAGTTCCGTCAATTGGATCTATTATTAATAAGTATTCAGGATCTTCACATAATTTTTTAAGTCCTTTATCTTCAGAATAATAAGCAATTTTCTTATTTGATTTCATTAAAAAGTCATACACTGCATTTTCAGCAATATCGTCAATATCAAATTGTGTATCTCCTCCCGGAGATAGTCCTGTATTCCTTTTAGCTTTTAATATGTCAAATTTTGATGACACTTCACTGATTACATAGTTTGATAACGTAAATATAAACTCTTTCATAATGCTTCCCTATCTTTGGAATTCATCCAAAACCTTTTCTAGTTTTGTCATCATTTCGTCACACTCTTCTAATGTTATGTTTAACGAAGGTCTTATCTTGAATACATTTCCAAATCCATATAGTGATGTTCTTATCAATAACCCATTTTTTAATGCTCTTTTAGCAATTTCTTTTGTTAGGTTCTTATCAGGTTCTTTTGATTTTTTATCTTTTACTATTTCGACTCCAATCATCAACCCTACTCCTCTTACATCACCAATAAAATCATATTTTTCTTTAAATTTATACAATATTTCCATTATGAAATCCCCACAATTTGTAACATTGTCAAGGAATTGATCATTATTTATTATATCTAGTGTCTTAACTCCTGCTGAACAGCTTAAAACATTAGAACCATAAGTAAAAGAATGCAAGTAACCTTCCATTATATTAAATTTTTCTTCCATAAGTATTGCTGCAATCTGAAAACCTGTACCACCCAGTCCTTTTGCAACACTCATCAAATTGGGTTCAACATCAAAATATTGTGCTGCAAACATTTTTCCTGTTCTTCCTATACCAGTTTGTATTTCATCAAAAATTAATACAATATTTTCTTCATCACATAGCTGTTTTAACTTATGAAAAAATTCTTTTGGCGGTACTTGGTTTCCACCATTTCCTAATATAGGCTCCATTATTATGCAAGAAACGTTTCCAGATGAACCATAAATTAAATAATCTCTTATCTGTTCAACACATTTACAATTACATTTAGGATATTCTGATTCTAAATGACATCTATAACAATAGGGATAAGGTATATGACTAATATTATTTTGAGAAAAATTGAAAGGTTTTCTTCTAAAGGATAAGCCTGATACTGTCTGCATAAAAATAGTTTGTCCAACATGACTTCTATAAAAACTTACTACTTCTCTTTTACCTGTATAATATTGTGCTAGTTTTATAGCACCTTCGTTAGCAGTAGATCCGCTACTTACTTTAGTTGTAACCTTAGTAAGATTATCAGGTGAAACTTCAATTAAATTCTTTGCTAATTCTAATACTGGTTTGCATAGATATGACGATGACAAATGAACCATTTTATCTGCCTGTTCTTTTACAGCACCAATAACTTCTTTGTTTTGATATCCAAGACTTAAATTAAATGTTCCTGCTTCACAATCTATGTACTGTTTTCCTTCACTGTCCCACAAATAAATTCCATCACCTGTAACAAATTCAATATTTTTTATGTCTTCCCCTCTAAAGATATAATCCTTTAACTCTTGCACATTTTCATAAGTATTTTTTCTCTTTGCTAAAACACTCATAATAAATTCCTCCTCAATATATTTGATTTAATTAGTTGAACTTATACAGTATTTCACAAATATATATCTACTTTATTATTATCATTAAATACTCTATAACTTTATATTTTGTTATTGATTTATTCATTAATATACTTTATAGTATTTATAATTACCAACTAATAAACTATTTCTATTTTGTTTCTCCTGTATTTGTCATTTTGTCAACTAATTTCTATTTATGTGATATTTTAGCATGATAGGTTTAGTAAATTTGTCGAATATTCTGTTGTTTTAAAATTTTATGATTTTTTTTATAATATTTTTGAAATAACGAATCGAAATGGTATACATTTTAAATATATATAGTTAAATGTTGTACCAACTGAGCCAGCTTTGATAGATATAATTATAATTAATAAAAAAAATAAAAAAAGGAAGAGAAAAAATCTCTTCCAATCTTACAAGTCATTCTAGCCATTACTTTTTTTCTATTACTTTTACCCCTTTATCTGTACCTACTATGATTCTATCACACATATTTATAAATAATCCAACTTCTAACACACCTGTAATATTGTTTAGGGTTTTTAAAATATTATTTATATTTATTGGCTTACCTATGTGTAAATCAGCTATATAATTTCCATTATCGGTAACAAACGTTTTGCCATCTTTTAATCTTAAAACAGGATTTAGAAAATTATCTCTTAATGCTTTTAATGTATGCTTATAACCATATGGCAGTATTTCAACTGGTAAAGGAAATTCACCTATATAATCTACTAATTTACTTTCATCCATTATCCAAATTACTTCTTTAGCTAAATTGGCTACCATTTTCTCTCTAAAAAGAGCACCCCCACCACCTTTTACAGCATTAAAATCACTATCTATTTCATCAACACCATCTATATCTAAATCTATTTTTTCAACTTCATCTATTGATAATAAGGGTATATTTAATTCTTTAGCAAGTTTTTCTGTACTTTTTGATGTAGCAACTGCTTTAATATTCATTCCTTTAGCAACTAACTCTCCTACTTTTCTTATCATATAATAAGCTGTTGAACCGCTTCCTAATCCCAATATCATACCATCTTTAATATACTCTACTGCTTTTTCTCCAGCAATTTTCTTTTGTTCCATATGTAATAACCTCCATATTATTACTACCAATCAAAATTGTTTATTTATTTATATAAATTATATATTATCTTTAATGCAACTATGTAATAAGACACAGGAACTTGCTTCAATTTGTTATTTCTTTTGATTATTTTCTAAGTTCTTTAAACAAAACTTCTTCCATCATATTCATTATAAATTTCATCTTTTCTTCATCGCTAAATAAGCTCACAAAGAAATTATCATTTTCTTCATATCTATTTACTGCTACATCTTTAAACTTTTGTTCATATAAATATTTAAACAGCGATTTATCATTAGATTTAGCGGCATTAACTATTTTTTCATCTTTTGCAAAATCAGATTTCATCTGCTCTAATACTTTGTCCTGCTCTGTAAACTTAGTTCCAAATCTTTCATTCATCTTTTCAATGATTACAGAAAGTGGATCTTCGTTCTTCTGTTTTGCTCCAACTCCACCTTTTATATTTGCTATATAACATTCATCTGATTCATCTATAGCAATACTGCCTTCAAAAGTTTTAGAAAGCTTATAATATTCAAGTATTACTTTATCTGAAATATCAACTTTATTAATTTCACCTTTTGGAAGGCATTTTCCTAGAAACTTAGCATATACAAAAAACTTCTGCATATCCTTATCATACATTTTGCAGACTTGTATGATAAATGAATATATACGAACAAAAGTTGAAAGTGTTGACTTAAATTCTTCTCTTTCTGCATTTTCTTTAACACAATATCTATCTAGTGCAGGTTTAATACATGCTGAAAGAACTGCTTGTGTATTTTTATTGCTGCGTCCATAGTATATTTGTGCAAAATGTTCTACCTCGGTCTGCTGATATATCTGAAATTCATCTAATCCATTTTTCAAATCATATATAACGTTTGGGTCTGTCTCTTGTTCTAATATAGCTGCTTCATAATAAGGTTTAAAAGCTGTCTGTATTTCATCTGCACTATTCACAAAATCAAGTACAAAAGTATCTTCTTTACCTATCATTGTTCTATTTAATCTTGATAAAGTTTGTACAGCTTTTACTCCGCTTAATTTTTTATCTACAAACATTGTATGTAAAAGAGGTTCATCAAATCCTGTTTGATATTTTTCTGCAACAATTAACATATTAAAATCTTCACTATGAAAATATTCTTTCAATTGAAATTCTCTAATTGTTTCACCATTTTTGTTTTTATTAATCTTTTCTTCCGTAAAATCATCTTTATAATCATTAACAGTTCCTGAAAATGCAACTAAAACATCTAAGTCGTTGTAGCCTTTTTCTTTAATATATCTTCTGAATTCAAAAAGATATCTAACAGCATGAAGTCTTGAAGATGTAACTACCATTGCTTTTGCCCTGCCGCCTATTTTATTTTTAGTAATACACTTAAAATGTTCTACCATAATTGCAGTCTTTTGAGCTAAATTATGGGGATGCAGACTTTCATATCTTGCAATTGCCTTTGCACCTTTACTTGAATCTACGTCAGGGTCATCTGCTGCTTTCTTAGCAATTTTATAATACATTTGATATGTAGTGTAGTTCTGCAGTACATCTAATATAAAGTGTTCTTCTATAGCTTGTCTCATTGAATAAATGTGAAAAGCTTTGAATTTACCATCAAGTTGTTTTTCTCCAAACATTTGAAGTGTCTTTTCCTTTGGAGTGGCTGTAAATGCAAAGAATGATAAGTTGCTCAGCTGTCCATGAGAAATAAGTTCATCAACTAACTTGTCTTCATCATCTTTTACTTTTTCTTCTGCTTCGCTTTCCATCTTTCTGTATTCTTCTAATAGTTCTTCCTTATTTGCTAATGCTTTTTTTAATTTTTTAGATGCTTCACCTGTTTGACTTGAGTGTGCTTCATCTACTATGATTGCAAAATTTCTGCCGTTTGCTTGAACCTCATTATAGATTACAGGAAATTTTTGAAGTGTAGTTATTATAATTCTCTTTCCTGCATTGATAGCATCTCTTAAATCAACTGCATGTTTTTTCTTGTCAATACACTCTACAACTCCAAGCACATGGTCGAATTGATATATTGTATCTTGAAGCTGACTATCTAATATCCTTCTATCTGTAACTACAATTATAGATTGAAATATAGATTCATCACTGCTGTCATGCAGTCCTGCAAGTCTATGTGCAAGCCAAGCTATGGAGTTGGATTTACCGCTGCCTGCACTGTGCTGAATAAGATAGTTTTTTCCTGCTCCATTTGACTTTACATCTGCAAGCAGTTTTGTCACTACATCTAGTTGATGAAATCTCGGAAATATCAAGGTTTCTTCTGTATATTTATTTTCATAATTATATTTCTTTTCTTCTTTTTTAAGATGCATGTACTTATTAAGAATCTCCATTAATCTATCTTTGCAGAGAACATTTTCCCAAAGGTAAGCTGTTTGATAACCTTCAGGATTTAATGGATTGCCAGCACCTCCAACACTACCGCACCCGTTAGAACCTTGATTGAATGGTAAAAAGTAAGTATTTGCTCCATTTAATTTTGTTGTCATATGTACTTCGTATAAATCTACTGCAAAATGAACTAATACTCTATTTCTAAATTGAAATATTGTATCTTTACCTGCTCTGTCAAACTTGTACTGGTCTATAGCATTTAAAACACTTTGACCTGTGAATTGGCATTTCAGCTCCATTGAAACAACCGGTATTCCATTTAAAAATAATACAATGTCTATACTGTTTTCATTAAAAACTGAATAGTGAAGCTGTCTTGTGCAGTGAAGTATATTATCATCGTATTGCTTAACTCTTTGAGAATTTATAGAAGTTTCCGGTTTAAAGAAACATACTTTAAACTCAACACCTCTATCCTTAAATCCATGTCTTAAAACAGCTAATAATCCTCTGTTTCTAACTTCTTTACAGAAACGCTTAATAAAGCTTTCCTCTGCATCTAATTTATAAATTTTACAATATCTTTCCCATTCTTTAGGCTGTGTTTTCTTAATAAAATTAATCAAGGTTTCTTTATCTAAGGCTAGTTCTCTATCAAAGTTTTTAGGATTACCTTTTTCATATCCGCCCTTTGTAGTTAAGTACTCTTCTATGGCTTCTTCAAAAGCTTTTTCTTTTAATTCTGCATCCATTATTACACCTCCTTTTTACCTGTTACACATTCATATATTAAGGATTTCTTGTATTCTGTCAGCTTTTTTATTAGTTCTTGCTTTTTGCATATAGCTTTGTCTATTGTTGTGCATTTTTTGTCTAGGTAATTGGATATTTGTTTTTGTTCTTGAATATTTCCTATTACAATAGCTGCATTCATAACGTCACTAATTGTTATTGAATCGTAAGTAGAACCTTTTGATTTTACATCAAATTCCTTGTTAATAATATTAATAAAATACCATAATAATTTATTATTAATATTATTAACTCTTAATGCACATAATCCTCTTCCTATAGCATATCTTTTATTTGCTAAATTTTTAGCACCTACCGGAGCTCTTACTGATAAAAGTATATCATTTGTTTGTACAAATTTATTTGCTTTTTTAGTATACACTCTTTCATTTGGATATAATTCTGTAAAATCTGCATTTCCTTGTAGAAAGGGTTCACCTATACCTTCCATATTATAATTATTGGAACTAGGTGACTGACCCATTATTATTTCACAGCAGTATTTTAATTTGCAAACTTTCCATTCCTCAGGTATCTCCCCAATCCACTCAATACCGCTGTCTTTCATCTTTACATCAGGATTTAATCCTTTTGTTACTGCTTCTGTTATGATGGACTGCTTGTACTCTTTCAGCTTTTCTATTACCTGCTTCTGTTTTTCTATTGTTTGGTCTATTGTTGTGCATTTGGTGTCTAGGTAATTGGCTATTTGTGTTTGTTCATCTTTGCTTAGAATTAGTATTATTGTATTACCTAATGTTTGATTATTTAATATAGGTAGCGTAGTGAATAATGCTGTATCTTTAATTACATCTATACTAGCTAACATCATATATAGTAAATATTTAGGATTAATACATTTTTTAGGAATAATTGCTGTAATCTGTTGATTTGAACTTGATTCTCCAGTCGTAAATCCTAGTTTTCCAACTGTTGCTCCAATTCCAACTATTAAAATACAATTAAGTGGAAATATAGGAGCTATATTTTCTTTAATAAAACTTTTATTTAAATTTCGAGATGATTTATTTAATATTAATGACTCGTTAAAGTCACTAGGAGTAAACCAGTTAAAGTCTCCTTCAAAAACCTCTTTATTTTTTGTTGATGGTGTTGATCCTGTTTTTAAATATGCATATCTTCTTAATTTTCTTACTTTCCACTCTTCCGGTATCTCCCCTATCCATTCAACTCCGCTGTCTTTCATCTTCCTAGTCATTGAATATTTCCTCCAGTACTCCTTCTAAATCTAGTTCTATATCCATTATTTCAGCCATTATTTCGTCTGATGGTTTTGGAGGTATATATTTATAAAAGTATCTTGTGAATGGAATTTGATATCCTGTTTTTGTTTTCTTTTCATCTATCCAAGCATCAGATGCAAATGGCAGAACTTCTCTTTTGAAGTATTCTTGTATATCTTCTTTTAATGGAACATTTTCTGTATCACGAAGTTTAGTATCTGCAACAGGTTTCCCTTTTTTGAGTTCTACTTCTCCCTTTTCACTTTTTTTTGGTCTTTCTACTACTATTTTTGAAAATCCGAAGTCTTCGTTGTCGAATATTTTACTTATTTTACTTTCTTTGAATTCTCCGTATAACTTTGTTATTTCATCTATATAATGTTTAGGTATATCATTTCTTTTGTTGCCTAATGATTTTCTGCGTTTTTCATATAGTTTATTAGCATTGATAAGCTGTACTTTTCCTTTTCTAAAGCTCGGTTTTTTATTGGACAACACCCATATGTAAGTTGCTATACCTGTATTGTAAAAAATATCATTAGGCAGAGCTACTATAGCTTCTAACAAGTCATTTTCTATTATGTATTTTCTTATTTCTGAAGGTCCGCTTCCTGCATCTCCTGTAAACAGAGGTGAACCATTATGAATTATTGCAATTCTAGAGCCTTGCGGTTTCATTTTTGATACTGCTGTCTGTAAAAACAGCATCTGTCCGTCACCTACTGCCGGCAGTCCTGCTCCAAATCGTCCTGCAAAACCAAGTTTTGCTTCGCTCTGTACGGCTTTCCTATCATTTTTCCACTCACGTCCAAAGGGAGGATTTGATAATATATAATCAAATTTATCTCCTTTAAATTTGTCATCTGATAATGTGTTACCGTTTTTAATATTATCAGCACTTGCACCTTTGATAAGCATATCTGCTTTGCATATAGCATATGTCTGGTCATTTATTTCTTGTCCAAATGCTATGAGTTCTGCATTCTTATTAAATTTTTTCAAATAATCTTCTGCAACAGAAAGCATACCCCCTGTACCGCAAGCTGGGTCAAATATAGTTTTAGCTATATCTTCTGTTAATAGTTCGCTGTCATTGTAGAACAATATGTTTACCATGAGTTCAATTACTTCTCTTGGAGTGTAATGCTGTCCTGCATCTTCATTATGTGCTTCTGAAAATCTCCTTATAATCTCTTCAAATATATAGCCCATTTCAAGATTGGAGATTTTATTTGGATGCAAGTCTGCTTGAGGTTTAACGAATTCTTGAATTACTATGTACAAAAGGTTTTTTTCTGCGAGTCTGGTTATTTGATTGTCAAAACTAAATTTTTCTATTATATTACGGACATTTTCAGAAAAGCCGTTTAAATATGCTCTAAAGTTATCTTCAATTCCATCTGGGTCGCTTAGAAGTTTTTGAAAATCAAATTTACTTGTATTATAAAATGAATATCCTGATTCTTTACATAAAAATACATCTTTTATTGTAATCTTGCCTAATCTTTCATTTTTGTTTAATACTGCTTCTTTTGTATCAGCTAAGACACAGTCGAAACGTCTTATTACTGTAAGAGGTAAAATTACTTCGCCGTATTCATGAGGTTTGTACACTCCTGTTAATTTGTCAGCTATTGCCCATATTAAATTGGCTTTTTCATTTATGTTAGTACTTATACCCATTGTCACATCTCCTTATGTTTGTTGTTTTTTAATTGTGTTTTTTAACTTTTGTTATGTTATATATCTTTGATGTTATTTATTATTAAGATCTTTCGACTTCACTTCGTTTGCTCAAGATGACGAGAATTTGTTACTTACTTGTGAAGTGCAAGATAAACTTTTTTTAATATAGTTTCTTTTTTTTGATTTCTCTTTTTCTTTCTGTGTTTTTTAACTTTTGTTATATTATATATCTTGGATGTTATTTATAGTTAAGTCTCTCGACTACACTTTGTTTGCTCAAGATGACGAGAGTTTGTTATTTACTTGCTAAGTGAAAGATTACTCTTTCTATCATAGTTCACTAGTTTTGATTATAACATAAATTTGACAATATTTATCCTTATTCTATAAATATATTCTATTTTTCCAGTTTAATTTGTTTTATTTATTACCATTTAACCAGTAAAAAAAACCGATACTTTATCGGTTTTTCACATTATTGACAATACACGCTCAATTGATTTTATAATTTTAACTAATCACTTATAAATAATTAAATTATTCATAATGATCTTTACATTTAATAATCACTAAATTGTTATTGGTGTCCATGGCATAAATTAATCTGTGTTCCTTGTTTATTCTACGACTGCAATACCCAGTCAAACCGTGTTTTAAAAGTTCAGGCTGACCTATACCCTTAAACATACCATTTCTTTGAATATCCTTTATTAGCTCGTTAATTTTTTTTACTATTTTCTTATCTTTCTTCTGCCATTCTGTATATTCACAAAAACTTTTTTCAGTAAAAATTATATTCAATTTGACATTTCCTCCAACTCATCAATCGATTTAATCACAATTTTTCCATGTTCTAATTGCTCTATAGATTGATGTAATTCAGCAAAATAATTAGCTTTTTTATAATTTTTTACTTCAAAAGGTAATCCTCCTTGCAATACTGCTTGATGCAGGAAAATATTGATAGCTTCAGTAGTAGATAAACCAAGTTCATTAAATAATTTTTCTACTTTTTCCTTAAAATCAGGATCAACACGCATATTAATACTAGCAGTTTTAGCCACATTTATCAACTCCTTTCAATTGTCGAATATATAACCATTGATATTACTTGTTTACATTTTGTATATTAAATCTAACAATATTTTTAATCAATATATTAACAAATTCTTCAGAATTTTTACACCTTTATTTCACAAACCCTATTACTATTATATTAATATTGTATCGCAAATATTCATCATTTGCAACACAATGTTGTAATAGTTTTATTACTTTTCATCAAAAAACCTTAATGATCAATTGGAGCTAATAAAAAAAAATAAATTTCCTGAATTTTTATTTTAATTCAGGAAATTTTACTTTTTATTTAAATTCAATTTTATCTTATTTTGGTAATTAAAACCTTTAATACTTCACATGCTTTAGCTTCATAATGTTGTGCTTTTTTTATTAAAGCAGCAAGTTGAGTTCTAATCTCTTTGTCAGCAAGTCTTAGAGCAACTTCTTCACCATTATATCCTATCAGTTCTCTCATTTTAGTTATACAATCAGCCGCATCTTTAAAATGCTTTCCACACTCATTGCATTCTTTTGAGATTTTAGAATTTTCTTCTCCTAAATAATTTATGTATTCAGCAGCATAAAGACGCCCTTCTCCCACCATAACTGTGGCATCGCCAAAACACATATTCCTCTCGATTAGTAAAGATAACTGAGCGTTTTTTGGGAAATTTTTATCATCAAGCATTGCATCAGCCCATGCAGAATATGCTTTCTGTCCGCCATAATATGAGTCGTATCTGCCATTATAAACATTAACTTTTTCAGTAGTAAGAAGATAAAGAGCGTTTTCAAGCAACTCTTTTAAAGAAATTGTTTCATCTATTTGCTCACCAACAGACATAACTGCTTCTACATTTTCCCACCAATTGTCACAAATAAAATAACCTGACTCTTCAAAGGTAATATCTTTTGTAAATTCCATACTATCTTGATATAAACTCCAGCCTAGTAAAGTTTCACAGTTATGTTTATACCCTGTTATAATACCTGCTTCAGGTGGACCTACAATGCCAAGAGCAATAACAGGACGGCCTTCATCTATTTCTGATTTTATAAGACTTATGAAATCATCTTTAGTACTTGTATCCTTTTCTAAGATTTTGAACTTTCGTCCTACTGCTTTAAATGATAGTTCAAAAGGCATTAATGGGTTTTCATAAATATTACGTACATCTACAGCACTCATATCCCAGCCGTTTTCATTCCATCTCAAGCGAAAAGATGCACCAGATGCAGCCATTATATATGAGTAATTTACAGTTTGCCCCAAATAATCTAAAACAGCTTGTAAACACATTGTAAATGGAGTACATTGACAATTATCCTCAAAAGTACGTCCATAATACACTTTTGGTACACCATAAAGAATACAGCTATCTTTTGTTTTTAAATTATCATTCATATTATCAACCTCCGATAAATTTAGGAAGGCATCCTTTGAATTATTGAGATTTAAAATAACAGGAGCATATACACCCATACAAATACTCTCTCTTTTGCATTTAAAATCTGATTTTTTTAGTTCTGAAGGTCTTATACCTGTTACACGCCTAAAAGCTCGAGTAAATGTATCATAGCTATAAAAGTTGTAGTCGTTAGCTATTTCTGTCAAACTTTTTTTAGTAGTCATAATTTCAAATGCACAATTCGCAATTTTACGAGCCATAATGTAACGAGATAAAGACATATTAGTTTCTTTCTTAAATATCTCTCTTATATGTCTATAAGAGTAGTTCAAGCTTTCTTCAAGCTCTTTGAATTCAATTTTTTGCTTTATCCGTTTTTCTACAAAAGTAATGATTGCACAGGTTTCAATCAAATAATCCAAATATTGCTCTCCTTTAAATTTTTTTCTTCTTCCGGAAGTGATTATATTATAATGTAAAAAGAACGTCATTGCTCGACGTTTTTGACATTCTTTTAGGTTATGATTTTTCTGTTATACATTAAATAGTTAGAAATTCAAACATGGAACATCCTTAGGATAGTCATTTGTTTCTTGTTCTATAATAACTGCTTTTTCATCACTCTCTGATAAAACAAATGTATTTAAATATTCTACAAAAGCATCAGATCTATAGCAGCATCCTTCTTTTTTGCCATCTTCATACGTCCAATATGAATGATCATTATTCTCATCAAACAGCCAATCAAAAAAATCTAACTGGTATTTTTTTATATCTTTTATTATATTATTTGGACATTCAATTATGTCTGAATTAATACAAAATTCTAAAACAACTTTCATATTAACTTTTACCCTTTCTACTTTAATTCTAATTTAAATTCATTTTTATATTATATCTATTCGTACTTTATTTTTCAATAATTTGTTTAATACTTCAATAGATATACCTAAAAATTTTCTTGACATTTTCTAGAAAAATGATATGATACATATAAATGTATGTAACGGAGGAATATTATGGCTAGAAATAATTATCCTGAAATAACTCATGCTCGCATCTTGGATACTGCAACAAGACTTTTTTTAGAAAAAGGATGGGAAGAAACAACAATACAAGATATTGTTGATGAAATTGGTGATATTACTAGAGGTGCATTCTATCATCACTTTAAATCAAAGGATGATATTATTGATTCTGTAACAACAAACATGTTTAAGAATAATAATCCATTCTATCTTGCCTCTCAAATTGAGGGAGAAAACGGATTAGGAAAACTAAAATTAGCACTCCGTTTGTCTTTTTCAGATGAAAAGCAGCTAAAACTAGTTCAATCTGCACCTGCTCTAATAAAAAGCCCTAAGTTTATTGCAAAACAAATGGTTGATTGTGTTGACACTTTAGCTCCAAATATATTAGCTTTTCTCAATGAAGGAATAAATGATGGTTCAATAGAATGCAAATACCCTAAACAGTTGTCTGAAGTATTCATGATTATTATTAACATTTGGTTAAACCCTATTATCTACGAAGTTTCCGAAGATGAATATGTTGAAAAAGTAAAGTTTACACAATATTTACTAAAATGTATGAACCTTAACATCATTGATAATAAACTGATTGAAAGCTTCCGCTCTTATTATATTCGTGTTCATAAAAAAACTGCCTAAATTATCAAGACAGTTTTTTTATGAACACAAACAAACATATATATGTATGTATGGAGGTTAAGTCTATGATTCAAGATTTTGCAATAATTAGCAACGATATAATGAAAAGCTATAATGGAAAAGAAGTTTTAAAAAATTGTACAATGATGGTTAAGAAAGGTCAAATTTACGGTTTTCTTGGTCCAAATGGTGCTGGAAAAACTACTGCTTTCAAAGTTCTAACTGGACTAATTACTCCTTCTGCTGGCGAAGCAAAAATTATGGGGCTTGATGTGATTAAAAATAAAATTGAAATTCAAAGAATTATTGGAAGTATAATTGAAACACCTTTATTCTACAATCATCTATCTGCAAGAGATAATATAAAGATTCATCTGGAATACATGGGTATTTATAAAAAAGACATTGAGGGATTATTAAAAATAGTTGGTCTTCCTAATGCTGGAGAAAAATCTGTTAATCAGTTTTCACTTGGCATGAAACAGCGCTTAGGCATAGCACGAGCTTTGTCACATAGCCCACAAATTCTTATTCTTGATGAACCTATAAATGGACTAGATCCAATGGGTATAATTGAAATGAGAAAACTTTTAATTTCCTTATCAAAAGAATGTGGGGTAACTATTTTGATATCAAGTCATATTCTTTCAGAAATTGAGCACATAGCAGATGTCATAGGAGTTATTGTTGAAGGAACAGTTGTGAAAGAAGTTTCTATGTTAAATATAAAGGATTCTTACCCGAATGGTCTTGAAGAATATTTTTTGAGTATTATCAAAGGGGGAAAAGAATGTTTAGACTAATGACATTAGAATATAAAAGAACCAATTTTAAAGACTACTATATTGCTGACATCGCAATATTGTTTGCTGCTTTTGCCTTTATTTATTTATTTGCCAACCTTCCACGTTTAGAACCGTTAGATCCAGATATGAATATGTTTTTAACGTATATGAACATAACTTCTCTTTTATGTATGCTGTTTATGGTTATATTTTCAATCTTATCATCAGTAATGTTTTCAAAAGTAGTGATTGAAGAATATTCAAAACATGCTATACTACTCTTTTCTTATCCTATAAAAAGATTTAAAATTATGTCTGCAAAAATTTTAGTTGTTTCACTATTTACTATTATTTCAATGCTTATAATTTTAGTACTATCTTTTGGAGTATTTTACTTTACTGAATCATTATATCCATTGGTAAAAGATGTTTTAACTCCAGAGATTATTCAACAAACTTGTAAAGTTTCTGTATTATATTCTTTGTGTGCTATATCAATAGGAATTATTTCAATGAGAGTAGGTTTAGGTAAGAAATCTGTGTCAGTTACAATAGTTACTTCTATAATTATTAGTTCAGTTATATGCAATATTATCGGAATAGCAATGAACACTGATATAATATTGATAGTAATTTCGCTATTGATTTCTATTATTGCTATAGTAATTGTAATTGATACTAATAAATATGTAGATAATATGGAGGTGTAAATTTGGAAGAAAAATTTGAGAATGCTATTGAAAACTTTTTTGAAAATACATTTGGTTCTTTATCGTTAATAAATGAAATCATTTTATCAATTATAATAGCAATCTTATTTATTGCCTACGGTATCAATGCAATGAAAAAAAGAACAACTACAGGATGGTCTTTTCTCTTACTCGGAATAGCTGCTATATTCACTTGTTTTATTAAACTGGTTGCAAGCTTTTTCTAGTTAAAATAATTTATATAACGATATAAAAGGAGTATAAGATGAAAGAAAAATTGTTTAATAGGAATTTCGTACTAATTCTTTTTGGACAGTCAATATCTATGTTAGGAACAGCAACCTTACGTTTCACATTGTCTCTTTATGTACTTGATATAACTGGATCTGCTGCCATATTCGGAATTTTCGCAGCTATTTCAATGATACCAACTATCCTTCTAGCTCCTATTGGAGGTATTATGGCTGATCGATTTAATAGGAGTAACTTGATGGTTATATTAGATATGTTGTATTCTATTATATCATTTTTTCTATTTCTCACTTTATCTTTGAGTCGTACTATACTTTTGATTGGCATTGTAATGGTACTATTATCTGTTATTTCATCTTTTGAGTCACCAGTAGTTCAATCTAGTATACCGCTTTTACATAGTAAAAGTAATCTTGTTAAAGCTAATTCAGCTGTAAATACTATAAGTATGGTTGCTAATATGTTAGGACCTATATTAGCAGGTTTGCTATACGGTTTTTTTGGAGCAAAAAGAGTTATTTTGGTTAGCAGTTTGTGTTTTTTTATTGCTGCTATTTTAGAAATGTTTATTATTATACCATTCGATAAATCTAATAAAAAGCAAAATATCTTTGAGACAGTAAAAAGCGATTTAAAAGAAAGCCTCTATTTTATACTAAAAACTCAGCCAAACATTTTTAATGCTATTCTTGTTATAGCATCAATCAATACGTTTATATCTTCAATGCTAATTGTAGGTCTGCCGTATATGATTAGAATAATACTTGAGCTAGGCAGTGAATTATATGGATTAACTGAAGGAATTATGGCAGCAGCTGGTTTAATTGGAGGTATACTAGCTGGTATTATCGGTAAAAAATTTAAAATTGAAAATATATATATTTTACTAGTTATGTCCGGAGTTGGACTTATTCCAATAGGATTATCTTTCTATATGCAATTAAATGCTATGTCTATTTACTTGGTAATTACAATTTGCTGCATTGGAGTACAAAGTATTCTAAGTTTGCTTTCTATATTTTTATTAACTTCAATTCAGAGTAAAACACCTGCAAATTTATTAGGAAGGGTAATGGCGTATGTGGTTACACTATCTACTTGTTCTCAGCCATTAGGTCAAGCAATTTATGGTATTGCATTTGATAGATTTGCAGGTATACTCTATGTTATAGTTTTGTTAACTGCATTTACAACTATTTCTATTGGATTCATTTCAAAGAAAACTTTTATATATTTAAGCAATAGTTAATAATTTCAATTAAGTAAAAACTCTAACACTCATAAACTTAATTTAATATATTATAAATTATATTCAATGTCATCGACTACAATGCTTTTTATATTTTCTATATCTATTTTTTCTTCAAATTCACAGGATACAACAGTTGTATTATTATCATCAGACCTAGACCCTTTCATACCTAATTCATCTGCTGATCCATCCCAAACATTAAACTCTTTTCCATCTTTAAATGTAAATGAAAGCTTAGGATTTGGTATTAAGTGCTGTACTTTATTTTCTATTCCTTCAACAACAACCTCATTTTGTGATATAGTTACTTTTTGTGGTGCGTAGTCTGCTTTTACATATGCTTTTTCATCTAAAATAGCTGTTTTAGTTTCAATTGCAGATAGTTTATCATCTTTAGATAAATTGCCAATTTTTAAATAGTTCATTGGATCTACTATTTTATTGTTAATAACGATACTAAAATGGACATGAGGTCCTGTAGCTAGACCTGTAGAACCTACCCTAGCTATTTCTTGTCCCTTAGACACAGCTTCGTTTTCTTTAACTAGTAATTTACTGCAATGACCATATATAGTGTAATTTTCTTTTCCATGTTTTATAATTATCATATTTCCATAAAGTTTATCAAATCCACTATATACAATTGTTCCACTTTCAGAAGCAACTATCTTTTTATTAGCTGGTACTTGTATATCAATGCCCGTATGAAAGTCAACTCCATTATTTAATATATCTTGACTTATTTTAGGTTCCATAACTTTTATATTACCAATTTGACTTTCTTCATATGTAGTTTTTATTTCTTCTTTATCAACTTCTTCAGTGACAAGAAAAGGATTAATTCTTATTCCATACACACATGCAATTTTCTCATAACCAGGAACAGGCCACATATAATTCATTTTCTTGATATCATTATTCACTGCTAAACTATTCTCATTAGTTATATTATCAACTATTGTATCTTCAATTTTATCCTCTGTAGCATTATTAAAAGCAAATATTGTTGTAACTCCTATGCTAGCTATTGCTATTGCTATCACACAGCTCATAATTTTTTTAAAATTTGAAGATTTTTTAAAATCATAAATCATATTAATTCTCCTTTCTATTCTTTTTCTTCCATTAATGATTGATACTGTTGTTAATACATATTTAGGTTTTGACACTATATCTAACAAATTTATAATTGTCATAGCATAACCTTTATGTTCATTGTGTGTAATATATGATAATGCTAAATCATCACAAGCTAATTCACTTTCTTCTTTCATCCTTTTTATAGCATATCCAATAATAGGATTAAACCAATATATCATTTTTAAAGCTATTAGAACCCAGTTAGTTAAATTATCTTTTCTTAAATAATGTGACAATTCATGAATGAATATATATTCTTTTTGACTTGGTGACAACTTATCTGCACATTTGTTTGACAACAAAACAACTGGCTTAAAAAAGCCGTAAATACATGGTTGTTCAATAGACTCAACAGACACTATAGAAATCTGTTTTGTTATTCCCATCTTAAGTTTACACTGATTAAATGCTTCCACGGTTTGGACATTAATATTTGATTTAGATTCTGAAATCATTTTTTTTATTTTAAAATTAATAAAACACATATAGATAAAATATCCTATTAAACCGCACAACCATATTAATGAAAGCGAATTTATATTAAAATTAAATATTTGCTTTGTATTTTTTTGTGTAACACTTTTATATACTTTATCTTTAGCATCATCTTGAGTAAACTGCACAACTTCAGTTGTATTAATATTTTCAAAAATATTATTAATAGATTCTTCTGTTACCTTAGAAACATTATAATTAACAATATCCGGCAATTCGACAGGTATAAAAGGTACCAAAAGACATAATATCAGTACAAACCATAATTTATAAGAACTACTGACATCTATAATTTTTTTAAACAATTGTTTCATGCAGATAATAAAGATAAATAAGATACTTCCTAAAATAGAAGCAAGCAGTATTTCTTTAAAAAATATGTTAATCATTTTTTCTTACTCCTATTTGATTCTTTTTTTTCTATCAGATTTTTTAAGTATTGAATATCATCTTCTGAAATATTGTCTTGATTAATATAACTGGATAAAAACATCTTCATAGAACCATCATATACTTTCTCTACAAAAGACTTAGTTTCATAAATCTGACATTCTTCTCTAGATACAAGAGGATAGTATTCTTTAAATCTTGATTTCTTTTCTACCCCTATAATTTTTTTCTTTTCTAATCTGCTTAGAAGCGTATGGATTGTGTTAGGATTCCAATTGGTTGATTCTAATCTTTTGATAATTTGACTAGATATAAGCGGATGGTTTTCCCATAATACACACATAACCTTCCATTCTGCATCAGATATATTTATTTGTTTGTTCAAATTTATCCCTCCATTACAAATGTAGTTTGCAGTTATATACTACATTTGTAGTTGCTGATTGTCAAGTATAAATTCTGAATTTAAAAAGTTACATATATTTATTTTCTTTGCTTTTTTTTATCATCTCCATATAAACTATATTTTTTGTTTGCTCTTTTTATCACCTCCACTACAAGTGTAGTTTGTAAATACATACTACACTTGTAGTGGCAAATTGTCAAGTATAAATTTTTAAAATTTTATAATAAAAAATGGCTGGTAAGTTTATAAACTCTCCAACCATTTCATATTACTAACTTATACTACTTTTTATTTTATTCATTTATAATCTTTACTATACCATTTGATCCATCAACTTCAAGCATATCACCATCTTTTATTATATCCATGATTCCAAGCATTCCACTTACACAAGGTATTCCGTATTCTCTCGCTATTATACCACCGTGCTGAAGTGGCCCACCTACTTCCATTATGACGCCTGCTGCATTTATAAAAATTGGTGTCCAAGATGGTTCTGTAGCTTTTGTTACTAATATCTCACCTGCATTTAATGGTTTTTCGTATGGAGTTCTAAGCACTTTAGCTCTACCTCTTACAACACCCGGAGCTATTGGAGAGCCTATCAAATCTCCATCTTCAGCAGTAATTTTAGGTTTAAATATTTTACCTCTGCTGTCTATAACAAGAGGCCAATCCTTAATATGTGCAACTTTCTTATAAGGTTCAAGGTTTTTTTCTCTTATAGAATTAAGATCAATATCTTCACCATTTTGGGCTTTAGTAATTTCATCCATGTGAAGATCAAATATATGCCACTTATCTTGAAGTCTACCCTCTTTAACAAATTTTTCTCCAATTTCAAGTGCAATATCATGAAGTTTTGCATATATCATTACAATCATATACTTAGGATGCTCTCTATACCCAAAAGTTGCTTGATAGATTTCTGCCTGTTTCTTAAATTTTTTATCAAAGCCTCCTTTTTTTGCTACAGCAAGCAATTTATTATATGCCTCTTTTCTTTTTTCTTTTACATTTAAAATCTGACTATCGTTAATATTAATATTTATGAGCTTTTCATATAACAGCGTAGGATCCTCGTATACCCTCTTAGAAGCAGCATCTATTTCCATAAAGCCTCTTGCACCAAACTTTTCTAAATATTCTGCATAATCGTCCATAAATTCTTTTGAATATGATTTTTGTTTGATTTTTGTCATAAACTCTTCTACTGATTTAGTTGACTGAAACTCGTCATAAGAAGCTAGTTTAAATAATAAATGACCCATTTCACTAGTTGGATTACCTTCTAAATCCATACCTAATGCAGTTACAAGTGTCTCGACATCTTTACCTTTAAACATTTTTTTAATTGAACCATATGATGCCATTCCTGCCATCATCATTCCTGCGACGTCCATAATAGTTTCAAGGTCTTTCATTGTATAATTAACTATATCACTAAATTTTCTTTTCGAATCTAATGCCTTAAGACGTGATAATATATTATCTGCTGTAATATTATATTCTTTAACAGATTTTCTATAATCCGAGAACTTTGCCTTTATTGTAGAAGGAAGAATTGCGAAAGCCATTTTTACCATGTTTATTTTTGTTTTTTTCATAGCTTCAGGCATTTTATCTGGTTTATACTCTTTAGCTAAATCTATATCAGCAAATATTTTTTTTACATTTTCATCATAGTTATCTAAAAACTTTTTAGCTGCAAAAGAACCCCATCCAATAAGCATATTAGACACATGCACATACTGTCTTCCGTGAACAGTTGGCATAGCTCCATCTAGTGATGTTGGTATAATACCACCTTTTAGTCTATCTAACATTATTGTCCATAGTTCCATACCTAAAACAGACATACTATCTGTGAATCCTTGAGTAAGTCCCATTACATCAATATAAATGTTTTTCTTTTCGCCGGGTTTTGTTAAAAGCTCTGGAAATAAAGGGATATATGTTGTAATAGGTCTTGATTGTAATAGATATAATTTATCTTTTTCAAAAGCCCATTCTGTATCCATAGGCCTTCCGTAATGTTTTTCACATTTTTTAATAAGTTGAGACAGCTGTAAAATCTGCTTATCTGTTAGTGCCTGTTCTTTAGAATTAATATTATCTTTTTGTATAGTTCCACCATCATCTTTAAGCCACAGTGCAGTTTGTTTATCTCCTATTTTCTTTTCAATAATTTCATTTTTTACGCTGTTCACAACATAAGTATCAGGTGTTACTATTCCTGAAACTATACTTTCTCCAAGTCCAAAAGAAGCATTAATCATTACTTCATCATAGCAGTTGTTATTAGGATTTAATGA
Source organism: Tissierellales bacterium (assembly GCA_018433765.1). Taxonomy (GTDB): domain Bacteria; phylum Bacillota; class Clostridia; order Tissierellales; family Sedimentibacteraceae; genus SM3-B41. The sequence continues at coordinate 88,518 of JAHDQO010000021.1, forward strand.
AAAACCTACACCGCTTACATCGGAAGCAATTTGTTTTTGTACTATAACTGCTATACATGTATTTTGAAGGTTTATGTTATTCTGTTTTTTATATTCCATTACTCTAAAATCAAAACATGAAGAAAATGCAGAAGCTACAGCTTTCTCAAGTTTATGTGTTGTTATACCAAGAAATGTCTCATACATACCTGCAAAACTAGTGCCTTCTAAATCTTCTTCTGGTGAAGATGAACGGACTGCAAAAACTGCACCTGCCTCAAATTCTCTTAGCGCTTTTTCTATCTCTGCCTTTTGCTGCTCGTTAAACATTAACTGTGCCGCCTTAGATTTTATTATATCGCACTGTTCTTTTGTTACATTTGCAAGTAGTTTTGACCACTCACTTGAATTTTTAATTTCTTTTAGCCACAAATTAAAGAATTCAACAGATAAGGCAAAACCTGATGGAACTGGAAAACCTGCAATAGTAGTTTCTATAAGTGCTTTAGCCTTACCGCCAACTTCATTCAACTTTGGGTTATCTTTAGATGTGAATTTATAAATCATTTTATTCATTCCTTTTCCTCCTTTTTATCTTCCAATTTATTTATATTTTTCTCCTTACTAAAGGATACGATAAATCCCATTGAAATAATCATTATAATAACAGCGACAATAAGTATCATTATATAAATATCAATTTTATCTAATACCACACCATAAATCAAAGCTCCAAGAGGCATTCCGCCTTTACTGATTATTCCTACTATTGAAAAAACTCTCGACATATATTCATTAGGTGTTTCTTTCTGTATATATGTCTGCATTGGTATGTTTATGAACATAATTGATGTGTATAAGAAAAACAGCACTGCTGAAAAAAGTATGAAATACTGTAAACTGCTGTTTCCTAGATATGTCACTATAATAGGCATAATGATAAATGCAAAGCTAATCATCGTGACAACCAATGATACAATTCCAATAAACATCGGCTTCTTTAAATCTATGTCTTTTTTTCTCCCTACAAGTATGCTACCTAGCAATGCACCTGAAAATAACACTACTTGTAAATAACCATATTGTCTATCCGAATAGTTTAGTTCTGTTCTAAAAAATAATGGGAGTACAATACTAAATATTGGCTGAATGAAAGCAAATATGACTAGAAAATATATGCTCAATTTCTTTATTATTGAGTTATTTTTAATAAACTTTGCCCCTTCTGCCATATCATGCAAAATCTCACTTATGCCTCCCATAGAGTCAATTTTATTATGCTTATATTTAATCAATATTTCACTACTGCTTGATATTAAGAATGAAATACCGTTAATTAGAAAAAGAACAGTAACTCCATACACTGTATAAAGTTGAACAGCTATAAGTGGTGCAACTAATCCAGATAAAATTCGTAAGGTAGCAACTTTTGAATTAGTTTTATTTAACTCTTCTTTAGGAACAATCTGCGGTATCATTCCTTTTGTTGCGGGATCAAACAAACCATACATAAATGAGACAATAACTTGTATTACAAGTAACATAGCTATGTTCATTTTACCGATTGAAGATATATATGCTAGTAATAACACGAATATACCGCTTACAAAATCAGCTATAACCATTATTATCTTTCTATTAAGTCTATCTCCAATAACACCTGCTATAGGATACATTAGCAATATAGGTAATAACGACAGAAATGAGAATAACCCAACGGTTGCTGCAGACCCTCCAATATCAATTATATATAAAGGCATAATTAGCATTTGTATACTTGATCCAATATCAGAAACTACTCTTCCAAATAAAAGAAGTATAAGATTTTTATTTCTATTTCTTCCCAACAGCTCACCTCAGTTTTATTGATAGTTACTCTTTATAAAATTGTTCTCTAAAAAAACTAATATACTCGTCTATTTCATTTATTAATGGTTCTTTTTCAAAGTTTTTACTACTTATTCTAGACGTATCCAAATGCTTTTGTATTATTCCCTTCAAAGAATATTTTATTACATTTACCATTTTCTCAACATCTACCCCCTCCTTAACTTGACTAAAATCTAAATTGTAATTATAAAATTTATCTCTAATACCGGGAAAAAATTCTTCTGTTTGAGTATTAATTGAAGATTTAGATAATTTATCAGCATATTTAGTAAAAAACTCTAACATATAAGGAAATCTTAAAATCTGCTCTACTTTTATTATTAATGCTTGACGAAGTCGGTTAATAAAATCGCTATCATTCCAGTCTATTTTCTCTTTCAGATCAACTACAACTATTTTTACTGAAAAATATACAAGAAAATCAAATAGCTCCTGCTTATCTTTAAAATAATGATACAGCAGTCCTCTTGATATGCCAGCTTGTGCAACCACCATATTTGTTGATGCTTTCTCTAAATCATTATTGCTAAAAACTTTAAATGCACTGTTTACTATTTTATATACTTTTTCATTTTCTATATCAATGTGTTCAAATCTTTTATCCATAATAAATAACTCCTTATAAAACAAAATTGACAACTTCTGTCTAATCATATTAACAGATTAGACAGAAGTTGTCAATAATATAAACCTTGAATAGATACTCTTGTTAATAAAATAATAAGAGATATAACCAAGTTCATCTGCTATGATATCTTCATAACAGATGAATTGGTTATATCTCTTTTGATAAAGAAAGTAGTAAACTTCTATTTACTCATCTTTCTCTAAGAACCGAAAGAAAATCAACCATCATTATGTTGACTGTTTATATAAAAAATACTATCTATTGTAATCCTCAAGATCTTTTTCTATAAATCTCAACCAATTCTCCTCCATTGCTTGCATAGCTGCTAATCTGTCATTGTTCTCAATGGCTTCTATAATACGGTAGTGCTCTTCGACACTTTTAGAACTTGGAACTAATAAGTTGAAATTAAGATTTTCTACACGCCTTGCATATACCAATAGTTGATCATTATAAGTAATAAAATAAGGATTAGCTGAAAGCTTTAAAAAAACATTATGAAATTCATTGTCTTTTTCCCTAAGTTTCTCAAAATTTCTCTTATCGTTAGCTTGAGACATCTCTTTATTAACAGATTTTAATTGTTTAATCACATCATTGTCAATTTTATCAAATGAAAACTTTACTGCACCACTATGTATGCAGGAAAGAGATTTGTACACATTACGTAAATCTTCTGTGTCAATCAGAGTTACCCTAGTACCTTTACTAGGAATTATTTCCACAAGATTTTGATCTGAAAGCATTTGGAAAGCCTCTCGTACAGGAGTACGGCTTACTGAGAAATAATCTGAAATTTTGGTATCAACAAGTTTCTCTCCAGGTCTAAGCGTTCCATCAACTATCCAGTCACGCAGAGTGTCGTATACAATTGTTCTTGCTGATTTTCTATCTATTGATTTTTTTTTAGGTGGTATTGGCATTTTTCTTTTCTCCTGAATCATTTTCAATCAATTTATTATACTTTGTTACCTTTAAAATTGCAAATATTAATATCTTTTCGTTACTGTCAAGTAAAAGTTAACAACTTTTCTCTACATATATGGCTTTAGACACTATATTGATAAATTGTATCTTATTGTAAAATTCATATAATATTTCTTGTTGACATTATTATATGAATTTGATAATATGTACTCACAAGCGATATGCAATATATCGCATATCTCATAAATGACTAGATTAAAGGTAGTGTAACGTATCATGTAAAAATAAGTAGCAAAAATATAAACATCAGAACTTAGAAATTCGCATTTTTAGGACATGTTACCAATACTCATAAGCATATCTTTAGAATAAAATTAAGTGTGTTTATTTGACACTACCCGATTAAATCAGGAGGATAGAATGAATAATGTAGAAATATTTATCAAAAATCGCAAACTTCCAAAAAGGGACACGATTAAACTGTTCAGTATGGAAAAAGCAAAAAAAGTTATGAAATATCACCGCAGTTTTGAGCAATACAAACAAACCCCTTTGATTAAGCTTTCTTCCCTTGCAGAGGAGATAGGAGTAAAGAACATATATATAAAGGATGAGTCAAAAAGATTTGATCTCAATGCTTTTAAGGTGTTGGGTGGTAGCTATGGAATAGCTAATTGTATAGCTGAAAAATTGGGATGTAATGTAGACGAAATTACTATAGATAAACTTAAAACTCCAGAAGCAAAGGCAAAACTGAGCGAAATAACCTTCATAACAGCAACGGATGGTAACCACGGAAGAGGCATAGCGTGGACTGCTCGAGAAATTGGTTGTAAGGCTGTTATATATATGCCCTGCGATACTGTTCAGAGTAGAATTGACCATGTTAGAAAATTAGGTGCAGAAGTGCACAAAACCAAAATGCATTTTGATGATACTGCTCGTTTTGCATTTGAAGAATCAAAGAAAAATAGCTGGATAATGGTACAGGACACAACGTTTGAAGATTATACTGATTTCCCATCATGGTGTATGCAAGGATACACAACTATGTCTTGTGAAGTATATGAAGAATTAGAAAAACATCATATCAAACCTACACACATATTTATACAAGCTGGTGCTGGATCACTTGCAGGTTCTGTTGCAGGATTTTTCGGTAGTGTATATGGCGAAAATAGACCAATACTTACTACTGTAGAAGCTAAAAACTGCGGATGTATCAAAGCTACAGCAGAGGCAAACGATAGCAAACTTCATATAGTAGAAGGAAATCTCAAAACTATAATGGCAGGACTTTCTGTTGGAGAAGTATGCAGCATAGGTTGGGAAGTACTTGACGAATATGCCGATGCTCATGCACTGTGTGATGATACGGTTAGTGCAAAAGGTATGAGAGTACTAGCAGCACCAATAGGTGATGACGAAAAAGTAGTTTCAGGCGAATCCGGATCAGTAGGTTTGGGTATGTTAGTAGAAGTTATGAGCAATCCTCAACTTAAAGGTATCCGTGATAAACTACAACTTGATGAAAACTCCATAGTGTTGTGTTTCAATACAGAAGGAGATACTGACCCTGAAAATTACAAAAAAATAGTGTGGGAAGGGGCATATCCAAATGTCAGATAAATGTTCTAAGAACAAAGATATTGTTTATAATATATCTCAAATAAGCGATGAACTTTCTGATGAAATGTTGGAATTTTTCCGCAATTTAGTGCAAATAGAAAGTTACACTGGAAATGAAGGAGAGATAGCCAAAGTTATATACAATAAGATGCTGGAGTTAGATTATGACAAGGTCTGGCAGGACAAATATGGTAATGTAATAGGCCAGATAGGAAATGGCAGTACCGCAATATATTTTGATTCTCACATGGATACCGTGGGAGTAAACGATTCCTCTGAATGGATATTAGATCCGTTTGGTGCAGAAATAAAGGATGGAGATGTTTACGGCAGAGGCAGTGCAGATATGAAAAGTGGTCTTGTATCCTCAATGTATGCAGGTGCTATAATGAAAAAGCTTGGCTGTGTGAAGGATAAAAAAATATATATAGCTGCTACTGTTATGGAAGAAGATCTTGACGGAGTTGCAACAATGGAATTACTCAAAAGCTTGGATACTACACCTAAGTATGCCATTATGTGTGAACCTACTTGCCTTAATATAGGTATAGGTCACAAAGGTAGAGCGCTGACAAAGATAACAGTAAATGGAAAAGCTGCTCATGGCAGCCGTCCTGACCTCGGTGTAAATCCAACATATGCTTTGGCAGAAGTTCTGCAAAGAGTTCAAAGTTGGGGAGAAAAGCTTATGGCAAAAGGCTCCGAAAACAGCACTGTAGCAGTAACAACAATAGAAAGCACCACCGATTCTTTTAATTCAATTCCTCGTTCAGCAGCACTGTATATAGATCACAGACTTTCTGTAAATGATAATGAAGCTTCACTTGCAAGTACTATGGATAAACTTATTGAAGATATAGATGCAGAATGGGAAATTTGTGATTTCCCAGCAAAAACATGGACTGGTGAGCAGTTAATGCTTCATTCAATGCATCCTGCATGGGAAATCCCCAAAGAACATGAGTTATCAGTAAGTGCTTTAAAAGCATGTAAGAAGATGGGGAGGCAAAAATCAGAAGCTATAAAACTTGGTTTTTCCACCAATGCTGTCACAACAGCAGGTAGATGTAAAATACCTACTATTGTTATCGGTCCGGGAGATGTTCAATATGCACATATGACAAATGAGCATTGTCCGGTTAAAGATATAACAGACGCATGTAAAATTTATACATATATGTGTCACCTAATCCCTTAAAATTATAGAGAGGAGTATGTATTAAAATGGCTAAAAAACCGCAAGAAAAAAAGGCACTCGGGTTTTCTTCACCGCTTACCCTAGCGATTGCAATGATCGCAGGCTCGGTGGGGACAGGTAACATTTGGAGATTTCCTCGTGTTACAGCAACAAATGGAGGTGGAGCATTCGTTATTGCATATGTTCTTCTGATGATTCTAGCAATAATACCTTTAATGATGGGAGAACACGCAATAGGTCGTGCCACAAGACATGGACTCCCTGGTGCTTTTCGTGACTTCATAGGTACAAAAAAGTCTACTTGGTTTGGTTCTTTCGTATGGACCGTAGTTGCAATTATGACTGCTTACTATACAGTAGTAGTTGCTTGGGTAGCATACTACTTTGGATTGGCATTGACAAACGGGTACGCAGGAGTTGATAAACAACCGCTATTTGATTCCGTTACCAATGGTAATATTATTACAGTTATTCTTTTTGCACTTCTTCTGGGAATTGCCGCATATATTGCATATAAGGGTGTTTCCGGCATAGAAAAGGCTAATAAAATATTTTTACCCATACTTTTTGTCTGCCTTATAATTATAGCTATTAGAACACTTACACTTCCGGGCACAGCCTCCGGTTTCAATTATTTATTTGACTTTGAAGTAAGTAGTTTCTTCAATTTTAAAATGTGGCTGGAAGCACTTACACAGGCTTTATGGTCAGCAGGTCCTGGTTGGGGTATATGTATAGCATACGCTGTTTATTCCAATCAAAAATCAGACATTGCACTTGCTTCTACTATCCAAGGACTTGGCGATATTGCTGTAGCACTTCTTTCAGGTATAGCTATTATTCCTGCACTGTTTGCTATGTCTTCAAGTCCAACCGAAGCTATGTCTATCTGTGCTTCAGGTAATAACGGCCTTGCATTCATCGCACTCACTGGAATTTTTGAAAAAATACCCGGCGGTCAAATTATGGGAATGCTGTTTTTCGCATCACTTATAATGGCAGGTCTTTCTTCTATAGTTGCTTGTTTCACAATACTTGCACAGCCTTTCGCAGATGCTAAGGTAAATAAGAAAAAGTCTATGTTAGGTCTATTTATTGCAACAGTTATCATTGGTATTCCTTCTGCATGGAGCATAAACTTTTTCAACAACCAGGACTTCGTCGTTGGTATGGGTATGGTTATAGGTGCTGTATTCTCATGTTATGCACTTATCAAATATGGAACAGAAAATGCACGTACAAAACTCATAAACAACAAATACACAGGTATTCATATGAATAAGTGGTGGAACATAGCAGTCACATTTGTTGTACCATTAATGGCTATTATTATGTTTAGCTGGTGGTGTATACGTTCCGTGGGCTGGAATCCTGACTGGTGGAATCCTTTTGGAACATATTCTATAGGTACACTGGTATTACAGCTTGGAGGCATTAGTTTACTTTGTCTGTTATTCAACAATAAGATTGCAGAGTCAGCAGGTCCAAAGCTGTTTGATAATGAAAACTTTCCACCTGTACAAGATAACGGTTTCAGTAAGTAAATTAATTAAGGAGGATAATCAAATGACAACAAAAGCAATAGTAATGATGATTCTCATTCTGGGCGGAGTCTGGGGTGGAATGATAGTTTCAATGGCTAAACTGCAAAGTATGAATAAAAATCAAGCACTAAAGGAGGATAAATATTAATATGGACATATTAGAAATTGGCGTACAAGAACTTCAAGGCAGAATTAATCTCTGTCAAAAAAAGATGAGTGATAAGGGTATGGCAGGTATGGTAGTTACAGGGGACCAAAACATAGCATATTATGCAAATTTTCTAAGCCCTTGCAGATGGAATACTTTTACAAGACCAACATTTATGTTTATTCCTGTAAAAGGTACAGCTGTCCTATTCACACAGATAATGTTTACACCAGTAGCACAAGAAAAGGCTACCTGTTATGATCAGAAAAACTTTGACAGCCTTTTAGGACCAACTATTCAAGAACTAGTAGACGTAATGGAAGAACTCCATATGACTAAAGGTAACATTGGCTTTGAACTTGGACATGAACAGAGAATAGGTTTTCAAGTTGATATGTTCTTATCTCTCAAGGATGCTCTGCCTGATGCTGAGTTTGTAGATGCTACAGACATAATCTGGAGTCAGCGTCTTATTAAGTCAGAAGCCGAGATAGCTTGTATTAGACGTGCATGTCAAGCAACAAGTTACGCATTTGACCGAGTATATGAAAATGTTAAATCTGGCATGACAGAAAGAGATATCACAATGATGGCTCAGAAATATATGATAGATGGCGGCGCTGAACGCCCAGGATTCCATATAATCACAGCTGGTCCTGGTGGATATAACAGAATTTGTGACACAGGAAGAAACCGCAAGTTGCAGGATGGAGATTTTCTCTGGCTGGATATGGGAGCTGTTTATAATGGCTATTGGGCAGACTTCTGCCGTTCTGGCGTAGTAGGTGAAATCTCTGAAAAGCAAAACCACATGCAAAATCTTGTTCATGAAGTTACAATGGAAGCTGCAGAGATGCTTCGCCCAGGTGTAAATGTTAAAGAAGTTGCACAGGCTTGTATTGATGGTATGAGAAAACGTGGCGTAGATGTTAATTTTGAATGCGGCCGTATGGGTCATGGTATCGGTCTTAACAGCACTGAACCACCTTCAGTAACAATTCATGACGATTTGATACTTGAAGAAGGTATGGTTATTGCTTTAGAGCCTGGTATCTCCACAGACTATGGATTATTCGATATTGAAGAAATCTTTGTTGTTAGAAAAAATGGCGGCGAGTGCTTGTCAGACAGTGATAGAAGACTTCACATTATACCGTAAATTAAAAAGTAATATAGTCCGAACCCTTTACCAGTAGGTTAAGGGTTCGGATTTTTTTACTGAAATCATAGTTAAATTTATTACTAAAACTCCTATTTCATTCTTATTCGCGATACACTAAAAAAATATGTGTTATTACCAAAGGGATTTATTTATATTTGCCATTTTCTTATATTCTAGTTTTAAAAATACAGCACTTAGTATTATAACTACAAGATCTACTATTGGTTGTGTACTCCAAACTGCAGGTAGACCAAATTTCATTGGCATAAGAATCATTGCTGGAATAAATAAGATTACTTGCCTTAACATTACTAACTTACCAGCTGCTTTTCCATTTCCAATAGATTGGAAGAATGTAATTATCATAATCATAGCTCCATATAAGAAAAATACTGAATAAAATATTCTAAAGTCATTCACTCCTGAAACAACTAAATCGTTATTTGTAATAAATAGTCCTAACATTGTTTTTGGGAAAACTTCCATAGGAATCCAGAATACCATAGCTAATACTGTAGCACCTAATATGAAAATATTTGTAGCTTCTTTTACTCTTTTATATTGTTTCGCACCATAGTTAGTACCAACAACTGGCTGTAACCCTTGTGCCATACCCCATAGAGGAATAAAAGAAAAAGCCTGAAGTCTTAGTGAAGCACTCATTATAATTCCATTTGAGTCTCCTCCGTATTTAAATGCCATTCTAAATAATAATGTTTGCTGTATCATAGATAAAATTTGCATCATCATAGCTGATACTCCAACTTGAAAGACTTCTAAAGAAATTTGTTTATTTACTCTTATTTTATTTATTTTTACTTTTTTACTTTTCTTTGTAAAATAATATATAGTGATAATAGCTTGTATTATTTGAGATGTTACCGTAGCTATAGCAGCTCCTTGAACACCTCTATCTTTGAACAAAGTAATCATTATAGGATCTAGTATAATGTTTAATACTGCACCAAATCCCATGATTAGCATTGCCTTTTTCATAAGACCTTCGCCACGCATTACCATGTTTGCACTTTGAGTAAAGTTTACAAATATTGACCCTATAAATACAATTCTAAGATAATTTACAGCTAAACTAAGAATTTCTCCCTTTGCTCCACTTATTTGTAATAATTGTTTTGCAAAAACAATCCCAATTATAGTAATTATAATTGAAAACAGTGACACAAGACTTATAAGATTGCCCATTATATTATCAATTGTTGATTTATCGTTTTTGCCTATGGCTCTTGACAATACAGATGCAGAGCCTACACCAATTAAAGTTGCTATACCGCTGTTTAAAAATGTTAGTGGATATGCCACAGAAACTGCTGCCATTGCTTTCTCACCAACTAGTTGTCCAACAAATACTCCATCCATAAAAGTATATAGTCCAATAACTACCATACCAATAATAGCTGGAACACATAATTGAAACATTAACCCTGTAATAGGTTTTGTTAAAAGTTCTTTTCTTGTATCTGACATTATGTTCACTCTCCCTTTTATTTAAATAATATCTACGCAATGCTCCAATTTTCAGCTTGTCTACGAATATTCTTGCTCAATGGTTGCAAGACGATGAACTATTGTAATTATACGATGATCCACCTTCTCCTATTATTGTGACATAGCCGTTAGTACTTATAAAACTTGCACAAAATATGCTCATTTGTTATAATTGAAAAGGATTATCAATTTCATTTATATATTATATTCTATATCCTTTCAAAGTCAATACAACTAGTGTATATTTGTCTTTTGAAGGTATATTTTTGTCTTTTAACGGTATTGGAGGTAGTATAATGTCAGATGTACAAAGAAATATGCATGAAACTTGTTTATCACAAACTGGTTTCTATAGAGATAATAGTAATAATGAATATCCAAAGGAATGGATTTGCTATACTCTTTCTCCTAAATTAGGTAAAGGTCATTATTGGGTTTATTATTGTAGTAATCTATTTTCTATATCTATAATGGATTTTTATTTTTATGAAGATTTGCTGTTTAAGTACGATCAACCTCATTATATAAGTATTAATTATTATGAGTCAGTTTCTGGAGAAGAGTTAAAACCTTATAAAAGATTGTCATCTTCATATATAAAGGCGCATTTTGGAAATGGTTTGTATCAGGCTTCATTCCATAAAAACATACCTGTCCGCTGCATAGGCATAATAATTATGCCTGAATACTATGAAGATTACCTTAAAGCTAAATATCCAGGCGAATATGAAAACCCTCTTAATGCTTTTTTAAGTGTTGATGGTTCAACAGATTTTCCTGAATTAGTTTATTTACTTAATCAAATTAAAAACTGCCGTTTTACAGGAGCCTATTCTAAACTCTTCTATGAGAGTAAAGTAGCAGAAGCAATATCTCTTATTGTACAGAAAACTAAAGATAATACCCCAGCATATGCAGCGAAACAAACTTCACAACAAGATTTAGAAAATTTGGCATCTGTCACTGCATATATTAACGATCATTTTGGTTTTGATATTCATTTAGATTATTTAGCTAAAATAGCCTGCATGGGAAAAACAAAATTAAAATATACTTTTAAAAATGTTTATAAATGCACAATTTTTGAATATATAACAAATAAACGCATGAGTCATGCAGAACACCTGCTTGCAAATACTGACTTAAGTATTAATCAAATTTCCCAAATAATTGGTTATAAGAAAGCAAGCAGTTTTTCTGAAACTTTCCGTAAAAACACTGGAATCTTACCAAGTGAATATAGAAAATTATCTAATTCCAGATAAAATAAAAAGAGCCTTATAGACTCTTTTTTCTAGTTTTTTATTTATTAGTATCTTATCATAAACTTTTGTTACATAAATTCAAGATTTTCTAAAAATTTAAATTTTTTTACTGCACATAATATGCATACATATTATTATAGACACCTTTTAATTGAATAAGTTCTTCATGATTTCCCTTTTCTATAATTTTTCCATCTTCGACTACTAAAATATTATCTGCGTATTTAATACTTGAAAGCCTATGGGCAATAACAATTAATGTTTTATTTTTTACAAGTTCACTAATTGCTTCTTGTATATAAAGTTCGTTTTCAGGATCTACACTTGATGTTGCTTCATCTAACAATACAATTGGTGCATCTTTCAATATAGCTCGTGCAATTGAAATCCTCTGTTTTTCTCCTCCTGAAAGCGTAGCTCCTCCTTCGCCAATCATTTCATCATAACCGTTTGGAAGTTCAGTAATAAAATCATGACATCTTGCTTTCTTTGCTGCTTTAATTACATCTTCTCTTGTAGCACCTTCTAACCCAAATGCAATGTTGTTAAAAATTGTATCTTGAAACAAATATACATTTTGGAACACCATACTAATATTAGACAGCAAAGAATCCAGCGACATATCTTTTATATTTATTCCGTCTATTTTTATTTTGCCTTTTTCTATATCCCAAAATCTCGCAATTAAATTTGTAATTGTACTCTTACCACTTCCAGATTTTCCAACTAATGCTGTAAATGTATTTTCATCAATTTTAAAACTCATATCTTTAATAACTTCATTTTCATCATAGGAAAAACTAACATGATCAAACTCAATATTAAAATTCTTAATTTCATGTTTATTATCCACATTCGTCAATTCGTCAGCTTCCATTACCTCATCAAACCTATCCAAACCGGCTTTTAGTATTCCAAACCTTGCAACACCATTAATAATTGTTACTAAAGAGCCAAGTGAAACTGAACTAAAAATCAACATACCTAAAGCTAAATCTTTGGAAATCGAACCAAAATAATATAAAATTAATGTTGCTAAAATTAATATCCCTGTACTTACAGTATAAGAGGAATCAGTTAAAATTCTTGGAAGTAAATATTTTTTTTCAAATGTTAGCGCCTTTTCCTTTGTATCTATAAAAACACCGTCTAAATCTACGTTCTTAGTATCTTCAATACTAAATGCCTTTATAGTTGGCATACCTTTTATAAATTGCACCACTGAATTTGATAAATTTCCAAATTGATCTTGTCTTATTTTGCCATGCTTTGTGTTTATTTTATCAAGATATTTTACAGCAAAATAACCAACAAGTATTATGGCTACATAAACAATGCAAAGATTCACATTAATGTACAGCATTGCAATAGCACTTAGAAATATACCTATATAACTATTTATAAGCTGTCCCAAAAACGTCATTGCATTATCTTCAATGAATATTAAATCAGTAGTCAATATAGATATGATATTCCCCATATTATCTTCTGAAAAATATCCCATTGGTAATTGCTTTAAATGGTTAACCAATTTTTTCCTTTGCCTTGCAAAAATATCTAATCCTTTAGCAGATTGAAGACCGTCAATTATTCTTCTAAATACTCCTCTTAATACAATACCTATTAACATTATTATAGATATCCAGACTATTTTATCAACACTTAATTTTCCATTTAAATATATATGTACAGAATAAAATACTAACATATACGGAACAAATATTGTTATGTTCTCTAAAAAACTAAATACAATACTTAAAATTAGACTTTTTCTGTCATCTTCAGCAATCTTTAATATTCTTATAATAATTTTAAACATATTCTCCTCCTATACCGAGAACTTATAGTCAAGACTTTTGACATATCTATTCCACAATTGACTATACTTAGAATTATCTAATAATATGTCATGCGGTGCATTACCAATTAATTTTCCTTTATCAATAAGCATAATGCTATCCATTTCTTTTATGTTTGAAAGCTTATGTGCAATAGTTATCAATGTTTTGTTTTTAGTTAAATTAATAATTGCTTTATTTATTAAAACATCATTTTCAGAATCAGTAAAAGAAGTAGCTTCATCTAAAATAACTACATTAGCATCTTTAAGCATTGCTCTCGCTATTGTTATTCTCTGACGTTCTCCACCAGATAATTTACTTCCACTATCTCCTACATTTGTGTCATAACCATTTTCCATACGCATTATAACATCATGACAATGCGCACTCTTGCAGGCCTCTATTATTTCTTCGTCTGTTGCATCAGGTTTTGCTATTAAAAGATTTTCTTTAATAGTTGTGTTAAACAAGAAATTATCTTGGGATACATAACTAATAGAAGACATTAATTTGCTAAGTGATATCTCACGAATATCAACACCACCAAATTTTATTTGTCCTTTATTTACATCCCAATAATGCATGATTAGCTTTCCAATAGTGCTTTTACCACTACCGCTTTCTCCAACAATACCAACTTTTTTATTCTCAGAAATTTTAAAACTCATATTATCGATAACTATAGCATCATCATATGAAAAAGTAACATTGCTGAATTCAATATCATTTGAAGAAACTTCTGCATCTCTGTTTCCAACTGTAATCTCAGGCTGTTCAAATTCTTTCTCCAGTTTCTCTATTTTTTTAACTACATTATAAAGAACAGGAAAATAGTTCATTAATTTCAACAATGGTGTACTAATACTCAATGCAAGAATAATACAAAATAATAAAACAGAAATTTTTATTGTATTCATATAAACCATATACATTCCAATAGGTAAAATGAATATAATTGTTGATGGTATTACAGACTGAAAAACTGCCATATAATTCCAGTTAACTTTGTACCAATTAACAGTGAATTTTCTGTAGTTTTCAATTGAATCATTAATTTTTTTGCTGGACTTCTTAGTTTTGTTGAACACTTTAACTACTTCCATTCCTGATACATATTCAATTATTGATTTGTTTAGATTAATCAAAGACTTTTGATATTGTTCTGATTTTGTTTTTCCACTTTTCACCATGCCGCTCATACTTAAAATCCCTATTGGAATAGTAAGCAAACTTAACAGCCCCATTCTATAATCTACAATAAAAATAGCAATATATACACATATACACGAAACGAAATACGGTAACCCTTCTGGTATTCCATGAGCCAGAAGTAGTTCAATATTCTCAATATCATCTGCAAAATTTTGACGATATGCACCAGTTCCTTTAGTTAATATAGAACCTAAAGATATCCTTTTTAGTTTTTGTGATAATTTACTACGTATATTAAATAAAGTATTATAAGCAAAAATATGAGAATGGTCTAATCCAAACGAAAATAACAAAGATTTTAACAAATACAAAGCAATAATACCTAACCCAAAAAATAGAATACTATCCATTGTTAAATTAGATTCAATTATTACTGATATAAGTCGATATAAAAAATAAAATGCTCCTATTTCACTTAATACACTCAAAAATATCATGCCAATTGCTATATAAGCATGTGATTTATATTTTCCTGAATAACTAAACAGTTTTTCTAACATATATTCATCTCCTCTGCTGATTTTAATATTTTCTAATAGCCAAGTACATCTTTCCAATTAAAGAATAATGCTATTTCTTCTGCATATTTAAGAGCTTTTTCCCTAGTGAAATTATGCATAACCGGTTCTATCAAAACAGTCCAATATGCTGATAACAACATATGCAAAGTATCATAATCAATCATTTTTTTACTCAAACCTCTTTTATAAACTTCTTTAGAGAATTCGTAGGTTGATTTTGTTACATCTTCAACATGTCTATGCAAAAAATTATGATGTTTTGTCCCTTCTGAAGAAATCAACAATAATCTTAATCCTTCATAATTATCGTAAAGAAAATTAATTTGAAACTTATATGTTTCCACTGGATTATCCCAAATTCTTATTAGCTCTTTATCATTTAACAGATTAATACTTCTTTTTATACGTCCAGAACCAAAATCTCGAATTTTTTTATAGGCTGGTTCGACCACAGCATCGAAAAGTTCAGCTTTTCCTTTATACCTTTTGTATAAAGCACCTGTAGTAACTCCTGCATTTTCACAAATTGTTTTTACTGAAGCTCCTAGAAAACCTTTCTCAAGAAATTCTTTCGTAGCACTTTTCAATATTTTTGGATTTAACGTGACATCTTGTATAGACATTTTTATCTCCTTACTTTGATAATCAGATTACCGATAATTAGATTATCAGTAAAATTAGTATATATTAACTTTTTATGCTTGTCAACATAATTTAATCTACATCGTTCCATAAAAAAAGAGACTAATCTTAAATAAAGATTAGACTCATAAACGCTTTAATACTATTTGTAACTTACAGCATTTTTTTAATCATAATTTATTAATCCATTCCAAGCTCCATATATAACACCAGCAAGTTCATCTACATATTCATCTGCTTGTTCACGAGTTACATCATCTAATATTATTTCTTCTATAATAATAAAGAATAGCGATAAAATCATATGTACTGAAACATGTGAGAATTTTTTACTACATCCTATACTCTGACTTAAAGACTCTAACAATGATAAACACAGTTCTGTATATGTATTTATAACTCTATCTTTGAAATTTTCCATACTTGAACCTTTTGAGCAGCAGAGCAATAATTTATAGTCATCTTTTTTAGGGTATATTAAATCAAACAATTGTACAATAACTTCTCTGCTAACTTGTTTGCTGAAAGCTTGCTCTATATTGTTAGTGTTTCGTTTAAATCCATCCATAGTCATATTCATTTGATTAAATAATTTCTTTGCAGTAGGATTTACTATGGCCTCAAAAACTGCGTTTTTATCTTTGAAATATGTATAAATTGTACCAGAAGATATACTCGACTTTTTGGCTATAGTACGAATAGTTACATTTTCAAAACCTTTGTCCAAGAATTCTATTTTAGCAAATTTTAATATTCTATTACTCACTGATTCTTTTTTTACTTGCAATCCTTTTAGCCTCCAATACTAATCAACGATTAATATCGTATACTACTCTTTTTAATAAGTCAAGAATAAAACAATAGCTTTCACATATAAATCTTTTTTTAAATATCATTAAAATAATACTTACCATAATGATATATACTTACAACAAAACAAATAATTACGAAAAAAGCTAAAGGGTAAAGATCATTATGTGCTATAAATCCCCATTCCAAAATACTTAAATTCACACCATTATCTCCTATCTTTAACTCTGGATTAATAAGTGTAATAAAATAAGCTATTAAAATAATTCCTAGAGTTATTGAAATCCCTATAGTTCCGATAAGTAAATTCTTATTTAGTTTTTTATTGTTATATCTTTTTGATATATATTCATCCTCTTCTTGATTCTCTGTATTATATTTTAATAAATAGTCCGTTGAAACATTGAAAATATCACTAAGCTTAACAATATTATCAATATCCGGAACAGAGTCACCTGTTTCCCATCTGGATATTGCTTGTCTAGATAATCCTATTTTTTCGGATAATTGTTCTTGAGATAAACCATTTTTCTTTCTCAATAATTTAATTTTATTATTTATCGACATAATTAATCGCTCCTTCTTTATATCTTTAGATGGCTATTAAAACATCTAATAAATATTCTATCTCAGAAATGATTATAATAACTACCAATGCAACCTTGAATTTACGCAACTATTAATTTCATACTTGTTTTTTTATTCCTTAAAGTTTATGTATAATCTCACTTTCTATTTAAATTATAAATTTATAAACTAGCATTTGATAATAATTTCCGTTATCAATTATACGACATTTTCATTATAATATCCACACATAAATATAAAACAAGTCTATTTATCAAACCGTATCCCTTTAAATGTTTTTTCTAAAACTTCTGCTAACTGATTTGGTGTCTGCTTGCTTCCACTCAAAACCCAATATGTCAGTAAGCTCCATAAGCCTCCTGAATTAAAAGCTAATGCACAAGTTGATTCTTCTTGAGATTCATACAAAGATATATCAGGTGTATACAAAAAAGCTACTTCTGGAAGTCTATTAAGATATTCATTAAATATAAAATCATCCAATTCATTTTTATTATAAAGTAGTAGTACATCTATATGTTTATACCAAAAACTATAATATGCCTCTATCATATTGCGATAATTTTCGTTAGATTTTGTCAACATCTCATTTATAAACTCCTGCATGATCTTTTTAGTGAAAAGAGAAAGAATTTCTTCTTTAGTTTTAAAATTACGATAAAAAGTTCGTCTTGCAACCTGTGCTTTTTCACAAATTTCTTTAATTGTAATACTTTTATATTCTTTTTCCTTCATTAATTCCAACAGTGCTGTTGTCATCATTTTTTTAGATCTTTCTGCATTTGGATGTGATTGACCTTTTCTCATATTATTTCTCCTATCTAACCTACTACATAGTGTCACACTTTTTAATATTATGAAGCACTTTTCTTGCATCTATTGCTCATTTATCAACATTATTATATACTAAACATAATGTCACATATTAGCTTTAATGTCAATCACATTTTACTAAAAGGAGGTTTAAAGATGAAAAAAATAAAAAAAATTCTAAAAATAGTTGGGATAACTATATTAGTATTAATTTTAGTTTTAGGTATAATATTTGCTGTTTATTGTATTAAAAATACTTACTATTACGAATGGGGAATAAAAAAAGTATATAAAGCTGGATTTACACAAAAACAGATAACTACTGATAACAAAACTATTCTAAATTACGCAGAAGGCCCTGACAATGGTCCTGCTTTGTTACTGATACATGGTCAGGGCGGCGACTGGACAAGTTATATGAAAAATCTTTCTGAGCTTAGTAAGTATTATCATATTTTTGCAGTAGACTGTCCCGGTCATGGAGGCAGCAGCCATGATTCTTCCAAATATAGTGCAAATGCTATAGGTACAGACTTTACATGGTTTATTGAAAATGTAATAGGAGAACCAGCTGTTGTATCTGGACATTCTTCAGGCGGATTATTAACTGCATGGATAGCTGCTAATTCACCTGAAAATGTGCTTGGTATAGTTCTTGAGGATCCGCCACTTTTTTCATGTGAAGATAACCGAAAAGAGAAAACTTATAACTACATTGATTTATCCGCTTGCTGTCATACATTTTTAAATCAATCAAAAGAAACTGATTTTACACTTTGGTACTTTGAACATCAAGCAATGTGGAGTTTTTTCCCTGACAATGCAAGGATAAATATATGTAATTATGCTAAAAAATATAGGAAATCTCATGATGACAGTCCGCTCAAAATTATGTATTTGCCACCTTATATTATGGGCATTTTTACTTGTATTGATAATTATGATCCACTGTTTGGTAAATCATTTTATGACGGAAGTTGGATGAATGATTTTAACCATGCTGAAACATTGTCAAGGATTACTTGTCCTGTAGTACTGATACATGCTAGTTACTCTTATAGTGATGATGGCATTTTACAAGGAGCAATGAATGACGATGATGCTGAATTGGCAAATTCATTGATGCAAAACAGCACACTTATTAACATAGAATCTCAGCATTGGGTTCACTTTTTAAAACCTAAGAAGTTCAATAAAATTTTGATTGATTTTTTAGACTAGAAAATAAATTTTAAGAAGAAGACAGCAAATGCTATCTTCTTCAAATATTTATCTAGTTACTATATCAAAATACATAGTTCCTGAATTTGGCTAAAATAATTAATGTCGTATACTACTCTTTTTAATAAGTCAAGAATAAAAACAATAGCTTTCACATTCGTAATTATTTCAACTGTACAACTCTAGCAGTATCTTATACATAATATTATTATAATGGAATTATATACTTTTTATGATATAATATATAATATTAGTTTTATTATAGTAATTTAATGTTAAATTTACTATTTTATAATAATTATTATTATAATATCTGAGCATTATAACTAATTTCTTAAATTATTCATATCATTATAAAATCATCTATCAATTATATTTTTATAAACATAATCTAAATTAAATTCATCTTTTTAAAGTTATTATAAGATTCTTCGCACTATATTCAAACATGTTAACAAATGTCACTATATTGTATTATGAAAGGAGTTTTCTACATATGGATGCTTATGAAAATACTATTCAAAATATAATTCAAGAACCAAATGCAGCTAAAGATTTAATAAACAACATTTTTGATTTAACTAATCAAGGTTTAGCTTTAATAGATAATAAAGGAATTATTATAAAACATAATACTGTTTTACAAGATGTTTTAAGAGTGAAGAAAAAATTACTTGGTACTTCCTTATATGAATTAATACCAAGTTACATGCAATATAATAAAAAAAACGATATTGAATTAGAATATAATAATAGAATACTTAAAATTACATGTAAATCTATAAATTTGACACAAAACATGTTTAAAATTTTAACTATTGTAGATAAGCAACCTTCACTAAATGAATGTAAAAAAAATTTCAACGAAGAATCTATTAACGAAATATACAAGATTATTATAAACTCTATTGACGAAGGTATTCATGCAATTGATTCAAATGGCAATATTATTATTTATAACTCTGCTTTAGAAGAATTAGAAGATTATAATGCTGATGAAGTAATTGGAAAACATGTAAGCTCAATTTATAACTTAAACAGTAAAACTAGTATTTTATTAAGAGTATTAGATAAAGGTACACCTGTTTTAAACTATCATCAGAATTACACAACTAAAAATGGAAGTGTTATCAATGTTGTTACCAGCACATATCCTTTATATTCTAAAGGTAAGTTAGTAGGTTCTGTTGCAATCTTAAAAGATTTTACAGCTTTTAAAAAATTATCTGAACAATTATTTAATTTACAAAAAGAAATTACTAATATAAATAATAAAAATAAAAACTATAATTTAAATATTATAGGAGCAAATAAAAAATTTCTAGAAAGCTTAACTTGGGCTAGAGCAGCAGCTAACACTAATTCTTCTGTCCTAATATTTGGTGAAACAGGAACTGGTAAAGAAATATTTGCTAAGTATATACATTATAGTGGTATATATTCTAATGGTCCTTTTTTAGCAATAAACTGTGCAGCTATTCCAGAAAGTTTATTGGAAGGGTTATTATTTGGAACTGTTAAAGGTGCATTTACAGGAGCAGTAGATCGTATAGGTTTACTGGAACAAGCTAATAATGGAACATTCTTTTTAGACGAGCTAAACTCTATGCCTTTATCACTACAAGCTAAACTGTTAAGAGCTATTGAGGAAAAGAAAATAAGAAGACTAGGAGGGAAAAACGAAATTGATATTAATCCTCACATAATAAGTAGTTGTAATATAGACCCAATGGTTGCAGTTAAGAAAAAAAAATTACGTCAAGACTTGTTTTTTAGATTAGCTGTCATTTATATACGTATACCCCCTTTACGTGAAAGATTAGATGATATTGAATTATTAACTAATTATTTCATAAATACATTCAATAAATGCTTAAATAAAAATGTAAAGGCATTGAGTAATGAAGTATTAAAAGCTTTCTGTAAATATAATTGGCCCGGTAACATACGACAACTAAAATATACTATTGAAGGTGCTATGAATATATTAACAGAAGATGATTCATATATTGAAAAGAGACATATTCCTAGATATGCTGACTTGTTTAAAGAACAAAAACAAAATATTATGAGTACTACTGAAAATAGTAACTATGATTCATGCTCTTCAGATAAGAATTTATTCGATATGATTGAATTAGAAGAAAAAAATAGAGTAATCAATGTATTGAAAAGGAATAGAGGAAATATAACAAAGTCAGCAAAAGAATTAAATATAAGCAGACAAAATTTACAATACAAAATTAAAAAATTTAAATTGAAATAAATATAAACAGATAGATCAATGTTTAGTTATACAATGCTCTATCTGTTTTTATAATTAAAAATTATATTTTATTTTCTTTCCATTCTCTTCCAATCTTCATGAACGCTTCAATATTTTCTAGTGGAGTTTCAAGTGCCAAATCGCATCCTGTACTTAGTACAAAATTGTGCACTCCATCCATAGTTTTTATGAATCGCCTTGTATATTGTTCTACTTCTAAAGGAGTTCCCTGTAACAATATACTTACAGGATCAACGTTTCCTATTAAAGTCATATCTTTTGGAACTTTCTCTGACAGCTCTTTAAAATTCATAGGTGAATCTAAACTTAGTCCTACTGCACCAGACTCACACATGCCTTGAACAAGGTGGTTTGTATTTCCACATATATGTAGTATTATTGGTTTGTTATCAACATTTTTCAATATTCTTTTAAATGGATTTAACGAATTTTCAATATAGCTTTTAGGTGAAAGTAACATTGCAGTTGGCTCGAGTATTATAACTGAATCGGCACCTGCACTAAATAAAGCATTTGAATACTCACTAATAATATCTACACTAAAATCTAACAGTTTTTTTATTATTTCTGGGTTTGTTACTGTAGCCATAGATGCATCAGTAACACCCATCATTTCACCTACTAAAGTAAAAGGTCCTATAGCATAAGCATACTTAGCTACCTTATCCGGAAGTTCTTCAGCCATTTTCCTAACAACATCTATAAAAACATTCATCCTTCCATCAACGCCATTATAGCTTTTCTTCATATCTTTTAACTCTTCTTCAGTTTTTATAGGATGTATTTTAACTGCTGGATTATCATTTTCAGGAAATTTAAGTTTCATACCTAAAGAATCTGCTTCAACTGTCAAATCCATAAATGGAATAATAGCATCAGGTTTAAATCTTTTATATAATTGGTAAAGTGTTTCAAATTGTATGTCAGCATTAGTAAGATTCTGTTTTAGGGTTGTTTTTGTAAGTTTAGTTCCTGGTGCACCAAGTAATGGTACAACCATTTTTTTTACCATTTATTAACCTCCTTTATTTCACCGACTAACTAATTTTTATACATGTCCATAATAATCTCTGTGAGATACTACTGACCATGCATAGTCCAATAATGTTCCCCAGCTGAATACAGGCAGGTCAACAGCTCTTTGTACAGCTCTAGCAAATGGCTGCATTCCAGTACATTCTAACATTATTGCACCAACATTTTTATTTTTATTTACAAGTTCTTTTGCTATTCTTACCATATCCTTTTCTGACTCATCATAAAAACTTTCTGGAATTTTAGGTCTTTTTTCATGATCCCATAATGTATCAAATTGAGGACATCCGTATTCATCCATTGAACCTGCAATGACAAAGTTACTATTCAAATCTATTCCTACATTTTGCAAATGTGCATCTGTTAAAAATCTTTTTTGTGCACATATTATTCCAACTTGTTTATTTGGTCCTATGAGTTTTTGAATAAATGGAACTTGAAGTAAACTTGACATAAATACTGGCACATCTACATATCCTGCAACATCTTTTTGGAAATAGGCAAAATATCCACATTCTGCTGCAATTGCTTTACATCCCATGTCTTCTAGATTTCTAGCAGCACGTAAAATTGGCTCTCTACATGGACTTTTATCTTGTTCCCATATTAAATTATAACAATTAACATCTTTTGCTATCTCATATTGAATTGGGAAACCCCATGCACTTGCATTTCTAACGTCTCCCGGGAATCCAGGATAAACATCATCTAAAATCATAATACCTATACCCATACCATAACATTTATGATTTTTTCGTGTTTTAATGTAGTTAATTCCTAAATCTCGACTTTGTCTAAACATGATTCTTCCTCCCTTTTTTATAAAAAATACCTGCTTGAGTAAGAATTTTTCTTACTCAAGCTCATTATTATTATTTTTTGCATCTCTTTTCTGCTTCTTCAACTAAAATATCTAGCTGTTCTATTATATCATCAGTAAGCTTTTGCGGCTGATGTTCTTCTAGAATTTTCTTAGCTCTTATATTTAGTTTTTGCCTATAAGTAAGTGAACCTGAGTTTTTCCAGTCTTCGTAATTGCTTCTCTCTATTGTTTCAGGATACCAAAATTCTTTGCGGAAATTATCCATAGTATGCTTTTCATTCAAGAAGTGTCCTCCCGGTCCAACTTTTTCAATTACGTCTAATCCCAGTGCTTCATCATCAACTCTTACACCTCTCATAATGCTTCTAACCTCACCTATAATTTCATCACCCATACAGAGTGCTTCTAGTGATCCTACCATACCACCATCCATATAGCCTACATCATGAATTATATTTCCACCACTCAATGCAGCTGTATATATTGTAATAGCCTGATCTATTCCAACTTGTTCATCTAAAATACACGAGTCCGTACAACCAGCGGTACTAAAAGTTGGAATATTAAGATATTTAAATAAATCAACTGTTGCAGCATGCATAACTGCAAATTCAGGTGAACCATAACACATAACTGTAGTTTTCATATCCATATTAGTAATTACTCCACCACAAATAAAAGGAGCTCCCGGATTTTTTAATTGACTAATTACTAATCCTGCTAATGTATCTACAGCACCTACTATTACTGTTCCTGCTCTTGTTGCCGGACCTGTAGCACCTGCTTGAACTGCCGGAGTATAATTCTGTGGTAATCCTTTTTCAGCAAGATATAATAATTTATCTACTGCTTCATATGTATGAACAAAAGGTGTAGTAGGCTCAGAATAAATTAAAACATTTGGATTCATTTGAAGTTCTTTTTCTCCGCCAGCTACTACTTCAAACATCTTAATGATTGTATCTAAATTATCCCTGTCAAATGCCCAAGTTACTATTGGCTTTGTTGTATTTTGCAGCATAGCATGAACTTCATGAACATCTGCTAAATCAGAAGTGCAGTCAGATATATTTGCTAAAGACATACAAAAGTCTATATTTGGAAGTGCATCGACTACTTTTGCTGTGTTTAAAACATCATTTTTAACTACAGGTCGTCTTTCTCCTGTATTTACATCTATAAAGTTTAGCAAGGTTGGACCCGGGCCAAAATAAGCATTATTTCTTTCTAAGAATAATTTGCGTTTTTTATTTCTATTGGATAAAACTATACGAGATGGTGATGATGCTATAGCCTTTTTAACAACATGAGAAGGTATTTTTACTGTTATCCCATCATCTTCAACCCAGCAACCTGCATTTCTGAGTAATTCAACTGCTCCTTTATGGTGAATTTGCATACCGACATTTTCCATAACTTCTAAAACCGCATTATACAATCTTTCACATTGATTTTCATTAAGTACTCGAAATTGAATAGAATTATTTGACACTTGATTAGTTCTAATACTATCGTCTAGTTTCACAGCTCTTTTGTTTCTTCTTTTTATAGCCATTTAAACTTTCCTCCTTATACAAAATAATTTCAATACTACAAAGGTAGTTTTTTACCTATGTTATTTGATATTGCTCTATCAAATATTTCTCTGCCTACAACTACATCACAAACTGACATACCAATATTACTGCACACTATCAATTCATCTTTTGATTTTCTTCCTTCTTTGATTCCAGCTATTATTTCGCCTGTTTCACACTTAATATTAGGAAGTCCATCAGGAAAATATCCCATACCGTCAAATAATTTATGTTCTTCAATACTATCTACAATATATTTATCAGCTCTTTTTGTAATTGCAGGATCCCAGAAAGTATTCAAATCACATGGTAGTATAGTCTGTCCTTTAGATATCCATTCATCTTTTACAATTGAAAGAGTTTCCCTCAATATAATGGTAGCAGAACTTAATACTTCACAACTTTTAGCCACTTCTTCAGGATTTTTACCTTTTACTATTTCTACATCAATCTTTGGTTGTACGTTTTTAATTAAATTATCTATTGTTTTTTCATTTACATCATATACATATATTTTTTTTATTTTTTTTAATGTATGAACTATAAACTTAATATGTTCAGTTCCTTGAACTCCACATCCAAACATTCCAAATGTTTCAGCATCTTGATGTAAACTAACTGCTGCTAATGAAGTAACTGCAGGAGTTCTCATAGCAGTAAGCCATGTAGAATCCATAATAGCAATAGGACAGCCTGTTGATACATCATTCAATATAAGTAATCCTGTAGTCTGAGGTAAATTAAATTTAGCCGGATTATTAGGATAGCATTCTATCCATTTCATACCAAGAGCATATTTTGATGGTACATACGCTGGCATAGCATGAAAAAATACTTCTTCAAATGGATGTACACCTATTTTTGCAGGCATTTCGTACTCTTTCTTACCATGTGCAACTAGAGCATCTTTAGTTAAATCTAATATGTCATTTTCATTAATTCCTAATCCAATTACTTCATCTCTAGTTAAATACAAAATTTCCTTACCAACATTAATATTTTTTAAAATATCTTCATGATCTTGATTAAAATTCATTTCGTTATCCTCCTATTATTAAGTTTTTAAATTAGACGGTTTTGACTGATTTTAATTGTCATTAAACAGCTTGCATGCAGCTAATTAATCTATTTGCTAATTCTATAGCGGCACTAGCATTGTTTGAATAGCTAGCATCAATTTCGTCTGCATATTTTTCTGTGACAGGTGCACCACCTATCATAACTTTTAAATTGCCATATAAATCATTTTCTTTTAATAATTCAATTGTTTCTTTCATTGCTGGCATAGTAGTTGTGAGCATAGAGGACATTCCAACTATATTGGGATTGTGCTCTTTAACAGCTTGAATAATTTCTTCAGGTTTAACATCAACTCCAAGGTCTATAACCTCATATCCTGAACTTTCCATCATCATTATTACAAGTTTCTTACCTATATCATGAAGATCTCCTCTAGCTGTAGCAAATACAGCTTTTCCAGCTTTTTGTACATCTCCCTCTTTAAGCAGTGGCTTTACTATTTCCATACCTTTGTTCATTGCTTGAGAAGATATTAATACTTCTGGAACAAACATTTCGAAATTTTTAAACAATTCTCCTACTTCGTTCATTCCTACTATTAAGCCATTATTAATTATTTCTTTTGGCTTCATACCTTGGTTTATGGCTTTCTGTACCAAATTCTCAACTTCATCAGCCATTCCATTTACTACACTTTCTGCTATCTGTTCATATAATTCACTCATGATTTATACCTCCTATTTTTTATAAAATATAATATCTATAAATAAATATAGATTTATTATCAAAAAACCAAAATGTTAGAAAACCTTTTCCAAACAGTTATGACTTATCAGTTACAGATTCATTTTCCGAGTTTACAGTTAAGTCATATTTTTTGTAATTCTTCATAGCTTTTACATAAGATACAGCCACTGTAAGTTGTATAACTAATATAGGTAATCCACATACTATAACACTTGTTTGTAAAGCTGAAATACCTCCGCCAATTAATAAGACGTAAGCTAAGATTCCCATAGCAAGACCCCAAAATATTTTCATTGGAGCCGGTGCTTCTACTTCTTCTCTTGTCTTACCAAACCCAACAGTAGTCATTGATGCAATAGTTGAAGTCATTGAATTAGCCAGCGTTACAAAAGAAATTGATACTGCAAGAATCCCTAGAATCATAGTAAGCGATGAAAGAGGTAACTGCTTAAACAAAGCAAATAAAGCTACTTCTATCCCACTTTCAGATATTAATTTTGATATCCCTGCATTTTTAAAATGTTCTAAATATATACTTGAACTTCCAAATACACCAAACCATATCATCCCAAATGCTGATGGTGCGATCAGATTTACTGTAACTACTTCTCTTATTGTTCTTCCATATGAACACCTTGCAAAGAACAATCCTACTAATGGTCCAAATGATAACCACCATGCCCAATAAAAAATACTCCAATTACTTGTCCAACCGCTTTTACCCATTGGATCTAAGTATAATGATATATTTAGTAAATTAGAAAAATAATCTCCTATAGAAGTTACTGTACTATTTAAAATATGTACTGTTGGTCCAAAAACTAGCATAAAAGCAATCAAGAAAAAATATAAATAAGCATTACTTTCACCCAAAAACTTGATACCTTTTTGAAGTCCTGTATAACTTGACATGGTATAAACAAAAGTTAATACCATAATAATGACAAACCAGACTAGTTTAGTGGGATTAATATTCCATAAGAATTTCATTCCCCCTCCAATCTGCATAGTTCCTAATCCCAGCGAAGTAGCTACTCCACCTACAATAGCAAAAATAGCTATTGCATCTATCAAATTACCTAATTTTCCATTAATTTTATTACCAGCCAATGGATACAAAGCACTACTTACTTTATAAGGTTTTTTGCAGTTGTAAAAGATAAAAGCAAGTGGCACAGCCATGCTTACATAAATACCATAAGTGTGGAACGACCAGTGAAAAAATGAATACCACAAAGCACATTCTCCAGACTGAATAGATTTTGGTGCAATTCCTAAAAAAGGTGGTGGGTTAATGTAATGATCCATAGGTTCAGCCACTCCATAAAAAACAATTCCTATAGCTATACCCGCACAAAGTGAAATAGCGAACCATGAAAAAGTACTTAATTCTGGTTTTGCATCAGGACCCCCCAATTTAATATTTCCGTACTTACTAAAACCTGCCCAAATAGTAAACAACAAAAGTATTGTAGTACCTGATGCATAGAACCAGCTGAAATATTTAAGTACCCAATCTAAGACGGCGGATGCTCCTTTTTCAAATCCAACTGGATTAAATAATCCAAGCAGCACTGCGATAATTAGTATTATTGCTGGTGGAAAAAATATTTGTTTGTTAATCATTTCCCAAAAACCCTTTTTCCTTATCCGATCCATATATACCTCCTTCTTTTTATTTGATCTTTATTAACACTGGTATATATAAATAATGCAAATAGAATGCCAAAATATATTTAGTTGATATTTCACTGATAAATACACACTTATATTTTTAAATGTAATTTTTAGATGCAAAAAAACGCAAGATACATAAAAAAACGCAAAAAAACGCAAATCATTTTGTAGTGTAGCGTAAATTAAATAAAATACTGCACAATAAAACCCGCAAGCATCGCTTGCGGGTTATTTATTTAAACTGCTTTTAGCATAAATATATTCTTAATTGTCTATTTTGCTATAATCTATTATACTAATTGAAGGATCGTATAAAATTAAGATGATTTTGTATTAAACTAAAAGCAAGCGACATTTATATTTTTGAACAGCTAAATTCGGTTATATTTTTGTAAAAATGATCTACAACATCATTCCAATGCTTATATTTCTCATGACTTCGTCTGTCAGCTAAAAGCAAACTATATTTTTTACGTAAATAATCTCCAATATATAATGTTGATCTTTCAGCACCATTAACATTCATATGGTTTCCGTTATCACGAAAATCTTTTGAAAAATCAATCCTATAACTGCTGTCCTTTTCATTTAAATCTATAAAAGGTATATTGTTTCTAATTGAAAAATTCTTAATAAAATTATGTTTTGCATAATTCCACGAAGAAGCACTAGGTAGCTCCAAAAACACAATTTCAATATTATTCTTTCTGCATATTTGTATAAAGTGTTTAAGATGTCTTAAATTACGTCTGGGTATAGGAAGCGGTCTTGAATCTTTACTACCCATGTAATTTTCATTCTCAAATTTATATATATTATTTGAATAAACATACCCTTTAGCTATATCATATTTTCTTGTTCTGTCAGGTATAGTATAAAAATCTCTAAATTTAAGCTCTTTCCATCTTACATGAAAGGTAAAAGGTGCAAGCAAAATATTAGTATTATCAATAGGCTTATAGGTTTTTTCATACAGACAGTCAACCTCAAGAATAACTAACTTTGGTTTTTGAGTTCTCAGTGTTTGCTTCAATAATTGATTTATTTGACCAATTGTCTGCAATGCAGTTCCTGAAGCATATGATGTAAATCCATATTGATCATATAATTTAGCTGGTATGAATCCAGCATAAACATCAGAATTACCAAACACCATTATATCAATTGAATTCTTTGGTTCTGCTAGAAAACCCATACCTCTATAATAACTTGATCCACCTGAATCATTAATTGATTTAGGTGAAACAACTAAACATATATATATATACAATGCAGCTGTAACTAAAATACAGCAAATCACCGTTATAACCTTTTTCATATTAGAAACCTCCGTAAATTGGATCAGGTGGAATATATCCTAACCCATAAGCACCAAATATAATTACAACACAAAACGCAGTAAAACAAATCCAATATTGACTGTAAAGTGAAAGAGTATTAAATTTACTTTCAACATTATAGCCTTTTAACTTAATGAATGCAGAAATCAATATTATAGAGAATGAAATAATAAAAAGAATCAATTCTTTAGAATCTATTACTTCATAAAGCTGAAACTCTGCACTTTTTGAAAAAACAGAACTTATCATATGAACAAATATACTTAAATTCTCTGCACGGAACATAAGCATTCCTATTCCTACTAGTAAAAGAGTCTTTGTAATACTCAGTGTTTTGATAACTATATTTTCAGAGCTTATATTATATTTTAGTAATATTTTATCTGCAATGGGTGAAAGCAGATTGAATATTATCATAAGAACAAAATAATAAAGTCCGTAAACAATATATTTTGAACTTGCACCATGCCAAAGTCCAGTTAAAAACCAAACAATAAACAATGGAATTGTAACTATTAAAAAATTCGCAGCAACTGGATTAATTTTTTTAACTATTTTGTTTAATAATTTGGAAGTTGATACGGGATAAAATATATAATCACGAAACCAACTACCAAGAGAAATATGCCATCTTCTCCAAAAGTCTCCAACATTTCGTGCCAAGAAAGGCATATCAAAGTTTTTTGAAAGCTGGATACCAAATATTTTAGAGATACCACCAGCTATATCTATATATCCTGAAAATTCAGCGTAAAGCTGTATTGTATATACAATCATGCCCATAATAACAATGATTCCACCATAATTTGAATAATTATTAAAGATTTCATCAGAAACAATAGCAGCACGATTTGAAACCATGAATATTTTAAACAATCCCCATATCATACGCCCAATACCATTATAAAGATTTTTACCTTTTATGTTTTCACCACTAGTCATTTGAGGTATTAATGAATCATATCTTCCAAATGGTCCTTCATGCAGCTGGGGGAAAAAGCTTATAAACAAAGCAGTTTTCAAAATATTCTTTTCTGCTTTGAACTTTCCTCTTAGTACATCAACTACATAACTTATAGCATTTAAAGTATAATAAGAAATTCCAAGAGGTAAAGCGATACTTATTACCGGAGCTGAAACATTTACTTTTAATAAGCTAAAAAACTTCACACTAGATGATGCAAAAAAATTAAAATATTTTAATATTAATAAAATTCCAATGTTTATAAACACATATATTGCTAGGATAATACGTTTTTTTGTTTTAATTTTAGCCTTTAATTTTTTTCGCTCCTGTTTTGAAAGTCCTTCAGGGCTGTAACTCTGAGAAATCTTATCTATGATTATTGCGGCTACATATGTTGTTACTATAGTTGTTATAAGAAAAGCCGTACCAAATCCACAGAATAATCCATAACTTATAAGACTTGCTACTAGCAATATAATGTAACGAAATTTCTGTGGACTAACAGCATAAATTATGGCTGTTACAAGGGTAAATACTACAAAAAATATTAAAATAAGATACGGCATATCACTTTACTCTCCATCAAGCATAGTTACTAATTTATATATACTTTTTACTGAATTAAAATTTTCAGGTATAAGATGAATAGGCGTAATTTCAATGTCAAACTCATCATTTAGCATAGCTACAAGTCTTGCAATATTAAGTGAAGTTAATATTTTCCCATCTACGAGATTTTCTGCATTTTCATAATCTACTCCTGGTTTTATAGTTGATAAAATTTCATATATTCTTTCCATTTTAATACTCCTTTATTTTTCTAAAATTATTTTTTTTAATAGTTTACGGTCTATTTTACCATTTGCATTTTTAGGGAATTCATCGAATGCTTCATATTTATGTGGACGCATATATTGAGGTAGTAATTTTTCAGCAGTCACTTTCAAAGTATTTATAAGCTTTTCATTACCTTCATAAGCTAATATCAATTTGTCATCTTCACTGTTGTAAATACAAACAGCAAGCTCTACACCATTAACTGCACTAAAAGCTGACTCAATTTCTCCTGATTCAATTCGATATCCCATATGTTTAATTTGAAAATCTTTTCTTCCTAAATATTCGAGTTCACCTTTTTTATTCTTTCTCACCAGATCTCCTGTTTTATAAACTATTTCAGGGAACTTGTTATGCAAAGGATTCTGTACAAACACTTCATTAGTCTTTACTTTATTTCTATAATAGCCACTTGCAACAAACGGCCCTGAAACATAAAGTTCTCCTTCCACTCCATTTGATACTTCGCATCCTTTTTCATCAAAAACAAACAAACGACTATTGCTGCAAGGTACACCAATAGGTAAAGTCTGTGAATCTAAAAATTCACGATCTACAATGTAATATGCACAGATATCTGTCGTTTCTGTAGGCCCAAAAAGATTTGCATACAATAAATACGGAAAATATCTCTTCCAATAATTAAGATATTTTACAGGCATGACCTCTCCTGCAAACATCACTTTTTCTAGATATTTAGGTTTACAGTATTTAAACAAATCAAATTTTACAGCCATACCTAAAGCCGATGGAACCCAATAAATAGTATTTACTTTTCGCTCATTCATAAATTCAACAAGCTTTACAGGAAATGTGAAATATTCCTTCGGTATCATTTGATATGCACTGCCTTTAAAAAAAGAAGCGAACAAATCGGTAACTGACATACTAAAATACAGCGGTGTTTGAGAACCAAATACTGTTTTCTCATCTATTTTAAAACAGTTAATAAACCAATCAATATAACTAATAACATTAAGGTGAGTAATCAACACACCTTTTGGACTTCCTGTAGAACCTGACGTGAATATAGAATATGCAGGATCAGTTGATAGAAGCTGTGACCTAATATTTTTAAGTAGTTTATTATCTATTTGAGTTTTTGTAGAATTTTCAAAATCTATTTTAATAAATGCACCTTTAAAATTATTAACAATTTCATTAAATTCTGATTCATAAATTACTGCTGCCGGAGAAAGAATATCCATTATTTTGGAAATTCTTCCAATAGGTGATTCACAATCTAGAACAACGTAAAAATTTCCACTATATAAAGCTCCTAACATTGCAGCAGGTATATTTCTGCCTCTTTTCATAAGAATTGCAATAGGACTTCTTAAAGAGTCATTTTTTGCAATTGCTGTACCTATAGCTTGTGCTTTTTTCTGTAGCTGATTATAGGTAATTTCACAATCATTATCACCAACAGCAATGTTTTGAGGATATGAGTTAACTGTTTTTTCAAAATAATCTAGTATCGTTTTGTTCATATGACTGCTCCTTATTAATTTGGTTTATTTTTGGGAAAGCATCGTTACATTCACTGCAAACTGATATGACATGCTTTCCTAAAATATAGCTGTTAACAAAACATTCGTTAATTTTATCATTTTGTATAAAAATAGGTCTTAAATAATTATTGTTTTCTATATTTTTTGTTGGTGTTACATCAAGAATATTAATAGGATAATCAATACCTCTTCCAATGCATTTTATATAGCTTTCTTTTCTAGTCCACATCAAACTAAATGCAGTATTCATAAATTTAGATGTTTTGATATACTCTTGTTCTTTCTTAGTGAAAAAGTATTTCATAACTTTACTATCAAAATCTTTAACTTCTTCGCAGTCAATGCCTATCTTATGTGTCTGTTCCACAGCAATAGCAAGACAATCTCCTGCATATGATCGGCTTACCGAGATATCTGGGTAATCCTCTATATAAGGCTTTTCTCCAATACCACCTCTAAAACATGGAGCAGGAATGCCTAAGTTTATAGAAGTAAATTGGGAAACTAACTGCTCTGCTACTAAAAATCTTTCTTTATCATTTTTGTCAGCGAAAACTTCTGCACGCTTCAATCTTTCATTTGAAATAAAAGACTTATTTAATTGTTTAGAATTAACTGTAAAATTTTTAATTAATGCCAATGCTTTCACAAATTCACCTCCAAACCTGAAACATAGTTTACCATCTCAAAATTAAGAAACCTTAAATTTTATATTAAAATTTCTTAATGTTTGAAATAAAATTATTATTTTACTTATATTTAAATTTGTGAATGTATTAGAATTTAAAGAAAAAGACCGCTTTTTAAGCGGCCTTTTAATTAATTAATTTTGTATTTATTTATTGCAAACTTTAATAATATATTTTGCTATAATATCACTGTTAACAATATAACTGCTGTGTGTGTGATAATTAAAAACTTTTAATTCACTATTCTTTATATTTTGTTTAATCAATTTAATATGCTTTCTTGAAATAACATCAAAACTACCTGCAGTTATATATGTAGGTGTATTTATTTTTAAAAGATCATCTAGCGGAATATTCGGCTCTTTTAACATCATCTCGATTTTTTTAGATTTTGTAAAAGCATATCTCAATTTCATAAAGCTTCTTGCATAAAATCTTAAGCCTTTGGGATTAATGTTAGGGCCGCTCACAATAAGCTTAGAAAACAAATGAGGATATTGTGAAGCAAGAATAATCCCAACAATACCTCCATCGCTGAACCCATAATACACAGGGTCCTCAATATTTAGCTGGCAGATAAACTCATATATGTCTGATGCAAGGTCTTTATAATGAATCTGAGGAACCTTTGAGCTGTTTCCATGATCTCTAAAATCAACAGAATATACTGTAAAATACTTTTCAAGAAGTGAAACAGAGCGGTTAAAGATTTCATGAGTTTCACCATTTCCATGAAGCATAATCAAGGGTTGTCCTTGACCGCTTTTTTTATAAAATAAAGTAACTTCGTTAATTTTAATAAACATAATTATTTTTCCTCTTCTATAAGTGGTAATGTAATTTCATATATTACAGAAAATCCATCTATTTGCTCGTGTAAAAGCTTAATATCGCCCATATGAGAATCAACAATTTTCTTTACTATAGCCATTCCTAGACCTGAACTTTTAACTTCACTGCGTGATGCATCTCCTACAGAAAATGGATTAAAAATGATTTTCTTTAACTCATCGGGAATTCCTACACCATTATCTCCTATTCGTATAACGCAGTTTGCTTTTCTTTTTTCAAGCACAAATGAAATAATTGTTCCTTTCTCATTATATTTCACTGTATTAGATATAATATTCTCAAACACTCTTTTCATTTCAAATACATCAAGCATGCAAAATATACCTTGATCAGGTATTTGTATATCAAGCTCAAATCCTAAAAATTCAAGTTCGTTATATTTTTCAATAAAATAGTTTCTTGCAAATTCACATATATTTGTTTTTACAGCTTTTATTTTAAAGTCAGGTCTTTCAAGCTTGCTGTATTCGCTAAAAGTATTTATAAGCTCGGCAAGTGAATTTGATTTTTTATAAATGGTATTAAGATATTCACCAAGTTCTTCATCAACTACTTTTTTATCAGTAATTGCTTTAGCATAACCTTTTATAACTGTTATAGGTGTTTTTAAATCATGAGAAATATCAGCAAGCATTTTTTGCTTTTGCTGTTCAGCTGCAACACGCTTTTTTTCAGCTTCGTTTAATTTTGTCGCCATATCATTAAAGTTATGACAAATTTCCTCAAATTCTCTTGGACCTTTGTATTCAATAAGCTTATTAGTTTTACCTTCAGCAAAGCTTTCAATAGCATCGTTTAAAATATCCAAAGGCTCTTTTGCTTTTTTATAAAGACTTTTAAAGAAAAGAAGTACTGCAAATATAAAAAAGATTATATATGCATAAACAATATACTTGATGATTCTAGGTGAAGAAAAAAAACCATTAAAATCTTCAATGTTTATACAGAAAACAGCATTGTTAATTTGTCCATCTATTCCTGTATAACTCAGCTTTGAAATTTCATATATTTCTTTGTATTTGCCCGTTAATAAGTTAAAATCAAATTCAGAAAATTGCTTTTTTATATTTGGCATATCTGTAAATACAATATTAAAATTATCATCAGCTATTATATTTGATATTATTATAGTATCGCTATCATCATCCATTGTCTCATATGATACAATGGTATATTTATTATCATCTAGACCTACATACTCAGTTTTTGATATAGTAACACCTGTATCTATTTTAGGAATTAACTCTATTTGTTCTTCACTAAGATTAAATGTTTCTGCTTCTTCACTTCTATAAATTATATTGTTGTTTTCATCAAAAACAGCAAAATACCCACCTTGTCCTAGTACTCGTTCTCTGTCAAAATATTCATAATCACCTTCTATAAAATAATCTTTATAATCATTAACGGCTAAAAAATAATCATTTGTAAAGTCATAAAATACTATAATTAATCCAACAATTAACGCAATAATAAGTACTACAAGGACAACCACAGAAAATATAATAAAATTTCTAACAATTATTCCAAAAAAACCGAGACTTTTTCTACTTGTTCTCAATTTTATATCCCAGCCCTTTCACAGTTTTTATATATTGATTTTCATTTTGATTAATTCCAATTTTTTCACGCAGATGTGAAATATGTACAGTTATTGAATTATCATCACTTTTAAAATATTCACCTTTAATATGCTCATTTATCTGTACTTTAGAAAAAATTCTTCCCGGTTCCTTCATTAGAAGTGCAAGAATTTTAAATTCTGTAGCTGTCAGGAAAATTTCTTCTTCATTTTTTACAAGTCTGAAATTGTTTGTACCAAGAGTTAAGTCACCTAAATGCATAACTCCCCTACCATTTTCATTTCCACTTAATTTATAATGCCTTCTTAATGAAGCATTTACCCTTGCAACAATTTCAAGTGGACTAAAGGGTTTGGTAATGTAATCGTCAGCACCTATATTAAGTGCTAATATTTTATCCATGTCCTCATCTTTTGCAGATAAAATAAGAACAGGCATATTACTAATCTTTCGAATTTCTCGAGTTAGTTCATAACCGTCCATTTTTGGCATCATAATATCAAGGATTGCAAGATCAATATTATTTTCTTTTACACAGGAAAGGGCGTCAATACCATTATGTGTAACAAAAACATTATATCCTTCAGCTTCAAGATATAGTTTTAATACTTTTGATATTTCAGGGTTATCTTCAGCGACAAGTATTGTGTTATTCATAAATGTCTCCTTCATACTTTTTTTCAACATTTAGACTCTAGAATAATTATTAGTCTATTTGTTCTACTAGATTAAAATTTTAATAATTATAGCACAAATCACACTATGTGTATATTATTCTCAGTGTATATAATAATATCCTTTAAATAAAAATTTAAAAAATATGCTGATATAGCTAACTATTGGTACTCTTAAAATTATCTAAAACAAGTATGTCCTGCACATCAAACATTGTATTAAGTGACAAAAGAATTGCAATAAAAATATTTAAGTATCTAGTCACAAAGATAGCAAGCATAATAGCAATCTGATACATAATAGCATCCATAGGAACACTACCACCAAGAATTTGACCTGTCATCATGCCGGGTAGTGATACAAGCCCAATTGTAGCCATTGAAGCAATTGTTGGTTTAACAGATGCCTGCATTGCAGCCTTTAAATGCGGTTTAATTGCTTGAAATCGTGTAGCACCTAAAGCTAAATCATAATAAAGACGTGTTTGATTTTCAAAAACACCTTTGTAAAAAGTATTCAATCCAACTATATTTCCACTCAAGACATTACCCAGCAGCATTCCACCTATAGTAATTATATATCTTGCATCTAAAATATTATTAAGATTAATTACAAATTTATTGAAAAACAACATCATTGTAATATTTAAAATAACCATAGAAACAAAAACAGGAATTAAAATGCTCTTAAACTTCATTTCAGAAGATTTTGTTATAGATATTGAAGCAACTACCATCATTATCAAAATATATACAACATTAAGTATTGTATTGTTCAAATCAAAAATATACTGCAAATACAAGCCAACAATACTTAACTGAATAACCATTCTTATAATAGAAATAACAACATCTTTATTCATTTTGATTGACAGTTTTTTATTTATAATTAATACTGGAATTACTAATATTGTAAGATAAGCAATCCCTAAATAACTGATCGTTTCCATTACCATTCCACCTTTCTGAATTTGCCCCTTTGAAACCATTCACTGTCGTGACTGACTGCAATTACTGTTTTGTCAGAATTGGTAAAATAATTTACCACTTTTTGTTTCAACTCTTCATCAAGTGCAGAAGTGACCTCGTCCAATACAAAAATTGGTCGGTT
This sequence comes from Tissierellales bacterium, assembly GCA_018433765.1. Lineage (GTDB taxonomy): Bacteria > Bacillota > Clostridia > Tissierellales > Sedimentibacteraceae > SM3-B41. Next base: position 126,772 of record JAHDQO010000021.1, read on the forward strand.
TAACATAATTGCTAAAATAATACCTAGACGCTGTCTTTCTCCTCCTGAAAGTTCCTCTGTTTTCTTATCAAGTAAGTTCATATCAAATTCAAAATAATCTGAAAGTTCTTCATCAAATTCAGCGTTATAATCATTTCCTGAAAATTCTGCAATTTCACTCAGTACATTCCTTACATTTCCGGGACGCAGTGTAACATCTTGATTAACATAAGAGAATAAATTTCGAGTTTTTCTGAAATCCTGAGGTTGTACTAATTTGTCCTGAATAAAAATCTTTCCACTGTTAAAATTCTGAAATCCTAATATAATTCTAATTAAAGTTGATTTTCCGTTACCTGATTTGCCGGAAATCAACACTTTTTCTCCTTCTTCTATTTTCAAAGAAAAATCTTTGAATACACCCTTGCCATCAAAACTAAGGTTAATCATTGATAGTTCTACAGCACTCATATTCATACCTCCCAATTAATGATAGTTTTGATAATCAATAGTTTATAATTGTTTATTTTCGTTCTTGACATTCAAAACATTTTTGTTATAATGTAAATACGATAACGATTTTCTTAATAGTTGTTCGTTATCGTATTTCGATATCATTATAGCACAGGAGGTATCCTAATGCAAGAACAAAATAAAATTCTTAGAAAATTATTTTTAGCTTTTATTCAAGTTCATATACTGCATCATGCAAAAAAAGAACCAATTTACGGCTCATGGATGATTGAAGAGTTAAACCGTCACGGATATGAGATTAGTGCAGGTACATTGTACCCTATTTTTCACAATTTAGAAAAGGACGGTTTATTAACAGTTGAAAAATCAGTTGTAAACGGTAAAGTCAGAAAATATTATTCTATAACAAAAAAAGGAATAGAAGTATTAAAACAGGCAAAAAACAAAATTTCTGAGTTAAAAAGCGAAATATAGTATTTTAATTAAAGTCAGCAAAATAGCAGACTTTGAACCGTATAAATTTGTCTGAGTAGGTAATTATTTTAATTAAATTACCTACTAAACAGCTTATTTTTAGTTTATGACAGCTTGCAGCCCAGTTAATACTGTTTTTTCTTTTGTATAAATTTCTTTTATCATATCAGACATTTTATTCAATAGCTGACAGTCAGCTGTTTCTGATAAATTCCACATTAAATTTCCAACATTATCCCATTGTTTTGATATATTAATATATAAACTTCCTAATTCTTTTAATTTTTTACTTTCAACTACTTCGCTAGCTTGTATTAGAAAGTCACCATACATTTTTCTGAATATACCTCCACCAGTACCACCATCGGCATTAATTTGAAAATAATTTGTAGTTCCAGCTAATTTCAACTTTTCTTTATCAAATTTACTCCACCTCAAAACTTCTTTTGAAAATTTATCAATACCATTCAAGCCTAATAAGTTTGCTGGTGCATTTAACATATTATCGCAAGTCTCCCTAATTGCTGAAAATATAATAGATGATGTAATCTGCTGTCTTTTATTTATTTTAATATCAAGATATTTGTTATTTGCAGGGAAAGGTCTATAATTACTGCTTCTAGCTTTTTCAACTTGACTAAAATCCACTAAATGATAATCTTCAGATATATTTCCATTGGGTATTCTTACAGGAAAATCAGAGTTATCTCTATCACTAATATAAAATTTTTTAGTTTCATCATCATATCCAAATATGACTACTGCATGTCCGCCAAAGTGACTGCTTTCACCTAAATTTAAATAAGTAAGATAAGGCATATCTGCATAAACCAAAACTGGCTTATTATCATTTAATAGTTTAAGTGTTTTTTTAAAAGCAGTTTCATATTTAACACTTGATTTACATTTCATTTCTACATTAAGCCTTTCTCCAAGTTTTTTCTCAAATTCAAATGGTTTTGTTCTTCCCGACACCATTGGTGATTGTTGAAGATTAATATATACAAATGATAATCCTGAACCAATTCCAAAAATCATCTCTTCTGTAAGAGGATAGTCGTAATACTCAAACACTTGTTTTAATGCATTTGTTATACAATGTTTACCTCCACTAGTCTTAAAATTATTAATCACTTTTTTCATAATAAGCCTCCAAATTTTATTTATATTATTTATTATTTTATTACTATTTAAATATCATTACTCGCAAAACAAAAACCACTTCTGACTATCTATCTCATACTTAATCTTATATACATCTCTTTCATTTTGTATACATACAAATACTATACGATCATTTCCTGCTAATTTTTCTAAATATCTTTTCATAATTCTGTGAATAATAACAGGTTTATCATTGTACTTAAACTTATATGGCTTAATTTTACCTTCTTTATCAAATACAGCTATAACATCTATAGGGTGATTTAAAACTTTCATAATAATTATACTTCCTTATTCGAACTTATGTTCGTATTATAATATATTTATATGCTTTATGCAAGTATTTATACAAAATAAAATTTGGTGAAATATGGTTAATTCTTTTTCTAGTTATTTACTATATGTTATATAGGGATAATTTACATATTAAGTTAAGAAAGGTGACAAAAATGTAAATAATATTTTGATTATAGACAGTAAAATTAAAGAACTGTAAACAAAAACTGATAGAAAAGTATAGGAAAGTAGACAATATAACAAGTAAAGGATTGAGTATAGAAGATTATACAAAAACAAGTTAAGGGTAAAAAATGTTACCCTTAACAGATTGTATCTATTTTTTACAACAAGCTATTTCTTTCTCTAAAAATGATTTGATATATAAATTATTTTCTTGATTTAATGTAGGTTGAAATGCCATATATCTACATTTTTGATAATGCTCGTCATCCAAATAAAAATCATATCCCATTACGCATTTAGGATTACAAGCATCAGGGTCAACCAGCCTCTTACATATTGAAGCCTTTTTAATATCCTTTTTTATATTCTCTGGAAGTGAATTTAGGAATTTTTCATATTGACTTAAATGATGCGGATATATTCGTATCTTTACACCTGTTTTTCTGCATATAAATGTTGCTAAAGTTTTTTTATTTAAAATATAAGAAACTGTATAACCTCTCTTTGCAGTCTTTATAGTACATTTACTACCCTGCTGCAAAAGAAAAGTATTTATATCAGATGCAAAATCTTTGTTTTTTTCGTCTATTGTTTCTAGAAAATCAGAAAATTTAATATCTTCCATTTGCTAGCCTCCCTTTTTATTTCTTTACAACAGGAATCCATACTTCATATTGAACATTATTAGGGTCAGAATTTAAATAAAGCTCAATATCCGGAGCATTGGCATATTCATATCCTGAAGTAGGAAGCCATTCTGTTACTATTCGTTGCTCTAACTCTTGAATAGATTTATTTGTACCACTACCTGCAAAAACTGCCCATGTGCATGCTGGCACATAATATTCTTCTAAGTTTTCGTCAATCTCCATAGAACTTGAAACTGCAATAAAATATTTCCATTCTTCATTATTATTACAAGCACTTACTCCCAAAAGTCCCATAGGCTGATCATTCATCATATTAGCTAACTTATTTATAGTGCCATCCATAGCTGCTGTCTGCCACATCTTCGGTACAATAGCAAAATTCTTTTCAATTTCTTTATGAAGAGGTTTTGATATACCAACAATACGAAATGCCTCTTTTTTTTCAACTCTGTAATTCAATTCTTCAACTCCTTTAACTGTTATTTTGAAGCTGATAGATGGATATGATTTCATAGAAATACCGCCCTTTTTAATTAATGATGGAGCAGTTCCGTGTACATTTTGAAATGCCCTGTTGAATGCCGTTGGCGAAGAATAACCATATTTTAATGCAATATCCACAATCTTTTTATCACTGCTTTGCAGATCAACAGCAGCTAAAGACATACGCCTTCGCCTAATATATTCAGAAAGAGAAACATTTGCCATATATGAAAACATCCTTTGAAAATGATATGTAGAACAGCAAGCTATTTTTGCTACCTTATCATAATCTATTTCTTCAGTAATATGTTCCTCAATATAGGTAACTGCTTTGTTAAGACGTTTTATCCATTCCATATTATCTACTCCTTATTATTTTCTATTTTAATTTGTTTTATATTATATTTCCTCTCTTTTTATGCACCAAAAAGAGAGATTGTCTTCTTTTTTTCATCAATGGCTTTTTTGTATACAGTTACTATTAGCAAGAAATTCTGCATTACGATTAAGCTTTTCAAGATAACCAGAGAAAACCTCTAAATCCGAATCACTAAACTCTTTGAACAACTGCTGTTCTGCTTCATTTTTTACATTAAGTAAATCATCGGCGATTTTTTCTCCTTTTTCTGTGATGTAGCAGAGAATTTTTCGTCTATCATTTTCGTCAACCACTCTTCTTATAAATCCATCTACTTCAAGAATTTTAAGTGCTTTTGTTACACTTGCCTTGCCAACGTTCTTTAATCTGGCAAGCTCAAGCTGATTAATTCCCGGAGTATACCAAATTATTAAAAAATAGTCCATTTGCCCCGACTTAATACCATATTTTTCAACTTGATTGCTAATATAAAAATTTACATTTGATGTGATAGAACGAATTAGTTTTCCAAAATCCTTTTTCATTTAATACCTCACTTTTTGTTACGTCTTTTATGTTTTTACTCTAAAATTAAATCTTCCTACATCATCTATATCTTACAATTTTTCTTAGTAATAGCATTTTTCAATTTGTAATAAGTATCTCCGCCAGCTGAAAATGGACATACCTTAACACAAATACTACACCCCATTGTTTTATTAAAATATGGATAGCATTTTTCTCTATCAATACATGTTCTTGTTTCACCAAGTCCTTCTATGTTTGCAACACTTATTTGTTTTTCCGAATAAATTGCGTTAGATGGGCATTGCCTTTCGCATTTTTTACAATTCTTACAAAATTGTTCTATCCATTTATGTTCATCTGAATCAGTATATTCAAATATTTTACTTTCAATAAATATTGGTGCAATTCTTTGCCTTTGTCCAAACTCAGGTGTTATAAGCAGTCCATTATGTCCTTGCCATCCCATACCTGCTTTTACAGCAAGAGGTGTTGTATTAACTAAACCGCCTAATGGATGATTACTATGACAATCTAGTTGATAGTTATCCCTTAGCCAATTGGCTATATCATTAACAGCAATTCCAAGTTCAGCATAAACTCTAAAGACTTCTTTACCAGCTTCAAATTCTGGAGCTTTTGCAATTTTCCCTTTATCCATTTCTTGAATGAGTACAAGTGCATAAGGATAAAGAACAGCTTTACCCTTAAAAATGAGTTCATTTGGCATATACGTAAAACCAACTTTAACTTTCCACTTATTCCATGCGTAAGTAACAAGCTCATTCCAAACATGTCTATTTGGATAGCTTTCTAATAACTGGTGACTGTCATGATTAAGTTGTCCATTTTTACTTAATCTATCTAATAAATAATAAGAATCCTTAAATCCTTGTCCAATGCTCTTCATCATCTTTGGTATCATCTTAGCAAACATTCCAATCATTTTAAGTGAATTCTTTCTATCTGTATTTTTTAGCTTATTTAGCAAACTTGGTTTATTATTACCCGTTTTTTGGCAGTATTCAATGGATGAGAAATACTCAAATCCTTCCTGAGCAGAATTCTTACTAGATATACAAACTTGATCCGGAAATTTATTTACAATACTAAGAAAATATTTTTCTTCTTTACTAGCTGACATTCCCATTGTTTTCACCTTCCAATCTATAATCCATTATATAAGCTATAAATCCGATTAGTTATTCATTCTATTAAATATTATAATAGTTTACCAGTAAACTATTATTGTTTTATTATACTTCTGATTAGTTTACCTGTCAACTAATTTTCACTTTTTAGTTTTAATTGTAAATTATGGGTTTTTATGTTATTATTTTTTTAAGTACTTGCACAATTTTATTGGAGGTGTACATTTGGATAAAGTTTTTGATTGTATTTTTAAAACCGCTCGCAATGATTTGAAATCAACTATAACTGCCTATGAAAAAGGTACTAATAAATACACAAAGCCAGTTTCTGTAAAGAGCTCTGGATCTAAAGAAATTTATTTTGACTTAGATGCAAATGGTAATTATCATTATGAGGCTCAGCAATACGGAGCTGGTATTACGGTGAAAATTTCTTGCATTATACACAGTCCTGACGCAGTATTTAGTGCCACTGTTTATTCTAGTGATGGCGGTGGAGGTAATTGGAACAATATAAAGATTGGACAAGAAATTAGTTGTAATATTTCAACAAGTTTTTGGCATAACACTAAGATAACGGTTGATATACATTCAAGCATTCCTAGTACTCGTGGTCATGCTACAATTGCATACTCTTTTTAATTAATTAAAGTTTTTTATGTGCAAGTACTACATAACCAATATCTAAATGTAATTTATTGATAAATTTACAAAAATACGTTATAATTATTTAATTACATTTTTATAAGAATATATTTATAAACATTTATGCCCTTAAATATTAGAGGGAGAATGGAGAATTGTATGAAAACATATAATAAAAAAGCTGTAGAAAAATCTAAGGAATTATCACATTTACCAAAAAATAAACTTTTCGTTTTTTCAAAGATAAGTAGCATAATAGCAGCAATTGTTATATTAATAGGTATTCTAGGACTCGTTTTAACTAAAAGAGTATGGAGTATTGCAGTAATTATTATTGGAATAGCAGCTTTAATAACAAGTTCATTAAATATCTTTAAATCTAAAAAGAAATCGTAGGAAAACTCTTTAAAAGCTCAAGAAACATTTTAAAAATGTGGATAAAATCAATTCACTGTAAGCAGCATGAATAAATGGAGGAATAAATAATGCAATATATTTTTATTCACGGTCTTGGACAAAATCCATCTAGTTGGGATAAAACAATTTCATCTATCACCGAACCAATTAATGCAGTATGCCCTAACTTATCTACACTTCTCAACAACAAAGAAGTTACTTATGAGAATTTGTATCACGTTTTTTCAGATTATTGTAATAATATTTCTGAACCATTAAATCTGTGTGGACTTTCTTTAGGAGGTATTCTTGCATTGAATTATACAATTAATTATCCTACTAAAGTAAAGTCATTAATACTAATAGGTATACAATATGAAATGCCCAAAACACTTCTTAAACTACAAAACATTATTTTTCAATTTATGCCAAAGTCAGCTTTCAAAAATATGGGATTTCAAAAAAAAGATTTTATTCAATTAACTAATTCTATGATTAATTTAAATTTTAGTAAAAAATTAAAAGACATTTCATGTGCTACTTTAGTCATTTGTGGGGAAAAAGATAAAGCTAATAGAAAAGCATCAAAAAATTTAGCAGAAAATATCCCCGGTGCAAAATTCCAGATTGTAGAGAACACAAACCACGAAGTAAACGTAGAGAGCCCTCAAGAACTTGCGTCACAACTTGAGACTTTTTACCAATTATATTATTAAACTGGTTTATTGTCGTACAAAATTGTTTTGTTTCTAAAGATATTATATTAATTCTAGTTTATCTATTTTTAACAATATCTTCTACAACTTCATTTACAATAGTTTCTTCATAATTTGGTCCATAGGCAAATATCAAATTATCCCCATCATGTCCTTTAATAAAAACTGAATTAGCATAATTATTTTGTATAATTCCTATCCCATATAATTCAGGCTTAATTTTATTCCATATGTTGGAATATTCATGCCAACTAAAAGAAGTAACTGGATTAAAAAATAATAAACCATAAAAATATTTCCAAAATATTATTATTTGTTTATAAATGTGTTTGTCCATTGTTAAACAACCAATACTATCGAAGCGTCTTTCATCAGTTAATTCTTTAATTTCATATATTTGAAAATATTGAGGTATCTCATATCTATACTTTATAATTTCTTCATATGATAAAAAATCATCATCTTCCCTTCTAAATTGAAAATAATACTTCTCACCTCTTGTAAGTTTATTTAATATCATTATCAACTTCTTTTCATCTTGATTATCCTCAATATCAATATCCATTATCATTAACATTTTAATATTATTAGTGATTTTTTCATGCTTTACTTTCATAATTAGCTCTCCTTATAAAACTACATTGTATTTATAAATCATCGTTCTTTCAAATTGTACCAATTACAAATGTTTACCTTCAATAATTCCCTCATCAAATAGTTTTTGAACATCATCAAAATATTGAGTATTACTTCATCATCAGAAAGATGTATTCCTTCCTTGTAATGAGCAATCCAATAAAATTTAAGTCTTCTTTCACTGAAAACACCCTCCTATAAATCTAGGCTCTCTATTTCAATATACATTAACATTTTAATATTATCTCACTTTAATTTGTTATTATTTTTTATTAATTTTATTTACATTAATAAGAATTTTACTTCTACCTAAATAGGCAATTTCAACAAAATCATCTTCCTTAAAAGAAATTTTCTTACCATTGTATTTAAAAGGTGTTTTACCATGATTATAATTATCAAAGTGTATTAAATAATAAAATTCCTTTTTTATAAAGTAATTATCATAATATTCTTCTAAAATAACTAGAACTCTGTCAATTCTTGTATAAATATTCTTTTTACGTATATCCATTATTATTTTATAAATATTAAATAATATACTTAACAGCCAAAACAATGAAAATACAACTGCAAAAACAAAAACCACATTAACATATTTGTATACTAAGTAACTTGACACACATACCATAAAAAAAACATAAATTGCAATAATAATATATTCCTTCAAAAATGATTTTGTCCTTTTAGATATTTCATCTAAAACTAAATCCATATAAACTATTCCTCCTTAAAAGCAATCATCCTTTTAATCTAAAACACAACCATTTTTCACTATTCTTATATTCCATATGAATGACTCATTTATAATTAAAATTTTATTTTATTTAACTGTATTATTTCAATAACAAATATATGGAAAATAACAAACAATTAAATAATGGTTTCTTTATTCCATCGTAAATTATTGCTTTTTAAATCAAAAGAAGTTAATTTATCTTTACATATCAACACTAAAACTTTCTATCACAAATAATAATGCAAAAAAATGTGAACCACCATTGTTTTACTAGAAAACATAAAAAGTGATTCACTATTTTTTTAAGCTGAAATCTTTCAAAAAGTTCACAAGATAGTACCAATTTAGTTATTTATATGATAATTAATATAATTTATCAAGCTTCAAAGCTTTCTACTTCAACATCATCCCAAATTTGTTCTAATTTCTTTCCATCAATCAAAACAGAATTTAGTAATTCATTTGGACTTTGAAATTTTAAAGATATAATTCCATCTATATCTCCAAAAAAAGCTCCATCTCTAATAAGAATCCAATATAATTGTTTATTATACGAGATTTGGATTTCAGGACATCTCGTTAATATTATCTCTTTTACTTTTTTAAATTCATAATGAACTCCCAAACTTTTCACCTTCTCAATTTATTCGTTGACTATAAAATGTAGAGTTCCACTTGGTACACATAGAACTCTTTCAAGAACATTTTGGTAAAATAAAATTAAGTCATTAATTTTTTTATAATTTTCATAAGAATTATCTTCAAAAGACGGATCTGTAATAATTGAAGCTACTTTTTCTTTACAACGTGATACTAGATATACATACAATTCAGCCATTTCTTCTGAGTTAGTAATACTAAAGACACCTTCTTTTATACCTTGTTCAATAATAAGTTTTATATATTTAATATTAACATATGAAACTCTCTCCATAATCTTTTTAGAAATATAAGCGTTTTTATCTTTTTTTTGTAAATCATATATTTGACGATAAACCAATGAATTATCTTGTCTTATTTGATTTACAACATGAAAAATATGCTCCAATTTTTGTATAGCACATAAATCATTTTTTTTATAAATAACTTCTATGGATTCTTGTATTTCTTGTGTAAGATAAACAACAATAGCGTCTATAAGTTCTTCTTTCGAATCAAAATAGTAATAAAATGAACCTTTAGTAACGTTAATGACTTTTAAAATATCATTAATAGAAGTTTTTTCATAGTCCTTTTCTATGAACATTTCAATAGCTGTTTCAATGAATTCTTTTTTGCGTTCGTAACCTTTCCTCGCTGTCCACATAGTTTATTATCACCTTTTCCTCTCAATCCAATTTAAGATGTAATCTAGAACAAGACCAATATTACCTATCTGACAATGATGGGAAGCACATTCATTTTTCGTAAATATTCTTCCGGTCACAGATTTTGCATGAATAAGTGCTTTTTTCTGCTTATCAAAAAATGTAGTATAAATATCTTCTTCTCCTGCTAGTAAAAGGACATCCTGTTCAATAAATTTAGATATCTTTTTAGTATGATACTTTTTCATATTGATTAGATACTGCCTAATTGAGTTAACACCGAATACATGATAACCTTGAAGAATTAACCAGTGTAAAAAAAAATTATCCGATACCTTTTCTTCAGTCTTTTTCCAAAATGAGCTTTTTTTAAATGGTAAAGAAAATATAATCAAAAGCTGTAAGTACTTTGGAAATTTAAACAAAAATGCCTTATAAAAATCATAAACAATATCATAGAGAACAACTCGTTTAATTCTTTTTTCAAAAGCAGCAGCACGAGCTGCAAGATAGCCACCTAAAGATATTCCAATCAAAGTTATATCATCAATATCATAGTGATCAAGAATTTTTGAAACAGGTTTCTCCCATTCGTGGGTTAAGACCATTCCATGCTCATTAAGAGCACCACCTTGACCAGGACCCTCAAACATAATAACATTATAACCATTATTAACAAAAACTTTACAAAAAGGATACAATTCTTGAATAAATGAATCATACCCACCATGTAATATAATCCACCCTTTACTTGGTTGATCTGTCATTATACGCATAATAGGTAAATAGCCTTTACCATATGAAACTTTTTCATAAAGAATAGGTTCATTTTGATAAGCTTTAAAATAAGCTTTCTTACATGTTTCATACAACTCATTTTTTTCTGGATCTCCACCCAAAGAAAAAAATTCAGCAGCACGAAGATAAGTAGCACCTGCAAGCCATTGATTATTATTTATAGCTTCTTCTCCAAATTGCTTAAATATTCTTTTTGCAGATTCAAAGCTATTGATACATTTGCTAACTTCGTTTAATTCATCATATCCTAAAAATCCAGTTGAATACCACCGATTAAATTGAAAATTGAATAAGTTATTATTATGAAAAGAATAATATCCTATTGGAAATTTAAATGACATAAATTTCACCTCCTATTTTTACATACCAACGGTATAATTATACCATCGGTATGTTTTGGAAGTCAAATATAGGGGTCAGGCTTGACAAGTTGACTAATTAACTCTGCTTCTAATTTTTGATATAGCTGTTATTGTTATATTTAATCTTTTTGCTAAATCTATACTTCTTATATCACATTCTTTTCCTGCTCTAATTATTATTTTTTTCCTTGCACTTGATATTTGTCTTGTCCTTGCTTTTGAAATTAATTCTTGTTTCGTAATTTTTTCTTCCTTAATTACTTCATTTATTATTTCTTCAATATTATTATTAATCTTATTCTCAATATCTGCTACAGGAGATTCTGATATCTTATATTCACATATATCTATATCCTCTAATTCTTCATCCATAAATTTTGCATATTCTTTTATAGCTTTTGTTTTATTTGATAATATCATTTTTAATACAAAATCAACATCTATAAATGCATTACTACCTTTAATATATTCTCTGTAACTACTCCATTTATAATTAACACCTTCTATTATACCCGCTTTAACAGGATTCATATGTATATACTTTGTCAAATATATCAAATAACCATCCATATTGCATAAGATTGCCTTATATCGTTGTTGAAATACATGACCTGTTCTATTATTTTTTTTATTATACTTTTGTGTATATACTTGTTGTATTCCCTGCATTATTTTTGACAAAGGAGTTTTATTTACTTGTATTAGTAAATGTACATGATTATCCATTATACAATATGCATATAATTTGAAATCATATTTTTTCTTATATCTTTTTATTATTTCTATATAACTTTCTTTGTCTTTATCCTTACCTAATATATATTCACCATTGTTTCCTCGTGCCATAACATGATATAATGCTCCTTCATAGTGTATCCTTAGTTTTCTCGCCATTATAATCACCTCAATATGACTTGATTATATCATAACTCCTTTGTCAATTTGTCCCTATTTTCTAAACGAACAACGTTCTTATATAAATTTGTTAGTTTGTCAAATTTGACTCTTTTTGGTAGTCATAAGGAAAATCAGTATCTAATACATATTTATAACTTTCATCTCCCGAATATTCTCCTGTTTTATTATCTTTTTTACAAGAACCAATATTATGAACTATTATGTCTTTTTCATTGTTTTTTATTATTTGATATATCTGTACTTTTGTGTACATTTCATTTTTTCCAAATACACAAACATTAGGATTATCTGAATTATTTAATTGATTGATAGAAAGTCTATATATTTGTTTAATAGATTGATCTTCTATATCAAAACTCCCCTTAAATTTGCATTCTACATTACCTTCATTTAAATATACAATGTGTATTTGTTGTTCTTGATTATATGCTTCATTTTCTACTATATATACATACAAATCTTCATCTAAAAAATCACCATACATGACTTTTAAATTATATTCATTACTTAATTTCTGTGAATAACTATTAATTAATTCCTCTTTTTCTTTTACAACTTGTTTAGCATTTTGAGTATTCTTATCATAAATATGTAATATCTGTTGGTCAAGTAAATATTCATACTCTGTATATCCAAACATATTGCTAGGAGTTTGTTTATCTCTATAAATCCATTTTTTATCAATCATTTCATTACTTAAAATAAGAATATCTACTCCTTCATAAAGTTGTCCTTCTCTAAAAATATATACATACACTGTTTCATTTTGTTTAGATTGCTGTACATCTATTTTTCGTATTTTATAAATCTCAGTGCCTTCTATATCATTTCCATGTGAATCAAATTCGAATTTTTCTACTTTTTCAATTTTTCTATTTGTTTTTTTAAAAATTAAAACATTTTCATTCTCTGTATGAATACTATCATTAACAACATATAAATTATAAGATTCATTTATTTTATATGAAAATAATGCTTTCTTAATCACTTCATCAAATGATTGATCAATACCTATTGTATCCATTAATTTATTTACATCACTAGTCTGTCCCATAGTACTTACTTCATTTTCTTCGCTATATCCTATTAATGTAGACACAAATGCTAATACTAATATAATTATTCCTATAGTAATATACTTTTTCATCACTTTATATTTCCTTTCTATATGTATTCATGGCTCTACTACACAGCCTTTTAATCAAATTCATACTTATTGTACCATAAGTTCAAGTCCCTACAAGTCTTTTTATAAGACTTGCAGGCATTCATATTTTATATATTAAGTTTAAACTTCGATAGAGAATTCAACTTCCCAATCTGAACCATATGATAGATTATGAGTATTAGAAAAACTGCATTGATTCATAGCCATAGAAATTTTCATAAATTCGTTATTATAAATCACAACATCTCCTTTTTTTGCAAACCCAAAGGATTTCTCAAAAAGTACTGTATTAGAAAAAACTTCTTTTCCGCTATTCCTAATAGTGACATCAATATAATCACCATATTTAAAGCCAGCTTCCATAAATGTTTTAGTTCTTATATTTGTCCATAAGTTACCAAAATTAGGATCCTCAATTTCAAAAATTCCTTTTATATTATTATGCTTAACAACTGGTTCTAAAATGGGATGTTCAACTATATCATCTATACTATAACTTGGTCCCACTTCTTCATAAGAGATAATACCGCTTGCTAACCGTGCTGAACAATAAGCAAATATATCTCTTCCATGGAATACACTTACCTCTTCCGTTCCTTTTCCTTTTAATCTATTAACTGACTCATCTATCTCTCTTATTTCAGTAATACCTATCATTTTCTTAATATGTGTAAGAGATCCGTTATCTGGTGTAACAATATAATATCCGTCTGAAGTTTTAGCAACAGAAGCTTTTCTAGATGTACCTACACCTGGATCAACAACCGATACAAATATTGTTCCTTTCGGCCAAAACTTCATATATTGATATAGACGATAAGAAGCACTCCACGTATCATATTGAGGAATCTCATGAGTTGCCTCTATTATTTCAATTTCAGAGTCTACGCTTTTTACTACACCATACATAGCGCAAACTGCTCCTTCCTTATATGTAAAATCTGTTTGAAAAACTAATAATGATTTCATATGTTCCTCCTCTTAGGTTGATTATTTAAATAAATGGATTATAAAATCTACTCTTATTAATAAATACAGAAATTAAAATAGTTATAATAAAAATTAGTACTGATACTATTATAGCCAAATAATCCTGCTTTTTCAGTTTCTTTTTCTTATACCAAGTTCTTGTTTTAAACTTTCCAAATCCTCTTAAATCCATAGCATTACTAATCAGTTCAATCCGTTCAATTGTTGAAAATATTAATGGAACAATAATTAACAATGCATTCTTAAATCTATTAAGCAAACTCGCTTTCTTAGATATTTCAAGACCTCTTGCTTGTTGAGCTTGACTAATATCTTGATAATCCCTTTGTATATCTGGAAAATAGCGCAGTGTTAATGCAACAGCATAAGACACTTTATAACTAATTCCCATTCCGCTTAGCGATGCTGCAAATTCACTTGGATCTGTTGTAAGTAAAAAAATAATTCCAAATGGAATTACTGATGCATACTTAAAAAATTTGGTGGTTTGATAAAACAACTGTTCCCTTGTTAAATTGTAACGTCCAAAAATTTTTAGTATTTCATGTCTTGTTCCATAAATCTCTACACCATATTCTGGTGCAAAGAAAAAAGTAATAATAGCATTAGTTACTAAAAAAATTAGTACATAAATCATCATAACCTTTATTTGTGAAAACTTTATTTTAGATACTCTTAAAAGTATTAAAGCAAATATCATTACTGCTATAATAACACGAATATCATATGAGAACATCACAGCAAAAGTTAGAAATAAAAAAGTGATTAATTTTGTAATTCCTGAAAGTCTGTGAATTGGAGTATCTAATCTATTATATGAAAATAGTTTAATCTTCACTAGACACTCTCACCCCTTTCTCAAAATTAATAAAGCTTTGTACAAAATCTGTTTTATCACTTATACCAACTCTTTGAGCAAGATTATATAAAGAAGTTTCCTTCAAATTCGCTCTTTTTATAATCTCGTGATCAGTTAATACAACTGATGCATGGGTGTCCGCAATTACTTTACCCTCTGCTAAAACTACAGCTCGTGGTGTATATTCTTGCATAAGATGCATATCGTGAGTAATCATGATTATTGTAACACCTAACTTATTAATCTCTTCTAAAAATTTCATAATCTCAGTATAGTGACGATAATCTTGACCAGCTGTAGGTTCGTCCAGAATAATTATCTTAGGATCTAATATTAAAATAGAAGCTATAGTCACACGCTTCTTTTGACCAAAACTAAGTGCAGATATAGGCCATTCTATAAATGGTGCTAAGCCGCATATTTCTAATATTTTTTTTACACGCTCTCTAATTTCTTCTTCATCTACATTTCTCAATCTAAGACCTAAAGCTACCTCATCAAAAACCAACGTCTTTGAAATCATTTGGTTGGGGTTTTGCATAACCAATCCTATTATTTCAGCTCTTTCTTTTATACTTTTATCTATTACATTCTGACCTTGATAATATATATCTCCAGAATCCTGTATTTCAAATCCACATAACACTTTTGCAATGGTAGACTTACCTGCACCATTTTTTCCAACGATAGCTATCATTTCACCTTTATCAACTTTAAAACTTACATTATCTAATATCTGATGTTTACCATCATAAGAAAAAGAAACATTATCCATTCTTAAAATTGATTGTTTTTCCTCTGATTCTTCTTCAGGCTTCTTTATAGATTGATACCATTCCTTCAAAGGCTGAGAAACTGTATTTACATCCAAGCTCGACAAATAACCAGGTTTCATATCTTTACTAACAGAAATACCTGCATATTTTAATGCTGTAACATATAAAGGTTCTCTAATACCATCTTGAACTAATATTGAAGATGAAACTAACTCGTCAGGACACATATCTGCTACAATCCTACCTTCTTCCATAACAATTACACGATCTATATCACAATATAATACATCTTCAAGTCTATGTTCAATAATAATTATAGTTTTACCTGTTTGTTTATGTATATCATCTATAATTTCAATTGTAGCCTTTCCAGTAGCAGGATCTAAATTTGCTAAAGGTTCATCAAAGAGTAGTATATCTACATCGTCAACCATAACACCTGCTAATGATGTTTTCTGCTTTTGTCCTCCTGATAACTCAAAAGGTGATGAGTTCAATAGTTTCTCCATATCAACCTTGGCTGATACTTTTCGAACTCTTTCATTCATTTCATCTATTTTTACATTATCATTTTCCATAGCAAACGCAATATCTTCACCAACAGTAAGTCCTACAAATTGGCCATCTGAATCTTGAAGAACTGTTCCAATAATTTTTGATAATATAAAAATATTTTGATCTTCCGTAATCAAGTCTTGAACTTTTAAACTTCCTTTTATTTTTCCCTTATAAGAAAAAGGAATTAATCCATTAATACAGTAGCCTAGTGTACTTTTACCACTTCCACTAGGCCCTACTATTAAAATTTTTTCTCCTGGATTAATTTTTAAATTAATATCATGTAAAGTTGGTTCAGCTTGACTATAATACTGGAACGAATAATTAATAAATTCTATTATAGGCTTTTGTCTCATTAGTACACTCCAACTTTCAGTCAAATTATTTTTTACTTAAGCTACCTTTTTTAGTACGTGTTCCTGCATATGCAATTAATAACAGTGTACCTATTACACCTGCACTAATTGAATTCATAACTGTTGCTATAGCACCTTGTGTAAAAACTAGATTTGCCGGTTCAGCATAAATTAGAATGTCTAGAATCGGTGCAACAATAAGCCATGCAATAGCATTACCAATTATTTGAATAACATTAAATGTAACAATATCTGTTAATTTGAATTCACCATCTTCAACTCTTGTTCTTTTATATGCAAATCCAAAAATAAATCCTGATACTCCACTTGCAATAACCCAGCTCCACCATGGTGATCCATATTGGACAGCATCACTTAAAGCATGTCCTATAAACGAAATCAAACCACCTGCAATAGGACCAAATACTACTGCAAAGAATGCACTAAGTCCATATGCTGTTTGCAAACTTGTTTCTGGAATTGGAGATGGTACTTTAATAAACATAAATAAAATTGTAAAAATAGCGGCTCCCAGTCCTGTCGCAACAATTGTTTTAGTATTAACTTCAAAATACTTTTTCATTTCTGATCTCCTTTATATAAATTTATGATAAATAAATACACATACAGTTAAATTATACCACACAAACCAGTTATAGCATAGGGATAATTGGCTTGATTTGTCAAATTATTTAATATTTATGTTAGTTATTTGCTTTTACCATTACCAATTTAACTTGTTATGTCATAGCTTCTTAATTTGTCAACTTGTCAAGCCTGACCCCTTTCTTCACTTCGATAAAATAATGTTTATAAATTCATCTTTACTATATTTACCACATTTTTGCTTACCTTGTACCGTATAAACTCCATTTAATTGTGGACACTTATCTATTTTTAACTTTTCATAATTTTTCATCATACTTATTTTACATTCGCCAGTACAACTTAATAGTTTAAATTTGCCCCAGAAACTTATATCTACAAATATAAAATTTTCTTCTTCATCTAAAGCTATAACTATTTGTTTCCCTGTAGAATACAAGGAATAAATAAAATTTTCATCTTTAAGTAATGAAATATAGTCAATAATTTTAACTTTATGGCTTAATCTTTTTTCAATTTCAGATGCATAATAATCTTTATTCATTCTATAATCCTCTTTTTTTTAATTTAATAGGTCAGGCTTGAAAAATTGACTAGTTATCTGATATAACTATCTTTGGTATAATTATTTTTTTACTAAATCTATATTTATTATATCACATGTTTACCTGCTCTAATTATTACTTTTTCATTCCACACTGAATATATAGAATTATCTTACAACTTGTATAATGTTGTATATAATGTTAAAATTTTATCAAAGAGTAATAATAATACCTTATACGATTAAAGATTAAATATGAGTATTAAGTTTATTTACACGACATTATTTAAAGCAGCATAAACTTAACTGAGAAATGATTTTAAATATTTTTATAAGAATAGGTGAAAATTTGAATAGAAGATGATAATCAAGAAAAAAAATTATAAATATAAAATATTCTATAATAATTATCAGTTTTATGAAAAAGCTGCATTGACTAGATTTATAGAAAAGCAGGCGATAGAAGGCTATAGTCTTTGTGGCACAATGGGAAATTTTTGAAATAGGGTCAGGCTTGACAAATTGACAAATTGACTAATTAACAGCTCCTTTTTTGATATAGCTTATCTAATTATATTGTCAATTCTGATTGAAATACAGTAACTGCTTCTCCAGAAATTCTTACTTTTATCGGTTCTTCATTTTCTATACTAATTTCAACTTCAACAATTCCAGCCCTACCAATAGCCTCTCCTTGCTTAGCATTGAATCTGAAAAAAGAACCATTATGCTCTACAAGTTTATGATGAACAAGGTATGCGCCTAGAGGTCCATTAGCATTTCCTGTAACTGGATCCTCATTTATTCCTATTGCAGGTGCAAACATTCTACCCTTAACTAAAATGTTTTTCTCTTTGGATTCCTGGGTAAAAACATAAAATCCATTACATTCTATGATTTCACTTAATTTGGAAAGTGCACTGTAGTTCGGCTTCAGTCGATTTAATTTTGTGTTGCTCTTTATCCCTATCATAACTTTCGAGTGGCCTG
Source organism: Tissierellales bacterium (assembly GCA_018433765.1). Lineage (GTDB taxonomy): Bacteria > Bacillota > Clostridia > Tissierellales > Sedimentibacteraceae > SM3-B41. The sequence continues at coordinate 145,856 of JAHDQO010000021.1, forward strand.
TTGATACAATCTGAATAGGGCAACTTTCCAATAGGTCATCTTCATTAATTCCTAAAGCTGATAATAAAACTTTCCTATTTGTACCCTCAATATATGTACCAAATTCAATTTTTCCTTGTGTCATAACTATTTTATAATCATCATTTATCCTATTTATATCAACCGGTAGGATACCTGCACCAGATTTTTGTTTTATTCTTATAGTATCAAGTTTTTCTTCAACAGCCCGTGCATAATGTGCAGCTATAGTAGCATGCCCACATATTGGAACCTCCTTTGTAGGAGTAAAATACCGAATATAAACATGATAATCAGTTGTATTTGACGAAAAAATAAAGGCTGTTTCAGAATTGTTTAATTCTCTTGCTATTTTCTGCATCTCGCTTGCAGTCAACCCATCAGCATTTGTTATTACTCCAGCAGGATTTCCTGTAAACTTTTCTTTTGTAAATGAATCTATTTGATAAAAACGATATTTTCTCACCATGTTTTTTCCCTCCTAAAATAACACTGTACTTGTACTAAAACATTAATCCAATGGATTAATTTATTTAACTACATATGTAAAATTTATAATTATTATAGCATAGTAACATGATTATGCAAATACACACTTTTTACTGTGTCATTATTTTGTGATAATGTCACTTTAAGATTAATTTTAGAAAATGTCACTTTTGAGTAAACTTTAAATATGTAGACTTTAATACCTCCCAATTTCAAATTATGAAAAAAAAACGGTGGTTTTGATTATTATGTCAAAACTACCGCAGAGTAGTATTTCTTTCGTATTTTTAATTTTCTAAGTCATGTCATCCCTAAGCACGTCTATGATATTTTCTTTTTTAATCTTGCTAATGGCATACAGCATTGTAATAAAAACGATAAAGAGCACGCTGAACACACTGATTGCCATACTGCGCAATGGGAATACAAAATTAAAGTTTTCCATCCTTTCTACAGACACCAACCCTTCATAAATAAGCCATGAGATGATTCCAGCTATTGGAAGCCCAAATAGCAACGTCCTCATGCCATAAAAGGCACACTCGAAATTCATCATCTTGTTAAAATCTCGGTCAGACATCCCTATAGAGCGGAGCATAGCAAGCTCACGTCTGCGCAACTTAATATTTGTGGAAATAGTGTTGAATACATTGGCAACCGCAATCAACGAAATCATGATGACAAAAACATATGTAAACACATCAATAACAAATGTCATACTGCGGTATTGTTCAAGTATCTCATACACATTATACAGGGTATACGCAGACGTAATTCCAGCACCCTGAATAATCTCTTCCATATCAGACACTGATTGCGAAGGATCTTTTGACTGAAAGGATAGTCCTATATCTGCATGGGTTTCCGGAGTTTCAAACTTCTCTTTGAACGAATAGGGTGCCACAACCATAAAAACGTATGGCTTCTCCTCTGAAAATTGTCTTGGAGGCGGATCCACCGGATACGTATCAACAAACGTAATATTTATGCTTTGCTCCTGTTCCATCACTGGCTTGTCATTTGTTTCGGGAGCAACACTGAAAGTCATGGAACGACTCGCAAACATATCAAGTATCTCGCTTGGACCGTCTTTCTTTTTAACCCTCTTTTTGGCAACTGCAATCATTTTCGCATTCTGCCCGGTATATTCTTCTTCAGGCAAACCCAATTCTTTGATAAAATTCAGATATTCACAGTCCTCAATAAACTGTATATCCATTTGCAGATGAACCATTTCATCTGTCTCTGCATAACCCACGTATTCTCTATAACGTTCTGAAAAATTACTTGCTTTAACCGTGCATGAATACGCAAAAACCGTCTGGTACGAGCTTTCGTAAACCCCGTCTGCGTTTTTTAGTTTGTCGTAAAGGGAAAACATTTCGCTGTCATCCATGTCCTGAGTAGTAAAAAGGATGTCATTGTCAATGTCCATTACATACTGTTCTGAAAGCCGTTCCAGATTTGTTCCAAAAGTACTTCCCGATACAAACAGAACTACACTTAAAACAAGGGATAGCACAATGCTTCGATAACGTTTTTTGTTTCTCTTAAAATTCTTTAACGCAAGAGTTCCCTCCAAACCATAAATACGCTGCTCAAATTTTGATATTTTTACAGCTTTAGATTCTATTTTAATCTCGTTCGTCTGGCGAATACTCTCCATCACGGGAGTGTTTGCTGCTTTCCTAGCCGGGATATAAGCTGAAATTAAAATGGTAACTAAACTAACCACCGCCGCCGCTACAATTACTGGGACAGACACGGATAAAGTTAAAGGCACCGAGCTTTGGAGAATATTATTGAAATTCTCCGCAACAATAGGAATTACAAGCCCGATACTGCCTATACCGACCATAACACCAATCGGTATACCTATCGCGCCAATGCAAAGTCCCTCAAACAGCACCGAATTTCGTAATTGCCTTGCTGTAGCACCCACCGACGAGAGAATTCCAAACTGGCGTGTACGTTCGTTTAGAGAAATGTTGAACGAGTTATAAATCAGAAAAATCGAACCTACCATTATTATGGCAACCAAAATGCCTCCAACCGAATATAAAAGCGCATTAAACAGTTTATTGTCCGAAATGCCCATGAAGCGCAGAACATCATCATTAAAGACATAATTCCCTTCCCCAGCTGTGCTGCTTGCGTACTCGTGGACTCCGCGCGGGTCTTTAAGCGTAACAAATATGCTGAATCTGTCTGCTTGGTCTGCTGTATCTGCTTTCGTTATCAAGGTATATCCCGGTGCAGAATGTTCCTCAAAACTGGGTCTTTCACAAATACCCACAACTGTATAGGTTCTATCTGCCTCTGATACAAGAGCTTCTTTGCCCTCTCCAGATTGTCCCTCGGACAAATATGGGTCGTGTTGACCGAGAATTTTGTTTCCATTAATGCGGTTTCCAACAGCAAGTGAAAGCTTGTCTCCTACCGTAAATCTAACGCCGCCCTTTGCCGCAACGTGAGCTGGCACAAGAATCTCGCTGCTATTTTCAGGAAGCCTGCCGGAAATCAGTCTTATTGGCAAGGTATCAAAGGCTTCTTCGCTAAATTCGGCGATAAAAAGATAGGGTTTTTCAGGGCTTTTCCCGCCGTCAAGCGTTGCATATCCGATATTTTTAAATGCTACGGTGTTTGCAACTTCATTGTCGTGGGTTCGCTCCTGCACAAAAGAGGAATCAACATCTAAAAACTCAACGTGCCAATCTCCATATTTTACAATAGAACCGTTTACCAAAAAATTTAACAAGGAAGTGCCAAAGGTAGCAACCGCCGTAATCATGGCAGCAGACAGGACAACTCCAATAACCGTTACAATCGTTCTAGTACGGCTTTTTTTCATGCCTTGCAGAGTAACTTTGTTAAAAATGTTCATGGTCGTACCCTCTCGTCTCTCACTACTTTACCGTCTAATATACCAATAATACGGTCTGCTTGTAGTGCAATATTTTCATCATGGGTGACGAGGATAAGAGTCTGCCCATATTTTTTATTGCTTTCTTTCAGCAGTTTTATGATTTCATGCCCATTCCGGCTGTCCAAACTTCCGGTGGGTTCGTCGGCAAGCATAACCGCCGGCGCATTCATCAAAGCTCGTCCTATGGAAACGCGCTGTTGCTGACCGCCTGAAAGCTGATTGGGCAAATGCATTTTACGATCTTGCAATCCAAGCATATCAAGCAAGTCATTCATCCACTCCTCATTAACCTTGCGCTTGTCCATCAGTATAGGCAAGGTGATGTTTTCCACCACATTCAGGGTGGGAATGAGATTGTGAAACTGGTAAATCAGCCCAACCTGCCTCCTGCGGAAAATGGCGAGTTTCTCACTACTTTGAGCATATACATCCTGCCCGTTCAAAAACACTTTTCCGCTTGTCGGCACGTCCACTCCGCCGATGATGTGAAGCAATGTTGATTTTCCAGAGCCGGAAGAGCCTATGATTGCGGTAAAATCACCCTTTTCGATTGCAAGCGAAACATGGTCAAGCGCGGTAACTTGGTTTTCGCCCTTGCCATAGATCTTGCATAAATTTTCAACTTTTAAAAATTCCATTATGTAAGTCTCCTTTCTTGTGTTTACCCATATAATAGAACCTTCAACTTACATCTCTGTGACTTTCAAGTGAGAGATTTGTCACTTTGGGAAACGAATGTCAAATATCGCACCGCCCTGCTGATGATTTTTTGCAGTAATAGTCCCTCCCTGACGTATTATAATTATCTTGCAGAGAGCCAATCCAATCCCATATCCTGTAGCATTTGGGTTTTTCCCACGATAAAACCTATCAAACAGGCATGATAAATCTTCTTTTTCAAAGCCCGCACCACTGTCGTGTATGGTAATCTCGGTAAACAATGGGTTATCTGTACAGATAATTTCAATCATCCCATTCTCACCTGTGCTTTCCATGCAATTTTTGAGGATATTTTGAATTGCTTGCGAAAGCCAACCCGAATCACCCTGAATAATTACTCCTTTAGGCACGTCTATCTGCAAATTAATATTGTGCAATTCCATCGGAATTAGGAAAGGACGAAGCGAAGAATATATCAAATTGTTTACATCTATTTGCTCACTTTGGAACACCACAATACCCGCATCCAAACGAGATAATTTCAATAAGGAAGTAATCAGCCAATCCATCCGCACAAGCAATTCCTTTGTTTCCCTTACAAATGCTTTCCGCTCGTTTTCATCGGGGTTATTAGCTAACAATGATAGAATGAGGTTTGCAGATGTAAGCGGAGTTCGGAGTTGGTGAGCTATATCAGCCATCGAATCTGAAAGATATTTTTTTTCTTTTTTCAGCTCGTCATTTTGCTCCCGAATACGCAAAGTCATTTTTGTTATCTCGCTGTGCAGAATAGAAAGTTCGCCCTCGTCTGATTCACCAATATACAGATGGTCATCATTATGAAGCACAAGGTCAATTTGATCTGAAATCCGTGCGATTCTTTTGTATCGGATTTTAGTAAACGCAAAAAACGCTGCACCAAAGGCTGTGGCAGAAGCAATTACAAGGATTCCTGCCGCAGTATTTATTGAAAATCCTAGCATTACACTGGTGGCGGCAATTAAAGAGAACAAAATGGCAAACTTCCTAAACTCTCTATTTCGAAGCATACTCGCCCCCCAATCTATACCCTGTCCCGCGAACAGTCAGAATAATTTGCGGTTTTGTTGGGTCGTTCTCTATCTTTTCCCGCAAGCGTTTGATATACACGGTCAATGTATTGTCATTGACAAACTCGCCCGCTGCGTCCCATAATTCGTCAAGTAGCCTGCCCCTTGTGATAATACTTTTTGGGTTGCTAATAAACACCAGTAACAAGCGATATTCTAATGCTGAAAGAAAAACTTCTTTACCGTTTTTTTTCACAACTCCGCTTGCCGTATCAACATGGAGCCCACAAAATTCAAAGCTCGACCCAAAACTCCCACTTTTTCGCAAGGCGGTTCTAATTCGAGCAATCAATTCACGCGGACGAAAAGGCTTAGTTATATAGTCATCCGCACCCATGTTCAGCCCGGTAACAACACTTGCTTCATCGCCAGAAGCCGTCAAAAAGATAACAGGAACATCTTGTGTTTCTTTAATTTCAGTGCAAACTGTAAAGCCATTTCCATCAGGCAAAGAAATATCAATCAACGCCAAGTCAAATTTATTCTCAGCAAGTACTGCAAAGGCTTCATTTCTCGTAGGAGCATGAGTGACCGTAAATCCTTCCGAGTGGAGCAAAAGTACAAGGTTTCTGGCAATTGCCTTATCATCCTCAACCAAAAATATCCGTTTCATTTATTTTCACCATCCTTTGCTTTACTTCTCCTATATCGTCTGTCAGACGGTTTTTCAGCTTCAACCGGAACAATCCATGTATTTCCCATTTTTTTAGCTCCCTTAATTCGTGCGGCAGAACAATAATACACTACCATTCTGTCTGTAATTCCCCAATTTTTCGCTACTTCCTTTGTCGTTATATAATTCACTCATAACACCTCCTAATCCTATTATATTTCTTTTGACGGAAATGTACAAGCTAAGATATAAAGCAAAGTCAAGACCACTAGCTAGCTTAGCCTATGGCACATGAGATTTTTCTAAGGATGTTATCTAATATGCGACAACTTATGTAACAGCTTAACTAACTCTTTTCGTTCTTTGTCTACACAATATATTTCTACTCTTAATTCAATATCTACTATATCAACTGCATCATTATAAAATTCTTTAATTTTAAATAAACTCATAATAATGTCTTTCCTAATAAGGTTAGCATTTATTATTAAAAATTTATTTTTGGAAAACATATTTAACAAATAATTGACTATTTTTTCTCTAAGTTCATCATATGCAATGGCAACTTTCCATGCATTTTGTATTGTTTGTCTTGATGTAATAAATTTTTCATCTTCCATTAATGCTAAGTATCTGTCAACTACTTCTACAAATCTATGTTCATAATCACTTTTAGCAAGATTTGAAAGTAAAAAAACGCCAATACTCCTTTGATAAGAATTATCCGAATTCAGTTTTTCTAAGAAAATATCCCATATATCATAAACCCACTCTATTTCTTCTCGAGTTAAGTTTAGTAAATTGTCAAGTGCATTTTTCCGAATTCTATTATTCTTACTTTTTACCTCTTCAATTAGAATCTCAACATTCTTATTCATTATAATTCCTCAATTCTATAAATATGTACAATCAAGTAATCAACCTAACCGTACATATTTATTTTTTCAAAAAGATTTCCCTATACTATAAAATAGGAACCCAAACTTCTATATCTGCTACGCCATTATCATCTGTAATTTCACCATACTTTACAAAGTCATATTTCGCTTCGTGATTCAGTTGATAAGATGATGAAGGAAACCACTCTTTATAGATATGATCAATTGCTTTATCAATAGGATCTTGTGGCTTAGCTCGAAATGAAAAAATTGCATATCTACTTTCAGGTAATTTTTTTACAACCATTTCGTCATTAATATTTGCTCCATTTTCTACATTTACGCATGCATAATACTCAAATCCAAGACCATTTTCTGTTTTTTCTGCATTCTCATAATCATTTAGTGCATAAACCCACTCTTTTGTCAATCTAGAATTCATTTTATCTTTTGCTTTGTGAAGTTTTTTCCATAACCTTGGTATTACTAAGAATCCTTTCATCGTACTTGCACTGTATCCTGCAAGTGTAATTTCACTACCATTTTCTAATCTTACGTCCATAATTCTTTTTCCTTCCATTTTCTGATGTATCTCAAATTTTGGAGTTAACGAAAACTTTTTGACTTTTTTCCTAAAAGCTTTGGGACTTAAACGAAATACTTTCTTAAATGCCTTTGAGAAAGCTTGTTGTGATTCATAACCTACATCAAAAGCAATGTCAATAATACTTTCTTCTGTACAGAGTAATTTTTTTGCTGCTTCACTTAATCTTCTTTTTTTAACGTATTGATATACAGGTATACCTACCACATTAGTGAACATTTTGTGCATATGGTACTTTGAATATCCTACTTGACTTGCTAACATATCAATACTATAGTTTTCACCTAAGTCTTCTTCAATTAGATCAATTACATATAGTATACAGTCATAATTTGTCTTCATATGAGCACCTCCAGCTAAATTATATCACTATTCTTTTTCTATTTTTTTACCATTCTTGTTATGTTAATTAATTTTCTGTTTCTTATAAATTACTAATATCATAGTAAAGTAAGTACCACTATTCTTCAACTATTAGAATCATTTGATATTTTGTCTATATGATGTGTGTACTAATTTAAATATACTTGTATTAATATAAAAGATGTAGTACAATCACAACACATATAAGGGGCTAAATTGGGTCAAAAGTATTTAAAAGTTAATAAGATTAAGTATATAACAAAATCAGTTAAATATATTGATGTAAGTTGAATAATTTATAAAGATATAAATAATTAAAAATTCTAGAGAAAATATAAAATTAGTATAGGAGTATATACCTTATGAAAAAAAATAAAATATTTGCAATGGTTATATTGTCAATTGCATTTTTTATATCTATGCATTCCAATGTTTATGCCGATAATTTTGAACTTGAATGGGTAAAAACATATTATAATAATAAATATCCAGCAGCAGAAGGATATAATATTATTTCGTATACCTATGACACAGATAATAAAGTAGTATTAGTTAAAGTAAGAGAAAAGGACATGGAAGAAAATACATATATAACCTATGCAGGGCTATATGATGAAACTAATTTAACTGTTACCGATCTTAAATGGGTAAGATCATATTTTAGCAAAAAATACCCTGTATCTCAAGGATATGTAATACACACATATTCTTTTGATAATAAAACTAATAAAGTTACAGTAGAATTAAGTAATTTTGAAAATAATGATTTGATTCAAGATGAAATTAAATGCGATGTTGTAGTCAATGGAAAAGCATATGTAAAAGAAACTTAATAATATTGCATAAATTAATTATAAAAAACTTTACTTGATAACTATTTAGCTAATAGCCAATTTCAGAACTAATCTTAGCTTTTTTATACTTGATATATGTTTTTTACACATAATAAACTATGATATAAAAGAGAGTGTACCTCAATAAAAAGGATACTCTCTTTTATTTGACTACTATCTATTATGTTTACAATTGTACTCTTAAAGATTCTGCTTTACTATGTTATCTTTTTTATAAGGGATATTATTGAAAAAGCACTTGCAGTTTTTACATTAGAAAATAGGAAATTAAATTTTTACCGTAAATTTTATCTACTTCCGCACTGGTCTGATATACTTAAAATACCGTTCGGGATTAAAATAAAAGTAAATTATTCTACCAGGCGAAGTATCAAAGCAGTAACCGGTGCTTGCAAAATCAAAAGTTTCCATTGCCTTTTCGATCTTTTCCTCTACACTACGATTTTCCTGCTCATAATTGAATGGACCATGTTCAAAAACAATATACTCGGCTTCAGGAACATCAATCATAAGCATTTGTGGTGGTACTTCGCCTATATAATCAGAAGGAAGACGTACTCCATAACACTCCGTACGTCGAATACCCCAATCGCAGAGTCTTCCGTCGGGATCATTAATGTATGCCATAATCTGACCGCTTCCGCTGTTAGATTCATTCCCGCCATCGTCATCCAATTTGCCCTTGATACTATCGAGTAAACCGCAAATTGTTTCGCAATCCTGTTCCGGAATAAGACTTTGCTTTTGCCAAAAATCCCAATATCCATTACTCTCAAAGTTTTTAATGTGTAAAAATTTGTGTGCGGGAATGGTTACAAAATAAATTTTAACATCATCTGTTGATTTCATCATACCAATTTCTCCAAATCCTAAAAAGTAGCGGTCGAAAGGGTTTATTTTTGTACGAAGAATGACAGGCTTAGGCTTTTTTCGGTATTCACTTGGAGTTATACCATATGCTCCCTTGAAAGCTCTTGTAAAAGCTTCATGTGATGAAAAACCATAATCAAAAGCAATGTCCAAAATTCTTTTTTCACTATCTCTAACCTCTTTTAATGCAAAGGCTAACTTTCTAAGCCGCAAATAATCTCTAAACTGCATACCCGATATTTGCTTAAATTTTCTCGTTGAATAAAATTCGGAATAACCCAGCCTGCGAGAAAGAAAGCGTAATGTCAAGGCTTCGTCATTATAGTTTTTAATACATTTGTCAATTTCATCAACGATTATTTGAATTTGTTTCTGCCACTCGTACATTCGTCTATTCACCTCATTTCAATCACCCTACATTTATTATAAATAAATATAGAGATCATTGCTTGATTTTACTTGCTGTTATTTAATTTTCTCTTTTAAATCATCACGCTTACAATATAAGGTTTTTATAATATCTTCACCACATACTATCCACCAATGTTCAAAATTGCACTTTTGAGGATTTTGCTTTTTGTCAATTTGTCAAGCCTGACCCTATTTTTTCCTTCTGAATTAAATTTGTATTTCATCTAATTTTAGCAAATCATATTCTTTAATAATTTTAATCAATTTAATAGGATATTTAGGATCTGTAGCATATCCTGCTCTTCTTATAGTCCATGCTCCTAAAGTACTATCATTCATTACTTTTCTAAAAGGTTCATATCTTGACAATTTTAATAATATATTTTTATGATCTAGCCAACTTTCATTAATATTATGGTAAGCTCTGAAATTTGCATCAGTCCTAAAGCTAACCCCATTATAAACTTCCCAAGTGTTCGAAACCACAAAATCATTAGTTCCTGTTCCCTTTATTCCAAAAAGATTGTAAGATATCGTCCCATTATATTTATCAACTGGAACACTTTGACCCCATCCCGTTTCTAGAATTGCTTGAGCTACTTGCAGCGCTGCAGACATGTCTGTTTTATTTTTTGAATCTATAGCCAAAGATGATATTGTTTCAATAAATTTATCTTTTTCAACTACTTTTTCAGGACCAAACAACTCTTCAAGATATATTTTTAGAGAAATTTTTTCTGAATACAAAATTTCATCTTCATACATAGCTTTGGCTTGTATAGTTACCTCTCCTTCATCTGTTTCTAAAGGAGTGAAAACAAATTCTTTTTCAGTAGTCTCTCCTATTATTCGTGATTGATTAGTAGTATTATTAGTTAATATATATTTTACATTATCAATATCAACATTGCTTTTAATAGAAAGCTTAGCATCATCAGTTAGCACCTGACCTGGCCCCACTCCTATAAGCATAATTTTGGGACTTCCATCAATATTTACATTTACTTTTTCACTATCATGAGTTTTACCACTAGTATCCTTTACTCTTACTAACAGTTGTTTTTTTCCTGCATATTCTGAATTAGGAAACCAAGAATAACTTCCAAAAGGTATTGTAGTTAATAAAGTTTCTTTTTCAGTAACTGGATCTATTAATAAAAACTGTGTTTCAAGTACATCAAAATTTCTTGAGGCTAGTAAAGATACAGGTTTATTTATAGTCATATCATCATAAACACCTTTTAAACTTAATTTACTATCAATATTAACTGAAGTATAATAATATTCACTTTCGTAAAAATTATCATTTCCATCATAAGCAACAACTCTTATTTTATAATCCCCATTTTGATTAGGTTTTGGATACCATGTATAATAATCAAATGGATCTCGTTCATTTACAGTTATTATTTTTTCATTAGCTGTATTTATGAATTCATATTTAACATATGTAGGTAAAAAATTAAGTTTTGGTTTTATAGATAATTCATCAGTTATAACCTCATTATATTCTATCCCTTCAAGTTGAACTTCTGGTATAACATCAATAGTAACTAAAGCCAAATCACCTGCTATTATTTCGTTATTTTCATCATATAATGCTACTACAATAATTTTTTCGCCGTCATCCTCTATTTTGGGGAGATATGTAATAACTTTATCTACAGCACTACTGTTAGCTACTTCAAAACCTTTAAGTGTATCTTTATCTATTAAAAACATTTTTATTTCTTTCGCTTCATTTTGAAAGCCTTCAGGTATATCTATTTCAATATTTGTATTACTAGTAATTATATTTTTGTTTTTAATTGATTTTATTTCAAAATCATAAAAAGGTTCAATGCTCGATTTTTTTGCAGAATCTACGTATACAGTTCTTGTTTCATTGTCCCATTCAATACCTATCTCAAGTGCATTACTAATTAATCTTAAAGGCACATAAGTACGGCTATTTATAATAAATGGTGCTACATCACTGAATTGATATAATTCACCTTGATTATAATTTATTATTCTACTATCGATTTTAAGAAAAACGCTTTTATTTTCTTTTTCAACTAAAACAGTTCTATTGTCACCATCCCAAATTACCTTAGCCCCTATTGCTTCAGAAATAAATCTGATGGGTACTAAAGTTCTACTATTTACTATTATTGGGCCAGATAAATTTGTAATATCTTTGTTGTCTACTATAAGTTTAATATCACTAGAAGCCCAACATTCATTATAACTACCAATTAATATTAATACTGATATAAATATTGTAGTTAAAAATATTTTAGTTACTTTATGTTTTTTAGCCATTTTTATCTCCTCTTTTTTACTTTAGTCTTAATCAAAAAAGAGCCAAAAGCTCCTAAAAAATAATTATTTTCGACTCTTCTTTACATAAATTTTATCACATATTATATATTTTATATATATAATGTTTTAATTAATTCATTGCAAAATATTTCCCAACACAACTAAATTTTCATATGCATTAAGATCTAACCTGTATTTCATTAATTTTTTCGCAAGTAATTGAAATTTTTTAGGTATTTTAGAGCATTTCCAAAATAAATTTTTAAAGTTATCAAAATCAAGATATTTATGTGAAATTACTATTTTGATTTTCTATTTTTTCTTAACTAAAATACACAAAATAAAAAACAAATCAAAATTCTGACAACATTTTGAGACATACATATATACGAATGTTCTTTTTCTGTTGATTCAATGTTTCAAGTTGTTGTTTGATATGTTTATTCATTTAAAAATCCCCTTAAATATCAAGTATCCGAATTCGGATACTTATCAAGAACTTTTTCAACTGGAGTTGAGTTATGATGCTATCTTCGGCTGTGTTGTTCAGTTATTGGCTGAACGATTTACGATGTATGAGCAAATATGACAATATAATCAAACTAATGGAAGAACATTGCGGAAGTGGTATCCCTTGATTCGGCTCTTTTGTCAACCTGTCAAGCCTGACCCGCTCTTTTTGCTTATTTGTCAATTTGTCAAGCCTGACCCCATTTCTTTTTCATTTATCTGCTATTTTTTTTATTGCATAGAGAATAAAATATCCCATTATAAGAATAGGCAACACAACTCTTAAACACAAAAACCCTTTTGGATTAAAATTAACGTTGGCATCAATTAGAAGTCCTACGAACCACGCAACAATTGTAGAAATAATAGCTCTGATGTACATTACCAATTCTCCTTTCAAAAATCTCAATCTATCCCTCTAACTTTTTGCTGTATAAATAATAAGTAGCCATATACACTAACGGAAGTATTTCAAGAAATAATACTATATTTGTTGCAGTAAAATTCACACTATTAGATACCTCACCAAATTCAATAAAATATCTGCAAATCATACCTATTAACAAACTAATAAATGAAATACTATATACTTTTATAGTCTGACCCTTACCAAGCAAAGAAATAAACACTGATGGTATTACATACACAGCATTTGTTAAGTGTAAAATAATATTTGAATAGGCAGTATATTGTGGAAATAGTGGAAAAGCTGCACAACCGAATATTGCAATATAAGTTATAAAAATAGTCCATGATAATTTCCTTTTTTTGTTTACAAGTTTACTCAAGACATTTATCTCTTCCATCTTACAAAACCTCCTATTATATAATAATCCGTATTATTTTATTGTGCTATTATCTGGTTGAAAACCGCTAATGTAGTAATAGGATAAACTTGACAAATTGACTAATTATCTGATTCTAATTTAATATAGCTGTAATTGTATATTTAATCTTTTTGCTAAATTTATATTTATTATATCACATTGTTTCCATGCTCTAATTATTATTTTTTACTTGAAGCTAATATTAGTCTTGTTCACGGCTTTTCAAAAGAAAGGCTTTGGTAAAACTCCATCTACTTTAGTCCGAAATCTTTATATGTTCATTCTAAGGCAATAATTATTTTTGATTAAAGGCTAATTTTTCATAATGCTTATACACTGAATGGAACTTTCCACTATATCCTTTTTTCCATGGTTTTTTCTTTCCACAAAAATGTAGTATTACTGTATTGTTAATAACATGTTCCATATCCCACTTACCTTTGCTAGCCATTTTATAATATGTAAAATACCTTACATCGTAGTTGTATAATTTTTCATCCAAGCTCTTAATCTGTTTTGAATACAGTGCGTTTAAAACATCTTGATCTGGCAATGTTAAGTGTACATGATTTAATTCTACAAACTTGAAAATAGAATCTTCATCAATCCTTTTCCTTTGTAGTTCTAGATTCATTAAAAGTACTCCTGAATTATAGTAGTTACTAATCTCATACGGATAAAACCTAATTTTATTTATTTCTTTAAATGCAATAATGTCATGAAATGCAGCGGCATACAAGTACCCTTCAAGATTATTATTGTATAAATTTGTTATTGAGTTGATTACTAAAATATCCGGATCCAAATACAATATTCTGTCAATATCATCAGGTAATAATTTAAATGCAAGCAACCGGTAGTACATTTCCTTAGTATAGTATAGATGAGAAGGAGCATTTGAAAAACAACTGTTATCAACATATAATACTTTTAGTTGGCTTCCATTATTGTTGATATAGTTATTCAAATTAGATATTTCTTCATCCTTTATACTTGAATGCATCAAAAAAATTGTAAAACTCTCTTTCTGATTATTTAGAAATAGTGATTTTAGCATAACTTTTAACGGTTTAATATAATTAGAATCTAAAGTAACAAGTATATTCATATTGGATAAACCCTCCTTCGCAAAATTAGTTTTTGCGAACCTTATATAGATAAAAATATGAATTTTCCTATACATAGTTTGTATATTATCTTTTTTTTATATGCATAGTATATTAATACAGTCCTTGAGTTTAATTATTACAAGTAGAAAGTAATCCTCTTTCATCTATTGTTCATGAGCCATAATTTTGTGGTTATTCCTTCTCTTTACTTAACGATTCATCAATTTCTTCACGCAAAAATGTAATATACTTCCCCAACAGTGAAATACATTCTTCACGTTCGTGCTTCGACATTTTTGCAAGAGCTCTTTGCTCTGCATCATAAATGTCTAACACCGTATTTTTTCCAAACTCTATTCCAACTTCGGTCATACGAATGTTCTTTCTATTACGTGTACCCGGAACTCTTTCAAGAAATATGTATCCTTTTTTTGTTAAGCTCGCAACGACTGAGTTTACAGTTTGTTTTGGCAAATACCATATATCACAGATGTCTTGCTGAGAACACTCTCCTTCAAAAGTAAAAAGTGAATATAATACCCTGAATTCACTGTCAGAAACTCCTAATTTGCTAGAGATATAGCGATAGATGGAAATGAGTTCTTTTTCTTGTTGATTCAATGTTTCAAGTTGTTGTTTGATATGTTTATTCATTTAAAAATCCCCTTAAATATCAAGTATCCGAATTTGGATACTTGATATTGTAGTCCGAATTCGGATATTTGTCAAGAACTTTTTCAACTGGGGTTGAGTTATGATGCTATCTTCGGCTGTTTTGTTCAGTTATTGGCTGAACGATTTACGATGTATGAGCAAATATGACAATATAATCAAACTAATGGAAGAACATTGCGGAAGTGGTATCCCTTGCTCCAAATATAATGTTTGTAGTTCTCTTTTGTAATTTGCTAATTGTCAATTATTGTTTTCTCATAGTGTTAATCATAGAAACACCGCTCCTTTGTCAACTTATCAAGCCTGACCCCGCTCTTTTCTTTAATTTCATTATTTTACCCTTTTTATTCATAGCAATTGTTGAAAACAAGTAATGAGTTTAAAATTGTTTCATCAAATGTAAATAGCACCCATTAGATGCGTTGAATGCTTAGAAACCAATAAAGGCTTAGTTTAGTTTTGATTATTGTTATGAATAATTAGGGTTTAAGGTATATAATCAGTACTGATAATATCATATATTATGAGGTGATTAAATGATAGATATAGCAAATCAAATTACTCTTTTGAGAAAAGAAAAAGGATATACTCAAGAAACTTTAGCAGAAATGTTAAATGTAAGTCCACAAGCAATTAGTAAATGGGAAAATGGACGTTCCATACCTGAAACTTCTATTCTGCCTAGACTTGCTAAACATTTAGGATGTTCAATTGATAATATACTTATACCTGCTGAATTACAAGTGCTTGAAGCAATATATACTGATGGAGATATCAAATTAAATGTTACTAAGAAAATTAATAAGCTAGCTGACAATGATACATTAATAATAAATATTGGAGAACCAACTTTTAAAAAAGTTAATGATAACAATAGAGTATGGTATTTACTATTAAAATATAAAACTCCTTCAGGTATTTTTTATTCATATGCCAAACAAGGTGATGAGTTGTGTATAAAAGCTAATAAAAAAGGCATAGAGAGTTACAGTAACGGACTTGATATAATAGATGCATATTATGGAAATAGTGAGGCATACAGTAATGTTATGAACAAAATAAAGCATTACAAGTATTTTAACTGGACAAACTACAATGCAAATCATGAGACTTTTCCAAGTAATCCTTCTACAGCAAAAATTGAATATTTATCCATAATTTATGTTAATGATACTGGAATTAACTTAGTTGTATGTGAAGAAAGTGAAAATATTGTATATTCATCAGATAAAAAGAACTTGTTTAGGGAACTCTCTGTAGAAGATAAAAGGATAATTAAAGGAATAGAACCCTTAAGTTTTGAAAATAAAATGGATTGTACTTGGGCTGGTGCGCTAACTGTTGCACTAAAAGGAATGGGTAGAGATACATCTTATGAAGAAGTAATGGGAGTGTCAGGTGCATGTTATAGAATTGCATTTCATCCAGTATGGGATTACAGTTCTGTAGATGCTCTTGTAGCTTATGATTATGCAACACCTGGTTATAAAGCATTTGGATTTAAATGTGTACATGCGGAAAGAGTACCTAAAGAGTTTAGAGAAAGTGAAAGAAATTGTATTGTACGTGAGTTAAATAAGAATATTCCTGTATTAGCAATTAACTTACGAGTTGCACCTGAGTGGGGAGTTATTACAGGATATGAAGAGCATGGAAAAACATTATTGTGTAGAACATATTTTGATAAAGAAATTATTGATAGAGAATTTTTAGGTAACGACAGATATTTATATGTTGATAACTGGCCATTCATTATTTCTCATTTTGAAGAGGAATTTACTCCACCATCTGCTAAAGATAATTTAATTAATTCTTTAAAAATTATGATTGATAGTAATAGAAAAAAAGAAGGAAGATGTGGATATGCAATGGGGTATGAAGCATATAATCAATGGTGTATAGCTTTAAAAAACAAAAAATTATTTAGTGAATCAAATAATAATGATGAAGACTTTTTTAGAAGATTTGATGTAAATCATTATTGCTTATTGGCTTTAGTTGATGCTCGTAGATGTGCATATGAATATTTAAATGAAAGTTCAAAATTATTTAATGACGACAAATGTACTAAATTAGTAGAACTATCTAATATATTTAATGAAATATATTTAATAGCTGAAAGAGTGTATAAAAAACTATTAAATATAAAAAAAGATTCAAATAAAATAAAAGTTATTTGGAATAATGAACTTCGTAATGAACAGGTTGATGAACTACAAAAAATATTAATATTAGAAAAAAAAGCTGAGAAAAAAGCAAGTAAAATTGTAGGTATATTACAGCAAAGTTAAAGATTAGCATAAAAATGTATTTACTTAGTTACGACTAAATAAATACATTTTTATTTTTTACTACCAATTTTCTTTTGAACGAGAAATCAATTATTTGCTAACATGTTTACAAATACGAGGTCAAACGAACTTTCACATTTTATCATAGAAATACTCTTTCAAGTACTTACCTGTATATGAATTATTATTTTCTATTATCTTTTCTGGACTCCCTTCGGCTACTAATTCGCCTCCTTTTTCTCCTGCTTCAGGTCCTAAGTCAATGATATAGTCAGCTACCTTGATTAAATCCAAATTATGCTCAATAACCAAAACAGTATTACCCTGATTTACTAACTCATCTAAAGCCAATATAAGTTTTTCGATATCATCTAAATGAAGTCCTGTTGTTGG
Organism: Tissierellales bacterium; assembly: GCA_018433765.1. GTDB lineage: Bacteria > Bacillota > Clostridia > Tissierellales > Sedimentibacteraceae > SM3-B41. The sequence continues at coordinate 163,760 of JAHDQO010000021.1, forward strand.
TTCATCCAATAAATAGAGATTATCCTTTTTCTTCTTTAATTTACCTAGTTCTTTTCCAAGTTTTATCCTTTGAGCTTCTCCCCCTGATAAAGAGCTTGAGCTTTGTCCCAACTTCAGATAACCTAGTCCAAGTTTATTTAACACTTTGATTTTTCTATAGATTCCATTCACGTCTTTAAAAAATTCCAATGCTTCTTCCACTGTTAAATCAAGGACCTCAGCAATATTTTTTCCTCTGTATTTAACAGATAATATGTCACTCTTATAACGCTGCCCTTTACATACTGGGCAAACTGTAGTAATGTCTTGTACAAACTGTAATTCCATCACTATCCTTCCTTCACCATTACAGTTTTCACATCTACCTTCAGTCGTATTAAAGCTGAAATATGTGTTGTTGTACCCCTTATTTTTGGCCTCTTCCGTATTCGCATATAGTTTACGTATGCTATCATAAATACCCAAGTAAGTAGCTACATTAGACCTGGAGCTCCTACCTATTGGTGTTTGATCAATATTTCTTATATCACTAATATACTCTATTCCTTCTATACTGTCGTAGCAACCAGGCAAAACTCTTTTATCATGTGTTTTAGATATAATTGCTTTGTAGAGTACTTCATTGACAATACTACTCTTTCCTGAACCTGAAACTCCAGTAACACAAATCAATGTATGAAGGGGTATGTTGACATTAATATCTTTTAGATTGTTTTCCTTAGCTCCTTTTATTGTAATAGACTTTCCAGAGCCTTGTCTTCTCTTCTTAGGCAGCCTTATACCTTTAATATTATTTAAGTATTTACCTAACAGGCTATTCCCTTGTTTAATCTCATGGATACTTCCTGTGGCAACAATTTCTCCCCCGTGAATTCCAGCTCCAGGTCCAATTTCAATAATATAATCAGCCGTTTTGATGATATCCATATCATGTTCTACAACAATAACAGTATTACCTGCTTCCTTTAATCTCTTTAGCGATTTAATTATCCTATATGTGTCCCTCGCATGAAGACCTATACTTGGCTCATCAAGAATATATATCATTCCCATTAAATCCAAACCAATTTGCGTGGAGAGTCTAATTCTTTGCGTTTCTCCCCCGGACAGTGAATTAGCACTTCTACCTAAATTTAAATATTCGAGTCCAATTTCAATTAATGCATTAAGCTTTAGTCTTAATTCAGCTAACAGCTGTTGTATAGAATCTTTTTTTGACTCTGGTATATGGATGTTCTCTAGAAAGGTCTTTAACTCTGTTATATTAAAACAACCAAAAGTATATATATCAACATTATCAATTTTCACTAACAATCTGCTTCTTTTGATTTTTTTTCCTTTACAGTCTGGACAAAGTCTATCAACAAACAACCTTTCATTTTGTTTACTTGTTGAATTCTCCAACACACTTTTTTTATAAAATCTATTTACATAATTGACAAGACCTTCATAACTTACGAATCTTCTCTTATTAACCTCATATCTTTCACCATTAGGCCTCAATAATTCATATCGCTCACCTTTTGTTCCATACATTAGAACATCTTTAACACTTTCACTTAACTCTTCATATGGTGCATCTATATCAAAATCATAATGATTTGCAAGGCTATACAATCTAGCTGCACCATTTCTATCTGCCAATAAAAATTGGGAGATATAGAAAGGATTCTGTCTCATACTTTTTTTACTATCTTTTATCAATAATCTGGGTTCTGTTACTTTATAAGTCCCTAGTCCATGGCATGTTGGGCATGCACCACTTAAATCATTGGCTGAAAAATCTTTAGGCATGTATCTACCTGCAACAATATTATGTTCACAACCAAAGAAGTCATTTATCACTTTTCTAATGTTTTCATTAGGTATATCATCGCTAATAATATCAAACTTCACTAAGTTATCTCCCATATCCAATGCACGCTTTATTGAAGTAGCTAATATTTCATAGTTATCTTTCAGTATGCTAACTTCATCTACTACAACATAGATTGTGAATTGTTCCTCTTGATTTAATTGGATGCTATCCTTCATGTTATATAGAATTCCATTAATTAATATTTTTCTAAAGCCTTTATTGCGTAAATCCGTCAACAAATAATCATAGTCTTCATCATATATTTTGTTTACTGGTGCTAGTATCTGCAATATAGTATCTTCTGGTAAATTCATTAAATGATCAACCATTTGATTAATTGAATAACTGTTAATCACATTATGGCACACTGGACAATGGGCTTGTCCTAGGATAGAATACAACATCCTTACATAACTTGATAAATCCGTTAAAGTCGCAACTGAAGATCTTGGATTCGTAATACTTCTTTTTTGAGGTATTGATATTACTGGAGATAAGCCGTTTACCATATCCACATCAGGTTTAGGCATATTTATTATTCCTGTTTTTGAAGCGGAAGATAATGATTGCAGAAATCTCCTTTGTGCTTCACCATATAATACATTATACGCAAGAGATGTTTTTCCCGACCCACTTACACCAGTAATGACAACAAAGCTATCTCTCGGTATTTCCACACTGACATTTTTAAGATTATTCTCTCTTGCATTCTTTATACTTATACTCTTCTCCATAGATTTCCAACATCCTTTCTATTGTGTTTATAACCAAATGGTAACCTTTTAAATAGTCTTAACAATCATAATTATACGCATATGCTGCTTCTTCATAAAAATACTTGCTTTTATCTACAATTTTGATCGATTCACTAGTTTTAATTAATATATTCTTTTCAGTTAACCAATTATATGCATCTGTCAATTCATTTCCTTCATTATTAAAAGAATATTTTCTTTCAATATATTCATTGATTTCTGAAATTCCTCTTACTTCGCCCTCTGTTTCAAGCCAATTTATTATAGGAGCAAAGATTAATGCTGTTCTATCAACTAAATATCTCGTACATTCATCTACAGAATTTTCAATCATATGATAAGTAAGGGGTTGTTTCAATAAATCGGCATAGACCTCTTCCCAAAAAACAGGATTTAATTTATGTGCTTGAACTTCCACCAATTTACTCTGATATTGGTTATGTAAAGCTATTTCTATACTAGATAAATTCTTTATTAATTTTAAATACACATTAAATATCTCTACAATATCTTTTGATTGATTCAAAGTCTTCTTAACTTTTATTATACTTGTAACTGAATAAACACCATATCTTAACAAGTTTCCTTCTTTCTCTATAGTTCCTAGTGTTCCCTTATCTGAATATAAATTCTTTATCATATTATCCGTGCAATATAGTAACTTACTTTGATTCAGTATTGATTTAAATATGCTATAGTTCTGTGGGCTCTGAGCTAACTCAATAAAATATTTCCTACTGTATAACTCAACTTGAAGGTCTATATCCTCTTCTATGAGAGAGAACTGTTTGTAAATGTTTTTGTTATTGTCTTTGGAAATTAACCAAATATCAATATCTGAATCTTCCCATAAATTACCATTAACTATACTTCCGTAAGAAATAACTCCTATGATTTCTTTATCTTTTTTTATCTTGTCAAGAAATGCCTCTAATATTCTGTTATATTTGTTATTTAATTCATTCATTACCTACAGCACCTCATTTCTACAAGTCTCCATCAATAATTTTACCTGTATCTTTAAAAGTAAAACTTTCATAAAGTCTTTTAGCAATATGATTTTCTAACATTGTTATAATAATTTTAAAACATATTCCAATATTTATCAACAATGTTATGTATTACTTATCATCTTTTTTTAACAAACAATATCATCAAATTTCAAAATATAAATATTAAGACAAGGGACTAATGTGCCCTTTTTTAAAGATTAAATTTAAAAAAGTCGTAATTAGCATATTTTTCATGAATAATTAAAGATTAATTGTGATATAATTGCATAATAACCGATTTATTTACAATATTAATATGAAGGAGGAAATAAAGATTAAAACATTAGTGACATATTCATCTCTTACGAATAATACAAAAAAAGTTGCAGAGGCAATTTACGACGCTGTAGATACTAAGAAAGATATATGCTCAATTAGTGAAGTACCAGATTTGTCAGATTATGATATAGTAGCTATTGGATATTGGGTTGATAAGGGTAACTGCGACAATAATGTTAAGAAACTTTTAGAGACATTACATAGTAAAAAAGTACTTTTATTTGGTACATTAGGGGCTAGCGATATAGGAGAATACTACAAAGATGTCAAAAAACGAGTAGAAGAGCAGTTAGCTGGTGTCAATCAATTGCTAGGGCATTTTTTGTGTCAAGGTAAAATAGATGAACGTTTAACTGAGCATTATAAAAAACAGCTTAAAGATGATCCTGATAATCCTCATATAAAAGCTCAACTTGAAAATCATAAACAAGCTAGCAGTCATCCAGATGCACAAGATTTACAAAATGCAAAGGATTTTGTGAAAAGATATATAGGTTAATTGTACAACCACAAAGAAACTAGGCATTAATATAATTTTCAAAAAATATACTCAAGAAAAGCTTAAGAAAGCATTAGATTTTATATAACAAGGCTATTCATTTGCAGAGGTTTCAAAAAAAATACTGCTAAACAAAAGTATATTAGCAAGTGAAATGAGAAAACGAAAAATGCAAAAGATAGGGATCATATAGAAGAGTACAGAAAATCTTTAAAAGAAGAAGATTATGAAAGTTTTAATGAGTACTAAAAGTTATGTAAAAGAAGACATGCTGAATCTAATCATGCATGTCTTTTGTATTAATATTGTTTATATATTAATTGACTATATTAAATTACTTTTTTAAAGCCTAAACACTCAATATAAAAGCAGGTATAAGTATAAAGTGGTATTAGTTTACTAGAGATAAAGGTGGTGGAATAATACAATTATTACTTTCACCCACTAGGTGATTTAAAAAATAAAGAAAATAACCTACAATTTTGTATGAGTAATTTACATACTTATTTTAGTACATGAAATCTACTATTAACTGACATGTTCACACATACGATGTCATATAGCAAATCTTATTTCAATACTCCTTTTTAGGTCTTTTTCTATGTAATTTTCGCTGCTTTTAGTAAAAGAATAAAATTGCAGAACAGCTGAAACACTAGTAAAATCAATGGTTACAACGACATATTTTTATTACTGTTTCAACATGCGGAGTATGACCAAACATATCAATGCACTGGATTTTTTCAACTTTATAGCCTCTTTCTAAAAATATCTCTAAGTCTTTTTTTAGAGATGTAGGTTTACATGATACGTAAATAAACACTTCCGGGTTAAAGTCTATTATTTTGTTTATTGCTTTTTGATGTATGCCTACTCTTGGTGGGTCAATTATAATAATATCTGGTTTTTCTTTTAGTTCATCTACTTTTTTTAGTACATCACCAGCTATGAATTCACAATTTTTTAGATTATTAAGCTCAGCATTTTCTTTCGCTTTCTTTACAGCTTCTTCAACTATTTCTATACCTACAACTTTTTTTGCTATTGGAGCGAGTATTTGAGCTATAGTTCCAGTTCCTGAATATAAATCAAATATAGTTTTGTCTTTTGTATCTCCTGCGAAGTCTCTTATAACAGAATACAGTTTTTCTGCTCCTAAAGAATTAGTTTGAAAAAATGAAAAAGCTGAAATATTAAACTTAAGTCCTAGCAGTTCTTCTGTTATTTGATTTTGTCCATACAATACTTTTACTTCATCGGGTTGTACTGTATCTGCAACACAATCATTTATAGTATGTATTATGCCTTTTATTTCTCCTAATAAGTCTAATTGTGTAAGTCTATTAACAAATTTCTGTTCATCTAATTTGGATTGAGAAGATGTTACAAGGTTAATTAGAATCTCACCAGTTTTAGCAGTTTTACGTATAACTAGATGTCTAAGAAATCCTGTATGAGTTTTTTTATGATAAAACGACATATTATTTCCCTGGAAATACCTTAAAATTTGACAAAGTATTTCTCTAAAGTCTTTATCAACTAATTGACAATCATAAGTCGTAACTATTTCGTAAAATTTCCCTCGTTGATGCATTCCGAGTGCTAAAGGTCCATCTTTTATTTCATCTCCAAAGGTAAATTCCATCTTGTTTCTGTATTCTATTTGTTTAGGGCTTTTTATAGTTTCTAGAAATTCATATTCATCTTCTAAAAAGCTGTCTAATATTTCTTTTACTTGTTTTGTTTTTGTCTCTATCTGCATATCATAAGGCATAGTTTGGTATAGACAGCCTCCGCAAACTCCAAAATGTTCACAAATCTGTCCTTTTTCATATTCTGCTCTTTGTGATATTTCTAGAAGTTTAGCTTCTATTTTATTTTTTCTTTTTTTATTTATTAAAGCTTTTACTTTTTGTCCTTCAATAGCATTTTTAACTATTATTTTTTTATCTTCAAATTTTCCTATTCCTTTATTAGGAAATTGTACTTTGTCTATTTTTAGTTCTATTATGTCACCTTTTTTCATTTATATCTCCTCTATGTTTTAACTTAATTAACTTGTTGTTTCTTTTAATATCTCTATAATTAAATCTTTATCTAAGCTTTCATAAGTTTTGAATCTTATGCATCCTTTACCTAAATTATATCTTGTGAGTTTTTCTCTATATTTATCAAGTATATCAGTATGGAGTATGTAAAGACTATAATAGTTTTTTTGAGCTGCTAAAGCTATTATTTTTTTATTTTTATATTTATATGTCGGCATATTATAATCAAATGTTTCTTGAATATCTGGTATTGTTTTAAATATCAATTCTCTTAATTTTTTTATTTCTTTAATTTGTTCTTTATTTAGTTTTTCTAAATATTGTTCAAAAAATTCCATATATACTCCTTTTACGATTTGTTCTTTCATATATTATCATATTCTTATTTATTTAAAAAGAAATTTTATAAAAAAAGCATCTAACCCTTAAAGATTAGATGCTTTATATCTATTATAAACAGGCTTCCATGCTATTTATTACTTCCTGTTTTAATTGATTTATTTGTTCTTTTTTTGAAAGTTCTTTATTTGCATAAATTGGCTCTAATATAATTAATTCTGTTTTTCTTTGTCTTTTAGTTTTATTCATTTTTATTATACATGGAACTATTGGAACATCATATAATAAAGCAAAAGAAAAAGCACCTTTTTTAAATTCTCTTAATGTTTTACACCCCGGACGCAGAGAACCTTCTGGATAAATATGAAATAATGAGCCAGCTTTTACTTTTTCAGATAACTGACTATATAGTTCAATATAACCTGATAATGTATCTGGAATAGGTACAGCCCCTAAACATCTGATAATATGCCTTATTACAGGTATTTCAAAATTATTTTTTAAGCTTAGAAAATATATTTCTCTGTTCCAAAATGCGTTTGCTAGCATAACACAATCTAGATAATGAATATGATTACATACTGTTACTGCTCCTGTATCTATTTTGGTAATATTGTCTTTTCCTACTATTTCAAACTTAAAAAATTTTTTTAAAATTGGTTTAAATATTATATATACAATTGTTACACTAATATTCTGTATTCTTTTACCAAACTTATTTTTACTAGTGAATTTATAGTTTTTATCTACTTTTATGTTAAATGGAGTAGGAAATTTAATAGGCTCTCTTCCATTTTTATCAACATGATTTTTACTACGCATAAATTTTATACTCACTTTGTTCTATAGCTTCAATAAACATATTTTCTATTTTACTTACACACTGCTTTAAATGATATTCCTTTCCTTTTTCTGAATACAGAAGTTCACTCTTGAATCTATTTTCTTTATGTTCTATCCAATAATCTATTTTTTTTGCAAGTGAAGCAGGATTTCCAGCTTCAAATAAACTCCTCTCATCTATAGCAAACTGTGGTGTTGCTGATCTTTCAGAATTTGCAATAATAGGCACTAACCCACTTGCAAATGCTTCTATACATGAGATGGCTTCAATTTCAACATCAGAAGGATGAACATAAAGGTCACTATAACTAAGAAGTTCATGAAGTTCATTTTCATTATAAAAATTTAATATTAAAGGATTATGCAGACTTTTCGATAACTTGACAATATCTCGTTTTTTTGGTCCTTGACCTGCAAATACTAATTGTATACTATCAGAATATTTCGAAATATTTACAGCAGATATTAATACATCATGTCTTTTTTCTGCTGATAACCTTCCTATTGTTGTGATTATAAATTTATTTTCAAACTCTTTAGGTTTTAGAGATTTTCTATAGCAAAAAGTAGGGCTGATTCCATTGGAAATTACATGCAGCTTTGCAGTGTACCCATGCTGTTTTAATTGACTAGCAATAAACTCGCTAGGACAGTGTATATGACTAAACCTGTTATAAAATTTATCACGAAAAAAATCATATATGAATTTATTACATTTTGTACTGTTACCTATACCTAATGAAAAAGTAATGTTTTCCGGTTGTACATGAAATGCTGCCGTATGAGGAACTCCCATTTTTTCTGCTAACCGCAACCCTCTATAGGAAAGAGCAAAAGGCATCATGAAATGGGCAACATCAGCCCATTCTAAAGCAAATTTTAATTTTTTCTTGTTCGGATATGCTAACTCCATCCCCTGACTTTTAATAATATTTTCAGCAATAGGTGGAAAACGCAATTTGCTTACTCCAATTTTTTGTTCATTACTGCTGCCGCAGGCAACAATTTTTACTTCATTACCATGCTCTCTTAACTCACGAGCAAATCTTCTTGCACTAATGGTAGTTCCATTAGTAGCTGAATCATATTGATCAATCACTAAGACTATTTTCATTTTTATACCTCTATAATACATAAGTTATCTACATTAATTTTTATTTATTCTTATATTAATTTCATATTCACAACATAGGACAATTATAACAAATTGACCAAAATGTTACAAGAAGTGACGTTATTATTTAATATTTTATCACTACTAAAATCATACTGATACTCTATTTTTCTTTACAATCAAACTATGTACTTGACAATAATTATTATTCATAAGATATTAATTGGTAAATATTTTACATTGTAATAATCTTTATAAACTTATAATCTATATATAAATAAATGTTAAAGGTGTAATGAAATGGATGCAAATAGTTATTTATTAATTAATAAAATTAGAACATTAAAATATATTTTTAAGTCTATATTATTATTAATGTTAGTCAGTTTTATGTTTTCTAAAAATGTACATGCTGTAAATGTTCAACAATCTATATCTGGCAACCTTACACAATGGCTGTTAGATGAAGAGCATGGTTATATTTACGTTACAGTTTTAGAAAATAACAAAGTTTTGTTTTTACGTACAAGTGACTTAGGTATAGAAAAAGAATTTGAATTTTCAAGCCATTCAAATATAGAGATTTATAATGGAAAATTATATGTATTAAATAATGAAATTTCTGTCATTGATATCGAATCACAAAAAATTGAAAAAATAATTTCCCTTGAAAATTCTCATTACAAATATGACACATTTACAATTGCTGAAAATAAAATTTTTTATAGTAAAAATAATTCAAATAATATTTATGTCTATGATATGTCTAATGATACAAAGCATATAATAAATCCCATTGAAAGCAATATGAAAATCAAGCATTTACATGCAGATAAAGAAAATCATGTCCTATATATATCTAATGAAAGTGGGACTATTTTTGCTGCAAGCACTTTAAATTATCAGCTTTTAACATCCTACAATTCTTCTATAGAATTTAAAAACAATAAAACACCTTTTAAAATTATTCAACAAGGTAATGAGCTGTTTTATGGTACCCATCGTATAAATAGTCAAGATTTATCAATTAGCTACGGAACATATGATTACATCATTGATTCTGTCAAAGGAGATTATGTTTTTACTGATAAGGGAATTTATGACCGTGAGAGCTCTAAGAAAATTGGTTCTTTTGACGATTATCCTCTTTCAGATAGATATTTACTTGATAATAATAATAATCTATTTCTATATGAAGGCATGGGACATAGAATTTATAAAGCACCACTAGACCAATTTATTTCCAACGCTTTTAAAAAAGATAATATAAACTTAGAGAAAGAAATGTCTATTATAAAAAACCCTACTAGATTTGATAAAAATATCTATTTAGATCTTGACAAAGAAATCTTAATAAACCAATCAAAATTGATATTAAAGGACTTAAATACAAGTTCAGATTATGCTTTAGAGTCTATTAAAAATTTAACTAATGCTAATATTATCAATGGAGATGAACATGGTAATTTTAACCCTAAATTACATACTCTTAGAACACAGGCAGTTAAAGTTCTTGTAGAATCTTTATCACTTGATATGTCAAACATTCCTGATACGCCTACATTTAAAGATATACCTAAATCTCATTGGGCTTACCCCTATGTTGAAACAGCATATAAAGCAGGTATTATCAAAGGTATCTCTAATGAATTATTCGGTGTTGATGAATTATGTACTCGTGAGCAAATAGTAACTATGTTTGTAAATTCACTGGAATTGACGAATTTAGAAATTAATAATGCTCCTTTTAACTCAATGCTGAAATATAAAAAAGATGTAGATAACATATCTACATGGGCTTATGATGCTATGGATTTTGCATTTTATTTTAAATTAATACAAGGAAATACATCTAATAAACTTAATCCAAAAGGATATTTAAGTAATCAAGACATGGCGGTTATAACAGAACGTTTTATAAAAATGAGGAAACCAATTTTACAAGGTTTTGCAGTTGCACCTTATACACAGATCACAGGTAGATGGGAATATAATTTTACATTTATTAAGCCTGTTAAGTATTTACATATTCTTAAAATTTTAGACGAAAATGGTGTCAATATTCTAGACCTTAAAAATAGTCAAAGAACATACTATGATTTTCATAGAGAATATAAATTTGCTGACGTTAATATGAATATAACTTACCCTGTATTAGAGCCTTTGAAAACTTACACAATTCAATATGCCTTTTCACTTCGTCAAGATAATATTGAGCCTATTTATGCTGAGCAAAAATTTGTTTTACCAGAGCATAATGGATATATTAATAATATTATTCCATTAAATAATTCTCAAATACAAGTAAATTTTAACATGTCAGCCCAAGAAAACACTCTGCGTAATCCATCAAACTATAATATATTAAACCAAAACAATGAAATTTTAAAAATAAAAAATATCACAGTTAAGCCCTCATCAATTATATTAACATTGGAGAAACCTCTTACAGAGAAACAAAGGATTTGTGTTTCTGTTGAGAATATTATAAGTAATGCAAATGAACCTCAAAATTTTTTACCATATACTGCAGAGATTTTAATTACACCATAAACTTAGTCATTTAATTGTTCTTGTTTAGTATAACTTGATATTTCCTTTTCATTATATTTACCTATTGTAATTATACCTGTAAAGGATAAAACTGCTCCAAATACAGCAGCTAACCTAATACCCATATCATTTCCAACATCTTTGCCTAGCAATAAGAGTGATGTAAATATTATCATAGCCAAGCTTCCACCTAATTTAGAAAAAAATCCATTAACTGCACCATACATTGCTGATTTATCTTCACCTGTTTTATATTTATCATAAGAAGCACAATCTGCTGTAAAAACCCATGGAAGTATCTGAAAGGTTGCATTTGCAAATGGAACTAAGAATGCTATTAAACCTAATAATATAAAAACATTTATATTTCCAATACCAAGAACAGAAAAGACAACAAAAGTTAATCCAAATAATAAGAATCCTGTCTTCATTATAATCTTTTTCCCTTTAGTTTTAGCTAATTTATTAATTAAAGGATAACAAAGCAGTGATAAAGCACCAATAATCATAGTTAAAGGTCCTTGTATTTCTTCTTCTAAAACAGCCAAAACTGTAATAAAATAAATAAGTCCTGATTCATACATATATGTAGCAATAGAATAACCTGTATTAGTAATTAAATAATAAACAAAGTTTTTGTTCTTGAATACTATTCTTAAAGAATGTATTAATCTTCCGTTTTCTTTTATAATTTCATTTTCATTATATTTTTTCTCATCTATAAGTATGGCAGGTATAAATAAACAAATCATTGATAGTATACTTACTAAAACAAAAGTAAATTGTAAACTTGAAACTCGATCAACATTAAGTATTCGTTCAAAAACATTCCACAAATTAGGCATAAAAGAAATAATCAAAAAACCTAGAAGCCAAAATGCACTACATAAGGTGCTGAGGTCAACTTTATCCTCACTTTTTTTTGCGATATGAACTAAAAGAGAATAATAAGGTACACTGTAAAGTGTATTAAACAATGCGCTCAAAAACAACCAAATAGTTAACCAAGCTGCATTAATTGAGCTAATTTCACCACGTACTGGAACAAAAAACAATGCTGCATAAGATATAGCAAAAGGTATAGCCCACTTTTTCATAAATGGTATACGCTTACCCTTTTTATTTTTACTTTTGTCACTCAAATATCCTATTAAAGGATCTGTAACTGCATCAAATATTCTTCCTAGAGACATAGCTACTCCTAATATAGTTAAACCTATAAAGAATGATGTTTGTGGTATATGATATGGAATTCCTGAGTCATTTGGTGGAAAAAAGAAATATACTAAAAATAAAGTATGAATTACTGTCAGCATAGAACGCCCCAAATTTCCCACGGAATAAATAATTTTTATTTTTAATGACAACTTTTCCATGCTTACTCCTCCTCATATTTTAAATAAACTACCTAGAATTACTTATAATAATAATCAGTTATGTTGTGCCACCTTTCTTTTAACAAATAAGCTGCTCTCTTAGGCTTTCTTTGTCGTGTAAAAATACCTTTCTTATTACCTTCTACTCTTCCAACTTCTTGTGCAGTAGCAAAATCAGCAAAATTCCATACTTGTTCTCCTACAAAAAAATTCATCTCATCAAATACTTTATGATAAATATTCAGAAATTTTTCTTGATATTCTTCTGTCCACATTGAAGCTGTAGTTGATGTAAGTCCAATTATTGTATCTGTTCCATATTCAGTCATTATGACTGGCTTTTTATGCAAATCCCACCACCATAAAAGCTCTCTTCTTAATAAATCTTCTGCATAATCTAAATTAGCCGAGCTAATATACCAACCATAATACCTATTCAATGATACAACATCTACTAAATCAGCTACTCTGCTATTTACAGGTATTGAGCCATTATGTTCTACAATTGTTATTGGTCTAGTATTATCTAATTGTCTAATTAAATCAACGATAGGTTTAAAATATTCATATGCACCTTCTTCTTCTGAAGCAGGTTCATTAGCTACACTCCACATCACAACACATGGATGATTTTTATCTCTTGAAATTAGTTCTTTCATAACTTTTATGTGATTTCCTTGACATTTTACCACGTTCCAAGTATTTGGAAATGTTAATCTTTCTATTGTATCAAGGTTAATATAATCATCTTCTGTAGTACTTAGATTAAAATTCAAACCAACAGCAGGAGATTCATCAATGACTACTATACCTTCTTCATCTGCTAATCTCATAATTTCTTCAGAATACGGATAATGAGAAGTTCTAAATGAATTTGCACCAATCCATTTCATAAGACTAAAATCTTTAACATTCATAACTTCATTGTATCCCCGTCCATTAACATATCCATCTTCATGTTTTCCAAAACCTTTAAAATAAAATGGTTTTCCATTTATTAAAAACTGATTATCTTTTACTTTTACTGTTCTTATTCCAAACTTTTCGTCATAGACATCAATCATTTTATTATCTTTATTTAATAATCTTATTTTTAAGGTATAAAGATAACCTCTACCCGGCTCCCATAATATTGGATTATTAATTGTAATTATATCTTTTTCACCACTACCTCTTGCTATTATTTGATTGTTTTCATCAATTATATCAACTTCTAAATTATATCCTCCGTGTTTTTCAATACTATATTCAACATAACCTAATTTCTGCTGTATATCAGTTTTAATTGTTATGTCTTTAATATATTGATTGGGTGTGCAATATAATTTGACTGGTCTATGAATGCCGCTATAATTAAAGAAATCAAAATAATATTTTAATTTTTTATACTTGTTTGAACGGGTTTGTACTTCTCCAATAGGTATTGTTGTAAAATCTAAAATGTTATCAACAGCAATAGTTATTCTATTTTTTTCTGTCCACAGTAATTCATTAGTTATATCCGCTTCAAATGGTGTATATCCTCCTATATGTTCTAACACTTTTTTGCCATTTATCCATACTTTTGCATTATGAGTAGCACTGCCTATACGTATAACCGTTCTCATGTTTTTCCATGACTCTGGAACTATAAACTCTCTTTCATACCAAACTAAACCTATATGATCTCGTATTTCTTCGTCTTCGTAAATATCATTATAGCTTGCAGGAACTGGCATTTTAATAGTATTTGTAAGTTCTTTTTCATACCATTTATTTTTCATACCTTCTCCGTTATCTAGCTTAAATCTCCAAATGCTATTTAATTCTTTAACTTGTCGTGATATTGTATCAATAGGATATAACATATTAATTCCCTCTCTATTAATAATTTTTTACTCTTTTAGAAATTATAAGTTACAAATTACATTTTTGTTGATATTTGGTCTGCTATTGTATATTATATAATCAACAGATCATATAAAACCTTCAAATTTATTACTTATTTTAGTACATTTTTGTAATTATTCTGAAACTTAAAGAAATCAATCCTATTCATAAATTTAATATATTATTCTAAAGGTGTGATTTTAATGAATTATGAAGATATTTATTATTTAGTTGATATTATTCATACTTTTGTCAATATCAATGGTACTTTTTACGATAATAATGGTACTTTAATCTTTAAAATCAAAAAAAATGTACCTATTAAAATAAACAATTCTTTTAGTACAAAAATTATTAAAAATATAATTAATATGTTATTATATAAGCCTTACAATCATGTATATATTTACAAAGATCAACTTAATATGCATTATATGTCCACTCTTGTAAATGATGAAGGTCTCATTATTTTGGGTCCATACTTGTCCAATAATCCTGTTAATATTAAAGATCATCTTCTTGATTATATGAATACTTTACCTATTTTAAATAGACCAAAATTAATGAAAATTTGTGACTTAATAAATTCAATAAAATCAAAAACAATCATAAGCAGTGAGATTAATACTAATTTTCCAATTAAAGAACATACACCAAGATTAGTTAATAATTCCATTGAACATACTCAAACCATAAGCAATATCATTAATCAGCGATATAAATTGGAAAATGAAATTTTACATCTTATTAGTTATGGTAATTTTGAAGAAGTTAAGAAAATATTTTTAAATCATAGAAACATAATGACTTTAGACGATAGAATACCTGATAACCCATTAAGATGTGCTAAAAATTATTTAATTATTGATAATACTGCATTTAGAAAAGCTATTGAATTAGCAGGAGTTCCTCCTATTTATATACACAATATATCAGAAAAGTTCGCATTAAAAATAGAGAAAATTACTTCAATGGAAGAATATTATGAATTACTTGCTGTAATGATTGAAGAATACTGCATTCTAGCTAACAAGCACTCTACACAATCTTACAGTCCAATAGTTAAGCAAACAATTGAATTTATAATGTCAAATGTTAATCAAAAACTATCAACTAAATATATTGCTGACCAGCTTCATATAAATGCTTCTTATTTATCAAGACAGTTTAAAATTGAAACTGGGAAGACTCTAGTAAAATATATTCAAGAAATAAAAATTGATGAATCTAAGTATTACTTACTTCAAGGCAATCATTTAATAACACAAATAGCATATTTATTAGGCTTTAATGATTCTAATTATTTTACTAGAGTTTTTAAAAAAATAACAGGTACTACTCCTCATAAATTTGTTAAAGATTCAAGCTAATAATAGTTTTTAGATTATATTACAGTTAGCTAATTCATATGATGTTTACTCATTCTTTTTTTTAGAATTTTAATCATTACTATTAGAATAAAGTAAACAGGTATAGTAAGAAGTAAAATACTATAAAAATAAAATAATAAAGAATATGTTGATGTATTAAAACCCATAATACATGTTTGACTAATTAAATATGCTACAGGAATTGCAGCTATCTTTCCTATTATACGGCTTGTTTTTTTCTGTTTTCTAAATACAAACCATATAATGCCACAAACTATAATCGCTGCTATGCATAATAAAGTATAATATGCTAAAGTTAATCGCGGAAGAGTTACAATCGTACCTTCATTATCTTCTCCATATATTAAACGGTCGTATTTATCTACTGTAATTTTATTTGAGTAGTCGGTGTAATAATAAATGGACTTTACTTTATTGTAGCTGCCATCATCATTTGCGTTTAATATAAAACTCTGCTCTTTTCCTTTTGATATATATTTATTCCACAGTGTATTCCAAACGGTTATATGATAAATGTATTCTTCTGTTGTGTTATTATTTTCTCTTTCTGGATAGCCACTTGAATCATAACCTCCCACTTCATCGTTTAAAGTTACTAGGATGCTTCCATTTTCGTAGGAATTAAATTTAATTAAATTATCATTGTATTCTAGCAAAATTGGAGTATTCATCCATACTAAGACTAACATTAATATTGCAGTAACAGCTGCTACAGTTATTACTATAATATTTAATTTTTTCTTATTCATTTTCTTTTTTAGAGTAGTCATAGGAGCAACTATCGTATCAGCGGGAATAATTACTTTTTCCTGCATTTCTTTAAGCTGATTATAACATTCATCACAGCCTTCAATATGTTCTTCTATCATTTTTCTAGTATCAAAACTTGCTAAATTTTCAACATAGATAGGTAATAAGTCCCTAACAATATCACAACTTATTTTTTTCATTCACAAATCCCTCCAATTGATTTTGAATCTTTTTTCTTGCACGATGATAAGTAACACATGACCAATTTTCACTTCTACCAAAAATTTTACCAATTTGTAAGAAAGATAATTCTCCAAAAACTCGTAATGTAAACACTTCTTTGTATGGTTCTGATAATTTGTGTAGAATAATATGAATTTTAGAAGCAGTTTCTTTGTCTGCTAAATTTTCTTCTAAACTTATTGAGTCATCATGTATATCAAATTTATCTAAATCTGTCACTTTACCATGCTTTCTGAGATAAGAATAATAACTGTTCTTTGCAATCTGACACAGCCAAACTCGAACATCACATGTTCTATTAAAGCTATCTAAAGCATTCATAGCCTTAAAAAATGTTTCACTTGTTATATCTTCTGCAATACTATCATTTTGTGATAATCCTTTAACAAAAAGGAATACATCTTTAAAGTACATTTGATATATCTTTTCAAACTCTGTCACTTTTTCATCTCCTTACATATAAGACTCAGTAATCAAAAATATCTTACAAGTTTTTTTTAATTTTTAAATACTTATATTGTAACAATAACCATATGTAAAAAAATAGAGAACCAATAAGTTCTCTCAGATTGTTGACAAAGTCAACAAGATGACAGGCTTTTGAGAAACTCGAAGTTCGAGGCGTGCCGAAAGCGAGTAAGCGGAGCGTATATAGAAATACGTGAGCATTCTCGATTGAGGCAACAACGATGAAATTCGGGTTTGTCAATAGCCTGAGAGAACCAATAAGTTCTCTCAGATTACAAAGATGCCTATTAAATTGTTTATTCAGAAGCTTGTATTGCTCCCATTGGGCAGTAGTCTATGCATTTTTTACATTTGATACATTTTCCTTGATCTATTGTAGGCGCTCTATATCCTTTTTGTTTTATTGCATCTACGGGACATACTGTTCTAGCAGGACATACATGATTCTCAACGCATCTTACGTTGTCTACTATTACTTTAATTTTAAACACTCCTTATAAACAGTATTAAAAGTTATACTTGCTAGCTAATGCTTATTATATTTATTTTATTCCCACACCATTTTAAAAATTTACTTAAATCGTTAGCACTAAAATTTAGTGTAGATGTATTTATATTTGGATGGAAATTTACATATTCTTCTTTAAATATATCATAATCTAAATATACTATTACTTCATTTTCTTTATCGTTTATTAATCCAAATATTGATACCGATCCTGGTGTTAAGCCAAGATATTTTATCATTCTTTTTTCTGATGCGAAGCCTATATTCTTCTCATTAATATTTTTTTCAAAATCATTTATATTTAATTTTTTATTTTCTTTAATTACTACTAGATAATGTTTATTTCCTTTCCCATTTCTCAAAAATAAGTTTTTACAATGTATGCCTTTTAAATCCGAAGTATATTTATTTGCTTCTTCACTAGTATAAACTGGCGGATGAGCTCGCTTTTCATAATTTATTTCCAATTTCTCAAGTATATCATATACTAATTTCTCTTTATCTTCCATTATATTAACACCTCCAGTTACAATCTATTTTATTTTTTTTATAAAATTGTAAATTATTTTAGCAGTCAACCCCCATATTATGTAATCATTATATTTATAAAAATATACAGGATATTCAATATTTCCCCAGTTATAATTCTTACCATTTTGTATCATATTAGTTGGAAAAGTATCATCCATAACAGGCTTATATTTTATTTTATAAGATTTAGGCTCATTTTCTAAAAAGAATTCAAGAGGAACAGTAAAAAGCTTAGAAACTTCATCTTTATTATATATTAATTTATTTACTTCTGTATCATGTAAATACCCAAGATAGGGATAAATAAAAAAATTATTTTTTCCAACTATATAATCTAGTCCAGATATTATTTCTATCTTTTCTTTATCTATCCCTATTTCTTCATATGTTTCTCTAACTGCTGCTTCCTTAAAAGTTTCATCTAGTTCAACTTGTCCACCCGGAAAAGAAATTTCACCCGGCTGTCTGTCAATATTTAATGATCTTACTTCAAAAACTAAATGCATTTCTCCATTTATTTTTACTAATGGAACTAAAACTGAATAATAATAACTAACTTCTATTGGAGAAACTTTAGTTTTTTTAATTTTATTTCTAATCTCATCTAATTTCATCATATTAACATTCACCTTGTTTAATTTTATTACTAATTACTTTTATTTTTTTTCTTTTCACTTTTTTTTAATAAAAGCCTACTTATTAATAAACCAGCTATTATAATCAATACAACTATTAATAATGCTTTTCTATTTTCATATCCAATAAAAAATTCACTTGTATTAAATAGTTTCAGAATTCCAAATTGTAAAAAAATTATTCCTGATGCAATTTGGATTACTGTATTTGATATTTTATCTCCTATCTTTGCACCTATAAAAACACCTATGCAGCTTGTTACAAGCATTCCTGTAACAGTTCCTATAAGTATAAAGACAGGATATACTGCATCCATAGACAATGTCATAGCAGTTAACTGTGTTTTATCTCCTAATTCACCAATAAAGAAAGCACTGGCAACAGTTAAAACTGCCCCATGCTTAAAAGATTTCTTATTATCTTCATCATCTTCATCATTTATTAAAGACCATAAGCCAAAAACAATAAATAATATACCTGCTAACACTTGAAGAATGTCTGGATTGATCAAATTTGATAGACATGATCCTAGCACTATTGCTATACTATGATTTATAACTACACCTATAAAAATACCTAAAAAAACTTGACCTGCATTGTATCTTGTTGCAAAAGTCATAGCAAGAATTTGAGTTTTATCACCCATTTCAGCTATAAATATAAAAAAGAATGCCTGTAAAAATTCTTGAATCATAAAACCTCCACAAGATAATTATATTATTAATGTTTACAATTAATGTAAACCCATTTTTACCTTATTTATACTTTACACTTTATTCAAGCTTGAGTCAACCAAAAACAAATGAGACCAGCAATTATAAGCTGGTCTCATGCCTCCTATATAAATTAGGAGGACTATTGTATTATGGATAAAATAGCAACTAATTTATAGAAAGATATCTCAACTTACTTTATCATCTAGTATCGACTTCCTTCCCTTTATTATTAAGTTGTTTTTACCCTACAAAAATATTATATCCATTTCAATTTGTTTTATAATGGAACCTAATGGTAACCTAACAAATTTTTTTTAGAACAATTAACTTATAAGAAAAAAGAGGCCGGCATTTGCCGACCTCAGCTTCTTTTATTTAGAAGCATTAATAGGAGTACTCCATTTTATTTAAGATTAAAAATATAACAATTTTATAAAAAGTATTTTTTACTTTTTTTACTTTAGTTATATAATTAATCTGTAATATTATTATGTACTTTTTATTTTTTATTATGCAGGAATTTGATGGTAATTTTAACACGAAATTTGTATTATATTTTTACTATTATTATATAAATTAAATATAATAATATTTTTAATTTGATTTTAATTTAGTATTAATATAATATAAATAATTGAGGTTTATTATAGTATTAGTAAATTATATATACGAGGTATAAATTATGGAAAAGAATTTAAACATAGTTATAACAACTGCTCCTTTTGGAAATGGTCACAAAATGGTAGCTAATGCTTTAAAAAATGCTTTTATCAAAAAAGGATATAACAACATTAAAGTTGTAGATATATTTACTGAATCACATCCAAAAATTACAGATGGAATTAAAAAAGCTTATATAAAAAGTTATGATTATAAGTACGCATATTCTTTCTTTTATTATGGTGTAAACAAAATTGCTGATAATGAAAAAATAATTAGACCATATACTAAGTTTGGTACAAATAGTTTAAATAAATTAATAAAAGAATTTGAACCTGATATAATCATTAATACTTATCCATTATCCTTTGTAAAAGGAACTAAATACAAAGCAGAAAAAAACGTTAGCATACCAGTCTTTAACGTTATAACAGATTTCTGCGTTCATAAGTTATGGATAAGTGAAGAAATTGATAAATTTTATATAGCAACTCAGGAACTTCAAGAAGAACTAGAAAAAATGAATATTCCTATTGAAAAAACTGTTGTATCAGGTATTCCTATAAGAGATAGTTTTGAAAAGTCATTAAATACAAATTATTTATATGAAAAATATAATTTTAACAGAAATAAAAAAACAATTTTAATCAGTGCTGGTGCTTTCGGAGTATTAAAAGATATTAAAAGTATATGTAAAAAACTATGTTCATATAGTAATTTGCAAGTTGCAGTAGTTTGTGGAAACAACAAAGAACTTAAAAACGAACTTGACAGTTTATGCATTAACAATTTGAAAGCATTCGGCTTTATAGAAAATATTCACGAATTATATAATATATCAAATTGTATGATTACAAAACCGGGAGGAATTACATTAAGTGAAGCATTGGCGGTACAAATACCATTAATATTATTTAATCCAATCCCCGGTCAAGAAAAAGAAAATGCACTATTTTTTAAAGAAAAAGGAGCTGCTGTAATAGCTAACAACAAAGGCGAAATAATAAGTAATATACTACATTTATGTACTAATGATAATGAATCAAATAAAATGAAAGAGAATATGAAAAAAATATATAATAAATATTCAACATATACTATAGTTGATGATGTACTTCTTAGTGTAGAAGGTTTTTAATTAATGTGTTTAAAAGGCCATATATAATATGGCCTCAAATTGTTGACAAAGTCAACAAGATGGTAGGCTTTTGAGAAACTCGAAGTTCGAGGCGTGCCGAAAGCGAGTAAGCGGAGCGTATATAGAAATACGTGAGCATTCTCGATTGAGGCAACAACGATGAAATTCGGTTTTGTCAATAGCCTAAGGCTATATATCACATGGCCTTTCTTATTTAATATGCTTTTGTATTACATTAAATAATGTATTCTTAAAGTTCTCATCTTGATTGTTAGTTCTTTTTTTAGGACCTTTAGTTCTTTTACCGGCTTTCCTCATTTTCTGACCTATATATCTTGTTTGGAGTAAATTTTCTATGTTTCTTTCTGTAAAAATAAATCCATTCGTGTGAATTACACATCTTGCCTTATTCATTGCCAAACTTGCAAGTCCATAATCTTGAGTTACTACAATATCTTCATTTTTAAGTATTTCAATTATCTTATAATCAACAGCATCTCTTCCTTTTTCTACAGTTATTACAGTATAACTGCTAGATATATAGTGTGCCATATCTACTACTGTAACAAGGTCTATATTAAAATGATTTGCTGCTTCTTCACAAGTCTTTTTCACTCCCTGAGGACATCCATCTCCATCAATTATAATTCGCATATTTCTCCTTTTGTATATTTAAATCACAGTAAATTT
Source organism: Tissierellales bacterium (assembly GCA_018433765.1). Classification (GTDB taxonomy): domain Bacteria; phylum Bacillota; class Clostridia; order Tissierellales; family Sedimentibacteraceae; genus SM3-B41. The sequence goes on from JAHDQO010000021.1 coordinate 186,076, forward strand.
TATTATATGATTTTAGAATATATATTAATGCTTATTCTGTCAAGTCAAAATACACAAGGCACAGTTCAATCAAATAAAACTGTGCCTTTTAATTACTTCATTAAAATTACAAGATTTCTTAAATAAATAGTGTAATGCCTATACAAATAAGCATTATATATACAAATGTTTGAAATTTTCTTACTGATATTTTTATAAGTACCTTATTTCCTATAAATAGTCCTAATAAAACTGCTGGAAAAAGCAGCAAAAACATATAAAAATGATTCATGGTTATTTGCCCACGTATAAAATATCCTATTATGATGAATGGATTAAGCAGCCCCCAATATAGTGACAGCATTCCACGATAAGTATTCTTATTGTTCGTTACCTTATCCATGTACATTGAAATAAGCGGTCCGCCCATTCCATAAGATGATTGCATCATACCACTTATAATCGGATATGTGTAGTGATACGACTTTAATTCTTTACTATTCTGTTTATTTGAATAAAGTAAATAGAGACTATATAGTGAATTTAAAATAATAAATATACCAAGTATAATATTTAATAAGTTTTGAGGAACTATATTTCCCAGCATCATTCCTATAATCATACCACAAATTGCTAATGCAAACATTTTTGCAAAACCAATTAAATCTATAAATTTTCTATCTTTATATGCAATGTTTAAAGATTGGTATATTGACATTATTAAGAATACCGGCAACACATCTAGTCTATCCACAAACAACATGCAAAGTGGTAATGCAAATATAACAGCTCCAAATCCTGTAACTGTCTGTATTGTATATCCACAAAAAGTAAATACAAACAAATATATCATAACATATGTTGGTAAATTCATAATTCACTTTCCTTTAAAAAACTGTCCACAGCATATAAATAGAAACTATTATTGAAAAATAAGCTATTCCTAATTTTAATATGCGTTGATTTATTTTACTTGAAATACGTGCACCACCTAAAGTTCCTATGCCGTGGGAAATTGCACATAATAACATTAATAATAAAATATTTGATAAGCTTGCTTTAGTATAATAACCTATAAAGGCAGGTATTGCAATAAATATTGAATTAAACAAACTCATACCTACTGCTTGTCGTATACTAAATCCTAATAATGATAACAATGGTACTGATAATATAGGTCCTCCTGCACCGCTGAATGATGAAATTGCTGCTATTAAAGTTCCTACTAAAACTACAAATATATTATTATTACGTAGTTTAAATAATTTTGAATTCTCATCACCGCCTTTACGAGAAAACAGTAACGATATACTTGAACACAATACCATTATATACAATACAATTTTAGCCGTACGTACATCTACCATGCCATTAGCCCATACACCAATAAGTGAACCAATTATACTTCCTATCATTAATTTCATTATAAATTTAAAATCAATATCACCAGTTTTGTGATATGATAATGTTCCTATAAGGCCTGAGATGGCAAATGCAGCAAAACTTAATGTCATGCTGTCTGCTACAGGTAGCATAAGTACACCTACATAAAACATAGGTAATAAAAACCCTGCTATACCTGATACTCCGATGCTTATACCAACAAGAAAGTTTGCAATAATAATAGCTATAATCATTTTAACTCCTACTCTTTTTTATAAAATAAGCCGCCTTTTTCATAAGGCGGCTCAACTACTCACCTACTAAAATTTTTTACTTAAATTTTTACACTATCAACATATTTTACTTTAAACTCTAATTAATTTGCAAGATATTATTTTTCGCCTTTAAGTTTTGGTATGCCAAGGAAAAGCATAATAATACCTGATAACATTGCTAATTGCGAATATGTTGAATACTTAATTATTTCAACTGCTGCTAATTCACCTGTAGTCATACAAGCTGACGCTGTAGAAGCTGCTGCAAGCATCATGCCACCCCAAGGTATGTTAGCCATTGTTGATGTAGCATATAAATCTACATAAGCTGCAGTTTTCCTAGGATCAATACCATGTTTTTTGCTTGTTTCCATTTCAATTGGTGCGACAGCAGAAATTGCAACTGTAGAATTTGCAACAAATATTGTAACTAGTACTGTCAAAGCTATATTAGCAAGTACACCAGATTTCTTTCCACGAGCACGTTTATCGAGAACTTGTACAATCCATCCTATACCGCCATTATATTTCATAATTTCAATAATACCACCAACAATTAAAACAATCATAGAAATCTTAGCCATACCAAGCATACCTTTTTGGAATACTTGTAAACATCCTACAATCTGACCATACTCACTTACAAAAGTACCTTGAACTATACCAATTCCACTAGCAAGAGCAATACCAATTAACAATACATAAAAAACGTTCACTCCTGCAAGTGCAGTAATAAGTACAACTGCAAATGGTAAAATACGTATCAACTGATATTCACCAGCAACAAATGTATAGTCTTGACCAGATGTCATAACACCAAATATTATCATAGTTAATATTGCAGCTGGCAGTACAATGAAGAAATTCACTCGGAATTTATCTCGCATCTCGACTCCACAAAGTCTAGTAGCCGCTATAGTTGTATCCGATATAACTGACATATTGTCACCAAATGCTGCACCCCCAAGAGCCGCTCCAACAACTAGTGCTACAGGAATTCCAGTAGCTTCTGCCAGACCAACTGCGATAGGTGCCATAGCAGTAACTGTACCAACTGATGTACCTAATGCTAAAGCAACAAGACTTGAAACAAAGAATAATCCAGGTACCAACATAAAATCAGGTACGAATGATAAAAAGAAGTTTACAACACTATCTACTGCTCCACCTGCACGAGCAACACCAGCGAAACCACCGGCAAGCAAGAATATTAAAATCATAATTACAGTGTTTTCATTTGCTGCACCTTTGGCAAAAGTTGAAACTTTATCCATTACTGGTCTGTCTTTGTTCATGAATATTGCTATAAATGTTGCTATCATAAAAAATACGATTGCATCAACTATTTTTGAACTTCCGCAGTAAAGTCCAAAGCCAAACGTTAGGAATAAGAATACTAAAATAGGTGTTAACGCCCAAAAATTTAATTCTTTTTTCATATTATCTTCCTCTCTCAAAAAATTTTATTTATGTTCTCTTGTAATAAAATCAATAGTTTTTTGATTAAATACATGATAACCGTTAAATAATCCACCAGTACCACCAGTATGAATATATACTACATTGCTGCCTTTAGGAATTTTTCCTGATTTAATGTAACTTAATAATCCAGAGAAAGATTTACCTGTATAAACTGGATCTAAGAATAATCCTTCCAACTTAGCTGCCTCTATCATTGCTTCTGCACCTACTTCAGTTGGAGCACCATATTTCTCGCCAAGATAATTTTGATCTATATTTATTTCAGAACGAATTTCCTCATCTGAAGGACATTCAAGATTAAATTTATCATATAGATATTTAATTCTTTCATAAACATCATTCACACCTACTTGCTCTCCGGGTCCGTATCTGCGGTTGTTTATAGAAATAACTTTACAATTAGAACCTTTTAATGCTTTTCCAACTACAAATCCGGGAAGTGAACCAGCTGATCCGTTTGCATGGAATATATAATCGACATCGTTTGCATAAGATTTAATTTGTTCATAAATTTCATCAAAACAGCGAATATATGAAACCCAACCAGCAGGATGTGTACATCCAACAGGAACATACATTATTTTTTTACCTCTTGCTTCATAATCAGCCATGATTTTTCTAATCTTTTCTTTAACTTCTTCCCACAACGGATTCAAATTTGGATCATCAGGTGATTCTTTTCTTACTACAAGGTGTATTTCTGTTCCAAGCAGTGAATTCAAAAGCAAGTTGCCTTTTCTTTCTTTAGGAATACCTTCATTATGGTTGTCCCCTAATACTGCTATAGGATGAATACCGTACAGATTACAATATTGTGAAAGCTGAACAGATGCGTTAGACTGATAACCACCCATTGTAATTATTGCGTCAACGTTTTCTTTTACTGCTTCACCAACAATATATTCTATTTTACGTACTTTATTTCCTCCAAATGAACTTGGTCCTGACATGTCCTCACGTTTAATGAATACATTTACACCATACTTTTTAGAAATGTTTTCTAATTTGTGTAATGGTGTTGGATAGAATGCTTTGCTAACTTTCGGAATATCTTTGAATAATTCAGCGATATCTTCACTTGAATATTTTTTCATTTCTTTCCTCCTAGTAATATGTTTATACACAAGATCTTTATTATTTGTGCAAACGTAATTATTTTATATATTAGCAAATGATAAAATATTTATTTTAAAGTATAATATTGTATCATTTACTTATATTTACTTAAATTAAACAAATATTTACAACCATTAAATAACATACAAATCATTTATAAATATCATACCATATATATTTCAAAATAAAAGCGATATAATACCTATTAAAATCACTGTGATTTAATAACGGAAAAAATGGGTTTTCAAATTAATAAATAAAAGTTCATTCTTATAGTGTTTTTATATCACTAAAATCTTGTTATTTATTATATACAAATAACTGTTTTTAAATGCATTTTAATATTGATAAATAATGGTTTATTAACTATAATAGTATATATACATTATTGATACTAAAATAACAAACTTATAAATTAATCAATACAAATAATTTTATAGGAGTAGGATATGGATAAATTAGATATAGAAATTTTTATTGCAGTAATAAATGAAGGAAATATTCAACGTGCCGCAAATGTATTATATTTATCACCTTCGACTGTAGGCACAAGATTAAAAATGCTTGAAAAAGAATTAGGTATTGAACTTATATCAAGACAAAAAGGTAAAAAAGAAATAATACTTACAACAAGAGGAGAAGAGTTTGTACCTATTGCCAACAACTTAATAGCAAACTTTAATGAATGTAACAGACTTAACACATATTCAATAAGTCCGTCTATATCTATTGCAACAGTTGATAGTATGATAGGCGACGTATTTGCACCTCTTTATAGAAACATAGTGTATAATGAACCACATTTTAAACTTAATTTAAAATGTTATCCAGCAGATATGATTTATTCTATAATAGAAAAGAAAAAAAGTGATATAGGCTTTGCATTATATGAAATAAAAAATAAGGATATATATGTAACTCCGCTTTTTTCTGACCCTATGGTAGTTGTTATGTCTCCGAACAATAAAATAAATAAAAAGACTATTCACACTAGCGAATTAGACCCTACAAAAGAAATCAAAATAGGTAAGAACAATGAATTATATAGAGGTTGGGGACCTCAATATAAAATCTGGCATGGTAAAAATTTTGATAATTCTATTACACCTGCTGTTACAACAACAAGCATAACATTTTCAACATTCTTTTTTAAGCAAGGTGATTTTTGGTCTATCATACCAAAATCAAATGCTTTAGGTAATCAAGAACGTTTTGGATACAATATTTTAGAGCTAGAAAATCCAGCTCCTGATAGAGTTTGCTATATGATTACTCATAAAAGCCAAACATCTTCATCGCAAAAGAATATTGCATCTTTTACTACTTATCTTGAATCGTATCTTGAGGAACTAAAAAGTAACGGTATAATGAAAATTTTATATTAACAATTTTATCAATATTAAAAACCCAAAAGCTTCATCTAAAACTTTTGGGTTTTTTATGTATTTCAAACTGCTATATTTTTGTTATTCTATATAAGCTACTGCTTCAATTTCAACTAAAGCATCTTTAGGTAATCTACTTACTTCTACACAAGCTCTTGCAGGAGCATAATCAGAAAAGAATTTTGCATATTCTTCATTAACTTCTGCAAAACAATTTAAATCTTTAACAAAAATTGTAGTTTTAATTAAATCATTTGTAGTTAATTTACATTCTTCTAAAATACTTTTAATGTTTTCCATAGACTGTCTTGCTTGTTCGCCAGAAGTAGCTTTTTCAATTTTTCCTGTTGCAGGATTAATAGGTAACTGTCCAGAAATAAAAAGATAATTACCTTTTACTACAGCTTGTGAATAAGGACCTATTGCTGCTGGTGCTTTATCTGTTGATATTACGAAATCATTTTTTTTCATTCTTAAATCGCCTCTTCCTTTTAAAGTAAATTAATATTTTAATTAAGTATAACATATGAAAAATTATAGTGCAAGTTTTTGTTTCATGGTGAAATATTTTTTACCACGCAATTTTTAATTGCATTTTACCTTACTTATGTTATAATGAATTAACTTATATTACTTTTACACGTAAACAAAAGTAGTTTTTTGGAGGAAATAATGACTAATAAAGAAAAACTATCTAAATATATACCTATAGTTGATTTTATAGCAGATATTTGCGGTCCCAAATATGAAGTAGTTCTGCATAATATTTGTAATCCAGAAAACTCTATTGTTGCAATTAGAAATGGTAATCTTTCTGGTAGAGAAGTAGGTAGCTCTATGACTGACCTAGCTTTAAAAATTATTAAGCAAAAGGATTATTTATCAAAAGATTTTATTTCAAATTATGATGGCTTTGGAAAAAACGGACGTAAATTTTTATCATCTACATATTTCATAAAAAACGATGAAAATGAATTAATTGGAATGCTTTGTATTAATAATGATGTTTCAGATATTATCAATTTTAAAAATGACCTTAGTGAATTATTAAATAGATTTTCCTTCTTGACAGAAAATAAAGAAGAACATCAATATAAAGAACATATAGAAAATTCTGTTGTATCGTTAGCTAATTCAATTATTCATAGAACAATAAACAAATTAAATATACCACCTGAAAGAATGTCTATAGAAGAAAAAGTCAAAATAGTACATGAATTAAATGATAACGGCATATTCTTATTAAAAGGTGCAGCAGCTGATGTAGCAAATGAACTTAAGATATCTGAAACAACAATATATAGATATTTAAATAAAAAACTTTAAAAATATTTTCTTATATAATTTTTCTGTTTATAAACTTATCAAAAAATATCCCTGAATTTAGTTATTTATTAAGTATAAATCAAAGTATATTTTTCCTTCTATTTCACAAAATATAATAAGATGAAATTTTAAGGAAGGAGATACTTATGCATAAAATTATTGATTTTTTAGAAAACAATAGATATGGCAATCTAGCTACAAGTGTAAATGATGAACCCCAAGTTCGACCGTTTGAATATGGTTATAAAACTAATGAAGGTGTTTTCTTTTATACCTCTGATAACAAAGGAGTATATTCACAATTAAAAGAGAATCCTAATATCTGCTTTTGTTCAACTGACAAAGATTTAAATTATGTTCAACTTAGAGGTAATATAGAATTTACAGACAATATGGAACATAAAGAAAAGATTATAGAAAAAAGTAATTTTGCTAAAGATATTTATAAAAGTGCAGCAAACGAGCACTTAAAAGTATTTTACATGCCTCATGGTCAGGCTGTTCTTCACGAATTTAGAGGAGACTATACAGATAATCTAAACTTCTAATAATATTATGCCGCCTTAATTTGATATTAAGGCGGCATTTTTAATTACTATTCTACTATTAGTTTATACAACTCATACAGCATCTTGGCTGACTCAGCTCTTGTTGCATTATTTAACGGTGCAAATACTTTACCTTGTCCATTTGATATGCCATTTATTATTTTCTCTCTTACTGTAAGTGCTACAAATTCTTTTGCCCAATCAGATATTTGGTTATTGTCTTTAAATATATTTAACTCTTCAATATCTGCTTTTCTATATGAATTGTTTTCTAATACTTCTGCTATGATTTTAGCCATCTCTTGTCTTGTTATATTGCCTTCTGGATCAAATATAGTTCCTGATTTGCCATTTATTAAACCGTTTTTATATGCTGATGCTACTGCATTATAATACCATTTATCTTTTGCTACGTCTGTAAATGGTACTAAAATACTTTCATCAGTTTTATATTTAAGCATTCTTGATATTAATGCCGAAAATTCTGATCTGGTTATATTGTCTTCTGGTGCAAAAGTATTTGCTGTTTTTCCATATACTATGTCTCTCTCTGACAAGAAAATTATTTCTTCTTTTGCCCAATGATTTTCAATATCTACAAAATTAATAGCTTCTTCTTTGCTGATAAAGTATTTACTAAAATGGTTTGTTTTAAAAACTACTGTCTTTGTTTCAGCATCATATTCTGTTTCCATTTTTTCTATTGTTCCATCGTCTTTTAAGAAGTATACTATTATTTTTTCTTCAGTCTTTACTTCTTCGCTATATGGAAAAGTTATTTCAAGATTATTATTAAAGTTGCTTATTCTTTGATCCCCAACTTCAATTTCTAAATCATATATTGCTGTATTTTTAGGTACTTTAGCTTTAGATGCTGCTGGTACATCTTTTGAATTTAACTTTTGTACCATTAGACTAACTGTTTTACCTTCTTGTATATCTTTCACTGCATTTATTGGTATATTAAAACTTGCTACTCCTGTTTTTATTACTACATTGTATGCACCTGCTTTTTCTGCCTTTTGCAGCGTATCTGAAGGTAAATTTGCTTCTACTTGGTCAGCATCTTTAGTTGGTACTTCTAATGTAACTTTTTTTACTACTCTATCTGAACCCTTTATATCATTATCTTTTAATGCCTTTTTAAATTTGTCTACTTCATTTAAGTTTTTAAGTACTTCTTTAATATCTTTAGTTGATATTTCTGCTGTTACCTTTTTACCTTGTTTTCTCACTCGATTATCAGATATTTTATATTTGCTCAATATTTCTGCTGTATATTTAATAAATTCATCTGATTTTTTATCAAGCATTTCTTTATCTCCGCTGTTTAATTTATTTATCATGTTTGAAATATTTTTCAGCATATCAATTGACATAGTTGTTATTTGTGATTTACTTTTTATTTTATTTAATATTTTTTGAGTATTACCTATGTTATCAACTGCTAAATCTACTATCTGTGACTCATTAGTTTTTTCATTACCTAATAATTTATAAATAATATTAAAAATTTGTTCATTTTGTTCAAATATGTTTATTGCTTCTTCTTCATCTTCAATATCATTAATAGTTTTTGCTAATAAGTCATTTAAATTATCTAGTTCTTTTAATGCTTCTTTTGCTTTGCTTGATGTATTAATATTTTTTACTAAATCATTTAATTCTTTTATGGATTCGTTTATATCTTGACTGTTTCCTATATCATTAGGATTATCATATCCACCTACTGTAAACCAAAAATATATTTTATCTCCATCTTTTATAGCTTGATCTTGTACTCCAGATGCTAGAGAATTATTTATATTATACATCCATCCTGACGATGCTTTATACTCTGATTCTCCGTCACCATCTATCATAACAAAATACAGTCCCCAGCCATAATCTTGAAAATTATAACTTATATGATTTTCCTCTAATGCTTTAACCATTGCATGTGCAGCTTTTGGTTCTTTGAACTTGTCTTCATCCCAATCATTTGAAGGATTAGCAGAAGAACCAGTTCCATCTTTTAAATATGGTTCAAGACTAAATATATCAGTAGTTACTTCATAGTTATTAAGAATTTTTTTACCTTTGTACCCTTGTATTGTTACGTATACAGTTACTTCATCAGTAGATGGTGTATCTCCTCCTGTTTCACCATCTTTATTTATTTTAAATGTTTTGCTTTCGTCTTCAATTTTAATTGATCCATCATATACTTTACTGCTCTCATATGGAAAGCTGAAATTAAATATACCATTTTCATCTGTCTTAATAGTATTTAGATACTCTATATTATTATCATCTAATATTTTTATGCTTACTGGTGAATTAAAGTATGTTGAATCACCTTGAATATCTGCTGCACTATCATTTAGGTTTATATCCAAATTAATACTAGCAAATGCCTGCGGTACTATTAATACTATCGCTAAAATCAAAGATAAAAGTACTTTTACAATAAATTGACTTACTTTCATGCCTACCTCCTTCTTTATATTAACCATTGACATTAATCTCATTGTTCAATGTTAATTATTATTATGTTATTGCTTAACACTTTCATATCTTCAATATTATCCCATACAAAGGCTCTTATTTTATAAATTCCTTCTTCAGGTATATTAAATCCTACAGACATTTCAACTTCTTCTTTTGAATTTATATTTCTACTTACATAACCGTATTTAATCATTTTACCGTTATTATCATACAATGCAGCAATAACTGTTGCTTCTAAAGCTTCATCATTATTATTAGTTGCTTGTATTTTTATTCTAGCATCATCGCCATTACTAAATGCTTCGTTTCCTACTCTTACAATTTCAAATAGATTATCTTCAGTTGGCTTTTCAATTGGATTGTTTACAAAATCATATATTGAGCCTTTTTCATCAAGATAATATAAATATTGTTCTAATGCATATATTATTTGTTCTGTTGACAGCATAATGCTACCTGCATTATCACATTGCCAGTTAAAACTTCCATCTTCATTTTGAAGACTTAAGATATAATCGATAACATTGTTTCCGTTTTTAGTAAATTCTTCAGATGTTGGATCTTTTTTATTTGCAGTTATTGCCATTAAGACTTGAGCCGAACTATTTGAATTACCTCCAAATCCTCCATTTGAATCTTGAACTAAACTTATTTTTTCTAATGTTTTATTTATAACATTTGTTACTTCTTGACTGTAATTCTGATTATAGTATTTTCCTAATGCTGTCATATTGAAACATGCTCCATCATTAAACCCAAAATCACCGCTTAATGCAAATCCTCCGTCTGCTTCTATTCCTGTTAATAAGTTGTTTACTAAATCAGTTCTTGTGAATCCTGCATCTGCTGATATTTCATAATTTACTGCATCTAATGCTAATACTCCAAATGGTAAAGTATACTGGTTAGTGTCAGTCTTTAAGTTTAGTTCTATAAGTTCTTCATATAAATTATGTCCATTTATATCTTCTGGATTACCACCAGAAGCTAAAGTACCCAGTATAAATTTTCCGTATTGTCCAGCATTTTTTTCAGGTAAATTATTATTTATGTATTCTAAGTAACTGTTTGGAACGTTTTTGCCTGATCTAGCTATTGCAACTGACTGCCAATGGCTTTCACTGTTAAATTGTCCTAATAACCAATCAGTTCCTTCGTCTATTGCTCTTTCAACTTGAGTTCTCAAGCTTTCCACTACTACTACTGTTCTTGTTACTTCTACAGCTGCATTCCCTGCGTTGTCTGAAACATTGTAATGAATAATATATGATCCTAATTCATTTATATCTATATTTTCTACTTGTTGTCCATTTTTTGTATATGTTATTTGTACTTGTAATTCTTTGTCTACATTGTCTGTTACTAATACTCCTAGATCTTCGTATGTTTTTCCCAGTGTAACTTCTACTTTTTCTGACCCTTTTAATTCTATTACTGGTGCTTCTGTGTCCTGCATGTCATTTATTGATAATTCACGGTACATTGATTTGTTATTATCTAAATCAACTAAAGCTGCAAGAACCATTCCCGTTGCTTTATCATTATAATCTTCATAGCTAGATTTGTAAGAATCATAAATAAAATGGTCATCAACCTTAAATGACATCATAGCGTCTACAATAGTTCTTCCATCTTTTGTGAAATCTTCTCCTAAAGGATTGATACCTGCTGCAATAAGTGCTTGAATAGCTATTGCATCATATTCAGAAACTTCACTAGCTAAACTATTATCTCCATTGTCATAGCTAAATCCTCCTGTTTCCAATTGCATACTCTTTAAATCTTCAATGCAAGCATTGATTTTATCTTCTACTCCATTGATATTTTTATGGTTTGACAATGCTATTATAGTGCTTGAAACAGTATATATATCTTTTTTAATACTATCGTCATATTTTGTAATTAAATTTCTTACAGCTTTATCAACATCGTAATTACCAGCTGCCATATCTAAAGCAATAATTGCATAAGCTTGAGAACTTATACTAAAATCATCTTCTATCTTAAATTCACCATTATCATCTTGTGCATCTTGAAGTTCTTTTACTTTATTCTTTCCATTATAGTCACTAGGATTTTCTCCAGCTGCAATGATTCCCATTATATCTTTAGCAATCATTTCTACATCATTATCATATACAATAATTATTCTATCTTCTTCATCTTTTCTTAATTCAAGCCTTGAAGCTATTTTAGATTTATCAACTCCTATAATATTAAGTGCCATAGCTTGTAAGTAGTTATAGTGTTGATCATTTTTATAATAATCCTTTACTTCCTTAATGATATTTTTAATAATATCAGATGGATCTAATTGAGGCTCTACATCTTTATACATAGATTCACCCTCATAAAGATCTGCTAATGCTGCAAAGGCTCTTTCTGTAGAAGGTATATCAACGTTATTGCCTAATAATTTACAAGCCCTAAAGGTTCCATCTTCCATTTGATCATGTATCATTGAACTTACTAAATTTCCTTCAACTTTTTTCCATTCACTAGATAAGGGATCTATATCATTTGCCATAAGTGCTTGAATGACAACTGCTGTATACTGTGGTGTATCACCACATCCCATCATATCAAAGCCGCCAGTATCTGATTGTTCTGCTTTCAAATATTCTATAGCCGAATTAATTTTATCAGTAACCTTATCAATATCTTTATGTTTAGAAAGTGCTATAAGTGCCCATGCTGTTTCATCTATACTTTCAAAATTATTTCCTTTCAACATATTTAATAGAGCATTAACTGCATTTTCAACATTGTATTCTGCATGTGCCATATCAAGTGCTATAATTGAATAAGATTGTTTATATACATTTGATTTCTTACCTTCTTCTATAAACTCTCCAGCCTCATTTTGTAAACTAACAAGTTTTGAAACGTAATCTGTTTCTACATTGCTTAATACTTGTCCTGAAGCAATTATACCCATAATACTTTCAGCATAGGAAAGCACATTTTCTCCATCTTCTATCTTCAATTTTCCTTGTATATCTATATAGTCACTATTTAAATTATTGCTTGAATGATTTATTGCTAAAGCTTCCTGCCAGCTGTAATATACATCTATGTCTTGTAAAGATGCATTTTTTCTTTTTTCTGTTGTTGTTAGATAATTTCTTAATTTTGATAATGAATCTTTTATTATTCCTTGGTAGCTTACAGCATCTTGTACATTTTGATAAGAAGATTTTCTATTTTTTAAATCAGTTAAAGCAATGAATGCCTGCTCTGTAGCCTCATCTTTATAAAATAATTCGCCATAATCATTATTATAAATAAAACAATTAGATTTTTTAAAAGTTAATAAAGCATCTAAAACATTTTTTTCATTTTTTATCCAATTAGAATCAGAAAGAGGGTCTATTCCATTAGCAACTAGTGCTGATATCACGTAAGAAATCGCTTGACTGTCCTCACCAAATCCATCAACAGATTCAAATCCTCCATTTTCTAACTGTTTAGATTGAATAATGCTAAGCTTATTATTTATAAAATCTTCTACTCCTTCTACATCTTTATGATTTGCTAATGCTGTTACCGCAACTGCTAGTATTGCAACACTACTTTTTCCTGCATTATCGGTCATAATATATTTTACAGCTTTATCCTTATTGTAATCTGCACCAGCCATATCAAGTGCTATAACTGCCCATTCAGTTTGTTCTGCAATGCCTATCTTAAAGCTTCCATCTTCTAACTGTCCATTTTTCAATAAATCAACATATTTACTTGCGTTTTGCCCAGATGACAAAAGACCAATAATATTCATTGCATATGGAAGAGTTCCTTCTGATTCATTTAATACAAACTTTTCAGCAATGTCTTCAACATCTTCATCAATATCATTACTTGTTACATTTAATCCCAATGTTTCAATAGGTCTATAAAAAGCTGGGTGCGTTTTAAAGTTTGAATCCGTTCTAGTTTCCATAGATGTTAAGTAGTCTCTTATTCCATCTATTGCATTTTCTAATATTTCATCATAATCCTTCTCTGTATTAGGAGTTTCTAAAACAAATCTATCATACATAGATATTCCGCAGTATACATCTGATAGTGCTGCGAAAGCAAATTGGGTTGCTGCCACATCATCATATCCATAACCCTTTCCTTCTACAAACTCAAAGCCTTTTCCTTCTACTTTACAAGCAATCAAAGCATCAACTAATGTTCTTTGGCCTTTCTTCCAATCGTCTGAGGATAAGTCTTCTTCTGCCATAACTAAAGCTTGTACTACTGGCCCAGTTGAATATGGACTATTTCCCATATCATAATAATCATATCCACCACTTCCTAGTTGATGAATTCCTAAATATTGAATTGATGATGTAATTAATTCTTCTACTCCATCAATATCTGTATGTTTTAACAATGCTCTCAAAGCATATGCCGTAGTAGTTACATCTTTATAATAGCCATCTTTTGAAAAGTTTATAAGTGCATTGACTGCTTCTTCTACATTATATTCTGCTTTAGCCATATCAAGTGCAGTGATAGAGTCTGAAAGAGCAGTAACAGAATCTACATCATTTGACCCAATAACAAATATTCCATCTTCATTTTGAGCATTTACTAGACTATTTACATAAAAACTTGAATCTTGTCCAGTTGCCAATGAACCCATAATATTTTCTGCATAAGCTGCCGCATTGTCACTTTCATTAATCTTAAATGTTTTAAAATAATCATTTTCATCATTCATCAAACTGTTATAAGCCATAACTTCCATAGCATTTAAATCAGTTTTATTCTTAAACATTTCCTTTAATTCATTTATTATATTTTCTAACTCATTAGTATTACTTCCTTCACTTTCTAATACTAAATGCTGTCTTACTATTTGAGGAAAGTCATTATCTTTTGATATTTCTACATTATAAGTGCCGGATTTATTTAACGTAACCGAAACTTCTCCATTTTCATCTGTTTTATATAAACTCTCGTTACCTATTTTAATGTTAACATTATTTATAGGCTTGTTACCTACTTCATTGTTAAATACTTTTATTATAAATACTGCTCCATCATTTTCTACTGTTACTTTAGGTATTTTAGTTGCTAAGTTTGCTCCTGAATATGAGCACATGTAAAATACTAGTTCATCTGTATTTGATTCTCCATTTACATCTGTTAAACCTTCGAATTGATCTACTCCTACACTAGGTAGAATAATTTCTCCATCCTTAAATTTAACATAATAGCACCAGCCCTGATTTTGGGACTGATTTTCACCTAAAATTCCAGTTATGTAATATCCCATTAAAGAGCTGCCTTTACCTTCAATATTTTCTTCTCCTACAGCTGCTTTTAAAAGGTCAAGAGGACGTGTTTCATCATTGAAATCATAACTTATTTGATCGTTATACAGCGTTTCACTAAATCCTTCAACCCTCACTTTTACCTCTACCATTGAATCTGTAGTAGACTTAACAATTTCTTCACTTGAATCATTAGGTGATAAAGCTATTTCTGTTTCTAAATTCTTAAAATTTTCATTTTCTTGTTGTGCTTCAGCAAATATATTTGTAGGCATACCCGGAATAAATATACTGCTAAGCATAATGGCTATAACTAAAATAATACTAAATACTTTTTTTGATTTTGTATTCATTTCCACACTCCTTACTTATACGTTAATAAATAAAAAAAGACACACCTTAATTAAATGATGTGCCTCCAGTTTTCTGGTCAGCTTTCATTACAATTTAATAGATTTTTTTATTTGTTCTACTCTTATTGGTTTTTTGTCTTGTATAATAATTTTTATTTCGCCATACCCGATACTTCTCATTAGCTTAATTAGTTTTGTTTCTTTTTCACACAACTCTAGTTTAACTTGAGACTTCATTTAAACACTCTCCTATTTAACCCCAATTAAAAACCCTACCTTGTTTAGGTAGGGACATTGCACACTAAAGCCACAATTTACAATAGCTTGTCTTATTTAACATCCCCTTTCTACGGAAGGTTACTGTAATTTTCTATTAGGCAGGTCTCCTGACTTGTGCATCAACGTTTTTCTTCGCCTTCCCGTTTAAACAGTGGCTTTTTGAAGAATTACTCCTCACTTACAGTGGCCGGACCGCTCAGGATTTACACCTGATTCCCTTTAGCCTAATAAACTATTAAGTTATTTAATACATGTTATATGATATATGTGTTTAATTATTTTGTCAATTAATTATTAAGTTTTTCTTTATACCATTAATTTATCTCTATTAGAACTTATCGGTGTTACTATCGGAACATCATCATCGCCAATTGCAACCTTCGCATTTACTCCATAAATATAACTTATCATATCAGAAGTTATAACAGAAACAGGTTTTCCATATGAATAAATTCCTCCCTTACCATCAAGTATAATAACATTATCAGCATACCTAGCAGTAAGATTAAGATCATGTAGTGTAACAATAGAATTAATTTCCCTCTTTTTTGTTATATATCTTATTAAGCTAATAATCTCTAGCTGATTTTGGAGATCTAAATTATTAGTAGGTTCGTCCATTAACATTAATTTAGGAAACCTAACCATTAATTGCGCTATAGAAACCATTTGTTTCTGTCCTCCGCTTAGTTCATTAAGCTGCCTAAAGGCTAAATCATCAATACCTAAATCTTCTAGCACTTTTAATATACTAGATTTTTCTTCTTCACCTACTCTCCAAGATAAAGAATGAAGTTTACCTAAAAGAACTGTTTCAAATACTGTTAAAGCAGAGTTTGAAGTATTATCTTGAGGAAGATATCCTATTAATTCAGCAATGTCCTCTTTTCTTATACTATTTCTATCTTTTCCATTTAGATATATTTGTCCTTTAGATTTTAAAACACCAAAAATACATTTTAATAATGTTGATTTACCTGCAGCATTTGGTCCTATAACCACATTAAACATTGGTTTTACTTTTAAACTTATATTATTTAAAACAGGAGTTGAATTATAACCAAATGTTAAGTTTTCGATTTCCAAATTCATAACTTCACACCCTCTTCCTTAAAATTAATGATACAAAAAAGGGTACTCCAATAAATGATGTAATAATTCCTATAGGAAATATAGCTCCTGGTATAATTATTTTACTTCCTATAGATGCAGCAGAAAGTAATAAAGCTCCTCCAAGAGCAGAAACAGGAATAAAAAATCTCTGCTCTTCTCCTACAAGCATTCGTGCAATATGAGGTCCTGCAAGCCCAATAAAACCTATTGTACCTACAAAACAAACTGCCGTTGCTGTAAGAAGCGAGACTATTATAATTACTTTTAATTTTATTTTCTCAACATCAACACCTAAGCTTTTTGCTTTATCATCTCCCAAGCTTAAAGCAGTAAGTTTCCATGAATCTTTTGCAAATAAGTAAATGCTAACTGTGAATACTATTGTAGTAATTCCAGCTTTCAACCAAGTAGTCCTTGTAAGACTGCCAAATAGCCAAAATACTACAGTCTGTACCTGCTGTTCTGTTGCGATATATTGAAGGAACGCTGTCAGTGCATTAAAAAGAAATAGTAATGCAATACCAAGAAGAACTATAATTTCAGTTCTTGCTTTCCTTAATTTTGATATGAAATAAATTATAAGTGAAGAAAACAAAGCAAAAACAAATGCATTGATAGATACAATGAACTCTTCAGCACAAGGTATTACACCTACTCCTAAAACTAAAGCAAGTGCAGCACCAAATCCTGCTGCTGCTGAAACACCAATTGTATATGGGCTTGCAAGTGGATTACCTAATATGGTTTGCATTTCTGCACCTGCAATACCAAGGGACGCACCAACAACTACAGCCATAACTGCCACTGGTAATCTAATAGAGCAAACTATAAAGTGCGTATTATTATCAACTGAACTGCTGAAAAATGCTGATATAACATCATTTATTGAAAGCCAAGCAGGTCCTGTTAAAATATCAATTGAAAATGTCACTACAAGTGCTATAGACATTACTAATAATATCTTAATTTTATGTTTTATCATGTCATTATATATTGCTGTTGAGCGTTCATTAATATTTATCATATTTTTCATTTATTTTACACCTGTTATCCAAGTTCCACTATAATCTATTACAGCAAATTTGTTATGAAATTCTTTTAAATTTTCTTCTGGATTCAAGTCTTTAAATTCTTCTGGATAAAACCATTTAGCAAATGCTTGTAATGGAAAGAAGTTATATATTTGTATACAATGACCCATTGATACACCATAAACTTTATTGTTTTTTACTGCATCAAGTGATTCCCATCCTTGTCTATTAAGATGACCTTTAAGAAGTTTTCTTGCTTCATCAGCTTGTACATAATATCCAAATCTTAATGCTTTTGGTGCACGTTCTGATGAATAACCAGCAATTACAATATTATCAGGATTATTGTTTATAAGATATTCAGGTGCTATATCCCCCATCATACCTTTTACAATATCTTTAGCAATATTTTCTCCACCTGCTAGTTCAACAATTTTACCCCAAGCAGCATTGCCATACGTTTTTCCGTATTCTGAAGGACCTCTTCCGCCATTTTCTATATATACTGTTGGCTTAGGTGTTTTAATATTCTCTAATTTTGAAAAAACTATATCAACTTGATTATTAAAATAGTTTGAAATTTCTTCAGCTCTTTTTTCTTTTCCTAATATTTTACCCATCAATAGTATACTTTTAGGAGGTCCTTCAATAGGATTTATCGAAAAATCAATGATTGCTACTGAAATGCCCGCATTTTCTAAAGTGCTAATAGTATCTTCAGCAGTTTTAAGAAACCACGATTGAATAAATACTACATCAGGATTTAACGAAATAATTTTTTCTACATTAAATGATCCATCAGAGAAATGTCCAATATCTGCAATATCTTTTATTTCTGGAAAACTATCTGTATATTTATTGTATATATCTTTATCAAACTTTATAAGATCAGATCCTATACCTACAAGCTTGTCTGTAAACTTATCACCTTCAATTGCAGCAAATTCTTGTATAAATCTTCCGTTTGCCAACACTACTTTTTCAACTGGTCCTTTTATTTCGATTTTTCTTCCAGCTAAGTCAGTAACTATTATAGTTTGCTTTTCTGATACATTTACCTCTTTAGAACAAGAACATGCTATAATACTCAAAACTAAACATAAAATTATCAATATTAAACTAATAGATTTTCTTTTATTCAATTTATTATCCTCCAACCATTATTTTTTTACAGTTATTTTTTCTTCCACCAAATCATAGCATTACATGTTTCTTGTATTAAAGAATATTTTCCATCATCTTCGATTAAAGTAGTTTTCAAATAATCACTAATAATTTTACTAGATTCTGGTGTATGTAAATTAAAAGTATCCTGCCATTTGTTTACTGCTTGTTCAAAATTTTCATACTGCTGCTTTAATAAACCTGTTTCAATATTAACATTCGCAAATATTCCCATTTGATAAAGAATATTATAAATATAAATGTAGTCAGGACTTCCTTTAAATTCTTTACCATATAGTAAACGCCATAAATCTTTATAGTTTCTTGAACCAGCAATTCCACCTGCAAAAGTAAAAATGCATACTCCTTCCCTTGCAGTGTTATGCATTTTTAAAAGAGCATCTTGCATATCAAACATTGCCATGGAATATGATGCGATTACTATATCATGTTCTTCAAAATCTTTGTTTAAAATAACATCTTCCCACTTCTTCTGAATGAATGACACATTATTTAAATTTTCAGATTCTACTCTTATTTTAAGACTTTCCATCATATTCTCTGAAGGTTCGATGGCAGTAACATACTTAGCATATTCGGCAAAAGGTACTGCCATAATACCTGACCCTGCACCAACATCTAAAATTGTATATTCTGGATCAATAGAAAGCCTATCTATTACTTTTTTTGCTCTCCAATCTTGTCTTGGCATTTTACTAAATCCCTTGGCTCTTTTACTCCAAAATCCTACTGAGTCTTTCCACCATTCTAAAGAAGAGTTATTCAACGCTTCTTGCCACATCACATTCCAATTTAAATCTTGTACACTCATTTAATATTTTCCTCCTTTATTTTTTATTAATAAAAATTATTACATTATATAAATAAAAAAAAGTTCTTTAGTTAAACATACTAAAGAACTTCTCCCATCTTACAGATCTTTTATACTCAAAAAAATTACCCTATTTTTTTAGTTTTATCTTTAAGGCAGGTCTCCTGACTCACAGGTCATTCTCCATCCTTCCTTCCCGCCCATATTATTATAAATATTAGCAGTGGTATCATAGGATTTCGTCTCTGTTTACAGTGTTGGGTACGTTTCGGATTTACACCGAATTCCCTATTCTCCCTTAAAAGGGCACCTTAAAAATATATATGAAATTTTATTTATTTATATATATCATGAAATTTATGATTTTTTTTATTTAATCCTAAATTTTGTATATCTTCTTTAACTTTTTCTTTTGTTTCTATTCCCTGCTTATATACTTCTGAAATAGATTTATACATTATTTCATCTATATTACTATTCCCTTTACCAAACAATTCTTTTGCTTTCGTAGTATATCTATATTCGCTTTCCATATAAGTATATTTAATTAAATAATCATTATTAATATATGAAGAAGCATCAGTTATATATTTTTTTTGCTTAAATCTTGTTATAAGAAATTTTAGTGGTACCGCATATTTAACAGTTAACAAATATAATATCTCCGCTAATTCTTCTTTTGACGCTTCATTAACATTTTCTTTGTTAATGGTAATAAGCCATAAAGAAATTTCTTTAATTAAAGCACTTTCAGGTAACAAAAACTCAGATGCAAATATAAAAGCTTTTTGCTCAATTCTATTCTTCAAATTTAATAAAGAAATAACGCTAATATTTTTTTTACTGAAATCATCATTTATAAAAATGTAATATGCGAATGCGGTTACAAATATCTGATTAATAAAAGGTTTTTGAGTATTAATAATAAAGAATGTTGCACCATTATCATTTTGTGAAAAATAACTTATAGCATCAATATCTTCACTTTCAAATTCTTCTATCTCAAAAAAAACACTACTTTCTTTTTCACTAATATATCTAAAAATCTGCTCACCTATAGGTGCTATATTGTAATCTATTCTTTTTTCACTTGCTAAATCTTTTACTTCTCTTATTTCTCTTTTAGTTAAAATTTTATTAACACCTCTTTATTACTTAGTGAAATATACTTTTCTCTTATCTTTATTCTTTTGATAACCCTTAAAAGTCTAATATTATCTTTTTCTGATAATTCATAATCTATATTATTATAGTTTTGATTAATTTCCTCTTCTTTTATAAAAAAGTCATTTGGACTTAAATTAGCATGACTGCAAAATTCTTGAAGTATTCTTAAAGTTGGAATTTGTCTGCCGTTTTCTAACAAAGATATTGTTGAACGGTTAATATTTAGCTCATCTGCAATAATATTTTGTGGTCTATTTCCTCTATATTTCTTTAATTCTCTTGTAAATTTTTCAACATCAAATTGAACTAAAATTTCACATCCCTCCAATGTTATAAATCTTAACATACTAGCAAACATTTTTCAACATTTTGTTACTATTTTTAACAAGCTCTATTTTCTAAGAGCTAAAATCAAAACCTTCACCTAAAACCTCATAAGCTGAACTAATAAATATAAATGCTTTTTTATCAATTGTTTTAACAAATTTTTCAATTTAATAAGAAGAAGAACTCTTCTATTATATAAAAAGAGGTATTATAGATTTGTACACAAAATAATCTATAGTACCTCTAGTTCTCCTAGTCAGTATTAAATGTAAGTAAAAAAGAACATCCTATGAGTTTACATTATTTGTATTTTTGTTGATTAATGATTCTTCTGCTTGTTCAGCCATTTTCTTAACCATTCTGCCGCCTAATCTTCCCGTTTTTGCCATAGCTCCTATTTCTTTAGAAGTAAAATTTCCCATATCTGGTTTTGATGAAAAGTCAACACCTATTTCTTTAGCAGTTTCTAATTTGAAACTTTCAAGAGCTTGCTTAGCTTCAGGTACAACTGGTTTCTTTCTTGACAAATTTTCCACCTCTTTTTTATAATAGTATCTGCAAAAAGTCAAAAGTTATCTTAACCAATATTTACTACCATCTTTACTTCTATCCATATATCCGTATTCTATAAGATATCTTCTTAATAAGACGTAATCTTCATAAATTCTTTTAAGTATTCTATTTACCTCTTTTTCAGTATAATTTACATCTCTTCTAAAATTAGTAGATAGTTTTGTTAATATAATTATTTTTCTTTTTTCTTTAGCGGGAAAATCAATAAGTTTACCAGTTCCATCAAAATATCTGCCGATTATCTTTTCTGATTCTTCTTTAGTTATAGAATATCTTTCATCGATCATTGCTGCTGTATTATGAGGATCAACAAATTTATATTCTTCATTTGTATTTCCGTCTAAAAGTTCCATGATAGCAGTATATATTTTAGCTTGTTTTTCTTTTTCTCTAAATTTAAATCTATAGTTTCTAATTGTAGATCTAGAAAGTTTCAGTTTAGCTGAAACATCGCTGTCAGTCATACCTTTTTGAAAGCACATCAAAACTTCTTTTTGATTTTCACTCAGTCCTGTATACTTTTTATTCAAATTAATAAGATAATCAAAAACACCATTATGAACTTCTTCTACATGATATTTCATCATCTTTTCTGCATTGTAAAATTTATCTTCTTTTTTATATATTTCACCTTCATTAAAACTTTCACCACACATTAAACATATATATTTTTCATCTTGTTTTGAATATATGTATCCATTCTTTAATTCTTGTAAAGATGCATTCCAAAACAATTCATTTATATTCATATTTATCCACTCCCTCTTCATATAGTTAATAATTAATAGTTAATAGTTGATAATTAATGGTTTAAATTTTCTTATAAAAATTTACTAACTTTATTTGAAGTATAAATGATTAGAATTATTTTGTCAACATGTTTATAATTCGTTTAACTATTTTTAGATATATTTAAGATATGTTTATTAAGTTGTAATAAAAAATAGAGCCCATTTATAAGGCTCTATGATATTCTTTTATGGATTTGGATCATCTTTCCTGTTATTTATCAATGTCTCTTCACCATTTACTACTATCTTTCTTACTGACCTATCTCCAAGCTTTTCTACAGCTTCACTAGGAAAATCTTTACCTAAATCAAGGTTTGGTGCCATATATAAACCTAAATCTAAACCAGTTTCCATTTTATAATTTTCAAAAGCTCGTTTTGATTCTGGAGCACTCTTTTTCTTCTTTTTCGCCAATTTTTTCACCTCTTAATTTTTAGTATAAGCAAAAAAGAAAAAATGATACCTTTATATCTAATATACTGGTGGAGAAATTATTCCTATTCCTTCCAATTCTTCATCAGTAGGATTATACAATAAATGAGGAGTATTTTCTGGTAAATAAATGCTTCCTCCTTCATTTACTATATATACTTTATCATTAATGTGATATTCTAATGTTCCTTTAGTAACTACTGTACATTCATCTGCTTCATGAATCATAACTTCAGTGCTTCCCCAACTTTTTGGCGCTAATTTAAAAAATATTACTTCCATCTTTGGAGAAATATCTCTCTTCCTCTCTGATGGTGTCATGAATTCATATTCCATATTTATGTCTGCAAACTTTATTCTTGTTCTTTTTTCTTTTGGAATTTCAACTACTTCACTTTGGGACTCTTCTGAAAAAAACGATGCTAAAGAAACTCCTAAAGCAGAAGATATTCTCCTTAATACAGAAAGAGATGGATCTATCAAGTCTCTTTCTATTTGAGAAATATAACCTGATGTTATGTTAACTCTGTCTGCTAATTCTTTTATTGTTAATTCTTTTTCTTTTCTGATATCTCTTATTTTTTCTCCTATCATCAAGTTCCCCTTATTAATTAATTTATATACTGAAAACATAAAATAATTTAATTTTTATTTTAAAAAAAGTTGAAATTTAACGTTTATTAAGTATTATAATAATTATAAATATATACTTACTTTATGTCAATATAACATACAAAAGTCCTAATATTTATTGAACTTTATATTAGGACTTTCATTTTATTATTTTACCAACCTTGTATTACATCTAATACGCTGTCATCTATTTCTCCATTTATATATTCTTGTATAGATTCTTCTATTATATTTAATGCTTTATCTACCTGCTCTTTAGTAATAACTAATGGCGGTTGAATTCTTAAAGCACTTTGACCAATAAATATTAGTATAACACCTTTTTCTATACATCTAAAGCATACTTTAGCAGCTGCTTCATAATTTTTTTCCATAGTATTTCTATCTTTAACAAGGTCAACTGCTATTGACATACCTAATCCTCTTACATCTCCAATAACATCATATCTTTCTTTCATTTGATTAAATCTGTTCATCATATATTTACCCATCTGCTCAGATTTTTCATTTAAATTTTCCCTTTCGTGTATCTCAAGCATTTTTAGAGCTGCCTTGCATACTGCTGAATTGCCTGTCATAGAAAATAAATGACCGGGTGAATTTAAACTATCCATTATTTCTTCTTTTCCTATGATCACTCCTAATGGTAAACCCGCACCTATTGATTTTCCTAATGTGATTAAGTCTGGTTCTATACCAAAATGTTCAATAGAAAACCATTTACCTGTACGCCCTAATCCCTGCTGTATTTCATCAACTACAAATAAAATTCCGTGTTTATTACAAAGTTCATACAGTCCTTTTACATATTTTTTTGGAGGAACAATTAATCCCGCATCACCTGCTATTGGTTCGAAAAATACTGCTGCAACTTCTTCTGGAGGCAAGTAATGTTTAAATGCATATTCTATTTCCTTCAAGCACTCTAATGAGCAATTTGATTTATTCTTTCCATATTTACACCTTTGGCATATAGGATAATTAAAATGGTAGAATTCAGGTAATAAAGGTCCTATTTTTCTTCTCATATTTAAGCTTATTGGAGACAGCGATAAAGCTCCATATGAACTTCCATGGTATGCTTCACAAAATGATATAATTTTGCTTCTTCCTGTATACGAACGTACTAATTTAATAGCACCATCATTTGATTCAGAACCAGTTGTGCTGTACATTACTTTCTTTTTAGAATCTCCCGGAGTTATTTCTACAAGTTTTTTTGCAAGTTCAATGGGTTCTTTGCAATAAAAATATACAATTGTATATTGTGATATGTTTTCCATTTGTTCTTTTACTGCTTCTGCAATTTCTTTATTTCCGTGACCTATATTTGCTGAAGAAGCACTTGAAAGAAAATCTATATATTCTTTACCATCATAATCTCTTACTAATGCACCTTCTCCTTCTTTTATTGCAACAGGATAATAAGGTATCTTCTGTCCTTTAGCTATATACTTTTTTTCACTATTTGCTATTTGTTCACTATAACATAATGTAGTACTAGACATAATATACACCTCGAATTAATATATTTAAATTATGTTTACTATTTTTAAATATTATACTATATTTAAACATTTGTTGTCAATATAATATTTACATATAGTAATATAAATTTAAATATATTAAATTTATATTAAAAAAACCTTAAAATTAACATTTTAAGGCTGCTTGAATTAATTATATATAATTTTTAGTTCTTATTAATTTAAAGTTAAGTATTCTTAATCTTAATAGCTCCTAGTACAACCATAACCATACCTATAATTTGCAATATTGTCATAGTTTCACCTAAAGCAATAAAAGCTATTATCGCTGTTACTGGAAGCTCCATAGTCCCAATAACTGAAGATTTATATGCACCTAGATTATTTATACCTTTCATAATAAAAAACATAGGCAAAAAACTAAATGAAAAAGCCATAATAAAAAGCAGTGAAATATTTGAAATAGTAAGGTTAAAATCAAATACTTTTATTGGATTATATATACTTATAAGAAATATAAATGATATTAATTGAGAGTACATTATTACTACATTTGTATCTATATCATTAAGATTTTCTTCTATATTTAAGTTATAAAAGGTATAACATAAACTAGCACACAGTCCAAATATCAATCCTTTTGTATTATATACTTTTCCTGCTGTTTGAGGATTTGAAGCTAAAATTAATCCACCTATAACTATAATCATAGAAATTATTGAAGTAATATTAAATTTATTATTTCTAAAAATTTTCTTATACAAAAAAATAAATATACAATTTATATATAAAAGCATAATAGCAATTGATGCATCAATATATAACAAAGATCTATTAAGAAATGTATTGACTAAAGCAACTCCTATGAGTCCTTGTAAAATAATGAATTTGATTTTTCTTTTTTCTATTTTTAGTTTATCTCGATTTTTTATCATATTATATACAAATGTTATTATAAATACAAATAATGAAAATAAAGGAGTTAATGTTGTTTCACTAATACCCATGCTGTAAACTATCTTAACCGTTATTGATAAGATTGAAAATAAAAAAACGCCTATCAGCATATAAATAAAACCTTTATTAGTATCTTTCATATATTCACCTGCTTGTCTATTTTAATTATCGGTTAATTTTAGCATCATTAAAAAAATTTTTCAAACAATTTATAAAAAAATAACTGATATATCAATACAGTTTTATTAGCTGTTTTGATATACCAGCTCTCTTAATCTAATTTAAATTCTAACTAGTGTTTCACCACAATAAGGTATAATACCAACTTTAGCGTCTCTTCCCATTAATTCATATGCTAAATCTATAGCTTCATCAATGCTTTCTGCATGCTTAAAACCTAGATCTTGTTTATCTTCAACGCTTAAACCACTTGAAATGCAAATAGTTTTAACTCTATTTCTTACCTTAGAATGAAACAAAGGTACATTTATTCCAACTATATCCTCAACTTCTCCATTTTCCACAGCCTTTAATTGTTTTTCAAATGGCACTAGTGACCATTTCCTTAAAGTTTTTTCATGATGAGGTGCATTCCCGCATAATCCCTCTTCACCTTCAATAACATATATTAATACTCCACCTTCTTTAACTCCAAATTGAGAATAAATATATGGTTTACAACCCTGCCAAAAATCTATATCTGAAGGATATGCAGAAGTAATTAAGATATCAGCTTTCTCAGGTATTTTGGGACACATAACTTTTTCTGCTAATTCTATTCCTTTTCTATGAGCTTTAATATAGTCACCACAAAATAGTCCTAAAATATTTTTATTCTCATCTAGTACCGTATTAACTATAAAGTCTAAACCTACTTTACCAGCTATATCTTCCATTTCATGTCTAACTTTATTATCGGCATTACCGCATACCTCCAATACATTTTGAATAGTACATGCTTTTAAATGAGTTACTTCAGTAGTTTTCTCACTGCAAACTGCTGGTTGAATCATTTTAGCTCCGCCGCCCCAGCCAGCAGCTATATGCGGTACTATATTACCAATAGCTATTTTAAAATCTGCTTGAAGTACTTCCTTATATACTTCTATTGGTGTTCCATTTTTTGATTCGCCAAAATTAACAAATCTATCTTTATCCTTATAATCAATATTAATTAAAGAATATCCTTCAATATTTTTCTTACCTATATTTTTATTAATTTCCTCTTCAGTCATCTTTCTATGTGTACCTAATCCAATAATAATCTTAATATTATCTTTTGGAACATTCGCCATCTCTAATCTTTTCAATACTTCTGGTAGAAGTATTTTTTTAGGTGTAGGTCTTGTAATATCATCAACAATTACTACAATTTTCATATTAGGCTGAACTATTTCTTCAAGCTTTCCTGTACCAATAGTATTATTAAATCCTTCTGTAATTACTATATCTTTATCAGGTATTTCGTCTACTTCTACTGGTAAAGCATTGAAAATAACATTTTTTTCATTCAACTCAAATTCTAATTCTTTCTTATTTTTACCACACGGAACTTTATATATAGCCATTTTATAAATTCACCTCTCTAATTAAAATATCGTTTCTCAGAACTTTATTTCCATTATAATTTATTTCAATTTTAGGAAATTCATCAATTATAGTTAGAATTTTGTTTTCCTTACTTCCTACTAAGATTGTATCTTCTGATTTATAACCTGTAATTGATGGATTCCAAGCATAAACTTGATTTTCTTTAACTTTAAAATCAGTATTAAAATCTGCTTTTAGCTCTCTTGAATTATAACCTGTTAATCCGCCTTGATGATGCTTTTTCCATTCATCTTTATATCCATTTTCTTCATACATTTTAACTACTTTATTAAAAATATTGTTTAATCTTTGACCCGGAATAGTATTCTTAATCATCATCGTATCTATTAGTAAGGTAGTATTTTTCTTATTATTTAATTCCTTACTTATTTTTTGAAAACCTACAAATCTTGTTAAGCATGATATTAGACCGTTTCTTCTTCCACATACGGCAATCATAACATAATCATTAAGAATTTTATTTGTAGGCAATGGATGTCTATAACTTTTGATTCTATCATCAGCAGCAACTAAATTAACTACTGGCTCTATACCCATTTCTATACAGTTTTTAGAGAGCATAGCAGCTATCTGAAATTCAGACATACCTTTTTTAATTTGGAAAGTTGTATTTTTCATTGCATTTGCAGTATCTTTACATAACTGTTCATACATTGTAATATCATTTTCTTTTAATATTGTTCTTATATTAAATAATTCATCTTCTATATCTTCATCTGTTATATATTCTTTACCTAGATATTCATTTATTATCTCATTTTTTTTATTTTGCTCAAACCAATTATATTCATAAATTTCTAATTCACTATTATTGCTTAATTCCTCATCTTTAATTCTTACTGCCTCTATATTATTTGCTAACAATATAGCTTTACAGTCAGTAATGAGTAATTGAACAGTTGCATCTACTGAAGCTATATTAATAAAAAAACGTCCTCCTAATATCCATGCTAAATTATTTTGTTTTTTTATTAGTATTCCTTTTTTATTCTTTTTTTTATAAATTTCTCTAATGTTATTTATTTTATCTATAAACATAACTCACCTCATCTTATTTAGACTAATTAACAATGTTTATTATTTATTTACATTTTATCATTGTGTTTTAATATTGTCAATCAATGATAGTACTTCTCGATTTGCTATAATCAATTAGACTATTTAATAAATTAATCTGAGTTTATATTACAAAACTCAGATTAATGTTAATTTATTATTAATATTATATTAGGTACAATTAGAATCACTGAAATTTAAAATCTATGTCTAAAGAGGCAAGTGTCTCTTTTGTTGGTATACCATTCTCATCATAACCCATTAAGACATAGTATGATTTTTTTGCTTGCTCTAAATTTTCATTAGTAATCTTTTTATCCTTTAGAGGTCCTTTTAAGAAAGGATTACTAAATCTTTTCGGTAAAGTATCCTCTTCCGGCTTTAAACCTCTGCTAATATTAATACATCTTGCCAAAGTTGATGCTCTTTTACCTACTTTAATTAATTCATAAAAATTGGTTTTCCAATCTGTAATAGCATCTATTATTTCAACTACATTTCTAGCTGACCAAGGAACAAAATGACACAGTACAGCACAATCAAGAAAATGTCTCCAACTGCTGTATTCGACTAGAGCATAAGTTTTTTTGCAATTCAGTATCTGTGCATCCATAGATTCAAATATTCCAAAGTTCTTTAAGAATCCGGGGTCTTCATCAAAATCTGTATCATGCATATTATGCTGATGGTCTGCACCTGTAGGTGATATTGCATATCCAAGTCCCATACCAAATTTTAATCTCGGTTCATGCAAAGGAAGTTCTTGCCCTTTGACATGCATTGCATATTTATTTGTATCTTCATCAATAATAGCAGCAGCTTCTTTTACACCTTTTGAAAGTATTTTACCTATGCCTTCTTGATTTGCTATCTTATGAATGAGTTTAACCATAGCTTCACTATTGCCAAATTTTAATTCTATATTTTGTGTGTCTTTTTTGGTTAAGTAACCATTTTCATAGCATTCCATAGCATATGCAATTACACATCCTGTTGAAATTGTGTCTAGTCCATATTCAGTACATAATTCATTACCCTTACAAACGGCTTGCATATCATCAACACTACATAAACTTCCTAAAGCTGCAATAGTCTCATATTCAGGAGCTCCTGTTTTTGATGAAACAACATATTTATCGTTAATTTCTGCTACTGGTTTGCATCTAATAGGACATCCATAACATGTCTCATGTTTTATAATATATTTTTCTGTTAAGGATTCTCCACTTAACTTTTCTGCTCCCTCAAAAACACCTTCTTTAAAGTTTCGAGTGGGTAAACCTCCTAATTCATTCAAACCCATGACTATACCAGCAGTACCATATTTAGTTAGTGATGTTGAATTATTTATAATATCTTTTATATTATCCTTTTTAATCTTATTTAAGTAATCATTATTTTTAATTTTTACTTTATTTGTTCCTTTTACAACAATGGCACGAAGTTTCTTAGAGCCCATAACAGCTCCTAATCCACCTCTACCTGCAAAGCTTCTTAGATCATGAGTTACACAAGAATATGGTATTAATTTTTCTCCTGCTGGTCCACATTGTGCTATATGAACACTTTTACCGTATTTTTCTCGTATTCTTTCATCAACTTCTATTGTAGATTGTCCTTCAATGCTTTCATCTTGTATTATTTCAACATTATCGTCTTGAATAAGTATGTAACACATCTTACTATTTGCACCAATAATTATTATACAATCATAACCTGCTTTCTTTATTTCTGTCCCAAAATATCCTCCAGCTTCACTGCTTGTAAAATAATTAGTAAGAGGTGAAATAGATGCAATGCTGTGTCTTCCACTACCTGCAACTGATGAACCAGTAACTATTCCTGATGAAAAAATCAATGGGTTTTCTTTATCTAATGGCTTAATTGATGAATTAGTTAATCTTGAAATATAATAAGCTGATAAACCTCTTCCACCCATATATTGTCTCATGATTTTTTCTTCTATATTTTCTATTTTAATTTCTTTTGTCGTAAGATTTATCCACAGTAATTTACCTTTCATAGTTTTACCCTTTAATATAAAAGTTTTGTTGGATTATCTTTTATTAGTTTATATACATCTGCCTCTTTCATACCTTTTTCATGTAAGCATTGGCAGTAAACTCTTAAACTTTCAGAAGGCATAGGATTATGTATTTGCCCTGCATCACTCATTAATACTGCTCTATCTACACCAATAGTATTAATTGTATTTAATATTTTATCTACTGATGCATAGTTCCACATAGGTGAAACAGTACAAAAGCCGAATTCTGCATATGCACCCATATCTGTTAGTTGTTTTAACTCTTCCATTGTAAAATTAGGAATTTTGAAATATGGGTGTGTAATTAAAACTTTTTCTAATTTTTGTTCTTTAGCATATTTAACTAATTCATACACTTCTTTTTTAGCTAAATGACATGTACCCAATATCGCATTATATTCTTTTACTAAATTTACAACTTCTTTAGTATTTTTGCTTATATTTCCTTCTGAATCAAATACAGTAATTCCATCTGCATCTACTTCAGATGGATTTGAATCTTGAACATCATACTTGCCTCTGCCGCCATGTGCTTTAGCATGATTATCTGCATCTATAGTAGGCATCCAAACTTCTTTTGCTCCTAGCTTTAAAGCTGCTTCAACTGCTTGTGGATTTATACCTCCTACATAATAGTTTAAAACAATTCCTCCAAAAACATCTATTCCTTCAAATTCTCTGTTTAGTTCTCTAGCTCTACTTACAGTACTTTCATGATGGCATTTCAATAGAACTGCCTTAATTCCTTTAGAAGCAGCATCTACAACTATATCTCTATCATCTCCTATTCTAGGAAATAAACATGGATGTGAATGAATGTGTAAATCACATGCTCCTTCTATACTAATTCTACTCATTTTATTTCTCCTTTCATTTTACTGTTTTTTATTTTAAAGTTATATTAACTTTTTTAAGCTTGCGATTGCTTCAATCTCTATTTTAAATCCTAAATCAGGCGATTCTTTAACTGGTATTGCTGCTCTTGCAGGTTGATGATCAACAAAAAATTCACTATATACTTTATTAACTTCTTCCCAATATGATGGGTCACTCATAAAAACCGTAGTTTTTAATATATGATTTTTATCACATCCATATTGTTTTAATATATCTTGAATATTATTTAATATTAATCGTGTTTCTTCTTCTGCTGACCCTAAAAGCAATTCTCCAGTTTTTTGGTCTGTGGGAAGCTGACCAGAAATATAAATATTATTTTCATCTGAAACTGCAAGTGAATAAAACCCTTTAGCTTCTAGTTCATTTATCTTCGTTATTTTTTTCATAATGTCACTTCCTTATTTTTTTTATTATAAATCGCTTTACGTAACTAAAGCTTCCATAACTTTTTACTTTTCACTTTTCACTTTACACTTTTATTTATTACTTTCTAATATTTTAATTCTATTGCATTAACCGGACACATTTGCACACACATATTACAGCCATCACAATTGCTATTAATTGTAATTTTATTATCAACTTTATGTATAGCATTATAAAAACATACTTTTTCACATTTATAACATCTTATACATTTGCTTTGATCTACACATGCAAATTTTGGTTTTTCTCTCACTAGCTCATCCATACTAGTAAATTCTTTTAAAGCAATACCTTTAAAATCATTAATTTTCTCATAACCTTTTAGCTCCATAAATGATTTTATATCTTTGATAATTTTTTCAATAATTCCATAACCATTCCACATAACTGATGATACTATTTGCACTGCACTAGCTCCAATCATTATGTATTCAATTACATCTTTATAATCACTAATACCACCAACTGCACAAATAGGTATGTCTACATTTTTAGCAACTTCAACTACATGCATTTGAACTATTGGCTTAATAGCAGCTCCACTATATCCAGAAAAAGTTCTTATTCTTGGTTTACCTGTATCAATATTTACACCACCAAATGATTTTAGAGAATTACTTATTACAACTCCTGATGCACCAGCTTGTTTAGCTGCTTTTGATGGTTCAACTAAGCTTGTCACATTTGGTGAAAGCTTAACAATTATTGGAATGTCTGTACTGTTTTTTGCATTTTTAACTTCTTCAAATATCATTTCAGACATATTGCTGTCACTAAATGTAGTATGCATAGGACAAGAACCATTTAATTCAATCATATCAACTAAGCCAGTTCTAGCAATTTTATTTATCATCTTTGCAGTATCTTTTTTATCAGGCATAGCCAATACGCTTGCTACAAATTTACCATTTCTTTTATCTATTTTTACTAGTTCATTTTTAATCCAATAGTTAATATCTATTGTAGAAAAAGATTCTATATTTAACATTCCTATATTGGTTTTTCCTATCTTCTTCAAAAACATTCTTCCCGTTCTTGGATGTTTTCTCCATTCAGCTTCTGAACAAAAAGTTTTCGGAACAACAGCAGAAGCTCCTGATTCAAACGATAAATTAGCACTTCTACCATCCCATGTAGGAGTTGCAGACCCAATCCAAATTGGATTGTCAAATTCTATTCCTCCTATTTCAGTCTTTATATCAATCATCATTATCACATCCCAATATTTCACTGCATTTCTCAAAAACTATTTGATTACTAGTTATTACAGGAATACTGCATTGCTCTTCAATAAATCCTCTAGCTTCCATTGCTCTAAAATTAGTACAAGAAATAAACACAGCATCATAATTATCTTTTTTAACTTCATCTATAACAAATTCAGCAATTTTATTAGGTTCAACTAATGCTATAGAAAAATTATCATCTATACCTAATCCAATTATTTTTTTCACTTTAGTTCCATCATCTTCTAAACTTTTTTTTATTTTTTCATTTAAGGCATCAATATAAGGTGTTGCTACAAGAAGATTCTTTGGGTTTATTTTTTCAAGTCTTTCTCTGACACTTTTTATAACACTTACTGATACAGCATCTGATTTTTCTTCTATAGTACTGCATATTTGTTTATCATAGTCATTACCTCTTAATGCTCCTGCTGAAGTACATCCAAATACTATAAGCTCAGGTTTAACAGTAGCTATATCTTTTAAAGCTTTAGGAAAATGCATGTCCAACATTTCTTCTTCCCCTTTTACAGTAGTATCAACTAAATACATTCTTGATGTATGAACATTAACACTTTTATCTATATTTCTATAAAAATCTACTTCCATTACAGAATTTGATGATGGTACAATAAGACCTATTCTTTTTGTCATGTTTCATTCCTCCTATAAATAATATTTCCCTTTCCAAACTATATTTCTATATTCAATTGGGTCTGTATCTCCTTCTGTACTAATAACTAGTACTCTTGAATTACTATTTAGGTTAAGTTTACTAATTACATCAGCAATGTTATTATCAATAATATATGTTAAAACACCTATGCCTATAGCACCTGATTCTCCAGAAATTATCCTTTTATCATTTCCTATTGAATTTGAAAGTATTCTCATACCATATGCTGCTAATTCATCTTTACATTTAATAAAATAACTGCTGTAATCTTTTAGTATTTCCCAAGTAATAGTGTTTGGTTCTCCACATGCCAAACCTGCCATTATAGTTTTTAAGTCACCTTTAACATATTTAGGTTTGCCATTGTCAGACTTTCCTGATTCAAATATGCATGCAGCATTTTCAGGTTCTACAACAGTAATAAGAGGCAAATTTTCTTTATAATTTGAAGCTAAATAACCAGTTATTGCTCCTGCAAAAGAACCTACACCAGCTTGAAGAATAACATGTGTAAACATATTTTCCCCTTTTTGCTGTATTTCTTCTTCTATTTCTTTAATTATGGTTGCATAACCTTGTGAAATCCATGTTGGGATTTTTTCATAACCTTCCCATGCAGTATCTTGAACCATAATCCATCCGTTTTTTTCAGCCATTTCATTAGCATATCTCACTGCATCATCATAATTAAAATCTGTAATTTCAGCATGAGCTCCTTCTTTAATAATATTATCAAGTCTAGATTTTGCTGATCCTTTAGGCATATATACTACTGATTTATGACCCATTTTATTTGCAGACCAAGCTACACCTCTACCGTGATTTCCATCTGTTGCTGTTACAAATGTTAATTCACCAGTTTTTTCTTTTATTTCTTTTGATAACAATTCTTCATAACTTAATACTCTTTCATATCCAAGTTCTTCTGAAATATATTTTGCAATACAATATGCTCCACCTAAAACCTTAAATGCATTTAATCCAAATCTTTTAGACTCATCTTTTACCCATATTTTATCTAAACTCAATTTTTTTGCTAAATTATCTAAACTTATTAAAGGAGTTTTTTCATATCCAACAATACTTTCATGAAACTTGCTTGAATTTTTAATTTCTTTTTTATTAAAAAATTCTAAATTCAGGTTTTCTTTTTTTATTTTTTTATGCTTATTGCTTATTATTTCAATTTTGCTTTCCATAGCTAATGCTTTAAATACCTCCCGCTAATTTTACCTGTCAATTTACCATTTTCTAGTACAATTTCACCGTTATTTATTACATAATCTATTCCATTAGGTTTTTTAAACGGCTCTTTAATAGATGTGTTATCTTTAATATTTTCATAATCTAAGACAACTAAATCTGCATAATTACCTTTTTTTATCAATCCTCTATTTTTTATACAAAATCTAGATGCTGGCAGTCCAGTTATTTTAAAAATTGCCTCTTCTAAACTAAATAATTTTTCTTTTTTACAATAATGTTCTAAAAATCTAGGAAAGGTACCATTTTGTCTTGGGTGACATTTAGACCCTTCATTAACCGGAAAACTATCTGAACCAATCATTGTAAATTTTTGTTTCATTATATGTTTAACATCTTGATCCCAAATTGACATGTAACATGAATTAACTCCATGTCCATTCTCTTCTATTATTTTAAAGGCCATATCTATAGGTTCTAGATTATACTTATTAGCTAATTCCAATATACTATAACCATTATACTCAGGACTGTTAGGGGCATCCCCAATTACTATATTGTCAGAAGAACCTACTTGCTTCCAAAAATTCTCCCAAGTTATATCATTTTCTAAAGAATAAATTATTTTCTCTCTTTCTTTTTTATCATTAAACAATTCTATAATTTCACTGATTTGTTTATTAACTACATTTGGAGGTAGTATAGTAGTAAGATTATTACTTGAAAAATCATAAGGATATTGATCTACCATTACATCTACACCATCACTTCTAGCTTCTTTTATTATTTCTACAGTTCTATGAACCTTTCCCCAATTGTCTTTTCCTGTTACTTTATGATGACTAATTTGTAATTTTACCTTGGATTCTTTTGCAATATTTATTACCTCTTCTACTGCTTCAATCAGATTATATGATTCATTTCGCATATGAACTGTAAAAACACCATCATATTTTGAAATAATCTTACATAATTCAATTAATTCATATGTATTTGCATACATACAAGGAGGAAAAATTAATCCAGCACTTAAACCTAATGCTCCTTGTTTCATAGCAGTATCAACTATTTTTTTCATTTCTTCAAGTTCATCATGTGTACAAATTCTATTTTCTAGTCCTATAACCATATATCTAACTAAGCCATGGGGTATAGTTGACATAATATTTGTACCTAATTCTATACTATTAGAATAATCCACAAATTCATTAAAGCTCTGCCATGGATATTCAATTCCTCTGTCAACACCTAATATTTCATTCCAATCATTTTGTATTTCTTTTTTTATTGGAGCAACACCTAGTCCACAGCTACCACCAATTAGTGTTGTTACACCTTGATATGTTCTATACGGCATTTTACTTCGTAAAAAAGGCATTATCTCCATATGAGTGTGTGAATCTATAAATCCGGGAACAACATACTTTCCGTTTGCATCAATTAAAATTTTTGCTTTACATTTAGGATCTTTTCCAATAAAAGTAATCCTGTCTCCTTCTATTCCTATTTCTGCATAATACCAAGGTGCACATGTACCATCTATTACCCTTGCATTTTTTATTAATATATCAAACATTATAAAAACCTCCTTATTTTATAAGTATAAAACCTACTCAATAATATAAAAAATCGTTTTCATATATAAAACTGCTACCAAATATTAAGTTTTCTACAATTAAGCAGCAGCTTTACATAATATAAAAAAAGAGGAAAGAAAATAAAAAAATATGTTAATTATCACTTATTATTGTTAATTTATATTATACAGCAAGTATTACTTAATTACAAGTTAATATTAGGTATTTTATTTTTTTATATTACACTTTTTACTATTTATATCATTATTATATTTTTTATCTAATTCAGTTAGTTTTAGCAATATAAAAGTATTTTTTTGTGTTTTTCATAAAATAAATTAATAAATTAAATAATTTATATAGAATGTATAGAATACCTCTATAAACCATTTTTTTGTATACTTATACTAAACAAAATATATTTTAAAGAAATATTAAATTAATTAAAAAGAAAAGTAAACAAGATTGGATATGTTTAAAGTAAAAAGCTTTCTCTATAACATATCTTATTCTGTTATAGAGAAAGCTTTTAATATATTGACGGACTTATATTTGATATACCTATAATTTCTTCTTCAGTTTCATTAATCATATCATGAGGGATATTTGATTTTATATATATACTATCACCCGGCTCGACTAAATATTCTTTGCTGTCTAGTATTAATTTCATTTTTCCTTTCATTATATATATAGACTCGTCTCCGTCATGAACTAATGGTTTTTCACTAACTTTTGAATGTGGTTGTACTCTAAATAGAATAGTAACCATTTTAACATCAAAATCTTTATCTGAACTCATAGGCGAAAGAAATTCAATTTTCATTGGTGAATCTGGATCGTATAGTTTCTTTCTTTCAGAACTCTTTATTATCATGTGACTTTTTTGTTCATCCATCAAGAAATAATACAAAGGTACTCCTAGCACATTAGAGATTTTTCTCAATGATGCTATCGAAGGCTCTATCAAATTTCTTTCAAGCTGTGAAATATAGCTTGCAGTTAATTCAGTATCTCTAGCTAACTGTCTTAGAGATATGCCTATCTGCATTCGTTTTTCTTTTATTCTACTACCAATCATTAACTTATCGTACCTCCTAATTACATGCACAACTTATTTATATATAGAAAATTATAACATATTTTGCAGTATGATAATAGAATAACATTAACTAACTGCAAGAACATATAATACTATTATAATATAAACTTCTCAAATCCAATATTGAACAATTCATTTGGATTGTTGAAAAACTAATCCACATCCCTTTATTCTATCTACAGTCTATTTTTATAATATCTTTTACTTTATTATTTCTATCTATTAAATAAAATTTACTGTGCTGATAATTTGTAGTACAGCAATGAGCTGGAATTAATAAATATTTATCCCCAATATTATATTTAGAAGTATCTCCATCCAATATATTTGCTTCATAATGTTCATCACTCATAAATGTCATTTCAATGTTATTATCATCAAGTACTACAGTATCTGGATAGTCACTGCTAATTGCTTTTTTCCCTGCATCAAATACTATTTTGTTACTAAATTTACTAATAATTGTACTTAGAACAAACATAGAATTTTGAAATTCAACTCCTTGCTTTCTGTATATATTGTCACTATACACATAAGAACCAGGTTGTATTTCAGTAATTTTGTCAAATTTAGCCATTTGCTCAAAATTACCTGTTCCTGCAACAGATATTGTTTCTAGCTTAATATCATTACTATCTAATAAATTTACTACCTTTTCAATTTCTTTATATGATTTTTCGCATGTTTTTTCTCGTTCTTCTTTATTTTTTATAAAATTTGCGCCACCGTTATAAGACATTAATCCTTTTAATTTTAGATACTCTGAATGTTTTATTTTTTCTGCAATATTTAACGCTTCATCGTATGTTTTTATTCCACATCTGCCATATCCTGTATCGTAATCTAAAAACAAATTTATATAAGTTTTGTTCTCTTTAGATAATTTATCAAATATTGAAACTACATCTATATTTTCTACGGCAAAATTAATATTAACTGTCTTAGATAATTCTACAGCTCTTAAAATTTTATCACTGGTTACTATTTCATTTGCCAATAGTATATTATTTATTCCATTTTCAGCCATACATTCACATTCATCTATAGTTGCACAGCATATTCCAACAGCACCTTCGTTAATTTGCTTTTTAGCTACATATGAAGATTTATGTGTTTTTATATGTGGTCTTATATTTACATCGAATTTTTTAGCTTTATTTTTCATTAATTCGATATTATTATTTAATTTGTCTTCAAAAACTACTATACATGGTGTAGTTAAATCCTCAATATTAGCTCCAATCTTATTTTTCATAATCTCACTCCGTCCTTTTACTTATTTCATAGAACACTTCGGGTTTTCTAGTTCTAAGCGGATTACACTCCTCTTTATGTCTCATTTTTATT
The DNA here is from genome assembly GCA_018433765.1 of Tissierellales bacterium. Taxonomy (GTDB): domain Bacteria; phylum Bacillota; class Clostridia; order Tissierellales; family Sedimentibacteraceae; genus SM3-B41. Next base: position 225,637 of record JAHDQO010000021.1, read on the forward strand.
ATTTCTGAACTTAATATTGCATAAACAATTTCATCTTTTATTGATTCCGATTTAGATTCTGCTACTATTTGAGCATAAGGATCAATAAGCATACATCCTCCAATATGTGTTGAAGGTAAACTATCTATATGAGGTGCTGATATTCCACACATATTTGTCAATGCAACATAAACATTATTATCTCCTGCTCTAGCTCTTTGTAATATGTTCCAACCCTCTTTGTACATCTTTATAGTGTTTTTTATTTCTTCTTCAGTCATTGAATTTTCTTTGTTTAGTGCTCTAGATGCATGAGGTGCTAGTATTACTTCAACTCCCTTTAAAGCCATAACTCTAGCCATTTCAGGATGCATATTATCATAACAAATAATCATACCAACTTTTGCAAATGGAAGTTGAAATACATTTATTTGAGAACCACCTCTAAAATAAAAGTACTCATCACCTGATAAATGTATCTTCCTCTGCTTACCTACATATCCTTCTGGTCCTACAATAAATTGAGTATTATAATGAACTCCATTATCTATTTCTGCAATACCTGCACAAATATATACATTCTTTTCTGCTGCTGTTTTTTCTAATGTTTTTACTGCATTTCCATTAGGTACTTCTTCTGCTTGAGATATTATATCAGAATGTCCTACATGTCCTGTTATATTAAGTTCTGGCATTAAGATAAGCTTGACATCTTTATCTTTTACAGCTTCATTTACTAAATTTATAATTTTCTTTAAACTATTTTCTTTTTCCATAACAACACTTTCATGCTGTATTATAGCTATTTTAAAATCTTTCATTTACTCACCTTCCAAATACTTCACATGAAACGAAATGTCCATTGTTAATTTCTACTAAATCTAATTCTTTTCCTGAACACGCAGGTACAGCATATTTGCATCTTGGTGCAAATCTACAGCCCGGTTTTGGCTCAATTGGTGATACTACTTCACCTTTTAGAATTTCTCTTTCTCTCTTATTATCTATATCTATTACAGGAATAGCACTTAACAATGCCTTAGTGTATGGATGTATTGGATTTTCAAACAGCTCATCACTTTTGGCTCTTTCTATAACTTTGCCTAGATACATTACAACTATTTCATCAGATATGTGTTTTACAACTGATAAATCATGTGTAATAAACATGTAAGTTAATCCCATATCTTCTTGCAAATCCATTAATAAATTTAATATTTGTGCTTGTATACTAACATCTAATGCTGAAACAGGTTCATCACATATAATAAATTCAGGATTTAAAGCAAGAGCTCTAGCTATACCAATTCTCTGCCTTCTTCCTCCATCTAATTCATGAGGGTAACTATTACGCAATCTTTTTGCTAATCCAACTATATCCATAAGTTCTAATGTTCTCTTATAAGCTTCTTTCTTATCAGTTATTATTTTATTAAAAGTTATTGGTTCCATTATAATTTCAGAAACAGACATTCTTGGATTTAAAGAAGCATAAGGATCTTGAAAAATTATCTGCATTTTAGATCTCATTTTTCTCATTTTATTGCTGCTAAGCTTTATAATATCTTTACCATCATAGATGACACTGCCTGAAGTTGGTTCGAGTAATCTAAGAACTGTTCTACCCAAAGTACTTTTCCCACAGCCTGATTCGCCTACTACACCTAAAGTCTGTCCCTTATATATATTTAAATTTATATTATCTACTGCATGTAAATTACCAGCACTAGTTTTAAAATATTTTTTTAGATTTTTAGTTTTAATTAATATTTTATTGTCCATGTTTATCCTCCTCAAATAAATGACAAAGAATCTTGTGATTATCATTTATATAGTATTTAGGATGAATAGTTCTGCATTTATCCATTACATGCGGACATCTATCTTGGAAGTAACAGCCTACAGGTAATTTTGTAGGATCTGGTAACAATCCAGATATTGGTTTTAATCTTTTAGATTTATCTTTTATATTAGGTATAGATCCGAATAATCCAACCGTATACGGATGATGTTTATCACCTTTATAAATATCTCTTAAGCTTCCATATTCAACTATTTGTCCAGCATACATAATTGCAACTTCATCACACATTTCAGATACTACTCCTAAATCATGAGTAATTAAAATCATAGATGTGTTTAATGCTCTTTTCAAATTTTTCATTAAATCTAAAACTTGTGCCTGAATAGTTACATCTAATGCTGTAGTCGGTTCATCAGCAATTAGTAGCTCTGGTTCATTTATTAAAGCCATAGCTATTACAACTCTCTGCTTCATCCCACCTGAAAATTCATGGGGAAAATTGTTCATTCTATTTTCAGATATACCAACCATATTTAAAACATTTTTTACTTTTGTATCTATATCTTCTTTAGATAAATTGCTGTGCATTCTTACAGCTTCTGATAACTGTTCATGTACAGTAAAAATAGGATTTAAACTTGTCATAGGATCTTGAAATATCATGGATATTTCTTTACCCCTAATCGATCTAATAGTTTCATAATCCATATCTAATATTTCTTTCCCTTTAAATTTAATAGTACCAGAATCAATTCTTCCAGTCCTTTCAGGAAGTAAATTCATTATTGATAAACTTGTTGTTGTTTTCCCTGCTCCTGTTTCTCCTACAATACCAACTGTTTTTCCCTTTTCTAAAGATATACTTATGCCATTTACCGCGTGAACATCTGCATTTCCTGATTTATATCTAACTGTAAGATTATCTATTTCTAATATTTTTTCAGACATTTTATCTCTCCATTTCATTAATCTTTTAGCTTCGGATCTAGCGCATCTCTTAAGCCATCACCTACAAAATTAATCATCAAAACAGCAATTATAATGAAAATTCCTGGAAAAATTACCATATGAGGCGCAACTCTAAGAAATTGTCTTCCACCTGAAAGCATAGCACCCCATTCTGGATTAGGAGGTTGTATTCCTAAACCAATAAAACTTAAACCTGCTGCTGATAATATCGTACCAGCTATGCTCATAGTTGCATTAACTAATATTGGTGCCATACAATTAGCTATAACATGCTTGAAAATTATTCTTCCATCCCTTAATCCTATAGCTCTTGCGGCTTCAACATATTCAACATCTTTAACAGATAATACTACAGCTCTAACTAATCTTGTATACCCAGGAATATTAGCAATAACCAATGCGATTAATAAATTAGTCATACCTATTCCAAGTGCAGCCACAATTGTTATTGTCAGTAAAATTGCAGGTATTGCCAGAAATATATCGGCTATTCTCATAATTACATTATCAATCATTCCGCCATAGTATCCTGCTATTCCACCTAAAAGACACCCAAAGAAAACTGATATAGCTACAACTATTACTCCTATTGACAGTGATACTCTTGAACCATGTATAATTCTTGCTAATATATCTCTGCCGAATTCATCCGTACCAAACCAATGTTTGCCACTTGGAGGCTGCAATCTTTCAGGCATATTAGTTTTTACTACTACATTATCATAATCAACTATAAGATCAGCAAAAATAGCTATTAAAATCAATATTAGCAATATGATTAATCCCATAACTGCAAGTTTGTTCTTTTTTAATCTAAACCAAATTTCTTTTAATTGACTAGTTTTCTTCTCCTCTTTTAAAACTTTGTTTTTATTTTTTTTATTCTTTTTATTAGTCATAATTAGATACTCCTTTATTTTGAGTATTGAGCTTTTATTCTTGGATCTAAATATCCATATAGTAAGTCAACAATCAAATTACATAAACTAAATATTGCTGCGAGAAAAATAACCCCTGCCATTACCACAGGAATATCTTTTGTTCCTATAGCATCAAACATAAACGTTCCTACTCCTTGAATTGCAAATACTTTTTCTATTATCAAAGTACCACCTAATCCTCTAGCAAAAGACATCCCTACGACAGTAACTATAGGAATCAATGCATTTCTTAATGAATGTTTAAAAACTATTATTTTTTCATATACCCCTTTAGCCCTAGCAGTTCTTATATAATCTTGTCTAATTACTTCTAGCATAGATGATCTAGTTAATCTAATTAAAGATGCTGCTTGACCTATAGCCATAATGCCTACTGGCATAATATATCCTTTCCAGCTTTCTAGTCCTGTAGATGGCAAAATTTCTAAATTTAACGAAAATAGAATTATCAGCATAAAACCTAACCAAAAAGTCGGTATAGAAGCTATAAGCAGTGCAAAAAACGTTGAAAAAACATCTAAGGCACTATATTGTTTTACTGCTGATAATATTCCTATAGGTATTCCTATAATAGTTCCAATAAGCAATGATAATATTACCAATTTTAATGTTGTTGGTAATCTCACCATTAAATCATCAAAAACAGGTCTTTGGGTTCTATATGATACTCCAAAATCTCCTTTTAATATATCTATAATATAATTACCAAACTTTAAAGGTAGCGGGTCATAAAAACCAAACTCATCATTTAATTTATCTACAGCTTCTTGAGTTGCACCCTGCCCTAAAATCATTCTCCCCGGATCTCCCGGTGTAAGCGACATGATAAAAAATACTATTAATGTAATACCCAATAAAATTGGAATCATAAGTAGAATTCTTTTTATAACATATTTATACATATAATACATCCTCTCAATACATAGTACTTGAGAGTCTTTTACAAGGCTCCCATGCTTATTGACAAACATTTACTTCTTAAAACTTCAAGCTGCCAAAATCTTTTTTTAGTTTATTGACTTTGTCAATAAGCTGAGAGCCTTCGGTAAGGCTCTCTATGTTGTTGCTACCAGCTTAATTTATAAACATTAAATTGAACGAATAATTCTTCTACATTTTTTAACTGTTTGTTTGCTAAAAATATATCATCTCGCCAAAACAATGGTATTATCGGCACTTCATCATTTACAATTTTTTGTACTAATTCAGCTTTTGGATTTCTTTCTTTAGGATTTATAGAGCTGTTTAATACATGCAATGCCTCATCTAATTGTGTATTAGAATAATATGACAAATTATACATTTCTCCAGTTTCAAGCATAGTAGAAACCTGTGATGCATCAGTTGTACTATTGTCAACAGCAAACCATCCCATTTCATGTTTACCATCTACCATATCTTGAATAAAAGCTGACGACTCTATGCTTTGTATACTTACGTCAATGTTAATTTCTTTCAAATTAGCTTGGACCATTTCTGCAATTTTATTAGAATATCCTTCAGTTATAAGTATTTGTAATTTAAAACCATCTTCATAACCAGCTTCTTTCAAAAGTTCTTTAGCTTTATCAACATCATATTGTCTATATTCAATAGAATCACTATATCCTTCTGCATCTTTTCTTACAACCGAATCAACTACAGTAGCATATCCTTCAAGAGCTGATATGGCAACTGAATCCTTATCAATAGCATGTGCAATAGCTTGTCTTACTTTAACATTATTAAGTGGTTCTTTATTTGTGTTTAACACTAAATAATTAAAATGAAAAGAAGGACTCTCATAAATTGATACTTTCTCTTTATCTATTGCAGGTATATCTGCTGCAGAAATATTGTCTGTAAAATCAACTTCTCCTGATTCAACTGCTATTGTTGCAGTTGTTGGCTCTGGTAAAAATCTAAATACAGCTTCTTTAATTGGTGCAGCGCCCCAATGATAATCTTCAAATCTTTCTAATATTACTTTACTTCCTCGTTCCCACTCTTTTATAACATATGGTCCAGTTCCTACAGGATTTTCATAAAAAGCTTCAGCACCTGCACTTTCTCTAGCATTTTTTGATATAATGCCAGCACCGTCTGGTCTACATAATTTTTCTAAAAAAATAACATATGGTTCTTTAAGCTTAATTTCAACTTTATATGGATCTAAAACTGTTATACTTTCCATTTTGTTTAAAGAACTTGTAAAAGGAGATTCTTTTGCTAAATCTAGTGAATATTTTACATCTTCAGCTGTTAACTCCGTTCCATCATGAAACTTAACACCTTCTTTTAAGTCAAATGTATATACTAATCCATCATCACTAATGTTCCAATCTGTAGCTAAATTTCCTACAATATTTCTATTTTCATCATATTGTACTAAACCATCAAACAATTGAAGTTCAACAGTATTTGAAAATCCATCTCCAGTTTGAGTAGGATCAAATCCTAATGGTTCTCCGCGAACACCAAGAACTACATCTTCTCTTTTTTGTTCTGCATTTTGCTCATTAACTGGTACTCCATTTTCTGTCTTTCCTCCGCAACCTGATAGCACTGAAAATAACATTGTTATTATCAGAAAATTAGCAAACATTTTCCTCATATTCATTTTTACTCCTCCTTGTTAACTTATTTTAAGTTATGTTAATTATATATTAACATATTTGACGTTGAATCTCAAGTGTTTTTTAAGTTCGACTTTACTTAATTTAAACTAATACATATTGAATCAACAATATTTTAAATAGTTATATATCTGTTAAGTATGTTTTAACTTTGTTGGCAAAAACTTATATTTTGCTAGACTGTCCTGATATAGTTATGCTTTCAATAAAATAATCATATTCTATATTTTTTTTAACATCCATATCCACATAAACTGATGTATTTAAATTAATACTATTATTCAAAAGATTATATTCTTCTTTATTCTTTTCTTTTCTATATATTTTATAATGAAGAAAATCTTTTTCTTTTGCTGACTGCCATTTCAAGAAAATTTGCCTGTTACCATTTGCTCCTATTTCTTCTTCTTGCTTTATAATTATAGGTTTATTAGGTTTATTACAGGTTTTAGGCATAAGCATTATTAATGAAACTCCATGATGTGGTATATTTGTCTCCACTATTAATTTTTTACCATCAATGAATATATCCTCTATAGGTTCATATATTTCTAGATTTTCATTAGCTCTTAATTGTTTTATTTGTTCTATGCTTGGTTTTTTAGGTTTACCCATCTGTTCCCAACAATTGTATGAACTGCTGTGTGTCTTATCTATTCTATAATGAACCTTTTTATATTCTCCTTTAAATGGTAAGTTTTCTATATCCAGTATAAACTTAAGTGGATTTCTTCCTCCCTCTTCTACACTATCTTCAAAGTTCCAAATCATTACTGCCATGGATTCTTCATCAAAGGTAGGTAAAACTCCATATTTAAATCCAAATCCATAATCAAATTTTTCTTTTACACTACACTTAGGTATTACCCTTTTGTTCCTAAGCTTTGATAATAATACATAGGCATTGAATGCTGGTTTTTTTATTAAATCTGCTGATGGATATTCATATAACGGTGTTAACTGTGATCTATTGCCGCTAAATAATGATTTTTCCCACTGGAGATGGCAGTTATCACTATCTACAACAGTTAAGTTCATTTTCCATCTGTCAACAGACCTTGAATAGTATGCATCAACCATCTTACAAACAAAGCCAGGAAAATAGTGCGTATTTCTAAAATTCATCCAGCTTAATTCATCTGTACCTATATCACCGCACCAAACTATATCAGATTCATCATTTAAAATTTCAATATTTTTATATTCAGGATATTTATATATAATATTTTTAAATTTATCCAACGTATCAAACAAATATAAATCCATGGAAGGTGAACCATGTTCTACGCCGCCAGCTTTGCAGTGAATAGAAATAAAATCTAATCTCGTTCCCCACTTTCCTGTTGCGTAATTTACTCCTTTACTGCAGTGTTCCAAAAATTTAGGTAAAAAGATCATACCAGTTGGCAGCTGCTTTACAGCCGGACCTCCAACTTTTAGTTTTTTATTGATAGATAATACTCCATCTACCATGTAATCATACAATGCTAAAAAAGCACTTATATCTGATTTATCTTCTCTCCAAATAGGATATCCATCTGGTTCATTCCAAATCTCAAAATACCATGTTTCTATTTCCCCATCACCATATCTATCTTGTAAATGTTTGACAAATTCTCTTATTATTGTTCTCCACTCATTATAATCATGAGGTATATTGTGTCTAATTCCATCTTTTCTAATTACAGAAGGGATATATACTGTTTCTACAATAGGCTTAAACCCGTGTTCTAGTATAATGTCATAAACTTTATCTACTACTTCCCAATCATATTCTAATTGTCCATTGTCATTTCTTTTTACTACAATATCGGGCTTTTCTTTATATTTATCTAAAAATAACCCTATTGGATTATCATTAGGATCACCATGTTTAAAATAATAATCTCCTTCACCATGACAGGTTAAAATATTATGAAGTCTCATATACTTTTTATCATTTAAATCACTTGAATATGATGAAAGATAATCGTACATCCTAACAAAATTTTTCATATAAGTGAAATCAGTATTTGCGTATCCAAATGATAGAAAATTAGTGAACATTTCTTTAACATCTTTTGAAAAATTTATTTTAACAGGTATTTGTCTCATTGCAACTCCTTTAGCTTTTTAATTATCTAAAACCATTACTTCATACGGACAAGTTTGTTTATAATATTTAACTTCAATATTTTTATACTGTTCATCTAAATAATCTGCCATTTTTTCTATTGCCCATTCTTCTGCAACATTGTGATTTATTGATATAGTAGAAATACCTATTTCTTCAGTTAAAACTCCATACCTTACATGTAAGTAATAATCATCTGTTATAATCCCTACGTCTGCTCCTAGCTCTTTCATTTTTATAGTATCTACAGAAACGCCTGTACCAGTAGCAACTTTAGAAACTATTTTATTTTTATCTCCGCACAAAAGAACACCATTCTGCTTTAACCCTTTAATTTTTATTAATATAGTTTTAGCTAGTTCTTCTAAAGTTATAGGTTTTATTTCTGTCACATAATAAGGATAATTATCAGCTATTATTTTACCTTCTGGAAGAAGACTATCTCTCCATGTATCTCTAACTCCTAATTTTTTTATCCTATCCCATAAGTCATGGCATCTATAAATAACTATATTATTGTTATTTATGAATTCAAATTTTTCTTTTTCTTGTTCTAAAGAGAAATTAAATTCAGTTTTATTTGAATCATTTTGTGTTAAAGCTGCTATAGATTCATGACATACTATAAAATTACACCCTTCTTCATAAGCTTTAACTATATCTTTATATTTAGGTTTCCACATAACTGCAATTTTGTTTATAACAGTATTTTTGTCTCCTGCTTTAAATCCATCAGTAGTACGTTCCTTTACATCCCACTTCCATAAACTATTAAGATGTTCTTCTATATCCATACATCTAATTTTTTCTGTCAAAGTATAATATTCCTCCTTCTGATTCTGGAAGTTCCCATACAAGTTTATTTATTTCACCATTAAAATTATCCTCAAATTTAACTCTCATATAAATATCTGCTTCGTCAAAATATAAAACAAAAGTATTATAATGATAATGCTTCAATTCAAATTCAAATGGATGATAGCATAAGAATAGTTTTCCAGATTTATTTATAATCTTTAATTCACCATAACCTTTTTCAGTATAAGTTCCTACAAAATCATCTAAATCTCTGCTGTTAGTATTTTTAACAGCCTTATTTAGCAGCATTTCATTATAGCTATTGGATTTTTTACTTGCTTTACTCATTAAATCATTAAATCTATTAGTCCAGTTAATTTCTTCTAAATTAAGCATCTTGTCAATAATTGCATTAGCCAGTACATAAGTTAATGTAGTGTGATCCATATTAGTTAATGTTATAATTCCTAAATTTTCTTCAGGTATCATAGTAACGAGTGATGTCCATCCATATCCATTGCCGCCATGACTTACCATTCTGTAACCTCTATAATCATCTATAAACCATCCTAATCCATAGTGAGAAGTACCAAATTCTTTAAAACTAGTAAAAGGTAATATATTTGAAATAGCATGAGGTGAATGCAGTTGCTTAATATTTTCTTCTGATACTATCTGCTCGCCTTTAAAATTACCTTTGTTTAACATCATCATTGTATAATTAGCCATGTCTATTATTGAGCATTTTAACCTACCTGCTGGTGCAGATGCTTTGTGCAATTCTGTTTTATAATCAATTTTGTATAGTTTTTCATTTCTATATCCATATGGAGTCATATGATCAGAATCGTTAAGCATATCATCTAACTCTATTACACTTCTATTCATTTCTAATGGATTTAATAGTTTCTCAAAAACCATAGTTTCCCATTCTTTTCCCCATACTTTATCAGGTATGTAGCCTAAAGTAGCAAATACTTGATTTTGATATCTAGCTTCTTCCCTAAAGCCAGCATATATTTTTAAGTGTTTAATCCTTTTTACAAATTCATCTCTTTCACCTAGAAAATTAAATCCCATTAAGTCATGTCTCATCATTCCAGTTCTATGACTTCCTAAGTCTTTTAAAGTAACTATCCTATTTAAGTCTTTATCATTCAATTCAAACTCAGGCATTATTTCAGATACTTTGGTATCCCAAGTAAGACCTTTCTCCTGCAACGCTATTGAAGCAAGTGCAGATGTAAATGATTTAGTTATTGATGCTATAGGAAATATTGTGTCAGTAGTAACCTCTAATTTATCTTCAACATTTCGTAATCCATGTCCCTGTGCATAAATTATTTCATTATCTTTTATTACTGCAACTGCAGCTCCTGGAACATGCATTTCATTCATTGCATTATCAATTAAATTTCTTAACCAATTCATTAACTTAACCTCCACTTTTTATATTTAGTCACTGCATACTTTAGACATGTTTACAGTTTTAACTAAATAATCATATTTAATATTTTCTTCAACATCCATATCCACATATACTGCTGTATTTAGATTGATATTGTCACAAATTAATTTGTATTCTTCTTCTTCTTTTTCTTTTCTGTACAATTTATAATGTAGAAAATCTTTTTCTTCTGCTGGCTTCCATTTTAAGAAGATTTGTCTATTACCGTTTGCTCCTATTTCTTCTTCTTGTTTTATAATTACAGGTCTATTAGGTTTATTATCATTTTTAGGTGCAAACATTATTAATGAAATACCATGATGAGGAACATCTACTTCTATTACTAATTTTCCATCAATAGATATATCCTTTATAGGTTCATATATTTCAAGATTTTCATTAGCTCTTAACTCTTTTATTTGTTCTATACTTGGTTTTTTAGGTTTACCCATTTGTTTCCAACAATCGTATGAACTGCTGTGTGTCTTATCTATTCGATAATGTACCTTTTTATATTCTCCTTTAAATGGTATGTTCTCTACATCTAATATAAACTTAAGCGGGTCTCTACCCCCTTCTTCTACGCTATCCTCAAAGTTCCAAACCATTAATGCAATAGATTCATCATCAAATGTAGGTAAAACTCCATATTTAAATCCAAATCCATAATCATATTTTTCTTTTACATGACACTTAGGTATTGCCCTTTTACTCCTAAGCTTTGATAATAATACGTAAGCATTGAAAGCTGGTTTTTTTATCAAATCTGTTGATGGATATTCAAATAATGGTGTTAATTGAGATCTATTGCCGCTAAACAAAGATTTTTCCCATTGAATATGGCAGTTATCACTATCTACTATCGTTACATTCATTCCTAATTTATCTATTAATCTTTCGTGATATGCATCCACCATTTTACATACAAATCCGGGAAAATAATGAGTATTTCTAAAGTTCATCCAGCTCAAATCATCTGTTCCTACATCACCAGACCAAACTATATCTGACTCATCATTAAAAATTTCAATATCTTTATATTCTGAATATTTAAATATAATATTTTTGAATTTTTCCATAGAATCAAACATATATAAATCCATTGACGGCGAATTATGTTCTACTCCTCCACCTTTACAATGAACAGATATAAAGTCTAATCTTGTACCCCACTTACCTGTTGCATAATTAACACCTCTACTACAGTGTTCTAAGAATTTTGGCAGAAAATACATTCCCGATTCCAATTGTCTTAAAGCTGGTCCTCCAACCTTCAGTTTATTATTAATTGATAAAACTCCATCAACCATATAATCATACAAGGCAAAGAAACTGCTCAAGTCTGCATCTTCTTCCTGCCATAATGGTATACCATCTGGTTCATTCCAAACTTCAAAATACCATTTTTCAATTTCTTCTTTACCATATCTATTTTGCAAATGTGTTACAAATTCTTTTAGAACTAATCTCCATTCGCTATAGTCTTCTGGTATATAGAGATGTGTATTTTTTCTTCTTATTACTGTAGGCATAAATATAGTCTCTACGATAGGTATGAACCCATGTTCAAGCATAATATCATATACTCTGTCAACTATTACCCAGTTGTATTTAAGCTTTCCGTTTTTATCTCTACTAACTACTACATCTTGAAAGCTATCTTCTCTCTCATCTCTGTGATCTCTAGTATTGCCATAAGTTTTACCTTCAACTCTAAAAAAATAATCTCCTCTACCATGACATGTTAAGATATTGTGTACTCTCATATATTTCTTTCCATTATGATAAGATGATAGGTAATCATACATTTTCTTAGTTGGCTCAGTATAGGTATAATCAGAGTTTGCATACCCAAATGCAATAAAGTTATCAATATTTATGCTTTTATAGTCATATAGATTAATTTTAACTGGTATTTTTTTCATACAACCATTCCTTTCACTCTGCATTAAGCAAGGTTTATATTATTTCTTTTCAAACTTGCCAAATGCATCTACATCAATACTGATGATATTATCATTTTTTTCAATAAATCTAACTTTTATTGTCGGCCAAATTGGATCATCCCATATAGTAAAGAATTCGTTGTCTCCTAAATAGCCAAGTTCTCCATTCCAATCAAATCTATCAATACACAATTTATTGTTTTTAATAGATATTTCTTGAACTCCAAAAAGTTTACTATGAAATGAGCCGCAGTATTTATTTAAATTAGGTATTTCTTTTTGTTTTTCTTTTAATTCTTTTAATTTAAGTTCATTCTTTTCAATTTTATCTAGTTTTTCTTTATGTCTTTTTAAGAATGGCTCATTATAGTTATAAATATTGCTTTTATTTGTTACAAGATCAATAATATATCTCATTATAGGCTGATGCATATAATTTTGGTCCATATTAGATAGTATTACTATACCTAAATTGTATTCTGGACATAAAACGTTAAATGCTGAATAACCATCAATTGAGCCTCCATGTAAGAAACATTTAACACCGTTAAATTCATAAACAAACCAACCTAATCCATAGCATGGAATAAAAATGTCCTCCATAGAGTCTCTTTCAAATAAGTCCAAATCAATTACAGTATGCGCTCTATGCATTTTCTCCATATCTTCTTTTCTTACCAAATCACGTCCATCAGAAAGATTGAATTTTAACCACTCAACCATTTCATCTACTGATGACACTATTGAACCTGCAGAACCAGCATTATCAATATTTCTTCTTTTTATTTTAGCTATTTTACCATCAATTATCATATGAGGCTCTGTTTTTTCTTTATGATTTTCCATATATTCATGTAGCGAATTACTTTCTTTCATACCTAAATAATCAAGAATTTCTTTTTTTACAAATTCATGCCATATCATGCCTGTAACGTTTTCAACAATCTTTCCTGCTATTATAAAGTTTAAATTTTCATAAAAGAAAAAATCCCTAAACTCCAAATCAAACGGTATATATTTAGACCTTTTAATCATTTCATCATTAGTAAAACGAGAACCATAAAACAAGAAGTTACCATATGGTTTATAAGTATATCCGCTTCTCATACTTAGTATGTCTTTTATACTCATATGTTCTGTAGCATATTCACAAGATGTCTCAAAATCTGGTATATATTTTTTAACCTTATCTTCCCAGCTGTCAATCAGTCCTCTTTTTATTAATATAGCAATACATAAAGATGTAAAAGATTTCGAAGCTGAACCTATAGAAAATAGAGAATTAGTTTCAACAGGTGTTTTTTTATCTATATCCTTGTACCCATACCCCTTTTTGAAAATAACCTGATTGTCTTTTACCACTCCAACTGCCAAACCTGACATTTTCCAATTTTCTAGATTTTCATTGATAAATTCGTCAATTTGTTCAAAATTATACATTTTGACCTCCTCATTAATATTCATTAACTTAATCCTTCAACCATCAATCAAGTCTAAACAATTAAAATTCTTTATTTATATAAATTTAAAATTGTTTCTATTATTTTAAAACCTTTTTAAAAATCTCCATAAAATTATTTCCCAAAATATCAGTAATTTGTTCCTGACTAAAATTCCTTCTTTGCATTTCTTCTATTATATTTGGAATATCAGCATATCCTTTTATTGAATCAAAAGATTTTCTGCTTATACCTTTTAATTCTTCTTCTGCTACATACTTCATAATTTTATCGCATAAATCAAAACCAAATCCTACATATTTATGTCCAACTAGGTTTGCTATATGTTCAATATGATCTACATAACCTTTTATGTTTGCTTTAGAGTCTGTTTCGTCTGAAACTAGTATGTTAGCACAATTTATACCTATAATGCCACCTGCTTTAGCTATAGCTTTTATTTGTTCATCAGTTAAATTTCTCATAATGTTTACTAATGCTCTACTGTTTGAATGCGAAGCAATAACTGGCTGATTAGAATACTCTATTACATCCCAAAAGCCTTCATCATTTAAATGAGTTACATCTATTAGCATACCTAATTCTTCTGCTTTCTCTATAAGGCTAACACCAAATTCAGTCAATCCACCTTTTTTTCCTTCTTTAATTGTCCCAAAATAGCAACCATCACCAGCAAAATTTCTTCTTGACCAAGTTAAACCAACTAGTCTAACTCCTAGTTTATAAAAAACATTTAATAAAGATATATCATTATATAATGGTTCTACTCCCTCAAATGAAAGTAATATAGCAATTTTTCCATCGTTTATAGTGTTAATAATATCATTATATGAAAGACATAAAGCAAAACTATCTTTTGATTCTTCAATCTCTTCATATAAAGAATTGATTTGCTTTAGTGCTCTTCTTAAAGCCATTTCTGGCAGAAACTCTCCATCTAAATATATTGAAGAAACTATTACGTTTACTCCACCTTTTTTAAAATCTTCAAGATAATCTTCTATCAATACTTTCTTTCTGCCATATTTTCTTTGACGAACTAAGTCAAATAATAAATCTAAATGTGAATCTATAATTATACTGTTATTTAAAATATTTTTTTTGTCCATATAATTCTCCTTTTTAGTAATTATGCATTAGCCTTATTTTCTTAATCTAGATTATTTCTTAACATCTTATTGTCTTTACAATTATCACAAAATATGTTTGTCAATATAACTAAACCACATGGAATAAAAATAAGAGCAACAACTATATAACTTGTCAAATAAGGTGACTCTAGTGTAAATAAATATCTATTAAATATTACACCTCCTAAAATTTGAGATAATCCCATAGTTAAATAATTCACTGCACTCATTTGAGTTCGCAGTTCATTACCAGAAATATTCATAAGTATTTCTGCATTAATACCTCTTAATCCTGTATATACTCCATTTCCAATTAATATTAATGATATAGTCAAATAGATATATATATTTATTGATGTATCAACAGATTTATTTAAGAGATATATAAAGATGAAGAAGATTCCAACAACTATTTGTATAAGACCTCTTGTTTTAAATATCCCAACTCTTTTAGATAATGCTGAATT
The DNA here is from genome assembly GCA_018433765.1 of Tissierellales bacterium. Classification (GTDB taxonomy): domain Bacteria; phylum Bacillota; class Clostridia; order Tissierellales; family Sedimentibacteraceae; genus SM3-B41. Next base: position 241,306 of record JAHDQO010000021.1, read on the forward strand.
AAAATATATTAAAAGCATAGGAATAAAACTATTGATTACCATTACTATTGATACATTTTGTCTATCAATCCCCAATGAACTAAATACTATAGAAAAAAAAGGTTGTACAAATGAGTATGCTAATGATGTAAATGCAGTTAATATAATATATATTATTATTTTTTTGCTCTTAACAATTTTAGAAAAATCAAATCTCATATTGTTAGGATTAATATTTTTAACTCCATAATCACTTGTTCTTTCATTTAAAAAAATCAAAGGAATAAAGCCAAACAATAATACTATTATGCTAATATAGAAAATCATGTTATATGAGTGAAGGTATTGACTTAAAACGCTTGCATTTAATTTACTTATTTCTGCTGTTAACATTTTTGCCTCTTTATAAGAAACACCTAATAATTTAGAAAATTTATAAACTACAGAAGTCCCTCCTAACAGCATTCCAAGAGTTGTTCCTAACATGTTTGACAAATACACTTTTGTATATGAACTTGTCTTTTGTTCTACAGTTGAATAGATATCAACAAATGGAATTGCTAATATATCAAAAGTCATTAACCCTATTGAAAAACTGATAACAGCTAATGAAAGTGCAATATTGCTAGAAGCAAATATAAATAGAAAAAATGGTAAAGCAATTAGTAATAAACAAAAAATCATAAGTTTCTTATATGTTATACTATTTACCTTGTTAGACATAACAGAGCCTATAATAGCTCCTATACCCATAAAAACAGAATAATAGCTTACTAATATTCTAGTATCTGGAGAAGAATGTAAAAAAGTAGGTATTATATCTAGGCACACTCCAGAAACGAAACCAGTTGAAAAAAACAAACAAATAAATAAATTAATATTTCTATTTTCTCTTGTCATCAAAAATACTCCTATTCATAGCTAGCATATAATATTTGTGTTAAATAAAATTAATCATAGCAATAATAATTAATTATTTAAGAGTACTATGTTTGTTAATTTTAAATTAACATTGTTAAGTATATTGTATATTAATTTTTTTATCTTGTCAATTAATATACAAATAAATTAGAAACATTTAATGTTGAAAATATTTAGAAAAGTAAAGGTTTTATTATTATGATTTAGAAAAGTATTAAAAATATTAAGTGTATATAAACCTCTATCCTTTATTAGCAATCTATATACACTTTAATTTATTAATTATTGCCTATTTATATTGCCATAAGTCGGAACTTAAATATTTAGTACCTGAATCAGGTGCAATTATTACTATATTCTTACCTGAATATTCATTTTTTAAAAGTTTGACTGCTGCCGCCAAATTTGCACCAGTTGAAATACCTGCGAATATACATTCTTCAGATGCTAAAAGTCTTGTATGTTTAATTGCTTCATCATCTGTTATAGATATAAAACCATCTATATAATTCTTAGTTTCTTCATTAATAAATGGCAAATCCATCATATATCCTCCGCCCTGTATAGAATGCTCAAAAGTTCCAGTACTCTGCGGCTTGCCATATTTAACAGCATTGTTAGGTTCTATACCAAAGCATTTAACTTGTTTGTTGTATTTTTTAAATGCCTTTGATATACCAATAAAACTTCCACCAGTACCCATAAAATCAGTAAAAACATCAATTTTTCCATCAAGTTGATCTATTATTTCTTTTGCTGTTGATAGTTCCCCAGCTCTGTAAGTGCTAGGATTTTTAAATTGGTCTGCTCTAAATGCATTATATTTGTTTGTAAGTCTTTGAGCTTCTTCTTCTACTAGCTGTAAATCTCCACCTGATACTTGTCCCTTAATAGATTCAGGCAGCTGCGGTACTAATACTACTTTAGCTCCAAAAGCTTTCATCATTTTAGCTCTTTCTATTGAGTTACCTTCTGACATTACAGCAATAAATTCATATCCTTTTAATTTACAAGCTATAGCTAATCCAGTTCCCATATTTCCACTGGTCAATTCAACTATAGTCTGACCTTTTTTTAGAAATCCTTTATTCTCTGCATCTTTAATCATTTGGATAGCTACTTTATCTTTTTTACTAAGTCCAGGTGATAAATACTCTAGTTTAAGAAATATATTACCATCTATATTTTTTGTTATATTATTTAATTTTATCAGGGGTGTATTACCTATTGTCTCTAAAACGTTTTTACAATATTTCATCTCTACCTCCAGAATTTTTATTTATTCTTATTATACAGTGGTAAATTATACTTTACAAGCACATAGTTAATTTTTACTTAACAAGCAATTTGAAAATCACAAAAAAATAAGGCACTTAATTATTACACATTAAGTTACCTATTATTTTTAAATACATTTCTATAAAGAAATGTTTTCAATTTTTAAGAAACTTTTTATATTATTCACTGCTGCCCCATAAGCACATGAATTTTCTCCAAAATCAGATAACACTATTTTCTTATAATTATTCATAGTAGATTTTAAATTATTTTTCAATTCATCTAACATATAAGGAAACTTTCTAATTATATTACTATTAATTATTATAATTTCAGAATTAAAAGTATTTATAACATTATTTAACCCTAGAGATAAATAATCAATAAATTCTTTTAAAACTAAATTATTTTCTGGCTCTTTAATATTCTCTAAAATACTATTTATTTCAGAATTCTTATATTCTTTTTTTAGCATATCTAAAACGACTTTCTCTGAACAATATCTTTCTAAACAACCTCTATTACCGCATGGACAGGGTCTGCCATTTAGATCAACTATCATATGCCCTATTTCACCAGCAAAACCATTTAAACCTTTATATATTTTATTGTCAATTATTATTCCTAAACCAAGACCTGATGTTATGTTTAAATATAATATATTTTTATTACTATTATAATTAAATATTTTTTCAGCAAAAACACTAAATTGATTATTATTTTGAATAAAAACATCAACATTATATTTTTCTTCTAATAATTGTTTTAGTTTTATATCTTTCCAGTTTAAAGAAGGACTAAATATTATGTCACCATTATTATTTACTACTCCATGAATCCCAATAGAAATACCAATAACACCAAATTTGCAAGAAGGTAATTTTTTAATTAAATTATCTATATTTGAATACAATTTACTTATTATATTATCAAAAAAAGTATTATCTATATTTACTTGAATATTATTAATTAATTCACCTACTAGGTTAGTGACTATAAAAACCATTTTATTGAAGTCAATTTCTACACCAATTGAATATCCTGCACTCTTATTTATTGATAAAAGTATAGGATTTCTTCCAACATTTGCAGTTTCAGTTTTCTTTTCTATCAAAAGTTCATCATTTAAAAGTTCTGAAACTTGTGAAGAAACAGTTACTTTATTAATGTATGTTTTCTTAGAAATATCTGCACGTGATATTTCTTTGTTATTTACTATTTGTTCAATAATTTTACTTCTATTTATATTTTTTATATATTTTGAATCTGCTGTTACCAATAAATCACCTCCTAAAATAAAATACCATAATTTCTAAAAAATTTAAATGATTTTAATTTTATATTTGATATTTTTATTATTATATACTATACTATAATTAATTTGTTAAGTAAACTAACTATTAATATATTGACCTCTAATTTAAATAATAAAAGTTAAAGAAAGGTGTTTATATGAAGAAATTTATGTGTGAAAATTTTCTTTTAAAGACGAAAACTTCAGAAAAACTTTATCATGATTACGCTAAAAAAATGCCTATATGTGATTACCACTGCCATATATCTCCTAAAGATATAGCAGAAAATAAGAAATTTAAAAACATAACCGAAATTTGGCTTTATGGCGACCATTATAAGTGGAGAGCTATGAGAAGTAATGGTGTAAATGAAGAAGAAATAACCGGCAGTGCAGACGATAAAACTAAATTTAATCAATGGGTAAAAACTATTGAACAATGTATTGGAAACCCGCTATATCATTGGACACATTTGGAGCTTCAAAGATATTTTGGAATAGATGAAGTTTTAAACAGTAAATCTACTAACTATATATGGAATAAATGTAATGAAAGACTTACTGAAAGCAGCTTTTCGGCTAGAGAAATAATAAAAAAATCTAATGTGAAGGTAATTTGTACTACTGATGATCCAATAGATACTCTCAAATATCATAATATGATTGCAAATGATGACAGCTTTGATGTAAAGGTATTACCTACTTATAGACCAGATAAAGCAGTAAATATTGATAAAGATACATATAAAGATTGGATTAAAAAACTTGAAAACGTAACTCATAAGGATATTAAAAACTATGATGATTTAAAAAATGCATTGATAGATAGAATAAATTACTTTGAAAAAGCTGGATGTAAAATATCTGACCACAGCCTTGAATTACTAGTTTATTGTGAAACTAATCATGATGAAGTAAGTAAAATATTTGATAATTATTTAAAAGGAATTAGCTTATCTGAAACAGATATTTACAAATATAAAAGTGATTTAATTAACTTTTTTGGCAAAATATATGCTGAAAAAAATTGGGCTATGCAGCTTCATATCGGTGCACTAAGAAATAACAATACAAGAATGTTCAAAAAGCTTGGCCCTGATACCGGCTTTGATTCTATAAATGATTGTACATTTGCTGAAAGTTTATCAAAATTACTAAATGAAATGGATAAAGAAAACAAACTGCCTAAATGTATTTTATATTGCTTGAATCCTAGAGATAACGAAGTTATCGCAACTATGATTGGTAATTTTCAAAGTGAAGGCATAAAAGGAAAAATTCAATTTGGTTCTGGATGGTGGTTTAACGATCAAAAAGACGGTATTGAAAAACAATTAAAAGCTCTTGCTAATCTAGGTCTATTAAGCAACTTTGTAGGTATGTTAACAGATTCAAGAAGTTTGCTTTCATACACAAGACATGAATATTTTAGAAGAATATTATGTAATCTCATTGGTCAGTGGGTTGAAGATGGAGAATTTCCTAATGATTATGAATTTTTAGGAAAAATAATTGAAAATATCTGTTATTACAATGCTGTAGAATATTTTAATTTTTAAGCTAAAGATGACTCAATATTTACTAAACATTAAATATTTAATTATATTAGGAGGTATTTATGATTGAAAAAATTAATACATTAAAAAGAATAACTGATGTAGGAGTTGTTGCTGTAATTAGAGCAGAAAACAGTCAGCAAGCAGAGAAAATTTCAAAAGCTTGTATTAAAGGTGGAATTTCAGCAATAGAAATTACTTATACAGTACCCGGTGCTACAGAAGTTATAAAGTCACTAAAAGAGACATTTACAGAAGATGAACTAATTGTTGGAGCTGGTACTGTATTGGACTCAGAAACTGCTAGAACTGCCATTTTAGCAGGAGCTAAATATATAGTTAGTCCAGCATTTGACTTACCTACATGTAAGCTATGCAACAGATATCAAATACCATATATGCCGGGATGTATGACATTAACAGAAATGATTCATGCAATGGAAGCTGGAGCAGATGTTTTGAAAGTATTTCCAGGAAGTGCGTTTGGACCAAGTATTATAAAAGCAATTAAAGGACCCCTTCCACAAGCTGTATTAATGCCTACAGGCGGAGTAAGTTTAGATAATGTAGGTGAATGGATAAAAAATGGCTGTATTGCAGTAGGAGTAGGAGGTAAACTTACTGCCGGTGCAAAAACTGGAAATTATGAAAAAATTACAGAAACAGCACTATCCTTCGTAAGTAAAGTAAAAGAAGCAAGAAAATAGTTTTATTAAAACAAAATATAAAATAATAGAGACTAGGAATAATGATATTTTTTAAGTAAGGAGGATTTTTAAATGAGTAAAAAAGTAGTTACTATGGGAGAAATAATGTTAAGGTTATCTACTCCAAGTTATGAAAGATTTAGTCAGGCTAAAAGTTTTGATGTCGTATATGGAGGAGGAGAAGCAAATGTTGCAGTATCATTGGCTAATTATGGATTTGATTCATATTTTGTAACAAAACTTCCTGAAAATCCAATAGGACAAAGTGCTGTAAATCATCTGCGAAGGTTTGGAGTTAATCCAGATTACATATCAAGAGGTGGAGAAAGAGTAGGAATATACTTTCTCGAAACAGGAGCTTCAATGAGACCTTCAAAAGTGGTTTATGACAGAGCAAACTCTGCAATAGCAGAAGCAGTTGAAGAAGATTTTAATTTCGATGAAATATTTAGAGATGCAGAATGGTTCCATTTTTCAGGTATAACACCAGCATTAAGTGAGAAGGCTGCTACTTTGACTGAGAAAGCTTTGCAATCAGCTAAAAAACATGGTGTTACAGTTTCTGTAGACTTAAATTATAGAAAGAAATTATGGACTCCAGAAAAAGCTAAAGAAATAATGACTAACTTAATGCAGTATGTAGATGTATGTATAGGAAATGAAGAAGATGCAGAGAAAGTACTCGGATTTAAGCCTGGCAAAACTGATGTAACTAAAGGCGATCTTGAGTTAGAAGGATATAAAGATATTTTCAGACAAATGAAAGAGCAGTTTAATTTTAAATATGTAGTTACTACGTTAAGAGAAAGCTATTCAGCATCTGATAATGGCTGGTCAGCATTAATCTATGATGGAAACGAGTTTTACCATTCAAGAAAATATGATATAAGAATAGTTGATAGAGTAGGCGGAGGAGATTCTTTTGCCGGAGGACTTATCTACGGGTTATTGAATCCTAATAAAGACTTTAAACAAGCATTAAATTTTGCTGTAGCTGCATCAGCACTTAAGCATACTATTAAAGGTGATTTTAACTTAATGACAATAGATGAAGTAGAAACTCTAGTTAATGGTGATGCTTCAGGAAGAGTTCAAAGATAGGAGAGTAATGTTTATGAAAATGACATTTAGATGGTACGGAGATGAAGATCCCGTAACTTTAGATAAAATAAGACAAATACCAGGTATGACAGGCATAGTATCTGCTATATATGATATCCCAGTTGGAGAAGCATGGCCTTTAAATAAAATTATAGCATTAAAAGAAAAAATAGAAAAAAAAGGTTTGACTTTAGAGGTAATTGAAAGTGTTCCAGTTCATGAAGATATAAAGCTTGGTCTTCCAACTAGAGATAAATATATAGAAAATTATATAACCACACTCAAAAACCTAGGAAAAGCAGGTATTAAAGTAGTATGCTACAATTTTATGCCAGTTTTTGATTGGACTAGATCTTCATTGGATTATGAACTTAGCGATGGTTCAAATGCTTTAATGTATGATGAAAATCACATAAAAAACATTGATCCATTAAGCGGAGAATTGGAATTGCCTGGATGGGATACTAGTTATCAAAATAATGAACTAAAAAATTTATTAGACAAATATAAAGTAATTGATAATGAAAAGCTTTGGAATAATCTTAAATATTTTTTAGAAAAGATAATACCTACTGCTGAAGAATCAGATGTAAAAATGGCAATCCATCCAGATGATCCACCATGGTCAATTTTTGGTCTTCCAAGAATAATAGTTAATAAAGAAAGTCTTGAAAGATTTATAAACCTCGTAGATAGTCATTATAATGGAATAACTTTATGCAGTGGTTCATTTGGTGTAGACAGAGAAAATGATATACCTGAATTAATTAGATGCTTTGGGAAAAAAGGCAGGATTCATTTTGCTCATGTTAGAAATATAAAAATAACAGGTGATAGGTGTTTTGAAGAATCATCACATAGATCAGAAGATGGATCACTTGATATATATGAAATAATGAAAGCTTACAGCGATATAAACTTTGAAGGCTATCTAAGACCTGATCATGGAAGAATGATATGGGGAGAAACAGGAAAACCCGGTTATGGATTATACGACAGAGCATTAGGAGCAACTTATATAAACGGATTATGGGAAGCGCTAAAAAAAGCCAATAATTAAGAGTTGATAGTTGTATTTAATGGAAGAAAGGAATGATATTATGAAAATACCATTTAATATAGATTTAGAAAACAAAATAGCAGTTGTAACAGGCGGTGGAGGAATTCTATGCAGTGCATTTGCAAAGGCTCTTGCTCAGTGTGGAGCCAAAACAGCAATACTAGATTTGAACAAAGAAAAAGCCGATATTGTAGCTGACGAAATTAATAAAAATGGTGGTACAGCTATAGGAATAGCTGCTAATGTTCTTGAAAAAGAAAGTCTAGAAAATGCAAGAAAAATTGTTAATAAAGAATTAGGAACATGCGATATTTTAATAAATGGTGCTGGTGGTAATCATCCAAAAGGCACTACTTCAAAAGAATTTTTATTTAAAGAAGACATAAGTTCTGATGAAAGTATTATAACATTTTTTGATTTAGATCCTAAAGGAATAGAATTTGTCTTTAATTTAAATTTTATAGGAACATTACTGCCGTCACAAGTATTTACAAAAGATATGATAGGAAAAGATGATTCTGTTATTATTAATGTTTCTTCAATGAATGCATTTACACCACTAACAAAAATTCCTGCATACAGCGGAGCAAAAGCATCTATAAGCAACTTTACTCAATGGTTGGCTGTACATATGTCAAAAGTAGGTATACGTGTTAATGCAATAGCGCCAGGATTCTTCTTAACTGATCAAAACCGTTCATTATTAACTAATAAAGATGGTTCTTTTACCAAACGTGCAGAAAAGATACTTAATAATACACCTATGAGTCGTTTTGGCGAACCAGAAGAACTTATAGGTACATTATTATGGCTTGTAGATAAAAATGCATCAAGTTTTGTAAATGGAACTATAATACCCGTAGATGGTGGATTTTCTGCTTATTCAGGTGTATAGAAAATTAACTTAAAATTCTAATAATATTTTCCCAAATTTATATTAAAGTAAATTTGGGATTTTTTTGATTACAATTTACTTTCTTAATGAATTATGCTAATATATTATTGTTATCAATTTATGTAATTGAAAACAATAATACTAATAGTTATAAATTTCTAATGCAAATAAGTAACAGTTAAGGAGTAAAGGATATGATAATAACAGATATTAAAACAAAAGTTGTAAATATTTCAGAATATACAAACTGGATGTTTATATTAGTTACAACTGATGAAGGTATAATAGGACTAGGTGAGTCAACACTAGACGGCTGTGAAGATGCAGTAGTACATGCTATAAATAATTTAAAAGAAAAATATGTTGGTAAAAACCCAATAAAAGATAAATTAAGTTTCACATTTCCACAAGGCGGAATGATTTATGCGGCAGCAATTTCTGGAATAGATATAGCTTTGTGGGATATTAGAGGTAAGTATTTTAATGTACCTATATATCAGCTTTTAGGTGGTGCTGTACGTAAAGAACTGCAAGTATATGCTACATTTAATCGTTCTTTAAAAACAAGAACAATAGATGAATTTGTACAAACTTCACAGCTTCTTGTTGATAAAGGATTTAACGCCGTAAAATGTGCACCTTTTGATGATTTTATATGGCAGAAACCAATCAATAAGGAACAGTATTTAGAAAGAGGAGTAAACCGATTTAAAGCTATAAGACAAGCAATAGGCAGTAATATTGAGTTACATGTAGACAATCACTGGAGATTTGACTATCAAACAGCTGTAAAGGTAGCCGATATGCTTCGTCCTTTCAACCCATTTTGGTTTGAAGCTCCGCTTAGTGAAAACAATGCAAAAGAAATTGCTAAGCTTCGTAAAGATTGCGGTTTTAGAATTGCGGGAGGAGAAATGCAGACATCAAGCGAAAAAATACTTCCATTATTATACAACAATTCTCTTGATGTATATATGCCTGATGTAAAATATATAGGAGGTATAACTGGTATACTTAAAACTAATAGTCTAATAGAAACGTTTGGTAAGCTTATTGCTCCGCACAATATGACTGGACCAGTAGCAACTGCTGCAAGTATGCATGTATCTGCTTGTATGAAAAATTTTATTACTCTTGAAAATCATCACGATGAATCAGAGTGGTCAAAAGAATTATCTGATCTAGATACAAGTATTACAAACGGGAAAATGAAACTGCCTACCAGAGCTGGTCTAGGAGTTAATTTAAATATAGATCTTATGGATAAACACCCATATAAAAAAGCTAAAATTTTAAGAAATAATATGTTGGGTTAATTATTTTCTAAGAAGATAAAACTTTAAAGTACTTTAACACATGATCCTCTTATTTTTAGTGAAGTTTCTGAGCAAATGCTCTATAATGTTAATGCAAAATACTTTATCATACTAATATTACGGGGGATGGGTTGAAAACAATATTGTTAAAGGCATTATCATTGATACTAAATCTGGTGAAGTAGTAATTAAAGCTAAAACTATCATTGACTGCACTGGTGATGCAGACTTGATTTTCCGTGCAGGATTGCCAACTTACCAAGGAGATAATGGTGTTATTCAAAATCCAACAATGATATTAATTGTTATCAATAATATTGTAATATAAGTACTGAAGAAAGTAAACAATTCCCAATTATTCATTTTGTAATATTTTATATAAAATGTTATAATGTTAATAATTATCTTGCTTTAAGGAGAATATATGAAAAAGGAAAATTCTTTAGATATTGTAGAAAAAATTTATAATGATATAAAAGTAGATATATTAAAAAAAGAATACGCCAGAGGAGATAGACTGATAGAAACAAGAATGGCAAAAGATTATTCGTGCAGCAGAATACATGTCAGACAGGCCTTTTACAAACTTGAAGGCGAACATTTAATTAAACACTATCCACAAAAAGGCTTTGTAGTTATAGGAATATCAAACGATGATTTAGTTGAAATATTTTATTTAAGGAAAGCCTTAGAAGAAGTAATAATTAGAAATGTAATAAAATTAGCAACAAAAGAAGAAATAGAAGAAATAAGTAGAATAGCAAAAAGAATAAAAGTTTTTCATGATAATGATATGGAAATAGACCTTTTTGAAGAATTTGATATCTTTTATAATAAGATATATAAAATATCTAACTTTAAAAGAATTTCCAATATATTAAATTTATATTCAGAATATTTTAATGCATTAAGGAAGGCTAATATTGGTAGCAAAAACATTAGAAATGAAAATATAAATAATATATTAAAGCTGGTTGAAGCTATAAAGCAAAGAGATTTTGATAAAGCTTCAGAGAGTATTCGTTCAAGAGTTTTACATATTTAATATTTACTACTTATCTTCATTACATAATGGAGAAAAGTAGTTTTTTATTTTTATAAATAATAAAAGTATTTAATGTCAACAATCTAGTTTATTGTTGACAAACACTGCTTTTTCATGATAATTTATAATTAAGATTTATCTTCTAATTTTTTAGTATTCTATGTTCTAATTTAAAATATAAATTTATAAATAATAATTATTATATTAAGAGGTAAAAAGATGGATATATATACATCAGCAAAAATAATAAAAAATAAAATAGTAAATTTTAGACGATATTTACATATGAATCCTGAAATAAGCATGAATGAATTTAATACAACAAAAAAATTAGCAGAAGAACTTGATAAAGTCGGTGTTTCATATAGACTTTTAGAGCCAACAGGTCTTATCGCCGAAATACATGGAAAAAAACAAGGCAGAACAATAGCTCTTAGAGCAGATATAGATGCTTTAAGTGTTACAGAAAAATCTAATGTTGAATACAAAAGTAAAAATGTAGGTATAATGCACGCTTGTGGTCATGATGCACATACTTCTATGCTTTTGGGTTCAATTTTATTACTTAAGGATATGAGAGACAATTTCAGCGGTTCGATACGCTTTATATTCCAACCTGCTGAGGAAACAGGAGAGGGAGCAAAGCTTGTCATTTCTCAAGGTGGCATTGAGGGTGTAGATGCTATATTTGGTTTACATACTTTAACTAATATGAAAACAAGTGAAATAGCTGGCTGTCATGGTGCAGCTATGGCAGCATCTGATATATTTAAAATAATTATTAAAGGAGAAACATGTCATGGAGCTGCTCCACAACTTGGTATAGACGCAACTGTTTGCGGATCGGCTCTTGTTATGAATTTACAAACATTAGTAAGCAGAGAATTTTCTCCATTAGAATCTTTGGTAGTTACTGTAGGCTCTTTTCACTCAGGTTCACGTTTTAATGTTTGCTCAGGTGAAGCTGTACTTGAAGGAACTATAAGAACTTTCAGCAAGGAAATACATGCAAATATTCCGAAAGCATTTCAGAGAATTTGTAAGAATGTAGCCGCAGCTTATAGATGTGAGGCAGAAGTAATCTATACCACTTGTACAGATGTTCTTGTAAATGATGCAGAATTGCTTGACTTTGGTCTTGAATGTGCTAAAAAAGTAACTAAACCAGAGTTGGTTCATTATATGAAGCCTCTTGCAGGTGGAGAAGATTTTGCACAATATGGTAAATACACAAGAGCTGCATATTTTAGAATAGGTTCAGGAACTAATACTCCTATGCATAGTGATTATTTTGATATTAAAGAAAACATTCTTGTAACAGGTACAGCCTTTTATACAAAACTTGCACTTGATTATCTTGAAAATCATTAAAAGGAAAGCATTTATTTACTTTCCTTTTAATTAAATATTATTCCATATGTTATAAATACAAACCAACATTAAGCCTGCTGTTATACATATATAAACTTTTTCCACTTTTTCATTGTTTAATTTAGCATTTACTGCTGAACCTATATAACCTCCTAATATAGCTGATGGAAGAAGAAAACAAATCGGCGTTATATCTATTTTTGTAATTGTATCTGATAGTAGCACCATAGACAATTTAGATATTTGAGAGAAAAATATTGTTATTATGGAATACACAACGGCTTCTTTCATTGTTACTGAAAACAACAGTGTAAGTAAAGCGACATTTAAAGGCCCTCCGCCAATTCCTAAGAAAATAGATACTGCTCCTAAAGTTATTCCTAATAAACCTACTATAATTTTACTTTTAAAATGAAAAGATTTAAGTTTATGTTTGTTTAATGTATATAGCAGTATAACTGCAAGTATTATTAATAATACTAAAGCTTGAATAAATTTAACATGACTTTCACTGCCTAAAATAAATTGTACACTATTAAACAATTTTTCCCCTAAAACTCCACCTAAAATAGATCCAAAAGACAATATAACTGCAAAAGATATATCAGGTTGAGCTTTGTTTTTCTTTTGTTTGTAAATTGACACTAAAGACATTGTAAATACACAGCAGGCAGAGTAAAATCCTATTTCAGTAATGTTATGAATTCCTATAACATCTAGAGTTGGCTTTATTATAACGCCTCCGCCAAATCCTGCAATAGCGCCCAATGTTGTTGCTATTAGCACAATAACAGTATACATTATTTGATACATAATATTTGTCCTTTGCTTTTAAAGTAATTGTATATAAAACTATATCACAGTCATAGCATAAATTAAAGATTTTTCATTTTGAATTTATGCTAGTCTATATGTTTCTTAATATAATTCACAATATAGTTTAGTCTAGCTAGTCTTAAGGAAGGTATACCACTTCTTGATAGTCCATGATTAGATTCAGGAAATCTTACCATTTCAACTTCTTTATCTAAAGATTTGAGTAATATATATAATTGTTCACTTTGTTCTATAGGACATCTCATATCTTTTTCTGAATGCAGTATTAATAATGGTGTATTAATATTCTCAGCATAAGCTAAAGGTGAAATTTGCCACAAATCAATTAGATTTTCTAAGTCTTTTCCTGATAACATCTCATTAACCATAAAGTATCCCGTATCTGACATTGTATACATAGTCATCCAGTTAGAAATACATCTTTGTGTAACTGCAACTTTAAAACGGCTTGTATGTGATATTATCCAATTTGTCATATATCCTCCATAACTTCCTCCAGTGACAGCTAATTTTTCAGAATCTATATATCCACATTCTAAAGCTTCATCTGTAAATCTCATTATGTCATCATAATCTAGCTTACCGAAATTATTAATCTCATCATATGACAGTTTTTGTCCATATCCTCTGCTTCCTCTTGGATTACAGTAAATTACTGCATACCCTTGTGCAGCTAATAGCTGAAATTCAAAAAAGAATGTCCAACCGTATTGTGTATAAGGTCCACCGTGAATTTCTAGTACACATGGATATTTTTTACCTTCTTTAAATCCTATTGGTTTCATGATCCATCCGTACTGTTTAATATCATCTTTTGACATATATGATATTTCTTCGGGAATAGATAAGCTTACACTATTTAAAAAATCTTTATTAATATCAGTTAGTCTTGTCTCTTTTTCAGTATTTAAATCAAACAATGCTATATCACCAGGATTATCCACTGTAGAATAACTTATTGCAATTTTATTTTTGCTCTGACAAAGATCAAACCCATATATCCTTCTATCTCCACCTATTACTCTTTTTACTTCTTTTGTTTCTAATGACAAACTAAATAAATTTACACTACCAAAATCACTTGCTATAAAATATACTGTTTTTCCGTCCAAAGATAATTTTGGATATGTATCAGAATATCCAAATCCATTATCATGAACAGTAAAATCTTCTAATGTTCTATCAAATGATTCTGTCAAAATCTCAACTTTACCGCTATTTATAGGCACTCTACATAATTTAAGTATAGTAGTTCTTAAATACTTATTTAAATGTCCTATAAATATTATTGATTTTCCATCTGCTGACCATATAGGTTTTGAAGCTGGTCCTACATCTTTCTTTATATTCTTAGGTATTCCACCTTCACTATTAACTATATAAACATCTGCTTTCCATGGATGTTTGTCTCTATCATATTCATCTTGTATTTGTGAGGTAAATACTAAATATTCACCATTTGGAGACCAACTAACATTATTTATTTGATGCCATTCAGGTTCAAATAAATGAAAATCATCTGGTGTTACTTGAGTCAACGTTTTTGACTCAATATCTATAGTATAAATATAATTCTTAATATTTTTATCTATGAACCCTTTACAATCATTAGACTTTAACTTTAGATAATTAATTTCCATTGGTTTTAAAGATTGATCTTCATTATTTACTTTTACTCTTAAAGTAAACGCAATTTTTCTTCCATCAGGTGACCATACAGGAAAATTTACGTCTCCTTGTAAAAAAGTTATCTGCTTAGTATTTTCATTATTATTTGATTTTAAATAAAGTTGTTTATTACCATTTTGATCAGAGATATAGCAAATTTTTTTACCATTTGGAGACCACCTAGGCATGTTATCAATTCCTCTGCCATTAGTTATCTTTATAGGTTCTTTATCTTCTTGAGTAATCCATATACTAGATTTGTACTTGTTATTTATTTCATCTATTACTGTTTTAACAAACGCTACTTTAGCTCCATTAGGTGAAATCTGTGAATCTGATATATTTTTTATTTTATAAATATCATCTGAGATTAATTTTCTTTTCATTTTTACCTCTCTTATATATAATATACTTTATACTATACAGCTAAATATTTAATACAAAACACATGCAACATAATGTCCTTTACTTACTTCTTTTAATGGAATATCATTTGCTGAACATTTTGATGTTGAATACTTACATCTAGCAGAAAATCTACACCCCGGCTTTGGATTGATAGGACTTGTTATTTCACCCTCTATAATATCTCTTTTGCGATTTTTAGCACCTAATTCAGGTATTGGAATGGCACTTAATAAAGCTTTTGTATATGGATGAAGTGGATTTTGAAACAACTCGTCACTTGAAACTTTTTCAACACATTGTCCTAAATACATTACAGCAATTTCATTACTTATATGTTTTACAACTGATAAATCGTGTGTAATAAACATATAAGTTAAATTCTTTTCTTCTTGTAAATCCATCATTAAATTTAGAATTTGTGCTTGTATGGATACATCCAATGCACTTACAGGTTCATCACAGACAATAAAATCTGGTTCCAGCGCTAATGCCCTTGCAACTCCTATTCTTTGTCTACGACCGCCATCAAGTTCATGTGGATATGCATTAATTAATCTATTAGCTAACCCAACTGTTTCCATCAACTCTTTAGTTCTATTTCTCATCTGTTTCTTGCTAATAATACCCTTATTAACAATAAAAACTTCTTCAATAATTTGAGCAACAGTCATTCTAGGGTTTAGTGAAGCATATGGATCTTGAAAAATTATTTGAAGTTTCTTTTTCAATTCTTTCATGTCTTTTTTTCCGTACTCAAGAATATTATCACCTTTATAAAGCACTTCTCCTTCAGTAGCATCCAACAGCCTTAATACAACTCTCCCTAAAGTTGATTTTCCACATCCTGATTCACCAACAACACCTAAAGTTTTACCTTTATTTATGCTAAGATTAACATTATCTACTGCATGTAACAATCCTTTGGATGTATTAAAATATTTTTTCAAATTCTTAGTTTGAATTAAAGGTTGTGACATTCTTTCACCTCTTTCTTTTGGTAAACGAGAAACTAATGATTAATAACGATTAACATTGTTAATTTACTCATATAAATTCGTAAATTTATCTATTAATAATTGTTTTGCATTAGTAAAACTTCCTTCAATTCACCATTCTCATTTCTCAATTCTCAATTCTTTTCGTTTTACATTAGTAAAACTTCCATTAACTATAAATTATCCACTGTCAACTATCAATTATCATAAAGGTGACATCTTATTGTTTTTGTTCCTTTTTTGTACACTTTTGGCTCTTCCATTTTGCATTTTTTCATGCAATGCAAACATCTAGGATGAAATTTGCATCCTTTAGGTAAATTTGTTGGATCAGGCATCAGTCCATCTATTGGTTCCAATCTTGTTTTTTTATCATTAAGTTTAGGAATAGAGTTAAACAATCCTACAGTATATGGATGATGATTACCTTCACTAAATATATCTTCAAGTGTTCCGCTCTCAATTATTTCTCCGGCATACATTATTGCAACTTTATCACAAGTTTGAGCAACTATACCCAAATCATGGGTTATCATTATCATTGACGTATTTAAAGTGTTTTTTAATTCATCCATTAAGTCCAACACTTGAGCTTGAATTGTTACATCTAACGCAGTTGTAGGCTCATCAGCAATTATTAATTCCGGCTCACAAGCAAGTGCAATTGCAATTACTACTCTTTGTTTCATTCCTCCGCTAAATTGATGAGGATATTCACTTTTTCTAGCTGCTGGTATTCCAACAAGTTCCATAATTTCTCCAACTCGCTGATTAATATTTTCTTTCTTTGCTTTATTATGAAGTTCCAATGCCTCACCAATTTGCTCTCCAACTGTCAACACAGGATTTAAACTTGTCATAGGGTCTTGAAATATCATAGATATCTTTTCTCCCCTTATTTGTCGTAGATAATGTGAATTTTTTTCTAATAAATTTTCATCATTGAATATTATAGAACCATTTTTTATTTTTCCGACTTCTTTAGGTAATAACTGCATAATGCTTAGTGCAGTTGTAGTTTTACCAGCTCCAGTCTCACCTACAATCCCTAAAGTTTCACCCTTGTTCAATGAAAAACTTATACTATTAACAGCATTTACATTTTCTTCATCAGTTTCATATGTTACGGCTAAATCTTTTATTTCTAAAAATTTCTCACTCATATTTTCACCTCTACTAACACTATTTTTTTAAACGAGGGTCAAGAGCATCTCTTAGTCCATCGCCTAATAAGTTAAGAGACAGTACAGTTGCTGCAATAGCCATACCTGGAAATATAACTAAATATGGCATATCTCTTAAAAATTCTTTTCCTTCTGTTAGCATTGCACCCCATTCTGGTTTAGGTGGTTCTATTCCGATTCCTAAAAAACTTAAACCAGCAGCAGCTAATATTGCCGATGCAAGACTAAATGTTGCTTGTACTATAACTGGCCCCAAAGAATTAGGTAATATATGTCTCGTAATTATCCTAAAAGTGCTAGTTCCAATTGCATCAGCTGCTTCTACAAATTCAGAATCCTTAACTGTCAAGATTGTAGATCGTAATAATCTGGCGTAAACTGGTATATTAGATATAACAAGTGCTATAGCTAAATTAATAAATCCTGTACCTAAAACTGATACAATAGCAATAGCCATTATTACAGACGGTACTGCAAGAAATATATCCATTATTCTCATTAAAACATTATCAATTTTTCCGCTGAAATATCCAGCTATTGCTCCTATAGTTCCTCCTATTAGTAAAGCAAAAGTAACTACTATAAATCCTAAAGATATAGAATATCTTGAACCATATAAAACTCTAGATAATATATCTCGTCCATATGAATCTGTTCCTAATAAATGTTCTGAGCTAGGAGGTTGAAGTCTTATTTTCATGTTCTGTTTAATAACTTGTTTTTCATAATCAACTATAAATCCTGAGAATATAGCTGTTAATATTATAATAGTTAGAATTGCAAGACCTACAACTGCAAGTTTATTTTTCTTTAATCTTTTCCATACTAAAGACTTTTGTTTTTTATTATTTTTCATAAAATCACCCCTTTACTGATACTGTGATTTGATTCTTGGATCTATAAAACTATATAGTAAGTCCACAGCTAAGTTTATAATACTAAAACATAATGCAATAAACATAGTATCCGCCATTATTATTGGTAAGTCTTTAGTTCTTATAGCATTTACAAGTAAAGTTCCAACCCCTGGCATAGCAAACACAGCTTCTATTAAGACAGTGCCGCCTAACAACTGACCAAAATTCATTCCAGCTACAGTTACTACTGGTATCAAAGTATTTTTTAATGCATGCTTTACTATAATTCTGTACTCTGTTGCACCTTTTGCACGAGCCGTTCTTATATAATCTTGCTCAATAACTTCTAACATAGTAGTACGAGTCATTCTTGCAATAACTGCCATTGTTCTTGCCGAAATTGTAAATGAGGGCATTATATAGCAAACCCATGAACCAACACCTGTTGCAGGTAATACATCAAGTTTAACAGATAAAAATAGCATTAGAATCAATCCTAACCAAAAACCGGGCATAGCCGTAAGTAGTAGTGTAAATAACATACCTATATTATCAAAGACAGAATATCTTTTAATAGCAGATATTATACCTATAGGAACTCCAAAAAATATAGCTATTAATATTCCTAATATAGCAAGTATCAATGTTACAGGAAATCTACTGAATATTTCCTCAAATACTGGTGTATTAGTTTTATATGATCTCCCAAAATCTCCCCTAAGTGCATTTTTCATATAATTGAAATACCTTACAAAGAAAGGGTCATCTAATCCCAACTCATCTCTTAATTGTAAGATATCATCTTCAGATGCTCCATCGCCTAAAATAATTCTAGCAGGATCACCTGATGAAAATGACATAATAGTAAATATCAATAAAGTAATACCAAGCATAACAGGTATTATCATAAGAAACCTTTTTAAAATATACTTCAACATAGCTGCCATCACTCCTCTTCTATTGTATAGGAAACTCAAAGTCTAAAATGAATTTAGACTTTGAGATGTAAAACTACCAGCTAAAATTATAAACTTTGTAGTGTGAAATTGGTAATGCCTCAACACCTTTTAAATTCTTATTATATCCTATATTATTTATGTTCCATGATATTGGAATATTAGGTACTTCATCATGTAATACAGTCAATATCTCCTCGAATAATTGTTCACGTACAGTTTGATCTTGTTCAACAAGTGATTGCTCTAACTTTTTATCAAGTTCTTTATTAGAATATCTATAAAAGTTTCCGCCAGCTCCAACAAATCTAGTATTAAAACTATTATTTAGTGTTAATGCTGGATCATCTAGGTGCAGATTCTTACCTACTAGTGAAATTTCAAAATTTCCATTTCCAAGTTCAGTTAATAATGTTCCCCACTCAACAACTGCTATATCTGCTTTTATTCCTATATCAGCTAAATTAGCTTGTATAACCTGTGCTTCTTTCTCTCTATAACCAGAATTTACTTTAATTACACATTTAAACCCATCCTTATAACCTGCTTCTTCAAGCAGTGCTTTTGCTTTTTCAGCGTTATACTCATAACTCTTTACTTTGTCTGAATATCCAAACATAGTACTTGGTATTTGACTATCAGCTAAAACACCAACTCCATTATTACCAGCTATCAAAATAGATTCTCTATCTACAGCATAGGCCAGAGCTTGTCTTACTTTCACATCCGAAAACTTTTCATTTTCATTGTTAATAATTATATGTTCATAAGCTATACTACCTATTTCATCATATGTCAGATTTACATTATCTATTGTTCTTTGTCTATCAACTGATGATAAATCATAATATACATCTATTTCACCTTTCTCTAGTACTATATATCCTGTGTTTTTATCTGTAATAATTCTAAATTCACATGATTTTATACTTGGTGCACCTTTAAAGTAATCTTCATTTGCTGAAAAAATTATATTTTCACCAGAATTCCATTTTTCAAATTTATATGGACCTGTACCTACTGGATTTCTACCATAATCATCACCAAATCCAGTTACAGCTTTCTCACTTACAATACTTGTTTGTGGTAAAGTCATTATTTCTAAGAATGTTGCAGCTGGACTATTTAAGGTGATTTTTACTGTGTATTCATCCATAACTTCTACTGAAGAAAAACTGCCATAGAAAAATGCAACATGTGGTGATTCCATACCTCTATCAAACGTGAATTTAACATCTGAAGCTTTTAATTCTTCACCATTGTGAAATTTTACACCTTCTCTTAAATTAAAGATATATTCAAGTTTATCATCTGATACAGTCCAATTATCTGCTAAACTACCTACAAATTCACCTGACTCATTTTTTTCTACTAAATTATCATATAAATTACAGTAAATTTGTCTAGCTTGATGTGATGATGTCATTTGAGGATCAAGCGTTGGTGCTTCTACACTAATGCCAATAATTATTGAGTTTTCTGCATTTTCATTTGATTTCTCATCTGCTGCTTTTTCTCCACATCCAGCTAAAACAGTTGCACAAACCAAAACTAAAACTAACAACATACATAATACTAAAGATTTTCTTCTCATAAGTTCCTCCTAGTTTTATTTTTTATTTATAAATATTGGTGATGACCATGCCATATTCCCATCAATCTGAGTTATTTTAACCCAATAAGCATTAAATCCATTTCTAATATTATTATCACTTAATTGAACTTGAGCTTTACATAAATTTAAATATTCAGTTTCATTTTCTATACTTTGATTTGCATTTAATACTTCAATTTGTAAGTTTTCACCACCAGCATCAAAACATATAGGTTTTTCAGAGATATCCTTCACGTCTAATTCAAATTGTTTTTGATTTGTATTAAAATGAATTTTTGTATTTACATTAGAATCAATTTCTAATTCTATGCCATCAATATCACCCGAGGTAGTAGATGTCCATTTCACAAACTTGTCAGATTTTATACTAATTCCTTGATCAATCCTATCAAAAGCAATCTCTTTTGCTGATATAATTTTGCCATCTTCTACATATATTAACCCGTCCCAGTTAGTAGATTTTGATCTAGTTCTTACTCTTACACCACTCCAAACAACTCTAATTTTTTTATTGTTATTAATTTTATTGGAGTTTAGTAAATATTTATCAGAGATTAATTCTGTTCCATTGAAAATTTTTATATTATCTATTGGTGCACTCCCTAAAACATCAATTTTAATTTCAGGTATTCCATCATAATCAATTTCTTCGCCCATATAATGACCATCTATCTTAACATCTAATAATATTCTTCCAAATGTGGATGCATAACACCTTCTAGAATTTAAAGCTTCCCATATACTTTCTCTTGTTAAATCGTTTGCATAAACTGCAACGTATCCTGATTTTACATCAAATGAGGTAGAAGCAGAATTCCCATTTCCACTCAAAGGATATGATAGTCCAAGTCTGCAAGTATGGTCATCACTCGATGCAACGAATCCAACTTTTAATTCTCTTTTCATAGCTTCTAGAGCAAACCAATCAAAAGTTCCATGATGTGAATGAACTTCAATTAGTTTAATGAATCTACGATCATAATAATCTAGATTTCCATGTCTACCTCCAATATGAGGTATCGCCATAACGTCTTTTCTTTTACCAAATCTCTCAAATAATTTGGATAAAGGATAAGCATTATATTCATTATTAACAGGTCCATTACTAGAAAGCCAGTTGCTACTTGGATAAAAATGCTCATCATCATCAAGGAAAAATATATTATTATCTCCTCCACCTGAAGTAATTCCTGACCACTCATACCCTAAAAATGTTATAAATTCACCAGGTTGATTATATTCTTTTGTTTTTTGTCTCACTTTGTTCCATTTATCATCATCTATTTCAAAGTCATTTCCCTGCCATCCAGAGAAATCTACAGCAGCAAAGTCTCTAGCGAAGCTATAATATTCGTCTAAACTTCCAGTACCTATTGTCAGCTTAGTCTGTCCATGCATATCTCCCCAAAAAAGCTTATAACCATTTTCTTGACTACATTTACATCCATTACTTAATGATTTAAGATTTTTATTTCTGCATTCAACTTGTAAATGAAATATTCCCTCTTTATTTACCTTATTTCCTTTTATTCTTTTTGTACCTTTATCATCTTGATTAAAAACTACTTTCTCTAGTATTGAATAATCAGAATAATTCCACTCTGGAATATTCATTGTAACTTCACCTTCAAAACTATTACAAGGATTTCCCCATTCGTCTATACATCTTACAACTATATCGAATTCTTCACCTTTATTAATTAATGATGGTATTACCGCTTGTATTTCGTGTTCTTTTCCACCAACAACACTTAAATATAAACTTTCAGGAAGTTCTTCATATCTTCTTGTTCCATATGGATCTACTAAAACCTTAAACTCATGTTCAGATTCTCTAAAGGATTGTGTTCTCATTCCAATACTGCCTTCACTTGTATCACCAAAAACTATATTTATCTTATCTCCCTCATATAAATAACCATCGTAAACATGAATAATTATGCTGTTATGAAATGGTCTCTTATATATAGAAAATTCTGCTCTAACTTTTGCTTTGCCACTTGTAGTTACTGTAGTATATCCTGATTCTTTAGGTTTATTAAATTGAGGCGTACCCCAATCACTTACACTTCGCCATGCTATTCTTATAGTTCCTCTATCATCTATACCATATTTGCCTACGGTATATGAGAGTTCCCATGTTCCAAATGTTCCAGCAACCACCTCCACTTGCGGGTTAATTTTTGCTGTTCCTAGATATTCACTGTTTAGTATCATTTTTTTACCACCTCTAATCTTAATTCTAGTTAGTTTAGTATTAAGCAATATCTATGCCAACGTTTGCATTGTCGAATATTGTCTTAATATAAATAAAAAGCCCCTTTCGCTTAAAAAGGGCTTTGTTTTTTTAGGTTGATTTGGGTGTTTAGGTTAACCTATTTATCCAACTCTTTAACCAGTTCTTTTCCTTTTAATGTCAAACTTGTTCCTGTTCCACCTTTTCCTATATGAACATATTCATTTTCTTTGAGTATTTTAAGATATCTTCTTGTTTGCTGTTCAGAAATGAATATACCTTTCTTATTTGCAATTTCTGATATTTTCTTCCTTCCAATATGTTTTCTCATAATATACGAATCTTCTAGTATTTCAAGAATTGTTCTCATAAATTCATCGTTCTTGTATTTTATTAAAAATTTATTTTCATCATCTGGATTATCTACTTTATACTCAGTATTACTACTCATATAATACAATATATTGGGTGGTAAATCATCAACACATATTTCATCTTTTCTTAAGTGAGCAAGATATTCTATGCAATTTATTAATTCTCTTACATTTCCTTCCCATCTATAATAAAGAAGTATCTGCATAGCTTCTTCAGATATTTGAAAATTCAGCTTCTTCAGTTTTGTAAAATATTTAAATAATACGGGTATATCTTCTTTTCTTTGTCTTAAAGGCAAAATATGTATAGGTAAAACATTTAATCTATAATATAAATCCTTCATAAATTTGCCTTCTTTTATGAGATTGTTTACATCTCTATTTGTAGCTGCTATTAATCTAATATCTATTTTATATATTTTATCACTACCTACAGGCATAATCTCACGCTCTTGTACTACTCTTAACAATTTCGCCTGTAGATTCAAAGGCATATTTCCTATTTCATCTAAAAACACTGTTCCACTATTTGCTAACTCAAATACTCCTCTTCGTCCACCTTTTTTTGCACCGGTAAAAGCTCCTTCTTCATATCCGAAAAGTTCACTTTCTAATAAATTTTCAGGCAGAGCACTGCAATTAAGAGCTATAAAAGGTTTATCTTTCCTTGACGATAAATTGTGCAATGCTTGAGCTGCTATTTCTTTTCCAGTGCCTGTTTCACCTGTTATTAAAACCGATGAATCTGATATTGCCATATTAGCAATTATCTTCTTCAAGTTCTTAATTGAATCACTTTCTCCTACAATATTATGAATAGTATAGTGTGCAACATACCCTTTTTTCAGCATCTGCCCACGTAAATTTCTATACTGTTCTTCCATATGATCCAAACCTTCCACAATCATATATGCACCTATAATTTCTTCAAACTCATTTTTTATAGGGTATGCTGACAATGAATAATTTTCTTCTTTTATTATTATTAGTTCATCTTTTATTTGCAGTCCGTTTTCTAATACTTTATTTATAGAAATTTCAGGAAGCCATTTCTTTATATGTGTTCCTATTGCTTGTTTTTTAGTTGCCATTATTAATTTTTCAGCTACATTGTTAATCGTTGTAATTTTTTGATTAGTATCTACTTCAAAAAAACATCTCCTTAACCAGTATGTTATAGATGTTAATCTTATCCTAAGATTTTTTGCCATATCATATATTTTTTCAAAACAAGTATCTTCATTTATTATACCTTCCACATACTCTTTAAACCTATATTTATTAATTTTAAAAAGTACGTTTAAATTTATTGTAATTTCAATTATAGTTTTAATATCAAAATTTAGATTTCCTATATCTATAATTTTCTTAGCATTAGTAGGTTTATACTTACTTAATCCCAGAGTTACAGCTATATCTATATCTTGAGTTGTTTGATATTCGATTTCGTGCATAGGAATAAATTTTATATTATTTATATTTAAAGAATTTAGTAAATTAGATATGCTTATTGAATATTCGCTATTTTGGCTTGCTACAAATACATTGCTTTCTTTTGGTATGTTTTTTAACTTATTAATATATTCTTTTTTAATTGTTAATGTTCCTTTTATTATCTTACAATTATTATTTACTCTAATTTTTACTTCTTCATATGCATTGTTTGCGAGAATTATAATAATATCAGCTTTTATATCTTCATTATTGGTATCAAGATAAAATACATCTACATCGGCATATTGATTAAATAAATATATCAATGTATCCTTTAACTGCCACACTCTTTCATTTGAATATGCAGCTATAGTAATCTTCTTTTTATCCATTTGTTATCTACCTACTTTTTATAATTTCATTTAATATATAATAAACAATATACCTATTATATTCAACATCAATTTATTTCCATTATAACTTTGTAAGTAATATAACAGTTATTATAAAATAACTTAGGCTATTGACAAACCCGAATTTCATCGTTGTTGCCTCAATCGAGAATGCTCACGTATTTCTATATACGCTCCGCTTACTCGCTTTCGGCACGCCTCGAACTTCGAGTTTCTCAAAAGCCTATCATCTTGTTGACTTTG
>JAHDQO010000027.1 GCA_018433765.1 Tissierellales bacterium
CAAACCCGAATTTCATCGTTGTTGCCTCAATCGAGAATGCTCACGTATTTCTATATACGCTCCGCTTACTCGCTTTCGGCACGCCTCGAACTTCGAGTTTCTCAAAAGCCTGCCATCTTGTTGACTTTGTCAACAATCTGTGCTTTACGTAAGTAAAGCTTCATTTAATTCTCAATTCTCAATACTCATTTCTCAATTCATTTTTAATTATATCATAGCATAGACACGACTTGCAATTTAACAAACTATTTTAATAACAATTAATATTGCAAACATAAAAAGATGCTAGAATTTTAACTAGCATCCTAAAATCTTGATTTATATTTAAAAACAACCCTCATTACTTGTTTTATTATTACGTATATCACTTGGCATAGTTTTAGAATCACATTTTGTTTCTCCATTAAATGGAATTACTTGATCATATGGTGGTGGTGGAAGTGGAGCATGCTTATCTTCTGTTATAGGATAATCAATATGTGAACCGTCACCATCAAACTGCATATCTAAAGTTGAAACTATTATTTCACCTAATTGTCTTCCTAATCTTAGACCTTGCTTATTATCAATTGGAAAGTTAACTCCTGCATACAATCGTGACACTGCACATTCTTCTGCAAGTTCTTTAAGACGCTCTGACTCAGATTCAAAAAAATAACTTAATACTACTTGAGCACATCCAGCAACTGCGGCATGAGAAGATGGATAAGAGGGATAGAGAGGAGTACATAAATAAGTTGCTAACTCTTGATCAAACTGATTAGGTCTAGCTATCTTATAAAGATATTTGAAATACCAAGCTACAACAAATGTATCATTCATTGCACCTTGAGTTGCTGCTAGTATACGTGCAGCTCTTGAAGATGTTATATTATAAGTATCAATTAGAATATCTATTATAGGAGTCCACTGTTTTGTTGCAGGACCTGTACCCCAATATTTAGCTATACGTTTTTGTCTCTCAGTAAGATTATTTAAAGTATGTTTAACTATTTCTAGCTGCTCTCCTTCAAAATCTATACTGCTGTCAGGCTGCCTAATCTTAAAAGATATAGCATTACCAAAAACATCAGTAAACTTGCCATCATCATTTTTACCTATATAATACGTAGGCCAAGTTCCTGTTGTAGGATTTTCTGAAGGAGGGACTCTCTCAACACCAGCATATGATAGTTCTGACCATTTTCTGGGAATATTTCTTAAAATATTTTGATGTATATTATCTTGTATATTATTATTCTGTGTATTCATATATATATCCTCCAATTTTTATTTATGATACATATTATGTATGAATACACAAAAATATAATAGAACTCTAAAAATAGATTAAGTTTTACCAACCTAACCTACTTAATTTTAAATTTTTAATTTGTTTTTGAATTTTGCATTTTGAATTTTAAATTTCCTAAATCATTATTATGTTTTGTCCAAGTGATTTTGCCTTTAAAATTTTTTGCTCAATGTTTTTTATATATTCTTCTATTGTTTCTCCACCGTATTCAAGTACAGCGCCACTTACAGTAACTTTTTTGCCCGGTAAATCATCGACTAATCTATTTATATCATTTTTGATTCTCTCAACAATAATTTTAGCTATGTCAATATCTACATTAGTTAGTACAACGGCAAATTCATCACATCCATATCTGCCAACAATATCAATTTTTCTAATACTTGCACTAACTGCTGAAGCTATCTGTTTTAAAACTCTGTCGCCTTGTTTTTTACCATATTTATTATTAATTTTCTTAAAATCATCAATGTCTAGCAATACCATTGTAAACTCAGTATCGTTTTCATGAAAGCTGTCTATTTCATTTTTTATATTATCTATAATAAACTGATGATTATAAACATTTGTTAAATTATCTATAATAGCTTTATTTTTTAATTCATTTTGGAGGTATTCTATCTGCCTGTCTCTTTCAAGAATGGATTTCTTAATTTCTCTTTTCTCTGTTTGATCTATAATAAAAAGATAGAAATACCCTTCTTCATAGCTAAAAACATGTATCTTCAAATATTTATTAAAAACTTCAAAATACTGTTCAACCATTTTATCATCATACGTTATAGCTGCTTCCCCAAAAATCTTTATCCAGTCAAACAATGATTTCTTAAGTTCAGGAAATAATTGAACAGCTGATTTATTTATCAATATTTTATTTTCTATACCTGTTATTTTTTCAGTACAATAATTTGCTTCTATAAAAATAAAATCTTTTATATATCCATCACTGCTAGTTACTAATTTGCATTTTATTACGGCTAAAGGAATAGTATTCAAAAACTGCTGAAATCTTTCATTCATTTGCTGACCCCCCTTATATATAATTATATATTAAAATATATGAATTTTCAATTGTATTCGACAACTTTTATATGTACAGTAAAAAGATACCAATATAATTATTGATATCTCTTTAAATGCTTTTCTAAATATTTACCTGTATATGACTTCTTATTTTTTATGATTTTTTCTGGTGTACCTTTAGCTATTATTGTTCCTCCTCCGTCTCCACCTTCTGGTCCTATGTCTACAATATAATCAGCTGTTTTTATAACATCTAGATTATGTTCTATAACTACTACTGTATTGCCCGTTTCAACTAATTTATTCAACACTTCTATTAACTTATGAATATCAGCTATATGAAGTCCTGTAGTAGGTTCATCAAGTATATATAGTGTTTTACCTGTACTTTTCTTACTTAATTCTGATGCTAGCTTTATTCTTTGTGCTTCTCCACCTGATAGCTGGGTAGAAGGCTGACCTAGTTTAATATACCCTAAACCTACATCATATAATGTTTGCATTTTTCTTTTTATCTTAGGAATATTTTCAAAGAAGCTTAATGATTCTTCTACTGTCATTTCTAAAATTTCTGAAATATTTTTTCCCTTGTATTTTACTTCTAGTGTTTCTCTGTTGTATCTCTTTCCTTTACACACTTCACAAGGTACATACACGTCAGGTAAGAAATGCATCTCAATTTTGATTATTCCATCACCTTTGCAGTATTCACATCTTCCCCCTTTTACATTAAAGCTAAATCTTCCCTTTTTATATCCTCGTGTTTTAGCTTCAACAGTCATAGCAAATACATCTCTTATATAATCAAAAACTCCTGTATATGTTGCTGGGTTTGACCTTGGTGTTCTACCTATAGGTGACTGATCTATATTTATAACTTTATCAATATTTTCTATTCCTAGTATTTCTTTAAACTTACCAGGTTTTACTTTGCTTTTATGAAGTTTTTTGTGAAGTCCCTTATAAAGTATTTCATTAATCAATGAACTTTTTCCTGAGCCTGAAACACCTGTAACGCAGGTAAATAACCCTAGAGGAATATCTACATTTATATTTTTTAAATTATTCTGCTGTGCTCCAACTATTTTTATATATTTACCATTTGGTTTTCTTCTCTTTGCAGGCATTTCTATTCTTTTCTTACCACTTAAATATTGACCTGTTATAGATTCATTACATTTTTTAATTTCTTCTATTGGCCCTTGAGCAATAATTTGTCCACCGTGTATTCCAGCTCCCGGTCCAATATCAAGAATATAGTCTGCATTTTCCATTGTCTCTTCATCATGTTCTACAACAATAAGTGTATTTCCAATGTCAGTAAGGTTCCTTAATGTTTTAATAAGCATTGCATTATCTCTTTGATGCAAACCTATACTTGGTTCATCAAGCACATACAGCACGCCTACAAGACTAGAACCAATTTGAGTAGCTAGTCTTATCCTCTGTGACTCTCCACCAGAAAGTGTTCCTGCACTTCTATTTAAAGTAAGATAACTTAAGCCCACATCTGATAAGAATTTTAATCTAGAGTTTATTTCTTTTAATACTTGATTACCTATAAATTTTTGTCTTTCTGTCAGCTTAACTGATTCAAAATAGTCTATTGCTTTTTCTACTGACAACTGCGTCACTTCGTATATGTTTTTACCTCCTATTGTCACAGCAAGGCTTATAGGATTTAATCTAGCTCCATTACAATCATGACATGGAGTTTCGCTCATATACTCTTCTATCCATCCACGCATGTCCAATGATTTTGTTTCTGTATATCTTCTCTCTAAGTTATTTACTACTCCTTCAAACTCCTTAGAATAAAC
Source organism: Tissierellales bacterium (assembly GCA_018433765.1). GTDB lineage: Bacteria > Bacillota > Clostridia > Tissierellales > Sedimentibacteraceae > SM3-B41. The sequence goes on from JAHDQO010000027.1 coordinate 4,138, forward strand.
TCTTCTACCGTTAAATTTACTATTAAAATCAACTGTTACTTTTCTTCCATTTGTTCCATACAATAGTTCATCTACAAATTCTTTTGGTGCTTCATTCAAAGGTTTATTTATATCAAAATCATGATACTCTGCTATAGCTTTAAATATTTGAAAGTAATATCCATCTTGATCTACTCCAAAAGGAGCTATAGCTCTTTTAGCAACAGATTTCGTCCAATCAGGTATTATAAGGTTAATATCTATTTCTTTTTTTACACCTAAACCGTGACATGTTTTGCACATTCCAAAAGGATTGTTAAATGAAAACATTCTTGGAGACATTTCACCCATACTTATACCACAGTCAATACAAGCAAAATTTGTACTCATTAAAAGTTCTTTTTCTCCAATTATATCAATTACAACAAGCCCTTCTGATAAGTTTAAAGCTGTCTCAAGAGAATCAGCTAGTCTTTTTTGTATTCCTTCTTTTATTATTATTCTGTCAACTACAACTTCAATATTATGTTTTTTGTTTTTATCTAGATCAATATTATCTTCTATTTCATAATTTTCTCCATCAATCCTTATCCTCACATACCCATCTTTTTTAATGTCACTCAGTAACTTTTTATGTGTTCCTTTTTTACCTCTCGCAACAGGTGAAAGTATTTGTATTTTTGTTCTATCTTCTAATTCTAATACTTTATCAATCATTTGATCTATAGTTTGAGATGTAATTTCTTTTCCGCATTTAGGACAGTGTGGAGTACCTATTCGAGCATATAAAAGTCTCAAATAATCATAAATTTCTGTTACAGTACCAACGGTTGAACGAGGGTTTTTACTGGTTGTTTTTTGGTCTATAGATATAGCTGGTGACAGCCCTTCTATATATTCAACATCTGGCTTTTCCATTTGACCTAGAAACTGTCTTGCATAAGCTGACAAACTTTCAACGTATCTCCTCTGACCTTCTGCATAAATAGTATCAAAAGCTAAAGTGGTTTTTCCTGAACCACTTAAACCTGTAAAAACTATTAGTTTATCTCTTGGTAATTCAACATCTATATTCTTTAAATTATTTTCTTTTGCACCCTTTATAATAATTTTATCCATAAATCCTCCGAAATTAACCACGGAAACACAGAATGACACGGAAAATGTGCTCCGCACTTATATAATTGATAATTGATAGTTGATAATTTATAGTTAAATGAAGATTAGCTCATACTTTGCAAATCTATATATTTAAACGAATAATTAATAACGAATAACGAGTAACATGGTATAAATTTTCTTTTAGTAAATTTATTTGTTTATTTATAAAACTATCCTTGTTCCTTATGTCTTAATATGCTACAGAAACTAACATAAGATCCTTCGACTCCACTGCGTTACACTCAGGATGACACGCCATTAATTATTTCCAACTGTCCATCCAACTAACTAATTTCTTTATTGCTTTACGTAAGTAAAGCTTCAATAACTTTTAACTCTTATCTTTTCACTTTTATCTCTTTTATCTTGTCTCTTATTTCTGCTGCTTTTTCAAATTCTAAGTTTTCTGCTGCTTCTATCATTTGTGATTCAAGATCAGCTATAAGCATATCTATATTTTCGATTTGTTCATTTTTGTCTGTTTTATATTCTTCTGACTCTTCTGCTGCTGTAGTAGCTTCTATAACTTCTCTTATATCCTTCTGTATAGACGTTGGTATTATACCATACTTTTCGTTATACTCATCTTGGATATTTCTTCTTCTATTGGTTTCATTTATTGCCCTCTGCATAGAGCCTGTAATTTTATCAGCATACATTATTACGATACCATCAACATTTCTTGCAGCTCTTCCAACAGTTTGAATAAGAGAAGTTTCTGACCTTAAAAATCCTTCTTTATCAGCATCTAATATTGCCACTAATGATACTTCTGGTAAATCTAATCCTTCTCTAAGTAAATTTATACCCACAAGAACATCAAATTTACCAACACGCAAATCTCTAATGATTTCCATTCTTTCTAATGTATCTATGTCAGAATGTAAATATGTTACCTTTATACCAATGTTTTTAAAGTAAAACGTCAAGTCTTCTGCCATTCTTTTTGTCAAAGTAGTTACTAGTACTCTTTGTTTTCTATCTACAACTTTTCTAATTTCTTTTATTAAATCGTCTACTTGACTTTCAACAGGTCTTATTGATATAGGTGGATCAAGTAAGCCAGTCGGCCTAATTATCTGCTCAACAGTTTGCTGAGAATGCTCTTTTTCATAAGGCCCCGGAGTTGCACTTACATAGACAACAGTATTAATTTTTTTCTCAAATTCTTCAAATTTTAAAGGTCTGTTATCTAGTGCTGACGGTAATCTGAATCCATAATCAACAAGTGTATTTTTTCTTGCTCTGTCTCCATTATACATAGCTCTAACTTGTGAAACTGTAACATGAGATTCATCAATTATCATTAAAAAATCATCTGGAAAGTAATCCAATAATGTATACGGTCTAGTACCCGGTTTCAAATTGTTTATATGCCTAGAATAGTTTTCTATCCCATTGCAGTAACCCATCTCTTCAAGCATTTCTATATCATAATTAGTTCTTTGCTCTATTCTCTGTGCTTCAAGTAGTTTGTTTTCACTTTGTAATACTTTTAACCTATCGTCTAATTCATCTTTTATGCTTATTACTGCTCTTTTTACATTATCATCAGTAGTTGCATAGTGAGATGCAGGATAAATTGATATATGCTTTCTTCTCCCTAATATCTCACCTGTTAAAGTATTAATTTCAGTAATTCTATCTATTTCATCGCCAAAGAATTCTACCCTTACTGCATTTTCAGATGAATAAACAGGAAATATTTCAAGTATATCTCCCCTTACTCTAAAAGTGCCTCGAGTAAAATTAATATCATTTCTTTTATACTGTATATCTACAAGTTTCTTTATTACTATATCTCTATCTTTAATCATACCTGGTCTTAAAGATATTACAAGATTTTCATAGTCAACAGGACTACCTAATCCATATATACAAGAAACACTAGCTACAATTATAACATCTCTACGTTCTGATAATGCAGCAGTAGCTGAGTGCCTTAATTTATCAATTTCTTCGTTTATTGATGAATCTTTTTCTATATAAGTATCACTACTTGGTACGTATGCTTCTGGTTGATAATAGTCATAATAGCTAACAAAATATTCAACTGCACTATCAGGAAAAAATTCTTTGAACTCTCCATAAAGTTGAGCTGCTAATGTTTTATTATGAGCTATAACTATTGTAGGTTTTTGAACTTTCTCTATTATATTTGCCATAGTAAAGGTTTTACCTGAACCTGTAACTCCAAGTAATGTTTGATGTTTTAGATTATTGTTGATTCCTTCAGCTAATTTTTCAATAGCTTGAGGCTGGTCACCAGTAGGTTTAAATTTTGATTTAATCTTAAATTTATTCATTTATCACACCTCAAAACATATGTTCGCAATAATTATATATTTTTTTATCATCTAAGTCAAATAAAATTTTAAAAAAATAAAGATTCTTCAAATTAAATTTAATCTGAAAAATCTTCTTTATACTATATTATAATATGCTTAATATGTCAATTCTCTCTTAGAACCATCTAAACCAAGTGTACCACCCGGATTCATTATATTATCAGGGTCAAAGTGATTTTTTAAAAGACGTATAACATCATAACAATTTTTACCAATGTCATGTTCTAACCAAGGACCGAAGGATTTTCCAACACCATGGTGATGACTAATTCCTGCTCCATATGTAATGTAATTATCTAAGATTCCTTTTTGATATTCTATATATTCTTCCATGCCCATCTTAGCTATGATAATGAAATAAAGATTTGCTCCTTGTGGGTAAACATGAGACATATGTGTCATGCAAATTGTTTCCGGTCTAGCCTTACAGAATTTTCTAACGCCTGAATGAACCTTAGGCATTGAGTCCCAAGTAACTGTACATTCCATAGTATCAATAATAACTCCATAATCTTGCACTGCATCTCTCATATATGGATCTCTAAACCTGCCTTTTTCCCATTGTTTAGTTGGATATCCTGTCAAATACATTGCACCATGATTTTTACAAATCTTATGCAGTCGTTTTTTCATATTTTTTACGAAACCTTTTTCACCGTCTGTAAATCCTAAGAATAAACATCTTTCATTCTGCTTATATCCTCTTTTCTCCATAAGAGTTCCTAGTTTTGTTCCTTCAACATTATATAGTTTAAGCATCAAACTAGTTTCTTCCGGATCTGAAAGCCTAAAAACAGAAGGTATTCCAAATTCACCTTGTGTAATTTCCCTTGCAGCTGCTTGTGCATCTTCCCAATTAGGAAATATATAACTAAATCTTAAATGATTTTCTGGTCTATATTTGAAAACTTTTAATGTTACATGTGTAAGTATACCAAATGCACCTTCACTTCCAATCATAATTTGATCTATTGAAGGACCGATAGCTGCTGCTGGATAATCTTTTGTGCTAATTTCACCTACAGGAGTAGAATAATCTTGACAAATTACTATATCTTCTATTTTTCCATAATAGCTAGAATTTTGACCTGCACCTCTGGTAACAACCCAACCTCCTACACCTGAATACTCATAAGATTGTGGGAAATGTCCACAGGTATATCTTTCTTTAGCTCCTAATCTTTCTGGAGCATTGTTTAATATAGCTTCTAGTTCAGGTCCCTGTATACCTGATTCAACCGTAATAGTTTGATTTTTCTCATTAAATGAAACTAACTTATTAAAATTAACAGCTAAGTCTAAACTTAATCCACCTTTAACTGCTTCCATACCTCTTGTTACAGTTGACCCTCCTGCTTTACAATAAATAGGTATTTTCTGTTCTGAGCAATATGCTACAATTTTATTGATTTGTTCTTTACTTTCAGGATACAGCACAGCGTCAGGAATATTTTCAACTATTTCTTTTCTAAGTCGCATTAAATCAATCATTGTTTTTCCATAAGATACTCTTAATCTATTATAGGTATCTATATGAATATTTTTCTTTCCAACAATTTCTGTTAATGCTTTTATTTGATCTTCTGTAAGATTAACAGGTACATTATCAGGTACTTGATTTAGTCCTTCTTCTGTTTTCTTCTTGAAATCATCATCAGTTAAATGAAAAACATCTTTCATTAACTTAAATAATCTTTCGTTTGGAGCCTTGTATTCCTTAGGACTACCCCATTTCATTATTGATCTAAAACTGCCTTTTGGCGGCTCTTTATGTTCCCAGTCTGGTCTAAAATCTTTGTATTTACTCATTAATAACTACCTCCTTTAATAATTTTTTATTAGACGGTTATCGAATGCATTTTCATTCCATGTGTTTATAACAATTTATGAGTAATACTTAATACAAGATTCTTCGATTCCGCTTTGCTCCGACGAAAACGAGTCATCCTAAACTTCGTAAGTAAGTGATTCACATTAAATCAAGATTTAAGTTCACTACCCCTTAGTCAAAGAATCTTATATTAACTCTTAAAGCTAAAATCCTATTTTTACACTTTCATTTAACAATCGCCTATGATATCTTATAAATGTATATCATTGATATTTCTTATAAGTTTGTATTTATGTTTAAGAACTGGTTTTACACTTTTTCATATCTTCTTCTTTTCTGCTCATTTTAGTAATTTCACTAATAGAATGTATTGGTATTATTTCACTCATAGATTTGTATAATGGCTCTACTTTTTTATATATTTTTTTATATATTTGCTCATATAGCTGTTCATATAGGTCTGAATTGTATTTGTCTGGTAAAAATATATCTTTAACATGTACCATATTTTCTACAGCTTCTTCAAATGTTGAATAAACTCCTTTATGAATATATCCGATCATTGAAGCACCTAAAGCCGAAGTTTCGTACGTCTGTACTCTACAGACAGGCCTTCTAAAAATATCTGCAGATATTTTACATATTTCATCGCTTTGTGAACCACCACCTGAAATCATTACTTTTTCTATTTTATATCCTGATTTTTTTTCAAGTTTTTTCATTCCATCATAGAGTGCAAAACCAATACCCTCAATGATAGCTCTGTAAATATGTATTCTTGTATGGTAATCTGAAAACCCAATGATTGCACCTCTTGCATCAGGTTGTTTAACTCCAGCTCCACCCCAATAAGGCTGCAGCATTAACCCTTCGCACCCTGGTGGTATTTCATGCAATTTGCTGGATAGCAATTTCTCAGGCAGTATCCCCATCTCTTTTGCTTGCTTCATTTCTTTTTCAGCAAATTCTTTTTTAAACCATGTAATCATCCAATATCCTCTATATATTTGGATCTCAGGATTATAATGATTAGGAATAACTGCTGGATGCGGAGGTATAAATGTTTCTGTCTCATAATATTTTGAACTAGTTGTTTGAATGGAAGCCATTGAACCTAATGAAATAGAAATTGTCTTATTATTTAAACAGCCTACTCCTATAGTTTCACATCCTTTGTCTGAACCAGCTGCACAAACTATCATTCCTTCTTTTAATCCTGTTTCTTCTGATGCTTTTTTAGTTACTCTCCCTAATTCTTTTGTTGGCTGTACTAAATCACATAATTTGTTATGTTCAATATGAAATATTTCACTTTTTAATCTACCCGGTCTTTCCCATTGAAATTTCTTATAGTTAAAAGGTATATGTCCTACTTGGCTGGCAACGCTATCATTAAAATTACCCGTTAATTTATAGTTCAGATATCCTGATAACTGCAAATATTTATAGGTTTTTTCCCATATATCAGGTTCATAATCTTGAACCCAATGAGCGTGACAGTGAATATTCATATCGTGTGCTACAGTATCCATTCCAACTAACTTTAATGGTATTTTATTTTTCATAGATATTGGCTTTGGATTGTTTATGCTTCTTTGATCAGCCCAAGATATTGCAGGTCTAAGCACTTTGCCGTCTCTATCAACGAGTACGCATGTATCTCTTTGAGTAGTTACTACTAATGTGTCTACTTTCTGCATAATAGTTTTATGATTTTCGTTCAATGTTTCTGTAATAAAACATAATGTATTCCAAAAAAGTAATGGATCTTGTTCTGCCCAACCTGGTTTCTTAGAAAAATAAGGCTGAAACTCCTTTTTTTCTTTGACTAACATATTTCCCTTGTTATCAAAGACAATTCCCCTTATGCTTTGAGTTCCACAATCAATTGCTAGAACAAAATTCGCCACAATAAGCCTCCTTCAGTTATAAATTCTATTTATAAAAGCTATAATTGTTTTTATGCTAATTTATATTTTCTAGTCTTTTTAACTGCTGATTAATTAATATATAAATTCATATCTACTGTAGATATAACATCAACACCGAGATTTAATACATCTTTAATAATAACATCACCATTCTTTAGCTTGTTTTTTACATTAACTTTAGCGATTTCGTTCATTACTTTAAATATTTTATCTTTTGGAATAACATTATTAGTCTTAACTGAAATTCTAGGCATCTGCTTATATATAGTTTTTACGGTAGATTGAAGGGTTCTTGTTGGATGAAGCATCTCATCTACGGCAAACTTTTCTCCTCGTTTACAGCTGTTTCCTGTTACAATAATCTTGCCATTTTGCTGATTAACTGTCATCTCACAGCCTTTTGGACAAACTATACAAGTTATCTTTTTCATAATAATCATTCCTTTCATCAATAATTAACCACGGAAGAACACTGAAAGACACGGAATTGTGCATCGCACCTTGTATAATATAATTAAAATAAGAATTAATGTAGCTTCACTAAGCAAAAAAATTAGTTGCAAAATTAATATTAATATAGTATTTTTATTTATATATCAGGTATTGTTTTAAACTAGAATTGTTGGCATTGCAATATATGTAATTACTTTAAAGCTAATTTTTTTACAATGTAAAGCTACAATAAATTCTAATCTCTTAATTCATATTTTCATCTCAAATGTAATTTGATTTTCTGTAGAAAAATCTATATCTTTAATATTTAAACAAGCACATTCCATTTCTGGTGGTTTTATGGATGGATATTTTCTCTTGAATATCTCAACGTCACCAGCTTTAATTTTAACTACTGCATCTTTAACGATTTCTTTACTTCTAAAATAAAAAATAATATCTTCATCTAAATCTTTAATATTTATTTTTTGAGGGACTATATATAAAAATTTGCTGTCATCAAATAAAACATTTATTTGTTCTTCTCTATCTTGTTTTTTTATATGTTTAACTGCTCCTCTTGCTGCAATTTCAGCACTTTCAGAAACATAGTCGACCAAATCATTTACATGAAGTGCATTACCACATGAAAATACACCCTTAACATTAGTCATTAACCGCTGGTTAACAATAGGTCCTTTTGTATGATAATCCATTTGTACCCCTAATGATTTAGCCAACTCGTTTTCAGGAATTAACCCAACAGATAAAATAAGCCCGTCACATTCAATGACTTCTTCAGTGCCATCAATAGGATTAAAATGTCCATCTACTTTTTGAACAGTTACAGCTTCTACTCTTTCATTTCCATGGATTTTAGTAACTGTGGACGATAAATGAAGTGGAATATCAAAGTCATTTAGACATTGAGCTATATTTCTTGTTAATCCTGAGGGCATACTCTTAGCTTCATAAACACCGCATACTTCTGCTCCTTCTAATGTTAATCTTCTTGCCATAATTAAACCTATGTCTCCACTGCCTAATATGACACATTTTTTACAAGGTAGATATCCTGAAATATTAACAAAATATTGAGCCGTTCCAGCTGTATAAACACCTGAAGGCCTTGTTCCATGAATAAATACTTGTTTAGCAGTCCTCTCACGACATCCATTAGCTAAAATCAATGCTTTTACATGTGTTTCAAATATACTTTTATCACTATTAACTAAAGTCAAAACAAACCCATCTTTGTCTTTTTTGATTTCTGTCACAAATGTATTCTTATATATAGGAATTTTTTTATTAATAACCTCTGTCAAAAATCTTTCTGCATATTCAGGACCTGATAATCTTTCTTTAAATCTGTGCAGTCCAAATCCATCATGTATGCATTGTTTTAAAATACCTCCCGGACGGTTTTCTCTTTCTATAATTATCTGGCTTAAACCATTCTTTTCAATTTCTATCGCAGCAGCCAACCCCGCAGGTCCGCTCCCAATTATCCCTACATCATACTGCTCCATACTGCCACCTCCCTATATATAGTTGATAGTTAATAATGTATAATTGATAATTAATGGTTTGAATTTTCTACGAAAATTAATAAATTTAAATAAATATTAAGTTTACATTGTAAAGCTACAATATCTTTTATCTTATTTTTCTGCTTTACGTTAGTAAAGTTTCCATTAACTATAAATTATCAACTATAAATTATCAATTGTTTAGGTTTCTCGTTCTTCGTTTATTTATTATCGAGTGATAAGTAACTAGCAACGAGTGACATTGTTGAAACTAGTTCCTAGTTTCTTTTATTAATATTTTAAATTGCTTTACGTTAGTAAAGCTTCCATGTTTCTCGTTTCTCGTTATTCGTTCTTCGTTTATTTATTATCGAGTGATGAGTAACTAGCAACGAGTAACATTGTTGAAACTAGTTCCTAGTTTCTTTTATTAATATTTTAAATTGCTTTACATTAGTAAAGCTTCCATTAACTATCAATTATCAACTATAAATTATCAATTGTTTAAGTTTCTCGTTACTCGTTCTTCGTTTAAATCAGTTAACTGATTTACTTAGTTGCTTTGTATAAAAGGTATGAGTCTCCACCTTTTTTAGTAATATCAATAAGTTCTTTTCCTGTTTCTTGTTTGATAATATCTGCTACAAGTGGAGAACAAAATCCTCCTTGACATCTTCCCATTCCTGCTCTAGTCCTTCTTTTTATAGCATCTATTGTTAAAGCAGGTATAGGTGAATGGATAGCATCTAATATTTCTCCTTTGCTTACTTCTTCACATCTACAGATTATTTGACCGTATTCTTTTCTTTTCTGGATTAATTCAGCTCTTTCATCTTTTGATAATTCTTTTAAATTCGGAATTCCCTTTCTCTGCTTAATAAAGTTAACTTTCTTTATAACTTTCATCTCTTTTTTGAGTGTTTCTATGGTTATTCTTTCAATTTCTTCTGCAATTGCTGGAGAAGAAGCATATCCCGGAGATTGAATGCCTGCAACATATATCAAATTACTAACTTTTTGTGATTTCTCAATAATAAAGTCTTCTTTATACGTAGCCGCTCTTGTTCCAGATAGATATGTTATTACATCTCCTTTATTCAATCCTTTTACATAAGGTAAGTTTTTATCTAAAACCTCATTCATTATTTTTCTATTAGTTGAATAATCTTCTTTATAAGGCTGTTCGTAAGCACTAGGGCCTACTAAAATATTACCTTCTGCAGTTTTAACCAAACCTCCACCTTTAGTATTACCTTTCAATAATTTTGTTGAAACTATTGAAGTTACAGAATCTAATAAATTTCCTTTGTTTTTATCTAGTAATGCTATTTCTCCTTTTCTAGGATGTATTGTAAAAAAGCGGTCTCCTGCCATTTCAGCTATTTTGTCTGAAAAAACTCCTGCTGCATTGATTACTACTTTTGGATAAACACTTCCTCTGTTAGTTACGACTTCTGTAATATTATCCTTATATTTTTTTATATCAAGTACAGCTGTATTTAATGAAACAACAGCACCATTTATTACTGCATTTTCTGCAAGTGCAACAGTCATTTCATAAGGAGGACAAACTCCTGTAGTGGGCATATAAATACCTCCAGCAATATTATCATTTATATGCGGTTCAGCTTTTTTTATTTCTTTTATACTTACTCTTCTTACACCCTTAACTCCGTTCTTTTTTGCCTTAGAAAGCAAATATGCACTGCCAATTTCTTTTATGACAAAAGAATCAAACAACACATATGTTCCAATTCTTCTGAATGGTACATTGAGTTCTTTAGCTAACTGCTTGAACATCTCATTACCTTTTACATTATATTTAGCTTTTAATGTACCTGAATGAGGGTTAACTCCCGGATGAACCATTCCATCATTTCTGGAACTTTGGTGCATAGCTACATCACTTTCTTTTTCTACAAGCAAAATATCAATATTCCACTTTGATAATGCTCTCGCAATAGCTGAGCCAATTATTCCTCCACCTATTATCATCACATCTGGTTTTTTACCTTCAATAGCTTTATCAACAATATGTGGCTTAGTAAAAGCAGGTAAATCCAAGCCTTTAACAGTTATATCGTTAATAACACCTCTATATTTTGATTTTGCAGCTATTTGTCCAGCTATTACAACTTCATCCCAAGATTTGACTTCTCCTTCCAGCTTAACAGCACCATTTTCTTCGCTGCATGTTATATTTGAATTTAACTTTTTTTCAATTTTATTATTAATTGTAGATAACGTATTCATAAAATTAACTCCCTTCTTGAGAAGTTCGGACGTCCGTATGTCTTTAATTTTATTTTACCTCTCTTGAGAGTTTTTTACAAGTATAATTTATAAAATAAAAAAGTATCTAATTTGAACCTTATTTAAATAGTTCATTTAAATACTTTCTTCCATGTTCTTCAGTGTTCTTCAGTGTTCTTCAGTGTTCTTCCGTGTCCTTCCGTGGTTAATTAAAAAGATCAGTGTTTAATTAAAAGGAATAATCATAAATATCCGACAACACTACAAGCTTAACATAAAAATAAACATCATCATAATCTTCAATATACGTCCATCTTTCCATTTCAATTACATCAGCTATTGCTGTATCCATATCAAATAATTTACATTCTTTTTTAGATGGTTTTCTTTTAATAAAAGTTTGGTCAATTTTAGTTAATTTAACATTTTCATATTCTAACAGATATTTAGTAATTGAATTTTTAAAATCATACTCTATATTTTCTTCTTTAAATATAAAATATGCATCTTCTATAGCTAATGGATTATTATCTATCATTCTCTGTCTTTTAATATAAATAACTTGTTCACCTATCGGTATTTTTGTAAATTGGTTTATTGACTCATCTACTTTCATAAGTTCCTTATGAAGTATAATACTTTTTTCACTATATCCTCTTGAAGCTAAAAGATTGCTTAAACTTATTAAAGGTTCTAACGTCCATGCTGCTGTATTTCTTTTAACAAAAGTACCTATACCTCTTTTTTTATATAGATATCCTTCTCTTACCAATATTTCTACAGCTTTTCTAATTGTTTCTCTGCCTACTTGATACTGTTCCATTAATTCCTGCTCAGATGGTATTTGTTCGTCTACTAGCCAATATTTTTTTCTTATTTTTTCTAACAAACTATGTTTCACTTTTATATATAAAGGTGAAGCATTCACTCTACTCATTGTAACCCGCCCTTAATAATATTTATTTCTTTTACAATGAATATATTATACTACTTTTAAATATAATCATCAATTGCTACGTATATAACTTAAATAACTAGTATCTCTGCTGCAATATATTTCTCCTGTATCAGCATCTACCCTCGCATATAATTTTAAGCCTTGTAAATCATACTCAAATTCATATACTAATCTATCATAATCAACTACTAATCTGTATGATTTTATGTTCTGCTTTATTTCATCATTAAGCTTAGATTTTGCCTGTTCCATAGTTGTTTTAGGAGTTATCTTTTTATAAGTGCCGTCAACAATGTTTAAATTATGAACTTCTATATCATTAATAGTTCCATCAGTTAAAATATCCAAATCAACAAAGGCTCGTAAATCAATATATTCATTTTCCATCATATAATAGGTATATTTATACACATATTTATCTTCATCATATTTTTTATATACTAATTTTAATGACTCAACACTAAACTTATTTATTGTTTTTTCTGCTTTTTCATCTATTAATTCTTCATCCATATCACCCTTAGTAAAATAAGTATTACTGTAGTATAGAAAATTAGCTTTTATAAACACATCAATAGCATTATCCTCATCATATTTAAATTTATAACTTTGTACTTTACTATCACCACCATTATAATTAATGAGTTCTGTTTTTTTACCAGCTATAATTTCTGCAATTTTTTCAGCATATTGTAATGGGGTTTTTTTTAGCTTATCTTCTTCCCTAATTTTTTCTTCTACGTGCTCATCATTTTTATCTAGTTTTGTAGTAATTTTAAAGTTATCTCCTCCAACTGCTTCAGTCATTACATTTAGTAGGTCGTAGTACATTCTGCCTTCATAAAATAATTCATATTTATTGTTTTCATAATTTTCACCATATATTGCATCAATAGTTTTATCATATAAATCTATTATTTTCTTATTTACTGTATAAACTCTTGATAAGTATTTTTCCTGCTCATAAGTCAAATGCTCCTCTAAAAGCAGTCCTCTAATACACCTATTACTCTCTTCATGAAAGAAGCTTTCATACCTAATAAGACTAATATCATATTTTTCATCATTATATCTTATATAATCTAAATGATCATATTTATTGATACTTAATTTTAAAAATGTATCATAATACTTCTCGTCTACTTCTATACCTGAAACCATATTTGATATTAACATATTGACATCTCGAAGATAATTTATATATTCTCTAGTAATTTCATCATTTAATCTTATTATCTTATTTCTTTCTCTTGAAATATCTTCCAAATATGTATCTTTTATATAAAATCCTAAAGCAAGAATTAATATGAGTATTATTACAGCATATCTTATATTTGCTTTTACCTTTTTATTAAACTCTTCTCTTACATATTCTTTATCTTTTCTCATTAAAGTGTTCTCCTATGTTAAGTTTAAAATCTGCTGGTTGATTTAAAAGCGAAACTTTATAGTTAGATATGCCTAGATAAATATATTCTTTGTTTAATTTTATAAATTCTTTAAATGTAATACTTTGTTCATAATATTTAAATAATTCGTCTTTTAACATATTTGAATTTACAGACTTACTTACTACATAAGTAGGTAAATCTTCATTAGCATAGTAAACCCCTCTCCTTATTTCATTAGTAAAAGTATTTACTTTATATCCATTATTGTCACCATATACTTCAATCTTAGCGGAAATAACCTTTCCTTTAATTCCATTTACTATATAAATTATTTGTGTTTTAGTAATCATTTTTAATTGTGCAATACTAACATCAATTATATTATGGAATTTAATATTAATGGGTATATCCTCTAATTTTATTTTATGAATCTCCTCTTCTTTCTCAACATTAAGCTCTATCTGGTTTATTCTAAATACTGGATCATTAAACTTCTCATAGCTGTAATTAATATCAAAAGAAAATCTTTTCAAGTTTTCTTTTTCAGAATATAATTTACCCTCAATTTTATCATATCTTATTTCTGGATCTTTACTTCCCGGAAACATCATCTCTACATCAAATTTAGGGTATATTTTTTCTTCACTGAACACATTAATAAATTCTTTATCAATTTCATATTCTAAATCTACAAATAACTTTCCTGTTTGTGAGCTGTATTCGTATTTTAAAACTTTAACATTAACAACATCATTACTGTCTACTGCATTTAACTCACGACTAATTTCGATGGCTTCTACCTGCTTTTCAATTTCATGGTATGATGTAAAAAATACTGGTATTAACAACACTATGCATAAAACACATATAATTCTTGATATTATATGATTTCTTTTTTTGTTCATTATCCTAGTAATTCTATTTTTAATTTCCTTTTTCTTATAAGAAAATCCAACTGTATTTATCATATAATTATCATCATTATTGCTATCTGCAAAGTCAAGTATTAAGTTTCCATACTCTTTGTTATCTCCTATTATTTCGACTGCTTTTTCATCACATACATATTCTGCATCTTGTTTCATAAGATAATGAGCTACCCATATTAAAGGATTAAACCAATAAATAGCTTTTATTATCCAGAAAAACCATTGAAATAATAAATGTTTTTTATCATAATGTATATATTCATGTAAAAATATTTTATAATTATCTTCATACCCTTTATTATAATCTTCAGGTAGTATAATCATAGGCTCTTGAAGTCCTATAAGAGAAGGAGTATCTATTAATGGACTTTTAACTATTGAGAATTTCTTTAACCCACCTATATCTTTATTTGCTTTTATTGAAGCTTCATTTATGCTGTCTTCTACAGCTGTCTTACTTTTTTTAAGTTGATTTAATAATGTAAGGTAAGTAATAATAGGGATAAATAAAATAACTATTATTCCAACTATCCAAATAATTGATAATACTGAAATTGTTTTATCAGCTATCTTAGGTATGTTAGGTTTTGACTTTATTTCATTAAAATAATATTCATAATTTTCTTCTATATATTTTGGAGTTATCTTTTCAGCTGCTCCTTTATATTGTTCTATAATTTCATCGTTTAATATGACATTTTCAACACTTACACTGCTTTCAATTCCAGATGATAAAAGCGGAAATATTAGTCTAACTAATAGTATTAGCCACATTATATAAATATAATTGGCTTTTATTCTCTTTTGGAAAATAAATCTCAATATAATTATTATTAATACTAAAAGACTTGCTACTAAAGAAGTTTTAGCAACGTTTAAAAATAAAACATTAATGTAATCCATTTTCTTCACCTTTTTATTAATTATTATTTCAATTTTAAATCTCTTCATCAGCAAGACTTTAGATGTTTTATAATGTTAAATAATTATTAATGCTATAATTATTTAATACTAGTTAACACGCCTTGAGTAACTAGTGTCTTTGTAGAATTCAATCTCTCCTGTATCTGCATTCACACCTGTATATAATTTTAAACCATATAAATCAAATTCAAATTCATATATGAACTTATCATCATATATTCTTATTAGTTTATATGATTTTATATTCTGCTGTACTCTGTCATCCAGCATAGATTTTGCCTGCTCCATAGTTATTTTGGGAATAAGTTTTTTATAGGTTCCATCAATAATGTTTAAATTGCAAATATTCAATTCATCAATTGAACCATCTGTTAAAATTCTTATATCAATAAAAGCTTGCAAATCTATATATTCATCATCTACTACATAGTAAGAATAATCATATCCATAAAATTTTATATTTTGACCTTGTCTTGAAGAAAAATAATCTTCGTATTCTTTATCTACTAATTTTAATGACTCAACACCAAATGCATTTATTATTTCTTCAGCTTTTTCATCTATTTGCTCTTCTGGCATATCTCCTTGAGTAATAGATTCGTTGTAATAATTTAAGTAACTA
>JAHDQO010000012.1 GCA_018433765.1 Tissierellales bacterium
ACAATGAACGGAGAATAAAAGAGAAACTATGCTGGATGAGTCCTGTGGAATACAGGCTTAACTGCTTAGTAGCATAAAAAGAAAACGCGTAGTAGAAAAATCTACTACGCTACAAAGTCTAACTTTATGGGGTCACATCAAAATATGAAATAGCCTTTTTTCATTAAATAAGATTAATGTTTTATTTTCTTAATGAAAATCCATGCTATGAAATAACTGATGGCTGTTACTGCGAATAAACTTGAAAAACCTATTAAATCAGTTACTACTCCAAATATTAGAGGTCCTGTTATAGCAGCAACTGAAGAAGAAAAATAATAAAGACCGGTAAATGTTCCTACTTTCTTTTCTTCTATACCCTGCACAACAAAAGGATATGAATTAATATTGACACAAGCCCAAAACATGCCGCCTAGTCCGAATAGTATCATCATAAGTATTTTATTAAAAGGAATTAGTTTTTCAGGGCCTATCTGCCATAATAGTAAAAATACTATAATGTCACCTGTTAATCCTATAAGTATAGCTTTTTTCTTACCAATTTTTTTACCAATAAAACCAGCAGGTATGCAGAATATTAAGAAGAAAAGAGCAAAAACACCTATAATTAAGGCTGTTTCACCACCATCTGATAAACCGAGATAATTAATGCCATATCTACTAAATGTAGCTTCCATTCCCTGATATCCTATAAACCAAAATAATACTCCCCAAAGAACATTGATAGTTTTAGTGTCTTTATTTCTTACCATTTCTTTTACTGAATCAATAATTTTTATTTTTTCTTCGGCTGATTTTTCTCCTGTTGTTGGTTCTTTAATAAACTTAACAAGCATAAAAAGTGAAAAAAACATTACAATACCTGTAAACCAGAACGGTAAAGATGGATTAATTTTATACATAAAAGATCCGCCTATAAGAACGAATACTGCTGCTAATCCTCCCATAAAATTAATGATTCCATTAGCTTCACTTCTAAGGTGGGATGGAGTAAGGTCAGGCATTAAAGCTACTGTAGGTCCTCTATATATAGCCATTACAATGTTAAGTATAGTCAAGGTAATCATAAAAATAAGAAAGCTGTTAGCGGTAGAAGGTAAGATGATAAATAGTATTGCGGATAATGGCAGACCTACCATTATATAAGGCATTCTTCTTCCGAACTTAGTTGATGTGTTGTCGCTCATTGTAGAAATAAACGGTATTAAGAATATAGCAAGTATATTATCTATTGTCATTATTCCGTTTATTAATGTAGTGCTATTTAAAAATTTTTCTAAAAAGAGCGGCACATAATTGTTATACAGCGGCCAAACCAAGCTAATTGCAAAAAAGCCAAATCCTAAAATAAATGTGTTTTTGTAATTGAGTTTAACTGTTCTCTTTTCCGACATTAAAGACCTCCTTTATTTGATATTACTTATGTTAATTTTATAGATTAAGTTCTATCATTCCAGTTGATTGTCAAAACTTTGCCTTTGATGTCATATATAAGATTTTAACTTAACTTTGCAGTGTATGTCGAGTCATCCTGCACTTAGTAAGTAAGTGACTAACACCAAATTAAAAATTTGGGTTATCTACTTAAGCGAACATAGTGAGTTGAAGATATTGACTGATTATACTGCAATATATAAGTAATTAGCTAAACATTTAGTTATTTAGATTTCTTTTACAAGATGGTGATATGTATGTCCAAGAACATCTAATTCGCAATCTTTTATATAACCTAGTTTTTGATAGATACTAAAAGCTCTATTGTTATGTATATCAGCTAATATTGAAATTTTCTTATATCCTTTGATTAGTGCGTTTTCTTCGATTTGACAAATTAGTTTTTTGGCTATTCCATTTCCTCTAAAGTTTTGCAGTACAGCTAAATTATCTATATAATATTCATCGTCAAATGCTTCTCGTGATTCAAGTATATCTTTTTCATATTTGTGAAAAATTTTTTTATCATGTTTAAATTTTTCTTTTAGCTGTTCTATTAATGGTTTATTTAATTCATTCATTTCTTTTCCGGGGTATGCAATAATAGAGCCTGCTACTTGTCCATCTATTTCTGCTGTGAAACAGTATTCATAACTAAATCTGTTCTTTGGTAAACAGTAAAAATCTTTTAGTTTTTGTTTTGCCATCGAATTATCTTCGCAACCTGTAAAGGTGTTGCTTAAATCCTCAATCGCTTCTATTATCAAATCTACCACTGTATTTTTGTCTTCTGTTCTTGCTTTTCTTATAATCATAATATCATAAATTCCTTTCCTGTCTTTATAATAACTATATCATAAAATTATACACATATCTATATAGGTAGATATAAAAAAACTATTGACTAAGTTAAAATATATGTGTTATAATTCTTGAAATAAAAAAACACCTTAATAATGATGGCTTTGAAGGAGAAAAAAGTTTTCTCAATTTGGCAAGTTTAAGAGAGTCGGTGGTGGTGTGAACCGATACTGCCAAGAAAATACACTCGCTCCTGAGCTTATTTTCTGAAATAAGTAAGAAAATACGTATGCTGCGTTACTAGCTAGGGTTTGATGGAACGTGAAAAGAGTTGGTTTTTTTATATAGTTTTATTTAATGATAACTGTATAATAAAGCAAATAGGGTGGTACCGCGGAATAATATCCCGTCCCTGACATTAGTCAGTGACGGGTTTTTTTATTTATTAATTTTGTTAATAAGAAATGTGAAGCTACTAATTGAAGTGAAAAATTTTTAAGGAGGGTAATAAAATGAAAATAAAGATTTTTGATACTACTTTAAGAGATGGCGAGCAGTCACCGGGCTGCAGTATGAATTTAAAAGAAAAAATAGAAATGGCTCAGCAGTTAGAAAGATTAAATGTAGATATTATTGAAGCAGGATTTGCAGCTGCTTCACCGGGAGATTTATTTTCTATACAGCAAATATCAAAAAGTGTAAAAAACTGTACAGTTGCAAGTCTTGCAAGGACTCATAAAGGTGATATTGACAAGGCTTGGGAAAGTGTAAGATATGCAGTTAACCCAAGAATTCACACTTTCATAGCAACTTCACCAATTCATATGCAATATAAACTTAAGATGGAACCTGAAAAAGTAGTTGAAAAAGCAGTTGAGATGGTTAAACATGCCAAGAAATACTGTTCTAACATTGAATTTTCAGCAGAAGATGCAACAAGAAGTGAACCAGAATTTTTAGGAAAGATATTTGAGAAAGTTATAAAAGTAGGAGCGACTACAATAAATATACCTGATACTGTTGGGTATACAACACCTGATGAGTATTATGAATTTTTAATGAAAATAAGAAAATATGCTCCATCATTAGATAAAGTTGATATCTCAGTTCACTGCCATAATGATCTTGGATTAGCAGTTGCAAATTCTTTAGCTGCTGTAAGAGCAGGGGCTACTCAAATAGAATGTACAGTAAATGGTATTGGTGAGAGAGCAGGAAATGCAGCGTTAGAAGAAATTGTTATGGCTGTTAATACAAGAAAAGACAGATATGATTATCAATCAAATATAAATACAAAAGAAATAATGAGAACAAGTAAACTTTTAACTCGTATTACAGGAGTGAATGTGCAGCCTAATAAAGCAGTTGTAGGTGCAAATGCTTTTGCTCATGAATCAGGCATTCACCAGCATGGTGTATTGAATAATAAGCAAACTTATGAAATTATGACTCCTGAATCTGTTGGTCTTGAGCAAAATGTTATGGTACTTGGAAAACATTCTGGAAGACACGCATTTAAAGCAAGATTAGATGAGCTTGGTTATAAATTAACAAAAGAAGAGCTAGACAAAGCATTTGTGAGATTTAAGGAAGTTGCTGATAAGAAAAAAGAAGTCTTTAACAGAGATATAGATGCCATTGTATCAGGACAAAAAATACAAGTACCTGAGATATTTGAACTTGAAAGATTCATTATTAACAGCGGTAATACAATTACATCTACAGCTACAGTAATTTTAAAGAAAGAAGACGAAGAAATTGAAGAAGTAGCAATTGGAGATGGGCCTATAGATGCAGCTTTTAAAGCAATTGAAAAAATAGTTGATAAAAAGCTGACATTAGATGAATATGCTCTTCAATCTGTAACAGAAGGAAAAGATGCTTTAGGTGATGCATTAGTAAGAATTAGAGAAAATGGTACTGTATATACTGGTCGAGGACTAAGCACCGATGTCGTAGAAGCAAGTATACAAGCTTATGTAAATGCAGTTAATAAGATGATGTATGAAGACTTTACTGACGTAAAGCAGAAATAAGATAAAAGTGAAAAGATAAAAGATAAAAGTTATGGTAACTTTACTGACGTAAAGTATATTATTGGTCATCCTGAGCGAGTAATACGAGTCGAAGGATCTTGTCTATATATAGAAGCAAAATAGTGTAATAAAACATATATTATTAATTAAAAAACTTAGATTTACGAAGAATGAGTAAATCTTCAATAACTTTTAGTTTTTAACTATTAACTTTAAACTTTAAATTTGGAGGTAATTATAATGGGTATGACAATGACACAAAAAATTCTTGCGGGACATGCGGGATTAGAAAAAGTTAAAGCAGGACAGTTTATTGAAATAGATTTAGATGTGGTATTAGGTAACGATATAACAACACCTGTTGCAATAAAAGAGTTTGAAAAAATGGGTGCAGATGATGTATTTGATAAAGAAAAAGTAATTGTTGTTTTTGATCACTTTACACCAAATAAAGATATAAAAACTGCTGAGCAGTGCAGATTTACAAGAGAATTTTGTAATAAAAAAGGTATAGTCAATTTTTTTGACGTAGGAGAAATGGGTATAGAGCATGCACTTCTACCGGAAAAGGGCATTGTTGCTTCAGGAGATACGGTAATAGGAGCAGATTCTCATACCTGCACGTATGGAGCATTAGGGGCATTTTCTACTGGTATAGGAAGTACTGACATGGCTGCTGGTATGGCTAGAGGAAAAGCTTGGGTAAGAGTACCGTCAGCAGTAAAAGTTGAAATAACTGGACAACCTGCTAAATGGGTGAGTGGAAAAGATGTGATACTGCACATAATAGGTAGAATAGGTGTAGACGGAGCATTATATAAATCAATGGAATTTACAGGAGATGGAATAAAAAACTTATCTATGGATGATAGATTTACTATATCTAATATGGCTATAGAAGCAGGAGCTAAGAATGGGATTTTTCCAGTAGATGAAAAGACAACAGAATATTTAAAAGAACATACAAAAAAAGAATATAAAACATATAAAGCTGATGAAGATGCACAATACGATGAAATTATTAAAGTGGATTTAAGCAGATTAAGACCTACTGTTTCTTTTCCGCATTTACCTGAGAACACAAAAACAATAGATGAGGTAGAAGATATAAGAATTGATCAAGTAGTTATAGGTTCTTGCACTAATGGTAGAATAGAAGATATGAGAAGAGCAGCAAATGTGTTTAAAGGAAGAAAAGTGAACAAAAAAGTTAGAACTATAATAATACCAGCTACACAAAAAATATATCTTGAATGTATACGAGAAGGTCTTATGGAAATATTTGTAGAAGCAGGAGCTGCTGTAAGTACACCAACGTGTGGACCTTGCTTGGGCGGACATATGGGTATACTTGGAAAAGGAGAAAGAGCAGTTGCTACAACGAATAGAAACTTTGTAGGCAGAATGGGGCATACTGAATCCGAAGTATACTTAGCAAGTCCTGAAGTAGCTGCTGCATCAGCAATAACAGGAAAAATATCATCACCAGAATCTTTAAAATAAAAGTGAAAAGATAAAAGTAAAAAGTTAAGGTAGCTTTACTAATGTAAAAAGCAATTCAAACGAGTAACGAAGACGGAGAAACGAAAAACATGGAAGTTTTAATATTGTAAAACAAGATAAATATAAGAAACTAGGGATTAGTTTCAACAATGTTACTCGTTATTCGTTACTAATTGCTCGTTTAAATGTAAGTGCAGAGCACAATCCAGTGTTTTCTGTGTAATTCAGTGGCTAATAAAAAAATAGAGGAGATTTTGAATTATGATTGTAAATGGTAAGGTATTTAGATATGGAGATAATATAGATACAGATGTAATAATACCAGCGAGGTATTTGAATACGTCTGACCCTAAAGAATTAGCAAAATATTGTATGATAGATATAGATGAAACATTTGCTAAAAGAGTTGAAGAAGGAGATATAATAGTAGCTGATAAGAACTTCGGATGCGGGTCATCAAGAGAGCATGCACCTTTGTCAATAAAATCCGCAGGTGTTTCATGTGTTATTGCTAAAAGCTTCGCAAGAATTTTTTATAGAAACTCATTTAATATAGGACTTCCTATACTTGAATGTGAAGAAGCAGTTAACAATATTGGAGCAGAAGATAAAGTACAAGTAAATTTTGAAACTGGAGAAATAAAAAACATAACTAAAAATCAAACTTATAAAGCAGAACCATTTCCTGAGTTTATAACTCAGATAATTGAAAAAGATGGATTAGTTGGATACGTCAAGAGCAAGATAAAAGATTGAACGAGGGATGAGTAACGAGCAATAATAACGAAGGATGAGTAACTAGGAACGAGCAATAATGAACGAAGGATTAGTAACTAGGAACGAGTAACATGGTAGCTTTACTGTCGTAAAGCAAATTAATTATTCTTTGACTCACTATGTTCGTTTAGGGTGATACGTTAAAAATTTTTAACTATTAACTTTTAAGTAGGGAGTGATATAAATGAAATACAATATAGCAATAATAAAGGGTGATGGGATAGGGCCTGAAATTGTTGACGAAGCTTTGAAGGTGCTTAACAGTATAGGAGAGAAATTTGGACATGAGTTTTGTTTTACAGAAGTATTGGCTGGAGGAGCAGCTATAGATCAAACAGGTGAAAACTTACCACTAGAAACAATAGAAGTATGCAAAGCAAGTGATGCTGTACTTCTAGGTGCGGTAGGCGGACCTAAATGGGATAGTCTTCCTGGACAGAAGAGACCTGAAAAAGCACTTTTAGCTATAAGAAAAGAATTAAACCTTTATGCAAATATAAGGCCTGCTGTAATGTTTAAAGAACTAAAAGAATCATGTCCAATAAAAGATGAAATAATTGGCGAAGGAATAGATATTGTTATAGTAAGAGAATTAACTGGTGGTATTTATTTTGGAGAAAGAAATACTCATGGTGATTATGCATATGACAAAATGGAATATAAAAAAGCAGAGATAGAAAGGATTGCTAGAAGGGCATTTGAAATTGCAGCAAAAAGAAATAGAAAAGTAACAAGTGTAGATAAGTCAAATGTATTAGATACTTCAAGATTGTGGAGGAAAACAGTTGAAGAAGTTGCAGAAGAATATAGAGATATAAGACTTAATCATATGTATGTTGATAATGCTGCAATGCAGCTCGTAATAAATCCAAAACAATTTGATGTAATTTTAACAGGTAATATGTTTGGCGACATTATTTCAGATGAAGCTAGTATGATAACAGGTTCTATAGGTATGCTCCCATCAGCATCATTAGGAGATAATAATTTTGGCATGTATGAGCCTATACACGGATCAGCACCAGATATTGCAGGTCAAAACAAAGCAAATCCAATAGCAACAATATTATCAGCAGCTATGATGTTAAGATATACATTAGGTCTTGAGAAAGAAGCTGATGTTGTAGAAAAAGCGGTACAAAAAACATTGGAAGAAGGGTACAGAACGGCTGATATAGCTAAAGGACATGAAAAAGTTTTAGGAACAAGAGAAATAGGTAAAAGGATAGTTGAATTTATTGATTAGAACACTTTGCTTTATTCTTCATAATATGTAATATAAATTGCATTGTGGAGGTAAAAATATGAGTGACTATAATGACAATATAAAATATCCAGAACTTTATAAAAAAATAGACAAAGAAGCGGAAAAATGCATTGATAAACATCTTTTCAATAGGCCGTATGATTATATGCCTGACCAAGAGGAAATGGATAATATGGTTAGAGAAGTTTATAGAGAGGTTATAAAAGATTATCCTGAGATAAATAATGATCCATACGAAAACAATAGAGGACTAAAAGTAAAAGCCTCAAGAAAATTTTATGGAAGACGGAGAATAGCAGATGCATTTATATGGTATGTCCTTTTAGACAGATTGGGCAGAAGAAGGAGAAGAACATATAGACCTTATCCACGACCTTATAGACCATACAATTGGTATTATTAACCGAACCAACATATGGTTCGGTTAGGCTATTGACAAACCCGAATTTCATCGTTGTTGCCTCAATCGAGAATGCTCACGTATTTCTATATACGCTCCGCTTACTCGTTTTCTGCACGCGTCGAACTTCGAGCTTCTCAAAAGCCTATCATCTTGTTGACTTTGTCAACAATCTGACCGAACCAATATTAATGGTTCGGTTTAATATTTTCATACTATAACCTGTCGTTTTTTGAATTCAAAATGCTGTCTATTTTTAAAGCAATAGAGATTTGTTCTATGAATTTTAAATGATTGTTTTCTAAGTCAAGCAATTTCTTTGCTTTTAGAATTCTATATCTCACAGTATTTTCATGCTGATGAAGTTGATTAGCTGTTTTTTTATAATCTCCGTCATTTTCAAGATATAATCCTATTGTTTTTATTAAGTCTGCATTATAATAACTATCATATTCTTTAATAGGCTGAATAATTTCCTTATAAAAGTCTCTTATTTGATAAGTTTCTTTAAGTGGGTATAATATTTTATAAACATTTAAGTCTTTATAATGCACAACTGTATCATCTATAATTTTAGATATTTCAAAAGATGATATTGACTGGCTTATACAGTGATGAAAGTTTCTGATTCTTGAAAATATATTACTTACACCTATTTTGTAGCCGCTGCCATAACGTTTTATTAAATCAATGACGTATGAAACGTGTGAATTAAAAACACGAAGATTATCAAAATTTATAATTACTAACATGCCATTCTTATATTTTATAGGTTCAAATTCATTAATTCCCTTTAAATCACTTCTTAAAAAACGCTCTTTTTCATAAGTGATATTTTCAATCTTAAAATATAATGCAGCGTAGTTTTTCTTAAAACTACCGTTTATATGTTTTGCTGTTCTAAGCACTTCTTCTTTTCTAACGTTTTTATCAAGAAGTCTATCTATTCTCATTTCAGAGATTATATCTGATTGATCAAGCAGTATCATTTCCATGGTAGCTTTGATAATATCAGCATAAGGAACATTAGAGTCAATGAGTATAATAGGGAAGTTATTCTTGTCAGCATATTGTATTATTTTTTTAGGTATTATTTTAACAAATTCATCTATTACAAAAGCACCAGAACTTCCACTATTTACGTAAAACTCAAATACTTCGAGCATTTTATCATCATCGTCTTTTACTATATATAAGCTATTAATAAAACAGTCACCTTTTTTTACTAGTTTATGATCTAAAACATCATCCAATATAGGACAATCTGAAAAATTAATCCTTTTTATTTCATTATCCAGTCCTTTTTTACCTGCTTCCACTCTAGCACTTTTAAATAAATTGAGAACTAATAAATCTTTAATTTTAACAGACATTAACAAACCTCCTATTATAATTTTTTTAAAATAGAACATATAATAATTTTGCTTATATTAATAAAAAAATATGTATTATTATAGGAAATAAGAAATTTAAGCTGTACTTTTGTAATTTTTACAAAGCTATGCTCAATATTAAGTATATATTAAAATAAAAACCATTTCTACATATATTTCGTTTCTAAAGAATAATTCAGTTTCAAGAAGTAAAAGATAAACTTAACAAGATTTTACAATGAGATTACTATATTACATAGAAAATATAATAACTATAAACAAATATTAATAATCCGTTCAAAGCAAACGATTACAATGCGTATAATTATTCACTTTAATAATAAAATAACATTTTGTTGTATAAAGTTTAAAAAATCACTGTCTAATTTTGTAGAAATCACAAAGATTTTATATAGGTAAAAAGTTATAATCTTAAGTATCTACTAAAAGACAATTCATAGAAACTTATCAACATTAATACAAATCAAAAATTTACAATATAAATAAATTTGTTATGAAGAATAATATAAGTGTATTCACTTTTATTATAAATAAATGGAGGTGCAATGAAATGAAGAAAATAATAACATTATTTCTTGTACTGATGTTAGTTGTAGGATTGCTAGCAGGATGTGGAGGAAATAATAACGGTATTGGTGGAGCCGATCAAATGGATATCGTCTATTATGCTTATAATGCTGAACCAATATTAAATTGGGATCCAAGTGTTATGTTTTCAAATGGAGTTATAATACTAAACAATGTATATGAAACATTATTGAGATTTGACCCTGATACCAAAGAGTTTGAAGGTATATTGGCTACTGATTACAGCCAAAGTGAAGACGGTCTTACATGGACTTTTAACTTAAGAGAAGGAGTAAAGTTCCATGATGGGACAGATTTTAATGCCGAAGCAGTTAAGTTTTCAATTGATAGAACAATAGAAATGGAAAAGGGAGCTTCATACATATGGAGTGCAGTTGAGAAGATAAATGTGGTTAATGACTATACGGTAGAATTTAAATTAAGTTACCCTGCACCACTTAATTTAATAGCCAGCAGTCCATATGCAGCTTTTATAATGTCACCATCGGCAGTTCAAAATAATGGTGATGAATGGTTTGAACAAGCTAATGAAGCTGGAACAGGTCCTTATAAACTTGAAAGCAGCAGCATGGGTGATGAAGTAATTTTAGCAAAATATGATGATTATTGGAATGGCTGGGAAGGCGAGCATTTTGACAAAGCAATAGTTAAAAAAGTTTCAGAAACTTCTTCAAGAAGACAGCTTATAGAAAAAGGTGAAGCAGATATAACTCATAATTTACCTGCTGAAGATGTAGAGGCATTAAAGAATGTACAAAATGTAGAAGTTTTGTCTCTACCATCATTTACTAATTTGTTTGGGTTTTTCAATACTGAAAAAGCACCATTAGATAATGTTAAAGTTAGAAAGGCTTTAGCATATGCATTCCCATATGATGATGTAGTTAACTATGCGGCTGGTGGATATGCTGAGCAGTCAAGAGGAGCTATTCCTAAAGGTCATTGGGGAAGAGGAGATGATTTATTCCAATATTCAAAAGATCTTGATAAAGCTAAATCATTACTAGATGAAGCTGGAATTAATCAAGGCGAGCTTAAATTATTATTAACTTATATGAGTGGAGACGAAGCTGAAAAGAAAGCAGCAGAATTATATAAAGCAGAACTTTCTAAGATTGGCGTAGAGCTTGAAATAAGAGCTATGCCTTGGGAAAGTCAATGGGAAATGGCTATGGATACTAATGCACAGAACAGGCAAGACATACTTATGATGTACTGGTGGCCAGATACTTCTAGTCCATATAGTTGGTTATACAGTCTATATCATACAGAAGAAGATATATTATTCAATCTTGCATATTACTATAATGAAGATTTTGATGAAATAATTGACAATGCATATGCTTTAAGTGGAGAAGATCTTGATGCTTCAGAGCAAGAATTTATTAGAGCTCAAGAAATTTTAATAAAAGATAGCCCATCAATATTTATGTTTGATAAAGAAGATGTATGGATTTTAAATTCATCATTGAAAGGGTTTAAGCCAAATCCAGCATATCCACTTGTAGTATATTTCTATGATTGCTACAGAAAATGATTAAAATTCAAAATTTAAAATGCAAAATTAATTGAAAACTAAAGATTATTGAGAGGCGGGGATTTAATTATTTAAATCCTAATCCCTCTTTTCTTTTTACTAATATGACAAACAAATAACAGTTAAAAAGTAGGTGAAAATTTGAAAAATTATATTATAAAAAGAATTTTACTTGGAATTTTGGTGTTATTAGGAGTAATAGCAATAACATTTTTCTTAACTAGGGTAATACCTTCAAATCCAGCAGCACAATGGGTAGGTCCTAGAGCTACACAAGAACAAATAAATAAGGCTACGATTGAATTAGGACTAGACAAACCGCTGTATGTTCAATTTGGTAAATATTTAAAAGATTTATTTCAAGGAAATTTAGGAAACTCTTTGAGAACGAAACAACCGGTTGTAAAAGAATTAAAAACTTATATTCCACCTACATTAGAGCTAGTTTTTTTCTCAACAATATTGGCAATAATAATTGGAATTCCACTTGGATTAAATTCAGCAAGGAAGAAAGATCAGCCTTTAGATCATTTTTGCAGATTTTTTTCAGTTGGTGCAGTATCACTACCTACTTTTTGGGTAGCATTGTTCTTACAGTTAATATTCTTCAGATGGTTAAGTTTACTTCCTTTAGGCGGACAGTTAGATACAAGAATAAAGTTATTATATGAAGTTCCTCATTACACTGGATTACTACTATTTGACAGTTTGATAGATGGAAATTTTACAATATTTTTCGATGCTTTAAAACATATGCTGCTTCCAGCTATAACTATTTCTCTATATCCTATAGGGTTAGTAGCAAGAATGACAAGATCTGCTTTATTAGAAATAATAGGAGAGGACTATATAAAAGCTGCTAGATCATATGGATTAAAGGAAAAATTAGTAATGTGGAAATATGCATTGAAAAATTCATTAGGAACTACGATAACAGTGCTTGCATTATCAGTAGGATATACGTTAGTTAATACTTTTTTAGTAGAAGCTATATTTAGCTGGCCGGGCATAGGTAGTTATATAGCTACAGCAGTTATGTCACTGGATTACCCTGCTATTATGGGAGTTACACTATTCTCTGCTTGTGCTTATATAGTTTTAAATTTAATAGCAGATATAATAGTAGCACTAGACCCAAGGGTAAGAGTATAGGAGGTGGAAAAAGATGAATCAAAGTCAATTAATAAAGTCATTAAAGCCTAAATATAAAGAATTTAAAGTATCACTTTTTCTATTGAAAAAAAATAGACTTACTAAAATGGCACTTTATGGAGTTGTTCTTTTAGTTCTCATAGCAATAATAGTACCTATTCTTCTTCCATCTGCACAACATATAGATCAAGATGCAAATCCACAACAAAAATTATTGCAGCCATCACTTAGACATCCGTTTGGAACAGATGAATTAGGAAGAGATGTATTTAAAAGAGTGCTGCTGGGGACTAGGATATCACTGCAAACTGCATTGATTGCAGTTGGAATGGCACTGCTTATAGGAGTACCTTTAGGAGCAGTAGCAGGCTATTTTGGCGGGTTTTTAGATGAAATTATAATGAGGTTTACAGATATATTTTTAGGATTTCCTCCTTTATTACTTGCGATAGCAATAGCATCCTTTTTAGGTCCAAACCTAAGAAATGCAATGCTGGCTATAGCAATATCATGGTGGCCTTGGTATACAAGGATAGTTCGAGGGCAGGCAGTATCGTTAAAAGAAAGGCAATTTATCAAAGCATCAAAGGCTATAGGGTCACCTCCAAGAAAAATCATATTTAAGCATATAATACCGAATTGTGTTGCACCAGTAATAGTTCAAGCTTCGATGGATATAGGAGGAGTTATTTTGACAATAGCTGCACTAAGTTTTCTAGGACTTGGAGCACAAGCACCAGCTCCTGAATGGGGATTAATGGTAAGTACAAGCAGAAACTATTTTTTAAATGCTTGGTGGTATAGTGTATTCCCGGGACTTGCAATATTTTTTACAGTTTTAGTTTTTAATTTATTAGGTGATGGGTTAAGAGAAATACTTGATCCTAAAACAAGAAAAAATTAGGAGGTGATAATGTGAGTGAAAGACCATATTTACACATAAAAGACTTAAAAATAAACTTCGTAAGTTATGAAGGTGAAAAAACAGTTTTAAATATAGATGAAATAAAAATAAACAAAGGTGAAGCCTATGGAATAATTGGTGAAAGTGGAACAGGAAAGACAGTACTTGCATTATCAATTTTACAGCTTTTAGAAATGCCGCCTGGCAAAATTGTCAGCGGGCAGATACTGCTAGAAGGTGATGATTTACTCAAAAAGACTCAAAGACAAATGCAGAAAGAAATACGAGGCAAAAAAATATCAATGATTTTCCAAGACCCTATGTCAACACTTAATCCTGTGTTTACAGTAGGAGAACAAATGATAAAGGTAATAGAAGAAAATCAAAAACTTGATAGAAAACAAGCTTATAAAAAAGCAGTAGAAATGATAAATACAGTAAAACTTGCTGATGCAGAAAGAGTAATGAATAAATATCCTCATGAATTAAGTGGTGGACAAAGGCAAAGAGTAATAATAGCCTTAGCACTTAGCTGTGGAGCAGAATTTATAATAGCAGATGAGCCTACTAGAAATCTTGATGTAACAATACAAGCAGGGATACTTAAACTTATAAAAAACTTACAAAGAAATTTAAATGTGACAGTACTATTTATAGCAAATAATCCGGGCTTAATATCAGCAACTTGTGATAATGCAGGAGTTTTATATAAGGGAGAAATAATAGAAAAAGGTACAACAAGAGAAATACTTAGAAATCCGCAGCATCCATATACATTTACATTATTAAATGCAATACCAAAAAATAAAGATACAAAAATAGATTTGAGCAAAGTGATACCGCCAAATGATGGAGAAGAAATAAAAGAAGGATGTATATATTATAATAGGTGTTTAAAAAAACAAGAAAGCTGTAAGAAACAGCAGAAACTTTTAAATGTAAAAGACACACACTACGTAAAATGCAGCCTTTTTAGGGAAGGTGTTA
This sequence comes from Tissierellales bacterium, assembly GCA_018433765.1. Taxonomy (GTDB): domain Bacteria; phylum Bacillota; class Clostridia; order Tissierellales; family Sedimentibacteraceae; genus SM3-B41. The sequence goes on from JAHDQO010000012.1 coordinate 14,781, forward strand.
ATAATGAGCAGTAATATATTAGAAATTAAAAATTTGAAAAAATACTTTCCGATAAAGAGTGGATTTTTTTCTAAAGTATCGGCTTATGTTAAAGCTGTAGATGGTGTATCAATAAACATAAAAAAAGGTGAAGTTTTAGGGTTAGTTGGAGAATCTGGCTGTGGGAAAACAACACTAGTGAATACGGTATTAAATCTTATTGAACCAACAGAAGGTGAAGTAATTTTTGATGGTAAAGAAATGTTTACTTTGAATAAAAAAGATTTAAGAGATATAAGAAAATATATACAGATAGTGTTTCAAGACCCGTTTTGGTCGCTGAATCCAAGAATGTTAGTTAAAGATATTATAGGTGAACCACTGGACGTACAGGCTGGAATGAATAGTCTTGAAATAGTACCAAAGGTAGAAGAATTATTAGAAATGGTAGGACTTCCAAAAGAGGGTGTATATAAGTATCCACATGAATTTAGCGGAGGCCAAAGGCAGCGTATAGCAATAGCAAGAGCATTGGCACTGATGCCTAAACTAGTAGTATTGGATGAACCTACATCATCAATAGACGTCTTGTCTCAAGCACAAATACTAGATTTGCTGGGTAAATTAAAAGAAAAATTTGATTTAACATATATATTAATATCACATGATTTAAGTGTAGTAAGCTACATGTCAGATAAGATAGCAGTAATGTATCTAGGAAAGATAGTAGAATATGGAGATTCAAGAAAGATATTTGAAAATCCTAAGCATCCATATACACAAGCACTTTTTGCAGCTATACCTGATATAAATACAGAAAGAATAGAAGATATAGCTACTCTTGAAGGAAATGTACCAAGTGCAATTAATCCACCTAAAGGATGTAGATTTCACACTAGATGTCCTAAAGCTATGGATATATGCTCAAAAGACGAACCAAAATTAATTACTTTAAGCGATGGGCGAAGTGCAGCATGTCACCTTATGAAATAAAAGATAAAAGTTAATAGGTAAAAGTTAAAATTTATGGAAACTTTACTACGTAAAGTATTTAATAACAAAAACTTATTGAATTCAAAATTTAAAATGCAAAATTAAATACAAAAAAATTCAAATAAAAAAATGAAAAGTTAAAGGAGGATTAAGATGGCGAAATTTTATGAGTTTGAATTGCAGAAGGCATCGGATAGATTGATAAAGGAAATTTTAAAGGTTCAGATTGGAGAAACAGTTCTTATTACAGCGGATACACTTTCTGATGAAAGAGTTGTTAATTCAACTGCATCAAGTGTGCATGCTGTAGGAGGCAAGCCTATGGTTGTTTGGACTGCAACACCTAGTGGAGTTGGAAAGGCAGCAGATGCTGAACTACCAGTAGAAGCTTTAGGAGCGGCTTTAGCTAAAACAGATGTTTGGATTGAATATAATAAACAGTGGTTATTGTATTCAACTCCTTTTGAGATAGCTTATGAAAATAATAAGAAACTTAGATATATAAATCTTGTTGAAATGAATCCTGATTTAATGATAAGAAACATTGGAAATGTTGAAATAATTTTATTAGCTGAATTTATGAAAAAGTTCGCTGACATGAATAAAAAAGCAAAGAAAATGAAAATTAAAACACCTTCAGGAACAGATCTCAGTTTTGAGCTTGAACCAAGACATTTAATAAGCTGTGATGCCGGAGATGCTTCAACACCCGGAATATTTATGATGCCCGGACAAATCAATGTAGTTCCAAGGTTTAATACTGTAAATGGAACTTTGGTTTACGATGGTTCATTAGTTCCGCCATGTGGATTATTGGAGCAGCCTATTAAAATGACTATAGTAAACAGCACAATAACTAATATTGAAGGAGGAAGACAAGCAGAAGAATTTGAAATTTGGTTAAAGAGTTTTGATGACCCTAATATGTATAAACTGGCACATATAGCTTATGGATTAAATCCGGGAGCTAAATTAACAGGAAACATTGTAGAAGATGAAAGAGTATGGGGTTCAACAGAATGGGGTATAGGATATGTTAGTCCTTATGATGCACCACCAGAAGGACAAGATGCTAAATCACATTGTGATGGAATATGCTTAAATTCTTCAGTATGGCTAGATGATGTTCAAGTTTTAGAAAATGGTAAGTTTATTCACCCGGAGTTAAAGGAATATGAAGAAAAAATTTTAAAGAGATAAAAGCTTTATGAATGGAGAAATGAGAAATGAGAATGGAGAATTAATGGTAGCTTTACTGCCGTAAAGCATTTTAAAAAACAATCAAAATAAATTTTTGGTTAGAAAATTTATACCATGTTACTCGTTATTCGTTACTAATTACTCGTTTTCAAAAAGAGTGCGAAGCACTTTTCAGTAGTTTTCCGTGTAAATCCGTGGTTAAATAACATTTAATTATCAATTATAAAAAGGAGGCGATGGTTTGAGAAAGTTAATGAGACAAGATTTGCATGATATATTACTAGGAGCGGCAATAGTTGGAACAGGTGGTGGTGGAAGCCTTGATGAAGGAATAAAACTCGTAGACAAAGCATTAGATGATGGGTGTGAATTTATATTAGCTGAATTAAAAGAAATTCCTGACGACGCTTTAATAGGTACACCTTATGGTTGCGGTTCTATAAGTCCTCTTTCAGAAGAGCAGATTAAAAAATATGAAGCTATGCCTAAAATTAAAGATACTCCAGAAGTCGCCGCAGTAAAAGCAATAGAAGAGTACTTTAATAAAGAACTATATGGATTAATTACAACTGAGCTAGGAGGCGGAAATACAGCAGCAGCTTTAAATGCAGCTGCAAGAACAGGTAAGCCTATTATAGATGCAGATCCTGCTGGCAGAAGTGTTCCATGTTTACAGCATTCAACATACTATTTAAAAGATGTTCCTATTTATCCTATGAGTGTTGCAAATGAGTTTGGAGATGCTATGATTATTACAAAAGTTGCAAATGATGAAAGAGCGGAAGCACTTGCAAGGGCAGCAGCTGTAGCAAGCTTTAATCATGTTGGTGTAGTTGACCATCCAGCTGAGTGGAAAATATTAAAAGATGCACTTTTTAAAAACACCATAACAATGTGTTTGGAAATAGGTAGAACAGCAAGGAAAGCTAGAGAAGAAGAAAGAAACTTTGCGTATGATGTTGCTGAAAAATTTGGCGGATTCATAATGTTTGAAGGTATTGTAACAAAAGCTGACTGGGAAGATAGAGATGGATTTACATTTGGCAATATTTATATAAAAGGTGAGGAAGAATATAAAGGCAGTGAATTAAAGATTTGGTTTCAAAACGAGAATATTATTTCATGGAAAAATGGAGAAATATTTGTAACAGTACCAGATTCAATGAATATAGTAAATTGTGATGAAAATATGCCTCTTCTTAATCCTTATGCTAAAAAAGGAATGAAAGTTACAGTTTTTGTTCTTAAAGCTTTTGATGAGTGGAGAACTGAGAAAGGTTTAGAGATTTTCGGACCTAAATTCTTTGGATACAATATAGAATATAAGAAAGTTGAAGACATATTGGAGTAACACTTCCCCCTTACAAATAACTGCTTTTTAAGCAGTTATTTGCTTGAATTCTGTTTTGCTTTTCACTTTTTTGTTAATTTATAATGTTTTTTATTATATATATTATTTTAAATTATTGTTATATAATATTATCAAATCCAAAATTAAAGGAATGAGAATTAATGAACAATGAAGTTTTTAAAATTATAAATGATAGGGCAAGCTGTAGGAGTTTTTTAGAAAAAGAAATACCAGAAGATATTTTAAATAAAGTTCTTGATGCTGCATGCAAAGCTCCGTCTGCCGGAGGATTTCAATCATATTCTATAATTAAAGTAACTGATAAAAAGAAAAAAGAGATTTTAGTCGATTTATCAAGAGGACAGAAATTTATAGCTAAAGCGCCGGTAAGTCTAGTTTTTTGTATAGATTATAGAAGAATAAAAAGAATTAATGAAGTACAGCCTAGTCCATTTAATGAGACTAATAATTTTATGAATCTATGGATGTCTATTTTGAATACAGCATTAAGTGCTCATACATTATGTATGGCAGCAGAGTCATTAGGCTTGAAATCAGTTTATATTGGTAATATATTAAACAGAGTAGACAAAGTATCTGAGTTATTAAACATACCTGATTTTGTTTGTCCTTCCATTATGGTTACATTAGGATATCCTAAAAGTATAACAAAACAACCTCTTAAATACAGTAGAGAAGTAATAGTCCACGATGAAGAATATAAAGACATAGAGGTAGATAAGCTAATAGAAGTATACAAGATAAAAAATAAAAATTGGAAGATGAAAAATCAAGAAAAGTGGATAAATAAAATATATGAAACAGCATTGAAATATCATGGAAAAGAATACGCTGAAAAATGCAAGAATGATATAATAAAAAAAGGATACATAAGTACTTACCAGTATTGGTTTGGATGCTACTACCTCGAGGAAGAAGGTTTTATGGACTTTGATGATTATGTAAAGTTCATGAAAGAAAAAGGATTTGGATGGATAAAAAAATAGACTTAATCACTTTGTTTTATTAAGTTAATGATTTTTTCTATTTTCATTGCTACTGAAACTTGTTCAATAAATTTAAAGTAGTTATCTTCTAATTTTAAAATTCTTCTAATTTTAAGAATTTTTTTTCTAATAGTCTTTTCATGCTGTTTTATTACCAATGTTGTTTTGTTGTAATCTCCATAATTATCAAAAAATACTCTTAATATTTCAAATAAATCAGAGTTATTTTCACGATCATAATCTTTTATTGGATTAAGCAAATGATTATAATAATCGTAAAGATATATTGAATTTCTCATAGGATAAAGTATTTTATATAAATCTAAGTCTTTATAATATACAACATCTTCATTGATTATTTGCAATATTTGGCTCAAAGAAATTGATTGTTTTATACAATAATGAAAATCTTCAGGTTTTGAAAAAATATCGCTTATAACAATATTGTAATTTGTGCAATAATTGGATGTAATTTCTTTTATTAATTGAGTTTGTTTTTCAAATAACTCAATATTGTTTAAATTAATTATTACTAATATACCGTATTTATATTTATAAGCTTTCAAATTAAAATTTTTAATTAAATCTTTTAGAAAAAAGTTTATCTTATTGTAAGGTAAATTACTATTATTTAAATAAATATATAGCGAAGCATAATATTTTTCGAAGCTGTTATTGATAAACTTTGATAATGTTATAACTTCTTCTTTACTTATATTATTATTGTTTAACCTATCTATTCTCATTTCAAAAATAGTATTAGTTTGATCAAGAATAATTATTTCCATTATAGTTTTTATAATTTTAGCATAAGAAATAGAAGCATTAATAAAAATTACAGGAAAAGAGTTCTCATTTGAATATTGTACTACTTTTTTTGGAAGGTCTTTAATATATTCATCTGTTATACATATACCAGAAAAACCATAATTAACTAGTGTTTGAAAGGTTTTTAATATATCATCTTCATTATCTCTTACAACATATAAACTATTAATAAAAAAATCCTTCTCCATTACCAAATCGCGATTTGATGGATTACTAAATAAAGGAGAGTCACTAAAATTAACTCTCTTAATCTCATTGTCTAAACCATTCTCTCCGCATGCAACTCGTGCATGTTTAAATAGATCCAGTTCTAGTATATCTCTAATTTTTACAGACATAATTATCCTCCATAATTTATTAATATAATATATGCAAATATAAAAAAATTCAATAAAAAACTTTATAAGGGAAAATTAGCCTTATATTCCACATTGAAATCTTCAATCTTATTATATGAATATTTTGTAGAAATTATAAAGACTTTATTTTATATAAAATATATAATAAAAATACAAAACATTTCTTTTATACAAAACTATCTTTACATATGGAACATGTTGAATACTTGTTCCTACTATTAAGGCAAATAATAACAATTTTCCATTTAAGATTAAAATCATAAAAATCTAAACATAAAATCTAAAAACAAAATCAGTAAAAATTAAAATAAAAAATAATATACTTTTAATTATTGGCGGATAGAACTCTCAAATTAGAGAGCACTATATATTTTAAATGGAGGTTTAATTATGAAAAGAAAAATTTCTTTATTTCTTGTGTTAATGTTAGTTTTAGGACTTCTGGCAGGATGCGGAGGAGACAGTAATGCTGGTAGTAAATCAGTTGATGAAGTTGATATCGCATATTATGCTTTTAATGCAGAACCGATTTCAACATGGGATCCAAGTATCATGTATTCAACAGGAAGCATTGTTTTGTGTAATGTATATGAGACATTGTTACGTTATAATGCTTCAGATGATGAATACGAAAATGTACTTGCAGAAGATTATTCTACAAGTGAAGATGGGCTTACTTGGACATTTGAACTAAGAAAAGGTATAAAATTTCATGATGGTACAGATTTTACTTCTGAAGCAGTTAAGTATTCTATAGAAAGGACAATAGAAATAGGTAGAGGAGCAGCATTTATTTGGGATGCAGTTGACAAAATCAACATAATTGATGAACATACAGTAGAAATTAAGCTAAGTTATGCAGCACCTATTGACATGATTGTCAGTTCGCCTTATGGAGCATTTATAATGTCACCTGAATCAGTTAAGAATAATGGAGACGATTGGTTTGAACAAGGAAATGAAGCGGGTACAGGTCCTTATACACTTGATAGCTTTGCTATGGGAGATGAAGTTGTTCTTAATAAATTTAATGACTATTGGAAAGGTTGGGATGGAGAACATTTTGATAAGATAATTATAAAGAAAATTACTGAATCTTCTTCAAGAAGACAAATGATTGAAAAGGGAGAATGTGATTTTACTGGTTTCTTACCTGTGGAAGATATTCAAGCTCTTAAAGAAAATAGTTCAGTTGATATAATAGAAATATCAGCTTTTACAAATTTGTTTGCTTTCTTTAATACTGAGGTAGAACCATTGAAAGATGTAAGAATTAGAAAGGCACTTGCATATGCATTTCCATATGATGATGTAATTAACTATGCTGTTGGAGGATATGCTACTCAATCTATTGGACCAATACCAAAAGGTCATTGGGGACATAGCAGTGATTTATTACAATATAACTATAACCTTAGTAAATCAAAACAGTTATTGGAAGAAGCAGGCATTAAAGAAGGCGAGCTTAAATTATTGCTAACATATGCAAGTGGAGATGAAACAGAAAAGAAGACTGCTGAACTATATAAAGCAGAACTTTCAAAAATTGGTGTAGAACTTGAAATAAGAGCTATGCCTTGGGAAAGTCAATGGGAAATGGGAATGTCAGAAGATCCCCAAAATAGGCAAGATATTTTTATGATATATTGGTGGCCAGATATAGCTAATCCTTATTCATGGTTGTTTAGTTTATTTAATACAGAAGAGAAACCTTTGTTTAATCTATCTTATTATAAAAATGAAGAGTTTGATAAATTAATTGATAATGGATATACAAATAGTGGTGTAAATAGAGATGAAGCTGAAAAAGATTTTATAAAGGCACAAGAAATACTAATTGAAGATTGTCCTGGATTATTTGTTTTTGATAGAAAAGATGTGTGGGCTGCAAATTCTACATTTAAAGGCTTTAAGTACAATCCTGTTTATAGTAATGTTGTTTTCTTCTATGATTGTTATAGAGAAAAGTAATTATAAATAAGTATTACAGGAGGTAAAAAATGAAGTCATATATTTTAAAAAGAATTTTATTAGGCTTATTAGTATTAAGTGGTGTTATAGTGATAACGTTTTTTCTAGCACGAATAATGCCATCAAATCCTGCCGCTCAATGGGTAGGTCCTAGGGCAACACAAGAGCAAATAGATAAAGCAACAATAGAACTTGGACTAGATAAGCCATTACACGTTCAATTTGGAAAATATATAACTAGTTTGTTTAAAGGTGATTTAGGAGTATCTTTGAGAAGTAAACAACCTATAATTAAAGAGCTAAAAGCATACTTACCACCTACGATAGAGCTAGTAATATTATCAACCTTCATGGCTGTAATTATAGGTGTACCATTAGGTTTAAATTCGGCTAATAAAAAAGATCAAGTACTAGACCATTTTTGTAGATTTTTTTCTGTTGGATCTGTTTCACTACCAATTTTCTGGGTTGCACTTTTTTTACAGCTTATATTTTTTAGATGGCTAGGAGCATTACCTATTGGTGGGCAGCTTGATACTAAAATTAGATTATTATATGAAATACCTCACCATACAGGATTTATGTTAATTGACAGTCTTTTAGATGGTAACTTAATAATATTTAAAGATGCATTTAGACACATGATACTACCAGCAGTAACAATAGCACTGTATCCAATCGGATTAGTTGCAAGAATGACAAGATCAGCTTTGTTAGAAATTTTAAGCGAAGATTATATAAAGGCAGCTAGATCATATGGATTAAAAGAAAGACTAGTACTATGGAAATATGCACTTAAAAATTCATTAGGAACTACTATAACAGTACTTGCATTATCAATTGGATATACACTAGTTAATACATTTTTAGTAGAAGCAATTTTTAGCTGGCCTGGAATAGGAAGTTATATAGCAACAGCAGTAATGTCGCTAGATTATCCTGCAATAATGGGAGTTACACTGTTTTCTGCATGTTCATATATTCTATTAAATCTTATAGCAGATATAATAATAGCTTTAGACCCAAGGGTAAGAGTATAAGGAGGTGGAAAAGGATGAATCAAAGTCAATTTTTAAAAACATTAAAACCAAAATTTAAGGAATTTAAAGTATCACTGTATTTATTGAAAAGAAATAGACTTACAAAAATAGCATATTACGGAGTAATATTACTGATGCTTATAGCAATAATAGTACCTATCCTTCTTCCATCTTCAAAACATGTAAATCAGGATACGCACCCTGAAGATAAACTGTTGGAACCATCACTTCAACATCCATTTGGAACAGATGAATTAGGAAGAGATATACTTAAGAGAGTATTAATCGGTACTAAAATATCCTTGAAAACAGCACTAATAGCAGTTGGAACTGCTCTTTTAATAGGAGTACCACTTGGAGCAATAGCTGGATTCTTTGGTGGAATAATAGATGAGATAATCATGAGATTTACAGATATATTTTTGGGATTTCCGCCATTACTGCTAGCAATAGCAATAGCTTCGTTTCTTGGACCAAGTCTAAAGAATGCTATGCTGGCAATAGCCGTATCGTGGTGGCCTTGGTATGCAAGGATTATAAGAGGACAGGCAGTAACTATAAAAGAAAGACAATTCGTAAAAGCAGCAAAAGCAATAGGAGCTCCATCAAGCAAGATTATATTTAAGCACATTATACCAAACTGTGTAGCACCACTAATAGTTCAAGCTTCAATGGATATAGGAAGTGTTATTTTGACAATAGCATCACTTAGTTTCTTAGGACTAGGAGCACAAGCACCAGCTCCTGAATGGGGGTTAATGGTTAGTACAAGTAGAAACTATTTTTTAAATGCATGGTGGTACAGTATATTCCCAGGACTTGCAATATTCTTTACTGTTTTAGCATTTAACTTATTAGGCGATGGTTTAAGAGAAATACTTGACCCTAAAACAAGAAAGAATTAGGAGGTGGTAATGTGAGTGAAAAACCATATTTACACATAAAAAATCTGAAAATAAACTTCAAAAGCTTTGAAGGAGAAAAAACGATAATAAATATTGATGAAATAAAAATAAATAAAGGTGAAGCTTATGGAATAATAGGTGAAAGCGGAACAGGAAAAACGGTACTTGCATTATCCATATTACAGCTTTTAGAAATGCCTCCCGGTAAAATAGTGAACGGACAAATATTGCTAGAGGGTGAAGATTTACTTAAAAAGACACAAAAACAAATGCAGAGAGAAATACGCGGTAAGAAAATATCAATGATTTTTCAAGATCCTATGTCAACACTTAATCCGGTGTTCACAGTAGGAGAACAAATGATAAAGGTAATAATAGAAAATCAAAAACTTAATAAAAAAGAAGCATATAGAAAAGCTGTTGAGATGATAAATATAGTAAAACTGCCTGATGCAGAAAGAGTAATGGATAAATACCCTCACGAACTAAGTGGAGGACAGAGACAAAGAGTAATAATAGCACTAGCACTTAGCTGTGGAGCAGAATTCATAATAGCAGATGAACCTACTAGAAACCTTGATGTAACAATACAAGCAGGAATATTAAAACTCATAAAAGAGTTACAAAGAAACTTAAAAGTAACAGTACTATTTATAGCAAATAATCCAGGCTTAATATCAGCAACATGTGACAATGCAGGAGTTTTGTATAAGGGAGAAATAATAGAAAAAGGTACAACAAAAGAAATACTTAAGAATCCACAGCATCCATATACTTTTACTCTGTTAAACGCAATACCAAAAAATAAAGATACAAAAATAGATTTAAGTAAAGTAATACCGCCAAACGATGGAGAAGAAATAAAAGAAGGCTGTATATACTATAATAGATGTCTAAAAAAACAAGAGAACTGTAAAAAAGAGCAGAAATTAATAAATGTGAAAGATACACACTATGTAAAATGCAGTCTTTACAAGGAAGGTGTTAATAATGAACAATAATACAAATAATATATTAGAAATTAAAAATTTAAAAAAATACTTTCCAATAAAAAGTGGATTTTTTTCTAAAGTATCTTCCTATGTAAAAGCTGTAGATGGAGTATCAATAGATATAGAAAAAGGAGAAGTATTAGGGTTAGTCGGAGAATCCGGATGTGGCAAAACAACATTAGTGAACACCGTACTAAATCTTATTGAACCAACGGAAGGTGAGGTAATTTTTGACGGCAAAGAAATGTTCTCCTTAAACAAAAAAGATTTAAGAGACATAAGAAAGTATATTCAAATAGTATTTCAAGATCCATTCTGGTCATTAAATCCAAGAATGTTAGTGAAAGACATAATTGGAGAACCATTAGATGTACAGGCTGGAATGAGCAGTCTAGAAATAGTACCAAAAGTAGAAGAACTTTTAGAAATGGTAGGACTATCAAAAGAAGGTGCATATAAATATCCACATGAATTTAGCGGAGGTCAAAGACAGCGTATAGCAATAGCAAGAGCGTTAGCATTAATGCCTAAATTAGTAGTTCTTGATGAACCTACATCATCAATAGATGTTTTATCACAAGCTCAAATATTAGATCTGCTAGGAAAACTAAAAGAGAAATTTGATTTAACATATATTTTGATATCACATGATTTAAGTGTAGTAAGTTACATGTCGGATAAGATAGCAGTAATGTATTTAGGAAAGATAGTAGAATACGGAGATTCGAGAAAGATATTTGAAGATCCTAAACATCCTTATACTCAGGCACTATTTGCAGCAATACCAGATGTGGATACAGAAAACATAGAAGACATAATTACGCTTGAGGGTAATGTACCAAGTGCAATAAACCCACCTCAAGGATGCAGATTTCACACTAGATGTCCTAAAGCTATCGACATATGTTTTAAACAAGAACCAAAATTGATTAACATAGACGATGAACGGTTAACAGCCTGCCATATATTAAAATCTTAATGTATTACAAAAGGAGGAAATGACAAATGAAAATATTAACAAGAGAAGATTTACACGACATATTACTTGGAGCAGCTTTAGTTGGAACAGGTGGTGGAGGAAGTCTTGAAGAAGGTATAGAAATTATAGATAAGGCTTTAGATGATGGATGCCAGTTTTTACTAGCAGAATGGAATGATATAAATGATGATGAGTTAGTTGTTACACCTTATGGATGTGGTTCTATTAGTCCATTCACTAAGGAACAGCAAAAAAAATATGATTCACTGCCAAAAATTAAAGCAAGACCTGAAGTTGTTGCTGTTAATTCATTGGAGGATTATTTAGGAGCCGAAATTCAAGGTATTGTTGCTACGGAATTAGGAGGATTTAATACTGCAGTTGCTTTAAATGCAGCAGCTAGATTAAATAAACCTATAGTTGATGGAGACCCAGCTGGCAGAAGTGTTCCATGCTTACAACATTCAACTTATTATTTAAATGATATTAATATAGCTCCAATGAGCATTGCAAATATATTTGGTGATAAATTAATTTTAACAGATGTAGTTAATGATGAAAGAGCAGAAGCACTAGTAAGGTCAGCAGCAGTAGCAAGTTTTAATTTAGTTGGAGTAGTTGATCATGTTGCAGAATGGAAAATAATAAAAGATGTTTTGATTAAAAATACTATAACTATGTGTTTAAATATAGGAAAAACTGCAAGAAAAGCTAGAAATAATAATAAAAATATCGCTTATGCAATAGCAGATGAATTTAATGGATACGTTATTTTTGAAGGTGTAGTTAGAGAAGCAAATTGGGAAGACAAAAATGGATTTACATTTGGCAATATCTACATTGATGGAAAAGATAAGTTTGAAGGGTCAAATATGCGTATATGGTTTCAAAATGAGCACATAGTTAGCTGGAAAGATGAAAAAGTTTATATAACTGTTCCTGATTCAATAAATATTGTTAGTAATGATGAAAATATGCCTCTGCTAAATCCTAATGCAAGAGTTGGACAATCAGTAACCGTTTTTGCTTTTAAATCATTTGATAAGTGGAGAACTAAAAAAGGAATAGAAGTTTTTGGTCCTAAATTCTTTGGCTTTGATATAGAGTATAAAAAAATTGAAGATATATTTGAACAATAAAAATATAGATTTGGTTGAAATGTAGGAGGAAAATAATATGAACAAACTTACAGTTCTAGGCGTTTGCGGAAGTCCAAGAAAAGGCAATAGTCAATATTTACTTGAAAAATCCTTACAAGCAGCTAAAAATGTTGCTCCTGATAAAATAATTTGTGAAAGTTATACTTTAAGAGGTAAAAAAATAGGTCCCTGCATTAGTTGTGATAGATGTTTTAAAACTAACGGTGAATGTATAATAAAAGATAGTTTTCAAGAACTTAGAGATTTATGGTTTAAAGCAGATGTTATTATATATTCAGTTCCAGTATATCATATGGGTATACCTGGGCAATTAAAATGTTTTATTGACAGGTTAGGAAATAGTATTATGGGTCAGTTCCTAAATTATTTTAACAGTGGTGAAGAAGATATGCCGAAATTTTTAAAAGTTATAGGCAGTATGACAAATGGAATTCATATGTGTTCAGGGCAAGAACATACGCAAACACAACTAATAAATCATGCCTTAGTTTGCAGGTGTATACCAGTTCCAGGGGACACATGGAAGTCTTATCTAGGAAGTGCTGGATGGACATCTAATAAATTTGAAAAAAATGCTTTACAATATCAATTTGAACAAGGAGAATTTGATGCTAATGTAATTGTTGAATCAGCTGAAAGTGTAGGCAAAAGATGTGCTGAAATGGCATTAATAATACGAGAAGGAATGATTAATTGTAAAGATTATTTGATGGATAATGCATATTATACTCCTTATTATAAAAAAATGAATTAAAGTGGGAAAATTATTATGCTTTGGAGGAATTAATAGTGAGTAAAAAGAAAATAATAGTCGATAGTAAATTATGTATAGGTTGTCGGCAATGTGCTTTATGTTGTTCGTTTGTTCATGAAAATTTATATTCTGTTAATTTATCAAGAATAACAATAATTACTAATGAAGAAGAATGTAATAATACACCAATTGTATGTTTGCATTGTGATGATGCGCCTTGTGAAAATTCATGTCCTGTAAATGCAATAGAAAGGAACTCGCAAACTGGAATATTAAAAATAAATCAAGATATTTGCATAGGATGCAAACTATGTGTAAAAGCTTGTCCTCAAAATGTAATAAAAATACATCCGGAAAAACGTAAAGCTTTAAAATGCGATCTTTGCAATGGTGATCCAGAATGTGTTAAGAATTGTCCTACTAATGCATTAAAATTTGAGTAAAGGATGGTGCAATAATTTGATTGATAGTTCAAAATGTATTTTGCATATTGACTTAACTAATAAAAAAATATGGAAAGAAATTTTAGATGATGAAATAATAGCTAAATACTTAGGCTGTAGAGGTGTAAATGTAAAATTACTATGGGATTTAGTAAAGCTAAATGCAGACCCTTTAGGATCTGAAAATGTTTTAATATTTGGAACAGGTTTATTAACAGGTACGAGTGCACCTTGTTCTGGACGGACTACAGTAACAACTTTAAGTCCAGCTACAGGTATATACTTAAAAACTAATGCCGGTGGTGAGTGGGCAAGCGAGTTGAAATTTGCTGGCTATGGTTATGTAGTTATTCATGGAAAATCTGATAAACCAGTTTATGTATGTATAGAGAATGATAAAGTTGAAATAAAAGATGCTTCTCATTTATGGGGTATGGATGTGAGAACGGCAGATATAAAATTAAAAGAAGAATTAGGAGATAATGAAATACAAACCGCAATGATTGGACCTGCTGGTGAAAATCTTGTTAAATTTGCTTCAGTTATGTTTTCAATATATAGTGCAGCAGCAAGAGGTGGAGCAGGGGCAGTTATGGGTTCTAAAAATCTAAAATGTATTGTTGTTAGAGGAACGGGAAGCGTTTCAGTTAAGAATCCTAAAGAGTTTCAAAAATATGTTAATGAAAGTAAAAAGGCTCTTTTTAATGATTCTGGGTATGAAGAAATGCATTTATATGGGACTGCAAGTTCAATTAAAGAATTAAATGAAATAAATTTATTACCAGCATATAATTTTAAACAAAGTAGTTCAAAAGATGTAACTAAGCTTACGGGGCAATATCTTATAAAATCTGGTTATTTAAAGAAGAGAGTAGGATGCTTTGGATGTGTTATAGGTTGTCATAGGTATACTACTGTAGATAAAGGAAAATATTCAGGTAGTTTCAGCGGAGGACCAGAATATGAAACAATTAGCTCCTTTGGTACAGGATGTGGTATATTTGAAATCGAGCCTGTTTTAAAGGCAAATGAATTATGTAATATTTACGGTATGGATGTAATTTCAGCAGGTACAGTAATACAATGGGCTATGGAGTGTTATTCAAAAGGTCTAATTAATAAAGATAATCTCAATGGATTAGAACTTGAATGGGGAAATGCGGATGCTATGATTATAATGTTGGAGAAACTTGCTTATAGACGAGACTTTGGTAATATTCTTGCTGAAGGAGTAAAAAAAGCATCTGAGGTAATAGGTGGAGATTCGTATAAATGGGCAGTTCATGGGAAAGGTCTTGAACAATCTAGAATTGAAACTAGAGGAGCAAAAGCATATGCTTTAGCTTTTGCTGTTAATCCAAGGGGTGCAGACCATTTACACACACAGACATTGGCTGAATTTGGGATAGGCCCAGAATCAGTTGATTTAATTGAAGAAATTACAGGAGATAAAAAATATGCAGTGCCTGATACTATAGAAAAAAGGGCGGAAATTGTTAGATGGCATGAAGATTGTTATTCGGTTACTGATGCATTGGGTATTTGTACTTTTGCGACTTCATCGTGCTATGGTGTTACTCCAAAAATGATGGCACAGTTGTTTTCTACTGCTACGGGATATAATATAAATGAAGAAGAAATTATGCTTGCTGGAAGAAGAATATTAACACTTGAAAAATGTTATAATGTTAGACTTGGTTTAGATAGAAAAGATGATGTTTTACCATGGCGTATAATGAATGAAAAAACAGCCCCTAAGGGAGATTTACCTAGAAACGTAACTACTAAAGAAGAGTTAGATATTATGCTAGATGAATATTATAAGTTGCATGGTTGGAATATAGATAACGGAATTCCAAAAAGAAGTACTTTATTAATGCTTGATTTAGAAGATGTAGCTGATGAATTAGAAAAAATACACAGGTTATAATTATAATGTGAGTTTAATTAATTCCTCTAATATTTTAGAGGAGTTTTTTTATATTTAATATGTTATACTTTGATTAAATAGCTTTCTATTATATTAACCTTTTATATATGCGATTGTGAAATGAAAGAGTAAAAAAATTATAGATAAGGAGGTGAGGTATTATATTAGTAGTATTAAGTAAACTTATAGGCAATTTTGGTTATATTTTAATATTAATTTTCTTCTTGTCGAGAGGAAATTTCTTTAAGCAGTTTTTACAGAAAGAAAAATTGAAATTAAAAGAAGAAGTAATTTTATCTATATTATTTGCTTGCTTAGGTATTTTTGGAACATACTCAGGTGTTTTATATGAAGGAGCTATAGCAAATATTAGAAATATGTCAATCATGTTTGGAGGTATGTTGTGCGGACCTGTAGTTGGGATATCATCTGGTCTTATTGCTGGTATTCATAGATTTGTAATTGATATTGGAGGAATTACAGCATTACCTTGTGGTATATCTACTGTCTTAGGTGGAATACTTTCAGCATATTTATATAAGATTTCAGATGTAAAAAACAGATGGGTCTATGCAATGTTTGGAGCAATGGTTATAGAGAATTTAAGCTTTGGACTTATGTTAATCATATCAAAACCGTTTGAAACTGCTGTTGCAATACTCAAAGCTGTATATATTCCAATGGTATTAATTAATGGTATTGGAGCTGCTGTGCTGATGTCGATTACAGAAAATATTTTTAAAGAGAAAGAACAAATAGCAGCAAAGCAATCAAAACTTGCACTTGAAATAGCTGATAGAACTTTACCATATTTCATGAGTACTGATGAAATATCGTTAGGAAAAATTTGCAGTATAATAAAAGAATCTGTTGAGGCAAAAGCGGTTGTTATTTCAAATACAAACAGAATAATTGCTGCTTCTAAAGAAATTGAATTTGATATAAAAGAATATGGAACCAATATTGTTAAGGAACTTGTTAATTTTTCTACCAGTAATGATGTAATTACAATAACGAATAAGAATAAAGGTACTTTATTTGATAAAATTATATATAAGTCAGCAATAGCATCACCTTTATATGAAAATGATGAGATTATAGGAATTTTGATTTTCTTTTATTATTCAAGAAATGCTTTTAGGTATGATGAAAAATCACTTATTAAAAGCTTGTCTAAACTTATTTCAACACAATTAGAACTAATAAAAATTAATAATTTAAAGAAGATGGCTGCAAAAGCAGAAGTAAGAGCTTTACAAATGCAGATAAATCCTCATTTCTTATTCAATGTATTAAATACAATAGTTTCATTCATAAGGATTAATCCCGATAAAGCTAGAGAATTAATTATAGACTTTTCTAAATATCTAAGATATAACACAGAAAATAAAGAAGAATTTATAGACTTAAAAGAAGAAATTAAGCATGTAAAATCATATATAAAAATAGAACAAGCAAGATTTGGTGAAAAAATAAAAACAAAATTTATCATAGATGAGAATATTAATGTTAAAATACCAATGCTTTCAATACAGCCTTTAGTAGAAAATTCAATTCAGCATGGAATGAAGGACATGAAAAATGGAATTTCTGTAATTGTAAAAGTGTATAAAATGCAGAATATGACGAAAATAGTGATAGAGGATGACGGCGTAGGTATTGATGAAAATGTAATTCAAAAAATATATAATGATACTATAGAAAATAATAAAGTAGGACTTATTAATGTTCATCAAAGACTTATATTGTTATATGGAAGTGGCTTAAAAATAGAAAGGCTTGTAAAGGGAACAAGAATACATTTTTTAATAAATGAAGAAAGAGCAAAGAAAATTAATAAAGGAGAAAAGTATGAATTGTATAATAATTGATGATGAGTATCCTTCAAGAGAAGAATTAAAATTTTTAATAAACAAATACAGCAGTATAAATATATTAAGTGAATTTGATAATCCGATTGATGCATTAAAATATATTGAAAGCTGTCGACAGTTGGATATAATTTTTCTTGATATTAATATGCCTAATTTAGATGGAATGACTTTAGCAAAAATAATTTCTAAATTTGAAAATAAACCTAAAATAGTTTTTGTAACAGCGTATAAGGAATATGCATTAGAAGCATTTGAAATTGAAGCAGAAGATTATATATTAAAGCCATATTCTGAAGATAGAATGAAGAAACTTTTACGTAAATTAGACATGCAAGATGAAAACGTATGTCATCATAATAAAATAACCTTTTCAAATGGTGAAAAAATTTTAGTTGTAGATAAAAATGATATATCCTGCATAAAGGCTTCAGATAGAAAAGTTATAATTTGTTATAATCATAAGTTATTTGATTCAAAGTCTAAATTTTGTGATTTAATTAAAGATTTACTTAATTATGACAACTTCTTTCAAACACATCGATCGTATGTGGTAAATTTGGATAAAATAACTGAAATAGATCACTGGTTTAATAATACGTATTTGCTTGTACTAAGAGGAGTTAAAGAAAAAATACCAGTTAGTAGAAACTATATAAAAGAGTTTAGAAAAAGAATGAAAATATAATAAATAAATTATTAAAACCTAAGATTTTGTATTGAAAAAATATTTAATTTTAGGTTTTTTTATATACTAAAAAAAGTGCTGAGGTTGCATTAGAAACTTTTTTTACATCTAATTAATTGCATTTCGTGCAGAAAACGTTGTATTTCATGTAGAAAATGGAAACATATTATACTAATAATGTTATAATACGTAAAATTAAAATAATATTAATAAATTAGGTGATACTAATGAATTTTATGCAGTATAAGAATAAAATTATTGATAATTTAAAGTACAATTTTGATATTAATGAAGGTTGCAATTATGGAGGAGCAGTATTTGACGTTCAAGCAGAATCACATATTAGGAATGAAAAATATGTTGCAACTAAAAAAGCTGTTATATATGCTTTTGAAAATAATGAAGAGTGTTTAATTAAACATCTCCATAATACAAGTATAAGTCAAATAGATAAAATCATTGAAGTAACAAAGGAAAGTATATTAAAAAGCATACAACTCACCGATGATCATATGTCTACTACTATTACCTTGATCTTAGTTTCTGAAACTTCAATTGATAAACAAATCGCAAAACATGTTAAGAGATATAAATATCAAAAGTCTTTTAAATTTGGATTGAAAGGCTGGATAGTATTTAGGATAGTATTAGTTGATTTAGACAATGAAGAAGTAATTTGCAGTAAAGAAGCTAAAAAGGTTGGTAAATTTTATCAGCCTTAATATAGATGTTAAGCCAAAAAACATCTAATAAAATATAAGGAGGTAGTTAAATTGGCATTATCATTAATATTAATAGCAATTGTAATTTTCTTAATAGCCTATGTTACTTATGGTGCTTGGTTGTGCAAAAAATGGGGAATAGACCCTAAAAGAAAAACTCCAGCACATACAATGAGTGATGGAGTTGACTATGTACCAGCAAAGACTCCTGTTCTTTTAGGCCATCATTTTGCATCCATAGCAGGAGCAGGGCCAATAGTTGGACCTATTGCAGCTGCAATGTTTGGATGGCTTCCAGTATTCTTGTGGATAATTATAGGTAGTATATTTGTTGGCGGTGTTCATGATATGGGAGCATTATTTGCATCTATTAGACATGGTGGCAAATCTTTAGGCAATATTATTGATGAGAACTTAGGCAAGTCAGGTAAAAAATTATTTTCAATATTTGCTTGGTTAACTCTCTTATTAGTTGTAGCAGCTTTTACAAATATAGTAGCTGGAACTTTTGTAGCAACTCCGGCAGTTGCAACTACTTCAATACTATTTATAATAATAGCAATAGTATTTGGATTAGCAGTTAATAGAGGCGGTGTGGGACTAATACCTGCAACTATAGTTGGTGTAGCACTTATAGCATTAAGCATATGGTTAGGACTTAGATTTCCTTTAGTACTGTCAATGAATACTTGGATAGTAATTATACTAGTTTATATATTTATAGCATCAACTGCTCCAGTTTGGATTTTACTTCAGCCAAGAGATTATCTTAATTCATACTTATTATATGCAATGCTAGCGGGTGCAATATTAGGATTAATAATGTACAGACCTAATATAGTAGCTCCAGCGGTTGTAGGATTTAATGTAAATGGAAGTTATATGTTCCCAATATTGTTTGTAACGGTTGCATGTGGTGCTATTTCAGGATTCCATTCACTTGTAAGTTCAGGAACAACAGCAAAGCAATTGAATAGTGAAAAAGATGTTAAACCAATAGGATATGGTTCAATGCTTATAGAAGGTATACTTGCTGTAGTAGCTTTGATAACAGCAGTGTATATAGGAGCAGATAAATTAGGTTCACTTGGCAGCGCAACAAATGTATTTGCAGATGGTGTAGGTACTTTTATGACAGCTATAGGAATAAATAAAGATATAGGAACTACATTTATTGCACTATCAATATCAGCATTTGCTTTAACAAGTCTCGACACAGCTACAAGATTAGGAAGATTTGTTTTCCAAGAGTATTTTGAAGATAAAAATAAAGATGTTCAAACTAGTCCTCTTACTAATAGATTTGTGGCAACTGGAATAACAGTAGTTCTTGGTGGCTTATTAACAGTTGCTGGATACGAAAAAGTATGGCCTATATTTGGTTCAGCAAATCAATTACTAGCAGCTTTAGCTTTATTAACTCTTGCTGTATGGCTTAAAAAAGAAGGAAAATCAAACAAGATGGCTACTATACCAATGATTTTTATGGTTTGTGTAACATTAGTTGCATTAGCACAGCTAGTTCAAGCAAATATAGTAGCAAGTAATTATATTTTAGTATTCTTTGGAGTAGTTTTATTTGTACTTGCTTTAGTATTTATGAAACAATCATATAAAGTTTTATTTAAGAAAGAATCTAAGATACAATAATTTAATAGCAGGTGGTGAATTGAATAAAAGTAGTAATTACAGAAAAAGCAAAAAATTATATAATTAAAAAAGACAATAAAATTGTTACTGTAGATCTATTACTAACCAATTCATGAGTAGATGCTGCACTTCCATACGTGTATATGGAAAATCCTAAAGAAGATATCAATAAATACAATAAATTTGAAGTAGATGATATAACAGTATATGTTTATAAAGGTGCTAATACTAAAAGAGGTAAAGCTATCATTACTTTAAACAGCTTTCTTTTTATAAAGTCATTAGAAGTTCAAGGAATATCATTAGTTTAATTAATTCCACTTTGATTTAATCAAAGTGGAATTTTTTATCGACAATTTAATAAAGTAATAATCCTAAATCCAAAAAAATGTGACAAAATAACAGGACTGTTTGTCCTAATTTGTTGAAAATAACCCATTGTAATGCTTTGGGGAAAAATAGTAAAATTAAATAAGTTTATTTAATTTTTAGGGGGGATACGATGATAAAAAAATTATTTATTGTTTTACTAGTGTTTATACTAATAATAGGGTCGACAGGCTGTAGTAAAGAAACATCAGTTGGCGATGACAACTGGAAAGTAGGAGTTATAACAGGAACTGTTTCACAGAATGAAGAAGAGTATAGAGCAGCAGAAAATGTGTTAGCTAAATACGGTGAGGAACATGTTGTAATGCAAACTTATCCCGATAAGTTTACAGAAGAGCAGGAAACAGTAATTGCTAACATAGCAGGTGTTGCTGCTGATCCTGAAGTTAAGGCACTTGTAATATGCCAAGGAGTACCGGGAACATCAGCTGCACTTGATAAAGTAAAAGAATTAAGAGATGATTTGCTGATAATAGTTGGTACTTCAGGAGAAGATCCAAATATGATTGCTGAAAGAGCAGATATTTGTTTCCAAATGGATGAGTTAGGAATGGGATATGCGGTTATTGATCAGGCTAAAAAGCAAGGTGCAGAAGTATTTGTGCATTATTCATTTCCTAGACACATGTCTTATGCACTTTTAGCTGCAAGAAGAGATTTGTTTATAGAAAGATGTGAGCAAGTAGGACTTGAGTTTGTTGATGCTACAGCACCAGATCCAATAGGTGATGCAGGACAATCAGGAGCACAGCAGTTTATTTTAGAAGATGTTCCTAAAAAAGTCAAAGAATATGGAAAAGATACAGCATTTTTCTCTACAAACTGTGCAATGCAGCCGCCATTGATTAAATCTGTGTTTGAAGAAAAAGCAATTTATCCACAGCCATGCTGTCCATCGCCGTTCCACGGATTCCCAGCAGCTTTGGAGGTAGACATGGAAGGTCATAAAGGTGATGTATTATACGTAATTGAAGAAGTAAGAAATATATGTGCAGAAAATGATATGACAGGCAGAATGTCAACTTGGCCGGTACCTGCAAATATGATGTATATAGAGGCAGGCGTTGAGTATGCTATTAAGTGGATGAATGGTAACACAAACGGTAAAATAGATATAGATGTTATAAAAGAATGTTTTAAAGAATATGCAGAAAGTGTTTCACAGGGAAAAGAAATTGAAATAAAAGTAACTAATTTAGAAGAAAACGGTAAAGAATTTGATAATTATTTCATGGTTCTTGAAGACTTCATTGATTTTTAAAGAAAAACTAAGTTTAAAATAAGGTTGCCAAAATCTTTTGGTAACCTTATTTTTAGAAAAAAAAGATAATTAACCACGGAAGAACACGGAAAAACACTGAAAAAATTGACCATTAACTATCAACTATCAATTATCAACTATTAACTATTAACTATAATAAAGGGGGGCGGATATGAATAATGGGTATGTACTTCAAATGAAAGATATATCAAAAGAATATTATGGAAATAAAGTTCTTAAAGGTGTTAATTTGAATGTAAAAGCAGGAGAAATTCACTGTTTAGTAGGAGAAAATGGTGCGGGAAAATCTACACTTATGAATATATTGTTTGGAATGGATGTAATACATTCAACAGGCGGATATGAAGGAGAAATTTTATTTAATGAGAAAATAACAGAAATTAAATCTCCTAAAAAAGCTATGGAACTTGGGATTGGAATGGTACATCAGGAATTCATGCTAATTCCTGAATTTACGATTACAGAAAATATTAAACTTAATAGAGAAATAACTAAAGATAATGTGATAAGTAAAATTCTTGGAGATAGATTAAGAACAATAGATTCTAAAAGGATGAATGATGATGCAAGAAGTGCATTAGATAGACTTGACATGAATATAGATGAATGGGTAAGGATTGTAGGACTGCCTGTTGGACATATGCAGTTTGTTGAAATAGCGAGAGAAATAGATAAGACAAAAGTTAAATTAATGGTATTTGATGAGCCTACAGCAGTATTAACTGAAAGTGAAGCTGATAATCTACTAAAATCTATGAAAAAACTAGCTTCATCAGGTATAGCAATACTATTTATAACACATAGATTAGATGAAGTAATATCTATATCTGATAATGTTACAATACTAAGAGATGGTGAATTAGTAAAGACATTGGTAACATCAGAGTCAAGTGTAGGCGAGATTGCGGAACTTATGGTTGGAAGAAAAGTTGACATTTTAAATAAGGAAGAAAAAAATAAAAAACAAGTTAAAAGAGAAGTGATACTTGAATTAAAAGATTTTAGTGTACATATGCCAGGAGAGGAAGTTAAAAATATAAATTTAAAAATAGAAAATGGTGAAATATTTGGTATTGGTGGACTCGCTGGACAGGGAAAAGTAGGTATTGCTAATGGTATAATGGGTCTTTATCCATCTAATGGAGAACTATATTTAAAAGGAAATAAATTAAAATTAAACGATACAAATAATTCACTTGAAAATGGTCTAGCTTTTGTTTCAGAAGATAGAAGAGAGGTTGGATTGATACTTGATTCTTCAATTGAATTAAACATAATATTTACTGCATTAAATATTCAAAATAAATTTTTAAAAAAATATTTATTTTTTACTTTACAGAATTCAAAAAAAATAAAAAAGCATACAGATGAAATGATAAAAAAACTTGATATTAGATGCACAAGTTCAAAACAGAATGTTGGAAAATTAAGTGGCGGGAATCAGCAGAAAGTATGTATAGCAAGAGCACTTACACAAGACCCTGATATTTTATTTGTTTCAGAACCAACGAGAGGTATAGATATAGGAGCAAAGAAACTTGTACTTGATTTGCTTGTAGAGTTAAATAAAGAACTAGGAATGACTATTGTAATGACATCTTCAGAGCTTACTGAGCTTAGAAAGATATCTGATAGAATAGCTATAATAAGTGAAGGGAAAGTTGCTGGGATTCTAAAACCGGGAGATAGCGATAAAAAGTTTGGCTTAATGATGTCAGGTACTAAAATAAAAGAATTACAAGAGGAGGTAATATAATGACCTCAAAATTAATAGTCAATAAAATAGGATTACCAAGATTCATTATATCAACTTTATTTGTCTTTGTTTTGATACTTGCAGTGGTTTTAAAAGTTCCTATGGATATGTTATTAAGCGACGTTATTAAAAGATTTGGAATGTACGGTATTTTAGTACTTGCAATGGTTCCTTCTATACAATCAGGAACAGGACCGAATTTTGCACTTCCTATAGGTATCGTATGCGGTCTTTTAGGAGCGACAATGAGTATAGAATTTGGTCACGTTGGATTTTCAGCATTTATTATTGCTGTGCTTTTTTCAATACCTATAGCAGTAATAACAGGATATTTTTATGGAAAACTTTTAAATGCTGTAAAAGGTTCAGAAATGGCTATTGCAACTTATACAGGTTTTTCTGTAGTGCAGTTGATGTCAATAGGATGGATTATGCTTCCATTTAAAAGTGGACAAATGATTTGGCCGATAGGTAAGGGTTTAAGGACAACATTCACTTTGGAAAAAACATTTGGGCATGTTTTAGATAACTTTCTTCATTTTAATATTTTAGGAGTTACTATTCCTACAGGATTATTGCTTTTTTTCTTAGGTGCATGCTATTTTGTATACCTTTTTACTAAGAGTAAAACAGGTACTGCTATTCTTGCAGGAGGTATGAATCCTAATTATGCAAGAGCATCAGGAGTCAATATTGATAAAGGCAGAATGATTGCAAATATACTATCAACAGTCCTTGGAGCAGTAGGAATAATAGTATATTCATCAAGTTACGGATTTGTACAATTATACACAGCACCATTAATGATGGCATTTCCAGCAGTAGCTGCAGTCTTAATAGGTGGTGCTACAGCAAAAAGAGCTAAAATATCTCATGTAATAATAGGGGTACTGCTATTTCAAGGTTTACTTACAAGTGCAATGCCTGTAACAAATAAAATTTTTCCGGTAGGCAATATATCTGAAATTATAAGAACAGTTGTTCAAAACGGTATCATTCTCTACGCATTAACAAAAGTAGAGGGAGGTAAATAATATGGCTGAAGTTAAAGAGATTAATAAAAAAAATAGTCAATTAAAGAGTTTTTTTATAAAAAACATTGTAACAATTATATTTATAGTAATAACGATAATTGGAATATTGCTGTCAGAACTTAGCTTTACATTTATAGTCAATGAATTAATAAACAGAATATCAAGAAATTCATTCCTTGTTCTATCGCTTATTATACCTATATTAGCTGGTATAGGATTGAATTTTGGTATAGTAGTAGGTGCTATGGCAGGGCAGACAGCTATTATTATGGTTACATATTGGGGTATTACTGGACTAAAAGGTTTTATTTTAAGTCTCATATTTGCATTTCCTTTTGCAGTATTATTCGGATATCTTACTGGAAAGCTTTTTAACAAAACAAAAGGTCAGGAAATGATAGCTGGACTTATAGTAGGATTTTTTGCTAATGGTATATATCAATTTGTTTTTCTTTATCTTGTAGGAACTATTATACCAATGAAAAATACCGTTATGATTAAGCCAGATGGAGTAGGATTAAGAAATACTATTTCATTATGTGGTGGAGATTATCCTGATGGAATTAAATATGCTTTAGATGGGATATTTAGACTTAACTTATTTTATTTTATGATAATAGGTTCATCACTAGTCATGATATATGCTGTATATAAAATATTAAAAAACAGAAACAAAAAATATATACCTGTAAAAAGTAGTGGAACCTATATCACATATATAATTATAGCTTTAGTCTTTATAGCAGTTAGTATAGGTGTTTTAGTTTCAGGTTCATCTTTAGCAATGTTGAAAGTTCCAGTTATAACATTAGCAGTGATTGCAGTTTTATGTTTATTTAACGTACTAATCATGAAAACAAAGATAGGTCAAGATTTTAGAACGGTTGGATTAAGCCAAAGTATAGCAAAAGTTTCAGGAATTAATGTAGACAGAACAAGATTAATTGCTACAATTATTTCTACAGTACTTGCTGCATGGGGACAAATTATATTCCTTCAAAATATAGGAACAATGAATACCTATGGTAATCATATGCAAGTAGGTATGTTTGCAATAGCTGCAATATTAATAGGAGGTGCATCTGTTACAAAAGCCAATGTACGTCATGCGTTAATAGGAACAGCACTATTCCACTCTGTTTTTATAGTATCTCCAACAGCAGGAAAAACATTATTTGGAGATGCACAAATTGGAGAGTTCTTTAGAGCTTTTGTTGTATACGGCGTAATTGGTATATCTTTAGGACTACATGCTTGGAAAAAAAGAGCTGTGAGCAGACTTTAAGTTTATATAAATAGAAAAAGATGATATTATATTGATATCATCTTTTTCTTTTTGAACGAGAGACTTTATAAAGATAAAAGTTAAAAGATAAAAGTGAAAAGTTAAAGAGGTTTTACTGACGTAAAACAATTTGAACGAAAGATGAGGAATGAGAAACGAGGAACATGGTAGCTTTACTAATGTAAAACAGATTTAATTAGTAATGGAAAGTGGCTATATAGTAAAAGCTGGTGAAGTTTGAAACAAGACTAAGGCTGCGTCATCCTGAGCGTAACGCAGTGGAGTCGAAGGATCTTGTATAAAATTAGCAGTTAAGCTGAATACAGAAACTAGAATTAGTTTCAACAATGTTACTCGTTATTATTTACTCGTTTCTCGTTCAAAAATAGTGCGAAGCGCACAAGGAGATTAGCATGCCGTATGTATATATTGTAGAATGTAAAGATAAAACACTTTATACTGGGTGGACAACAGATATAGAGAGAAGATTGAAAGAACATAATAAAGGTATAGGATCAAAATATACTCGTTCAAGATGTCCTGTAACGTTAAAATATCTTGAAAAATTTGAAACTAATAGAGAAGCTATGAAACGAGAATGTGAAATAAAAAAATTATGTAGAAAAGATAAGTTAAAGTTATTTAAGTAAAAGAAAGCATTTTATCATAAACTAAGATAAAATGTTTTCTTTTTTTATTTCTCAAAATGTGAAACATTCGCATATTGAGAATAAAAGAGGGATAGCTAATTATAAGTTTAACTAATTTAATAAATTGAACTGTTTTTTTAATTTTAGGAAAACGTTAAATTATTAACATTTGTCATTATGAGAAATACTAATAATAAAGATCGCTGTAAGTACTGAAAAATACTAAGCTTGTTTTGGCATATGTTTTGCAATTATTTTATTTTGTATTGATTTCATAAATATAGACATGTTTTGTTAATTACGCGCGCGTGTGATTTATATATAAAAATAAAAAAAGAGGTGAATTGATGGATAATAAGTTAAGTAATAAAAAAAGTTTTAAAATGCCAGGAACAGCAGCATTATTAATGTTTATGATTTTGCTAGCGGCAGTACTAACTTATATAATTCCTGCTGGAGAATATCAAAGAGCATTTGATGAAGCAACTAATAGAACTCTTGTTGTTGCGGATACTTTTACTAGAATTGCTCAAACACCAGTTGGTATAGGACAAATACTATCGTCAGCATATAGGGGACTTGTAAATGCAGCAGAAATTATTGCATTTGTATTTATAGTAGGTGGAGCATTTGGAATAATATCAAGAAGTGGTGCAATTAATGCAGGTCTTGAAAAATTAATAAGGAAGTTTTCTGGACGTGAATCTATCCTTATAGCCATAATTATGACTGCTTTTGCAATATGTGGAGCAACATTTGGTATGGCTGAAGAATCATTACCTTTTGTTACAATATTAGTTACAGCAGCGATAGCACTTGGTTTTGATGAAGTAGTAGGGGTAGCTATGGTCGTAATAGGAATTTACTGTGGATATTCAGCAGGACCTTTAAATCCTTTTAATACAGGTATTGCACAGGGAATAGCTGAACTGCCTTTGTTTTCTGGTCTTGGATTAAGGGTTGTCCTTATGGCAGGTGCATTAGTAATTGCGATACATCATACCGTTAGATATGGCAAAAAAATAAAAAGAAATAGAATATTTTCAAATCAAAAACTTGAAAAAACAGACGAAATGTATGAATTGACCTCAACAAGAAAAGTAATTCTTTGTATACTTTTAATAACTATTGTAATTTTAATATTTGGTGTCTTAAAATATGGGTGGTATTTTACAGAAATTTCAGCGTTGTTTATGCTTATGGGAATAATAGTAGGAATGATTAATTATAAAGGTAATTTTAATACATTTACATCTGAATTTTTAAAAGGCGCAGGTGAAATGACAACAGCGGCAATATTTATAGGACTTTCAAGAGCAATACTTGTTGTACTTCAGGATGGTAACATAATGGATACTATAGTGTATGGAATATCTATACCACTAAAAAGTCTTAACAGTATATTTGCTGCTTGGGGAATGTACTTTACGCAGGGAATTATAAACTTTGCAATACCATCTTCTACAGGTCAGGCTGTTGTAGTAATGCCAATAATGTCTTCAATAAGTGATGTTATTGGAACAACTAGACAAGTAGCAGTACTTGCATATCAAGCTGGTGATGGCTTTTGGAATATGATTACACCAACACATCCAGTAGTAATGGCATCATTAGGTTTAGCAGGAATATCATTTAATAAGTGGTTTAAATTTGCTGGAGCATTAGTTTTAAAATGGACAATTT
The DNA here is from genome assembly GCA_018433765.1 of Tissierellales bacterium. Lineage (GTDB taxonomy): Bacteria > Bacillota > Clostridia > Tissierellales > Sedimentibacteraceae > SM3-B41. The sequence continues at coordinate 43,683 of JAHDQO010000012.1, forward strand.
GGATTCTTGTAGTGCTTGCTATTGCTGTTTCAATAGGCTGGGGACCATTTTAATATAAGTATATATCATGTCACTATATTATGAAATCAATACAAAATACATTTATAATATGAGGTGAATGATATGCAAAGTAAAACAAAGTGGGCAGTTATAGGTGCTGGAAATGGTGGACATGCAGTAGCAGGTTATCTAGGGTATTTAGGATATGAAGTAAACATATACGATTCATTTGATAAAACCATCAATATAATTAAAAAGCAAGGCGGAATAGAAATTGATGGAATTGTAAAGGGATTTGGTAAAATAAAAGTTGCTTCAACGAGCATAGAAGAAGTAATAAAAGATGTTGACTTTATAATGGTTATTAATCCTTCTATATATCATAGAAGCATTGCAGAAAAATGTGCAAAATATATTAAAGAAAATCAAATAGTATTTCTTCATCCAGGAGCAACATTTGGTGCATTTGCTTTTAAAAAAGCATTAGTGGATTTTGGATGTAAAGAAAATATTACTATAGCAGAAAGCAATACTTTAATATATGCATGCAGAAGTTTAAAACCAGGAAAAGTTGATATTTTAGGTAAAAAGGACAGATTGTTAGTTGCAGCTTTACCAGCTGTAAAAACTAAAGAAGTAGTTTCAATGTTAAAAGAAGTATATCCCGAAATTGAAGAAGCTGAAAATGTTCTTGTTACTAGTATTGACAGCACAAATCCTGTTGTTCACTGTGCACCAACAATTTTGAGTACATCATGGATTGAATCTGATAAAGACTGGTATTTTTATATTGATGGAATGTCAGAAACTATAGGAAAATTTGTTGAAAAATTAGATGCTGAAAGAGTTGAGTTAGGAAAAAAATTAGGTTTAGTTGAAAATAAAACATTATTTACATGTGTAAAACAGTATGAATATGAATACAACGTAAAAGAATCAACATTAAGCAATGCAGTTAGAAATACAGAAGCTTATGCGGATATAAAAGGCCCAAAAACTATTAATACTAGGTATTTATATGAGGACATACCAATGGGGCTTATTCCATTAGCGACTTTAGGAAAGCAATTAGGTATAAAAACAGATAGAATGGAACTAATCATAAAAATGGCTGAATATCTTCTTGAAGAAGATTTCAATAAAGATGGACGAATCCCAAGCAATTTAGGACTTGAAGGCTTGGATGCTGAAGGAGTTATTGAATTTGCTACAACAGGTAAAAGATAATATAAATAAAAAATTTAATTTAATATGAAATAATATATAATACTACTTTACTTCTGATATATAGACAAGTTAAACTATAATAGCAGAAGTAAAGTATTTTAAATAAACTATTTACAATAAAATATAGATTTATAGCCAAAAGATACTGGAAATATAACATCTGATTTTGGTTTAGAAGATTATGATTTAGTTAATTCATGAAATGATTATTAATAATTCTATAAAGAATGCTAGAGCAGGGCATACTAAATATATTGATTTTAGAGGAGATCTAAACATACTTGTGATATTAGATGAAAAGATAATTGTTTTTATAGTTTTACTTATGTGAAATAATCTTAGAAAAGGAGTTCTGCTATGGTGAAATTAGAATCAATTAAAAATTATGTAAAACAAACAGCACAGATAATATCCAGTGTTATAGATATGGATGTATTAATTTGTAATAAAGAGCTAATTATAATTGCAGATACTTCTGAAAAGAATAATTGTGAAAATCAATGCTTAACTACTGATTCTATACTAAAACGAGTTATGAAAGAAAATAACACAATAATACTTGAGTCAAGAGATTTACATTATGGATGTTTAAGATGTAATTACTATAATATTTGTGATGTGAAAGCAATAGTAGGTGTTCCTATTGTAGCTTCCTGCGGTGTTATAGGAAGTATTGGAGTATATGCTGGATCTATCGAGAATAAAGAAGAACTTTTAAATAAAAAAGACTATTATATTAAATTTATAAGTAGAATGTCAGATCTAATGGTCGGAAGATTGGTAGAACTTGAAAAAAATATAGAAATTAGTATTATGCGAACGAGATTAAATACAATAATGAACTCAATAGATACTGCTGTAGTTGCAGTAGATAAAGAAGGGAAAATATTATATTCTAATTGCAATTTTGAAAATTTGGTTAAGCAAGATATTGACGGTAATAATTTTAATATATTTGATTTTATAAATGAAAATGTAGTAAATGATATTATAAAAAATGAAGTATCAGTTAAAAACAAAGAGATATATGTGAAAAGTGCAGATGAAAAAATATTTTCACTTTTATCAGGAAAAACTATATTATATGGCGATAAAAATAAAGAAACATTGCTAATCTTAAAAAGAATGTTGGATGTTTATAAAGAAGTAAATGAATTATCTACTCATGTTATACCAACTAGTTTTGATGATATTATTGGTGTAAGCAAGCAGGTAATAGATTTAAAGAAAAGAGCTAAAAAAATTGCTGACAGCAAATCTACTGTTCTCATTCAAGGAGAAAGCGGCACAGGTAAAGAAATTTTGGCAAGAGCTATACACAATTATAGTAATTTTAATAATAAACCATTTATAGCAATAAATTGTGCAGCTATTCCAGATAATTTGCTTGAAAGTGAGCTTTTTGGATATGAAGAAGGAGCATTTACAGGAGCTAAAAAAGGTGGTAAAATAGGAAAATTTCAATTGGCTGAAGGTGGAACTATCTTTTTAGATGAGATTGGAGAAATGCCACTTCATTTACAAACAAAACTATTGAGAGTACTTCAAGAAAGATGTATAGAAAAACTTGGAGGTACAGAAAGTATACCTATAGATGTAAGAGTAATAGCAGCTACAAATAGAAATTTACAAGAATTAATTAGAGTAGGTAAATATAGGGAAGACCTATATTATCGACTCAATGTAATACCAATAAAAATGACCCCTTTAAGAAATAGAAAAGAGGATATACCAATTTTATTGAGCCATTTTTTGAATATTTATAATAAAAAATTAGGTAAAAATATTGGAGGATTTACATTAGAAGCTGAAAAAACTTTGATGAATTATAACTGGAAAGGTAATGTTAGAGAGGTTCAAAATGTTGTTGAATATTCTGTGAACATGGAAAATGGAGAATATATTGTTTTAGAAGATATACCTATTGGTATAAGAGAAAGCATAGAACAAGAGGATATTGAAGTTAAACAAATTCCGAGAATTGATGATATCACTAAAAAGCTTATATTTGAAGCACTAGATCTTTATGGAAATACCGTTGAAGGAAAAACCTTGGCTGCAAAAGCTTTAGGCATTTCAAGAGCTACATTATATAGAAAATTAAGAGAATATGAAATTTGATGTTATTGTATAATAAACTTCTTTTTGGAAAAATTAATTTTAAAAAAAGGAGTTTTATTTATGGAAAATAAAATATTAGGAATATCAATTGATTTAAGAAGCGATTCAGCTACACAAGTACAAAATGTTTTAACTAAACACGGATGTATTATAAGAACAAGAATAGGGTTGCATCAACAGGATAACAGTATGTGTTCTGAAAAAGGAATAATACTATTAGAATTGAATAGTGATTGCAGAGATGAATGCCGACAACTTAAAAATGATTTATCATCAATAGAGAGTGTTTCAGTAAAAGAAATGAAATTATAAAAATATTGAACGACAGATGAGTAACGAGAAACGAGAAACATGGAGGTTTTACTGACGTAAAACAATTTAGAACGAGAGATGAGTAACGAGTAACGAAGAACATGGTAGTTTTACTAGCGTAAAACAAAACTAAACGAGTGACTATTTACAACTAACCAACTAACCAATTTTCAATGTTGATAGTTTAGTTCCTAGTTACTCGTTTATTTTTAATTTTGCATTTATTTAGTACATTCTGTGTTTCTTTGGTCATAATTAAGGTTTTTACTATTTCCTATTTTAGGCATGTATTTCAATATTATAAATAATATAACTATAGGTATAAGTCTTACAAGACTAAAGCTTTCTCCTACAAAGGCAAAATTCAAATATCCTCCTACAACTATTGTTGATGTAAGCATTATCAAAGTTGATTTAAGCATATCTTTAATTCCAAGTTCTCTCAAAAGAATAACAAATGTTGCAATACATGGGAAATAAATAACCAGTAATACACTCATTGTAAGCATTTGTTTTGCATTTAATCCTAAAGGAATCAATACTCCCATTGCAAGGTCTTTTCTTAAAAATCCCATAATCAATGCATCTATAGCTTCAAAAGGAACACCAAACACTTTATTAAGGAATGGCCCTATAGCAGTAGATAATGCACTAAATACACCTAAAACATAGAATATATTAATAACAAATACACCTAAAAGCATCATTGGAAGTGCTTCAGCTAAGAAACCAACTATACGCATCCTTAATTTTTTAAATACAGTACTTATACTAGGAAATCTAAAAGATGGTATTTCCAAAAGTAAATCTGTACTAAATCCAGGTATAAGTTTATTCATTAGACTTCCAACAAAGATCCATACTACTAATAATACTAAAAATACATATAATATAAATTTATTTCCATAAGAACCTAAAAGTCCTATAACCATAGCAGTTTGCGACATACATGGTATTGTAGTTGCCATAAGTGTACTTGCTATAAATTTTTCTCTCCGGCTCTCAAGGTTTCTTATAGCAAGTGCAGCAGGAACGTTGCATCCAAAACCTAACATCATAGGAATAATAGAAAAACCATGTAAACCAACCTTATGCATTATATTATCTACTAAAACAGAAATTCTAGGAAGATAACCTGTATCTTCTAACAAACCTAATAATAAATAAAATGCTATAATGTAAGGAAGTACAGAGGCTAAAGGAATATATACTCCAGTAGTAAGAAGTCCAAATGATTGTTCAAAGTCCAGTTCGCCATTAATAAGTTGTCCGATAATAAGGTTATGAAGAAAACCGTCTCCTCCAAAAAATACGCTTAATTTTAACATTAGAGGTTTATAAATAACTTCGAAGAAGGGTTCTGTAACATAACCTATTAATCCTTCACCAATAAATCTTATAACAAAAAAAGATATTGCCAAAACTATTATAGCGATAGGAATACCTGTAATTGGTTTAACGGTTATGTCTTCTAGTACATCGAGTACAGTATGTTTTTTATGCTTGATGTCTTGAACATCTCTAATAATTTTACCTATGGCTGTCCATCTTTCATTTTCATCACCAAAATTATGTTTTACTGTATCTTTATAATCAAAATTATTTATAATTTCTTTCATTCCTATACCTTTAGTGGCAGCAGTAGGTATTACCGGAACTTTAAAATATTTTTCTAGTTTATCAACGTCTATATTTATACCCTTATGTTTTGTTTCATCCCAAAAATTTAATACAATAATCATTGGTATCTCTTTTTCAACAAGTTGAAGAGTAAGATTTAAATTTCTTTCTAAGTTTGTAGAGTCTAGTACATTAACAATTAAGTCACCCTCACTTAGCATTTGTACAGCTACTTCTTCTGCTTTGTTAGTTGGATTTAATGTATAAGTACCGGGCACATCAATAATTTCAACTATTTCATTTTTCCATTTCATACGTCCTTTGGTAAATTCAACTGTAGTTCCAGCATAATTTGAAGAAACAACATTAGTTCCTGTTAGCTTAGAAAAAATTACACTTTTACCTACGTTAGGATTTCCCATTAGTAATATTTTTTTCATTGATTATCTACCTCTACAATAATTTTGGTTGCCATATTTCTGCCTATAGCAATTCTTGTGCTGCCTGCAAGTACAGTTAAAGGACCTCCCATAAAAGAGCCATTTACAATAAATATTTCTTTTCCAAGTCTTATACCTAGACTAGTAAGTTTATTGACCATGCCTCTACCGCTTTCATAATCTATGACTCGGCATTTTTTACCATTATCTACTTCAGTAAGTCTACATCTGCTCATAATTTATCCTCCAACAAAATAATATGATAATAATTATCATTACATTATACAAAAAAAATCATTATTTGTCAATAAAAAATAGCAATCAAAAAAGTCTAAAAGACAGTAATTTACTATCTTTTAGACTTTTTAGAATATATTTGTAATGCTGCCATCAATTAAACTTTTATAAGTTATTTGAAGATACTCTTTCATTAGATTTTCAGCTTGCTTAGAATTCCTATTTATTATAGCTTCACAAATATTTGAATAATAAATTATTATAGATTTTCTTTTTTCAAGTGTCATTCTTTTAATAATTTGCTCAATATGCAATTTTATTAACATATGTAAAGTTTTAAATAGTTTCTTACAAATATCATTTTTAGAACATTCACAAATTTGAATATGAAAATTGTAATTAATGTTTGCAAATGTTTTGGAATCAGATGTAAGTTTTTCTTTTGAAGTTTCCACTATTTTTTTTAGTATCAAGAAGTCTTCAATTGAACCTCTTTCAGCAGCTAATCCGCTCATTTCTATTTGTATTGCACTTATTAATTCAAACAAATTTTTAGTATTTGCCTTTTCATATAGCATGACGTAAATCAATGGAAAATAGCTTGCAGTATCTTCTGGTTTATTAACAACGATTCCTCTTCTAGGTGAGACAGTTATTATTCCTAAGAATTCCATTACTCTAAGAGCTTCTCTTAATGTAGGTCTGCTGACATTAAACATTTGCATGAGTTCAGTTTCATTATAAAGCTTTTCTCCATATTTGATTTTACCATTTGCAATCAGCGAAATTAGTGTTTCTATAATCTGAATATATGCTTTTTTATTTTTAACTGGGTTAATATTTATATTATCCATTTTAAAACCTCTGATTTTTATAGTTTATAGTTTATAGTGTATAATTGATAATTAAAGGTTTAAATTTCAAAAGAAATTTATTCATTGTTACTCGTTTATCGTTTCTTATCTCTCATTAAAAATGTTTTACGTCAGTAAAACCACCATGTTCCTCGTTCCTCGTTCCTCATCTCTCGTTCTAAATTGTTTTACGTCAGTAAAACCTCCATTAATTCTCATTTCTCATTTCTCCATTCTCAATTCAAAATGTTTTACGTTAGTAAAACCTCCATGTTCCTCGTTACTCGTTCCTCATCTTTCGTTCTAAATTGTTTTACGTTAGTAAAACCTCCATTAATTCTCATTTCTCATTTCTCCATTCTCAATTCAAAATGTTTTACGTTAGTAAAACCTCCATGTTTCTCGTTCCTCGTTCCTCATCTCTCGTTTTAAGTTGTTTTACGTCAGTAAAACCTCCATTAATTATCAATTATCAATTGTTAACTATCAACTATTATAAATATTCTATCAATTTAAGACAAGATATTCAATATTAATTAACTAATTTAACTCATTAGACAACAAATCCCGACATTAAAGTATATGTCGGGATTTGTTTACAATGTTTTAAAGGATGTTATCTATATTAAAAAGTTATATCAAAAATTATTTTTCACCACATCTTACAAGTAAATCATTCCATCTTCTATCAACTTCTTCTTGGAATTCTTTAATTAAATGTTCATTTCCTTTTTTAAATAAATGTTTAAATCTTCCTTGTGGTTTTAGGAACTCTTCAATAGGAAGTTTTTCTTTAGGCATGTAGCTTAATTTCCATATACCATCTTCGATTTCATACAACGGCCAGTAACAAGTTTCTACAGCAAGGCTGCACATTTTCATCAAATCTTCAGATGGGTATCTCCAACCTCTTGGACATGGAGCAAGTACATTTAAGAATGCAGAACCTTTTTTATATATAGCTTTTTCTGATTTTTCATGTAAGTCCTTAAAGTTCTTTATAAATGTAGTTTGAGCTACATATGGTATATGATGTCCTCCTATTACTTGACTTAAGTCTTTTCTATATTGTGTTTTTCCAGTTGAAACACTTCCAGCTGGTGTTGTAGTTGTATCGGCAAAGCGTGGAGTTGCTGAAGAACGCTGTATACCTGTATTCATGTATGCTCCGTTGTCATAACATACATAAACCATATCATGTCCTCTTTCCATTGCTCCAGATAGTGATTGGAAACCGATATCATAAGTACCACCATCACCACCGAAAGCAATGAATTTATAGTCATCATTTATTTTCCCTTTTCTTTTCATAGCTTTATACGCAGCTTCAACACCGCTTACAGTAGCTCCAGCATTTTCAAAAGCATTATGTATAAATGAATCTTTCCATGCTGTATATGGATACATAAAAGTTGATACTTCAAGACATCCTGTAGCACATCCAATTACAGCTTTATCTTCGGGATTTAATGCACGAAGAACTCCTCTTACAGCTACAGGGCCGCCACATCCTGCACACATTCTATGTCCACCAGCTAATCTTTCTGGTTTATTCATTTCTTGTTTAAAATTATAAGCCATTCCTTTCACCTCCTAGTCTCTTACAGATAGATAACGGTATTTATTTCCGATATCTCCTGTTTTATTTATTTTTTCTAATTCGTTATAAACTTCTATTATGTTGTCTACTTTTACGTCTCTTCCGCCTAAACCATAAATATAATTTATTATTTTAGGTGCATTTTCTATATTGTATAGAGCACTCTTAATTTCACTGCATAAAGGTCCTCCTTGAGAATTAAAACCTTCAGCTTTGTCCATTACTGCAATTGATTTTGTGTTCTCTAAAGCTTCAGCTATTTCTTCAGCAGGGAAAGGTCTAAATACTCTTATTTTTAACAAACCTACTTTTTTGCCTTCTGCTCTTAATCTATCAACAGCATCTTTAGCAGTTCCTGCAGTTGAATTTATTATAACGAGTGCACTATCAGCATCATCTAGTTTATATGTTTCAAACAATCCGTATTTTCTTCCTGTTAATTTTTCAAATTGTTCAGAAATTTCTAGAATTACTTTTTTAGCTTTTATCATTCCTTCTGCTTGAAGTCTTTTATGCTCCATATAATAAGTAGGTGTGTCATAAGGCCCAACTGACATAGGCTGTTTGCTGTTAAGTAAGAAATTTTGTGGGTAGTATTCACCAACAAATTCTTTAACTTTGTCATCTTCTATCAGTTCTATGTTTTCAACTGCGTGACTAGTTATAAATCCGTCTTGGCATACCATAACCGGAAGTCTTACATCTTTATGTTCTCCTATCCTTACAGCTTGTATAAAGTTATCATATGCTTCTTGGTTATTTTCTGAATATATTTGTATCCAACCTGTATCTCTTGCACCCATGCTATCTGAATGGTCTGCATTAATGTTTATAGGACCTGATAGAGCTCTATTTACTAATGCTAATGTTATTGGTAATCTGCAAGATGCAGCTATGAATAATTCCTCCCACATTAATGCTAATCCACATGATGAAGTTGCAGTCATTGTTCTAGCACCAGCAGCTTCTGATCCTACGCATGCAGACATCGCACTGTGTTCACTTTCTACGGGAACAAACTCTGTATCAACTAATCCATTTGCAACATAAGTTGAAAAATATTGTGGTACTTCAGTTGATGGTGTTATCGGGAAAGCTGCTACAACATCAGGATTAATTTGTCTCATTGCTGTTGCAACTGCTTCATTTCCAGATAATCTTTCTCTTATCGCCATGTTTTTTCCTCCTATTTAAATTTATCTCTTATTTCGATTCTCAATTTTGCATTTTGCATTTTTTAACTATTTATCATCTTTAATCATTTCTATTGCACCGAAAGGACATGCTTTAGCACATATGCCGCATCCTTTACAATGATCATAGTCAAAATCTAGTCTTTTGCTATCTTTTACAGGTATAGAACTGTCAGGACATACAGGTACACAAAGCAAACATTGTTTACATTTATCTTCTATAAAGATTGGTTTATCTGTTCTCCAATCGCCTGTTATAAATTCAATTGAGTTACCGCTTGCACATATATTTCCGCCTGGAGTAATGTCCTGCCATTTTATAGTTTCGTTTATGGTTGTTTTCTTTTCCATTTATTTCACCTCCTGAAGTGCTATTTTTAATGCCTTCATGTTGCCTTCAATAACCTCAGGTTTAGCTGCAAATTTATGTTCAAAAGAATGCTGCATTTCTTTTATGAAAATTTCTTCTTTCATAACACCACTTACTTTTACAATAGCTGAGAGCATTGGAGTGTTTGGAAAATACTTTCCTAAAGCTTCTTCTGATATTTTCCTTGCGTCTATAGTATGTATTTTACCGGTATAACCTTTTAACTCTTTTCTTATTTCTTCTGGAGTTTTTTCTGTATTAATAACAATAGCTCCATCTGGTTTTAATCCTTTAGTTACATCAATACTTTCAAGTAAAGTTTGATCAACTACCACAACAAAGTTTGGTTCATATATATTAGAATGAACTCTTATTTTATTTTTACTTATACGGTTATATGCAGTTATAGGTGCACCCATTCTTTCAGGACCATACTCTGGAAAACCTTGTACAAATTTTCCGGTACTAAAAGCAACATCTGCTAATAAGAGCGAAGCAGTTTTTGCACCTTGTCCACCACGTCCATGCCATCTTATTTCTGTTACGTTTGACATAAAATTTATACCTCCTATTAATTTTCAAATTACTTGTGCAAACATCGTGCCAAAAAATTGATTGGCTATTTTGCAATACTTTTATAGAAACTTTCAAAAATATATGTTAGAATATTTGTTATAAAAATGTTATATGTTAGAAAAATCAAACGAGAGAAATTTAAACGAGAGAAATTTAAACGAGAGAAATTTAAACGAGAGACGAGTAATATGGAGATTTTTGTAATGCGAAGTATTTATAATTAATTAGATTTACGAAGTATGAGTAAATCATCATTGTTTCTCGTTATTCGTTACTTATCTATCGTTTGTTATATTAGGAGTGATTTTATGGAATTAAAATATAGTGATTTATATGAGAATAAGTTATTTGAAAGAATACTTGATCGTGATAACGATGGAATTAATGTTGTAAATAAAGAGGGGATTTTGGTTTATGTTAATAAAGTATCGTCAGATTATGCAAATACAACAAAAGAGAAGATGTTAGGAAAGCATATTACAGAATTTTATCCTGCTGCCGTTTTATTAAAAGTGTTAGAAAATAAGCATGCTATATTAGATAAAAAGATTCACTATGTTGGCGAAAAAATATATGTTGTCAGTTCTTATCCTATATATATTGGAAATCAATTTGTAGGAGCTTTTTCAGTGTTCAAGGATATACAGGAAATAGATGAATTAAATAAAAAAATTAAACTGTTAGAACTGCATTTAACATTGAATAAACCAGAAAATGATATTTTGTCAGTTATAGGTAACTCAGGCAGCTTAAAAGAAGTGCTGATTAAAGCCAAAAGAACTGTTGGTTCATTAGGTGGACCTAGACATTCTATTATTATTGGTGAGTCAGGAACAGGAAAAACAATGTTAGCTAATCTTATTTATAATTATGCTAAAAAAGTTGGAGTAATAGATAATGATGCTCCATTTATAGAAATTAACTGTGCGCAATTTACTAATCCAGATATTGCAGCAGTTGAGATATTTGGAAGTGAAGAGGGAGCATATACTGGATCAAAGCAAAAAAAAGGATTATTCGAACAGGCAAACGGAGGAATACTTTTTTTAGATGAAGCTCATACTTTAGAACATTATCAAAATTTACTTCTTAAAGCTATTGAATCAGGAAAGATAAGACGTGTTGGTGGAAGTAAAGAAATAGGTATTGATGTAATTATTATAGCTGCATCTACTAAAAATTTAAAAGACGAATTATTGCCAGAACTATATCAGAGGCTTGCTCAGTATGAATTGTATTTACCTACACTAAAAGAGAGAAGTAAAGATGAAAAAGAATTGCTTTTCAGTCATTTCATACATAGATATGAAAATGCAGTAAAAAAACTTCATAACATTGACTATAAAGTAATTTTTTCTGATGAATCTAAAAATGATTTGCTTACAGCGGTATATCCAAGGAATATTAGGCAGTTTAGAGATGTTATAAATTATAGTATAGACGCTGCTGCTCCTTTAATATCTGATATTGATGACAAGAAAGAAATTACTACTATTGTTGAAACTAAGCATTTACCATTTGAGATCTTTGATGATAGAATTGCTGAAAATAAGAACGATAATAAAGCTAAATTGAATAAATCAGTAAAACACATAATTTTATCGTTGAATAAAGAAGGTTTAGGACCTAGAAAAATAGCTAATAGACTAAAAGAAAAGGGATATAACATTGAATATTACCAAGTTGCTTATTTTCTGAAAAAGAATGAACAAAACAAATCCTAATATTTAATTTAATATTAGGATTTGTTTATTCATACGTAATTAATACTAAGATATTATTATAACTCATTTAGATTTTCTTAGTTATATCATTTACAGTTCCTTGATAAGTCCAATAACTTACACATTCACCGGGATTTAATTTTCTAAAACTGTGTTCTGTATTAGCTTTTATATATATTGAATCTCCTTCTTCTAATATATACGGAATTTCATCTACGGTCATTTCTAAGCAGCCTTCAATTATAATTCCGAATTCATCTGTGTTATGCATAAAGGATAAATTTTCTTTAGAATTATCATCTACAATCATGCTTACCCCTTTGAGATTTCTGTCTCCTTCTGAAGTCAATTCATATTTAATATGAGATTCGGTTTCAAATATTACACGTCTTTCATCTTTTTTTACACATATTTTGTCTTCAGCTAAATCAGATAATAACTCTGTCATATTTATATCTAAAGCTTTGCAAATTTTCTGCAAATTAACAATTGTCGGACTGTTAAGATTTCGTTCAAGTTTACTCAAATATCCAGGAGATAATCCCGATTTTTTGGAAACTTCTTGAAGAGTTATGTTTTTAGAGTTCCTTATTTTTTTTATATTAAATCCGATTTCATTAACCATTATATCACCTTTAAAAAGAATAACATACATTATATTCAAAGTAAAGAAAAATTCATATATGAATTATATACACTGATCAAATTTTACAAATAGAAAAAAATCTATTGACAATATCCATGAATGAGATGTATAATCAGGGCATAAATTTCATAAATGAATAAAATGCACTAAAAAATGTACAAAATATTTACAAATGTAAAAGATAACGTTATCACAAAAATTGCATTTATGAATAATTAATTTGCTTTTTTTAAATAAAAATATTGAGGTGGCTATGAAAAGAAAATTTACTTCAAAAAAAGGATCTATTCCAAATGGTACAATAGCTCAAGTTAGTATAGGTAACAACATTGCTCATATATCAGGACAAATATCAATTAATCCTGAATCAGGTCAAGTTGAAAGAGGTACAGTAGAAGAGCAAACAAAGAGAGTGTTAGAAAACATTAAAGGAATAGTTGAAGACATGGGACTTACCATGGAAAGTATAATAAAATGCAATGTATTTATATCATCAATGAAATGTTTTGACGAAATGAATAAGGTGTATCAGCAGTATTTTACTATAGATAATCCTCCAGCGAGACAAACTGTTGCAGTTGAAATATGGGATGGACTAGATGTAGAAATAAGTGCTGAAGTTTTAATAGACTAAGAAATCAAATGACTAAAAAGGAGATATATAACTATGGTTAGGTTAACAGATTACGAAAAGAAAATGTTAAATGGCGAAATGGGTGAATTTAAACAAACTGCTCTAAAGAATATAGTTAAATATGCTGAAGCTTTAGGGGCAGAAGAATTATGTGAAGTTTCAAAAGCCACTCTTTATTTTGGAGCACATCCATATTTAGATGTAGTTGATTCAGATGATTATAATGATATTTTTTCAAAAATGTATTTATGCAGTGATAAAACTGTTAATATAGATGAATTTTCCAATACATGCTACTGCCAAACGTGTGTAGCTCCATGCGATCAATATGTTTATGAACCATTAAATCTTACAAAAGAATTTTTTAATAAAAACAATAAGTTTTTGGAAATAACAAAAGAAGCAGGTGTCAGTATAACAGGATCATGTACTCCATATCTTATAGGTTGGCTTCCATTAAGAGGAGAACATTTCGTTACTACAGAATCAAGTAATGTTATATTCTGCAATTCAGTACTTGGTGCTTGTGGAAATTCAGATGGTATTGAAGCTGCTGCTTGGTCAGCCATTTGTGGACGAACTCCTAAATGGGGAAATCATATTATGGAAAATAGAAAAGGAACACATGTATTTGAAATTGAATGCCCTTCAAAAACTGCAATAGATTGGGACGTTATTGGTTATACCGTCGGCAGATTATTACCTCCTCATGCTGTACCGATTATTGATGGGAATTTCAATAGACCTAATTTAATTAAATTAAAACAGTGTTTTGCATCTTTAGCAACTACTAGTGGTGCTGAAATGTGTCATATTATTGGTATTACACCAGAGTCAATAACTTTAGATATGGCTACGGGAGGCGATGAGCCTGTAGGAGTAATTAAAATTACTGATGAGGAATATAATAAGTCATTTGATATGTTATGTGATAAAGGCTGTGAAGATGTACAATTTGTTACTCTGGGATGCCCTCACTATACATTAGAAGAAATCAGAGATGCCGCCTTATATATTAAAGGAAAAAAAGTTAAGAAAGATGTACTCTTTATGATTTGGACTGATTATGCTACAAAAGAAATGGCAAGTGTAAATGGATACACAAAAATAGTTGAAGAAGCTGGTGGACATATACTTACTAGTGGCTGTCCATTAGTTATTGGTCATAAATGTCATGAAGGAGTAAAGGGCATGGCTATGGACGGTGCTAAACAAGCTCATTATATAAGATCGGAAACTGATGCTACAGTATATTATGGTAATATGTATAAATGCATAGATGCTGCAATAACAGGAAAATGGGAGGCATAGAAATGGAAAAGATAACTATTAAAGCAAGAGGAGCAATTAAAGGAATAGCAGAAGGAGAAGCATTAGTTTGTCCTGAAAGTATTCAAGGCTGGGCAGGAGTAGATGATCACACTGGCAATATAATAGAAAAAGGACATTCACAAGAGGGTAAATGTATAAATGATAAAATTCTTATATTACCATGCAGTAAAGGTTCAAACGGATGGTCTTGTCACTTTCATTCTGCTCAAGTAAAAGGCAAAATGCCAGCAGGATGGGTTTTTACAAAGATGGATTCAAGAGCCGGAGTAGCAGCAGTTGTTATTGATGTACCAATGGTAGCAGATTTTGAAGATGTAGACCCTTGTGAAGTAATTGAAACAGGAGATTGGGTAAAAGTAAACGGAAATACAGGTGAAGTAGAAATAACTAAAAAAAATAGTTAAAAGGAGAACAAAAATGCCTCAAGTAACTTTCAAAGGAATTAAAATAGATGAATTATGTTTTATAAGTAAGGATTTAAAAGATAATTTAGAAAGAATAATAGATTGTGAAAGAAGACATATAAAATTTGATCTTGTACAAGCTGTTAATGTAGATAATGGAACAGTTATTGAGGCATTTCCTAAAGCTGAAATGGTATGGTTCCCAAGAAGCCAGGAAATGCAGGATGCTGTAGCTCAAGAAATTACTAAAGTATTAAAAAAACTAGGATATATCCATGTACAAGTAACATTTAATGTATTTAAACCTGAGAACTTTTATGAAAACGGTATACACTATTAACTTAGGAGGAACGGTCAATGAAATCACATGATAAGAAGGATTTTACAATTAACAAGACGGTTATAGGAATTTCAGCAGTAGTATTTGGTATAATATTTGTTTTAGGAATAGTAAAACCAGAAATATTTACAACTGTACTAACAGATATAGTAAACTTTTTATGTGACCAATTAGGATGGTTTTTAAATTTAGCTGTAATATTTAGCATTGGTATGACTTTATATTTCTTATTTAGTAAATATGGAAAAATAAAAATTGGTGGAGAAGATGCAAAACCAGAGTTTAGTAAATTTACTTGGTGGGCAATTTCATTATGTGCAGGTATGGGAATGGGTATAGTTTTTTGGCCTCCAGCAGAAGTAATTGAATATTCATGTAATCCGGCAGTTGGAGGACATTTAGCAGCAGCTAGCCCAGAAGCATTATCTAAAGCATTTGAGTTTACATATCTTCATTGGACAATAACTTTATACGGTGTTTATGTAGCCGCAGGTTTAGTAGCAGCTTATGTGTGTTATAATATGAAACAGCCATATAGTATAACTTCAACGCTGTATCCTTTGTTTGGTAAGAAAGTATATAAATATCAAAATGTTATAGATGGTATAGTAACATTTGCAATAGTTGGAGGAGTAGCAGGGTCGTTTGGTTATGGATTGCTTCAAGTGTCAGATGGGTTGCATCAAATTTTTAACTTGCCTACAGGTGCTTTAATGTGGATAATAATAGCTGTAATTGTTACAATAGTGTATACTTTGTCGAGTGTAACAGGTTTGAAGAAAGGTATACAGTGGTTAGGAGATAATAATGCTAAACTTTTCATTGCAATGCTTATATTTGTTATTATTTTTGGACCAACAAAATTTTCTATGAACTTAGGATTAGAAACTACAGGAAGTATGTTTTCAAATTTATTTAAAAACCTAACTTTTACAGAACCTTTTGAATCAGCAGATAAATGGTCAGTATGGTGGAACTGGTTATGGTATTTAGATTTCTTCATATTTGCACCAACAACAGGATTATTCTTAGCTAGACTTAGTAAAGGAAGAACAATTCGTGAATTTGTAACAGTAAATATGGTTGCGCCATGCTTATTTGGATGGTTATGGGTTACTATATTTGGTGGTATTGCAGCACATGCACAATATATTGGAGGGCTAGACTTATACCAATTAATTCAATCAAGTGGTTATGAATCTGTAATGTTATCATTATTTGACCAACTTCCTATACCCACTATATCAAAATCTGTAATGATGATAGTAATTTTAGTATCATTCATTACATTAGCAAATGCAGTTACTTCAACAATATCAAAAATGAGTGTTAAACTTGGACCAAATTATACACAGGATGATGCTCCTGCTGGAATTCAAATATTCTGGGGAGTTTTTATAGGAGCAATAGCAGTTATATTCTTATTAAATGGCGGGTTAGATGGTGCTAAGACAGTAAAAATGTTAGTAGGATATCCAATTGTAATATTACAGGTATTAGTATTAATAGGTTTTATAAAAATGTTTGTTAAAGGTGAATATAAAGAAAAACATCTATTTAAAAAATAACATCTATAAAGGAGGAGGCTTCTAAATGAAAGTTAAGAGTAATTTTTTAGACATCAATGAAATAGAAAAAATTCACAGCATGACATTAAAAATATTGTCTGAAGTAGGTGTTGAAATTGATTGTAAAGAAATAGTCGAGTTATTTAAGAAAAATGGAGCAAAAACAGATGGAAACAAAGTATATATCGATGAAGAATTATTTAACAAGGCACTAAGCACTGTTCCTAAAGAATTTGACTTGTATGGAAGACGAGGTTCAATTAAAATTGGTGGAGATAGTAAAATAATAGCACCAGTATCTGGACCTATTATGGTAATGGAAGGAAATAAGACTAGATCAAATACAGCTGAAGACTTTGTCAAATTTCAAAAATTACATCACAGTAGTAAGGTAATGGATGTAATTAATCCCAATCTTATAGAACCTCAAGACATTGATCGTGAAAACGTTAGAAACTATCAAATGGCTGTATGCTTAAAATATTCAGATAAACCTATGATTGGCTTTACAACAAGTCCTGAAGCTTCAATAGATAGTATAAATATGGCACAAGAATTTTATGATTATAAGGATAATGTAGTTTTAGGAATTATTAGTGTTATATCACCATTAAAATATGATGATGCAATGATGGAAGCTACGCAAATATATGCTGAAAAAAATCAGCCTCTAATGTTTGCATGCTGTTCTTTGCCCGGTGCAACAAGTCCAACAACAATTTCTGGTACAGTTGCTGTAAATAATGCAGAGGTTTTAGCAGGAATAATAATATCTCAATTACTTCGACCTGGATTACCAGTATTATATGGTAATACTACAGGGTCATGTGATTTAAGATATGTTTCACCAGCTATTGGAACAGTAGAAACAGGATTATTTATATATGCAGCAGCAGCAATGGCAAAATATTATGGGATTCCCTGTAGAACAGGAGGAGCTCTTTCAGATGCTAAAGGCGTTGATTGGCAGGCTGGAATAGAATCTACTGTAACAATGCTGCCTTCTTTAATGTCTACTAGTAATTTTATATTACAAGCATGTGGAGTAATGGATTCATTTAATATTATGAGTTATGAGAAGTTTATTTTAGATGAACAAAATATTGAAATGCTTCTTAGAATGACAAAAGGATTTGATGTATTAGATACAGAAGAAGAGTTTGATGTAATTAAAAAAGTAGGACCCGGTGGACAGTATTTACAAGAAATGCATACAGCAATGAATTTCAGAAAAGAACATTATACTGCAAAGTTATTTAACAAAGCAGGATATGAAATGTGGGCAAATTCTGGATCACCATCTGTATTGGAAAATGCAAGTAAAGAGGTCAAGAAAAGATTAGAAGGACATAAAAATATAGAAAATACTGAAGTACAAGAAAAAATATTAAAAAGATATTTAGATGGATATAAGATAAATTAAAATTATAAATTATTATGGAGGAAAAATCAAACATGTTAAATAAAATATATGATGCTATGATGAACGGAGATATTGCGTCAATAGGTCAGTTAACGAAAGACGCTTTAGATGAAAATATTGTGCCTAAAACAATTATAGATGACGGACTTTTAAGAGCAATGAATGAAATTGGAGAATTATTTAAAAATGGAGAACTATTTGTTCCAGAAGTATTAATGAGAGCTCAAGCCTTAAACATGTCGATGCAAATACTTGAACCATTGTTAAAGGAAGGAGATATAGATAAGAAAGGCAAAATCGTAATGGGAACAGTTAAAGGTGACCTTCATGATATAGGTAAAAATCTTGTTATTTTAATGCTTGAAGGTGCAGGATATGAAGTAATTGATCTCGGTGTAGATGTATCAGAACAAAAAATAATTGATGCAGTAAAAGAGCATAATCCTGATTTTATAGCAATGTCTGCAATGCTTACAACAACTATGGTTAATATGGAAAAATGCATAGAAGCTATAAAAGGTGAAGGATTATATGATAATTTGAAGGTATTAGTTGGAGGTGCTCCTGTAACAAATACTTTTGCTGAAAAAATAGGTGCATACTATTCTTCAGATGCTTCATCAGCAGTTGAGCTTGCTAATCAATTGATTGCATCATAAAAAACAAAAAACCTTCTTAGCTGTTATAAATTAAGAAGGTTTTTTTATTTTATTTGAGTATATTTTCTCCAAGTGAAATTACTTTATTTATAGTGTAAATGTCTTTAGAGACATCATTTTTTTCAAATGCTCTACAGTAAACATAATCAACTGCTTCTATTCCTAAATAACTCCACATATCTTGAAAGCTTCTTAAGGCATTTACAGCACCTGAGGTATATGGGTCGCTAGCTGCATAAGCCATAATTATTCCAATTTTTATATTTTCAAAAGCTTCCTTACCTTTTCCTAATAAAATTGCATAAAGCCTGTCTATAAATAATTTAGTTTGAGCAGACATATTAAACCAATAAATAGGAGTAGCAATGATCATTCCATCACAGCTTAAAATTTCATCATATATTTTTGCCATATCATCATTTATTACACATGTTCCTACCTTTTCACAAAATCTACAGCCTTGACATGGTTTTATATCCATCTCATTAAGTGTATATGTTATAGTTTTACCACCTATTTTTTCAATTCTTTCTTTACATTTATCTGCTAAAAAATTTGTATTGCCTTCCCTTCTTGGACTTCCTTTTATAATTAATATCTTCTTCATTAATACATTCCTTTCACTAACTTTACTATTTATACCTTTCTTTTTATCTTAATTTTTAACGGTTAATCAAAATCCCATATTTTCTATAAAATAATTATTAAATCTCTTATCCATTGATAATTCAACATATCTACATTTATTGATAATTTGATAGACTTTATCTCTTGAACTAGTGTTTAGTAGATATTTAACAGCTCCACCAAGAGAACTGTTACCAACTGTTTCAGACTTATCTTTCATAGCTGAAGGTATAATTCCAACCTTACATGCGTTTTCTATATTAATATGTTTTCCAAATCCTCCTGCTAGATAAAGCTTCTCAATTTCGTTTATATTAATACCTGCTTCATCTAGTAAAACCTTTATACCTGAGTATATTGCAGATTTTGCAAGCTGTACTTCTCGTATATCTTTTTGGTAAAAACTGATATCTTTTGTTATTTGAATCTTCTTATTTTCTAATTTACCGGTTTCATTAATTAGAGAATTTTTAATTACTTCTGCCGTTATATCTATGATTGCAGAACCGCATATTCCTACAGGTTCTTTATTGTTAATGGTATTATATTTTATTTCTTTATCTTCAATTTTTATATTACATATAGCTCCATCTATACTTCCGACTCCATCTTTTATACATGCTCCCTCAAATGCTGGCCCTGCTGCTGCAGATGCACAGTAAATATTTTTACCATTAGATAGAACTATTTCTCCATTTGTTCCAAGGTCTATAAATAATATTTTTTTATCTATTAATTCTTTACCTAAAAAATACATTCCAGATGTAATATCAGCACCAATATAAGCAGAAACACATGGAAGTAGAATTACTTTAGAGTTCAAATAACTGCTGAATAAATCACAGTATTTATAAGTTTTCATATCCTTATAAGTGGCTGTAAATGGACTTACAGCTAATTCATGTGGGTTAAGGTTTTGTAAAATGTACAGCATAGTAGTATTTCCAACAATAATAATATCTCCTATTTCATCACTAGATATTTTATTCTTTATACAACATTCTTTTATTGAGTTATCAATATTATCGACTATTAGCTTTGTTAATGTATTAGTTTTGCTATTATTTATATAATCAATTCTGCTGATTACATCAGCACCATACTGCTGTTGTGGATTAAGGAAGGTTTTATTGTATATAATTTCACCTGTACATAAATTTAAAAAAGCTATTGCAACGGTAGTAGTACCTATATCAACAGCTATACTATATTTCTTGTTTGAAGATATTACTTTATTATATAATTTTTTAACATCAAAATCAGATAAAATATTATAATTTTTTTTATCATTTATTTCTATTATCATGCCATCATCAGGTTTATGTAGACATGACAATCTTATGCCACTGTTTAATTCTGATTCTGACAGGTGCTCTTTTTCTAATTTGGTAGCTACAGGTATTTTAGTTAATATTTTTATTTTACATTTACCACATGTTCCGTTACCACCGCATAAGGCAGGAATATTAAAACCATTTTTACGTAAAATTTCAAGAAGAGTAGTTGTTTCATCTATTTTAATTGATTTTTCTATGTTTTTGTTTTTTACTATTATATTCATAGTTTGATACATTCCTTTCAATTACTTTAGTAATATTATTTTTTATATGGACAATCTTCTCTGGTACACTGACTGCAATCATGGTCTACAACAGATTCTGGTATATTTTTATCTATACCATATAGGAATAAAGTAGATTTTTCAGGAATAATCATGTAACTTTCAGTTAAATGTGCATTTATTTTTGCTGTTTTTTTTAGTTCATTCATAATAGTTGTTTGAAACTTAATATCAAAACCGCATTCTCCGGGAGAATATCTTTTTGTTAAATTATAATTATCTTGTTTTACTAAGTTTTTTATATTTTGATACATTTGTCGTGATGAGCTCATAACAATTTCATCACTTATTGCATTTAATAAATATCCTTCTAAATATTCGTCATTTGAAAAACATTTATTAATTACATCAATTGATTTTTTACCAACTGATGTAAAGCAGTAAGCTATCTTTTCACATTCATCTATATTTTTAATGTTAAAAGTATAATTCTTATCATTTATAACATACAAAGATTCAAAATCAATTATATTATCTATGTCTTTTAATTGGCTATCAAAAATTTTAGATATACTTTCATAAGCAGGTGAGTTAGAATTTATTTTCATTCGTTTAAAAATTAAATCTTTATCAATAATTATTTCAGGTTTGAATTTTACTAACACCTTTAGCCTCCATTTTTTTATTAGCTTTTTATTGACAATTTACTGTTGAAATATTTGTTCCATTCTTTTGTTACTCTGCTAATAATTTTAATTCCAACAGATGAAATAATAACAATTTCGGTGCTTTTAATTTGATTATTCCACGGTGTAAGATTTATCTGATTACCTACTACACTAACTTCAAATATTCCTTCAGTGGTATTGACAAATCCTTTTATCCTATATGTATCTAAACAAATATTTTCTAAAAATTTTACAAATTCTTCTTTTTTGATTTTTTCATTAACAGTAATTATTATTGATTTTGGTCTAGTTTCTCTTGTATTTGTAGTTTCTGAAAAACCAGTATTTGAGTAGTGTAAATTTGATATAATATCCTTTACCTTTGCACAACAAAAAGATGTTTTATAAATATAAGTATTGCAATTTAATTTTTTTATTTCTATTACTATTTTATTTATTTTATCTTCATTTTGCAAATCAATTTTATTTATTATAACTGCATTACTATATTGTATTTGTCTCGAAAGTGCAGGTAATAACTTATATTGCTTTAAAAAATATAATGAATCAATAATACATATAGAACCTAAGTAATTAATTTCTTTAGTACTCAATTTCTTAGTAATATCAAGTATATTTTCCATATTTGAAGGATCTGCCAGTCCAGTAGATTCTATGAAAAGATAGTGAATATCATGTTTTGTAAATTCAGCGATTGCTTGTATAAAATTGTCTTTAATACAGGCGCAAAAAATAGACCCATTATTTAATTCTATCATATCAAAATTATCATTTTTAATTAAAGTTCCGTCTATTCCTTTTTCACCAAATTCATTCATTATTACTCCAATTTTTTTATTGCTAAATTCTTTCAATAAATTTGATAAAAAAGTGGTTTTTCCAGAACCTAAAAATCCCGTTATTAAAATTAAATTCATCACAAAAAAACCTCCTTTCTCTTTTTAATAACTAGTGATTAGTAACGAATAACATAAATGCAGTTGATAGTTAATAGTTTATCTCAATTCAATATGCTTTACGTAAGTAAAGTTATCATAACTTTTCACTTTTACATTTTAACTATTATCTATATAAAGGTTTCTCGTTATTCATTCTTTCATCTTTCGTTTCTAAAGTACGTATTCAGCGTCTAGTAACAAATCTTTAATTTTCGAGGGTGTTAAACCTCTGCTTTTTTCAGTTTCGGATAGTGTGTCTCTTGGATTGGCACCTGATTCTGCATAAAGTTGATTAACTCCACCGAGTAAACTACAGGGGATTGTTTCATGTGCATTCATTCCACGGTGAGGTCTTGAAACTAATCTAGTAACCGCTGCAATTTTTGTCAATTCTAATGCAGAAATTTGACCGTACTTTTCCAATGGATTTTTATATATAAGAATTCTTCTCATTACAGCCATTACTCCAACTTTATATTTTCTTGCTCTAAGCATTTCTTTAACTATCTGTTCGTAGCTGTGCTCAGGACCTATTGGTTCAACACAGTAATATAATTCTAATCCAGCTTTAACAATATTATCAAGTGTTTTTATTCTGGTTTCAGGCTTAACTTCTGTATCAATCCCTTCATTTAATCTGCAAATATGATATGCTCCTGTAAAACCTACATTTTTAAGCTCTTTTGCTGTATCTAAATCAAAGTCTCCTATATTAGCAACTAATCTAGTATTACTTGGTATAACATTTCTAACTTTTTTTCCAATTTCAATAAATCTGTTTATATCGTAGTCTGCTGTAGTCATTAAAAATAAATCATCAATTCCCTCTTTTGTAAGATTTATAGATTCATTTATAATAGTATCCGTGTCTTTAACCCATGTATTATCAAGGGAATAATGGTCTTTACCCATAGAACAGAATTTACAATTAACTGAACAGGGCTCTGCATTTAATCCTATTTGTGCAAATATATAACCCTTATTGTTAAATTCATTTCGTGTAAGATAATTAGCTGTATTTAATAATTCATAAAATTTATTTGAACCATTTTTTATATTTAATAGACATAATCCATCTTCTTTAGTTAATTCTTCATTATTCAAAGCTTTCTTAAATAATCCTCGCATAATAAATCTCCTTAAAATAATTCCCAACTCTAAATTATATATAAGACAGCAGTTAAATCTGCTGCCTCAGGCTATTGACAAACCCGAATTTCATCGTTGTTGCCTCAATCGAGAATGCTCACGTATTTCTATATATGCTCCGCTTACTCGCTTTCGGCACGCCTCGAACTTCGAGCTTCTCAAAAGCCTGTCATCTTGTTGACTTTGTCAACAATCTGAGACAGCAGTTAAATCTGCTGCCTTTGAATTTTTAATTTTGCTTTTTAAATTGTGTATTTTTAAATTACCTTATCAATTTCTTCGAACAATTCTTTTCTACTTGGTATTATTGAAGCCCATTTAAGTTTACCATTAATATATATTGAAGGTAAATTCTTAACTCCCATTTTTTTAGTTCTTGCTATATCTTCTTTAACTGTGTATTTGTATTCTACAACTTCAATCTTATCTCCATAATGGTCAGCTGCAACTAAAGCAGAATTTAACATGTAGGTACAAGCTGCACATGTTTTAGCATCTAGAGTAAAAACTTCTACAAGTGGATTTGAAAGATTTTCATAATCAGGTAATTCAACTTCTATATCAATATCATCAAAAGCTTCATAATTTTTAACCATCTCTCTTACTTCGTTAGTTTGTCTTACAGCCTGGGCGACAGCTATTGTATTTTCTATTGGTATATCATATGGCATATCGCATCCGGGAGCAATTATTAAATTATGATTGTCCATATTGTCAATTAAGTCTACAACATATTTCATATTGTCCTGCTGATTACCATAAAGCATAGTAGTTGTGAGAGGAATATTTCCACCTATTGTAATATTATATTTATCCGTTATTTCTTTAGCTTTTTTTATATCAACGTTTTCATCTATAGAAATTGAATCAGGATTAGTTTTACACATAACATCCATTTGAACAGTTGCATTACCACAAACAAAGAATGAAGAAAAAGCTCTTTTATTTCTTATATAGTCAAATACTGCTGTAAAAGATTCAGAAAGCATAGATTCAAAATGGTCTGGAGATACTTGACTTACAAGTGGATCAACTACAGCTATTACATCCATACCTGCGTCTACATAATAGTCAGTCATTTTACAGCATACTTCTGCACAGTATGAAACTAAATCTTTAACATATTGCTCATCCATAATCATGTCCATAAATATTTCACTGCCTCTTAAATGAGAAGCTAATGTAAAAGGTCCGCAAATTAGTCCGTATAATGCAGTCTCATTACCTATTTGAGCTTTAATTCTTTTCATTACATCTAAAATCATTGGGATTCTTCCTGATTGAGCAGTTGGTATTTTGCATTTACATGGTATCTTTTTTTCTCCCTGTAAAGGATGACTCATTACTGACGGTGGATTATCTTTTGCCCATAAAAGTTGACAACCCATTATTTCAGCTTCTATTTGTAAATCAAATATAATAGGCATTCCATCGGGAGTATAGAGCTTGTTTACTTCTAATAGAGATTCGTATAATTTATCTCCATCTTTTAATACTTCTTCAGCGGTATATCCTTTTAATTTACCAGCATGAACTCCTGCAAATGGTATCCAAGGCACTCTTTCTGTTTTTTCATGACGTAATGTTTTAAGTATTAATTCTTTTCCCATTTTATCCTCCATATAAATTATGTATTTTTTTACTGTGATAACATTTTCATATATTGACTTGTTTTTATTATTATTTATTGATAATATAATACCAAATAAAAATGTTAATTTTTTGTATGGATTTAAGTAGTTTTTGTAATTTTTTTGTCGGTTTATTTACAAAACATTCATTTTTGTTAATTTTATATAATTTTTATTGTAAAAAATTTATTTTTTTTTGTAATTTTATGCACGACTAGCTTGTTTATTTAGGTTTAAAGATATAGTAGTTATTGTAATCAGATTAATATTTTAATAGAGGTAATATTATGAATAGAACTTTAATAGAAGAGAAAAAATCAAATATAGAAGAAATGAAAAAAATTATTGATGCATTTAGTTATTCAACTGAAGTACCTGTAACTATTTTTGATAAAAACATGTCTATAATATGTTCAAGTAAAGATGATAATAAAATATGTTTATTTTTTGATTCATATGCTAAGGAAAATAGTAACTGCCTTGATAACTTGAAGTTTTCTAGTGAAGTAGCTTCACGTTTAGGAGAACCATATATTTTTACATGTTCATCAGGATTAGTGAATATAGCAATAGCAATTTTAAAAGATGGAGAATTTAACGGTGTTTTTATAGCTGGGCCTATTATTATGAATTCTCTAGAGTCTTATATGATTAAGGATTTGTTTACTGTTCATTCTGTATCTCCTGATGTTTATTCCAAAATAATTATATTCTTGAGAAATTTGAAAATTTTCACTCCAAAACAAGTCAATCATTTATCTTATTTATTATACAGAGCAGTTTTAAGTTTATATAATGAAGCAGAGGATTATACAAAACTAAGTATGAAAAGTAAACAGCAGGCAAAAATAGGTGAAAAAATATATGAGTATAAAAAAAATGAACAGCAAATAGTTTATCCATATGATAAAGAAAAAATTTTAATTGAAAAAGTAAAAGCTGGAAACAGTAAAGAAGCACAGGAAATCCTAAAATCTATACTCAATGAAATCCTACTTATTGAAGGAGGTAACATAGAAGTCATTAAAGCAAGAGTATTAGAATTATGTACTATTTTATCTAGAGCTTCTGTTGAAGGGGGTGCTTCACTGCAAAAAATTTTTGGACTTAATTTTGATTTTATTACTTCTCTTAGCAAGATAGACAATCTTCAAGACTTATGTTCATGGACTGTAAAGATTATTGACAATTTTATTGATAATGTATTTGGCAGTATTTATTCTGGCAGCTCGTATATAATAAGTCAATCGGTACATCATATTAATTCAAACTATATGAACAGATTGACGCTGAAAAAACTTGCTGATTATCTTCATATCAATGAATCATATTTATCAAAACTCTTTAAAAAAGAAATGGATACAAATTTTTCAGATTATTTAAATAGTGTTCGTATTAAACGTAGTAAAGAACTATTAAAAAATTCAGATATGTCAATACTAGATATTGCTCTTTATGTAGGATATGATAATCAAAGTTATTTTACTAAGGTTTTTAAAAAAATGACAGGTATTACACCAAAAAAATATCGTGATAATAAGTAATGGAAATTTCACGTAAGTAAAATTTCCATTTAAACTTAGAATCTTATTTTTAAATTTTCTAAAGATTATAAATAACTGAGTATTTTTTATTAAGGTAATTCAGGTAATGTTTTGCTTTTAATTTTTCACCTGTTGTTTTTACTAATAATTCTGTAGGGGTATATACTCTACCGTATTGATGAATGTTTTCTTTTAACCAAGAATTTAAAGGCTTAAAGTTACCTGTTTCAATTTCCTTATAAACATTAGGAACATCTTTTAACAATGTATTTAAGTATTGTCCTCCGTAAACATTACCTAAAGTATAGCTTTGGAAAAATCCTACTGCACCAAGAGCCCAATGAATATCTTGAAGAACACCTTCTCTATCATTTTTTATATCAAGTCCTAAATATTCTTTATATTTTGCATTCCAGACTTCTCTAATATCATCAATTTTTATTTTTTCTTCTATAATGTCTTTTTCTATTTCAAATCTTATTATTGGGTGTAAATTATATGTGACTTCATCTGATTCAATTCTTTTGTAGTAAGGTTGTACAATGTTTATTGATTTGTAGTATTCTTTCAGACTTATATCTTTAAAATATGGTAATCTTTTTTGAAGTTCTGGATAGAAATATGAGCAGAATTCAATGCTTTTACCAATTATGTATTCATAAAATAATGCTTGAGATTCGTGGAGTGAACCAGAAAGTCCTCCCCATAAGCCTAATTTAGCTACTTTATCAGAAGAATTTAATGCATATATGGCATGTCCACTTTCGTGAATAGTTCCGTAAATGTTTTTAAAATTGCTGTAGTTTGCAGTTATTCTACAGTCTCTTGGGCCTATAGTAGATGTATATGGATGTAAAACTTCTCCATAAGCACCTGATTGTGAATCATAACCCATTGTTTCTACTACATGTTTAGCGAAATCAATAAGATCATTCTTTTCATATTCTAAATTTTCAAATATGTCATTTATTTTTACACTGCTGGATTGAATTTGTTTAATTAATTTGATTATTCCAACTTTTAGTTCATCAAAAACTTCAGTTATTTCTTCAACAGTTAAATCCATCTCGTATTGTTCAACTAGACCGTTCATTAAATGTCCATTGCAATTAGAATGTTCTGCAATCTTTTTATTAATGTTAATTATATCTTCTAAGTAAGGTTTAAATATTTCAAAATCAGATTTTTTATAAGCTTCGTGCCAAGCCGCTTGAGCTTGTACAGTTAATTTATCTAGTTGTTCCATAAGATTAGTGGGCATTCTTTGTATTCTTTTAAGCTGACTAAATATAGATTTATGAATGTCATCTTTAATTTCATTGTTGTCGAAATATTCTATTAACTTTACTGCGTCTTTTGAAGTTAACATGTTAAAATGTTGTGATGTAATAAAACCTTGAACTTCGCTTCTATAGTCTACCCCGTTTGAAGGTAAACCTACCCATTGATCCCAACCTAACAAGCCTCCCAAAGACATGTAATAACCGTTCTTTATTGATAGTTCTTCTAGTTTTTTAATGTTTTGTTCATATAAACTGTTCATAATATACTCCTTTCAAATAAGATAAAGTTTAAAGAAGAAATTTAAAGTTAATGGTATTTAAATAGAGTCTATTTCTAAATGTTAACTATACACATATAATACCATATTTTGTTTATATGTGTAAATATTTAGCTACTATTCAAAGCTATTAAATTTTATGATGATATTTTAGAGGTATTATTTTTTTTAGTAAGCAAAATTACAGAAGTTATTATGAGTATACAACCTATAATAGTTTTAATAGTTATAGATTCTTTTAATATTAAGAAACCTAAAATTGTACTAGTAATAGGCTCAAAGGTGCTTAATATAGATGCTGTAGAAGGGCCTATATTTTTAATACCGATTTGCAAGCTTATTACTGCTACTACAGCAGTAATAATGGAAACAATAAAAGAAAAAAACCATGCAGAAATAGTTAAATCAAATTTGATCTGATTATTTAATGAACCAAATATAAAAACAAATGTAGATGCAAGAATAGATAAATAAAATGTAAGTTTAAATGGATTCATATCCTTAACATTGCTTTTTGAAATATAAATCATATAAAATGAATAAGTACAACCTGAAAATAACGATAAAAAAACACCTCTTAAGTCAGTTGTACTGTTATTCTCAAAAAATAAAAAAATACCTAAAACTGATAGCATCAAAGCTAGTATTTTACTTTTGGTTATTTGTTCATTGAAAAATAGAATGCATATAAAAGTTACTATTAATGGATAAACAAAATGTATTGTAGTTGCCATACCAACTGATATATAATTATAAGATAGATATAATAATAAAGTAGTTAAACTATAACCAAAAATACCTAAAAGAATTAAAGGAAGAATATTTTCTTTAGATATTTTTAAACTAATTCTATTAAATTTCAAGTACAAGTATAATATAAAAATAGCAAAAAAACTTCTTAAAAAAGTTAGTGTATAAGCATTACAATTACCTTTATATGCAAATACAGCTAAGATTGGCATTATTCCAAATGATATTGCTGATAAAATTGTAAAAAAAACACCTTTTGATTTATTCATAATTCTTTTTCCTTAGTATTTTTATGTGAAAAAATTTAATTAAATCTAATTGACAAAAGTAGTATATATCACAAAATGTAATAAAGCAAGATGCAAAAAAATTTACTTATATAATAAATTATAATTAAAGTTGAAAGCTATAAAATTTATAGTTATTATTAGAGTAATAGATTATTTGCAGATTATATAATTTATTTAAAATATTGCTGTAATTTTATAATAATACTAAAATAAAAATATATTATTTGAATAAAATATTATAAGTAAAATAAACAAAGGGGGAATAAATATATATGAAAAAAACTATAATTATTTGTATTATCATAGCTTTATTTTCTACAGGCTGTGGAACTATTGAACGTATTGAAAGAGATGTACAAGTAAGTGCATCTGACAATAATATTTCTGAAGAGGTAGATAAATTAACTGTAGAATCAATTGAAAAAGACAAAGAAATAAAACAATTAAAAGACAAAATTGACATATTATCAGAAAAGATCAATGATTTAGAAGATACTAATAGTGATATTACTAACCAGTTAGTTTCAACGGAAGAAATAGTACAAACCATTAACGAGTTCTTTAATGGATATCCTGACTTTTATATTGAGACAGGGAAGCTAGAAGATATAAATACATATTTAAAGGGATTAAATACGTCATATTTAAAATTTAATAAAGAAATAAATGTATTAGACAGTAAGATTAATGATAATATTATATTTATAACTACAGATTTCTTGAATCTAGAACAAGAAGTGTATATATGGGAACAAGGACAAACAAAGCCTATACTTGTTCCAAATAGTGATTTTTTTAATGGTAGTTATAAATGGTTAATAGAAGACGAGTATATTATACTTGATTGTGGTACATCTGAGATAAGAGATAAAAAAATAATAGATGTTAATAAAAAAGAAGTTATTAGCGAATTCAAATGTTTCAATAATGAATATCTTATACCTGATACAACATATTTCATTTTAAACACACCTAGTGAAAATACTAAAGATGAATTGTCTAAGGATTTATCAGTATATAATTTTATTACAAATAAATATGAAGTAATAGAAAAAGCTGATGATTTAAAAGATTGGCAATTTAATATAGATGAGTCTAATAATAAAGTTATTATTAAAACATATTACGAAGAAAATGAAATAAATTATAACATTGAAAAAACAATTGACTTAGATAATTTTGTTGAGATATATTGCAATACAAATGAAGAAAACAATTAATAATTATTATATTGTTATTATGTATTGGTTAAAAATTAGAAACTGTGGATAACTGCTAGTATGATTAGTTTATATTGAACGTAAGGGAGTGAAATAAATACAATTATTGTTGAGTATTTAATCTAAATAAATATTAATTTAGATATTTTGCATGTTTACAAGTTTTAAAGATAATATTATTAAAAAAGGAGAGATTAAAATTGAATACTATTGATATTAGAAGAAGTATAAGAAAATACGAAGATAGGAAAATAGAGAAAGGTAAAATAGAAAAGATACTTAGAGCAGCAATGCAAGCACCATCTGCTCATAATCAACAGCCTTGGGAGTTCATAGTTGTAGAGGATAAAGAATTACTCAGTACAATATCTAAAATGCATAACTATTCTGCTATGATTGCAAATGCAGGTTGCGCAATAATTCCGGTAGCTAATAAAGATTATATTAAAGAACCTGACTTCTGGCAGCAAGATATGTCAGCCGCAGTACAAAATATTTTATTAGAGGTAGTGGAACAAGGTCTTGGTGCCGTTTGGGTAGGTGTAGCACCAAAAGAAAATTTAATGTTATATTTGAAAAGAATATTTGGTTTGCCGGAAGATATAATTCCATTTGCTATAATACCAATAGGATATACTGAAAGGCAAAATAAATTCAAAGATAGATTTGATGAAAGAAGAGTTCATTATAATAAATGGTGATTAAAATTTTTCATATATTATAAATTTGCAATTATTAATTTTAAAAAAAACGTAAACTACCGATAAATAATATAGAAGATATTTCGTTAATTATTAATTACAATTTAGTAATATATTGAAATACTGCTTATACATAGTATTACTAAAAATAAAATACAAGGAGGTTTTATGCATAAGCAGAAGAAAGCTTTAATAAGGATATTGATATTTTGTATTATATCCTTTTACTGTGCAGACGTAATTGCCTATTATTTAACTAAAAAAATAGTTTATCAGTATATTGAATCTGACATTTTAAATCATGCAAATACTGCTTCTTTATTAGTTGATACAGAATTAGCTAATCAGATCATAAAAAATCAAGATATTAATTCAAATCTATATTTAGATTCAATAGCTGACTTAGTAAGATTTCACAAATCGTTTAACAATATAGAGTATCTGTTTACTTTAAAAATAATTAATGGAGAGTTATATTATTTTTTAGATACTTCTACGATATTATTAAAAGATACTTCTAGTTATACAGCAAGAAATGTTTTTGATTTTTATGAGCAGCCACAAAGATTTCAAAAGAGAATAATAGATGGAATAAATAGTTCTGGAAGTTATGTTGACCTTAATGTTGATTTTGAATATAATGGTAAACGTTATATGTCGGCTTTTTCAGCCATATATGATAAAAATAAAGAAATTGATTCCATTGTTGGTATATATATAGATTATGAACGTTATGATCAAATAATGATAAATATACTCAAATATTTCTATGGTATAGGAATAATATTTACTATTTTGTTTTTAATATTTAGTTTAATTGCAATTAAACAATTTAATCATTTTCAAAAACTTGAACAAAAATATATTGATGATTTAGAATTTTCAGCAAATCATGATTATTTAACTAAGCTGTATAATAGAAAAACTTTTCATAAAAAACTTGAATACGTTTTTAAGAGTAAGAAAAAAGGTGCATTTATTGAAATGGATATTGATGATTTTAAGAAAGTAAATGATAAGTATGGTCATATAAAAGGTGATGAAGTTTTAGTTGCAATATCACAGAAAATGGACAATATACTTAAAAACTTAGGATTGGAATATTTAATATTTCGTTGTGGTGGAGAAGAATTTTCTATTATATATTTAACTGATTATAATAGAGGTATAGAAATTGCTGAAAAGATTAGAGAATCAATAGAAAATATAGTCTTTGATAATAAATTTAATGTAACTGTTAGTATGGGAATATCCAATATTTCAGATTATGATGATATCAAAAAACTCATAAATGATACAGATTTAAAAATGTATGCTGCAAAAGCACAAGGCAAAAATAAAGTTGTATCAAGAATAGATAAGATAAAAGTTAAGAGTTAAAAGTGAAAAGTTTATGGTAGCTTTACTTGTGTAAAGCATATTGAATTGAGAATGGAGAAATGAGAATTAAAGGAAGTAATGAAAAAGTATCAATAACGTAATAGGTATAAAGTAATTTTAGTATTATGCACTTAATATCGTACGAAATTTGACAAAAATCGAACGTTAACGTAAAATAATCGTACGAGGTGATTAGTATGGAGTATAAAGACTGTAAAAATTTGATTACGGCTACGGAACTTAAAATGAATTTAGGTAAATATTTAGATTATGTAATTGATAATCATGAGGTAGTTATAACTAAGAATGGAAAAAAGTCAGCTAGACTCACACCTTACATTACAGATATCGAACGATATCTATTTGTTAAAGAAGAGGCACTTGACTATCAGTATGGTGGAAAAAAAGTATCATATGAAGAATTTATGGAAATTTATGAAAAAAGTGATCTAAGGATGGAGTTTATCAATGGTGAAATAATTATTTTAGGTTCACCGAATGTTTACCATCAAGACATTTCAGGAAAGCTTTACACAATATTACAAGAGTTTCTAAAAGGAAATAAATGCAAAATTTATTATGCACCATTTGATGTTACTTTTAATAAAAAAGATTTTAAAGAACCTGATGTTATGCAGCCAGATTTATTAATTGCTTGTGACATAGACGAAGCTGTTAATGAAAAAGGACGTTATATGGGAACTCCATCTTTTGTTGTAGAAATTTTGTCTCCTAGTACGAGGTCAAGAGATATGGTTGATAAATTAAATACTTATATGATATCAGGTGTAAAAGAATTTTGGATTATTGATCCAAAAGATAAAACAGTTTTAGTTTATGGTTTTAAAAATTTCAAAATTGATGAATTTACTTCTTATAAGTTAGGGGATACTGTAAAATCATATTTTTTCAATAACTTAGAAGTTTATACTAATGATATATTTAATTAAAAATTTAAAACAACCTCCAAGTGCTAGATTTGGAGGTTGTTTATTCTATCCACCTAAATAGGCTTTCTTAACTTTTTCGTCGTTTAGTAATTCTTTAGTAGTACCTTGCATTATTATTTTTCCTGTTTCAAGAACATATCCTCTATGAGCTATTTGAAGTGCTCTATTAGCATTTTGTTCAACTAATAAGATTGTTGTTCCAGCTTTATTAATACTTGTTATTATATCAAATATTTCATCTACAAGTATTGGTGCTAGTCCCATAGAAGGTTCATCCATAAGTATGAGCTTAGGTCTTGACATAATAGCTCTACCTATAGCAAGCATTTGCTGTTCGCCACCGCTTAATGTACCTGATACTTGTTTGCTTCTTTCCTTTAATCTAGGAAATCTAGTAAAAACCATTTCTAAATCTTCACGAATTTCTCTTTCATCTTTTCTAATATATGCACCCATTTGCAGATTTTCCAATACAGTCATTTTAGAAAATACTCTTCTTCCTTCTGGAACATGAGCCATTCCCATATCTATGATTTGATGAGCTGGGATTTTTGAAATGTTTTCATTATTGAATTTAACAAGGCCGCTTACAGGAGTTAGTATTTTTGATATTGTTTTAAGAATTGTAGTTTTGCCTGCACCATTTGCACCTATGAGAGTAACAATTTCTCCTTGCTTCACATCAAAACTTAAATCTTTGATTGCATGAATTTTACCGTAAAAAACATTAATATCTTCAACTCTTAGCATTTTATCACCTACTCTCCTAAGTATACTTTAATTACATCAGGATTGTTCTTTATTTCTTCAGGTAATCCCTTTGCAATAATTTTACCATGATCAACAACTACAATTCTTTCGCATATACCCATTACAAGGTTCATATCATGTTCAATTAATAGTATAGTTATATTAAATTTATCTCTAATAAAGTGTATAGTGTCCATTAATTCATAAGTTTCTTGTGGATTCATTCCAGCTGCTGGTTCATCTAACATTAAGATTTTTGGATTTGTTGCCAAACCTCTAGCTATTTCAAGTTTTCTTTGTTTTCCATAAGGAAGATTTTTAGCTAGTGTATTAGCATAATCCTGCATGTCAAATATTTTTAAAAAGTCTAGTGATTCTTGATGAGCCTTTTTCTCTTCTTTCCAATATCTTTTTGTTCTAAATATTCCTTCTAAAGTACTATATTTCATTTCATTGTGATAAGCTATTTTTATATTATCTATAACTGAAAGATTTTTAAATAATCTAATATTTTGAAATGTTCGTGCAGCACCTTGTTTTACAATTTCATAGGGCTTTTTACCTACAATACTAACACCATCTAGCTTTATATCTCCTTCAGTAGGCCTATAAACTCCAGTTAACATATTAAAAATAGTAGTTTTACCAGCACCGTTAGGACCTATAAGACCAACAAGTTCATGTTCATTGATTGATATATTAAAATTGTCAACGGCTCTAAGACCGCCAAATTGAATTGCTAATTCAGTAGTTTGTAATATAGCCATATTATTCATCCCCCTTTATTTCTTTTCGCGGTGAGATAATTTGATTATACCTCAGCTTATGAAGGAAAGATGACAATGAAAATTCTTTTGTTCCAAATATTCCTTGAGGTCTAAATATCATCATTACTACAAGAATAAATGAGTAAATTAGCATTCTGTAGTTAGCAAATTCTCTTAAAGCTTCAGGTAAAATGGTAAGAATTATTGCTGCAATAATAGAACCAGTAAGACTTCCCATTCCGCCAAGAACTACAATTACTAGAATTTCAACAGATTTCATAAACCCAAAGGTTTTAGGATCTAAAAACGCAAGATGATGAGCATAAAGTCCTCCACCTATTCCAGCAAAAAATGCGGCAATAGCAAATCCTAATACCTTGTATTTTGTTGTTTGGATACCCACTGCTTCTGATGCTATTTCATCTTCTCTAATTGATATAATAGCTCTTCCTTGTCGAGAGTGAGTAAGAGCATATAATATTCCTACAACAATTATTGTTATCCAAAATACATTATCAAAGTTAGCTATTCTAGGTATACCAGTAAATCCTTGTGCTCCACCTGTTATTGATTTCATATTATTTATTATAACTCTTATTACTTCACCAAATCCAAGAGTTATAATACCAAGATAGTCACCTCTTAACCTTAATGCAGGTATACCAATTGCTATTCCTACTATTCCAGAAAATATTCCTGCGACGAGTAGTGAAATTACCAGCATGAGAGTGTCTGGTAGACCTGAGGATTTAAGTGCAACCGCAGTTATTGCAGATACATAAGCTCCGACAGCCATAAAACCTGCATGACCTAGTGCAAGCTGTCCAAGAAAACCAGTCGCCAAGTTTAGACTAGTTGCTAGGATAATATTTATACAAATGAAAATAACTATACTTATATGATATCTATTGAGTACATTTCCACCAATTAATAATTTAAGTATCAAATAAATTGATAATATTCCTACAATATTTAATAAGTAGCTTTTTTTTATATTATCTTTCATGGCTACACCTTCTCTCTTTCGTTCTTACCCAATATACCAGTAGGTTTAACGATGAGAACAATAATAAGTATTCCAAAAACAATAGCATCAGACCACTGGCTTGATATATAAGCTTTTGAAATTGTTTCAATCATGCCTATAACAAAACCACCTAACATTGCACCTGGCAGTAATCCTATTCCTCCCAAAACAGCTGCAACAAATGCTTTTAATCCTGGCATAATTCCCATTGTCGGGTATACTTGTGTATATGCAATACTATATAAAACACCACCAAATGCTCCTAGAGCTGAACCTATAGCGAAAGTTAGTGATATTGTTCTGTTAACATTTATCCCCATGAGTATGGAGGCTTCTTTATCTTGTGATACCGCACGCATTGCTTTTCCGGGCTTTGTTTTTTTAATAAATTGGTCTAATAAAATCATAAAAATTACGGAAAGTAATATTGTAACTATTGTAACGGTTCCTATTTGTAAGTTTCCTATTAGAATTGGCTGTTTTGGTATTATTGCAGGCATTACTTTAGGTTCTGGCTTAAATACAACTAGAGCAAGATTTTGTAAAAATAAACTAATTCCAATTGCCGTTATAAGAGCAGAGATTCTTGGAGCATTTCTTAAAGGTTTATAAGCTACATATTCTATAGATAAACCAAGTATGGCTGCAATGAGCATAGATACTATTAATACCATATAAAAAGGCATTCCTATAGTAACAGCAGTTACGAATGCAAAATATGCACCCATCATCATTATTTCACCGTGAGCAAAATTAATAAGCTTAATAATACCATAAACCATTGTATATCCAAGTGCAATTACAGCATATATACTACCTACAGATAAACCGTTAATTAACTGCTGTAAAAATAATGTCAATTTGGTTCCTCCTCCCACTATCAATAAAATAACTGTAGGAGAAATATAATATCTCTCCTACAATGATAATTAATATTAATGGTTTTATAATTTATTATTCTACACTTACTTTACCAGCTAGTTTATGTTCACCATTAACTATTTGAATAACAGAAATACTCTTTGTCGGGTCTCCGTTCTCATCAAATGTAATATGTCCTGTAACACCATCAGTAGAGATGTTTGATAATTCTTCAACTATAGCTGATGATTCTGTAGAACCAGCATTTTTGATTGCTTCTGACATTATTTTTGTAGCATCATATCCTAAAGCAGCAAGTGCATTAGGTGACATATCATAAGTTTCTTCAAACTTAGTTATAAAATTCTGTACTAATTCTGATGGGTCATTTTTAGAATAATGGTTTATAAAATAGTGACCTTCTGCAACGTCAGCATAGTCAGCTTCTATTCCATCCCATCCATCTACACCAATACAAACAACATCTATTCCTAATTCTTTAACCTGTGTCAATATTACTCCTACTTTAGCATAATAATCAGGTATAAACAAAACATCCGGTTTTTTATCAGCTATTTTAGTCAAAATGGTTCTAAAATCTGTATCTGTATCTGCATAACCTTCGAAATTAGTTATTTCACCTAAATCAGAATATTTTGTTTTGAAAGCTTCTGCAATACCTTCTGAATATGCACTTTCGAGATTGTATATTACTGCTGCTTTTTTAGCTCCTAAATCTTCTGCTGAAAATACAGCTGCAGTTTCACCTTGATATGGGTCAGTAAAACAAGCCCTAAAAATATTAGGAGCATTTAAAGTAACGTCAAGGTTTGTAGCTGTAGGAGTTAAAACAGGTATTCCATCTCCAGCAGCAATTTCTTTAATACTTAAAGTTGTTCCGCTAATAGTACAACCTATCAAAGCTGTGATATTATCTTGATCTCTTAACTTATTATAAGCATTAATAGCTTCTGTTTTATCAGCTTTACTATCATATGATATAATTTCAATCATTTTTCCATCAATACCACCAGCATCATTTATTTCTTCAGCTGCTAATTTTGCAGCATTGTTAACACCGATTCCGTATTGACTAATTTCACCAGTTAAAGGTGCAATTACTCCAAGCTTTATTACATCAGCTTCTGCATCTGTATTACCATTTTCATCACCTTTACATGATGTTAATGAAAGCATAGAAATAATTAATAATGTTACTAATGTAAAAATTGTTAATCTTTTTTTCATAATAATTTCCTCCCTCAAAAAAATTATATATCCAACATCATATTATATTTTTGTATTCAAATCAACAAATATTTTTAATTAACATAAATTACAATAAAAAATACTATTGATTATATGCATTTTTAAAGCAAATCATCTAAAATAGTAATTGCTTTATTTATTTCATCTTTGGTTATAATTAAAGGAGGAACAAATCTAATAACATTATTGCCAGCTCCTACAATTAAGAGACCATTTTTCATAGCATTAGTTACAATATCTTTTATGTTACAGTTAATTTCAATACCCTGCATTAGTCCAATACCTCTAACATTTGTTATGCATGAATGGTTTAGCTGTAATTTCTTTAAATTATCATTTAAATATTTACCAACTTCCTTTATATGTTGCAGCAATCCATTGTTTAATAATTCATTTAGAACTACTTTAGAACCAGAGCAAACGACAGGGTTACCTCCAAAGGTGGAAGCATGATCTCCGGGTTCAAAACCATTAGCTATTTTATCTTTAGCAAGCATAGCTCCTATAGGCAGTCCAGCTCCTAAACCTTTTGCTAATGTAACAATATCTGGAACAACATCGTAATATTGATATGCAAATAATTCTCCTGTTCTTCCAACACCGCATTGAACTTCATCGAAAACTAATACAATATTTTCTTTACTGCACAGCTTTCTAACATTTTGCAAAAATTCCTTTTCAGCAGGAATTATTCCTCCTTCACCTTGTATAGGTTCTATGATTACCGCACATGTTTTTTTAGTAACTAATTTTTCAACAGATTCAAAATTATTAAATTCAGCATATTTTATTCCAGGTAATAATGGTGATAAGCCTTTTTGATACTTAGTTTGTCCAGTTGCTGTTATTGCAGCAATAGTTCTTCCATGAAAAGATTGTTTCATAGAGATTATTTCTACGCATTCTTCATTCTTAAATTTTTTAGCATATTTTCTTGCTAATTTTATAGCAGCTTCATTTGATTCAGCACCACTGTTACAGTAAAATACTTTATCTAAGTCACTGTTTTTAGTAAGTATTTCTGCAACTTCAATTGATGGTTTATTCCAGTATAAATTTGAGCAGTGGTTAAATTTACTAAACTGATTAATGACAGCAGTATTATATTTCTTATTATTATAGCCAAGGCAGTTAACTGCTATTCCTGAAACAAAATCAATGTATTCTTTCCCTGTATCATCTTTAACTACAACTCCATTTCCTTCTTTATATACTAAAGGAAATTGTGAGTAAGTTTTCATTACAACTTTTTCTCCTCTTTTAATCCAATTATTCATTAAAAAACCTCCCTTTTAATAAGATAAGAGATAAAAGTTAAAAGTGTAAAGTTATGGTAGTTTTACTAAACGTAAAACAGTAATAAATTGAAAGTTAAAAGATAAAAACTAAGCATTTTGTATAAGTGATTCACATTATATCTAAGATTTCTTTTTATTTTAATTTGTTTTACGTAAGTAAAACTTCTATAACTATTCACTTTTATCTTTACACTTTTATCTTTTTTGCTTTACGTAAGTAAAGCTTCCGCAACTTTTCACTTTACACTTTTAACTTTTATCTTATGAAATTCGTTCCTATACCTTTATCAGTGAAAATTTCGCATAATAGACTATGATCTATTTTTCCATCTATTATATGTACTCTGTTTACACCTTTTTCTACTGCTTCAATACAGTTTTGAACTTTAGGTATCATTCCGCTGCTTATTATGCCATTTTCTATTAGTTTTTTTCCTTCTGACACTGTAATTTTTGAAATAAGTGAATCTTTGTCATTTATATTTTTTAGAACTCCTCTCACATCTGTAAGAAAAATTAACTCTGCTGCTTTTAAAGATACAGCGAGACTAGAGGCAGCAAAATCAGCGTTAATGTTATAGGTTCTTCCTATACAGTCTGTACCAATTGGCGCAATTACAGGTATAAAATCATTACTAATTAGCGTATTGATTAGTTTTGTATTCGTTTTTTGTATATCTCCTACTAAACCTAAATCTTCATTATCTATTATTTTTTGCTTTGTTACGAATGTATGTCCATCTTTTCCTGTTATTCCTACAGCATTGACACCTTTAATTTGCAGTTTATTTACAATATTTTTATTAATTTTACCTGCTAAAACCATTTCAGCAGTTTCCATAGTAATTTCATCAGTAACTCTTAGTCCTTTTATAAACTTAGTTTTAATACCGAGTCTATCAAGCATTTGATTAATTTCATTACCGCCGCCATGAACAATAACAGGTTTCATACCTAAGTGCTTCATTAAAACTATATCCTGCATTAAACAATTATCAATTTCTGAATTATTCATTATGCTTCCACCATACTTTATAATAATGATTTTGCCAGTAAACTTTTCAATTAAAACTTTAGACTTTTCAAATAAATTAATCATAATAATTTCCTTTCTATAAAAACTAGTAACTAGTAACGAATAACGAGTAACATTGTTGAAACTAGTCCCTAGTTTCTTATATTTTTTTGTTTTACATAAGTAAAACTTCCATGTTTCTCGTTACTCGTTTTTCGTTTCTCGTTTAAATTGCTTAAGCAATTTAACTTCTATATTCTCCGTTAATTCTTACGTATTCATAGCTTAGATCACAGCCCCATCCAACAGCTTTTTCTGTTCCATCTTGAAGTTTAATATGAATAACTATTTCTTCAGCTTTTAATACTTCTGCTGCTATTTCTTCATCAAAAATTATGGGAGTACCACAATCCATTAGTGTTATATTGCCAAATTTACTTTTAAACTTAATAGTAACTTTATCTTGGTCAAATTTTGCTCCGGAATAACCCATAGCACACATGATACGGCCCCAATTTGCATCTTCGCCAAAAAAAGCAGTTTTAACTAGGCTTGAATTTAATATGGATTGACATAAAATTTTACTATCTTCTTTGGAACAAGCCCCGTGTATTTGTACTTCAATAAATTTGCTTGCACCTTCACCATCTTTAACAATCATTTTTGCAAGTTCTTTATTAACAACATCTAAAGCTTCTTTAAATTTATAATAGTCATCGTTTTTACAATTTATTATATTGTTTTCAGCTTCACCATTAGCCATAATACAAACCATATCATTTGTGCTTGTGTCTCCATCTACAGAAATCATATTATAACTATCATTTGTACTGCATTTTAGTGCATTAATCAACATTTCCCGGGAAATGTTGACATCAGTCGTCAAGAAACTAAGCATAGTAGCCATGTTTGGGTGTATCATACCTGAACCTTTTGCCATTCCTCCTATTTTGACTGTTTTACTATCAATTTCAAAAGAAACAGAAATTTCTTTACTGACAGTATCTGTTGTCATGATTGCAGCAGCAGCTGAAACACTTGCTTGTCTATTACTGCTTAAACAATGGTGTGAATTCTTAATACCTAATTCAATTTTATCTATAGGCAGTATAGTTCCTATAACACCAGTCGAAGAAGTAATTACTTCTTCTGATTTTAAGTTTAAACATTTAGCCAAAGTATCAGCCATAGTTTGATTATCAACAATACCTTTTTCACCTGTACATGCATTTGCGTTTCCGCTATTAATAACAACAGCATGGATTTTATTTTTATTATTAAAAATTTCTATATTTCTAATAATAGGAGCAGCTTTAACTATATTTTTTGTAAAAACTCCTGCCCAAACGGCAGGCTTTTCTGTATATATAATTGCTAAGTCTTTCTTTTTACTTTTAAGACCAACATGTTTTCCAACCGACTGAAAACCTTTAGGTTCAGTTATTCCTGTATGTAAAACTTTCATTATTATTTCTCTCCTTTATATTTTATTAACCACAGAAGGACACTTCTATAGTTAATAGTTAATAGTTGATAGTGTATAGTTAGTGGTTAATTTACTCATTTCTTCGTAAATTTTATTAATTAATGTTTTACGTTAGTAAAACTTCCATAACTTTTCACTTTTATCTTTTATTTTTTATCTTTTAAGGAAACAAGGGTATCCTTTTTAATCCTGTTGTTTCTTTTAGATTAAATAAGATATTCATATTTTGAACTGCTTGACCTGCAGCTCCTTTAACTAAATTATCAATGGCTCCTATAACGATAATTCTATTTGTTCGCTTATCAATTTTAAAATTGATATCTATATAATTTGAACCTTTAACCCATTTAGTATTAGGAAATACTTCTTTAGGTAGTAATCTAATAAAATGTTCATATTTATAGTATTTTTCATAAATACTTTTAACTTCATCGTAGTCTAGCTCTTTGTTTAACTCTGCATAAGCTGTTACAAGTATGCCTCTATTCATAGGTACAAGATGCGGAGTAAATACTATATTAAAATTTTCTTTTGCTAAGTAACTTAATTGTTCTTCTATTTCAGGAGTATGTCTATGTGAAGCTATTTTATAAGCTTTTACAGATTCGTTACATTCAGCATAATGTGTATTAAGATTAACTCCTCGGCCGGCTCCCGATACTCCTGATTTAGCATCTATTATAATACTTCTATTGTTAATTACGCCTTCTTTTACAAGAGGTGCAAGAGATAAAATACTGCAAGTTGTATAACAACCAGGATTAGCAACTAAAGAAGAATTTTTAATTAACTCTCTATTTAATTCGCATAAACCATAGACTGCGTATTTAAGTAAAGATGTATTTTTGTGCTCAGTATTATACCAATCTTCATAAACTTTATTATCTTTAAATCTATAATCAGCACCTAAATCTATTATTTTAAACTTTCTTATAAATTCTTGAGTAATTATTTCTGAAGCTAATCCATGAGGAAGAGCTATAAAAAGCACATCTAAATCTAAATTGTTAAAATCTAAATAATTATCTTTACAATTAACACTAGTAATATTGAAATAATTTCCATAAACTTGTCTTAATGGTTTACCTCCATAAGATCGTGATGTAACAAAAGAAACTTCAACTTCTGGATGATTTAACAAAAGACTAAAAAGTTCTTGACCTGCATAACCAGTTACTCCTATGATACCTGCTTTAATCATATTAACACCTCACTGTAATTATATAAAATATATTCTATAATTATACACAAATTTGAAATAAAATCAAGAGTTATTTTTGAAAAATAATATTATATTATTAAATAAAAAGTTTTGAAAATAGATTTAACTAGTATCAACAATTGTATCTTAAACAAAATTAAGTACATCATAATAATATGTATAATTATGCACTATGGTACTGCTGCTTTCTATAAAATAACACTTGACTTTAGAACAAATAGTATATTAAAATGAGGTATAAAATTAAATATTTGTTCAGTTAAAGGTCTTTCTTTATGAAAGCTAAGAGGGAAAGTGGTGAGAAACCACTGCAGCCCCCGCTACTGTGAATAACGATAGACATACTACTACAGTTGATAGTTAACAATTGATATTTGATATTTAATGGATAATTTTCTGGCGAAAATATTTAGAAATTTGCTATATAGAGCAAATGTACATTTAATTATCAATTATCAACTTTCAATTATCAATTATTAAGTGCCACTGATATTTAATATTGGGAAGGTTAGTATGTCATATGAGTTTGAGCCAGGAGACCTACCTTTATCTAAGAGATATTACTGCTTCGGTGGGAGGTAGGTTGTATATTAGTATGATATATATTCACACCGCTTGCCGGTGTGTTTTTTGTTTATTACATATATACCTAGTAATTTACTTTATAGAAAGAGTGTGATATATATGCCTTCAGGAATTATGATAGCAGGTACTAATAGTGGAGTAGGAAAAACTACTATTTCAATGGGAATTATGGCAGCTTTGTCTGA
Organism: Tissierellales bacterium; assembly: GCA_018433765.1. GTDB lineage: Bacteria > Bacillota > Clostridia > Tissierellales > Sedimentibacteraceae > SM3-B41. The sequence goes on from JAHDQO010000012.1 coordinate 88,419, forward strand.
GCAAATGATAGTACAGCCGTATAAAGTTGGGCCTGATTATATAGATCCAGCATACCATACATTTATAACAAAAAGAAAAAGCAGAAATCTCGATTCATGGATGATTAAAGATGAGCATATTAAATATTTATACAATAAAAATTCAATAGACAGTGACTTTAGTGTGGTTGAAGGCGTGATGGGACTATATGATGGAGCAGAAGTGGGGAGCGATATAGGCAGTACAGCCAAAATTGCAAAAATCCTTAAGTTACCTGTAATTCTTGTGGTAGATGGTAAAGGAATTTCACAAAGTATTGCTGCAGTAGTAAAAGGATATAGAGATTTTGATACTAAAGTAAATATTAAAGGAGTAATCTTTAATAATGTAAGTGGAGAAATGCATTACAATCTTTTAAAAAAATCGGTTGAAATGTATACAGGATTAAAGGCATTTGGATATTTGCAAAAGGACAGTGATATTAAGCTACCAGAAAGACATCTAGGATTAGTCCCTTCATGTGAGCAAAAAGAACTAAGTGAGGTTTTTAGCAAACTGTCTGCTCTAGTAAAACAAACTATAGAAATATATGAACTTATAAAACTTGGAAAAGAATATAATACCAAAATTGTAGAAAGTAACGGAGCAGCAATTAATAAAGTTCAAAATGTGAGATTAGGCATAGCTTATGATGAAGCTTTTAATTTTTATTATCATGACAATATAGAGCTATTAGAAGAAATGGGTGTTGAAATAGTCAAATTCAGTCCAATTAATGATGAAAGACTACCTGAAAATATTGACGGCTTAATGTTTGGCGGCGGTTTCCCTGAAGTTTTTTCAAAAGAATTAGAGAAAAATGCTTCAATGAGAAAAGATATAAGATTAAAGCTTGAACAGGGAATTCCATATACAGCTGAATGTGGAGGGTTGATGTACTTATGTAAATCAATTTCTGACTTTGATAATAACGAATTTAGTATGGTAGGGTGGCTTAATGGCAAAGCTTATATGACTAAACGACTTCAAAGATTTGGATATGCAGAATTAGAATTAATGAAAGATTGTGTTTACGGTGCAAAAGATAAAAAAATAAGAGTACATGAATTTCACAGGTCAAAAGTTGAAATTAAAGATGATAATAAAATATATAGTCTGAGAAAAATAAGAGAAAATAAAGTAATAAAAGAGTGGACATGCGGTTACGCAAAAGGAAATGGAGTAGGAGCTTATGCTCATTTACATTACTACTCAAATCTAGACTTTCCAAATGCGTTAGTTAAGACTATGGACAAATTTAAAAAAGGCAAATTATAAATAAAAAAACAATACCACGGAAGAACACAGAAAGACACGGAACGTAAAACGAGTGATGAGAAACTAGGAACGAGAAACAAGGATAGTTTTTACACCATGTTACTAGTTATTCGTTACTATTTACTCGTTTAAAATAAAGAAGGTGAATAAAATGGAAAAATATATAGTGAATCCTTATGAGATAGAAGAAAAAAGTATGGAAATTATTGAGTCAATAATGGATGATGCAGATAAATTTAATTCTGACGAGTTAAAGGTTGTAAAAAGGATAATACATACTACAGCTGATTTTGAATATTCAAAACTAATTAAATTTAATAATGAGCCTATTGAGAAATGCAAACAGTTACTTTCTTCAGGATGTAAAATATATGCAGATACTGAAATGATAAAAGTTGGAGTAAATAGGATAAAATTAAAAGAGCTTGGATGTGAAATATGCAATTATGTTCATGATGATGATGTAAGAATTACTGCAAAAGAAAAGGGTATTACCAGATCAATGGCTTCAATTGAAAAAGCCGTTTTAAATAATGATATTAAAATATTTTTAATCGGCAATGCACCTACTGCATTATATAAACTTATAGAATTATTTGAAGGTGCTAATAAAGTTCCACCGCTAATAATTGGTGTACCTATAGGATTTGTAGGTGCAGCAGAATCAAAAGAAGAACTTACAAAAAGGGAGAACATACCTTTCATTACTATAAGAGGTAGAAAAGGTGGAAGTACTGTAGCTGTATCAATTATAAATGCTATTTTGAAAATGATATAAAAAAAGAGAAACGAGTAACGAAGAACTAGTAACATCGAAGCTTTACTTGCGTAAAGCAATTAAAACAAGAAACGAGCGATGAGAAACTAGAAATATGGATAGTTTTTATGAATAAAAAACTTAAATAATAATCAAAATAAATTTTCTTTTAGAAAATTTATACCATGTCGTTATTCGTTACTAATCCCTCGTTTAAAAAGGATTTTGTTATGTTAGATAGATTTATTGAAAAAAAGGGAAAAAAATTGAGATATGGATATACTACTGGTTCTTGTGCAGCAGCGGCTGCTAAAGCAGCAGTTAATATGCTTTATAATAATAAAATTATAAATAATATAAGTATTGATACTCCTAAAGGATGGAACATAGATTTAGAATTATGTGATATTCAAATGGATAAAGAATCTGTAAGCTGTGCTGTTATAAAAGATAGCGGAGATGATCCAGATGTAACAAATGGCATAAAAATATACGCTAAAGCAAAAAGAGCTGAAAAAGGAATTGAAATAACTGGTGGTAAAGGGGTTGGAACAGTAACTAGAAAAGGACTTTCTGTATCTGTAGGTAATCCAGCAATAAACCCTGTACCTATGAAGATGATAATATCTGAAGTGAAAAAAGTACTTCCTATTAACGGAGGAGTATGTGTGGAAATATCTATTCCAAAAGGTGAAGAGATAGCTAAAAAAACTTTTAATCCTAAACTAGGGATTGTAGGAGGTATATCTATAATAGGTACAACTGGAATTGTAGAGCCGATGTCAGAAGAAGCTTTAAAGGAATCTTTGGCGTTAGAACTTTCTATGTTAAAAGCTGAAGGATATAAAAAAGCAGTATTTGTACCTGGAAATTATGGAAAAGATTTTGCAGTTAAGCTTGGTCTTAATAATAAATATTTTATAAAAACTAGTAATTATATTGGTTATATGCTTGATAAAGCAAAAGAAACAGGTATAGAAAAAATATTATGGATAGGTCATATAGGTAAATTGTCAAAAGTTGCAGGAGGAATATTTCAAACTCACAGCAGTTATGCAGACTGCAGAATGGAGATAATAGCAGCCTACTGTGCTTTAATAGGTTGTAATCCTAAAGTCATTAGAAAAATTTTAAACTGTATTACAACGGATGAATCTATAGAAATTATAAAAGCTAACAAATTAGATGATGTATTTAACATATTAGCAAATAAAATTTCTTTAAGATCAAGAGTAAGAACTTATAATGATATAGAAATAGAAGCAGTTGTTTTTTCTAATGAGTTTGGAATTCTAGGAAAAAGTGAAAAAGCAGATATGCTTCTGGAGGAATTTTTAAATGAATAAGATAAATATATTAGGACTTGGTCCGGGAAACAAAGATTATATATTACCAGTAACTTTAAAAAAAATACAAAATTCTGACGTAATAATAGGAGCAAAAAGAAATATAGATAGTTTAAATTTTGTAAATAAAGAAGTTATAATATTAAAATCTAATCTAGATGAAATAATAAATTATATAAACAAAAATAAAAGCAATAAAAAAATAAGCATTGTAGTATCAGGTGATACAGGATTTTACAGCTTGTTGAGATTTGTAAAAAAACATGTACCATTAGAAGAATTAACTATTATACCGGGCATAAGTTCTATGCAGTATCTGTTTGCAAAGATAGGACATACTTATGAAGATGCACATTTGACTAGTTTACACGGCAGAAATAATGATTTTATACAAAAAGTAAAAGAATATGATTTAGTTGGAATATTAACAGATAATGTATGGACACCAGCTTCAATAGCAAAATCTTTAGTAAAAAATAATATTATAAATAAATATATATATGTAGGAGAAAAATTATCTTACGAAGATGAGAAAATAACTAAAATGACAATAGAAGAAGCGACAAAATATGAGACAGATAATATTAATATAGTAATAATAAGCACACAAAATTAAAAATGATGGTGGCTTTACTGACGTAAAGCATTGACAAAAGTCATCCTGAGCGCTAGTCGAAGGATATTGAGTTAAATTAAGTAGATAATTTTCCGTGTTTTTCCGTGTAATTCAGTGGTGAATCAAAAAATTTACGAAGAATGAGTAAATTATCATTGTTATTCGTTTTTCGTTACTAATTACTCGTTTATAATACAATGAAAGGAATGAATTTTTTATGGTAGAGAATGCTTCTTATGGTATAGAAGATGAGTTGTTTATAAGAGGAAAAGTTCCTATGACTAAGTCTGAAATACGAGCAATAACAATAAGTAAACTTAAGCTTACTAGAGAAAGCAGGGTTTTAGATATAGGAGCTGGAACAGGTTCTATATCAATTGAATGCGGTATTGCTTGTGATAAAGGTAGAATATACTCTGTAGAAAGAAACCAAGAAGGTATAGATTTAATTAATAAAAATATTGAAAAATTTAAACTAAAAAATATAGAGGTAATACATGGAACAGCTCCAGAAGCATTTAAAAACATTAAGAAAATTGAGAGAGTAATAATAGGCGGAAGTGGTGGAAAATTAGAGAGTATTTTTGAATGGTTTAACGACAATATCCAAAAAGAAAGTATAGTAGTAGCTAACTTTATTACAATAGAAAATTTATATAAAGCTGTTAAACTTTTTAAGAAATATAAATATAAAAACATAGAAGTAGTACAAGCTTCAATATCAAAAAGTAAAAATATAGGCGATTTAACCATGCTGATCGGTAACAACCCTGTGTTTATTGTAACAGGCAATAAGAAATGAGAAACTAGGAACGAGAAACAAGGATAGTTTTTATAAATAAAAACTTTTAATATTTTAAATTAATAAATTTTCTTTTAGAAAATTTGCACCATGTTACTAGTTGCTCGCTACTACTTACTCGTTTTAAACTAAAATTGGAGGTAAAAATGGCAAAGGTTTATTATATTGGAGCAGGGCCTGGAGATCCTGAACTCCTAACTATAAAAGGTAAAAAAATAATAGATAATGCAGATGTAATAATATATGCTGGTTCGTTAGTAAATCCAGAAGTTTATGCAGATAAAAAACAAAATGCTTCAGTATATAATAGTGCCAGCATGACATTAGAAGAAGTTATGCAGGTAACAATGGATGCTGTAAAAGAAGACAAAATAGTAGCAAGAGTACATACAGGAGATCCAAGTATTTATGGAGCAATAAAAGAGCAAATAGATGTACTTGAAATTAACGAAATAGAATATGAAGTTATACCGGGAGTAAGCTCATTTACAGCTGCTGCGGCAGCAATAAAGAAAGAATTTACACTGCCTAGTATATCTCAAACAATTATATGTACAAGGCTAGAAGGAAGAACTCCAGTGCCAGAGAAAGAGAACTTAGAAAAATTGGCAGAGCATAAGGCTAGCATGGCAATATTTTTGTCAGTTCAAATGATAGAAGAAGTAGTTGAAAGATTGATAAAACATTATAAACCTAGCACACCTATAGCAGTAATACAAAGGGCAACATGGCCAGACCAAAAAATAGTTTTAGGAACATTAGAAAATATTGCAAAAAAAGTAAAGGAAGAAAAAATAACAAAAACAGCACAAATACTTGTTGGAGACTTTATTGACTGTGAGTATGAATTATCTAAATTATATGATAAAGATTTTTCACATGAATACAGGGATGCTAAATAAATGAAGTGGGCAGTAATTACTTTATCCAAAAAAAGTTTAGAATTAGCATTAGTTATAAAAAGTGAAATACATGAAATAGATATATATACAATGCCTAAGTATATAAAGCATGGAGTGAAACCTATAGAAGGTGGACTTAGAAAATTTAATAAATTTCTGTTTGAAAATTATGATACGTTAGTGTACATAATGGCGGCAGGTATAGTAGTCAGGGATATATCTCCATACTTAAAACATAAATCTCTCGATCCAGCAGTATTAGTCCTTGATAATAATGGACAATATGTAATAAGCCTTTTATCAGGACATTTAGGTGGAGCTAACGAAAAAGCAAAATATTTAGCTGATGCAATAGGAGCAGTTCCTGTTATCACAACAGCGTCAGACACTAATAATAAATTAGCAGTAGACATGATTGCTAAAAAATATAATTTAGTTATTACTAATTTTCAGAAAGCAAAGGAAATTACTTCACTTATAGTGAACGATTATAAAGTAGGAGTTATTTCAGATATTAATTTTCAAGAAAAACTTCCTAGCAACATGGCTGTTATAGATTCACAAAATGAAAATGTTGAAGGAATAATATATATATCTAACAAAGAAAGAGTAATTTTAGAGAAAAATTTTGTACAACTTATACCTCAAAATATAATTATAGGAATAGGGTGTAGAAAAGGAACAAGATCAGATAATATAACTGGTTTTATAGATGAAAATTTAGAAAAATTAAATATATCAAAACGAGCTGTTAATAAGATAGTTTCTATAGATGTGAAAAAGTCAGAAGAAGGAATTATAAGAACTGCTGAAAAATACAGAGTAGAATTTAAAACATATAATTATAAAGAAATAAAAGAAGTAGAAGACCTGTTTCAATGTTCTGAATTCGTAAAGAATACTGTAGGAGTAGGAGCAGTATGCGAACCAACAGGTTACTTAGCATCAAACAAAGGTAAATGTTTGTTACCCAAGACAGCAAAAGATGGAATGACACTATCTATTTGGGAAACAAAATAAAACATTACCACGGAAGGACACGGAAGACACGGAAAATAAATAAGATAAAAGTGTAAAGTTAAGGTAGCTTTACTAAAGTAAAGCATAGTGAATTGAGAATGGAGAAATGAGAAATGAGAATTGATGGAAGTTTTACTAACGTAAAACATTAAGTAAATGAGAAACTAGTTTTTCGTTTTAAGAGGTGCGAAGCACTTTTCAGTGATATTCCGTGTATTTCCGTGGTTAATTATAAAAAAAAGTGAGGTTTTAGCATGATTTATGTAATAGGAACAGGACCGGGGTTAGAAGACTACATGTCTTTAAGAGCTATTGAAGCTGTTAAGGATTCAGATATAATTATTGGGTATAAAACATATATTAATCAGATAAAAGGCTTATTAAAAGATAAAGAAGTGTATTCAGCTGGCATGAAAAAAGAAATAGACAGATGTAAAAAAGCATTGGAATATGCATTACAAGGTAAGAAGGTAGGATTAGTTAGTGGTGGAGATGCTGGGGTCTATGGTATGGCTGGTATAATGCAGGAGATAGCATTAGAACATTCTAAAAAAGTACAAATAGAAGTTATTCCGGGAATTACTGCTGCAAATGCGGCAGCTGCTTCATTAGGTGCACCAATTATGCATGACTATACTGTAATAAGCTTGAGTGATCTTTTAACAGAATGGTCATTAATAGAAAAGAGACTAGAATGCGCTGGACAAGGCGATTTTGTAATAGCTTTATATAACCCAAAAAGTAATGGGAGAAGAGAGCATATACAAAAGGCAAGAGATATCTTGCTAGAATATAAAGATAAAAATATTCCAGTAGGAATAGTAAGAAATGCTAAAAGAGAAAAAGAAGAAATTGAAATAACAACATTAGAAAAGATGTGTGAATCTGAAATAAATATGTCAACAATGATTATCATAGGAAATTCAAAAACTTATGTTGCTAATGGAAGGATGATAACTCCAAGGGGGTATAAATATTGATACTCGTCTTTTCTGGAACAAAAGAAGGAAGAAGCATAGTGAAGGAACTTCTTGAAAAAGGATATAAAGTAATTATATCTACTGCAACAATATATGGAGCAGAATTAATACAAAAAAGTAGCAACCTTGAAATTATGTATGGAAAATTGGATGTAGAAGAAATAAAAGAATTAATAAAAAAGAGAGAAATTAAGACTATAATTGATGCAACACATCCATATGCTCAAAATATATCAAGAAATATAATATCTGTATGCAAGCAGACAAAAACTAAGCTTATTAGATATGAAAGACCTTCATTGAATATAAATGAATTAAAAAGATTTGATTCATATGAAGAAATATGTAAATTTCTAAATTTAAAGAGTGATAATATTTTATTAACAACAGGAAGTAATAATATACAAGAAATCACAGAACGAATTGACAAAAAAGAAAGACTTTATGTAAGGATTCTTCCAGCAGTGAAGTCATTAGAGACAGCTAGACAAGCAGGTTTAAAGCCTAAACAAATAATAGCAATGCAGGGCCCATTTACAAAAGAATTAAATAAAGAACTTTATAGACAGTTTGATATTAAATATATAGTTACTAAAGACAGTGGATATGAAGGAGGACTACAAGAAAAAGTTGATGCAGCTTTAGAACTAGGCATTGATATTTTAATGTTAAATAGGCCTAAGATTAGTTATATTAATGTATGTAATTCAATAAGAGAAATATTAGAAAAGATATAAAATTAAGTACTTTATTTGAAAACTAAATATGTTACAGGTGCCTTATAAGGTGAAAAGGGAAATCGGTGAAAATCCGTTGCAGCCCCCGTTACTGTAAATAACGATAGGTACACTAATATAGTTGATAGTTTATAGTTGATATTTTGATAGTTAATGGTTAATTTTCTAACGAAAATTTATTTAATTTAATATTTGCGAGCAAATATACATTTAATTATCAATTGTCAATTATCAACTATCAATTAATAGAAAGCCACTGATTTAAATTGGGAAGGCAGTGTACCAGATGAGTTATGAGCCAGGAGACCTGCCTGTAAAAATTCATGACTTCGGTGGGAAGGAAATTGAAAATAAGTAAATATTATTATTTCGATTTAAACCTTATCCATTACGGATAGGGCTTTTATATATTAATTGTAAAATTAGGAGGAGACTTATGAAAAAGTTTAAAAAAATTATTACACTATTTTTAGTTGTTGCTATGGTATTAAGTTTTACAGGATGTCAACAAAACAAACCAGCATCTGAAGACAATCCAAATAATGAACAACCTGAAAATACACCTAGTGAAGAACAAAGTTCTTCTAATGAATTTGAAAATTTATACCCAGATTTTATTTTAGATGAAACAAATGAAACCGTTACTTACTTAGACTGGGAAGGCGAAAAAACATCTATTACTAAGAAGCCAAAAAAAGTAGTGGTTCTTTATAATTCTATACTTGATTTATGGTATCTTGCTGGAGGAGAAGCTATAGCAAGAGTAAAAGGGACTACAAATGTGCCTGAAGCTGCTATGGATATAACTAATTTAGGCACTTGGAATAAAATAAGCATTGAGGCACTTTTAGCATTGGAACCTGACCTTGTTATATTGACTCATAACTCAGATACACAAAGAGAATTTAGAGAAGTTTTAGCACAAAATGGTGTAGAGTATGCTGTTATAGATACAAGTACAAATGCGTATGAAGCATTTCAAAAAAACCTATATTTATTCTGTAAAGTACTAGGAAATGAAGATATTTATAAGAGTAAAGTAAAAAGTATTATAGACCAATGTCAAACGACAATAGAAAAAGTAAATACCGTAGAAGAAAAACCAGACGTTGCAGTTTTATTCTCAACAAGTAAATCAGTGCAAACTGAAACTGAAAATTCATTAACTGGAGAAATGATTTCTTTACTTGGGGCTAAAAATGTTGTTGAAGCAGAAGATATTCCGATAAAAGGTGAAACACGTATTAATTTTAGTATGGAAATTTTAGCAGCAAAAGATCCTGAGTACATTTTAATTTGTACTATGGGTGATATTGAAAAATGTAAAGAAAGAATTTCAAGTGAAATAGAGTCAAGTTCAGCATGGTCTACATTAACAGCTGTTAAAGAAGGAAGAGTTTATTATTTACCAAAAGAGTATTCTGTTTACAAACCTAATGCCAAATATCCAGAAGCATTTGAATATTTAGCAAAAATTATTTATCCTGAGGTATTTAATTAAATGGATGAAAAATCATTAAGAAATGATTCTATTAAAAAAATTGAAGAGTCTATAATAACTGCTAAGAAAAAGACAGTATATAAGATGACTATCATTTTAATATTTACTGTTTTTGTAGTAGTTAGTTTTTTACTAAGTATAAGTTTAGGAGCATATCATGTTCCAATTAAAGATGTAATAAAAGCTATCTTTACAGATACAGAAGGATTAAATAGGAGTATTATCTGGAATATAAGAGTGCCGAGAACCTTAGTAGCAGCATTAGTAGGTGTTTGCCTGTCACTTTCAGGAGGAATTCTCCAAGGGGTTATGAGAAACCCCTTGGCATCACCTAATATTATTGGTGTTTCCTCTGGTGCAGGATTAGTTGCTACAATTTGTATAGTTTTAATGCCTCAATATGAGAACTTATTAACACCATTTGCATTTATAGGAGCGTTACTTACTACAATAATAATTTATTTAATTTCATGGAAAAATGGTATACATCCATTAAGGATGGTTTTAGCAGGAATAGCAATTTCATCGCTTCTTAGTGCTCTCATTAATTTAATACTTATATTTTTTCCAGATAGAGTACATGATACGTTAGGATTTACTATTGGAAGTTTATCTGTTAAAAATTGGACAGATTTTAATATGCTGTGGCCTTATGCTCTTTTTGGATTTTTACTATCATTATTAGTATCAAAAAGATTAAACATTCTTATGTTAGGTGATGAAATAGCTACAAGTTTAGGTATAAACGTAGAAAAGACAAGATTTGGGTTGATTGCAGTAGCAGCATTTTTAGCAGCTAGTGCAGTTAGTATAGTTGGCTTGTTAGGATTTGTAGGATTGATAGTTCCGCACACAGTAAGGCTTGTAATAGGATCCGATTATAGATATCTTTTTCCTGCAAGTGCTCTATTTGGAGCTGGACTAGTAATGTTTTGTGATACTGTTGCAAGAACTATAGCAGATCCATTAGAACTTCCTGTAGGTATCATCATGTCAATATTAGGAGTACCATTTTTCTTATATCTTCTAAGAGGAGGAATTAAAAATGTTAAAAGTTAATTCTTTATCCTTAAAATATGATAATACCACTATTATAGATGATATTACTTTTAATGTTGAAAAAAGGTCAATTACTACAATCATAGGTCCGAATGGATGCGGCAAATCAACATTGCTAAAAGCATTATCTAAAAATAAAAAAATTAATAAAGGTTCAATAGTTATTAATTCTACTAACATTGAACAAGCTAGTCCTAAAGCTCTAGCTAAAAAGGTATCTATACTTCCTCAAAATCCTATTGTTCCAAATGATTTTACTGCAAGAGATTTAGTAGAATATGGAAGATATCCTCATTTAGGATGGACTGGAAGATTAAAAAAACATGATTATGAAATTATTGATTGGGCTATTAGGAAGGTGCGAATTGAACATCTACAGCATAGGAAAGTCATGACAATGTCAGGAGGAGAAAGACAGCGAGCTTGGATAGCCATGGCATTAGCACAACAGCCAGAATTTCTATTACTAGATGAACCTACCACTTATTTAGATATATGCTATCAGTTTGAAGTGTTAGAACTCATTAAAAAGCTTAATAAATCAATAAATTTAACCATAATAATGGTTTTACATGACTTAAATCAAGCAGCGAGATACTCTGATAAGATAATAATTATTGATAAAGGTAAAATTTACAATGAAGGTTCTCCACAAGAAACAATAACAAAAAAAGCATTAGAAGAAGTATTTAATCTTAAAGTAAAGATACTTAATGATACTGAAAATAATTGCCCATTTTTTATTCCGCTAAGTAGTAATTTAGGATATTATGATGATTGTATTAAAGATAGTGAAACAAAGCAAGAAGTTGAAAAATACAGTAAATTAACTAAAAAAGCTATATAGTATAAGTCTATATTTACTTATGTATTTTTGTAAAAATTTATCTGTACATTTTTGATTTATTATGTTATATTTTCCATGTGAATAGATTAAATATAATTATATAAAAAAATTTAGTGTTTTCAACAAAAATAAAAGATAATATATACCGTTTATTTATTAATTTGTCCCCTATTTATATTTTTACATATAAATAAAAAGCAAATAAAACCTTTAACAATTATGTTATAAGGTTTTATTTGTTTTTTATTTAAATCAACTTATAAAATTAATTAATAAGTATGAATATTGTATGAAAAGTTGTTATTTCTATTATTTATTAAAAAGAAGTATACTATAAAGGAAAAAATTAAAAGATTAATTAATCAAAGGAGGTTTAAAAAATTGAGTGAACGAAAAAAAATCATTTGTTCCGGAATAATAATAGGTATATTAAGTGTATTACTAGTAAAATTAGGAAACCCCGCTAATATGGGTATATGCGTTGCATGCTTTTATCGTGACATAGCTGGTGCACTAAACTTACATACTGCTGGTGTAGTACAATATATTAGGCCAGAAATTATTGGGTTTATTTTAGGTGCATTTATTGTAGCATACGCAAAAGGAGAATTTAAATCAAGAGGTGGTTCTTCACCAATTATTAGATTTATGCTTGGGTTCTTTCTTATGTTGGGTGCCTTAGTCTTTTTAGGATGTCCGCTAAGAATGATATTGAGACTAGCTAATGGCGATTTAAATGCAGTAGTAGGGTTAGTAGGATATTTAGTAGGAATAATAATAGGTATAAAATTTATAGAAAGAGGATTTACATTAGGAAGAAATTATGAGCAAAAGAAAGCAGGAGGATATTTTATGCCTGTACTTGCAGTTATTTTGCTGATCTTTTTAATAATGAAACCTTCATTTATTGCTTTTAGCAAAGAAGGACCGGGTTCTCAATATGCACCATTATTAATTTCTTTAGCTGCAGGTCTTATTATAGGTGGAGTTATTCAAAGAACTAGACTATGTACAGCAGGTGGATTAAGAGATGTTATAATGATCAAGGATTTTCACTTGTTATGGGGACTTATAGGAATTTTTGTATTTACTTTAATCGGAAATTTGATTTTTAATCCAGAAGGGTTTAAAATAGGTTTTGAAGGTCAGCCAATAGCTCATAGTGATTCTTTATGGAATTTCTTAGGTATGGTTTTAGTAGGAATTTGTGCAGTATTGTTAGGAGGTTGTCCTCTAAGACAAACAATATTAGCTTCAGAAGGTGATCATGATTCATCAATAACTATAATGGGACTTATAGTTGGAGCTGCTTTTGCTCATAATTTTGGTATAGCGGCAAGTCCTAAGGGAGTTGGAATGAATGGTAAGATTGCAGTTGTAGTTGGTATTATTATTGTTTTAATTACTGCATATAGTATAACTGCTAGTCAAAATAAGAAAATAAGAAAAGTAGAGGAGGCTAAATAATGTTAGTTGATGCTAGAGGAAGATCATGCCCTGAACCTGTTGTTTTAACAAAAAAAGCAGTAGATAGTTATAAATCAGGAGATATAGAAGTTTTATTAGATGCACAAGTTGCTGTTGAAAATGTGACAAGATTTGCAAAAAACAAAGGGTTTAGCGTGAAAAAATCAGAAGAAGAAGGAGAATATAAATTAATACTTAAAAAATGAAAGATATATATTGCTTAATGACTTTTTATTCATTATCATTTGCTGTTAAATTTGAAAAAGTTCTTAAAGAAAAAGGAATAACAGTGAAGCTAATACCAGTGCCAAGAAAAATTAGCTCAAGCTGCGGATTGTCTGGAAGATTTAATCCTGAAGAAAAAGAAAAAGTTATTCAAATTTGTAAAGATAATATGATTGAATATGAAGGTATCTATGAAATATGAGCATCCAAAGCATTGGATGCTTAGACTATTGACAAACCCGAATTTCATCGTTGTTGCCTCAATCGAGAATGCTCACGTATTTTAATATACGCTCCGCTTACTCGATTTCGGCACGCCTTGAAATTCAAGTTTCTCAAAAGCCTGTCATCTTGTTGACTTTGTCAACAATCTGAGCATCCAAAGTATTGGATGCTTTTGTTTTTTATATTTAAAAAAATTTTCTATAATGATATAATTTACAATATAAATTTTAATATAATAGTGAGGTAAATATGCCATTTACATTTTCACATCCTGCAGTAGTATTACCTTTTGGTATTAAACATACTAAGTATATAAATTTAACAGCGTTAATAATAGGTTCAATGGCTCCTGATTTTGAATATTTCATACATTTTAGACCTATACAAATAGTTGGACATTCTTTTTATGGTCAATTATATTTCAACTTACCTATTATTTTAGTTTTATCTTATATATATCATTATTTAATAAAAGAACCAATAATAACAAACCTTCCTAGGCCTTATTGCAATAGATACTATTATTTAGCAAAAAAAGATTGGAAGATTAATTCGGTATTTAGATTTATTGTATTTTGTTATTCTGCACTAATAGGAACATTTTCACATATAGTTTGGGATAGTTTCACCCATGAAACAGGTTATTTTGTTACAAAGTCTAGTTCTTTATCTATGAGTATTAATATTTTAAGCTTCGATATACCTGTTTATAAGATGTTACAGCATGGGAGTACTCTTTTAGGATTTATAGTTATTATTATTTATATCATTGCTATCCAAGATAAAAAAGCATTAGATTATGTAAAAATAAAAAAGCTGAATAAAATCAAATTTTGGGCAGGTGTTTTTTTTATTAATATCATTACAATAATTTTAGTGCTTCTGTTATTAAAAGACTTTACTTTAGGACGAGCTGTTATAACAATAATAAATGGGGGATTTATTGGAGCAGTAATTATGTCTGTAATAATACGAATAAAATCTATTATAAACAAAGAGTGTAATGAGGATATATGTAAAAAATGAAGGAGAAGTAAAATGGAAGAACATGTAGAAAAATATGAAAAATTAATTAGAAAATTTACTACATGGGCAGAAGACATAAAAGACATAAGAGGGGCTATAGTGGTAGGTTCTAGAGCTAGGAAAGAAACACCAGCAGATAAATGGTCAGACCTTGATTTGGTTATTTTTACAACTAATCCTGACTATTATTTAAATAATACTAAATGGATTGAAAAAATAGAGGATTATTGGATTACTTTTATTGAAAATACTGCCGTTGGAGGTAGTAAAGAACGTCGTGTTTTATTTAAAGAAGGGTTAGATGTTGATTTCTCAATATTTACTGTGCAGATATTAAAAGAGATGATAGAAAATTATGAAATTCAGGCTGTATTAAACAGAGGTATAAGAGTTCTTATTGATAAAGATAATTTGTTTAATAATATATCTAATTCATTAGCTGATTTTGAGTTAAAATCTTCTAATATTCCATCCATCAAAGAATTCGATAATCTTATTAATGATTTTTGGTATCATGCTGTATGGAGCAGCAAGAAATTATTACGAGGTGAGCTTTGGACAGCAAAATCATGTGTAGATGGGTATATGAAATATAAACTCATTAAATTAATTGAATGGCATGCTGTAATAAAAAAAGGTGAAGATTATGATACTTGGCATTCTGGAAGATATTTTGACGAATGGGCAGATGATAAAGTTAAAGAAGACATAATAAAATGTTTTGCACATTATAATAAAGAAGATATTAAACAAGCTTTGAATAATACAATGAGTTTGTTTAGGTGGATAGCCCTAGAAGTTTCTAGTGAATTAAATTACAAATATCCAGTGTCAGCAGACAACAAAGCTACTCAATGGATAGAAGAAAATTTAATACAAAATTGGGATGTGAAATAAAATGGATGATGTAAAAAGATATTATGATGAAAATGCAGAAAGAGAATGGAATAGACTAAATAATCCTTATTCTAAAATTGAGTTTAATAGTACAATTTATTTAATAGAAAAATATTTTCCAAAAACAGGACATGTTTTAGATGTTGGCTCTGGACCCGGAAGATATTCATTAGAACTTTTAAAGAAGGGATATAAAGTTTCATTATTGGATATTTCTAAAAATGAATTAACAATTGCTAAAAGAAAAATACAAGATCAGGGTTATACAGCAGAAAGCTATCATTGTAAAAGTGCATTGGAGTTAGAATGTTTTGAAGATGAAAGTTTTGATAGCGTTTTAATAATGGGGCCACTATATCATTTGCATTCAGAAGAAGATAGAAATAAAGTACTAACAGAATCAAAGAGAATACTAAAAGAAGGTGGAACTGCAATAATATCGTATATTAATACATGGGGAACTTTAAAGGCAAGCGTTAGAGAATTTCCAGATAGCTTTGAAGAAATAGATCATTTTGATAAGTATATAAAAGGAGATTATTTGAAGTTTTCAAGTGAAGAAAGTTTTACAGATGTATTCTTTACGACTCCTAAAATAGCATTACAGGAAGTAAAGAAAGCAGGATTTAATTTAATATCTTATGCTGGAGCTGAGAGTTTTTTATCAGGTTTAAACATACAAATTGTAAATTTATATACATATATGCCTAAAATATATGAAAATTATTTAGAAAAAGCATCAGAGTATTGTGAACTTCCGCAATATAGAGATGCTACAGAACATTTACATATAATTGTTAAAAAGTAATACTAATTTATAAAATCAAAGGAGTATAAATTATGAAAGTAACAGTTTTAGTAGATAATAAAGCAAGACATAGTTTTTATGCAGAAGATGGTTTTAGCCTTTATATAGAACATGAAGGCAAGAAAATACTTTTGGATACAGGAATGACAGATTTATTTTTAAAAAACGCAGAAAAAATGAATATTGATCTAAAAGATATTGATTATATAGTACTTTCTCATGGGCATGATGATCATGTTGGAGGATTAAATCATCTAGTAAAATATTTTAAAAATCTAGAAAATAGAAACATAGAATATAAAAAGCCTTGTATAATTTGCCATCCTTTAGCATTTAATAAAAAGTATAAAAAAATTGAAAATAAAGAAGGTATGAAATATAAAAATAATGGAATGAGAAATGAAGAAGAAATACGAGAGTTTTTTGATGTAAATGTTTCTCAAGAATCCTTCGAAATATACAACAATTTCTTTTATCTTGGTGAAATAGAAAGAAATAATGATTTTGAAAATAAGAAATCATTAGGATTTACAGAAATAGAAGGCAAAGAAATAAGTGACTTTATATATGATGATACTGCATTAGTATATAAAACAAATGAGGGAATAGTTATTTTGACAGGATGTTCACATTCAGGTATATGTAATATTATTGAACAAGCAAAAAGAATCTGTAATTGTGAGAAAATAATTTATGCTTTAGGTGGATTTCATTTAAGAAATCCTGAAAAAGAGGTAATGGATAAAACATGTGATTATATAAAAAATCAAGACATATCCGCATTAGGAATATGTCATTGTACTGATTTATTATCTGCAGCTGAACTCTCAAGAGTAAGTAAAATAGAAGAAATACACGTAGGTTCATATTTTGAATTTTAGAGAATTAATTTTTAATAGATGCAGCTAATTTTTTTCCTGTTTCAGAAACTGCTATACCGCCTTTAGCAGTTTCTTTTAAATTCGGATGCATTGCCTTACCTACATTATACATAGTTTCAACAGCTTCATCAAAAGTTATAATGCTTTTTATTCCTGCTAATGCAAGGTCTGCTGAAGTCATAGCATTTACAGTTCCAGACGAATTTCTTTTAGAACATGGTGCTTCTACAAGACCTGCTATTGGATCGCATATAAGACCCATAATATTTTTTAAAGCTATCGATGCAGCATGTAAACTCATTTCAGGAGTACCACCTGCCATTTCAACTATACCTGCTGCTGCCATTGACGCAGCAGAACCGCATTCTGCTTGACAACCTCCTTCGGCTCCAGAAACTGTAGCGTTTATTGTAATTATTTTCCCAATACCAGAAGCTGTAAGCAGTCCTTTAATAATTTGATCTTTTGTACAATTTAAAACTTCACTAGCTGTAATTAAAGAAGCAGGTATTATTCCACTCGATCCAGCCGTTGGAGCAGCACAAATTTTACCCATAGCAGCATTATATTGCGAACATGATAAGGCACGCATCATAGCTCTATTCATAGTTTCACCGCAAACAGTTTTTTTATTTTTTATATAAGAGTTGATTTTTTTAGCTTCACCACCAATTATACCTCCTAATGTTGGTATATCATTTTCAACACAATATGAAGTTGAATTTTTCATTATATCAAATATTTCTTCAAGTCTAGATAAAATAGTATCCCTTGTTGTTTCAGTATTTTTTATTTCATCAAGCAGAACTATTTCAGATATAGGTAAAGACAGTTCATTACATTGTTTTAACAATTCTTTTCCTGTATAATACATGCAAGTCATTCCTTTCAATTTTGCTATTAACCACGGAAGCACACGGAAAAACACTGAAAAGTGCTTCGCACTTATGTAATTGATAGTTGATAGTTAATTTATTGCTTAATGCAGTAAAGTTACCATTAATTCTACATTCTCAATTCTCTATTCTCAATTCATAATGTTTTACATATGTAAAACTTCAATTAACTATCAATTGTCAATTATCAACTATCAATTATTCACATTGCTTACTGGTTCAATTTTTATTATTTTTTCTATAACTTCTAGTTGTTTTATTTTTTCTAAAATATCAGGCGATATATAATCATCTGATTCTATAATCATAGAGGCTTCGTTTCCTCTTGATTTTCTCTTTACTTTCATTGTTGCTATATTTATATTATTATTTGAAAATATAGCTGTAACATTACTTATAACTCCTTTTTTATCTTTATATTTTGCTATTATAGTATAATATTTACCTGTTATTTGCATATCAAATCCATTAACATTAGTAATAATTACAGCACCTCCACCTATAGATGAACCAGTTACATATGTTATATTTTCATTAGAAGAAGTTATTTCAAATTTGACAGTATTAGGATGAATTGCTCCTAAATCTTTTTTTATAAAATCTATATCAATACCTTTATTTTTTGCAATTACAAGAGAATATCTAAGATTCTCATCATGAGGTTCCATACCTAAGATACCTGCTACTAAGGCTCTATTAGTTCCGTGGCCTTTGTATGTTTCTGAAAATGAACCATGTAAATAAAATTTTACTGATTTTATATCTTTATTTGCTATATATCGTGCTATTTTACCAAGACGTGCTGCGCCAGCAGTATGAGAACTTGATGGACCTATCATTACAGGACCTAATACATCAAATATACTATTTATTTTTTCCATTATACACCTCTCGTAGAATATATCTTGAAATTTAATATACAATAATAATATTAGCTTGTAAAGATGAAATTATAAATAAAAAAGGCTAATAAATATGTACTACACAAAAATAATACATACTTATTATGCCTAAAAATACTTGTATCAATAAATGATTAGATCAAAAATTATTCACTTATATCCTTAATTTCTATTCCAGTATAATAATGTTTCAATATCTCAATATAATTACTACCATTTTCAGCCATGCCATTAGCTCCCCATTGACTCATGCCTATACCATGACCGTATCCAGTAGTCAATATTTCAATTTCATTTCCAGATTGAACAAATTTAAAATTTGTAGAGTTAAGGTTGAAAAGTGTTCTTATATCTCTTCCTGAAACTACTATAGAGTCAATTTTTACAGTTTTCACTTTACCCCCTTCGCTTATGTCGTTTAGTATTATTTTATCTTTAAGATTATTTGCTGTAAGATTTAATTTTCCATAAGCATTATTTAATTTTGTTATAAAATCATCAATTGAAATGTTTACTGAACCATGTAACTTTGGAGCTTCTAGTTCATAAGGGCTGTCAACACTTCTCAAATAAGGTACAGCACTTTGAAAAACGTCTTCAGAATTTTCAGTTTTACCACCACTTGTAGAATGAAATAGAGGTTCTATTATTTTATCATCATAGACTAGAACTTCACCTTTTGTAGAATTTACTGATTCTTCGATTTTATCCCAATATTTTTCAAACCAATCATTTGGATGTATAGATTTTAATGTTTCTTGTGAGTGCCATACTTGGCAGTGAATTCCTGTACATATTGCAGCTTGTGGATGGTCAGGATGTCCGCTTTCATATTTTTTCAAATGATGAAGTAAATAAGTACGAGCTGTAACAGCCTGTGCTTTTAATGCTTCTATTTCAAATTCAGCGGGCATTTCTGCAGCTATAACTCCCTTTAGATACTCTTCCATTTCAATAGAGAAGTTTTCCTTTTTATTGACGTCATAGACAGTTATTGGATAAGTCTCTTCATTTAACTTGGGTTCAGATTTTTTAACATTATTTTTTTCAATGATATTTAAAGATAATGTTGGTATGAATAGCATTATTACAAATATTAACAGAGCAAAAACTAGTATTTTTTTCATTAATTCCTCCTAAATGCAAGTAATTTTAGTTATTTTTTCATAAACGGTTAAAATATCTATCTCTATAGAATATGAAAAATTAAAATAAATAGAACTAATAGGTATTAAATTAGAAAAATTGGTAACAATACTATAAATAAGTTAATTTTGTATATAAAGTAGAACTAAAAAATTCAGTAATACTAATGTCTGAAGTCAATTAATTTAAGGAGGTATTTAATTGAAGAATAATTTTAAAAATTTAATGTCAAAATTAAAAAAAACTTTATCAAAGTTGAAAAATAAAGATACAAGCTTTTTTATTCTTGTGTTATGTGTTTGTATTATATCTACTTCAATAATTTGGACATATTCTAAAAAAGACAATAATGTTCCTGAACCAATATCATTAGATGAAGAAGAAGATACTGATGATAGTTTGAATGCTACTTCACTCATGAACGATTATATTAATAAAATAAAAGATGAATATGATCAAAGTGTAAAAAAGGAAATAGAAAACTCAGGTCCTGATTTATATTCTATAGCAGCACCTTTAGCTGGAACAATAATTAAGGAGTACAGTACTGATAAACTTGTATATTTTCAAACAATAGAAGAATGGAGAGTACATACAGGCATTGATATTTCTCCTAAAGATTCTTTAAAAGTTTATTCAGCATATAAAGGCAAAGTAGAAAAAATAAATTGTGATACTTTAATGGGTGTTGAAGTAATAGTAAACCATGGTGGAGGAATAAAAACTCTATATAGTTGTTTATCTATATGTAAAGTAAAAGAAGGTGATGTAGTTGAGCAGGGTGACCAAATAGGAACTATTGGACAGTGTGAAGGCATTGAAATGTCTGATGGTCCACACTTACATTTTGAAATAAGTATTGATGGAAAAACTGTAAATCCACTAGATTATTTTCCAAATGAGGAAAATTAGGATAGAAATATGTTCTATAACAATTTGAAAAAGCATAAATATGTAAATAAGATGGTTGTTTATACCAAAGGGGGTTAGAAATGAAAGATTATATAGAACAAAGAGCATTAGAAATAGCAGATTATATAATAAATAGCAAAGCAACGGTACGACAAACTGCAAGAAAATTTGGAGTCAGTAAAAGCACTGTGCACAAGGATGTAACTGAACGTCTTCCCAAAATAAACCCTCTTGTTGCAAATGAGGTTAAAAAAGTTCTACTAAAAAATAAGGCTGAAAGGCATATAAGAGGTGGGCGAGCAACTCAGCTTAAATATAAAGAGATGAGTAAAAAAGTAAGTAATATGTAAAATAAAGCCGCTTTTAAAAAGCGACTTTATTTTTTTTATTGTGTCTTTAATCTTATTCTTATTTTTAAACTATAAATAATACATCTGTAACAAAAATATCTTTGAAATTACACAGTTTTTTATGTATAATAAAAATATGTAAATTTTTATTTATGTTATATTGATTAAAGTAAAATTAATACATTTATTAATAAAGTATAATAACAATAAATTAAAATAAATAATATTTGAGTAAAGCTGTAGTAGCTGTTTTAACAACTGATTTAAAAATCAGCTATAATTATATAAACATAGGAGGTTGTTTTATGGGTTTAAGGTCAGATATCGGAATAGATTTAGGTACTGCGAGCGTATTAGTTTACATTAAAGGAAAAGGAATTGTTTTACAAGAGCCCTCTGTAGTAGCAATTGATAAAAGTTCTGATAGAATACTTGAAGTTGGAGAAGAAGCTAGAAAAATGTTAGGGAGGACTCCTGGTAATATTACTGCGATTCGTCCATTAAGAGAAGGGGTAATTTCAGATTTTGATATTACTGAAAAAATGTTAAAATATTTTATAAAAAAATCTATAGGAAGTACAGTATTTAAACCAAGAGTTATAGTGTGTGTTCCTAGTGGAGTTACAGAAGTAGAAAAAAGAGCGGTATTGGATGCAAGCAATCAAGCTGGAGCTAGAAAAACATATTTAATTGAAGAACCTGTAGCAGCAGCTATAGGAGCTGGCTTAGATATTTCAAAACCTTCTGGACATATGGTTATTGATATGGGAGGAGGAACTACTGATATAGCAGTTATCTCATTAGGAGGTATAGTAGTTAGTCGTTCTATAAAAGTTGCTGGTGACAAATTTGATGAAGCTATCGTACGTTACGTAAGAAAAAAATATAATGTTATGATAGGAGTAAGAAGTGCAGAAGATTTAAAAATAAGTATTGGAGCAGCATTTCCTGTTGATGAGGATAAATTTATGGAGATAAGAGGAAGAAACTTAGTTACAGGACTGCCAAAAAATTTAACAATTTCTTCAACAGATATGCTTGAAGCATTGGAAGAAACAGTTACATCTGTAGCTGATGCTGTGCATTCAGTACTTGAAAAAACACCTCCTGAACTTGCAGCAGATATTAGTGAAAAGGGAATAGTTATGACTGGAGGCGGATGTTTATTACATGGTATGGACAAGCTTATTGCTAAGAGAACAGGAGTTCCTGTTCATATTGCTGAAGAAGCAATATCTTGTGTAGCTAAGGGCACAGGTAAATCTTTAGAATGGATTGATTCACTTGCTGATACACTTTTGACAGATGACAGCAAAAAAGCCTATAGATAGCTAAAATGTAAGATTATACAAGTTAAACCATCTTAATATATAAACATATTGGAGCTGATATATCATGAAAATAAAGAAAGCTATAATACCTGCAGCTGGGTTAGGCACAAGATTTTTGCCTGCAACAAAAGCTCAGCCTAAAGAAATGTTACCTATAGTAGATAAACCTACTATTCAATATATAATAGAAGAAGCAATAGCATCTGGCATTGAAGATATTCTTATAATAACAGGTAGAAACAAAAGAGCTATTGAAGACCATTTTGATAAATCATTTGAACTTGAAATGACACTTGAAAAAAAGGGTAAAGATGATTTACTGCAAATAGTAAGAAAAGTTTCAAACATGGTAAATATACATTATATTAGGCAAAAAGAACCTAGAGGATTGGGACATGCAATTCATTGTGCAAAAGCATTTATAAAAGATGAACCTTTTGCAGTTTTGTTAGGAGATGATGTAGTTGATGCAAAACAACCTTGTTTAAAGCAGTTAATTGATGCTTATGACATACATAATGGGACTATTCTTGGTGTACAAGAAGTCTCGTGGGATGATGTTGACAAATATGGTATAGTTTCAGGAAATAAATTAAATGCAAATACTTATAGTGTTGTTGATTTAATTGAGAAACCTGAAAAAGAAGTTGCTCCGACAAATATTGCAATTTTAGGGAGATATATTATTTCTCCAGAGATATTTAATATACTTGAAAAAACAGAACCAGGTGCTGGAGGCGAAATTCAATTAACTGATGCTTTAAAAGTCTTAGCTAGTAAAGAAAATATGTATGCTTATATTTTTGAAGGTAAAAGGTATGATGTTGGAAACAAATTAGGCTTTCTTAAAGCTACAGTTGAATTTGCTTTAAAACGAGAAGATTTAAAAGAGGAATTTGGAGACTATCTTAAAAATATATTAAATAAAAAATAAAGTTATAGGAGGGGTGTTAGGATATAAGACGGAGCGATTATTACAAAAGAAAGGAAGATGGGGAAGCATGGGATTTATAGAAAAATATAATGAGTGGCTTAAAAGTGAGTATATAGATGACAGCTTAAAAGAAGAATTGTATAAAATAGAAGAAGATAAGAATGAAATTGAGGATAGATTTTATAAAGACTTGGAATTTGGTACTGGAGGCATAAGAGGAAAAATAGGTGCAGGTACTAATCGAATAAATATACATACTATTGAAAAAGTAACTCAAGGATTAGCTAATTACATACATAATGAATTTAATGAAGAAAATAGTGTAGTTATTGCATATGACTGCCGACATAAATCTAAAGAATTTGCTGAAACTGCTGCAAAGGTATTAGTTGCTAATAATATAAAAGTCTATTTATTTGATGACTTAAGATCAACTCCGGAACTTTCTTTTTCTGTAAGAAACTTAAAATGTAATGCAGGTATAGTAATTACTGCAAGCCATAACCCAGCTGAATACAATGGGTATAAAGTATATGGAAGCGATGGGGGGCAGTTAGTTCCAAAAAAAGCAAAAAAACTAATAGATGAAATTAATCAAATTAATCTTAAAGATATTAAGAAGCCTACAGAAATTCAAAAGAGATTAATAAAATTTATTGGTGAAGATATAGATAAGAAATATATTGACCAAATCAAACATCTTAGCTTAAATGATATAAATAACAAAGAATTAAAAATAGTGTATACACCTCTTCATGGTACAGGAAGTATGCCAGTTACAAGAGTTCTTAGTGAACTTGGATATGACGTAACAGTAGTTAAGGAACAAAAAGAACCTGACCCTGATTTTTTGACAGTAGAATCTCCTAACCCAGAAGAAAGGAGTGCATTTCAGTATGCAATAAAACTTGCTTATGAAGTTGATGCTGATATAATATTAGGGACTGATCCAGATTGTGATAGAGTAGGGTTAATTGCTAAGAATAGAACTGGAAGTTATATTATGCTCAATGGTAACCAGACAGGTGCTTTATTAATAAAATATATATTAAGTACACTAAAAGAGAAAAACGGTTTACCTGAAAATGGTGTAGTGATAAAAACTATAGTTACGAGCGAATTGGGCAGAGCTATAGCACAAAATTATAATGTTAAATGCATTGATACACTTACAGGATTTAAATTTATTGGTGAAAAAATAAAAGAAATTGAAGAAAATAAAGATAATAATTTTATATTTGGCTATGAAGAGAGTTATGGTTATTTAGCAGGAACTTTTGTAAGAGATAAGGATGCAGTAATAGCATCAATGCTGATTTCTGAAATGGCTGCATATTACAAATCAAAAAATTCATCTTTATGTGATGAATTAGATAGTATTTACAAAAAATATGGATATTATATTGAAGAAACTCTTTCTATGAAATTCGATGGTATTTTAGGTCAAAAGAAAATTTTAAGAATAATGGACTATTTTAGAGAAAGAAAGCCTTGCCAAATTGTAGACAAAAAAGTGAATTATGTTAAAGATTACGAAATGCAAATAACTTATAATTTAATAAATGGTGATTTTGAAAGAATTACCCTACCAAAATCTAATGTTTTAAAATTTGTTTTTGAAGGTGGGTCTTGGTTTGTATTAAGACCATCTGGTACAGAACCAAAAATTAAAATATATTTTTCAATAAATGGCTCAACATTAGAAGAATCAAAAGAAGTACTGGAAGAAGTTAAAGAAGAAATCATTAAAATGATTAAAAAAGTGGCATAAAAAATGATAAAAATGAAAAGATAAGAGATAAAAGTTGTGGTATCTTTATCAATTATCAGTTTTTGATTATTAATTAATAAAGACAGGTTGTGATTTTATGAAAAAAAGGACACTGATTGTAGTTATCGTAAGTATGTTAATAATGTTAATATCTAACTCTTTTATATATGCGAATATTAATCCAAGTAGAGAAGAATTAGAAGAGAAGATTGAAGAAGTAGCTGTTAAAAGAGGAGTTCCAGCAGTTTTATTAAAATCTATTGCAAGAGTTGAGTCAGTATTTCAGCATTATGATGATAGTGGCAATGTATTTAGAGGAAGTTCTGGCAGTATAGGACTTATGCAGATATATAATGCATACAATAATTTTGATACAAACAAACTTATGTATGATATAGATTATAATATTGAAGCAGGAGTCGAAATGCTTTTGAGCAAGTGGGATATGAGTGCTGAACAGAGAGTTTCAAACGTTGGAAACATGGATCCTAATGTATTAGAAAACTGGTATTTTGCATTATGGGCTTACAATGGTTGGGTAGAAAGCAATAATCCAAATATGCTTCCTTATCATTATAGAACATGGATAAAGGATGAATCATATCAAGAATTAATTTTTATGGTAGCTGATGAAGAATATGATCAACAAATAACAAATATAGATGCTTCTTATCTGCCTAATGCTGGACTTCCTAGCAAGAATCTTAATGTTCCTACACCTGGCGAAATTAATTATGCTGGAATTATTCAATATAATCCAAATGATTTAGTAGAAGTTGATACTTTTAATGTTCTTAATCTAAGAGATGCTCCGTCAGGAAATGTTATTGGCAGTCTACAAAATGGACAAATAATGACAGTACAAGAAGGTCCAAAACTTGAAAATGGATATTATTGGTATAAATTAGTAAGCCAAGATGGGGCTTTACAAGGATGGGCTGCAAGAAATTGGCTTATTAGAGTTGGAGATACTGAAAACGGGATTTATCCATTTGAGGATTTGGCTTATAACTGGAGTCGAGATTATGTAATGAAGCTATACAATAAAGGTTTAATCAGCGGTTATTCAGAAACTTTATTTTTGCCTGATAAGTTCGTTGATAGAGAAGTGCTTAGTGCATTTATTTGTAAAGTCTTAGAATTACCTCAAGGTCAAGAAGATCAATTTAAAGATATTAATGAAATAAGCTCATGGGCTTTAGAATATCTTAATAAAGTATGTGATGCAGGTATCTTTAAAGTTGACGATGGATTTATTAAGCCAAAAAAACAAATTAATAGAAGAGAAGCTGCTTTAATATTTTCAAGAATATTTGAAAACTATGATAATGGTTATGAACAAGCTGAAGAAGAACCTTATAAAGATGTAGAACTTAGTTTTGAGGATTTGGAAGGGCTTACTGAAGAAGAAGTTAATGCTATAAAGATAGTTTATAAAAATAATATAATGAACGGAAAATATGAAACTTTATTTTGCCCAGAAGATTTTATTACAAGAGCAGAAGCAGCTGTAATAATGTATAGACTATTAGAAACTATAGAATAATTAATAAATGTCAAAGAAAAGCTGGTTCCTATATTAGATAGGAGCTAGTTTTTTTTATGCACTTTGTTAATTGCGTAGCAATAGATATAATTATTTATTCATATGTATCTGTAGATACAATTAATATAATTAAAAAGTGATATAATACAATAACAAAATTTTAACATAAATACTAAAAAATAGTTTAATTTAACACTAATAACAACTGTCTAACTAAATATATTATAAAGGAGTGAATGAGATGAAAGTATTAAATGTGTATTTATCCCTTACTGGTAATACTAAAAAAATTGCATTACAAATTGAGAAGGCAGCTAAAGCAAATGGACACGATGTTGATACTATAGAAGTAACTAAAGATATAGACAAGGATACATTAAATTTTTTATCCTATGATTTTGTTTTTGTTGGTTCAGGTGTCTATCTATGGTTACCACCACAGGACATGATTGATTTGTGGAAAAGTTTACAAATGAAGTATGTAAAAAGTGGAGACATTAAGAGTTATGCACCAAGGAGAATTAATAAAAAAGCTGTAACATATTGCACATATGCAGGTCCTCATACTGGAATAAATGAAGCGACATCTGTACCAAAATTTCTTGGACAATTACTTGATCATTTAGGATTTGAAATTATAACGGAATGGTTTTTTGAAGGTCAATTCAACAGTAAGGATAGCTTTTATACCCAATTTAACACTAAAGGGCGCATGGGTGATATTACAGGAAGACCAAATGAAGATGATCTAATAAGAGTAGATAATATGGTTAAAGGAATTTTGCAGGTGTAACTAAATTAAAAGAAGTTTAACATAAGTATATAGCAGCACAAGCTGGTTTTTATGTATAATAGGAGCCAGCTTTTTTATTGTAATATTATAATTATTATATTAACGACAATTTTTGATTTTAAAAAGTACCTTTTATGCATATACTAATACATAGGGGGTTATGTATGCATAAAAATAGACTAGAAGTAAATTGTGAAAACAAGTTTGCTTCAATTAAAATTGGGAATTTTTTGTCTAAACATATAGTTAAAAATACTGCAATAGTCTGTATAGGAACTGATAGATGTATTGTTGATTGTTTAGGCCCTTTAGTAGGTACAATGTTAAAAAATAAAAATATAACTTTAAGAGTTTTTGGTACTCTTAAAGAACCTGTGCATGCAGTTAATTTCATAGATAAATTAGATATAATAAATAAAAAAGGATATTCAAATATAATAGCTATTGATGCTTGCTTAAGTGAAAAAAGAAAACAGGGAATAATAGAAATAAAAGAAGGAGCGATTAGTCCTGGAAAAGGAATAGGAAAAATACTGCCTAAGATAGGAGATTTGTCAATTATAGGTATAGTTGATAAATCAGGCCTAGAATTTCAACAGCTATTACAGGAAACAAGACTCTGCTTTATTTATGAAATGGCTGAAACTATAGCTAATGGCATTGATATAGCTCTAAAAATGAATGAAGTAGATTTAAAAACAGTAGATATGTATTTATAAATAGGTAATAAAAAAATCTGACACCAGTTATATGGTGTCAGATAAATATGCTAGAGTATGCATTTAGTTTTTGTAAAATATTTCTTCATCAGAAGTATAAAGTTCAAATGAATCATCATATTGTATATATCTTACGTTATTTTTTACAGAAACATCTTCTTCTTCACCTTCCCAAACAACAAATATGTTGTTTTCTACTGAAGCTTTTTCTAAATATTGTTCAAATACATCAAGTTCACGATTGTCATTAAACATTCTTAAACTTCCATTTAAATGAATAACAATTTTCTTATCTTTATATAACTCAAGACCTTTTATAGTCTGCCACTGCGTTATATTAGATTCATTTATACTTCCTTTAGATATATCAGTAAATATTACAATATTATCTTTGGTTTCTTCTAATTCAGTGTCTTTTACAATTTGACCATTTTCTATTTTAAGTTTGTAATCATATTCTCCTATATCTTTAACATCTTCAATTCTAATTAAATCTTCATAATTAGTTTCATCACATATTTTAATTTCTTTATCATCAGGTTCATATAAAGCTCTTAAATTATCTATATAAATACTTCCTGTATCTTTCATAGTTTCGTTTATTTCTGCTAAATATACATTTTTTAGTTTCACTGGATAAGAAGCACTTTCAGGAATTTTAGCAGTTACCCATTTCCAACCTTCCCAATCTACTGTTTCAGCAAAATCTAATTTATATAAAGTGCCTGTTCTGTCAGTAATTCTACATCTAAGCCAATGATCTTTACTATCACCGTAAACCCACATACCTACTGCTTTAGGTTTACCTTTTAGAAGTATTCCACCGTCAGCAAAGTCTACAAAAGCAATACTCTGATCTGTCATTTTAGTAAAATCATAGTTTAATTTTAATGAATAGGCTCCTTCTTTTTGCTCAGAAGATTTTTCTATACTTCCACCTGAGTTACTTGGATATTCTGAATAAGATATATTTTCAAAATCTTCAAAACTTTCAATAGTTACAGGCTTGTATCCTACTTTAACATAAATATTTTCTACAGCTTCTCCAAATCTTGCTGTAATAGCTCCCATGTTAGAAGAGGTTCCTGCTGTGAAGATACCATTATCAACTTTACCTACTCTGTTACGATAAGACCATTTTATAACATTAGGTGAGATATAAGCAGTATTACCATCTTTATCAATACCTATTATATCACCTAAGTCATATGTCTCTTCCTTATCTAGAATAAAGAAGTCATTTTCAAATACAAGATCTACAGGTGTATCAAAAACTTCAATTTCGGTAGAATCTGTTATATCTCCGTAAGAAGTTTCAATTTCAATCGTTCCTGTTCTAGTTGGCTTAAACTGCATGTCAGAGAATTCTCCACTTTTAGTGCTAGTTTCAAATTTCAAATTATCAGTATCTAATCCAATTTGATTGTAATATTGATCATATGCATTTACTTTAAGAGAAACATATGTGTCTTTAAATACTTTAGTATACTCTGGTACTATTTCAATATGTTTAACTGTATCACTAATTGGAGATGTATTGAAAATTCCAAATCCATTGTCAACATTTCTTTGTTTTCCATCAGATGGGAAGTTCACAACTTTAATATTTCCATTTCTTAAGAAATCAACTCCCATTGTAGTAGAACCTCCACCATCCATGTTTACAGCTTCATAGGCTCCTAACTCTATCATGATTTCAGCTAGCTCTTCTTGAGTAACTCCTGTATAGTTTTTGTTTCGTCCATCCACTGTTACTAGAATCATTTCAGTTTTATCTTTATTAAAACCAACTGCAGTCCTTGGATGTCTGCCTTTAATGCTGCTATTTATTTTATAAAGCATTCCATCCTTTACAAGGTAATTAACACCACCAGCAGCCCAATTGATATTTTCAGGACTAAAATCAAATTCATAATTAAGGTTAACATTAGTGCCTACCTGAAAAGCAGAAGCAAGTTCATCTTTTTTTATTGCACTGCATACAATTACATACCCATTTTTAGGTATAGTAACTGAAGGCTGGTTTATTCTTATAGCTTGTACTACATCATTTGCAACAACTATTTCTATTAATTCTCTACCAGCTGTACTTCCTATAGATTTACTACCCCAACTGTCATTAAGTACAACAATCTCTCCTTTAAAAGCTCCTAATTTATTTACAGCTGCTACATAAAATATACTATTATTTTGAGCTCTAAGATAAACATTAGGCTGCCATATTGATATGTCAAAATTGTTATCTTTTGTAGAGGTTATAGTAGGGTACTCATAACCCGGAGAGTTTGGAGAAGAAACTACTTGTCCATTATGAATTAAAGTTCCCATAGGAAAAGATATAGCTGTCATATTAAAGAAATCACCATTAATGCCTGCTACGGCGTTATTTGATTTCAGCATATCTGTTAAGTCAGTACGTTCAGAAATACCATTTTTATTAAATATAGGTTCTACCTTTGTATGTTCGCTAGTTAAATCTGCTCTTACAACATTTATATTTATCCATCCTATGGATGAATATTTTTCTATATGTTCATAAGTTATTCCATCAGAAAGTCTTTCACTTTCTGTATTGTTATGTATTGTAAAAAAGTCGGATGCAAATCCCAAAGTTGAAAACAATAGAGTTAATATAACTGTAAATACAGTGAATTTTGTGAATTTTTTTAGTTTCATAAATATGTCCTTTCTTCAGTTTATTTAATAATAAATATTATTTAATATTCAATCTAGTTTAATAAGTTTAATCTATCACTCTCCTCCATTTTAAATTTAATTTTTAATCATTATATATAGGTTTTCATTATTTCCAAATGCTTAAATTACTTCCATTCATTAAAGAAGTTAATAATCTGTCTCGAGAGTCTGGTATATCTTTATAAATATTGTTTAGGATATGTTTAACTTCTTCTCGTTTAGTGTTTTTATCCATTGGACAAGGACTCTTAGCAATTGGAATATCATGTCTATTAACAGCGCTAATTATTTGTTTTTCTTTTAAATAGACCATAGGTCTTATATTATGTATATTTTTTCTAGACAAATACGTAACAGGTTTGAAAGTTGCTATTCTACCTTCATAAAACATACTCAGAAAGAGGGTTTCTATAGCATCATCTGCATGATGTCCAAGAGCTACTTTATTATAACCTAATTCTTTTACTGCATCATGAAGAGCTCCTCTTCTCATTTTTGCACATAAAGAACAGGGATTCTTTTCTTTTCTAATATCAAATACAATTTTTGCAATTTGTGTATCAACAATTTTATATGGTACATTTATTGTTTTAAAATAGTTTTCTACTTTAGGTAAATCATAATTATCAAAACCTAAATTTAGAGTAATAGCAGATAACTCATATTTAACAGGACTAAAGTTTTGAAACAGCTTTAATCCGTATAGTAAAATCATGCTATCTTTTCCGCCTGAAACTCCTACAGCTACTTTATCTCCATCTTGTATCATATTAAAATCTTGAACGGCTTTACGAATACCTCCAAGTATTTGCTTCATAAGTAATCTCCTCTTAAATTAATAAATCAATTTTATTCACAATTTATATGCTTTACGTTAGTAAAGATACTATGTTACTAGTTTTTACTTTTCTCATTTCTTTGTTTAATTTTCACAATAGTAAAATATCCATAACTTTACACTTTTATTTAGCTTTTATCTAAATTGATTATATCATATATTTACTGTAAAAAGATTGCATATATATTACACTTACTAATTTTGACGGAAATAAAATATAAAAGTTCAAGTATCTGTATACCTAAAAATAGGCTATTGTGTAATGTTAGATGGAAGATTAAATTGTTATTAAGATTATAATAATAGGTATATATAAATAGAAAAATAGTGTATAATTAATATTAAATAATAAGAATTTATGGTAGCTGTACTAATATAAAGCAGTATTACAAATTATTAATATAAAATAATGGAGAAGAAAATGAGCATATTTGATGTTGTACAAGATGAGCTTATAGTTATAATATTTTCTATGCTTCCAATTGTGGAACTTAGAGGAGGAATACCTCTGGCTATTAGTATGGGTTTTACACCTTTTACAGGTTTTTTATTAAGTGTTTTAGGTAATTTGATTCCTATACCCTTTTTAATAAAATTGTATAGACCTATTATACGATATATCGCTAGGTCGAAATTATTTGTTAAACCTGCGAGTTGGGTTGTAAAGAAAGTGGATACAAGCAGTAAAAAAGTTAAAAAATATGAATTACTGGGTCTATTTCTTTTAGTGGCTATACCACTCCCTACTACAGGTGCTTGGACAGGCTCTGCTGTAGCAGCCTTTTTAAAACTTGACTTTAAAAAGTCGTGGCTAATAGTATCTTTAGGTGTAGTAACAGCAGGAATTATAATGTTAATGCTTAGTTATTTTGGATTAATGGTTTTATAAAATAACTTCTGAACTATTATAGTAATGTCAAATAATCTAATTATTTACCAACAATTTTTAACTAATTTTATATCTTAGTGAAGAGAAAAACACCAGATTGATATATCTCAGTCAGGTGTTTTTCTCTTCACTATTTATTGTTTTAATTAAAATTATTTAGTACTCTTAACAATATATATTTGGTAATAAAATATATTTAAAAAAATTTGAGTAAGATTTAGAGAGATTATGGTATAATAGTTAATGTTTAGTCTCTTTTTGACATAAACTTAAACTTATATTGTGGGGTGATATTATGGAAGATAAAAATTCTACAGAGCGTAAAGGAATTATGAGTTTAATTAAAAGTAATTATATACGCAGCTATTTTAAAAAGTATAAATATCAATATATCATAGGAATAGCAATTCTTGTTTTTATTGATATACTTCAGTTGAGAGTTCCTCTTGTCATTGGAGACGCAGCAGATGGTTTAGAATCTGGAATCATCGATATGGCTGGACTTCTTTATTATGTAAAAATATTAGCAGTGATTGGCTTGGGAGTAGCAGTCGGAAGGTTCGGATGGAGAAGTTTTATATTTGGAACATCAAGAAGAATAGAATATGATATTAGAAATGATTTGTTTAGTCATCTTGAATTACTGTCTGTTAGATATTTTAATGAAAATAAGACTGGAGACATTATGGCACATATGACAAATGACTTAAATGCAGTTAGAATGGCAGTAGGTCCAGGAGTACTAATGATATGTGATTCGTTTACTATCGGGTTATTAACAATAATTAATATGATTACGCAAATAGATATTAAGTTAACCATTTTAGCAGCTATACCATTAAGTCTTATTGCTATAACTATGGCTATATTTGGTAAAGAAATGCATAGTAGATTTAAAGGTAAACAGGAAGCGTTTGCTAAAATGTCAGATTACACACAAGAAAATATTTCAGGAATAAAAGTAATAAAAGCATTTGTTCAGGAAGCAAAAGAAATAGAAGCGTTTAAGGAAATTAACAAAAATAATTATGATAAAAATGTTCATTTACTTAAGTTATATGCGCTTATGAATCCTTATATGAGGGCTATATCAGGTGCATCTATAGCCATAGCTATTGGATATGGTGGGTATATAACAATTTTGAATGTAATTACATTAGGTCAATTTGTAGCATTTGTACAATATTTAGGTATGCTTGTTTGGCCTATGATAGCAGTAGGTATGACTATTAATATAATATCTATGGGTTCGGCTTCACTCCAGAGAATAGAGAAGATTTTAGATGAAAAAATAGATATAAAAGATAGTGATAATGTTGAAGATATAAAGGAAATAGAAGGAAGTATTAAAATAAAAAATTTATCTTTCAAATATCCTAAATCAGATAATTATGCTTTAGAAAATGTATCATTTAATATTGAAAAAGGTCAGACTTTAGGAATAGTAGGAAGAACAGGCAGTGGAAAGACTACTTTAGTTAATTTACTGCTAAGATTGTTTGATCCTGATAGAGGAACTATCTTTATAGGAAACCATGATATTTTGGATATACCTCTTAAAACATTAAGAAAAAACATTGGTTATGTTCCACAAGATAATTTCTTGTTTTCTAATACAATATCAAATAATATAGATTTTGGAAAGAGAAACTCATCACAAGAAGAAATAATACAATCTGCTAAATCTGCTTGTGTACATGAAAACATTAAGGAGTTTAAGCACGGCTATGAAACAATAGTAGGAGAAAGAGGAGTAACCTTATCAGGAGGTCAAAAACAAAGAGTTTCTATTGCGAGAGCTTTAATAAAAGAACCCGAAATTCTTATTTTAGATGATTCAGTTTCAGCAGTTGATACTGATACAGAAGAAAAAATTCTGTCTCATTTACATGAAAACAGAAAAGGTAAAACAAATATTATCATTGCTCATAGAATATCAACTATACAAAATGCAGATTTGATAATAGTTTTAGATGATAATAAGATAATTGAACAAGGTAAACATGAAGAACTTATAAAAAATAAGAAATTATACAATAAACTATTTGAAAAACAACTTTTAGAAAAAGCATTAGAAGAAAACTAATAAGATAAAAGATAAAAGTTAAAAGATAAAAGTTATGGTAGCTTTACTAACGTAAAGCAGATTAAACGAGAAACGAGGAAGTAGAAACGAGTAACATGGTGGTTTTACTGATGTAAAGGTCAAAGAATTGAGAATAGAGAATTAAATGAATAAATTTTCTTTTAAAATTTAAACAATGTTACTAGTTACTAGTTACTAATTCCTCATTTGAAAGAAGTGCGAAGCACATTTCAGTGTTTTTCCGTGTATTTCCGTGGTTAATACTATTACCGAAAGGAGTGAATATAATATGTCTAACTATAAGAGCAGTGACGAAAAGGAGTTTAGCAAATATGATGCTAAATTGATGAAAAGATTACTTAAATATGCTAAACCTTATAGTTTTTATATAATTATTACTGTTATAATTTTGTTAGGAGTAATAGGACTTGAGTTATACCAGCCAATACTTCTTGGTAGTGCTGTTGATGATTTTATAAGCAGTTATGATAAAACTTATTCAATAGTAGATGAAACAGTAGCAGAAGCAGTACAAATAAAAGATTATTATTTAATAAAAGATAAAAATAAATTATTAGACAATAAGTTAAAAGCTAAGGTGGTATATATAGGTGACAAATACTATTTAGTTGCTAACCTGACAAATGATGAATTAAGCAATTTAGAGATGATATTAAAAGAAAGTCAAGAAAGTATAGATAATATCAAATCAAAATATGAAGTTGCTCTATTAAATAAAGAGGATTTAAAAATAATCAGAAAAAATGATATAAGTGGAATTACTAAACTTGCTCTAATTTATGTTGCAGTAGTAATAGTTTCAGCACTTCTATCATATGGAGCATTAATGATATTACAGATAGCAGGACAAAAAATTATATATAATATAAGAATGGATATTTTCTCTCATATTCAAACTTTATCTATAAGCTTTTTCAATAAATATCCTATAGGAAAACTTGTTACCAGAGTAACTAATGATACAGAAGCATTAAATGAATTGTACACTAGCGTTATTGCAAATACATTAAAAAGTATTTTTCTATTAATTGGTGTTATTATAACAATGATTAGTTATAATCTTAAATTGTCATTGATAACTTTTATAGTTATACCTTTTATAGTATTGTTTACATTTATATTTAGACAGGTTTCACGTAAAATATATAGAGAGATAAGAGGAAAGTTAGCATCTATAAATGCATTTATTTCTGAACATATATCAGGTATGAAAATGGTACAAATTTTTGCTGTTGAAGATAAAGTGTACAAAGAATTTGATGAAGCAAATGGTGGACTTAAGAAAGAATTTCTAAAACAGCTTAAAGCTTATAGTATTTTTAGACCATCAATGTATTTGCTAAATATAGTAGCACTTGCACTTTTAATAGGATTTGGAGGTAAAATGGTTCTTGAAGGAGCTATAACAATAGGAACAATAGTAGTTTTCCAAAGATACATAGGCAAGTTTTTTGAACCTATACAAGAACTTGCTGAACAGTTGAATGTATTGCAGTCAGCTATGGCTTCATCTGAAAGAATATTTAAATTGATGGATACAGAGCCTGAAATAAAAGATAAAGAAAGTGCTTTAGAGCTTACTAAAATAAAAGGTGAAATTGAATTTAAAAATGTATGGTTTGCTTATAAAAAAGATGAATGGATTTTGAAAGATATATCATTTAAAATAAACCCAGGTGAAACTGTTGCATTTGTAGGAGCTACAGGAGCAGGAAAAACAACTATACAAAATCTTATATGCAGGTATTATGATATACAAAAAGGCGAAATATTAATTGATGGAATAAATATTAATGATATAAAAATAGAAAGCCTAAGGAAAAATATAGGGCAGATGCTTCAAGATGTATTTCTTTTCACTGGCAATATTAAAAGCAATATAAGGCTTAGAAACAACAAAATAACAGATGAAGAAATCATGAAAGCTTCTCAATATGTAAATGCAGGACATTTTATATCAAAACTACCTAATACCTATGAAGAAGAAGTTTATGAAAGAGGAGCTACTTTTTCAGCAGGACAAAGACAGCTTTTATCATTTGCAAGAACACTAGCATTTAGACCTTCTGTATTAATTCTAGATGAAGCAACAGCTAATATAGATACAGAAACAGAAGAACTTATACAAGATGCATTAATGAAGATCATGCAAGGCCGAACTACTTTAGTAGTAGCACATAGATTATCAACAATACAAAAAGCTGATAATATAATAGTTATGCATAAAGGCCAGATAAGAGAAACAGGTACACATCAAGAATTATTAAAAAATAAAGGAATATATTATAATTTGTATAAATTACAATATGAAAATGCTTGAAAAATAAATTAAAGGATATTAATAAAAATAATACAAGTACAAGAAATTTGAAATATTTTCTTGTACTTGTGTTTTATAAGATTACAATATATATTATTATTTATTTTACTTGATTTTCTTCTGCAATTCTTATAATAGTTTTGATAAATTTTTCAGTTTCTTCTAATTGTGGTAAATGAGCTGAATTTTCAAACCATATTAATTCTTTCTTAGGTGCTTTTAATTGTTTGTAGAATTCTTCTATAAGAGAAAAAGCAGTTGTATAGTCATATTTACCTACCATAAAATAAACTGGTACTTCAAGCTCTTTAATATCATCTATAAAATTGATATCATATACTTCTGATGTTACCACATTTACACATTCCAGTAGTATTTTTTGATAATTTAATTTAGTCATTAAAGTATATTCTGATGATAGAAATAGTGAAGATATCATTCCTTTTTCTGGTTCAGTTTTGATAGTACCGCCAAAAATATCCAGCCATTTTCTTTGAATTAACTGATCATCAATTGTTTTATAAAGTGGAGGTCCAATATTTTTAAGTTCTTCTAAAGCTTTTTCATTATTTTCCTCTTTTGATTTTGATAATACGAAATCATAGGATATTTTTTCATTTCTTTTGCTATCAACATATTGACTAATACTTATATATGCTAAATATTTTTCAGGGTGATTCTTTGCTGCAAGAGTTCCTAATACAGTTCCCCATGAATGTCCTGCTATAAATATTTTGCTCTGGTTAAATCTTTTTATTAGATAATCAGTTACTTCATTGGTATCCTTAACAAATTGCTTAACAGTAAAGGAATCCTTTGGTATATCTTTTGAATAAGATGCTCCACTACCACGTTGATCCCAACGTACTACAACAAATCTTTCTTCAAGTTTCTTCTGATAATGTCTTATATATCCAATCTCACTCTGACCTGGCCCTCCATGTAAAAATAAAATTACAGGATTATTTATGTTTTTCCCTCTTATAAGCAGGGTTTGATTTATTCCACCAATCTTTACTTCTACTATTTCAGCAATACTATTAGGAATCACTTTACCTTTATTTTTTATTTTAGGTGTTTTAGCAGGTATTAGGCAGATTATTAATAAGATTATAATGATTCCTACTACTATTCCTCCTAATATTTTTATAAAATTCATCAATACTGTCATAAATTATGACCCTCCTAATAATAACATATGTTATTTTAAATATAGCTACATTTTATAGTGTAATTTATAGACTTAACTCAATGTCAATGCTAAAATTAACAATTATATATAGTAAAATATAAAAAAGATAGAGCTAACTCTATCTTTTAGCAAAACACGAATAATTGCTAATTTTATTAGGAAGTTCAGACTCATATTTGCCAGTGTTAAATATTGTCTTAGAAATTCTATCATCTAGTATATTATAACTAAGTCCTTCAATAGTCTTTTTAATAGTATTTTGAATGAAGTTTTTATTAATGACATACAATCCTAATATTATTGAATTTTTATTAACAAAGTGATCTATATGTTCTAATAAACACTCATTATTTTGTGTACTAAAAACAGAAGTACCGCCTACATCTAAAACAATATCAATGGAATTATTCTTTACTGGAATATTAAGAAAATCTGAACATATGAGAAGTACTTTTTTCTTACAATCAATTCTTTCTAACATATTTTTTAAAGAACGTAGAATGCTAATATTATGATCAACAGCAATATATATATTGTTACTTAAAAGTGAATTATAAATCTTTCTTAAAACAATACCATATCCTACACCCAAATCTAATAACACGGTATTTTCTGTCATTTCATTTTCTAGCCTATCTAATAACCACTTAAAATCTTTCATAAGGGTATGCATATATTCTATATTTGTTTCTTTTATATAGCTCTGGAAGAAATCATCGGTATTACCTTCAAAAGGTTCTTTTACATATACATTATTATCTGAAATTAAAATACCATCTTTTATTTGAAATACTCTTCCACATTCGCATTTTAGAACACCTGATACAATTTGATTATCTTTTATATCTCCTTTATGTAAGACTAAATTACTATTGCACGAAGGACATCCTAATAGATTTAAAGTATTAATATCTATTCCTAAATTGTGTTTAACAGGAAATTTTTTAGTTGAAAGAAGTTGTATTTTATTTTTTAATTTACATTCAATATCCTTTAATATTTCTATTTCATTCAAAACTTGTTCATGCTTATTTTGATAAATGTCTATGTAATATTTGTTTCTCTCATATAGTATAGGATTTGTAAATCGTTTTATGTATAATACATCTCGTATTTCATTTAATTTAAATCCATGTTCTTTTAATGAGATAATTTCATTTGCATCTTCATTGCATTTTTCATCAAAATAGTAATGACCACCTTTTTTCTCAGGAAGTAGCAGACCTATATCCATATAATATCTTACCGTATCTGTAGTAAAATTATTTTTTTCAGCAAATTTTCCTATCTTCATTTTTACCTCCTGTTGTTATAGTAAAAATAGATATAAATAAATTAAACTTTGTACTTTTTATGCTCAAGAATTATGCTATGACAAGTATAACACAAATTACCTAAGATGGTAATAGAGTACACACTCGAAAACGTGTTATGCATACATCTAAAAATACTTTGATAATTTTAAAATTCTTGACAAAAGACCAATCTAATTATTAAAATATACATGAAACCTAATGGAAAAGAATTATCTAATTCAAAAGGAACTGTTATATTATAAGTTTATATGTATGATATATTATGACTATCCTTTTTTGGGGAAAGTCTTTTTATTTAAAAGGAGAGAGAAATAATGAAAAATAAAATTGCTGTAATTGGTGCAGTACTTGACAGTCCTGCTATTTGTCAATCACAATTTAATGATACAGTATCACAATTTAAAGGTATAATCAAAGGAAGAATGGGGATACCTTTTGACGATGTTAGTGTTTCTGTCATTTCCATAATAGTTTGCGGTACTTTAGACGACATAAACAATTTAACAGGAAAACTAGGAAATATTACAGGAGTTACAGTAAAAACTGCATTTTCAAAAAGAGAAATGGAGATATAAAATGAATAAAACACCAAATTCTAATAGAATTCATATATCAATCTTTGGAAAAAGAAATGCTGGAAAATCATCTCTGTTAAATGCTATTGTAGGACAAGATATTGCTGTTGTATCTAAGGTAAAAGGTACAACTACTGATCCTGTTAAAAAAGCTATGGAATTTATCCCGTTAGGTCCAGTGTTATTTATTGATACAGCAGGACTTGATGATGCTGGACAACTTGGTCAAAAACGTGTTGAAAAAAGTATGCAGACCTTACAGCAAACAGATTTTGGTATATATGTCATGGATGCTAGCTGTATTGATAGAGAAAGTTTAGAACAAGCAAAAAGAAATTTTAAACGATTTAATATTCATTATTTGTTAGTTTTTAATAAAATTGATAGTATTTCAGATGATAAATTAAAAGATATTAAAGAAAATTATCCTAATTCCTCTTTTGTTTCAACATATAGAAATGAAACTATATTACAATTAAAAAATGAATTAATTTCAAGAGTAAATAAATTTGCAGAAGAAGAACATACAATGATAGGTGATATTGTTCCATATAACGGTAAAGTAATAATGGTAGTTCCTATTGATTCAGAAGCTCCCAAAGGGAGGATTATACTTCCGCAGGTTCAGCTAATAAGAGATTGTCTAGATAACGGCATTAAAAGTTATGTTACACGTGATGTTGAACTTAAGGATGCTTTGGTGGATTTGAAAGATATAGATCTTGTAGTAACAGATTCACAAGCTTTTAAGGAAGTCAATAAAATTGTACCTTCAAACATCAACTTAACATCTTTTTCAATACTTCTTTCAAGAGTTAAAGGAGATTTAAAAGAGTTTATAAAGGGTGTGTATGCAGTTGATAAATTAGACAATGAATCAAATATTTTAATTGCTGAAAGTTGTACTCATAACAGTACCTGTAATGATATTGGTAGAATTAAAATTCCAAGAGGTTTGTCAAAACATACAAATAAAACATTTAATATTGATGTAAGAGCTGGAAATGACTTTCCTAAAGATATATCAAGATACGACTTAGTAATACACTGTGCAGGATGTATGCTCAACAGAAAAGCTATGCAGACACGTCTTAAATTATGTAGAGAGAGCAGTGTGCCAATTACTAATTATGGTATTTTACTGGCATACTTAAATGGGATACTTCCGAGAACAATAGAAATATTTAAAGATAAAATATAATAAAGTTAATTATTAAATTAAGCCTGTCGTCTTGCTGTTTTTTGACAAGGTAACAGGCTTTTAAATTATTAATTATATTCCTTCAACATCTCAATAACTATTGATTCAGGTAAATTTACATCTTCAGCTATATAAGTAATATCGTCTTCGCCTAAACCATTTAAATCATATCTTTTTGCAAAGTTTTTAATATAGGTTTTTTTCAATTTAAATAAATCCATATCTTCTGAATTTATTTGACCAATATTCATTGGAAGTACAATGGTTTTTCCAGGAATATTTTTTTGTGGATTTCCTCTAGTAATTTCAATTCCGTTCTTTTTAGCAAATGTTAATTGAGGAATTGGATGCTTGCCAGCTCCAGTATATTCTGTTTCCTGTA
Organism: Tissierellales bacterium; assembly: GCA_018433765.1. Lineage (GTDB taxonomy): Bacteria > Bacillota > Clostridia > Tissierellales > Sedimentibacteraceae > SM3-B41. The sequence goes on from JAHDQO010000012.1 coordinate 130,629, forward strand.
CAACAATTATTTGATCTTCATACATTTCTTTAGCTAAAGCGATAGCAGCTGCTAATGATACGTTTCCAGCAGGACCTCTCTCTATGCCTTCCACTTGAGCTAATAATTCTGTTACATAAAATACATCACCTTGAGTAACTGTTACATATTTGTCCATATATCTTAAAACTCTTGCAGCATTCCTTGGTACATCAGTACGATCTGGCCATGTAGCAAAAGGAATTCCGAATCCAGTATGACCTGTAGTAAAGGATTTTCTGTTAAAATCATTGTCCGAAGCCATGTGTAGTCCAGATAAATCAACTGAAGCACCGATAACTTTGCAATTTTTAGCACCTGCGTGTATTAAGCCTCTTGCTGTGCCAGTTAAATTTCCACCTCCTGCATGAGTAGCAACAACAGCGTCAGGATATTTTCCTTCTAATCCAATCATTTGTTTAGCAATTTCATAACCTAAAGTTTCTACTCCTGCAATACCAAATGGAGTATACAAAGAAGCATTAAAATATCCTGTCTCTTCTATTAATCTTAAGACAGTATAAAACAATTCAGGACCAACTGTAAGTTGAATAACTTCAGCACCAAACGCTTCACATTTTCTTGCTTTTTCTATAATTTCAGGTTGTCCCTTTTTATTAGAATCATATACTTCTTGAACAATAATACATTTTAAACCCCTTTGAGTTGCTTGTGAAGCTACTGCTGCGCCGTAGTTACCACTAGTTGCAGCTATAACACCCTTAAAACCTTTCTGTTTTGCATGGTAAACAGATATAGCAGCTCTTCTAGCCTTAAAAGATCCAGATGCATTTGCTGCCTCGTCTTTAACAAAGATACGAGCTCCTTTTCCTTTAGCAGAATATTTTCTAATAAGATTATTTATATTTTTAACTTCAAATAGTGGAGTATTGCCTACTTTTGTTTCTCTTTGTATAGTTTGCATTTCGTCCATTGAATATGAAACTTGTTTCATCATCTTCTCATAATTAAATGCCACTTTACCATATTCAAAGATACTGTAATCTATGCCTACAGACTGCTTCATAATATCATTTTTTCGTTCCATAATTGCTTTATAAGATAAATCTTTCATTTAATTATTCACCTCTTTTTTTACTTCCATACCAATTTCTAATAGTTCATGTACAGGTTCTCCAAAATCATGACCAAACTTAGGAGAAATTGTAACTAATTTACCTGAGGTAATTCTATCAGATAGAGTTTTAATAGAAACTATATCTCCAATTTCAGCGTGTTCATCAATTAAGAATCCCTTTGTCCACATAACTAATGGAGTTTTTTTAGTATCATTAGGTACTTGCGGAGCACGTTCACTGGCTGTTAAAATTACATTTTCAATTTCAACCCAATTATTTTTAGTTGCACTTTTCATTAAAATGCCTCCTTTATAAATTTTTTTATAGACGGTTGTCAAAAAAATTTCACTTCACTTTATAATTCTATTTTTCATCTCTTCTAATTTTACAATCGTCTAAAATTTTCTTATTCATAACTAATAAAATGCAAAAATAATGCCAAGTTTGGATTTAACTTTTAATTAAATAAATGGGTAAATTGTGATATTATAATATATAAATAATAAAGAATATTAAAATAGAAAGAGGTTTAAATGAATGAATAAAAAATATATTTCAATATTGGTGTTATGTTTATTTTTACTTTTTTTATTTATTAATATTTTATTTGAAACAAGTCTTAGCAAATATATGGTTAAGGATTTGTTTTTTAGTACTGAACTCACAAAAGATGAGAAAGTATGGCTTGAAAAGTACGGGAGTATAATTTATGGTGCTGATGAAAATTCACCACCTTTAATGTTTGTAGATAATGAAACTGATCAATATACAGGTTTTACAATTGATTATACCAATGCTTTATCCATAGAAATAGGTGCAGATATTAAGCATAAATCTTACGTATGGGATGAGGCTTTAGCAAAACTAGCAAATGGGGAAACAGATATTTGTGATATGTTTCCATCAAAAGAAAGAGCAAAAATATATGACTTTTCCGATCCTATCTACAGCCTTAAGAGTATAATTATGGTTTTGAGCAATAACGAAGAAATCAAAAACATTTCAGATTTAGAAGGAAAAAAAGTTGCTATACCAAAAGGTGATTATGGTATAGAATTTCTTAATGAAAAGTTAGTAAATATCAATTACTTATATACTAACAATATTGAAGAAGCTATTAATAAAGTAATGGATGGAGAAGCAGATGCATTACTTGGTGATGAGCCTGTTGTTACTTATTATATAGAAAAACATAATTTCTTCCAAAATATAAGGATACTTGATGAAAATGTATATGAATCAGATGTAGTGTTAGCAGTGAGAAAGGGAAACAAGACACTTGTAAATATCCTTAACAAAGGAATAAGATCACTAAATAATAAGCAGACTATTGCAAAAATACAGCAAAAATGGTTTGGCTTTTCAAATACACTAACTGATGAAAAAACAAATGAAAAGGTTTTGATATTATTAATATTATTTTTAGGTATACTTTTTATATCAATATATTTTTCGTATATATGGAATAAATCTTTAAAAATGCAAGTAATGAAAAGAACGGAAGAATTATCAATTAGTAAAGATAAATTAAGGATGACTTTTGATAGTATAACAAATCTGTTAATAGTAGTAGATAACAATTATAATGTAACAGATGCAAACTCTTCATTTTTAGATCTGATAAAAGAAAAGAAAAAAAATATTACAGGTAAAAATTTAAGTGAATTATGTAATAACGAAATAAGTGATGAAATAAATAAAATATTAAAAACTACATTTACAACACAAACTAATCAGACAAAAGAAATCAACTATGAAAATAAAGTATATGAAGTAAAAACATATCCATTTAAAAAGAATCAACTAGAACTGAACAAAGTTATAGTTATGATAGAAGATGTGTCTAATGAAAGAATGCTAGAAAAGCAAATACTTCATTCTTCAAAAATGGCTGCTGTTGGTCAATTAGCAGCAGGTGTGGCTCATGAAATAAGGAATCCACTTGGATTAATAAGAAATTACACTTATATATTAGATAAAAAGATAAAGACAGATGATAAAACTATAAATAAATCAATAAAAATAATAGAAGAATCTGTTGAAAGGTCAAGCAATATAATTGACAATCTTTTGAATTTTTCAAGAATATTTGATGATAAATGGCAAACTACAAATATAAAAGAATTTATAGAGAAAATAATACGATTAGAAGAAGGATTCATGGAGAAAAAGAAAATAGAATGTATCATTAATTGTGATGAATCATTAAATATTTTAATAAATAGAGAATCTTTAAAACATATAATTATCAATTTAATAGTAAATGCAGTAGATGCTATGCCTAAAGGAGGCGTGCTTACATTGAGCGCAAAAGAGGAAAAAAACACTTTTATCTTTACATGTGAAGATACAGGTATTGGAATAAGTAAAAAAGATATAGAATCTATATTTAATCCTTTCTATACAAAAAAAGTTAATGGTAAAGGTACGGGATTAGGCTTATATGTTGTATACAATGAAACACAAAAACATGGTGGTAAAATTATAGTATCAAGTGAATTAAATGTTGGGACTAAGTTTACTTTGTCTTTACCTATAAAGAGTTAAATATAAAAATTAGTTTTAAAATCTATTTTAAACAAAAGGAGATGTTTTCTTTGAAGAGTAATAGGTTTAAAATTTTAGTTGTTGATGACCAAGAAGAGTATAGAGACGTAATTAGGTTGATTTTAGAGGAAAAAGATTATTATGTTGACACAGCAGAATCGGCAGAAAAAGCATTAATAAAAATAAAAAAAAATAAATATGATCTAATAATAACAGACTTAATAATGAAGGAACTAGACGGTATCGAATTATTAAAAATCATAAAACTTAATAACAAACATTTAGAAGTTATTATTATTACAGGATACGGTTCTATTGAGAATGCAGTTCTTGCAATGAAGGAAGGCGCATTTTCATATTTTATAAAGAGTCATAATCCCGATGAACTCATAGAAGAAGTAGAAAAAGTTAGACAGTTAAACAGTTTGAGTAAAAAGTTATATAATAATAAAAATGTTAAGCTGTATGATGAGTACATTCTAAAGACTAACAGTCCAGTTTATAGAAAAGTTTTAAGAATAGCTGAAAAAGCAGCTAAGAGCAATTCAAACGTATTGATTTTAGGAGAATCAGGAGTTGGAAAAGAGGTTATAGCCAAATATATTTATAAATGCAGTGAAAGAAGCAAATCTAAATTTGTTGATGTAAATTGCCACAGTTTTTCAGAAACATTATTAGAATCGGAACTTTTTGGTCATGAAAAAGGTGCTTTCACTGGAGCTCAAGAAAAAAGAATAGGTAGATTTGAATTGGCAGATGGTGGAGTTTTATTTTTAGATGAAATAGGTAATATATCTATGAATGCACAATCTAAGTTATTAAAAGCTATTGAGAATAAAAAAATAGAGAGAATTGGAAGTAATAAATCTATATATGTTGACTTTAGATTGATAACTGCAACAAATAAAAATTTAAAAGAAGAAATATCAAAAGAACAGTTTAGAGAAGATTTATTTTATAGGATAAGTACTATTACTATAAATATTCCACCACTAAGAGATCGTAGAGAAGATATTGAAATATTAGTAAAGTTTTTTATTAATAAATACAGCAGTGAGATGAACAAAGAAATAAAAGGAATAGAGGATGAGACGAAGGAGTTTTTTAAAAATTATTCTTTTCCCGGTAATGTAAGAGAGCTAAAAAATATTATTGAAAGGCTTATAGTTCTATCAGAAGATGGGATATTAAGATATAGTGATTTGCCTTTAAAGCCTAAAGATTATAAGAGCAGTATTAGTATATTTGATGATGAAATTGTTCATCTTAGAGAAATAAGAAAAGAAGCAGAATCAAACTATATAAGAAAAGTACTTGAAATATGTGACTATAATGTATCAGAGAGTGCAAGAAAATTAGGCATTAGTAGAAGACAATTGTTTAATAAAATTAATGAATATAAATTGAAGTAGTGAAATTTTTTGCCCATATACCTATGAAAAAAATTTCACTTATGAAAAAAACTTCCTATTAGAATTAGGAGGTTTTTTTTGTTTTCACAAAAAATAACTTCTTAGAAACCTTAAAATTGTTTGATTTCCAAAATAAATAATTTTAATTTAGCTCTTGGTATTTTTCTTGCAAATATATTAATTTACAAAGAAGAGGAGTTGATTAAAATGAAGAACTTAAAAGTAGCAATCTGGGGATTTGGAGCTATGGGTAGCGGAATGGCAAGAATGCTTCTTACAAAGAAAGGTGTAGAAGTAGTGGGTGTATGTGATCTACATCCTGAAAGAGTTGGTAAGAGTATGTATGAAATACTCGAGGCTGAAAAAGGAGACAGACCAGAAGTTGTTATCAATCCAGAAATTAAAGAAGTAGTATATGAAGGTAGTTGTGATTTATGTTTAATAGCTACTGATTCGTTTACTAAAAAAGCATTTCCAAAATTAAAGTATGTACTTGAACAAAAAGTAAATGTAATTTCTACAGCAGAAGAAATGGCATATCCTAGAGCACAAGAACCTGAATTAGCTGAAGAACTAGATAAGATTGCTACTGAGAATGGAGTAACTGTACTAGGGACAGGAATAAATCCTGGCTTAATCATGGATTTATTGGTAGTTTGCTTAACAGGTTGTATGACTAATGTAGATTATATACAAGCTAAAAGAGTTAATAGTCTTTCACCATTTGGACATGCAGTAATGGAAGAACAAGGCGTTGGAATGCCTGTGAATGAATTTAATAAAGGCGTAGAAGATGGAACTATGGCAGGACATGTTGGATTTGCAGAATCAATAAATATGATAGCTGATGCAATAGGATGGAAAGTAGGTAAATTTGAACAGCAAATGAAGCCGATCGTAACTGATGTAGATAGAAAATCTACTTATGGATTTGCTAAAGCAGGAGATGTTGCAGGAGTAAATATGACAGGGCAAGGATACGTAGACGGAGAAGTAAAGATTGACATGATTCATCCTCAGCAAATTGAACCAGAAATGGTAGGAATCCATACGGGAGACTATATTACTCTTAAAGGAACACCAGAAATTAGCATGTCAATAAATCCTGAAGTAGAAGGTGGACTCGGCACTATAGCAATGTGTGTAAATATGATACCACTTGTTATTAACGCAGATGCGGGACTTAAAACTATGATTGATTTACCAGTTCCTAGAGCAATATTAGGAGACATGAGAGACTTAATTAAATAAAAATAATATATGGAGGGTATAGTATGGATTTAATAACTAGTATCAATGATACGTTAAATGGAATTGTATGGGGACCATATATGATTGCACTTTTAATTGGAACGGGTATTTTTTTATCAATTAGATTAAAATTTCTTCAGGTTAAATACTTTAAGTTTATTCTTAAAGAAACTCTAGGTAAAATGTTCAATAAAAATGTTGATGGTGATGGTGAAATTAGCCCCGGACAAGCAGGGTTAACAGCAATAGCAGCAGTTGTAGGTACTGGAAACATAGCAGGGGTTGCAACAGCAATTGCTATAGGTGGTCCTGGCGCTATATTCTGGATGTGGATAGCTGCGTTTTTCGGTATGGCAACTAAATTTTCAGAAATAACACTCGGTATTAAATACAGAGAGAAAAGAGAAGATGGAAGTTATGCTGGTGGAGCTATGTATTATTTGACTAATGGACTTAAACAAAAATGGATGGGTATATTTTTTAGCCTTATGGTTATAGCAACATATTTTATTATAGGTGCAGTGGTAGATACAAATACTATAGCCCTATCTGTGCAGGAACAATGGGGTATAAAACCGTTATATACAGGAATTATATTAGCAATAATTACAGGTATTGTTGTATTAGGTGGAATAAAAAGAATAGGTGAAGTTTGTGAATTTTTAACTCCATTTATGGGAGGAATATATCTTATAGCAGGATTGGCAATAATTATTATAAATATAACTGATATTCCAGCAGCTTTTGGAACTATATTCACATCAGCATTTAGACCAGCAGCAGCAACAGGAGGATTTGCAGGAGCAACCATTGCTAGAATGATAACAATTGGTACTGCAAGAGGTATGTTTTCAAATGAAGCAGGTATGGGTAGTTCTCCAATAATTCATAGTAGTGCAATAACTGACCATCCTTCAAGACAAGGTTTATGGGGAGTAGCGGAAGTATTTGTTGATACAATGCTAGTTTGTACCATAACTGGTCTTGCAATAATCATATCAGGCGAATGGACAACAGGTGTATCTGGTGCAGCTTTAACAATGAGAGCTTTTGCAAGTGCTTTACCAGGAAATATAGGTGGTTATATAGTTGTAATATCAGCAATGTTATTTGGTTATAGCTGTTTAATTTCAGCAAACTATTATTGTGAAAGAGCAGGCGAATACTTATTTGGAACAAAAAGTATAATTCCAATAAGAGTATTATGGTTAGTATTTATTGTTATAGGATCTGTTGGAGGTCTTGAGTTTGTATGGGCGTTAGCAGATACAGCAAATGGTTTAATGGCTATTCCAAACTTAATAGGACTTATATTACTTAGCGGTGTTGTATTAAAAGAAAAAGAATCATTCTTTTCTAAACAAGATAAGTTAAAAGGATAATATTTGGTAAAAGCATAGCATTAATAATAAATAAAAGCGTATCAGTTATAAAAATGATGCGCTTTTCAACGTTTCTTTTTTATTGACCGAAATACTAAAAGATAGTATAATCCACTTGCAGTTATATTATTTCATCTACTAAAGTAGTGATATCAAATTGTAGAAGAAAAGAGGAGATATTAATGAACATACAAACAAAAGCAGAGGTACTTGAAATTTTAAAAATGCCATATGAAGAATTTAATAATACTATAAGAACTAAAGCTAAAGAAATACATATAAACGATAACAATAATAGTGCAGATGTTATAGCTTTGCTTGGCTATGACAATATATGCAAAAACCAATGTACATATTGTGGTATGAGGGCAGGTAATACTGGACTAAAAAGGTATAGAATAGATATAGAAGATGTAAAAAAAACAGAAGATGCAGTAAAAGAATTAAATATAAAAAGATTATTTTTAATATCAGGTGAAGACCCTAAATATAATTTTGATGATATAGTTTCGATGATAGAGCACGCTAAAAATATAGGACTAGATGTAAGCTTGGCGGCTGGAGAATTTGATACTGAAAAATATAAAACATTAGAAGCAGCAGGTTTAAATGAATATGTACTTAAGTTTGAAACTTCAGATAAAAGTATGTTTACCAAAATAAAGCCGTCAACAACTCTTGAAAAAAGAATGAAATGCATAGAAAAAATTAAGAATAGTAATATGATGCTAGCTTCGGGAAATATCATTGGATTACCACATCAAACATTAGACATGGTTGCTGATGATATAATGCTGATGAAAGAACTTAATATAAGCTGGGCACCTATTATTCCTTACATGCCAGTTCCAAACACACCTTTAGCCAAAGAAGGCGGAAGAGGCAGCTTAGAAACAACAATTAAAGAAATATCAATATTGAGAATCATGATGCCTAAAGTAAACATTACAGCACAACAACCGGGTGAAGATTTAAAGAATGGGCTAGCAGATGTACAAGGAAATTTAAATGCATTAAATGCAGGTGCTAATATGCTTTTTGTTGATATGCTACCTCAAGCACTTGCAAAGAATTTTAAAGTAATAGATAACAGAATGATTAAAGGTATGGAAAATGTAGACAGATTGGTTGAAATATCTGGTATGAATAAAATATTATAGTACAAATAATCTTTTTAAAGATTAATATAAATATTAAAATAAGAAGAATAAAAAAATGAGCAGTTAAGTGAATTGCTCATTTTTTCATTTATATTTAAATAAAATAAATAATTTTATACAAAATAATTAATATTTATATTATAATAATTTCTGTGCTATTTACAACTATCAAATTTAGATAGTAATAACAAAGGAAAATAATGTTTAATAATGATACAAAACCTTTATTATGGTAATAAATTACCTCTATTGTAACAATAATAAAATATTAGAATATAATTATCATAAGTTTTATAATAGGCAAATTTAAAAAAATAAGAAAACAGTTTATAAAATAAGTTTATAAAATTTTTAAATTTCATCTAGAGTATTATCGAAAGGAATGAATATCAATGAAAAGTAGTGTATCTGTTGTAATACCTGTATATAACAGCGAAAAATCTCTTCAAGAACTATATAATAACTTAACAAGTACACTTGAAGGTTTTTGTGAAAAATATGAAATAATTTTAGTTGATGATTGCAGTATAGATTCAAGTTTTTCTGTAATGAAAGAAATTAGTTTAAAAGATAACAGAGTTAAGTCAATTAGACTGTTAAAAAATGCTGGTCAGCAAAATGCTATTTTATGCGGACTAAGATATTGTAATTATGATTACGTTATAAATATGGATGATGATTTACAACATGATTCACAAGAAATAATAAACTTAATAAATAAAATAAACGAAGGCTACAATATAGTTTACGGTATTACTAGGGAAAAACAACTTTGTAAATATAGAAGTCTAGGTTTAAAACTCATAAATTCATTTTTTAATATTGTAATTAAAAAGCCAAAGGATGTTTATATAAGCAGTTTTAGAGCTTTTAGGAAAGAGGTAGTTGATTATATAATTACTACAGATACTAAATTTGTATATATTTCTGCCTTAGCATTGAAGAAAACTAAGAATGTCGCAAATGTGTATTTTGATCATAAAGAAAGAAAATATGGCAAATCTAATTATAATTTTTATAAATTGTTTAAGATTTTTATAAAACTATGTACTTATTACTCAAAAAACCCTTTTGTAAAACCATTTAGAAGAAAAGGATCACAATATAAAATAGATACTATTTATTAATACAAAATTAAAAGTGTAAAGTTTAGTATTTATTAATTTGAATATAAAATATTTAATATTTATTAAATTAAAAATAACTTGTTAAATATGTTTTAGGAAGTTATTTTTTTATTTATGATTTTTTAATTAACAATATTTAACAATAATGATATCATTATAATAAGCTTATCAGAAGATAAGATAAATTACCATAATAATAAAAAATATGAAAAGATAACTTGAAAAGATTTTGAAATAGTGTTATTATAAATGAAACGGTATTTCATTTAATGAAAGGTAGGACATGTAGTGGAGAATAAATCAGGTGTATTGGATAAAAGCATAGATATACTAGAATGTATATATGAGCAGGGTGGAAAAGCAAGAATATGCAATATTGTAGATGCGTTAGGATATAATAAAAGCACCGTGTTTAGAATACTTAATACTTTAAAAGATAGAGGATATATATTTCAAAATGAGTCTAAGTTTACTTATGAAATTGGTCCTAAATTTTGTAGATTTTCACAATTATATCAGCAGAATTTACACTTTGTAGATATGCTCAAACCATATGCAAAAGAAATAAGTGAAAAGTACAACGAATGTGTAAGTATTTCAGTTTTGGATAAGTCTTCTTTGAGGCAGCCAATGCAGATATCAGTTTATAGAACTAATCAATCTAATAATGCATTAGGTTTTATGCCTAAGATGGGACTTGCGTCTTTATGTCATGCTTCTGCAAGTGGTAAGTGCTTTTTAGCATTTTTAGATCAGACTTCTTTTGATCGTTATTATGGATGTGATTTACCTAAATATACGGAATATACTATAACGGATTGGGACAAATTGACAAAACAACTTATTGAAATAAGAAAATTAGGTTTTGCTACTGAGCATAATGAATATGAATTGGGATTAACTTGTGTAGCAGTTCCAATATTAGATTCAGATAAAAAGCTGTTAGCCAGTGTTAGTCTTACAGGATCGACTGCAAGAATTGAAAATTTTGATCAAGACGAAATAGTAAAAGATTTAAAAAAACTAGCGAATAGAGTATATTAATTTATTCCTTGCTTAGGTAGGGAATAAAAAATATAAAAGTTGATGAAACTAAGTTTCATATAATAAAACAAATGGTTCCCAAAATAAAATTGGGAATAAAAAAATAATCTAAAGTTGAAACAAAGTTTCTAATAATGAAACAAAGGAGGAGAATTATTGTGAAAGTGAAACTGGATGTCGACAGATGCAAAGGTTGTTATCTATGTATCGCAAACTGTAAGATTGGTGCAATATCTAAAGATGATAAACCAAATAAAAAAGGTGTTATTCCTGTAAAGGTTGATCAAGAAAAATGCGTACAATGTGGTAACTGTTATACAATGTGCCCTGATTTAGTATTCGAAATATTGTAAAAGGAGATTTTAGATAATGGAAACAAAAATTATTAAAGGGAATGAAGCACTGGCAGAAGGTGCTGTAAGAGGTGGCTGTAGGTTTTATGCAGGATATCCTATAACTCCACAATCTGAAATTTTAGAATGGATGTCATGGAGACAGAAAGAAGTTGGAGGTGTGTTTGTACAAGGTGAATCAGAAATAGCTAGTGTAAATATGGTATTTGCCGCTAGAGCACTTGGAGCAAGGGCAATGACTAGCTCATCTGGTCCAGGATTTTCACTTAAACAAGAAGGTATTGCTTATTGGGTATCAGCAGGAGTACCAGCTGTAGTAGCATGTGTCCAGAGATTTGGAATTGGTGATGGATATATTAGTGCAGGACAAGATAATTATTGGCAAGCTGTTAAAGGTGGCGGAAATGGAGATTATCACTTAATAACTTTAGCACCTAATTCAGTACAAGAATGTTTAGATATGGCTTATGAGTCATTTGAATTAGCTGAAAAGTGGATGCATCCAGTATTAATTTTATCAGATGGTACTATTGGTCAGATGATGGAACCTTGCACAATGCCAGTTATGAAAGAATATGATATGGATCAGCCTTGGGCAGCTAAAGGTACTGCAATTGGAGAGGGAGAAAATAAAGTAATAACTGATATTACATATTTTCAGGATATTGATGAATGGAACGCAGGGTATATCGAGAAGATGCGTAAAATTCAGAAAGATGAGCAGAGATGGGAAGAATTTAATATTGATGATGCTGATGTAATATTAGTTGCATATGGTATTTCTTCTAGAGTTGCTCAGAGATCAGTTGAAATAGCAAGAAAAAAAGGAATAAAATTAGGACTTATTAGACCAATTACTTTATGGCCTTATCCAAGAAAAGCATTTGAGAAGATAAATAAAAATTGCAAAGGAATTGTAACATTAGAAATGAACATGATGGGTCAAATGTTAGAAGATGTTAAAATTGCGGTTAGTTGTAAATTTCCTTGTTACGCACTGGCTACAGCTCAGAAAGTTGCACCTACTGACGAAGTAATTGCTTTTTGTCAGAAAGTAATGGATGGCAAAGTAAAAGAAACGGAGGTATTTTAAATGTCAAACAGATCCAAAAAAGCACCTAAAATAATGAAGTGCGAAAACAAATTTTGTGCAGGTTGTGGACATTCACTTTTTGATAGAATTTTAGGTGAAGTATTAACTGAAATGAATATTATAGGAGAGACCATTGTATGTTCTGATATTGGATGCAACCATATGTTTCAATATTCAATGGCAGTTGACGTAATTGTACCTCCACATGGAAAAATGGGTGCAGCACTTACAGCTCAAAAAAGAGTAAGACCGGATAAGTATGCTATAACAATAGCTGGTGATGGTGGAGCTTATGCTATAGGGTTAGCTGAAACAGTTGCAGCTGCTACAAGAAATGAAAACGTAACTATGTTTGTTATGAACAATACTTTATATGCTATGACTGGTGGTCAAGCAGCTCCTACTACTCAGTTAGGTCAAATTTCTGCTTCAACTCCTAAAGGAAGAACTGAAAAAGATCATGGCCTTGATTTTGATGTTTTTAATGTAATGAGAAATTTAGATATTGCATATCTTGCTAGAACTTCAGTGGCAAATCCATCTGAAATAAGAAAGACTAAAAATGCTGTGAAAAAAGCTATAGAGAAACAAAGAGATAATAAAGGATTTTCATTAGTAGAAGTGCTAGTACCTTGTCCAACAAACTGGGGTCTTAAGCCAGTAGATGCTATGAAGAGAATTGAAAATGAACTTATGGTTAGATACGAAATGGGCGAAATAATAGATAAATAAAAAGGAGTAATAGATATGTTAAATGAAATTGTTTGTGCAGGATTGGGAGGACAGGGAGTCTTAACTGCAGGTAAAATAATGATGCATGTGGCATTGGAGAAGGGATTGCATACAACTTGGTTTCCTTCATATGGAAATGAAATGCGTGGTGGAGCAGCTAACTGCAATGTTATGATAAGTGATAATAAAGTTGCTAGTCCCTATGCAGATCATCCAGATGTATTATTTGCTATGGCAGAGAGAGCTGTAGATACATATATGAAGACAATGAAAAAGGGTTCAATAATTATTGCTAACAGTACGATTATTCCTAAAGATAAGGAATACAGAGATGATATAACGGTTATAAAAGTTCCAGCTACAGAATTAGCTCAAAAGTTTGGAAACGAAAGATCTGCTAACATTGTTCTTTTAGGTGCAATGGTTAAGCATACTTGTATTTTCTCAAAAGAAGACTTTGAAAAATATATGTGTTCATATTTTGAAAGTCAAGGAAAGGGAAAGAGAAACGAGCAGAATATAAAGGCATTTGAAATCGGATATAATTATATATAAGAGGTTAAAAAATGAGAATATTAATAATTAATCCAGGCGGAACATCTACTAAGATTGCAGTTTATGACGATGAAAATGAAGTTTTTAAATACAGTATAATACATTCAGGAGAAGATTTAAAAGACTTTGCTTCTGTATTTGATGAATATGAATATAGAGTAAATTTGATAAAAAAAGTACTTTCTGAGAATGAATATGATTTAAAATCTATGGATTGCGTATCAGGAAGAGGAGGATTAATGCAACCTATTCCTGGTGGTACATATGAAGTTAATTATGCTATGATAAATGATATGAAAAATGCTATAAATGGTGAACATGCATCGAATTTAGGCTGTGTAATTGCCAAGGAATTAGCAGATGAAATAGGTGTAAGGGCATTTGTAGTTGATCCTGTATCTGTAGACGAAATGCTTGATATATGCAGAATAACAGGTTTATCAGATATAAGTAAACTTAGTTGGTTTCATGCTCTAAATCATAAAGCTGTAGCGAGAAAGACAGCACAAAAACTGGGTAAAAAGTATGAAGACTGCAATTTTATTGTAGCACACCTTGGTTCAGGTATATCAATTGTACCTCATCATAGAGGAAAAATGATTGATGGAAGTGGTGGACGATCTGATGGGCCTTTTTCTCCCGAAAGATGTGGAGGATTGTTATCGTATCAACTTGTAGAGCTTTGCTATTCAGGTAAATATACGAGAGAAGAACTTGTAAAGAGAATAAGCGGCTACTGTGGCATGTATGATTATCTTGGCACTAAAGATATGATTGAAATTGAAAAGAGATATGATAATGACGATAAAGAGGCAGTATTGGTACTAGATGCCTTTATGTATCAAGTATCTAAAGAGATATCTAAGTATGCGGCAAGTTTGTATGGAGATGTTGATAGAATAATACTTACAGGTGGAATTGCATATTCTGAACGTGTTGTTAGAGAAGTAGCTAAAAGAGTAGAATTTATAGCACCAGTTGAAGTAATACCCGGTGAAATGGAAATGAAAGCGCTTGCTCTTGGTGCGCTGAGAGTATTAAGAGGAGAAGAAGAACCTAAAGTATATTAGTATGTGGAGGAACAAATGATTAAAGATTTTGATGAACTAATTAAAAAAGTTAGTAAAATCAAGCCTAGTACTGTTAGTGTAGCTGTTGCTGAAGATGAATCGGTTATGACTGCTGTACGAGATGCTGCTAAATTGGGATTTATTGAACCAGTCTTAGTAGGAAATCAAAAAAAAATAGATGAAATAGCTAATAAAATAGAATTTATAAATTACAAAGTAATTGACTGTCAAAATGAAGAAGAATCAATAAAAACAGCCGTTAAACTTGTAAGAGATGGCAGTGCAAAAATATTGATGAAAGGATTAGTCAATACTGCTACTTATATGCGTGGAGTATTAAACAGAGATTATGGATTAAGAACAGGAAGACTATTGAGTTTGTTAGCAGTTTATGAACTGCCGCAGTATCATAAATTAATATATTGTACAGATAGTGGTATAAATGTAGCTCCAGAATTATCACAAAAAAAAGATATAATGACTAACGTACTGCTGGCAATGAAAAATCTTGGATTTAGCAATCCAAAGACTGCAATATTAACAGCTAATGAAATGGTGGATTCAAAAGTTATAGCTACTGTAGATGCTAAGGCACTAGTTGATATGGTAAAATGCGGTGACATACCATCATGTATTGCAGAAGGTCCAATTGCATTTGATGTTGCATTTGATGCTTACGCTGCAAAACATAAAGGTATAGATAGTAAAATTGCTGGTGATGTAGATTTACTAGTATTCCCCAATATTGAAACTGGAAACGTTTTAGGAAAATCATGGCTTAGATTTAACAAGGCTAAATGGGCAGGAATAGTTTTAGGTGCAAAAGCTCCGGTAATACTTGGCTCAAGATCAGATACACCGGAGATAAAGATTAATTCAATAGCGCTGGCATGTTTATCAGCTGATAAATAGGAGGTAATAAAATGAGATATTCAATTAAAATGGACAGGTTAAAAGCTTCAGCAATAAGAGCTGTACAGAAAAAAATAGTTAGTAAACCAGGAGTGATATCGTTTGCTGCCGGTTTGCCAGACCCAGATTTATTTCCAATGGATGATTTAAGAAATGCAACTTTAAATGTAATAGATAATAAGGGCAAGACAGCTTTTCAGTATGGACTTACAAAAGGTTATGCTCCATTACTCGAGAAATTAGCAGAAAGAATGAATGAAAAAGAACTAGTTAAATGCACTAAAGATAATATTACTATAACTACTGGTTCTCAACAGGGATTATCACTTGCAGCTATGATGTTTATTGATGAAGGTGATATTGTATTGACAGAAAGTCCTAGTTATCTCGGTGGTATCAATGCATGTAGACCTTATGGTGCTGCTTTTATGGGTGTTGACACTGATGATGAAGGTATGGTAATTGCTGATTTAGAAAAGAAATTAAAAGAAAATGATAATGTTAAAATTATCTATGTAATACCTAATTTCCAAAATCCTACCGGAAAAGCATGGTCATATAATAGAAGAAAAGAATTTATGGAAGTAGTTAATAAATATGATGTAGTAGTTGTTGAGGACAATCCTTATGGAGAAATCAGGTTTAAGGGAGAATTCATACCTAGCTTAAAATCATTAGATACAGAAAATAAAGTTATGTATCTTGGTTCTTTTTCAAAGATTTTATGTCCTGGATTAAGAGTTGCCTATATATGTGCTGACATAGAAATTGCAAATTATGCAGAGAAATTAAAAGAAGGTTTAGATTTGCAATGCAACCAATTTGCACAACTTCAAGTATATGAATATATGACTACATGCGATATTGAAAAACATATAGAGAAGATACAGCTTTTATACAAAGAAAAATGTGATGCAATGATTGAACACATAAAAAATGATTTTCCTAAATGTATTAAGTACACAGATCCAGAAGGTGGAATGTTTATGTGGCTAGAACTTCCAGAAGGGATGGATGCAAATTCATTATTGGATAAATCTATAGAACGAGGGGTAGCTTTTATACCTGGTGCTCCATTCTATGCAAATGATGGAGCCAAAAATACCATTAGATTAAATTTCACAGTACCATCGGTAGAAGAAATTCATAAGGGTATGAAAATATTCTCTGATTTATTGAAAGAAGTTTGTAAATAGTTAACTTAGAGCGATTCAGTTTAATTAAGTTTGTTACTATTCTGTGTCGCAAAGATTAAGGAGATTAAAATGCATACGGATACCAAGTCAGATGTAAAAACACCATCATTATTTGTTTCATTGATACCAATATTTACAGTAATAATTTTATTGTTAAGTTCATTATTTGTATTTGATATAGATATTCAGATACCATTGATAATAGCTACTGTAGTTGCTTCATTAATTGCAGTTATTTATCTAGGATATTCGTGGAATGAAATTGAGCAAGGGATATTTGATTCAATTCAATCTGCGATGCAGGCTATACTTATAGCTTGCATAATAGGTTTTATTATAGCTTCTTGGATTATTGGTGGTATAGTGCCTACAATAATTTATTACGGATTAAAATTATTGTCACCAAATTATTTTTTAGTTACATGTTTAGTTATAAGTGCAGTTGTTGGCGTAGCTACAGGTTCTTCATGGACTACATGCGGCACAATAGGAATCGCTTTAATTGGCATAGGTTTAGGATTAAACATACCTTCAGAAGTAACAGCAGGAGCTGTTATTTCTGGAGCCTTTGTTGGAGATAAGATGTCACCGTTTTCGGATACTACCAATTTAGCACCTGCAGTATCTGGTACAACTTTATTTGTACATATAAAAAATATGATGTGGACAACCATGACGAGCTTCATGCTATCTGGGATAATATTTCAAATAATTAATTTTAAATATACTTCTAATACTATAAATCAAAATTCAATTGATGCAATCATGAGAGCACTGAATTCAAGTTTTAATATTAATATTTTCTTACTTCTACCTGTAATAATCATTGTAATAATTATGATAAAACAGGTACCTGCAATACCTGGATTGCTATTTTCTGTATTATTAGGATTAATATGTGCTGTTGTTTTTCAGCATGCTGATATAAGTACTATTGGGAAAGCTCTTGAATATGGATATATTGCTAATACGGGGAATGAGACAGTAAACAATCTGCTTACAAGGGGAGGAATGCAAAACATGATGTGGACAGTATCTTTAATATTTTGTTCACTTAGTTTTGGTGGCGTTATGGAAAGGTCAGGAATGTTAAATTCAATAGCAGAAGGAATAATGAAACTTGCTAAAAATAATGCATTATTAATAATTTCTACAATGGTAACATCAATATGTGTAACATTATCTACAGGAGAACAGTATTTATCAATATTAATTACTGGCAAGATGTATAAAGATGAGTATAAGTACAGAGGATTAGCTCCTCAGAATTTGTCAAGAGCATTAGAAGATGCAGGAACAATAACTTCACCGCTGATACCATGGAGTACATGTGCTGTAGCAATTAGCACTTATATGGGAGTTGCTCCATTAGAATATTTACCTTATTGCTTTATGAACTTATTAAATCCAATAGTTGCTGCGGTATTTGCTATCTCAGGATTTAAGGTAATTAAATTGAATAAGGAGAAGAAATTTAAAATTGGAGGGAATTATGAAAAACGAGAAAGTTAAAGAAACAAAATCAATAAAATTGATTATTACTTTATTAACGTTAGGTGCATGCTGGTCTATAGTATATATTATACCGTTTATTCAATATATATGGTACGACCCATTTCAAGAATTTTTAGGATCTTCTAATACACAGATGGGTCTGCTAATTACTATTTATGGTTTTGGTAACGTGTTTGGAGCACCTATAGGTGGATGGGTTGCAGATAGATTTAACTACAAGATAGTGTATGTGTTATCTGTTTTATTAAACGGAGTATTTTCTTTGGGATTTGTTCTTTATCCGTCATATGGTTTTGCTATACTTATGTGGATTGGATTTGCAATATCAAGTTTGTTTATGAACTATCCAACTCATATTAAAATTGTAAGGAGTCTTACAACCGATGAAAATCAGGGTAAAATATTTGGATTTAATGAAACTTGTATTGGTATATTTAATATTGTTTTTAATATGGTAATGATGTTTTTCTATGTGAAATTTATGGAGGGTATTTCTGGAATGAAAGCAGCCATAATTTCAATTGCTGTATTATCATTTGTGCTAACTATAATTGCTTGGTTTGTACTTGATAATCCAGTTAAAAAAGGAAAAGATAAAGAAGAAAAAGTAAATATTATTAAAGATTTTAAAGATGTTGGAAAAAATCCTGCAACTTGGTTAGTTGCAATTTCAATATTTGCAGTATATTCATTTTTAACTACTATGTCATATTTTACACCATATTTTACGGATGTACTTGGTGTAACAGTTGTATTTACAGGAGGAATAGCAATACTAAGACAACATGGAATGACTTTACTTGGTGCTCCAATTGGTGGATTTTTAACTGATAAGATAGGTTCATCTGCAAAAGTATTAATGGGTGTATATGTCGTTGGAATTTTGGGATTAGTTTATTTGCTAATAGTTAAGAATATAACAGCACCAATAATAATTGCATTAACAATTATTCTTTCAGCAGGTGTATATATTGGAAGAGGTTCATATTATGTAACAATTACAGAATGTGGTGTATCACGGGATAAGACAGCCTCTACAATAGGTATTGCCGCAGCGGTAGGATTTTCACCTGATTTATTTCAGTTTGTTCTATTTGGACACTGGTTAGATAAATATGGTAATACAGCATATTCATATATGTTTACTTTTCAAGCAATAGTACTAGTAATTGGATTTATTGCAGCAGTATTAATTTTAAAACTTAAAAAGAAAAATCAAGCGTCACAAACAATTATGGAAACAACTGAGCAAATATAAATTACATAATCATATAAAATTTTAAAAACGACCGTTAATGCACTAATTATAGTGTCAGGACGGTCTTTTTATTTATTAATGGATACATTCCAAAGCTATTTATATAAATATTTAATAATAAGTTATAAATTGATAGCTTATGACAAAAGCTAATAGAAACATTTTTAGCAGTGAAAGGAATGTATTAGAATGCAGATATTTTTGACAAAACTGCCGAGACTAGAAACTAATAGACTTATTTTGAGAGAAATACAAAAAGAGGATGCTGAAGATATGTTTGAACATGCTTCAAACAAAAATATATCTAAATACGTACAATGGAATCCTCATAAAAATATAGATGAAACTAAGGAGTTTATAAATTTAATATTAAGTAATTATATTAAAGGAGAATTTCCAGCTCCTTGGGCTATAATATATAAAAAAAACAATAAATTTATTGGTACTATAGAATTTACTCAACTCAATATAGAAAATAGATATGGTGAAATTGGATATGCAATATCCGAAGAATATTGGGGACAGGGACTTGTTGTAGAAGCTGCTATAGAAATATTAAGAGTAGGTTTTGATATTTTATATTTAAATCGAATACAAGCATGTTGTATGACTGAGAATAATCAATCTATTAAAGTTATGACTAAAATAGGGATGTCTTGTGAAGGAGTTCTTAGGGACTACAGTTTAGTTAAAGGTATATTTAGGGACATAAAAATATTTTCAATATTAAAAAAAGAATGGACAAATAAATAACTTTTTTCGACACATTTGTTGACAAGAAAAAATCAATATGATAGTATCATATTGTAATAAAATACCTTATCCAGAGAGGTGGAGGGATTGGGCCCTGTGAAACCCGGCAACCAGTATACTTAAAGTATTAGGTGCCAATTCCCACGGGAAACCGGAAGATGAGGATAATAAGGATGATTTTAAAACCTCTTCTTTTGGAGAGGTCTTTATTATTTTTGAAAATATTACATTAGATGAATTAATCATAAATAATATAGGAGGTATCATAATGAAAAAATGGTTATTTACTTCGGAATCAGTAACTGAAGGACATCCTGATAAAATTTGCGACCAAATATCTGATGGTGTACTAGATGCTATATATGCTAAAGATCCTCATGGTAGAGTTGCATGTGAGACAAGTGTTACTACAGGACTAGTCCTAGTATCAGGAGAAATTACTACTAATTGTTACGTTGATATACCGAAAGTAGTCAGAGAAACTATTAGAAAGATTGGCTATACAAGAGCCAAATACGGATTTGACTGTGACACATGCTCAGTTTTAACTTCAATAGATGAACAATCTTCTGATATTGCTATGGGAGTTGATGCAGCTAAAGAATATAAGCAAAATGGAAAAGATGAACACGACCTTATAGGAGCAGGAGACCAAGGTATTATGTTTGGATATGCTTGCAATGAAACACCTGAATTAATGCCTTTGCCAATATCATTAGCACATAAACTAGCAAGAAAATTATCAGAAATCAGAAAAGATGGTACTTTAAAATACTTAAGACCAGATGGAAAAACTCAAGTTACAGTAGAATACAATGATGATAAGCCAGTGAGAGTAGATACTGTTGTTATATCCACTCAACATAGTCGTGATGTTGAAATGGATACAGTGGAAAAAGATTTAATTGAGTTAGTTATAAAAACTGTAATACCAGCAGAATTGCTAGATGAAAATACTAAATATTATATAAATCCTACAGGAAGATTTGTAATAGGTGGACCTCAAGGAGATGCTGGGTTAACTGGAAGAAAAATAATAGTAGATACATATGGCGGTTATGCAAGACATGGAGGAGGAGCTTTCTCAGGCAAAGATCCAACAAAAGTTGACCGTTCAGCAGCATATGCAGCTAGATATGTAGCTAAAAATGTTGTAGCAGCAGGACTTGCAGATAAATGTGAAGTACAACTTGCTTATGCAATAGGAGTGGCCAAGCCTGTATCTATAATGGTTGATACTTTTGGAACTCATAAAATTGATGAAAGTAAAATTGAAGAACTTATTTCTAAACATTTTGATTTAAGACCAGCTGCAATTATTAAAAATTTAGATCTAAGAAGACCTATATATCAACAGTTAGCAGCATATGGACATTTTGGAAGAGATGATTTAGATCTTTCATGGGAAAAAACTGATAAAGCTGAAGAGCTTAAAAAAGAAGCTTTTTAAGACTAAAGATAAAACAAAAACTCTACTCTAAAAGGGTAGAGTTTTTGTATGTTATGTATTGTATACAAGTAAGCAATTTAATCATCAGCAACAAGTTTATATTTGTAGCTTACTCTTTTAGTTCTAACCCAATATCCGCTAGAAATTTCTTTTGGACTACTATAAGATGGACTATTAGTACCATTACTCTCATAATGATAACCTGATGGTGCAATTAATGTTTTATAGCTTACTTTTGTACTTATAGTTTCCCAAGGACCATATCTAGAAGTAGCTTCTTGTGTGTAAACTTTATAGTTTATTACCTCTTGAGCAGGACCTTTTAAAATAGGTTGTTCAGCTGCTGCACTTAATGGCATTAATGTGGCTAGAATTAATAATGTAAACATACATATAACTAATCTTTTTTTAGAACTCATCATAGTAACACCTCCTTTCTATCCAACATACCACAAAAAACAAATTATGTCAAATAATAACTAAAAATATAAAATTATATAAAAAAACCAAAATATATCAATATGTTATAATTAAAAATAAACAAAAAACTCTATTTTTTGTGAAAATAGAGTTTTTGTTTATTATATGTAGATATTAAAGTGGAACTAGCCTATATTTATATTTTACTGTTTTAGTTCTTTGCCAACATCCACAATAAATTTCTTTAGCAGTACTATAAGTTGTAACAGTTTTATATTGCTCATAATAATAACCTGTTGGTGGTTTAAACTCTATAGTGTCTTCTTCTATATCTATAGTTATCCAAGGACCAGTAGTAGAAGGACCTTGTTGTATGTAAATTTTAGAGTTTATTTCAACTTGAATAGGACCTTTAAGAATAGGTTGTTCAGCTGCTGCACTTAATGGCATTAATGTAGCTAGAATTAATAATGTAAACATACATATAACTAATCTTTTCTTGGAACTCATTATAGTAACACCTCCCTTCTATCCAAACATACCATATAAAACAAAATATGTAAAATAATATACAAAAAGTTAAAAATATATAAAATTATCAAAATATATTAATAAAATATATAAAAAATGTGTTGCAATTAAACAAAAAAACAAAAACTCTACTTTGAAAAAGATAGAGTTTTGTTTATTATATGTAGATATTAAAGTGGAGCTAGCTTATAGCTATAAACTGCTGTTTTTTTCTTTTCATAGCACCCATCAGCTAGATAAGGCATTCCATAATAAAATGTTTTATGATCTACTACATAGTAATAACCAGATGGTGGAAATAGTGTTTTATAGGTATTATATGTTCTATCAAGTTTCCAAGGACCACCATTAGATGAAGATTGATATATTTCCACTTTTTCGTCAACTACTTCTTGAGCATATGATTTAAGAGTAGGTTGATCAGCTGCTGCGCTTAATGGCATTAAGGTAGCTAAAATTAATAATGCAAACATACATATAACTAATCTTTTCTTAGAACTCATCATAGTAACACCTCCTTTCTATTAAAACATACCACAAAAAACAAAATATGTCAAATAATAACTAAAAATATAAAAATATATAAAAATAACACTAAATATGAAATATATAAAAAAATGTGTGAAAAATTCATAAAAAAAAGTAAATAACTAAAAAGTAGATATTAAATGTGTAAATAAAAATCATTAATTTTACAAAAATAGTGTAAAAATTTAGTTCAAATTATGGTATACTTATATAGCAATTGTAATTAATAATAGCTTATATTATAATTTTGAAGGAAAATTGTATGGGGTAGAAGATTATATAAAGAAATTTATTGTAAAAAATCTATACATTAACTTAAAATAATTAATTTAGCTGAAAATAAGTCAATTGTCATGAATAATCTTCCAATTGTTAAAAATAAATTCAAGGCCTAGTATAACAATTGGAGGATTATTTTATATTATTGTAATATATAATTTAATGCGTCATTGAGTATATAATGATTGAAAATTATTAAAACTACTTAAAGATGTTCTTTTTATATTTACTTGCTATAAATATTATAATATTGTACAATATTATAATATTTTTTTTAATATCTTATTTTTTTATAAATTATTTTAAAAAAGCATTGACAAATTTATAAAAGTATATTAATATTAAATTGTAATCATTACAAACTAAAAATAAAAACAATATTATAATCGTTTCAACCAGATAATAATTACAATTTAATTGAAAGGAATAGTATAATAATGGATATAGAAACTACAAAAATAAATAGCTATCTAAAAAGTCATGATATTAAAGTATCATATCAAAGAGCACAAATATATAAGTATTTATTAAAATACAAGAATCATCCAACGGTAGATATGATTTATAAAGCATTAATTAATGATATTCCTAGCCTTTCAAAAACTACTATTTATAACACGTTAAAGCTATTTGTTGATAAGAAATTAGTAAATGTAATTAATATTGAAGATAATGAAACGAGATATGATGCAGATACTACTTTTCACGGACACTTTAAATGCAAGAAGTGTAATAAAATTTATGATATTAGATTAGAAAAGCCTATGATAATTGACTTTGAAAATTATAGTGTTGATGAATATCATTTTTATATAAAAGGTGTTTGTAGTGAATGTAATAAAATAAAATAAATTAGAATTTATGGAGGTATTAAAATGAAAAAATTTGTATGTACAGTATGTGGTTATGTTCATGAAGGAAATCAACCACCTGAAAAATGTCCACAATGTGGAGTTCCAGCTGATAAATTTGTTGAGCAAGTATCAACAGAAGGGTTAAGTTGGGCTGATGAACATAAAGTAGGAATTGCAAAAGATGTAGATCCAGAAGTGATAGAAGAGTTGAGAGCTAACTTCACTGGAGAATGTACAGAAGTAGGAATGTACTTAGCTATGAGTAGACAAGCAGATAGAGAAGGTTATCCAGAAGTAGCAGAAGCATATAAAAGAATAGCTTTTGAAGAGGCAGAGCATGCAGCTAAATTTGCTGAATTATTAGGTGAAGTTGTTACTGCTGATACAAAAACTAACTTGCAAATGAGAGTAGATGCAGAACATGGAGCATGTCAAGGTAAAAAAGACTTAGCAACTAAAGCAAAACAATTAAATTATGATGCAATACATGATACAGTACATGAAATGTGCAAAGACGAAGCTAGACATGGAAGAGCTTTCAAAGGCCTGTTAGAAAGATATTTCGGTAAATAAATTTAGATTATATATAAATGCGTTTTGATATTATAATATCAAAACGCATTTTTTTATTTATAGCAAACTAAAATTTGTAATTCTATTGACAAAGTTATACAAAAATTTTACAATTAAGGAGATTAATTATAAATTGATTGTTAAAATAAAAGAGGAAGGGAAGTTAATTATATGGAAGAGGTTTTTTCATATAGCATAAACAAAGATAACAAAGTACTTATTTATTGGTATAATAAACAAATTAAAATTCTCAAAGGTAAAGACAGTGAAAAATTTTTGAAGCGTATAGAAATGGCTGATGCTAAAGAAGAACAGTTAATAATGGCCAAGATTACAGGAAACTTTAAAAGAGGAAATGAAAAGCCACCAAAGAAAAAAAGAAAAAACATACTTGAGTAAAATGGTATTTTTAATTTCTTTAGTGTTTCTATTTTGTTATTTTCTTAATAAATAACAAAAGATTATCTTTGATAAAAAATATATAAGGAGTAAGCTGTGAAAAGAATATTATATGTTATTCTAAATTTAACTTTTGTTATAATAGAAATAATTACATATTTTGTTTTTAAACCACAAGATATTGCAAGTTTTTTCTTCATATGGCTTCTTCTTTCAATAATTATATTAGTTTATTCAATAGTAAGAGGTTCACCTACAGGGATAAATGTATTTACAAGTAGCTTAGTTAGTAATAATGATTCTATGAGATATTTGAACTCAACTACAGAAGTGGAAAAAGCAGCAAGCTGTAATAAAAAAGAAAATATAACATTTATATTAGAAAGAAATCTTTTTACAATAATTAAGATTTTAATGATATTAGCTAATCTTATAATATATATTGCTTTAGTTAATAGACTATAATAAAAAACCTTATCAAAGTTTGTTGATAACATACTTTTGATAAGGTTTTATTTGTGTGGTTTATTTATGATTAAAAAATAACATTTTTACGTAATCTTTTATATTAATTGTTTCGTCTCCAAAAACTTTAGGTGTTACAGTATCACATTCTTTACATAGAAAATTTAAGCTTCTATCTTTGACCATATTTTGACGTATAGTATTAAATTTGTTTCCATTCCAAACGTCTAACACTTTTTCTTTGTTCAAATCTCCTAATGTCATTTTACCCATTGCATCGTTACAACATAAACTAACTTTTCCATCTGGTCTGACGACAAATTGTTCAAAAGGATACATACATGCAGACTTTAGTGTAGTTTTGTTTTTAGTTCTATTTTTAGCTTCTCCACCTCTATTAGTAAGTACTTCGTTTTCTTTCCTTATATAAATACTAATTTTATTTTTATATGGCTTTGTTAAAGCGTATTTATATATTTTCTTAACATTATCATTTAATACCAGATTATCGTTATAATTATCAATAACTAATGTATCTAAATATTTCATTAATTCATCTAGTTTATTAATAGTCAAAAGCGTGCCGTTAGTAAATATATATAAGCTTGCTTTGGGTAAATTTTCTTTAGCTATACTTAAGAAATGATATATTCTTTTATCTAGTAAAGGTTCATTATTTGAATATAAACCAATACTACCGGAATAATTAATTTCTTTTAACTGATCAATAATAGATACAAATAATTTTTTATCCATTAATTGCAGTGGCCTAGTATCAACATTTCTGTTAACAGGACAGAACGAACATGTACCGTTGCATCTATTAATAGTTTCTATTTCTATTGTTCGAAATATTGGGAATTTATCTTGCGATAAATATTCCATAGATTTTTTTCTGCTTTGTTTTAAAAAGATTCTATCCATGAGGAGTGTATTTTTTGGTACAATATATTTCTCCATAAATGTAGGATATTTATTTTCTAATTTTGATTTTATTTTACCAAAGCCTTTTTCGTAATGATTTATTATCATGTTTATTTAACTCCTTAAAATGCATGTTGTTAGTTTATGCCTTTTTTACTATTTGATACTTTTAAATATTATATTTGCTTTGATTTTTGTAAAAGTAATATAATGCATATCCTATTATATTTGTAAATGCAACCAAAACAATCCACAGCTTATTTTCTTTATTGAAATGAATTGTTAATGAACTCCAAACAAAGAACATTATCCAATATATAATTATAACTATTAATAATAAGAATTTAGTATCTACCATTTTTATTTGTAATGAAACATTATAATTTAGATCCGATAGACTGTAATTACTTCTATTGCTGTAAAATGTATTTGTAAAAATCAATAAGTTGTTTTCTCCATAACCTAATCCCCAATAAAATCCATCTTTATCAGAGAGATTAAGATTTTCGGGGTAGTTATATATATTTCTATTATCAATATTATTATGATAAGCATACTCGTCTGTATAATCAATAACTACAGCAGTTATAGCGTAGTTGCTTTTTACAATTTGTTTTACTCTATTTTTAATTTCATTACTTTGTATATCTTCTTCTTGTCTTATGTGTTCGCTAATTGTCTTAAATGAATTTTCAACTATTAACGGCATAATTTTAGCATTATAAATTATAGAACTAAAAAAAAGTAGCATTCCAACAAAAACAGTTATAATTGTTGCTTTTAAAATGATTTTAGCGTATACTTTTTTTGTATTATATAGTTCATTTAATTCATTTCTTAGATAGTCGGTATCACCAAATTTAGAAAATGTAAGTTTAAGTGCTTCTTCATTAGTATAGCCTTCATTTGCTAAATCATTAAAACTACTTATTAAATTAGAAGTCATTTCATCTTCAAAATCTTTAATTTCTTCTGTATCCGCCTTAATATTAAAAGATAATTTTTTTACAAAATCATTGATTTTTTTAAGAATTTTATCATTGATATTTTTATTTTCCTGCATTTTTACACCTCCAAAAATCTATCAATTATATCTTTAAAGAATATCCATTCTTTTTTTCGGGTTTTTAAATATTTAATACCTAAATCTTTTATTCTATAATATTTTCTTCTGCCTCCTCCTGAATTTTCATTAGACCAATATGATTCTACATATCCGCTTTTTTCTAATCTTTTTAAAGATAGATATAATGTACCTTCTTTAATTTCAAAAGAATTTTTACATATACTTAGGATTTCCTTAGAAAGCTCATATCCATACATAGATTTTTTTCTAAGTAAACTTATTATAATGATATCTATGTAACCTTTAAGAATTTCTTTATTAATTTCCATCATATATCTCCTTTTTAAAAATATATAAATAATACAAAGTACTTTACAACATAGAGTACTATATAATGTTTATATTGTCAATAAAAAATATTATACAATATTTATAATACTTTTATATTTATTAATTCATATTATTAGTATCAATTCATATAATTTAATGTAGTGCTATGAACAATAATAAAAATAAGAAATGTTCTCTCTACAAATATTGAAAGGAATGGGAATAATGGATGAAAAGAATTCTGCATTAAAAAGCCAAAATCTTACACTAGAAAACAAAGAAAAATTAAATATTACTGGTGTAGAATATGTTGATAGTTTTAATGATGAAGAAGTTATCCTGTCTACAACAAAAGGGGTCTTAATAGTTAAAGGTTTAAAGTTAAATATAAGCAAACTAAATGTTGAAGAAGGAAGACTAACTGTTAAAGGTATAATAAATTCAATAAGTTATTCAGATAAAGAAACAGATAGACAAAAAGGAAATCTATTCAAGAAAATTTTTAAATAATGTGAGTGTGGTTTTAGTGGATGCTGTACCATATACTCAAGGGTATATATTTTTTGTTACTTTTCTAGGTGGTATCGTAATAGCTCTTATATGGGATTTATATAGAATTTTTAGATATTATATTTCCTTAGGGAAAAAAGGTACTGCTGTAGGAGATATTTTATTTTGGCTTATATGTTTAGGCATAGGCCTTAGGATAATTGTATATAGCAGCTGGGGCAACTTAAGATGGTTCATGTTCTTGGGCTTCTTACTTGGAGGGGCTTTTTATTTTTATGCTTTTAGTAAAGCTGTACTTAAAATCCTAATATATGTTGTTAAGATAATAATTTTGTTTATAATGTTTATATGGTTTTTGATATCTTATCCGTTTATATTATTACAATATCAAATTGAGAAGTTTACAAGACCTTATAAATATAAATTGAATAAGAACATAAATTTCACAAAAAAAAGATATAAATTTTTTAAGTATAGACTAAAAAGAGTTTTAAATGACAAAAAAATAGAGTATAATTATAATAAAGATAAAAAAGCAAAATTTAGAAAATATAAAAAAATTACAAAAAAAAATAAAAAGAGGAATAAGAAATTATCAAGCTAATATTGTAACATAAGATAAAGGTGTGATTGGGTGGATAATGATAAGATTAAAGAATTAAGAAAAAAAATAGATAATGATCAATATAAATATACAAGGACTAAAAAGAAGAAAGTAAAGCCTAAGAAAAAGAAGAGAAGAATAAACATAATTAATTTGCTATTCATAGGTTTTTTATTTTATGTTCTTTTTACTGTAGCACAGCAAGAACAAATGATGAGATGTTTAGATAATGAAATAGATATAAAAGTTTCAGAAAAAGCTAGTTTGGGACAAGAAGTATCTGGTCTGCAAGAAGATGTTTCAAAAATAGATGATCCAGAAGCTTTATTAGAATTGGTTGAGGATATAGCTAGAAGTGAATATAAAATGCTTAAGCCATATGAAACAATGTATATTGATAAAAACAAAAATAAAAACAAATTTATTAAGGGTATAGGATATGAAGAATAAAAAACTTAGATGATATGCACAATTTGACATGTTTTTACATGGACAACCTGCTAATATAAAATAGTAATATGAGCTCTAGGGGTGGGGGAAATGACTGAAAGAGTAAAAAAGACTAGAATTAGCAGTGTTTTTTTAAAAAAAATTTTTAATATCAATCTATTTAAGAATAAAATTGTTAAAATGGATATGATATTATACGTATTATGTTTTTTTATTTCTAGAAATAGTGTAGCAGAAGAATTGTTTCCGTTTGCTGTTTCTTTTTTATGCGCATACTTTTTCTATAAAGGACATTCATTATTGATACTTGTAATATCAAGTATAGGGATACTATCTGCAGGTGGTAACCCAATATATTTGGCTGCGTTATTTATTGCCTATATTTACTTTTTAAGAAATAAAAATAATGAGCAAAAAAATATTCTATATATTTCAATTTTAGCAGCTTCTGTTGTATTTTTCTTAAAAACGGCTTTATTAATTGTTGAAGGATTCAGCTTTGATAAATTATTCATAAATATATTTGAAAGTATGTTGGTTATTAGTTCAATATATATTTTAAAGATTGGAATATCTTCGCTAAATATAGTAAATTACCTAAAAAAAGATGGAGAAAAAACTGTTTGCTTTTTTATAACTATCTTTCTAGCATTTTTAGGTTTACAAGATTTATACATATTTAATTTCTCTGTATTAAAGTGTATAGAATATTTCATAATACCATTCTGTGCAAGTTATTTAGGTCCAGCAGTAGGAGCAGTTACAGGCTTTATTTTTGGATTTCTTAATGGAACAACAATTAATGATACAGCCTATTATGCTACTGCTCTAAGTTTTGGAGGATTATTGACTGGATTTTTATGCAATAGGTATAGGATATATGGAGGTATTGTTTTTACACTAGTATCATCTGCTGTTATTTATTATTTTGGAATAATAAGGATATTAAAAGGTGATGTTATAGAGTTAATAATAGGATTTATAATTTATTTTGCGATAGTTATTCTAAATGATAGAAAAATTAAGAAATTTATTAATAGAGAACGTCCTAAGAATAAAATATATAATACCTATAATAAACTAACAAGACTTTCAAGTGCCATAGAAGAAATTTGCTCTGCATATCGTGAAGGATTAGAAAAAGAAAGCTATAAAGGTACTAACGAAATAGATGAGATAATAAATGAGGTTTATGGTAAAGAGTGTTTATATTGCTCAAAACATAATAATTGTTGGAAAAATAATTTTAATAAAACATATTATACTTTTGCTAAAATAGTTAAAAATGTATGTACAGGTAAAAGGATAATAGGGGATAATTACCTAAAGAGAATAGGATGCAAAAACTATAATGAAATCATAAAAAGTGCTTATAAAGCTGTTAGTAAATTTGAAACAGACAGCTTAAGACAGAACGAAATAAAAAACAGCAAAAAAGCAGTTGTTGATCAATTATTAGAAACTTCATTGATTATAAACGATACAGCAAAAGAAATTAGATATGAAGATATTAGGGATAAAAAAGCAATTAATAGTATTTGTAGAGAACTTGAGGATAACGAAATTCAAGTAAAACATTTTGACATTTCGGGAAGAAATGACAATATCCTTATCTCTTTGACGTTCAGTACAAACAATAATTTGGATAAAGTTATAGATAATATAATAGATATTATCTATAAAATTACAGGTTTAAAAATATACTGCTTAGAAAAAACAATTAGTATTGATCAATACTTTATTGTTAAATTTAGAAGCAAAAAGAAATTGAAAGCAAAATCATACTATGCAAGAATTTCAAAAGGTAATTGTAGAATATCAGGAGACAGTTTTTCTTATGGTAGTACAGAAGATAAATATTATATGATTTTAAGTGACGGAATGGGTTCTGGTGAAAAAGCATTTAATGAAAGTAAATCTACTGTTGATATTTTATCTAAATTAACTGAAGCTAATTTTCAGGAAAAGCAGTTGTTAAAAACAATGAACTCTCTATTAATGCTAAAATTTGATGATGAAACTTATACAACTATTGATTTAAGTATTTTAGATATTGATGAGCATGAAATTAGATTTTATAAAGCAGGTGCAGCGCCATCATATATGATTAAGGATGATAAGGTTATAATAGTTGATGCAAATAGCTTACCTGTCGGTATACTAGATGATGCTGATTTTCAATTTAACAGATCAAAGATTAGCTCAGGTAATATTATAGTAATGGTTACAGATGGAATTATTGATTCCATAAATAAATTTGAAGAAAAATCTTTAGAAAGATATTTAGAAACTATAAAACATGAAAACCCTCAAAATATGGCAAACCTTATTTTAACGTATGCTATGAGAGGATGTAAAGAAATTATAGATGATATGACTGTATTAATAACTATAATAGAATAACATATAGGGATAGAAATACATAACTTAGTTTAAGCTCCTAATAACAGATTATATTAGTTTATTAGGAGCTTAATAATTCTATATTTATATACTGCAATTTTTATTTTAGAATAAAAGTTATGTTTTATATTTACATATTTAAATATATAGTGTAAAGTAGAATGTAAAGTGCTAATTTTCAAAATATCTCAACCTATTTTTATATAAAAATTTTTCATTATTTTAATGAAGAAAGTGGTTTTTTATGTTAAACAAAGTTAAAAATAATATACAAAAATACAATTTAATAAATGAAGGTGATAATGTTATATTAGGATTATCTGGAGGACCTGATTCTGTATTTTTATTTCATAATTTAAGATTACTTAAGGAAGAATTAAGATTTAACCTGTATGCTACACATATTAATCATATGTATAGAGGATTAGATGCAGATAGAGACGAGGCTTTTGTAAGTGATCTTTGTAATAAATTCGATACTAAGCTTTATGTTTTAAGAAAAAATGCTGTAGAATATGCTAAAGAAAGAAAAATGACTGAAGAAGAAGCAGGAAGAGAACTTAGATACAATTTTTTTAATGAGAAGCTTAAAGAAGTAGGAAATGGTAAAATAGCTGTTGCTCATAATTTAAATGATCAAGCAGAAACAGTATTACAAAGAATTATTAGAGGAACAGGACTTGACGGCTTAAAAGCAATGACATTTATTAATGGTAATATAATAAGACCAATTTTAAACATTAAGAGAACAGAAATAGAGGAACATCTTAATGATAACAAATTAGAATTTTGTACGGATAAAACGAATACTATGTCAATTTATGGACGAAATAAAGTGCGCTTGGAACTTATACCTTATTTAGAGGAAAAGTTTAATCCTAATATTCAGCAGACTTTATTCCGCTTGGCAGAAGTATCTGAAAGAGATAGTAATCTTATAGATGAATATACAGAAGAGTTATATAAGAAAGCGTATGTTTCGAAAGAAAATAATTTTATTAAATTAAATAGCAGTATTTTAAATAATTATAAAGATTATAGTTTAGCTAGAATTATTAGAAAAGCAGTGTGTAAATTAAAAGGAAATACTATAAACTTTGAGAGCAAACATGTTGATTATATTATTAAATTTGTTAGAAATCCAAAAACAGGAAGAAAAATTGATTTACCTAATGGTCTGTATGCAGAAATAAGTTACAAAAACTTAATCATTGGAAAAACAATTGAAAATATTTCTGAATTTGAATATAATGTTGTAATCAACAGTGAAACATATATAAAAGAAGTTAATAAAAAAGTTTTAGCTCAAATAACTAATAATATAGAAGGTTCAGAAAAGGATAATAAAGCAATTTATTTTAATTATGATAAAATAGAAGGAAGACTAAAAATAAGAAATAGAAGAGCTGGAGATACCATATTACCCATTGGTATGAAGGGAAACAAAAAAATAAAAGATATATTTATAGATAATAAAGTTCCAAAGTATGAAAGAAATAAAAAGCTTATTTTAGCTGATGATAATAACATTTTATGGCTAGAGGATTTTAGGATTAACGAAAAATATAAAGTTAATGAAAAATGTCAGAAATATTTGAAAATAAATATTTTAAATATTAACTAAAAATAAGAAAGGAAGAGTATATAAAATGGAGAACGACATTAAAGAAGTACTTATAGATGAAGAAACACTTCAAAGCAAAATAAAAGAAATAGGCACACAAATAACTAAAGATTATGAAGGAAAAGATTTATTAATCGTATGTGTTTTAAAAGGAGCAGTTATGTTTGTTTCAGATTTAATAAAACAAGTAAAACTCCCTTTAGAAATAGATTTTATGGCAGTTTCAAGCTATGGCAGTTCTACAAAATCATCTGGAGTTGTTAGAATACTTAAAGATTTGGATAAAGACATAAAAGGAAAGGATTTACTTATTGTTGAAGATATAATAGATTCTGGACTTACATTAGCATATTTAATTGATTATCTAAAATCAAGAGAACCTAACTCAGTTGAGATATGTACTCTTCTTGACAAAAAGGATGGTAGAAAAACTGATATAGAAGTTAAATACTTAGGATTTAGTATACCAGATGAATTTGTTATTGGGTATGGCTTGGACTACGCTGAAAAATATAGAAACATACCTTATATTTCTATTTTAAAAGAGGAAATATATAAATAAATTTAATTATTATTCACAAAAATTAATTATAATCATTTTTTAGGTATGAAAGTCAGCTCCTATTGTATAATAAATAATAATATGCTAAAATTAGTAGTTGAAGTTATATATTATTAACTTATTATATAAAAGATGTAAATTTTTTTAGTAAATTGATATTATACTTTAGGAAAAAGAGAGGAGGCTAAAATTGAAAAGTTTTGTTAGAAGTATATTTATTTACATTGTTATATTTGCAGTTATACTTCTTGTTGTAGATATGATGTATAAGCCAACTACCCAAGTTATAGATATACCATTTTCGGGACTTATACAGGAATTAGAGAATGATAATGTTAAATCTATAGTATTTACATCTAACAATGTGAGTGGTACTTTAAGAGATGGTACTAGTTTTGAATCATATATACCTGATATAGTAATGTTTACTGATATATATAATAAATATTTATCTGAAGATGTTGAAAATAACATATTAGTGATGGAAGGTGAACCTATACCTGTAACTCCATGGTATATTCAAGCACTTCCAACTATATCTATATTATTACTATTTGTAGTATTCTGGTTTGTGTTTATGCAGCAATCTCAAGGAGGAGGAGGAAAAGTAATGTCTTTTGGCAAGAGTAAAGCCAGAATGCATAAAGATGATCCTTCTAAAAAAATTACATTTGCTGATGTAGCAGGACTAGACGAAGAAAAAGAAGAACTAAAAGAAATAATAGAGTTCTTAAAAAACCCTAAAAAGTTTATTGCCTTAGGAGCAAGAATACCAAAAGGAGTTCTCATGGTAGGACCTCCGGGAACAGGAAAAACATATTTGTCTAAAGCTGCAGCTGGTGAAGCAGGAGTACCTTTTTTCAGTATAAGTGGTTCAGACTTTGTTGAAATGTTTGTCGGTGTAGGAGCTTCAAGGGTAAGAGATTTATTTGATCAAGCTAAAAAGAATTCTCCATGTATAGTATTTATAGATGAGATAGATGCAGTAGGTAGAAGAAGAGGTGCAGGTCTAGGTGGAGGAAATGATGAAAGAGAGCAGACCTTAAATCAACTTCTTGTTGAAATGGATGGATTTGGAGAGAACGAAGGAATAATAATTATTGCTGCAACTAATAGACCTGATGTTCTTGATCCAGCATTATTGAGACCAGGCAGATTTGATAGACAGGTACATGTAGGGATACCGGATATTAAAGGTAGAGAAGAAATACTTAAAGTACATTCTAAAAATAAACCTTTAGCAGACGGTGTAGATTTAAAAGTTATAGCAAGAGAAACTCCAGGTTTTACGCCTGCAGATCTTGAAAATTTAATGAATGAAGCTGCACTATTATCTGCTAGAAATGATCTTAAAGCAATTAGTATGCAGTTGATTGAAGAAGCTATCACTAAGGTAATAGCAGGTCCTGAAAAGAGAAGTCGTGTTATTAGTGATAAAGAAAAAAGGCTTACAGCATATCACGAAGCAGGTCATGCTGTAGTAGCAAGAATGCTACCAAATACAGATCCAGTTCATATGGTTAGTATTATTCCAAGAGGAAGAGCAGGAGGATTTACAATGATCCTTCCAAAAGAAGATAAGAGTTACATGTCAAAAACTGAGATGGAAGAGCATCTTGTTCATCTTTTAGGAGGAAGAGTAGCAGAAAAATTAGTTCTTAGTGACATAAGTACAGGGGCATCAAATGACATTGAAAGAGCTACCAAGATAGCTAGAGGAATGGTTACAACATATGGTATGACTGATAATCTTGGACCAATGACTTATGGAACTAACGATGAAGAAGTATTTATTGGAAGAGACTGGAACAGAATGAGAAATTATAGTGAAGAAGTTGCTTCTAAAATTGACAAGGAAATGCGAAGAATTATTGATAAAGCATACAATAAAGCAGAAGAGATCTTGAAAGCAAATATTGATAAATTACACAATGTAGCAGAAGCATTACTTGAAAAAGAAACTCTTGACGGAAAAGAATTTGAAAAAATCTTTGTAGGAATATAATCAAGTTAAGAGTTAAAAGTGAAGAGTGAAAAATTATGAAAGAAATTCGCTAAGGCGAATTTCTTTTAATATAATAATATGGTAAAATTAAATTAAAATAAAAAGCTTTACGTTAGTAAAGCAACCATTAACTATTTGATGTAAGTGGAGGTATTTATGGAATTTAATATTAAAGTAGGAATGAAAAACAAGTTAGAAAAAATAGTTACTGATAAAGATACTGCAAGATCTTTTGGAAGTGGTGCAGCTGAAGTGTTTGCTACTCCAATGATGATTGGTATAATGGAAGGTGCTTCTCTTGAATGTGTTCAACCATATTTACCAGAAGGATATTCTACTGTAGGTATAAGCGTAAATGTTAAACATACGGCAGCAACACTAGTAGGTAAAAAAGTTTGGGCACAATCAGAACTAATAAAAGTAGATAGAAAAAGATTAGTTTTTAAAGTAGAAGCATTTGATGAAGATAAAAAAATTGGAGAAGGAATCCACGAAAGATTTATAATTGATGAAGAAAAATTTATGAATAAATTAAAGTAAAAACTGATTAAAAAGCTGTCAATTAATTAAGAATGATAGCTTTTTAATTTATATATAAATGCTATAAATTAGTTTTTAATGTAATACTATATTTATATAGATATTCATTTTCCTCTTCATCAAAAACAGTTCCGAGTAATTTGCCGCTAGCCTTTTCTATAATTCTTTTTGATGCTGTATTGTCTATATTACAAGTTAAAATAACTTCGTATAATCCTATTTCTACAGCTTTTTTCAATGCTAGCTTTAAAATCTCAGAACCATAACCTTTGTTTCTACAATCTGGTGATATATCATAACCTATATGACCACCATATTGTACCTCTTGGTGTCTAATTCTTACTACTCCTACGACTTCTTTTTTATCAGTCAACCAAAATGTTGAAGTTACAACTGTTCCTTTAGGTAGGTTGTCACCTATAGAATAATTATGCAAGTCGTTTAAATAATCCTTAAAATTGTCTAGTGCTTTTTTGTACTTATCAAAATAATGATTATCATTTATCTTTTTATAAGCTAAGGCATAATTTTGAAAACTTTTTTTATACTTTTCATTAGGTTCAATTAAAAATAAATCTTCCATTAATCATTCTCCTTTATTAAATTATATATTGTTAATATATTAACACATACAGTTAATATATTAAAAAAATATTATATACAATTATTTAATAATCCAAAAGTAGCTCATGTGCAATTAAATCAAGTATGTATATTATTAACCATATAGTGATTAATAAAATTAAGAAATAATTAGTCATATAATTATATAACTAATATAAATGTATTAAAAGATACAAATGTAAATTATATTTATTATAATTGCTAAAGTTGTTATTAACAAGTTTTATTTAATACTATTTAAATTATTTTTTCTAACATTTTTATATGATGTAAATTAATACATTATCACAATTTATCAGATTAATACATTTATAATTAGCTTTTATAGTTGACATTAAATTTAAATTAGAATATAATGATAGCAAATGAATAGTTGCCTATTTAACTATGGTAGATAGATAACCTCTATCTAAAAAGTAATTAATGTACGGCAAACAGTTATGAACTGTTTGCCGTTTTTTGTTTTTTGTTTATATATCTATAGTTAAGTAGCTAAATATAATTAAGGGAGTGAAATGATGAAATTTGATTTAGTTGGATGGCTAACTAATCCGTTTGTTTTAATGTTTGTAGCAGTCTTTACAGGATTGATATTTGGTAAAATTAAATTTGGTAAATTTAATTTTGGAATTTCAGGAACTTTATTTACGGGATTAATCTTTGGGTGGATAATATATAAGTACGGCATAGGTATTACTGAAAATCAAATTGGATATGAATCTGCGCAAAATATGATAAAATCTGGTGTAGTTTCTGAAGATTTTTTTCACCTTTTCTTAATTTTATTTGTTGCATCGGTTGGATTATTAGCATCTAAGGATATAGGAGTAGTTTTGAAAAAATTTGGTACAAAATTTATATTATTAGGAATTGCTATAACTTTTATGGGAGCGTTTGCTACTTACGGAATGACTTTAATAAACAGTAATGCATCTCCATATGAAGTATCAGGAGTTTATACTGGAGCATTGACAAGTTCACCAGGACTAGCAGCAGCGATTGAAACAGCTAAAGATCATGCTTCAAACAAAGTGAACAACTTTGAAACACAATCTGTAGAAGAAAAAAAATATATATTGAAAAGTTTAGGTATTGATATACCAGAAAAAGAAATTGAAGAATATCAATTAACAGACTTACAGAGAGAACAATTTATTAATGATGCAAAAGCAGGTATTGGCGTTGGACATGCCATAGGTTATCCTTTTGGAGTTATAGTTGTTATATTTGCTGTTAATTTCTTTCCTAAAATATTTGGAATAAATGTTGAACAGGAACATAAAAAGTATATGCTAGAAATGCAACAGGCAAACGTTTCAGGTTCAAAAAAAGAGATTAAAAGTGTTAGTTTTAATTTAATATCTTTTGTAATAGCATGCCTTTGTGGATATACAGTGGGCAAATTTAAAATATATCTAGGACCATTGGGGGATTTTAGTCTTGGTTCTACAGGAGGAGTTCTTATATGTTCGTTGATATTAGGGTATATAGGAAAAATAGGTTTCCTAAATTTTAGAATGAATAATAACATTCTTGGGACAATAAGGCAGTTATCCCTAGCTTTTTTTCTAGCAGTTGTTGGTTTAAGATATGGTTTTATGCTATTTGATACTTTAGCTGGGCCAGGTGTATACCTCGCTTTAGTAGGATTAGTAGTAGGAATAGTTGCTATGCTAACAGGCTTTTTTATCGGAAAATATGTATTTAAAATTAATTGGATAATGTTATCAGGAGCAATTTGTGGAGGTATGACATCAACTCCAGGTCTAGGTGCTGCTATAGATGCAGTTGGTAGTGATGAGCCAGCAGCAGGATATGGTGCCACATATCCGTTTGCATTATTAGGAATGGTCTTTTTCACTATAATATTACACAATTTACCTATGTAATTTTATAATAAATACGTTTATAATAAGTATTATAAAAATAAAATAATAAAAAAAGAGGCGATTATAGTGAATAAAGAAATAGCAGATGAAATATTTATAAGTGGTTATGCTAAATTACCTGAAAATATTACAGCTAGTAATTTATATAAGGTTATTGCCATAGGATTACTAGTAGAAACTAAAACGGGGATGATAAAGAAATCAGAGTGCACCTTAGCTACCTCTGTTTCAAGAAACTTTTTTGCAGAATTATTAAATGGATCAAATATTAATGAGGCCAATGAAATTATACATATTATAGAAACAAGTTATTTTGGTTCTGCAAAAAAATCTTTACAAGCTGCTATATCAAATTGCAAAAAGAAATATGATGAAATTAAAATACATATTAAATAATATAATATAATATTATAGTAAAGAATAAAAATATATAGTTTGCCCGGTTAACTATGATAGGTAAAAGACCTTTATCTATAAAAGTAGATTAATGCACGGCGTACAGTTAATAACTGTCTGCCCGTGCATTTTTTTTTAAAGGAGGAAATATAAATGAATAAAAGAATCAGAAATGAAATGTTGAGAGAAAAAGTAATGACAGCTGAATCAGCATCACAAATCATTAAAGATGGTATGACAGTTGCTGCAAGCGGATTTACTCCAGCAGGTTATCCAAAAGCTGTTCCTATTGAACTTGCAAAACGTGCAGAAAAGGGAGAAAAAATAGGTATTACTCTTATAACAGGAGCTTCAGTTGGAGATGAATTAGATGGAGTATTAGCTAGATCTGGAGTTGTTAAGAGAAGATTTCCTTATCAAACTAATAAAGACATGAGAAACAGTATAAATGATGGAACTGTTAAATTTAGTGATATCCATCTTAGCCATGTTCCTCAGTGGATTAAATATGGATTTTTTGGGAAAATAGATGTTGCTTTAGTAGAAGCTGTTGCAATAAATGAAGATGGTAGTATTGTACCATCAACCTCTGTAGGCTGTTCTAATGTTGCAGTAGAAGAAGCAGATAAGGTAATTGTTGAAATAAATACATCTCAGCCTTTAGAATTAGAAGGAATTCATGATATCTATAATCCAAAAAATCCTCCTAATAGAAAACCTATACCAATAGAAAAAGTAAATGATAGAATAGGCACAACTTATATACCATGTGATATGAATAAAATAGCTGCAATAGTTATTACTGATATAAAAGATAAGACTAGAGAAGTTTCTCCAATAGATGAAATATCAGAAAAAATGGGAAGTAACTTAATTGGATTTCTTAAGAACGAAGTAAAAAGTGGAAGACTGCCTAAAAATTTATTACCTCTTCAGTCAGGTGTAGGTAGTGTAGCAAATGCAGTTCTTAGTGAATTAAAAACTTCCGACTTTAATAATTTGGTTATATATTCAGAAGTATTGCAAGATTCTGTTATTGATTTAATGGATGCTGGAAAAGTTGATTTTGCTTCTGCTACATCATTAACAATTTCTCCTCAAAGACTGGAACATTTTTATAAAAACTTTGATAAATACAAAAATAAAATAATATTGAGACCAGAAGAGATAAGCAATAATCCTGAAATAATAAGAAGACTTGGAGTTATTGCAATGAATACAGCTATAGAAGTAGATATTTATGGTAATATAAATTCTACAAATGTTTTAGGAAGTAGAATGATGAATGGTATAGGTGGTTCTGGAGATTTTGCTAGGAATGCTTATTTAACAATTTTTATGACACAATCAACAGCTAAAAAAGGTACAATTTCAAGCATAGTTCCTTTTGTATCA
Source organism: Tissierellales bacterium (assembly GCA_018433765.1). GTDB lineage: Bacteria > Bacillota > Clostridia > Tissierellales > Sedimentibacteraceae > SM3-B41. The sequence continues at coordinate 171,907 of JAHDQO010000012.1, forward strand.
CATGTAGATCATACAGAACATGATACTCATGTAATAGTTACAGAACAAGGTGTAGCTGATTTGAGGGGGTTAAGTCCTTGTGAGAGAGCTGTAGAGATAATAAATAATTGTGCGCATCCAGATTATAAACAAAAATTGATGGAATATTACAAAGATTCTTTAAGAACATGTAAATATAAATATACACCACATGACTTTAAAGTACTATATAAAAAGGAGGTAGAGAAAATTGCCAAATAGCAAACTTAAAGGACTCACTGAAAAGAAAAAACAAATAAAACTTGGCGGTGGAGAAAAAGCAATACAAAAGCAGCATGAAAAAGGCAAATATACAGCCAGAGAAAGAATAGTAAGATTATTAGATGAAGGAAGTTTTGTCGAA
>JAHDQO010000002.1 GCA_018433765.1 Tissierellales bacterium
ATTAGTACAGTTCTTGTTAGAAGCTTTTTATATAAGTATATTAGGATGTATTGTAGGTGTGTTGTTAGGAGTGTGGGCTGTAAGATTAGTAAGTTCATATGGACTTGATGCAGTTGTAAGCGTACAGTCAATTAAGATAGCTGGAGTAGTAGCACTATCGTCAGGACTACTATTTGGAGTATATCCAGCAATACATGCATCATCACTACCTCCTGTAGAGGCATTAAGAAGACAATAAATTATAAATACATAAAAAATGAGTAACTTAAAATTTAGTTACTCATTTTTTTAATTAATTCTATTCCTTCACTTATACAATCTTTAGCCTTAGATACATCATTACCGCCACCTTGCATTATTAGGTCATTACCGCCGCCTTTTGCATTGATTATTGGAGAACATTTGCTAAAAATTGCTTTAATATTTAGGCTAATATCTTTTGATTTTCCAACTATTAAGTTACACTTATCATTTGACACTAATACAATTACGGCTGCTGTATTTTTATTTTCAAGCAGTTTAGAAATTAGAAATCTAAAATTTTTAGGGTTTTCGGCATGTAGTATTTTTGAAATAACATTAATATTATTTATATTCACAGATGAATTTTTTAATTCTTCAAGTTTATAACTATTAATAGATTCATTTAAAGATTTGATTGATTTAAGTAAATTCTTGTTTTCATTATATAATTTAATAACTGAGTCAGATAATTTTTCTTCATGACATGATAAAAAATTAGATAAATCGTGTACAGTATTGCTTTTAAAAGTATAATCTTTTAATGCTCTGTATCCGCACACAAATTCTACTCTAGTTCCTCCTTTGTGATGCTCATATCTCCTGATTTTTATAGTACCGACTTCACCGGTTGTAGATGTATGTGTGCCGCCACAAGCATTCACATCAAAATCTGATATTTTAACAATTCTTATAATATCTTTTTTAGGAGGGTTTTTCCTCAAATTCATTTTTGAAGCTTCATCATAGGGGATATTAAAAACATCAATTTTACTGTTAGTATAAACTACTTTATTTGCATATATTTCAACAGATTGCAGTATATCATCCGTTAAATTATCAGTATTTATATCTATAGTAGAATACTTTTCTCCTAGATGGAAACTTAAAGTTTTTATATCAAATAAATTATCAAAAGAACAAGTTAATATGTGCTGACCTGTATGTTGCTGCATATAATCAAATCTTTTTATCCAATCAATTTTAAGAACCGCGGGGTTATTTATTGGTTTACTGGTAATATGAACAATTTCTTCATCTTTTTCATAGACATCAATAACTTTAATATCATTTATAGTACCTATGTCACGGGGCTGTCCTCCTGAAAGATGAGGGTAGAAAATAGTTTTATCAAGGATTACTTCAAATTTTTCATTTATTTTATTGCAGGTTATAACTTGAGATTGTAATTCTGTTAAATAAGAATTATCTTGAAACATTTTTTTCATTATACATCACCTATATTCTTATAAATTTTAATATTTATTATTTCTATTAACAATTAAAACTTGTACTAATTATGGAGTCATAGTGTATTCAATTTTATATTTTTCTGCAATACTTATTAATTCATTTTTGTGCATTTTTAGATATTCTTTAGATGAATTAATTAATAAATTTACATTTTTGATTTTTTCATAATCAAATTGTTTTAGACCTTCTAGGTAAGCATTAAATGCATCTAATTGATATTTAGTAGCTGTTTCATAATAGGTATGTGCAGTTAAAATTTCTTTGTTAGTAGGATTAATGGTAGTTAGTTTATTGTAAAAATCTTGATATTGTGGTATAAGTTCGTTTTCTAAAAAATTAATTAATTCTGTTGAAGTTTTATTTTCATCGGAAACAAAAGTATTAAATGATGTAATTGAATTTTTTTCTATGTATTCTATTGACGTGATATCTTGCTCTAGATATTTAGTAAGTTCTTTTTTTATTAAATCATTCTCTTTAATACTATTTTTACTGCATCCCGTAAATAATAAAAAAAGTATTAATATAATAAAACTTATTTTTTTCATAATAATATTCATTCCTTTCATCTTTTTAAATACTACACAATATCATATTACATTCAAATTTTACAATTATATTTTGATATTTCTTCATTAATTTTAAGAAATAATATTATGTATATAATATAATGTATGTTTCATATTATTTCAACCTTGATCTGTATATTATTAAGTTTATGTTATTAATTAAATTTGAGTAAAACCTATAGAGAAGAATAAAACAGCAGAATACATTTTCTAGTATTCTGCTATAAAAACTAATTTAATGTACGATTCATTATAATGCTAATGCTTTACATTAGATTATCAATATAATCGCTAGCATCTTTTAATGCCAGTGCAAGTAATCCTTCTGTATCTTTTAATTGCTTCTACCTTTTTACCTTCTGCAATTAATGTTTTTAATTTAGTGTCATCAAATGGTTCTGGAATACCAATTATTTTGCTAACGTTATTTAAAATAAAATTAGTTCTTTTAATATCATTTTTCAACTTATTAATAGTTATAAATATAATTAACAATAGTGCAATACATATAATATTTAAGATTATTTCAACATACATTTTTTTACATCCTTTTATTAGTATTTAAACAAATCAAATGTGAATTAAGAGGAAAATAATACTATGCTAGTGTAGCATAGTATTATTTAGAAATCAACGTAAGAATAAAATTATTCATAAATAGCATTATTATAGTTTTAAATATACATAAATAATCATAATATGTTCAATATAATAATGTAACAAAAATTTTTGACGTTTATTTGACATGAAGTTAATTTTATTATAAAATAATTATACTTCCTAAATAATATCTTATCGTTTTGGTTTTTTATAATTCGTATTAAGTGTTTTATAATTCCATAACAAAAAATTGAATAGAGGTGATAAAAATTGGATTATCGTCAGACGTCTTTAGATAGAGCTGAGGAATTAAAAGGCAGAATATCTGATTATTTAAGTGCTACAAAAAAAATTCCTAAAGGTTTAGAGCTCCAAGAAGAGTATGATAAATCGAAATCTAAAATTTTGAAATTACTTGGAGCAAGTGAATCAGATTGGAATGATTATAAATGGCAGCTCTCTAATAGAATCACAGATGTTAAAGTTTTATCAAAAATAATAAATTTAACAGATCAAGAAATTAAAAGCATTATGAAAATACAAGAAGAATACCGCTGGGCAATTTCACCATATTATTTAAGTTTGATAGATCCAAATGATAGGTATGACCCAATAAAGCTGATGTCTGTACCTTTGAATTTAGAAATTAGCATACTTGATGGCAAGGACGACCCAATGAATGAAAAAGGTACTAATCCAGCAGGCAGTATAACAAGAAGATATCCTGATAGACTTATAATAAATACGACTAATGAATGTGCTATGTATTGTAGGTTTTGCCAAAGACGCAGAAATATTGGAGAAGTAGATAAACATAGATCTAAAAAAGTAATACAAGAGTCAATTGATTATATACGAAGTAATAAGGAGATTAGAGATGTACTTATTACAGGTGGAGATCCCTTAACAATACCAGATGATTTACTCGAATGGATAGTTTCACAATTACATGAAATAAAACATTTAGATTATATTAGAATTGGTACAAGAACTCCAGTAACAATGCCTCAAAGAATAACTGATAAACTTGTAAATATGTTAAAAAAATACCATCCTATTTATATAAACACTCATTTTAACCATCCAAAAGAAATAACTCAACAGTCAAAAGAAGCATGTGAACGAATTGCAAATGCAGGTATACCTATTGGAAATCAAGCAGTTTTATTAAATGGTGTAAATAATGATAAACATGTCATGAAATGTCTAAATCAACAACTGTTAAAAATAAGAGTAAGACCATATTATATTTTTCAAGCGAAGCATGTAAAAGGAACAGAACATTTCGTCACTTCAATAGATGACGGATTGGATATTATGGAACATTTACGTGGATATACTTCAGGAATGGCTGTACCAACTTATATTGTTAATGCACCTGGAGGATTAGGAAAAACTCCTATACTTCCTCAATATTTAATTTCAAGAGGAAAGAATACAGTAAAAATAAGAACATGGGAAGGTAAAGTGTTAAATATTAAAAATAAACCGACGGAAGATATTAAGAAAAATTTATAAAAAGAATTTTGTGCTTTTACAAAATTCTTTTTTTATCTTATAATAAATATAAATAATTAAATGAGGTTTATTTTGGACAGAAAATTTATTAAAGATATAAAAAAACTTGTAAATAATTATAAGGAAGACAAATCATATTTAGATATAATTAGATATATTATTTATGCTAGTTGTCAATTATTATTTTATAGTAAAATATCTGATAATAATTTAAACTTGGAAACTGTGGAATTATTATCAGAAGACAAATTATATAAAAGAGAAATGCAGATATTTAAAGAATACTGCTGTTTTGATATGCAAAATGATAAAATAAAAGACCAATTAACAACTATACTGATAAAACATAAAAATGAATTTATTAATTTATATAATTTTATTCCTGGTGAACTATATGAAAAAATGCTAACAGTTAGGGAAAAAAATTATTTAGGCCAAGTTTATACACCAAATTATATAATTAAATTAATGCTTAATAAAACTTTTACAATGAAACCTATAAATAAGAGAATTAAATTACTAGATCCAGCATGTGGTGGAGGGTATTTTCTTATTGAGGCATTTAAAGAAATACGTGATGTGTTTATAGAACAACAACCTAAAAAACCAATAGAAGAAATAGATAAATACATATTAGAAAACATCATATATGGTAATGATATGGATAAATTTTCGGTATTTTTAAGTAAAATGGGTTTATTATTTAACAGTAATTGCAATAATGTTTCTTTAAACATTTATAACTTTGATTTTTTATTAGAAGAGTTTAATTCTCTTGAAAACAAGTTTGACATAATAATAGGTAATCCACCCTATATAGGGCACAAAAAAACAGATAAAAATTATAAAAGAAAACTTCTTACAGAATATAGTGAGGTTTATCATGATAAATCAGATATATCTTATTGCTTTTTAAAGAAAGGTAGAGATATTTTAAAGCATGAAGGATGTCTATCGTACATTACATCAAGATATTTCTTAGAAGCACAATATGCTGATAGATTGAGAGAGTTCGTTAAAAATAAATTTAAAATAGATTCTATGATAGATTTTAATGGCTTAAGAGTTTTTAAAAATGTCAACATAAGTCCAATCATAATTAATTTAATAAATAAAAATAGTTTCAATAATAAATTTAATTTTAAAATATATAATGACAACTTTGAAAATTTTAAAGATTATGAATATAAGCAAAGCAATTTAAAAAATAAATATTGGAAAATTCTTACCAGTGAGGAAGAGAAGCTATTCAATAAAATTGATAGTAAGTGTAATTATAAATTAAAAGATAAATGTAAAATAAGGCAGGGAATTATCACAGGTTATGATAAAGCTTTTATTGTTAGTGACAAAGAAATTGAAACTTTTAATCTAGAAATACGTCTATTAAGAAAGTGGATAAAAAATAGCAATATTAGTAAGGAAGGGATTGAATATGCAAATAAATATGTAATCTATACAAATTTGATTAACGATGTAAATAATTATCCAAACACTATAAATTATCTTAACAACTTTAAAAATAGGTTAAGTCAGAGAAGAGAATGTAAGCTTGGTATAAGGAAATGGTATGAGTTACAATGGGGTAGAGATATAGAAAAGTTTGAACAAGCCAAAATAGTATTTCCATATAAAGCCAAAAATAATATTTTCTATTATGATAAAGAAAAGTATTTTTGTAGTGCCGATGTTTATTTTATTACAAATTTAACTTTGGATATATCATATGAATATTTGACAGCTTATTTAAATTCTAAGATATTTGAGTTTTACTTTAAATGTATTGGCAAAAAAGTTGGGGAGAAATTGTATGAATATTATCCTAATAAAATACTTGATTTAGGAATATATATACCTAATCTTGATAAAATCAAAAAAATAACAAATAATGCAAATCATTATATTGACATGTGGCTTACTGAGGTATTTAATATAGATAAGACAGATAAAGAGATTATATATGAATATATAAAATGAGGAGGTGTCATAAATGAAAAAGAGATTTATTGCATGTTTACTGATAATAGTTTTTTTATTTAGTCAAAATATATTTGCAAGTATGTTTTATTTTGATGTATATAATCATTGGGCTGAAAACTATATTTATTGGGCTAGTAATGATGTTAAAATATATAAAGGATACTTAGATGGGTCATTTAGACCAGAAAACAGTATAACTAAAGCAGAATATATAGCTATTTTATTTAGAGCAGCAGATAATCAAAAATTAATTAACGAAATATATGAATCTGATATGTCTTATAAGGATTTTTCTATTAAGCATTGGGCTTATACATATGCAATTTCTATTAGAGAATTAATAAATAATAAGTCATTAGGATATTTATTTGAAGATATTTTTCCTAAAGAAGAATTAATGCCGGATGAACCAATAACAAGAGAAGAAGCAGCTGCTTTAACTGTAGCTTTTTCTGCACCTGCGTTAACAAATAAAATACCTCCTTTTGAGGATGTAAATAGTTCATCTACATATTATGATGTAATTAAGAAATTATACAATAATGGAATAATAGAAGGTTATGACGACAATACTTTCAGGGCAAATGAATATATAACTAGAGCTGAATCTGCTACAATTATTAATAGAATCTTTAATGATATGAAATATAGTAAAGATATATACTTAAAAGGATTAAAATTTTTACCTCTTAATGGAGAAGATGTTTTTTCACTTTTTGGAAATTACGATTATCAGAATTTAAGCGAAATGGATAAAGAATATATAAAAGTTAAAAACACTTTAGAATATACTTCTTTTGGAGGATTTATTTTTCCGGAAGATCAGCATTTATATGATAGTAAACCTATTAAGACATTGCTAAAATTAAGAAGTAAAGGCTATCATAATAAAGTGGGTGTTAATTTCTATTTATTAAAATATGGTAATCTTGCTGAAAATGAAAATAATCAATTAGCGCAAGAACTTTTAGTTGAAATAGCAGACAATAATGATTTAAAAGATTCTGATATTATGCAAATGTTTTATGAAATCATTAAATGCTCAACTCAAGAGAATTTTTATAATTCTGCTCTTAGTAATTGGAGTAGTAGAAGTGATGATGATAAAGTTAAAGCAAATATAGTATTCCTAAAATTTGCATATTACATTGATACAAATAATAAAGATATGCTGAGTAGTTTAATGCAGGATGAAAATAATCATTTGAGCTTAGAATATTCTGATAAATTAGTTACTAATAGTACACAATCAGCAATAGATGTTCAGCAACCAAATTCTGATAATACTGAAAATAAAGTTGATGATGAAAATGAAATTAATGATGAAAATAATGTTCATGTAGAAGACAGTAATGATGGGTTAATCATGGATCATGAAGAAACAAATGAAGATATTGAAAAGGAAACATATGAAGAAATTATGCTGACAGATATATTAAATAGGACATATGTTTTATATTATCTAGAATTATATGAAAAGGCTTTTAATGATTTAGTAGATGAATATAAGCTGATTAAGAAAACTAAAATTTATGATAAGAACAAATTAGAAATTGAAGATGAAATTAAAGGAACTTTAAAGAAAATAAAGTCAGGGCTGTTAATTAAACAGCCCTAAATTTATTCGTTAGTATCTTGTGCTTCTACACAGTCGCATCCGTGACAATTACAATTATCATCTATCTGCTTAGGAAAAAGTCTAGGGAATGTAGAACATATCTGAGCAGCATCTGGAGCTAATACAGGATATCCTGTCGATAGTACACACAATACAAAATCACAAATTTTGATTATGATTAGATTTTAATATTTCCAATCAATACTTATTTCCTTATCTTTTATATAAATCATATTGATAATCTTACTAGCAGTATCTTTTTTTTCTTGAATGCTTAAATCGTGCCATTTTTCTAATGCTCTTTCTACGTTTAGCACTTGGGGTATAGGAAACATATTATCATGTGATTCTTTTAATAAGTAATTTTGTAAATCCTGTTTTTCTGCTTCAAGTTTGTTTATTCTTTTGTTTATATATTTTGTAGTAATATTTTCTGCTTCTAACAAGCTGTCTATTAACTTATTAATTTTATTATCTATTTGTAATAGCTTTAACTTTATATTATTATCATAATTAGTTTGAATATTATTTTTATGCTTCTCGCTGCTTAATTCTTTTAATTTTAATAAAAAAACTGTTTCTACTGAATTTTCTATATCATTAACTCGCTTAGATTTAGCATCACATACTTTTAACAGCGAATTTCCTATGCATCTGAAGTAAGAAATATCACCTGCTGTATTTATACTCATAGAATAATTACAGTATCCGCATTTAACTAAACCAGACAGCCATGTTTTTTTACTCTTACCGGTATTCTTTATTTGTTTGTTACTAGACAGCTTATTTTGACATACAATCCACGTTTTACTATCAATTATACCCATATGTGGTGCAAGTGAAATATGATAACCAGAGAGGCTTTTAAGCTTGTTACCTTGCGTTTGATTATCACCAAATGAGAATAAACCTTGTTTACCATTGAATTCATTTATATCATTAACCATAATGCAGTTTTTTGATTGAAGAAAGCTGTATATATCTGCATCAGCTTTAACATAAACAGGATTTTTTAAAGTTCTGCTTATTTTATGAGAATCCCAGTTTTTATTTGAATGTGATTTTATGTTCTTGTCGTTCAGAAAAGTAGATATTTGTCTTAAAGACATATTTTCTTGAGAGTACATACGATACATTTCCTTTACTGTATCAGCATATTTATTAGGTACCAGCATGGCACTTTTTTTATTATCAATTATTGCTTCTTTTTTATCAAAACCATAGGGCAAATTACCACCTAAAAACATACCCTTTTTACCTCTTGCATAATAAGCATCTTTAATTCTCTGCTGTATAGTTTCTCTTTCAAGTTGAGCAAAAACAGCTGTAATATTTAGCATGGCTCTACCCATAGGTGTAGAGGTGTCAAATTTTTCTGTAACTGATACAAACTGAACGTTATGATTATTGAATACTTTCATTATATTTGAAAAATCTAATAATGATCTGCTGATACGGTCTAGCTTATAAACTATGACTTTATGTATGATGCCTTTTTCTATATTTTGTATCATTTCTTCAAAAGCAGGACGTTTTATGTTACTGCCAGAAAAGCCTTTGTCAGTAAAAACTTTATAATTATTTTTTTTAGATACTTCTTTTTTACAAAATTCTATTTGATATTCTATTGAAATACTATCTTTTTTATCTATTGATTGTCTAGTATATATTGCTTCCAATATTTATCAACTCTTTAAATTTTTATTTTTTACTATATTATTCAAGTATCATACATAAAATAATAAAAAATTTAAGCTAAGCCATTTTAAATTTTACTTACATTAATTAAAATTAAGTTAGAAATCTTATTATTGGGGTATAATACTTTCATATATTCATATAACAATTTTTAGCTAATCATCTAAGGGAGAATTTTATGAAAACAAAAAAGTATAAAAATAGCAAATTTTATGTAAAGAACAAGTATTTAGTTTTAGCTGGAGTATTACTTGCTCAAGTTACTATAGCAGGTCTTTATGCTTGGAGTATTTTTGGAACTGCTATTCAAGATGAAAGAGGATGGGGAGCAGATGAAATTTTATTTACTTATGCACTTGCACAATTTGTATTTGCATTCAGTACTCTTTTCTCAGGAAGATTAGTAGACAAAAAAGGACCTAGACCAGCACTTGTTATTGGAGGATTATTATATGGCGGCGGATTAATCTTATCTTCATTCACAACTTCTCCATTTATGCTATATATAACTTACGGAGTATTAACTGGAGCTGGAGTTGGATTTGTATATGTATGTCCTCTTTCTACTTTAATCAAATGGTTTCCAAATAACAAAGGTATGATTACTGGATTATCAGTAGGTATCTTTGGTGGAGGAAGTATCATTTTTAAAGAAGTTATTTCTAAATTTTTAGTAGGTTCAGATGTGTCTGGTGCATTCTTATATCTTGGTTTGATTTCTGTTATTTTAATATTAATTGGAGCAGTGCTAACAAATAACCCAGAAGGGTTTGTAAAGAAATCAACTGAAAAAAATGAAGAAGATTACACTACTGGTGAAATGATAAAAACTCCTAAATTCTTCAAAACTTGGTTCATGTATTGGCTAGCAGTAATACCAGGATTACTAGTTTTAGGTGCTGCTAAAAACATAGGAATTGAAGTAGCGGGTTTAGATGCAACTTCTGCGGCAGAAATTATTTCTATACTTGCAATTTCAAATGCTGGAAGTCGTCTAGTTTCTGGAACTTTATCTGATAAGTTTGGTGTATTAAATGTATTAAAAGCAGTATTTGTAATTACAGTTGTTTCATTATTATCATTAAGCTTCTTAGCTGATATTAAACCAATGTTTTATTTTGGATTAATTGGTGTTGCAGTTGGATATGGTGGATTTTTAGCATTATTCCCAACATTTATAAATCAAGAATTCGGCTCATTTAGATATGCATCTAACTATGGTGTAATATATCAAGCATATGGATTAGCTGCATTATCCGGTATCTTTATTAAAACAGCAGTAGGAAGTTTTACAAACACATTCATTATTTCTGCTATGGCTTCAGCGATTGGTCTAATATTATCATTCTGTATTAAAGAAAGAAAATCTGTATAATTTGTTTATATTAGTAAAAGAGAATTCTTAAACTATTAATAATCTAAGAAAACTGAATAAAAAAATTATGAGAAATAAGTATAAAAATATTTAATTTTAATAAATAATTAGTGTTTGCTAGATAGATTTAAGTGGTTAATAATTAGTCAATTTGACAGTTATTAGCCACTTTTTTAATATTCTTTAAAATACTATATGAAAACAATTACTATGAAATATAGTAATTTAAGTAATTATGTACAAGAGGTTATACATAAATTTAAACAAGAGAGGGTGATTAGAGTGCCTAAAAAGCAAAAAGCAAAATATAAAATAATAAATATTGTTCCTGAATTAACACAAGAAGAACGGAGTGCAAGAAAACAGGAAGTGTTAAAGACACTCTATAAAATACGTCCTGACTTATTTGAAAATGTTAAAATTAATAATGAATAAAATAATGAAATGTGTAGAAGTTAATAAGCATATAAAAAATGAGGACATGCGTATATTTGTAAATACTATAATAATTTAGGTTTATGGAATTAAAGATTAACTGATATTTTTATAATCTAAAATAATTTCTTGTAAACACAAGTAATAAATGGTATAATTTAACAATTAAAATGAATATATCGTACAATTAAATAAATATTGAATTTAATTTATGTAATAATAATGAAAGGAGTAGTATATGTATAATCTCAATAATTTAAAGGTTAGAAACATTAAAAAAGAAGATGAAAAAGGTAGTGCAAAAGTTTTTTTAGAAGGGTTTAACAATAAAATTAAAAATTTATCACATATACCTGAAGAACGTACATATGATTTTTTAATTGATTTTGGAATTGTGAAAAATTATTATAAAGAAGGCTATTTTGTTGCTGAAGTAGATGGTGAGATTTTAGGTTTAATGCTCCTTAGATGGAAGGGGCAAGAAAAACAAGAAGATAAAGTGTTAGATTTTTCTGTATTAGTTAAAAAATATGGACTTCCGTTAGTTGTAAGAACTATGATTAAGGTAAATATAGTCAACTATAATCCTAAAAAAGGAGAAATGTATATAGAGCATATCGCAGTACTAGAAAAAGCTAGAGGACTTGGAATAGGAAGCATATTACTAGAGAGGGCTTTTAATATGGCTAAATCTAGAAATGATATAAATAAAGTAACGTTATCAGTTATAGAAGAAAATCATAGAGCTCATAAATTGTATAATAAGTTAGGATTTGAGGATACTCATGATACAACTAGCCTTTTAGGAAAATGGGCAGTTGGTGTGTATAAATTTACCAAAATGGAAAAGTGTATTGTATGATAAATTTTACTTTTGCTAAATAAAGATGCGAATAGGGTTTTTGCTTTGGATAAATTACCATTATATAGTACTTGAAATCAGCATATAATTACATTATAATCGAACATAAGTTCTATATAAAGGAGTGAAAGCTATGAAAGTTTTAAATCATCCAATTGATGTTATAGCTGTATTTGATAAAGAGGGGAATATAAATCCTTATAAATTCAAGCATAAAAATATACCTATTGTCGTTCAAAAGGTGAAAAAATATTATGAAGAAAAGCTTGCAGGAAATAAGCGTATAGTTTTTATATGTGAGCATAATGAAGGGGATTTTTATGAACTTAAATATGAAATAGATAGTCATAAATGGTATTTATTTAAGAGATAATGAATATTGTGTTTTTATATTTTGTGATAGTACACATAGCTGCACAGGTACTACTATTTTCTTCTCACAAGTGATACAAAGTGAAATTATTAGATTAATTCTTACTGCTCCTGTAAACGGATCAATGTCTATGTCTCTTGTAATACTGTTTGTTGCAAGTCTTGCTTCACAGCTTATGTTACAGAATTCTGCAAAACGAGGTAAAAATGCTGTTTCAAATACTGATGGTATGCATAATTCAAAAAAGTTTGTTAAAACAAGTGGCTGACATGTTGGAGCTATTTCAACTTTTGAAGTTAAAGTTATTAAATTTTCTTTACATTTACGATCTATATAAACTACGTCTATTTCTACAATAATGTATCCTGTTATTTCTATATTTTGTGTACCAAATACAGGTGTACCTTCTTCAAATTCGTCGCAATATTCAGTATTAGCATAAATTAACTTTTCGCTAAATGTACCATCAGGACCTACTACTTTGTAGTCACCTTTACAATTTTGAACAAATTCTGCTCCTGATAAAGTAGTAATTGGTTTGAGTTTCAAATTTTCTGGATCATCAATGTTTTTTGGATTAAAGAATTTTCTGCATCGTATGTCTTCTATTCTGACAATATTTACATTTGGGCCTATAGATGGTTCAAAAAGCTGATCTGATACAGTTTTTAAACCCTGCAAATTAAAAAGTGCTGCATCAAATACTTTTTGTACATATATAGGTTCTGTTACAACATCACATAAAGAACCGTTCCATTTGCAACCTGTTTCTGCTGTACAACATTTGTCTGATAAACCTAAACTTGCAGATTTTTTTCTATTTGAATTTTTCATACTAAACCTCCTTTAAATATACTTACTTACAATATATTCTTTTATATTCTTCTTGTTACAAGTTAAAAAATAAAAACAAATATGGAAAAGTTGTTTAATTTATAATAAAATAGATATACAATTTAATAAATAGACGATTGCTTGTAAAAAATAAAGCTAGCAAAAGCTAAGTCAATATTAACTAATATAATTAAGGAGGAAACAATATGAGCAACCCAATAATTACAATAGAAATGGAAAGTGGAGATATAATTAAAGCCGAATTATATCCTGAAATAGCTCCGAATACTGTGAATAATTTTATATACCTAATAAAACAGGGATTTTATGATGGACTTATTTTTCACAGAGTAATTGAAAATTTCATGATACAAGGTGGATGTCCTCAAGGCAAAGGTATTGGAGGTCCAGGATATACAATTAAAGGTGAATTTAGCAGTAATGGAATAGAAAACAATTTAAAGCATACAGAAGGTGTTTTATCTATGGCAAGAGCACAGCATCCTGATTCAGCAGGTTCACAATTCTTTATAATGCACAAGACAGCACCAAGCTTAGATAGGCAGTATGCAGGATTTGGTAAAGTTATAGAAGGTTTAAATGTAGTAAATAAAATAGCAAAAACAGAAACAGATTTTAGAGATAAGCCAATTAATGAACAAAAAATAAAAAATGTAACTGTAGATACTTTTGGATCAGAATACAGCGAACCTGAAAAAATGTAAAACAATATAACAAAATTAATAAATGCTTTGAAAAATTACAATAGTTAGACCACCTGGTTATCAGGTTGTCAGATTGTTGACAAAGTCAACAAGATGACAGGCTTTTGAGAAACTTGAAGTTCGAGGCGTGCCGAAAGCGAGTAAGCGGAGCGTATATAAAAATACGTGAGCATTCTCGATTGAGGCAACAACGATGAAATTCGGGTTTGTCAATAGCCTAACCACCTGGTTATCAGGTGGTCATAATTATGTTACAAGGATTTCAAGAATTCAGTTAGCAAAGTGCGCTGCTCTGGTGTTAATTTATAAAGAACCTTAAGACTTTCATCGTCTTTGAAACTTGTTAGAGCATCATCATCAAAAAAATCTTTCAAGCTTATATCTAATGCATGACAAATATGAGAAAGTGTTTCAATAGTTGGGTTTTTATTTCCTAACTCGATTTCTCTTAAGTAACTTTGTGATATACCTGCTTGATTTGCTAATTTATTTACTGTTACACCTTTTAATTCTCTTAAATATTTAATTTTATCTTTTAATTTCAATAGATAAACCTCATTTTCATTATAAATATAGTTTAGCAATTTTTATATATATTATTACATTTATAGAGTTGACCTATTAATTTTATAATGGTATACTTTCAAAGTAAAAAAATCAATCAAAAGGAGTAGAACAATGAAAAAGACTAGAAGTATTTTATTACTAACTGTATTGTTGCTTATGCTTATGACTACAGCAGCATTTGCAGATGCATCAGATTATGCAACAGCTAAGTGGGCATCAATAGAACTGGAAAACATTTTTGGGCAGCCTACAAAGATTGAGGTAACATTTACAGGTGTAGTTGGTCAGCAAATAAGTGATTGTACATGCAATACACCTGATATTGATGTGTTATATTACCCTGAAGCATGGGATGTATGTTATGATAATGAATCAGATGCATATACTATGCTCGTAGGTGAAGAAGAAAAATCATTCACATTTGATGAGCTTAAAAAATATTTAAGCGAGAATTATAAAACAGAACCGTTGGATGTAATAGCTATGGTAGATGATGGAACTATGACTACAAAATTGTTAGAAGGTTCTTCATATGATTCATTTCCAGGGGCTTATACTATTTTAGATGGTAAAACTACTGGAGATACACTTATTGTTGTTCCTAGTATGGGACAAGCTTATAGTACTAGTGTTTCTGAAGTAGGTAATTCTAGCGTAGAAAGTTTCGACGATCTTCCTGAAGGTCAAGAGTCTTTAGATTATATATATGAATTTATGAAATTAAATGATAAAGAGATAGGAATATGGATAGTATCTGAAAATAAAGCTTCTGAACTTTTAAAACAACTAGAAACAGGAGTAAATGAAGAAGAAACTAATCCATTAGATACAGCAGATGAGTGGGCTAAATCAGAGTTAACAGCTGCAATAGAAGCTGGAATATCTACAGAAAGAATGACTAACTCAAATTATAAAGACAATGCAACTAGAGAAGAATTTTGTGAAATAGTAATGAAAATGTATGATGGTTTAGGTGGACAAGAAGTAGTAGTTGAAGAAAATCCATTTACAGATACTACTGATGCTGAAACATTAAGAGCTAATAAAGCAGGTATTGTTAATGGCAGTGATGGTAAGTTTAATCCTAATGATAAGCTTACAAGACAAGAGCTTTGTACTATGATAATTAGAGCGTTAGGAAATGCAAGTGTAGAACTTGACAATACAAAAGAGTTTCAAAAAGAATATGCAGACATTGATAAAATAGATGATTGGGCTGTTGACAGTATGAAGATTTTAAATGGATACGATATATATAAAGGTGACGGAACAAATCTTATTCCTACTGAAACAGTAGATAAACAAACAGCTGTAATATTACTTTATAGAACATTTAATATGTTTAAATAATTATTAAATTAAATATTATGTTATATAAAAAATTAACTGTCATAGTTTTTAACTAGACAGTTAATTTTTTAATTAAAAGTTTATTTTGTACCAAACAATCTATCTCCTGCATCGCCTAAACCCGGATAGATATAACCTGTTTCATCAAATCCTTCATCAATAGCGGGAGTATATATTTCTACATCTGGATGTGCTTTTGTAACTCTTTCAATTCCCTCAGGTGTGCATACAAGGTTCATTGATTTAATATTTCTTGCTCCATACTTCTTTAGTAACGATATAGCTCCTAGCATTGAACCTCCAGTTGATAACATTGGTTCAGTTATTATAACTATTCTGTTTTGTATATCACTAGGAAGTTTACAATAATACTCTACTGGTTCTAGAGTTTCTTCATTTCTATAAATTCCTATATGGCCTACTTTTGCAGTAGGAATAAGATTTAACATTCCATCTACCATACCTAAACCAGCTCTTAGGACTGGAACTATAGCAACATCTTTCCCAGAAAGCATTTTACCTGTTGTTTTAGTTAATGGAGTTTCAACTGGAACATCTTCTAATGGAAAACTCCTAGTAACTTCATAAGCCATTAGCATAGCTATTTCACTAACTAATTCTCTAAAATCTTTTGAAGATGTATTTTTATCACGAAGCATTGTCAATTTGTGTTGAATTAATGGATGATCTAATAAAGTAACTTTTGACATAATATTCCTCCTTGGTTAAACTTTGTGCCTGTGAAAATTTATATTGACAATAACATTATTATACATGACAATAATAATGTCAAATTAAATATTAAAAAATATTGATAAAGCTTATTAAAATTAGTTAAAATATAAATTACTTGTTATTATTAAAATCTTAGGGTGATAGTATGATTATTGGTACTGGAATTGATATTATTGAAGTTAATAGAATAGAAAAAAATTTGAGCAATGAACGGTTTCTAAATAAAATATACACAAAACAAGAAATACAATATATAAAAAATAAGAAGATGAATGCACAGACAGCAGCAGGTATTTTTGCAGCAAAGGAAGCTGTATCAAAATGTTTAGGTACTGGAATTTCTAGTTTTTCTTGGACAGATATAGAAATCAAAAAAAGCAGTAATGAAAAACCTTATATAGCTTTATATAATAATGCTTATAATATAGCAAATAGCAAAGGAATATATAAAATACATGTTTCAATTTCTCATATTAAAGAGACAGCGGTTGCTTGTGCTGTTTCAGAAGGAATATCAAAAGAGTTTAAAGAAATTAATACGATTAAAGAAAATCTCTTTACTTTCAGCAATGCTAATAAATATATACGAAAAAGAGAAAATGAAACACATAAAGGTACATATGGAAGAGTAGCTGTAATTGCAGGTAGCATAGGGATGTCTGGTGCTCCATATTTATCAAGTATGGCTGCTTTAAGAACAGGAAGTGGCTTAGTTTATACTATTGTGCCTCAAAGATTAGAGACAATATTATCTATTAAGCTTACTGAAGCCATAGTAAAACCAATTAAAGACGATAATTGTGGTTTTCTTACAAAAGAAAACATAAAAGATATTTATGATATTATAGAAAAATGCGATGTAGTGGTATTAGGACCTGGAATAGGTACTAATAATCAAACCGCGGAGTTAGTTACTAACATAATTAAAGATACCGCTAAACCATTAATTATAGATGCTGATGGTCTAAATTGTATAATAGAGTGTGTTGATATACTAAAAAAACGACCGGGAAAAACTATAATAACGCCTCATCCTGGTGAAATGAGCAGACTACTGCATAAAAAAAATATTAATTCAAAAAATAAAGTAATACTGGCAAGAGATTTTTCATATAAGTATAATGTAGTGACTGTTTTAAAAGGTCATAATACGGTTACTGCTTCACCAGATGGCAGTTATTTTATTAATAAAACTGGTAATGCAGGAATGGCTACAGCGGGAAGTGGAGATGTTTTAACAGGTATTATTGCATCATTAGTAGGACAGGGAATTGACTGTTTTGATGCTGCATCGTGCGGAGTCTTTATACATGGATTATCTGGTGATATAGGATCTTGCAAAATAGGTGAATATGGATTAATAGCTAGAGATATTATTGAACATATACCTTATGCAATAAAAAATATAATACAATTCGAGGGATTAGTTGAATAGAGTAATTTTTTTATTAATTAGTGTAATAATTATTATGGCTGGATGCAGTAGTAAAAATAATTCACAATTTATTTCTCCTCAGAATTATTATTCTGAAGCTGAGCTAAATGTATTGAGTGAAAATTCTCAGAATAAATATAATCTGAAAATGTATCATAGTTTAGATAAATATAAAATTATTATAAACAATGGTACAGCACAATGGGATATAACTTATGATGGTGTGAATTGTAAAATGTCTAATACCAAATTTGAGAATAGCCCTATTTTATTGAGAAATATGAAGTTATTAGATGAATTAATATGTGAAGTAGACTTATCTAAATTTGATGGATTAACTTATAAAAATTGTAAAGATATAAGATATTGTGTTAATGATTTAAGATACGTTTTGCAATTGGATGAAGAAAGTTATTATCCTAAAGTTATATCTGTCTATAGAGATAATCAATTAATTAAAAAAATAAATTATACACTTTTTGATACGGATAATTATGATGCTATTTATAACATAACAGATGATATTGTAGTTTATTGAAATATTAGGGAAATATATTGTATAATTGAATATTTTACCATGAATAATCAGACTTAAATATGATAAAATCAAATGTATATATTTTTTGTTGATAAATATAATAATATTATACCTATTACTATTCGAGGTGAAGATTTTGAATAAAAAAATATTAGTTTCTATTCCAGAGCATCTTTTGAAAGATTTAGATTTAGCAGTAAAATATGAAAAAACGAATAGAAGTGATTTTATAAGAAAGGCTGTAAAACTATACTTAAAGGAAAAAAGAAAAATGGAAATTAGAGAGAAAATGGAAATAGGATATTTAGAAATGAGCGGCATTTATAATAGCATATCAGAAGAGGATTCTCAAGGTGAATATGAGGATTTTCTAAGCTATGAAACTCAATTATTGGGAAGTGAATAATTTGATAGTAAAAAGGGGAGATGTATATTACGCAGATTTGAGTCCTGTTATTGGCTCAGAACAGGGGGGAGTAAGGCCGGTTTTAATCGTTCAAAACGATTTAGGAAACAAATACAGTCCTACAGTTGTTGTTTCTGCAATTACATCACAAATTAATAAAGCAAAATTACCTACACATATTGAAATTAGTGCTAAAGACTTTGGATTGCCAAGAGATTCAGTTGTACTATTAGAACAAATAAGGACTATAGATAAAAAAAGGTTAAAAGAAAAGATAGGAAAATTCAACAACACACTTATGACAGAAGTTGATGAATGTTTAAAAATAAGCCTTGGATTAATAGAATTTTAAAAAAGCAGAATGTTATTTTATAGTAACATTCTGCTTTTTGATTATTCAATTATAGTATAGCTACCTCTTATCATTAAAAACACATTACTTTCTACATATATTCCTCTGCCATCACTTCGCGGCACAATTATCAAATGATTTAAAGGCACAGGAGTTCCTTGTGTTAGGTCTTTAGCATCTGTTATATCTGATAAACCATCAACCCCATTATCAATTGCAAAGGCTTCACCACTACGTATTATAATTTCTGCTCCTGCATCAGCTATTATTTTTTGACCAACATTAATTTCTACAACTTCAAATACACTTCCACCAGATTGGTTTACAGTTTCTAATTTTTTATTGAGATTTTCTATTTGTATTGCTTGTTGGCTAGTTGTTTCATTTTGCTTAGTTATGGCTCTATCAACATAATTAACTAAATCGTTTAATCTATACTCTAAATAGCTTAAAACAACTATAGGATCATCATTATCACCGGGTTCAGCAGTTATTGTTAACGATGAGAATAAAACAACTGCAATTAGTAATAATATTAGAAAAACTTTTTTCAAAACATCAACTCCATTCGACAAATTATACTTTTTATTTTAAATGAAAAATAGTAAATATTCAATAAATAAATTAAAGGTATTTTTTAATAATTTTTAATGGTAACTGAGTTGAAAGTTTGATATAATTATTAACTGGCAAAATAAATTATAGCAAAATAAATAAAAGGAGTTAAGTATGAAACAAAATAAGATAGTAATAATAGTCATTTGTTTTAGTATATTAATTGCATTCTTTACAGCTTTTCAAAGAGTTCAAATAGAAAAAGATTACAAGGTAGCTGAAATTACAATTGATTACAATGAAATTGAAAATCTTGCAGAAAATTCAAATGAATCTATTGAATGGTGGTTAACTAATTTCAATGATATGGGTGCTGCTTCTACTGCTATTCAAGAAGAAACAGTTAACACAATTGTTAAAAAAGGAGAATCAATAAGGGCTGAAACCGTTATTGAAGCAATCAAAAGATACAATTGGGAAGAAGAATACAGCAATGATGTAGTTGAAGCTATAAAGAATGATGAAATAGATAAATATGATGGATTATTGACCATTAATAAAAAAAATCTATATGAATTTATTGTACAAGGTTTAAAAGATAGGTATACAACTGAATTTTATAAAACCTATGAATCTGATAATGCTTTTTATATAGTTTTAGATGGAACAGCTGATGATTTATTTTATGGAAATATAAGTAAAGCATATGATAGCTTAGGTGATGGTGTATACGAAGAACAGAAAGTTGTAGATTCAAGATTATTTAACATCGGAATAGGATATGATTCTACCAAGATAGATTTAGCTAAAAAAGTTGGATTAGATGTTATTTTAAGACCTATTAATTATAAAAATAATAATGAATATGCTGTTGATACATATATAAAAGAAAATGAGAGATATAATATTACACCTAGATTGTATATTCCACATGGTAAAGAAGTTTTAGGATATCCTGATAATAATGATGAACTTGTTAAATACATCAATGATAAAAATATTATTCCTGCAATGATAGAAACATCAAACCAAAGGGGAAATAATGAGCAGGATGGTCTTTATGAACTAGTTGAAAATTCAAATTATGAAGCAGTTAGAGCTTTTACTATGTGGGACTGGATTAGAGTAAGATATAAGTTTTATAATTATGATGGTGCAGAAGAAATTGAGAATTCTATGTATCGTGCAATAACAGAAAGAAATATTAGATTAATATATTTTAAACCATTTCTTGAAGGAGATAATAAATATTTAACTGATATAGATGAATATGGAAAAACTTTTGATAATTTAGCTGATAGGTTATCAGTACATAATATTGAAATTGGTAAGCTAAAACCTATAAAAGAATACCATATTGGAAATTTTAGAATTTTCTTATTATGCATAGGTATTGCTTTGGCTGGAGCATATTTATTTAATAAGTTGTTTAATGTTAAAAAAATTGGTAATATTATTTATATATTAGCTATACTTGCTTCTTTTGTACCATTTGTTATGAGAGGTATTGCAGAAAAAGGTTTTTCATTGGGTGCAGCAGTTATTTTCTCAGGTTTAGCAGTATATTATTTAGCTGTAAAAATAAAAGAAATATATGATTCAAAAGAAGAAATAAGTACAACTAAAAATATTACTAAATCTATTAAAATATTATTAATTACTAGTGCGATATCACTTATTGGAGCACTATATGTAGTTTCTATACTTAGTGATGTTAAATATATGCTTGAAATGGACATTTTTAGGGGGGTAAAATTAGCTCAACTTGTGCCATTTGCAATATTTATAATTGCTTACATTATACTATTTTTAAATCCTAGGGATGAAAAAAATGCAGGTGGATTAGTTAAAACATCTGTGAAAATACTTAACAAAGATGTAAAAGTATATTATGTAGTGGTGCTTATTATAATAGCAGCTGTAGGATATATTTATATATCTAGAACTGGTCACGAAACTAGTGTCCAACCATCTGATTTAGAAATGATTTTTAGAAACTTTATGGAAAACACTCTTATAGCACGACCTAGATTAAAAGAATTTTTATTAGCTTTCCCAGCAATATTTGCTGCAGTTTTTGTTGCTAATAAAAAAATGCCAACACTTACATTTATATTTATGCTAATTGCTGTAATGGGAACTTCATCAATTATAAATTCATTTTGTCATATAAGAACCCCTATATATTTATCATCTGTTAGAACTGCTATATCTGTAGGATTTGGAATAATTATAGGATGTGTAGTAGTATTTGTATTAAAGTTACTATATAAATTATATATTAAACTAATGGAGTATATAAGTGAATAAAATTTTATTAGCAGGTTATTATGGTTACGGTAATATAGGGGATGAAGCTATACTTGAAATGGTTTTAAAGCAGTTATGTGAAATAACCAGTATTAATAATATAACAGTTTTGTCAGGCAATCCTGGAGTTACTTCTGAAAAATATAAAATTAAATCAATATATAGGTATAATTTGCTTAAGCTTATAAAAGAATTAGTTAAGAGTGATATACTTGTTGTAGGTGGAGGAAGTTTACTACAGGATGTTACAAGCAAGAGGAGTATTCATTATTATCTATTTATTGTTAAAGCTGCACAGTTATTTAAAAAGAAAGTTGTTATGCTCAGTCAAGGAATAGGACCAATAAATAATAAGTTTAATAATAAGATTACTGCTTCTATTTTAAAAAAGGTAGATTATATAACAGTAAGAGATAATAATTCTAAAACAATTATTGAAAATATGGGTGTTAATAAAAATAAAATATTTTTTTCAGCAGATCCTGTTATAAATTTCAAGTATAATTTAGAGAAATTAAGAACTAAAGCAGATGATATTAAGGTATGTTTTTCATTACGTGAATGGGGAGATAGTATTATTGTAAATGAAATATGTGATTTAATAAATAAATATGAAGATAGTAATATATCTTTTTATTTCATACCTTTTCATTATAGTGAGGATATAGAGTTAATAAATAAATTTGAAAAAAAATTAGGAAAAAGATGTTTTTATATTAAAGAGAAATTGTCAGCTGAAGATGTTTATAAATTAATAGGAGGAATGGATTTACTAATAGGTGTTAGGCTGCATTCTTTAATTTTTGCAGCTTCAGCAGGTATTCCGTTCATTTCAATATCATATGATCCTAAAATTGATTATTTCATGGAAAATTTAGGTATGGATGTATTTTGCAATATAAAGGATTTGAAATGCAATAATTTATATGAAGAAGTAAATCATAAATTAAGTAATTTAGAAAGTGAAAAATTGATATTAAGAGAAAGAGTTAAAGAATTAGAAAAAACAACATCTGTAAATAAAGATATATTAAAAAAAATAATGTAAGTTATGGTGAACAAATGGATAAAATTTATATAATGAATGTAAAAATAAATAATGTAACTCTTCAAGAAGCAGTAGAAAAAATTGAAAATCAAATTAAAATAGGTAGTAAATATAGTATATATACACCTAATACTGAAATTGTAATGATGTGTCAAAAGGATAAAGAATTTTTAAAATATATTAATAATGGTGATATGGTTATCCCTGATGGTATAGGATTGGTGTATGCTTCTAAAATAAAAAAATTGCCTTTGAAAGAAAGAACAGCTGGATATGATCTATCAATAAAGTTATTAGAAATTGCAAATAACAATAAATTGAAATTGTATATGATTGGTGGAAAACCAGGAGTAACAGATAAGGCTGCTAAGAATATAAAACTAAAATTTCCTGACATAAATATTTGCGGCTATAAACATGGTTATTTTAAAGGTACTCATTTAGATATGAATGGTCACGAGGAAGAACTTGAAGTAATTAATGATATTAATGAAAAATCACCTGATATTTTATTTGTAGGATTTGGAGCGAAAAAACAAGAAAAATGGATAGAATATAACAAAAATAAAATTAATGCAACAATAATTATAGGCAATGGTGGTACAATAGATGGTATTGCTGGAAATGTGAAAAGAGCTCCTGATATATTTATAAAACTTGGTTTAGAGTGGTTTTACAGATTAATTAAAGATCCTAAACGTATAAAAAGACAAATAGTTCTACCAATTTTCATGTTAAAAATAATATTTGGAGATAAAAATATTGTTAGGAAAGCAGAGCAAAAAGTATAAGGAGGAGGAAAAAATGCAAAAACAAAAAATGGCTAGTATAGCTAGAAAAATAAGACATAATATAGTTGAAATGATTTATGAAGCCCAATCAGGTCATCCAGGTGGCTCACTTTCAGCTGTTGAAATTTTAACTTATTTATATTTTTCTGAAATGAACATAGCTTCAAATGATGCTAAGAATGAGGATAGAGATAGATTTATATTATCTAAAGGTCATGCAGCTCCTGTATTGTATTCTGTGTTAGCAGAAAAAGATTTTTTTAGTAAAAATGAATTAAAAACTTTAAGAAAAATTAATTCAAAGTTACAGGGTCATCCTGATATGAAAAAAGTACCTGGAATAGAAGCTTCAACAGGTTCTTTGGGTCAAGGATTATCTATTAGCAGCGGTATTGCTTTAGCTGGAAAATTAGACAATAAAAATTATAATGTTTATGTATTGTTAGGTGATGGAGAAACTCAAGAAGGTATGGTTTGGGAAGCAGCTATGTTTGCTTCACATAATAAACTTGATAATCTTACAGCTATCTTAGATCATAATGGATTGCAAATAGACGGCAAAAACGAAGAAGTAGTAAATATTGAACCTATTGATAAAAAATGGGAAGCTTTTGGCTGGCATGTTATTAAAATAAATGGGCATGATTATGATGAAATAGAAAAAGCTTTTAATGAAAGAAAGTTAGTAAAAAATAAACCAGTTATAATAATAGCTGACACTATAAAAGGTAAAGGTGTTTCATACATGGAAAATCAAGCAGGTTGGCATGGAAAAGCACCTAGTGATGAAGAAAAAAATATTGCAATAAAAGAGATAGGAGGAGAGCTGTAATGACTGAAAAAAAAGCAACTAGAGAAGCTTATGGTGAGGCACTAAAAGAGTTAGCAGTTATAAACAAGGATGTAGTAGTATTAGATGCAGATCTTTCTAAATCAACTAAGACTGCCGAATTTAAAAGTGTATGTCCTGAAAGGTTTATTAATGTAGGCATAGCTGAACAAAATCTTATAGGTGTTGCTGCTGGATTATCTTTAACAGGTAAGATTCCATTTGCAAGTTCTTTTGCAATGTTTGCTTCTGGAAGAGCATTTGAAATAATCAGAAATACAGTTGCATATCCTAAATTAAACGTAAAAATTGCAGCTACACATGCAGGACTTACTGTTGGAGAAGATGGTGCGTCACATCAAGCGTTAGAAGATATTAGTTTGATGAGATCAATACCAAATATGGTTGTTATAAATCCTGCTGATGCTGTAGAAGCTAAAAAAGCTATATTAAAAATAGCAGAATACAATGGACCTGTATATATTAGATTAGGAAGAGCTAAAGTGCCGGTTATATATGATGAAGACTATAATTTTGAAATAGGTAAAGGAGTAGAATTGTGTGGTGGCAATGATGCTTCTATAATAGCTACTGGTATAATGGTTGAGAAAGCATTAAAGGCAAGAGACATGCTTGAATCTCAAGGGATAAAAGCTAGAGTAATTAATATACATACAATAAAGCCTATAGACGAGGAAATTATTATAAAGGCAGCTAAGGAAACAAAAGCAATAGTGACAGCAGAAGAACACAATATAATAGGTGGTTTAGGAAGTGCAGTAGCTGAAGTAATATCAGAAAATTGTCCTGTACCTTTAAAGAGAATAGGTGTAAAAGATACATTTGGTGAATCAGGCAAACCAGATGAATTATTAATTAAATATAATCTAACAGAAAATGATATAATTAACGCTGTTAAAGCTATTAAATTAAAGTAGTTTTTTTCATAAGGGGGCTTATACTGAATATAATGTAATAATGGAAATTTTGGGGGGATAATTATGAAAAAGATAGTATCTTTAATTATTGTTTTGCTTGTTATTATAGCAGCAGTTATTTATATACCAAAATATGTTAATATGGAGGGGGCTAAGGATGTGGAATTTAATGTCGTAGAGCCAGATAATATTCCTGTACAGATAGCAGAAGTGCTTCCTAATTATAGAATGAAAGAAAAGGCTTTGGTATGTAAAATTAATAATGAAATATATGTAGTAGTTACTAGAGGTGAAAAGAAAACATCAGGGTATGAGGTTGATATAAAAGAAATCAAATTATCAAATGAAAATGGTGAAGATGTCTTAACTGTGTATGCAGAATTTGAAGATCCTAAACCGGGAGAAATAACAACTCAAATATTAACATATCCATACATAGTAGTTAAAACAGAGTTGAAAGAACTTCCGGATAAAGTTATATTAGAAAAGGAATATAAAAATTAAAAGGAGCTATTATCAGGCTCTTTTTTTTATAAAATTATGTGGACAAGTATTGTCCATTTTTTTATAATAAAATATGGGTACTAATATTGTCAAAAAATAAAATATTATAATATACAATAGTTATCATTGTCTAATTTAATAGAAAATGGTATTATATATAAAAAGAGTGCATTAGAGGTGAGCAGATGTTAGAATTTATGGAAGTATCAAAGTTTTACAAAAAACAACAAGTTGCTGTAAAAAATATTTCTATGAAAATTAAAAAAGGTGAATTTGTTTTTTTAGTTGGTAAGAGTGGAGCAGGTAAAACGACTTTAATCAAACTTTTATTGAAAGAAATAAACCCTACTTCAGGGAAAATTTATTATGATGGTAATGATATTACAAAATTGAAAAATAGAAGAGTTCCCGAATTACGAAGACGTATAGGTGTTGTCTTTCAAGATTTTAGGCTATTACCCAAAATGACAGTATATGAGAATATAGCATTTGCTATGGAAATAGTAGGAAGTTCAGCTAAAAATATTAGGAGAGAAGTACCAACCGTATTAAGTATGGTAGGATTAAGCAGTAAAGCAAATAACTATCCAGATGAACTTGCTGGTGGAGAAAAACAAAGGGTAGCTATAGCTAGATCAGTTATTAATAAACCTCAAATTATCATAGCTGATGAGCCAACTGGAAACTTGGATCCGGAGACTTCACATGAAATAATGAAAATTTTTACAGAGATTAACAAAAGAGGGACAACCTTAATTATGGCTACACATGATAGAGCCATTGTAGATCAAATGAAAAAAAGAGTTATTGAACTCAAAAAAGGCAGTATTATTAGGGATTCAGAGGGAGGATATTACAATGGGCTTTAAGAAAGCAAAATATATTTTGAAGCAAGCGTTTCAAGGTATATGGCGAAACAGAATGATGAGTGTAGCATCAATAGGCTCAGTGGCGGCTGTTTTAGTAATATTAGGGCTAATATTATTAATTGTTTTAAATATAAGTAATATAACTCTAATTACAAAAGAAAAATTTGATGAAATTTATGTTTTTCTTGAAGAAGATTTAGAAGAAGAAGTAATTTCGCACATTGGAAAAGAAATTAGATCATTAGATGGAGTTTTTTCAGTAGCTTATGAAACAAAAGAATATGCACTAGAAAAAATGAAAGAAGAGTGGGGAGAAGATGCAGATCTTCTAGAAGGTATTGACAACAATCCTCTTCCAAATTCGTATATTATTAGACTTAAAAGTGTTGATAATGCTGAAGAAGTAATTGTAAAAGTTGAAAATTATACTGGTGTAGAAGAGGTAAGATACTATAAAGATGTTATTGAAAAGCTGGTTTCCACTTCGGATTTTATGAGAACAGCAGGTTCAGTAATTATAATAATATTACTGTTGATAAGTATTTTTATAATTTCAAATACAATAAAATTAACAGTAGCTTCAAGAAAAACAGAAATTGAGCTTATGCAATATGTTGGAGCATCTAATGGTTTTGTAAGAGGACCTTTTATGATTGAAGGACTTGTCTTAGGATTAATAGGTTCATTTATAGCAATACTAATAGTTTTAAATACATATGATCAAGCGGCAGTATATATTAATGATAAATTTTCTGTAATGCTTTCAGTTTATATTGTTAAGCCTACGGTTATAGTGAAAGATATTGTAATTATTTTTATTACTATAGGAGTAGGTATAGGAAGTTTAGGCAGTCTGGTTTCAATAAAAAAATTCTTGAGTATATAGGAGTGATTCAATGAAAAAGAAGAGTATAGTAGTTTTAATTATTGTATCATTATTAATTTCATTCACTTTAATACAAAGTGAAGCTACAGACGAAATGAAACAGTTACAAGATCAATTAAAAAACAACGAAAATAAAATTAAAGACATTAATAGTGAAATTTCAAAAAGCACAACCGAAAAAAAGAGTGTAGAAAATGATATTAAAAAGCTTGATTTAGAATTGGAAAAGCTACAGCTTGAAATAGACAATCTTGAATTGAAAATAAGTGAATATAATTTAAATATTGAAAAGCAGCAAAATAAGATAGACAAGCTTAATGAAGAAATTGAATTAAAGAATAAGTTATTAGAAGAAAGACTAAGAGTTATGTATAAAAAAGGAATGGTTGGCTATGCCGAAGTATTACTTAATTCTGAAGATATCGGCGATTTTTTAACACGACTAGATATGGTACAAAAAATAGTTGATAATGATGTTGAGGTTTTAAAAGGTATTGAAGAAAGTAAAGAAGAAGTATATCTACTGCAAATTCAGCTTCAAAATGAAAAGAATGAAGTTCTTGTAGCTAAAGAAGGTATACAATCAAATAAAAATCAGATACAAACTGTTAGTAGAGCAAAAGAAACTCGTATGAGTCAATTACAACAAGATATAAATGAACTGAAACGACAAGAAGACAAGTTTTTAGCTGATTCTGAAAAACTAGAGGATAAAATTAGACAAATACAGATTGAGATGGATTATGCAGGTGGAGAAATGGCATGGCCTGCACCAGGTGTGTATAGAATAACATCTCCATATGGTATGAGAATGCATCCTATATATAAATATTGGAAGATGCACTCAGGTATAGATATTGGTATCAGGTATTCTGACTTAGTGGCTGCTAATGACGGTATTGTAACTTATGCTGGATATTATGGTGCATATGGATATCTGGTTATAATTGACCATGGTAGCGGTATATCAACAGTATATGGTCATAATTCTAAGATTTATGTAACACAAGGTCAAAAAGTTAAAAAAGGTGAAGCTATATCATTGAGTGGAATGACTGGCACAGCTACTGGACCACATCTGCATTTTGAAGTTAGAGAAAATGGTGTGCGTGTTGATCCTCTTAATTATTATAAGCATTTAACTGACTTAATATATTATGACATTTAAAGAAATCTTACATATATAGAGGTCATTCTATGAAGAAAAAGAGTATAGGAGTTTTAATTATTGTATCATTATTAATTTCATTAACTTTGATACAAATTGAAGCAACAGAAGGAATTAAACAATTACAAGATCAATTGAAAAACAACGAAAATAAAATTAAAGATATTAATAGTATAATTAAAAAAAGTGAAAATGAAAAAGATAGTGTAGAAAATGATATTAAAAAGCTTGATTTAGAATTAGAAAAATTACAGCTTGAAATTGACAATCTTGAATTGAAAATAAGTGAATATAATTTAAATATTGAAAAGCAGCAAAATAAAATAGATAAGCTTAATGAAGAAATTGACTTAAAAAATCAATTATTAGAAGATAGACTAAGAGTTATGTATAAAAAAGGAATGGTTGGCTATGCTGAAGTTCTTCTAAATTCAGAAGATATCGGAGATTTTTTAACACGTTTGGATATGGTACAAAAAATAGTTGATAATGACGTTGACGTTTTAAAGGATATTGAAGAAAGTAAAGAAGAAGTATCTCTACTACAATTAAAACTTCAAAATGAAAAGAATGAAGTTCTTGTAGCTAAAGAAGGTATAGAATCAAACAAAACTCAGATACAAACTGTTAGCAGAGCAAAAGAAACTCGTATGAGTCAATTGGAACAAGATATAAATGAACTTCAAATACAAGAAGATAAGTTTTTAGCGGATTTAGAAAAACTATCAGATAAAATAAAACAAATGCAGATTGAAATGGAATATGCAGGTGGAGAAATGGCATGGCCTGCACCTAATGTATATAGAATTACATCTCCATATGGCATGAGGATGCATCCAGTATATAAATATTGGAAAATGCACTCAGGTATAGATATTGGTATTAGGTATTCTGATTTAGTAGCTGCTAATGATGGTGTCGTTATTTATGCCGGATATAATAATTCATATGGATATCTGGTTATAATTGACCATGGTAGTGGAATATCAACTGCATATGGTCATAATTCTAAAATATATGTGACTGAAGGTCAAAAAGTCAAAAAAGGTGAAGTGATATCATTAAGTGGAACGACAGGCATATCAACTGGACCACATCTACATTTTGAAGTTAGAGAAAATGGCGATCGTGTAGATCCTCTCAATTACTATCAGCATTTAATTGACTTAATATATTATGATATTTAATTAGGAACAGGTTCCAATAAATATTCACTAAATATTTTATCTAACTTAATTGAATCAATGCATTCATTCTCAATAAGATGATTAGCGATTGTTGTTGTTAAATCAATATTAGTACGTATCAAGTGAAGTGAGTTTTTATAAGATAAGTTTATAATTTTACTCGCTTCATTTTTTATTGATCTTGCATAATACTTAAAAGTAACTTCATTAATATAAAAATTTTCCATATTGCTTCCCATTCCATATTTACAAATTAACTCATAAGCTATATTAGTAGCTTCTTTTAAATCATTAGAAGCACCCGTTGATATTTCATTAAAAAATATTTCTTCAGCTGCACGTCCTGATAAAAGTACACAAATCCTATTTAAAAGTTCCTGCTTAGTATATATATATCTATCTTCATCCGGAAATTTTAAAACATAACCTAAAGCTTGATCTCTAGGTATAATTGATATTTTTTGTATTTTATCAATGTTGAGAATTTTTGCTGCAACTGCGTGACCTGATTCATGAAATGCAACAATTTTCTTTTCTTTGTCTGATATATTTGGATTCTTAACTTCTAGTCCAGCTGCAACTTTTTCTATTGCAAAATTAAAATTATCTTGTGTAATTTTCTTAGTGTTTAGTTTAATAGCTCTTAACGCTGCTTCATTAGCTATATTTGCTAATTGAGCACCAGAAAAGCCGTGAGTTTTTTTAGCTATTTCTGTTACATTAACATTTTTTTCTAAAGGTTTGTCTTTCGTATGAACTTTAAGTATTTTAACTCTAGAGATATAATTAGGATTACCAACATATATCTTTCTATCGAATCTTCCGGGTCTAAGCATAGCTTCATCTAGGAGATCAAGCCTATTCGTTGCACCTATAACTATAACGGTATTAGAGTCTTTAAAACCATCTAGTTCTACTAAAAATTGATTTAAAGTTTGGTCTTTTTCATTGTTGCTTTCACTATTTCTTTTGCTTCCTAATGCATCTACTTCATCTATGAAGATGATACAAGGTGCTTCTTTACGAGCACGCTCAAATAAAGTACGTATACGTTTTGCGCCTACTCCAACATACTTTTCAACAAATTCTGAACCGCTTGAATATATAAAAGAAGAATTTGATTCTCCAGCTACAGCTTTAGCCATAAGAGTTTTTCCTGTTCCGGGAGGACCATAAAGTAATATGCCTTTTGGTACTTTTGCTCCCATTTTTTTATATTTATCTCTATCGTTTATGTAATCTATAATATCAAATAATTCTTCCTTAATTTCTTCAAGACCAGCTACATCTTTAAATGATATTTCTGGCTTATCTAGTTCGCTCTTCTTTTTCTCAAATAAGTTTGTTGATGATGCTAATTGATTTGATTTTTTCTTATTAATAAATCTATAAGTTAGCCAATATAATAAAGCTATAACAAAATATAAAGCTATGCAAATATATAATAAAGTTGACATAGAATTTTTCTTTGCTAAAATAACTATTATTGTATTATAAATAAAGAAAAAAAGTATTAAAAAATGGAATCGTTTTTTCATTAAAATACTCCTTTGCAAATTAATTATTTAAATATATAGAAAATATTTATTTATAAAAAGTTCTGATTTATGCTATAAATATTTTTACCAAATTCTCAAAAGTTATTAATAAAAAATATAATTTTTATCAAAATTAAAATTAAAACAATAGTATTAACTAAAAAAATATTGACATTTTTTAATTGATAGTTTATAATTACAAAGTATTAAAGAAGAAGTAACCGCTTCTCACCTTACAACGCAAAAAGCTGTTAGTATGGTTAAGTTAAATACACATAATTTATGAATGTAAATTGGAGATAGCGGTGTTACTGCTATCTTTTTAATTTTCAGGAGGTGTATGTATATCAAAGAACTTCAAATAAACGAACAAATTCGTGAAAGGGAAGTTAGAGTTATTGACTCAGACGGAAGTCAATTAGGAGTTTTAAATGTTAGGGAAGCATTAAAAATTGCTGAAGAAAAAAAATTAGATCTAGTTAATGTAGCACCAAACGCAAAACCACCGGTGTGTAAAATTATAGATTATGGCAAGTATAAATATGCTTTAGCAAAAAAAGAAAAAGAATCAAAGAAAAAACAAAAAATAATAAAGATTAAAGAAATAAGATTTACTCCTAAAATAGAAAAACACGATTTGGAAGTTAAAGCTAAAAACGCAACAAAATTTTTGCAAAAGGGTGACAGAGTAAAAGTTGTGGTTCGTTTTAGAGGTAGAGAGTTAGGTCATACTAGAAGAGGATATGATGTATTAATGCAGTTTGCTGAATTAACGGCAGATTTTTCAGAAATAGATAAAAAGCCGAAGATGGAAGGCAGAAACATGATTATGGTATTAAATCCTAAAAACTAATTATTCGGAAGGAGGAAATGTTATGCCAAAAATTAAAACAAATAGATCTGCTGCAAAAAGATTTAAAAAAACAGGAAGTGGAAAAATAAAGCGATCAAAGGCATATAAAAATCACTTTACTGGAAAAAAATCGCCAAAAAGAATTAGAAGTTTACGAAAAGGTACTTTAGTTTCTGATGGAGATTATAAAAGAATTAGTAAAATAATACCTTACTAAAGTTAATACTATAAGAAGGAGGTAACTTAAGATGGCAAGAGTTAAAAAGTCAGTTAATGCAAAGAAAAAACATAAGAAAATATTAAAACTTGCTAAAGGATACTATGGTGCCAAGAGCAAGCAATATAGAACAGCTAATCAAGCAGTAATGAAATCACTATCATATGCATATGTGGGAAGAAAGTTAAGAAAAAGAGAATTCAGAAGACTATGGATTACAAGAATTAATGCTGCTGCTAGATTAAATGGAATGTCATATAGTAAATTTATTAATGGTTTAAAAACAGCAGGTATTGAAGTAAATAGAAAAATGCTTGCAGATATGGCTATAAATGACGTAGAAGGTTTTAAAAACCTTGTAGAAATGGTGAAAAGCAATTAAAGACTGCAAATTTAGCAGTCTTTTTTTAAATGTTATAGATAATTTATTTATTAGTTAGTATAAATCCTATTATTAGCACTTTAAAAATATGGAATATAGTGCTATAATTATATAAAATTAAGCAGGAGAAACAATAGATGAATTTTAATATAGATAATAGCTTTGATTCAATAAAAATGAGACCATCACAATTTTTAATTTTGTGGTTCGCTATACTAATATTTGTTGGCGCAACGTTATTAAATTTACCCTTTGCTTCTACAGGAGGTAAAAGTATTGGATTTATAGATGCACTTTTTACATCTGCATCGTCTGTATGTGTCACAGGTCTTGTAGTTGTTAATACAGCAGCTCACTGGACTTTATTTGGAAAGATAGTTATTCTTTTATTAATTCAAGTCGGTGGGTTAGGAATAATGACAATGGCTACATTAATAGCAATGTTGTTAGGAAAGAGAATAACTTTGAAAGATAGATTACTTATGAGAGAAGAATTGAACACTAATGCACTTCAAGGAATAGTTAAGTTAACAAAGCACATAATCTTAATGACTATATCTATAGAAGCTATTGGTGCATTATTTTTATCAATTGTATTTATTAGAGATTTTGGCGTTACAAAAGGGATATGGTTTTCTATTTTCCACGCAGTATCAGCTTTTTGTAATGCTGGATTTGATATTATAGGAAATAGTATGGTTAATTATGTGGATAATCCTATAGTAAATATAGTAATTATATCGTTGGTAATAATAGGTGGAATTGGTTTCTATGTTTTGTGGGATTTAATTCAAAATAAGAAATTTAAAAAACTATCATTACATTCAAAACTAGTTCTAGCTATAACTGGAATATTGCTAGCTTTAGGTTTTGTACTAGTTTTTATTCTAGAATATACAAATCTTAAAACTCTAGGAAATTTAAATTTTGGCGGTAAAATATTAGCTTCATTATTTCAGTCTATGACTCCAAGAACAGCGGGATTTAATACTATTGATATGGCTTCACTTAGAATGTCTACTGCTTTTATATTAATTGTATTAATGTTTATAGGTGGGTCGTCCGGTTCAACAGCAGGAGGGGTTAAGACATCTACTATAGGCATAATTTTTATTTGCATATATTCAGTAATAAAAGGTAAAAAAGATATCGAAATAGATATGCATCGAATTCCATATTTCCTTGTGTTTAGAGCTATTGCAGTAGTAGGAATAGCTATGCTTCTTATTATGTCTGTTACAGTAGTTCTAACAATTACAGAAGCAAATGTAGGATTTAATTTTATTGATATTTTATTTGAAGTTATGTCTGCTTTTGGTACTGTAGGGCTTAGCAGAGGAGTAACTCCGAGCCTTAGCATCATAGGAAGGCTAATTATAACATTTACTATGTTTATAGGACGTATTGGACCGTTAACTATAGCTTTTGCTATTGCTCAAAGGCAAAAAGAAAATAAAGGATACTATAGGTATCCAGAGGGTAAAATACTTGTTGGATAGGATGGTGTAATCATGAAACAATTTGTGGTAATAGGATGTGGAAGATTTGGTGCTAGTGTTGCAAAGACTTTGTGTAAGTTAGGATATGATGTATTAGTTGTAGATAAAGATCCTGAAAAAATACAAGAGTTAGCAGAATTTGTTACACATGCTGTACAAGCAGATGCAATAGACGAGAATGCTTTAAGGACTATAGGAGTAAGAAATTTTGATGTAGCTATTGTTACTATAGGTTCAGATATACAAGCGTCTATTATGGGAACTTTAATAGCTAAAGATCTTGGAGTTAAGAAAGTTATTGCAAAAGCACAAAATGAACTACATGGAAAAGTACTATATAAAATAGGTGCAGATAAAGTTATTTTTCCAGAAAGGGACATGGGAGTAAGAGTTGCACATAATTTGGTTTCTTCTAACATACTTGATGTAATAGAGTTTGCACCTGATTATAGCATAATAGAAGTTGTTGCAATGGAAGAGTGGGAAGAAAAGACTCTTAAAGAACTAAAACTTCCAAATAAATATGGTGTAAGTGTTATGGCTATTAAAACAGGTGATAAAATAAACATTTCACCATACGCTGATGATGTTGTTAAAAAGGGCGATATTTTAATTATTATCGGTCATAATGATAGTTTGAAGTTGCTTGAAGAGAAGAAATAGATATATGATTGAAAGTAAAGAAAATAAGAAGATTAAATATATAAGAGCATTAAATCTAAAAAAACATAGACAGCACAATAAACAGTATTATATTGAAGGTATTAAGTTAATAAATGAAGCATTAAGAATAAAAGCAAAAATTCAATACATACTAATAAATGAGATTGCTACAGCCAATAAAGACATATGTAATATAGTTAGCATATGTGATAATGATAATATTGAGTATTTTATAGTTAAACATAATATTTTTAAAGAACTCAGCAGTACTATTAATTCACAAGGAATTATAGCTGTAGTGAAAATGAATCAATATAATGTTGAAGAAATAATAAAAAACAATAATATGATTGTTTATTGTGACAGAATACAAGATCCCGGTAATTTAGGAACAATTATAAGGACAACAGAAGCTTTTGGACCTGGAGCTGTTTTATTATCTTCAGGATGTGTAGATCCATATAATCCTAAAGTTGTGAGGGCTACAGCAGGATCTCTACTAAGAATACCTGTATTAGATTGTTCCGAACAATTTTTATTATCACTAAAACAAAATGGTTTTCAGGTTATATCAACGGTTGTTAATGCAAACAAGTCATTTGGTGATATAGAGAAGTTAAATAAAGTATGCCTTATCATTGGAAATGAAGGTCAAGGTGTGTCTAAAAGTATTAGAGAATTGTCTGATTTATGTATTAAAATTAATATGACTGGTAATACAGAATCTTTAAATGCATCTATTGCTGCTGGTATTTGTATATATGAAATAAGTAAAACATTGAGAAAAATGTTGTAAATATTGTATTCTTTTGATATAATCATTTAAAAATGAATAATTAAATGCTATGAAGGAGATAAGTAAGCAAACTATGCTGTATTTAGGGAAGAAGTGCCATGGACTGAAAGCATTTCTATATAGAGGTATGCTGAATTTTCGCTCTGGAGCTTGTAGATTGAATTTAGTAGGTCTGCACGGGTGTCCGTTATTTTGTAATAAGACTTTTAATTAATTTTATTAGTTAAAAGTGAAGAAGAGTGGTACCGCGAACTTCGCCTCTTTAGGTGAAGTTCTTTTTTTATTTTATTTTATTGGAAAGGAGTAAGAATAATGAAAAACAAACTTTTAAACATTAAAAATTTAGCATTAGAACAATTAAATCAAAGTAAAAATATAGACGAATTGGAGCGAATTAGAGTAAATTTTCTTGGTAAAAAGGGAGAACTTACTCAAGTATTAAGAGCTATGGGAGGGTTATCAAAAGAAGAGAGACCAATAGTAGGTAAATTAGCAAATGAAATAAGAAAAGAACTTGAAGAAAACATAAAGAATGCAAAGTTAGCAATTGAAAAAAGCTTAAAAGATATAAAATTAAAAGAAGAAACAATAGATGTAACTATACCCGGTAAATTTAACTCAATAGGAAGAAGACATCCATTGATGCAGGTAAAAGAAGAACTTGAAAATTTATTTCTAAGCATGGGTTATGATGTTGTTGAAGGTCCTGAAATAGATACTGTTGAAAACAACTTTGATGCTTTAAATGCACCTGAAGACCATCCTTCAAGAGACATGTCGGATACATTTTATTTATCAGATAACATTTTATTAAGGACACAAACATCTCCTGTACAAATTAGAATCATGAAAACACAGGAACCTCCAATTAGGATGGTATCAGCAGGCAGAACTTTTAGATTTGATGATGTAGATGATACTCATTCTCCAATGTTCCATCAAATGGAGTGCCTTGTTATAGATAAAGGCGTTACAATGGCAAATCTAAAAGATTCTATCGATAAATTTGTAAAACAATTGTTTGGAGATGAAATGAAGACAAGATTTAGACCGCATAATTTTCCGTTTACAGAACCAAGTGCAGAAGTAGATGTATCTTGTTTGAAATGTATGGGAAAAGGGTGCGAATTTTGTCATGGTACGGGATGGAGTATGGAGCTTCTTGGTTGCGGTATGGTTCATCCAAATGTGCTTAGAAATTGTGGAATAGATCCTGAAATATACAGCGGTTATGCGTTTGGAATGGGAGTAGATAGAGTTACAATGGTAAAATACGGAATAAACAATATTAGACTATTATTTGAAAATGATGCAAGATTTTTAAAACAATTTTAATTAAGGAGGAAGAAAATTATGTTAGTACCAATAAAATGGTTAAAAAAATATGTTGATATAAATGTTGATGATAAAGAATTAGCTGAAAAATTGACTATGTCAGGTTCACATGTTGATTCTATAATAAATTTAAAAAAAGATATAAAGAATATTGTAGTAGGTAAAATTATTAGTGTAGAAAAACATCCACATGCTGATAAATTACAAGTAACTAAAGTTGATATTGGTAATAAGGACTTATTGCAAATAATTACAGCTGCAAAAAACATAAAGGTAGGAGATTTAATACCTATAGCCTTAGATGGTGCGGTACTTGCAGATGAAACTAAAATAAAAGATACTATTTTTAGAGATTTACTTTCACAAGGTATGATGTGTTCATATCAAGAATTAGGTTTTGATGACAAACTAATTCCTAAAGAATTTAAAGATGGAATTTTGATACTTGGGAATGAAGCTGAAATAGGTCAAGATATTAGCAAAGCACTAGATATGTATGGCAACATATTAGATATAGAAATAACTTTTAATAGACCTGATTGTTTAAGTATTATGGGGATTGCAAGAGAAGCTGCAGCAACTTTAAACACTAAATTTAAATACCCTGAAATAAAAATAAAAGAAGAATGTAACAACATAAAAGACTATTTTAATGCTGTAGAGATACAATCAGAAGATTTGTGTGATAGATTTTATACAAGGGTTGTTAAGGATGTAAAAGTTGGTCCATCACCACAATGGCTTCAAAGACAACTCATGGATTCAGGTATGAGACCTATAAACAATATCGTTGATATAACAAATTATGTAATGCTAGAGTTAGGGCAACCTCTTCACGCTTATGATTTAGATAAATTAGAAGGAAGAAAATTAGTTGCACGCAGACCTATTAAGGGAGAAACACTTATTACATTAGATAAAGTAGAAAGAAAGCTAGATGAAGATATGCTTATTATAGCAGATGCTAACAGACCTGTAGGAATAGCTGGTGTTATGGGCGGTTATGATTCTGAAATAAATGAAGATACTAAAACAATGCTTATTGAAAGTGCAAGTTTCAACTCTAAATCTGTTAGGAGCACATCTAAGAAACTAGGACTTAGATCAGAGGCTTCTGCTAGAAATGAGAAAGGGCTAAACTATAGTTATGTAAGAGATGCATGTGAAAGAGTATGTCAATTAATAGAACTATTAGGAGTTGGAAAAGTTGTCAAAGGTAATTTTGATGTAGGTAAAACATCATATGAAAAACCTGTAGTTAAATTAAGACCGCATAGAGTAGAGATGCTTTTAGGTGTAAAAATTGAAATAAATAAAATGCTTGAAATTTTAAATAAACTTGAAATAGAAAGTATCTATGAAAATGATGTTATTGTTTCTAAAATACCATACTTTAGACAGGATATTAAGCAAGAAGCTGATTTAATAGAAGAAGTAGGTAGAATTTATGGATTTCATAATATCGAGTCTAAACCATTACAAGGGATAATTTTAAAAGGAAGGAAGTCTGAAAAAAGAGAAACCGAAGATTATATAAAGGACTTACTTACTGGATTAGGACTTATGGAAATCACAACATATTCATTTATAAGTCCTAAAGCTTATAATAATATTTGTGCATCCGAAAATGATGAATTAAGGAAATACATTAAGCTATTAAATCCTTTAGGTGAGGATTACAGTATAATGAGAACAACATTAATTCCAAATATGCTGGATGTCATATGTAGAAATAATAATCGAGGAGTATCTAAAGCATATCTTTATGAAATAGGTAATATATTTATTCCAAAACAAATACCTGTTAATGAATTACCAGAAGAAAGAAGCACCTTATGCATAGGAATGTATGGTGAATGTGACTTTTTTAGTTTGAAGGGTATAGTAGAACAAATAATGGATAGATTGGGAATAAAATTTAATGTTAAGCCAATAAAAGACAATACAACATTTCACAGCGGTAGAACAGCTGGTTTGTATGTTGGAGATGATTTAGTAGGAATATTTGGTGAAATACATCCTGATGTATTAGAAAAATACGATATAAATTATAAGGTTAATGTAGCAGAATTAAGCATTGAGCAAATTCTAAAATATAAGTGTATGGAAAGAAAATTAAAAGCGCTACCTAAATATCCAGCTGTTTTAAGAGACATTGCGATAATTGTTAAAGATAATATATTAATAGGTGATATGCAAAAAATAATTAAATTAACTGATGATAATAAAATAGAAGAAGTAAAGCTGTTTGATATATATAAAGGTGATAAAATAGATGAAGGCTATAAAAGTGTAGCTTTCTCAATAAAATATAGAAATAATGAAAAGACATTAACTGATGAAGAAGTAAACAAAATTCATCAACAAGTACTTAATAATTTACAAAAAGAATTTGGAGCTGCTTTAAGATAGTCATATAAGGGTTATATTTTATTTGACTTAATTACTTAATAATTTTATAATTATTATTGTTAAAGAAAGGAGATGAATTATGAATCCTGTAGCTTTTAGCATATTTGGAATTGAAATTATGTGGTATGGAATATTAATTGCATCTGCTGTTCTCATAGGAACATTACTTGCTTTGAGAGAATGCAGAAGAATAGGATTTAAAGAAGAAAATTTAATTGATTTACTTATTTTTATAATTCCTATTGCAATTATAGGTGCGAGAGCTTATTATGTTATTTTTTCTTGGGATTATTATAGCAAAAATCCTGAACAAATAATTAATATAAGAAGTGGTGGATTAGCAATCCATGGAGCTATATTTGCCGCAATAATAACAGCTATTATATTCTGTAAAATAAGGAAGATTAATTTTTGGCAGGTTGCAGATATTGTTGTTCCAAGTTTAGCTCTTGGTCAGGCAATTGGAAGATGGGGAAATTTCATTAACCAAGAAGCATATGGAACACCTACAGATTTACCTTGGGGAATCATTGTTAAAGGTCAGAAAGTGCATCCAACTTTTTTATACGAATCTTTAGCTGACTTTGCTATTTTCATATTTTTAGTGTGGTATAGAAGGAAAAAAAGAAAAGTAGACGGCGAAATTCTTATTTTATATTTCATACTTTATTCAGCCGGAAGATTTTTTATTGAAGGTTTAAGAACGGACAGTCTTATGATAGGTTCATTAAGAGTAGCACAGTTAACTAGTATAGCATTAATAATAATTGGTGTGATAATATTCTATATAAAAAGAAAAAAGAATAAATAAAAAATATAATGGAAAAAATTCAAGTACATAACTTGAATTTTTTTTTATGTTTTTTAAAAAAAAGTGGTAAATAAAACCCATGTTGTGGTATAATATACCCAGAAGGTGGTGGACAATGTTTACCGGTGAATATTCACATTCATTTGATAAAAAAGGACGCGTAATTATTCCAGCAAAATTTAGAAATGAATTAGGAGAGAGATTTTATATTGGAAGAGGGTTAGATAAATGTCTTTTTGTCTATCCTATAGATACATGGAACGAATTTTCTCAAAAGCTAAGAAAGCTATCTGTGTTTAGTAAAGAACACAGATATTTCTCTAGAAAATTTGTATCTGGCTTTTCTGAATGTAATTTCGATAAACAAGGTAGAATTCTTGTGCCAACACCACTTAGAGAGTACAGCGATTTGAATGATGAAGCAGTAATTATAGGAGTGCTAGATAGAATAGAAATATGGAGCAAGGGGATTTGGGAGCAATATACTAATGCTGATGATTTGGATTTTAATGATATTGCTGAAAAAATGGTCGAATTAGGCATTGATATGTAAAATGGGAGGAATTTTATGGATTACAAACATGAATCTGTTTTATTGAAAGAATCAATAGATGGATTAAACATTAAGAAAGACGGAATTTATATTGACGGTACATTAGGTGGAGGGGGACATACCTATAAAATACTTAATAAAGCAGTAGAAGGAAAAGTAATTGGTATTGATCAAGATGAATATGCAATAAAAAGGGCTGAAAAAAAGCTTGTAGAATTTAATAATTTCATACCAATACATGATAACTTTAAAAATATACCTTTAATATTAGATAAGTTAAAAATTGAAAAAGTTGATGGAATTTTACTAGATCTTGGTGTTTCTTCATTTCAACTTGATATTCCAGAGAGAGGCTTTAGCTATAAAAGCAATGCACCTTTAGATATGAGAATGAACAAAGAACAAAACATTAGTGCTAGACATGTTGTAAATGGATATGAAGAACAGGAATTAGCAAGAGTTATAAAAGAATATGGTGAAGAAAAATGGGCGGCACGTATAGCTAAGTTTATAGTAAAAGAAAGAGAAGAAGAATTTATAGAAACAACAGGTAGATTAGTAGAAATAATAAAGAAAGCAATTCCTAAACAAGCTAGGATAAATGGTCCTCATCCTGCTAAAAGAACTTTTCAAGCTATAAGAATAGAAGTAAAT
Source organism: Tissierellales bacterium (assembly GCA_018433765.1). Lineage (GTDB taxonomy): Bacteria > Bacillota > Clostridia > Tissierellales > Sedimentibacteraceae > SM3-B41. Next base: position 42,263 of record JAHDQO010000002.1, read on the forward strand.
AAAGAAATAGATATTTTGGAAAATACAATTAAGAATGCTGTTGAAAGATTGAATGAAAATGGCAGAATATGCATAATAACTTTTCATTCATTAGAGGATAGAATAGTTAAACAAACATTTAACTACTTAAATAAAGATTGTATATGTCCTCCACAAATACCTAAATGTGTTTGCAACAAAGTAAGTGAATTGAAAATTATAACAAAAAAACCTATAGTACCATCAAAAGAAGAGTTAGAAAAGAATCCTAGATCTCGAAGTGCGAAGTTGAGAATAGGTGAAAAAAATAAGGTGGTGTAGAAATGTCTGCTTTAAGAGATAATTATAATTATTCATATGATAGTGATAAACGAAATACTATTAATAGTAGAGAGAAGATTAATAATAGAAATAAAAAGAAGAAAAAAAAGAAAATTGTTGCAGAACCTATTAAAAATTTAATGATGATTTCAATTGTATTTGTACTTGGTTTAGTAATAATATCAAATTATGCATTAATAACAGATAAAAAAATGAAAATTAGTACAATAGATGAAGAAATTGAACTATTGAATAAAGAAAAAGAAGAGGCTATAATAGCACTTGAAAGTTTAAAAAATACTAATGAGATAGAAGATAAAGCAAAGAATTATTTAGGCATGAATTATCCTACAAGGATACAAACTGAATTTTTAGAAGTAGCATATAACCAAAACATAAATACAAATAGTTATGCTACAGAAAAAAGTAATGACTTATTTTCATTTATAAATAAAGCAACTGACTTATTTAATTAAAGGGGGATATATATGAAAAAACGTAACAATAAAAAAGCTCCTAACGTAAAGAATAAAAAAAGAATGTTATTTCTTTTACTTGGGTTTTGTATTGTTACTATAGGCTTAATAATAAGGTTAGGATACATACAGATATTACAAGGAAATGATTTAAAAAAGCAAGCTCTTGAGCAATGGGCAAGGGACATAACCATAAATGCTAAAAGAGGAACAATTTATGATGCTAAAGGTAAGAAATTAGCTGTTAGTATAAATACGGATACTGTAATATGTTTTCCACAAGATGTAATGAAAGCTAGTACTAAAAAAGGAACTGCAATTAATGATAATATCCAAACAGATAGCAAAATATTACAAATTATAAACAGTATATCAAATATAATTAGAAATAAGAAACCTATAAAGCAACAATCTGAAGAAAATAAAATAGATGTTAAGACTCCAGAAGAGATTGCTGAAACATTATCAAATATTTTAGAAATGGATTATGAAGAGCTTTACGAAAAGATAACAAAAAATAGCAAGTATGTAATAGTAAAAAAATGGATAACTAGAGAACAAGTTGAACAAATACGAGAAGCTGATTTGAGTGGAATTAACATAATAGATGATACTAAAAGAGTATATCCATATGAAAATTTTGCATCGTACATATTAGGATTTACAAGTGTTGATCAAGAAGGATTATATGGAATAGAAAGTACATATAATAAGTATTTAACAGGAGTCTCAGGTAGATGGGTTGTTAATACAGATGGAAATGGTAGAGAACTTCCATATGGGTTTGATGAGTATTACGAACCTCAAAATGGTTTAAGTGTTGTCCTTACATTGGACGAAACTATACAGCATTTTGCAGAAAAAGCAGCTGAAAGAGCATATGTAGATAATAATGCTTTGAAAGCAACTGTTTTAGTTATGGATCCTAATAGTGGAGATATTTTAGCCATGTCTAGTAAGCCTGACTATGACCCAAATAATCCTAGAGAACCTTTAGATGAGACGAAAAAACAAGAATGGGAAAACTTATCATCACAAGAGTTACAAAAAGAGTGGTTTGATATGTGGAGAAATCCTATTGTTAATGATATATATGAACCAGGATCAACTTTTAAACTCGTAACAACAGCAATAGCACTTGAAGAAAATAAGACATCCATGGACCACACATATTACTGTGATGGTTATGTTAGAGAAGTAAAAAGTTATAAACCTATAAAGTGCTGGCGTTATTATAATCCTCATGGAAGTCAGACATTAGCAGAGGCTTTGCAGAATTCTTGTAACGATGCATTGGCTAGAATAGGTCTTGATATAGGTAAAGACTTATTTTATAAATATCTTAAAGCATTAGGGTTTGGAGAAAAAACAGGTATAGATTTAAATGGAGAAGCAAGTGGAATTGTAAATCATCCATCTTATATGAAAGATGTAAATGTAGTTACACAATCTTTTGGTCAAGGAATATCTGTAACACCACTTCAGCTGGTAAATGCTGTTTCTGCAATAGTTAATGGTGGTAACTTAATGGAGCCAAGGATTGTTAAGGAACTGATAGACGAAGAAGGTAATGTAATAGAAGAATTTGAACCAGTTATAAAGAGAAAAGTTTTTTCTGTAGAAACAACAAAAGATATGCTTGATATTATGGAATCAGTAGTAACTGAAGGTTCAGGTAAAAATGCTTATATTCCTGGTTATAGTGTAGGAGGAAAAACTGGTACAGCCCAAAAAGTTATTGATGGAAAATATGCTGAAGGTAAATATGTAACATCTTTTATTGCAGCAGCACCTACATATGATCCTAAGCTTGTTGTATTAATGACTATAGATGAACCAACCGGAGGCTCATATTATGGAAGTATAATTGCTGCACCACTTGTAGGAGAAATTATAAATGAAACTCTAAAATATATGGATGTAGAACCGCAATATACAGAACAGGAATTAGGATTAATTGAGAAGTCATATGTTGAAGTTCCTGAAGTTCGCGGTAAAACAATAGAAGAAGCAAGTAAATTATTAAGCAAAATAGGTCTTGATCATAATATAACATTGGATATTGATTCTGATACTATTGTAAAAGATCAATTTCCACAACCTGGTACTGAAGTACTAAAAGATTCACTTATTACATTAATGATGAACTAAATAAATAGCAACTTCAGATACAATAATTGAAGTTGCTTTTTAAATATGTTACTATAAAACATGTGTAAATAAAAATAATATATATTAATTATTACTAAAAGCTTTATAAGGCGAACTAAAAAAGAGTAACTATAAAGTTTCTAATTTTTAATTTTCTTTATAATAATTACTAAAAATATAAAAAGGAATGGAAACGGTTATGATAATAAAGAAACTTTTAAAAGAAATTAATTGTTTAAATTATATAGGAAAAGAAGATATAGATATAGATAGTATAACTTATGATTCTAGAAAAGTTAAAACTGGATGTATCTTTGCAGCTATAACAGGTTTTAAAATTGATGGACATGATTTTATTAAGGACGCAGTAGAAAATGGAGCTTCTGCTGTGATTTGTGAATATATACCAGACAGTATGATTGGAAAATCTAATTTTATTTTAGTTAATTCATCAAGAAAATCTATGTCCGAAATTTCGAACATAATATATAATAAGCCTTCTGAGAAAATAAAAATCATTGGTGTAACTGGAACAAATGGCAAAACTAGTATAACTTATCTATTGAAATCCATATTTGAATATAATAATAATAAAACTGGTGTTATTGGAACTATGGGAGCTTTAGTATATGATAAAAAGATTAAGTTGAATAATACAACACCTGAATCTGCTGATATTCAAAAAATTCTTAGCGATATGAATCAAGAAAATATTAAATATGCTTTTATGGAAGTTTCATCACATGCACTTGAACTTAATAGAGTAGATGATGTTTCTATAGATGTAGGTATATTTACTAATCTTACTAGAGATCATTTAAATTTTCATGGTAGTATGGATAATTATTACGAAGCTAAGAAAAAGTTGTTTTTAAAAGCAAATATGAATAATATCATTAATATTGATGATAAATATGGCGATAAGTTATATAAGGAATTAAAATTAAGCAATATTAATGCCGTTAGTTACAGTATAGATAAAGATGCTGACTATAGAGCAGAAAATCTGTGTACAGAAGTAGGGGGTACTAGTTTTAATTTAATATTTAAAGGTAATAATAGAAAAGTAAAAATTAAAACACCAGGAAGATTTAGCGTACATAATAGTCTTGCGGCTATTGCTGCAGCACATAACTTTGGTATATCCATAGATGATATAATAGAAGCATTAGATAATTGTGAAGGTGTTTCTGGTCGCTTCGAAGTATTAAAAACTGAGTTAGATTGTACTATCATACTTGATTTTGCACATACACCTGATGGCTTAGAAAAAGTAATGCAAACTATCAAGGAATTTGCAAAAGGACGTAAAATTGTTCTTTTTGGTGCAGGCGGTGAAAGAGATGTATCAAGGAGATCTTTAATGGGAGAAGTAGCTGGAAAATATTGTGATACTTGTGTGTTAACTTCAGATAATCCGAGATTCGAAGATCCATACAAAATATGTGAAGAAATTGCAAAAGGGGTAGAACTATATCATAATAATTATAAAATAATTATAGAAAGAGAAAAAGCTATAGAATATGTAATAGAAAACTATAAAAGTGGGGATGTTATTTTATTAGCAGGTAAAAGTACTGAACCTTATCAAGTAATTGGTAGCGAAAAGGTTCCGTACGACGAAAAAACAATAGCTAAAAGAATTATAAGGATAAAAGAGAAAAAAATAGAATTATAAGGTGGAGACATGCAGTTAAATATTAATATTATTAGAGTTATTATTGTTTCATTTATTATATCTTTAGGGTTAGGACCTATAGTAATCCCAATATTAAAAAGGTTAAAAGTAGGACAAAGCATTAGAGAAGAGGGACCAAAATCTCATATTTCAAAGAGTGGAACGCCAACAATGGGAGGAATAATGATTATAATAGCAATAGCTATTGCTGTTATAACTAGTAGTTATTATACTAAAGAAATATGGGCAATTCTCTTTTTTACTACAGGATTTGGACTTGTTGGGTTTGTAGATGATTATATTAAAGTAATTTTAAGAAGAAATTTAGGTTTAAAAGCATACCAAAAAATACTTGGACAGACGTTTTTTGCATTGTTACTTGCTATATATGGAGCAAACTACAGTATTGGAGGAACAAAACTTTTAATACCTTTTGTAAATATGTATATAGATTTAGGACCTTTCTATATACCTTTTACGGTATTTGTAGTTTTAGGGACTGTTAATAGTGTTAATTTAACAGATGGACTTGATGGGTTGGCTTCTGGCATTACACTTATAGTTATGGCTACTTTCAGTTTGATAGCAAGCAATTTTGGTAAAATTAACAGTGACTATTATGCAGTGTCCATTATCTCAGCATCAGTCTCTGGAGCATGCTTAGGATTTTTAAAGTACAATGCACATCCAGCTAAAGTTTTTATGGGAGATACAGGTTCTTTAGCTTTAGGTGGTGCGGTTGCTTCTGTAGCAATAGTAATGAATTTTACTTTGTTTATACCTATAATTGGAGGTATATACTTTATTGAAGCTGTATCTGTAATAATGCAAGTTGTTTATTTTAAGGCAACAGGTAAAAGAATTTTTAGGATGAGTCCATTACATCATCATTTTGAAGAAGGTGGATGGAAAGAAACAAAAGTTGTTGCAGTTTTTTGGATTGTCACTGTTATATTGGCATTTATTGGAATATACGCTGCATGATTACATAATAATTAGTAGGTGAGATAATGAAAAATAAAAATGTGTTAGTAATAGGATTAGGTGTTTCAGGAATAGCATCAGTAAAGGCTTTAAGCAAATTAGGTTCGAATATTTTTGTTTATGATGATAAAACAAAAGAAGAACTAAAAGAAAAATTGATTACTTTAAAAAATTATAATATTAAATACTATTTTAAAAACTATGATTTTGATTTAAGAGATATAGACTTTGCAATAAAGAGTCCAGGTATAAAATTAAATAATCCTTTGATAAAAAGATTACAAAATGAAAATATTTCAGTTATAGGCGATGTTGAAGCTGCTTATAAATATACTAACAAAAAAATAGTTGCTATTACTGGAACGAATGGTAAAACAACTACGACTACATTAATTGGTGAATTATTAAAATATAGCAATATAGATTGTAAAGTAACTGGAAATATTGGTTCAGGAATATTACTAGATGCTGTAGAATCAGACAAAGATGAAATTCTTGTCGCAGAAGTAAGTAGTTTTCAATTGGAAAGTACAGAAACTTTTAAACCTTATATAAGTGTTATCACTAATATTACTCCAGATCATATAGATTGGCATAACGGTTATGAAAACTACATAAAATCTAAGTTTAAAGTTTTGAAAAATCAAGATAAAAATGATTACTGTATTTTAAATTATGATGATTCTACTCTTAGAAAGAATGTAGATAAAATCAAGTCAGATATTATTTTTTTTAGTGCTAAATCAAAATTAGATGAAGGTATATACATTAATAATAATAAAATTGTGTATGCAAAGAATAAAATTATAAATAACATAATTAATATTAACGAAATTTTCATTCCGGGTAAGCATAATCTTGAGAATGCAATGGCAGCAGCAGCAGCAGCTATTGTACTTAATGTACCTATCAAAATAATAAATAAAGTATTAAAAGAATTTAAAGGAATAGAGCACAGACTTGAATTTGTTGGTGAATTTAGAGGAATTAAATATTATAATGATTCTAAAGGTACTAATGTAGAATCTTCAGTAAAGGCAGTAGAAGCAATAGAAAAGCCTATAATATTAATTGCCGGTGGCTACGATAAATCATCAGATTTTGATGATTTTATTAGTTCTTTTGGTAGTAAGGTTAAGCATATGATATTATTAGGAGATACTGCTGATAAGATAAGTTTATGTGCTAAAAAGCATGGATATAATGAATTTACTAAAGTTAAAGATATGGATGAAGCTGTAAAGCTATCATTTGAAATAGGAAGTGTTGGAGATAATGTAGTTTTATCACCTGCTTGTGCTAGCTGGGATATGTACACCAGTTATGAAGTGAGGGGAAGAGATTTTAAAGAAAGGGTATTTAATTATGGGGGTGCAATCCACAACGAATAAAAAGACATGTGATTGGGTGTTAGTATTTACTGTAATTATACTTGTACTTATTGGCTTTATCATGGTTTATAGTGCAAGTTATCCAGATGGTTACTATAAATTTGGAGGAAATGGGTTCTATTTCTTGAAGAAGCAGTTAATTGCTGGTGCAGTAGGTATAGTAGCAATGTTAATAGCTATGAATATTAATTATAGAATCTATAAAAAACTTAATAAAGTCATTTTTTTAGTTTGTATAGTAGCAGGAGTATCATTGTTTACAGCACATGGAACAGAAGCAAATGGTGCTCAAAGGTGGATAGATATAGCGGGAAATAGTGTACAGCCATCTGAGATAATAAAAATTGCTGGTGTTCTTTACATGGCTTATTTTCTCGAAAGCAAAAGTGCTGTAATATCTAAATTTAAAGCAGGTTTTATACCATCTATATTACTCATTGGACTTTTCAGCGGGTTAATTGCTATACAAAAAGACCTTAGTACAAGTGCTGTATTAGCTTTAAGTTTAAGTATAATGTTTTTCGCTGCCGGAGCTAACATTTTATATTTTTTAGGGTTAGGCGCAGTTGGTACTTTAGGGGCAATATTTTTAATTGCTAAAGAACAATACAGAATAAATAGGGTGTTATCATTTTTAGACCCATTCAAGTATAAAATGACTGTTGGGTGGCAAGTTGTTCAGTCATTATATGCTCTAGGTTCTGGTGGACTGTTTGGAATGGGTTTAGGAAAAAGCAGACAAAAGTTTTTCTATATACCTGAACCATATAATGATTTTATATTTTCAATAATTGGTGAAGAAATGGGATTCATAGGATGTATATTAATCATACTACTTTTTGTAGTTGTAATTTGGAGAGGTATTAGGATTGCAATGAATGCACCTGATATGTTTGGTTCTTTTGTAGCTATAGGTATTACTTCAATTATTGGCATTCAGGCTTTAATACATATTGCTGTAGTTACTTCTTCTATGCCTCCAACTGGTATAGCACTTCCATTTATAAGTGCAGGAGGTACATCACTATTTGTTATGTTAGCATCAGTAGGAATTCTATTAAATATTTCTAAATATTCAGATACGTATAGGAGTTAAAATATGAAAGTATTAATAACTGGTGGAGGAACCGGTGGGCATATTATGCCAGCGTTAGCTATTGCACAAAAAATAATTGAAAAAAATTACAAAAATGATATATTATATGTAGGTACAAAAAATGGTCTTGAAAGCGAGCTTGTACCAAAAGAAGGTTTTAAGTTTAAAACTGTTAAAGCGACATACTTAGAGAGAAAAATTTCTTTAAAAAATGTAAAGACTATGTTCATTACTATAGAAGGTATACTCCAGTCGCTAAAAATAATAAATAAATATAAACCTGATATAGTTATTGGAACAGGAGGCTATGTATGTGGTCCAGTTGTTTTAGCCGCATGTTTGAAGGGAATACCATCATTAATTCATGAACAAAATGTTTTTCCTGGTATAACTAATAAAATATTATCTAAATTTATCACTAAAATTGCTATTAGTTTTTCAGATTCAGAGAAGTATTTTAAATATAAAGATAAATTGGTTTTAACAGGTAACCCTGTTCGTAATGAAATTATAAATTATAATAGAAAAAAATCTCGTGAGAAATTTGGCATACGAAATAATGAAATCTTCATATACTCTTTTGGTGGTAGTGGTGGACAAAAAAGCTTAAATGATGCTATGATAGAGGTAATAAAAAACAATAAAAACAATAAAAAAATAAAAATTCTACATGTAACAGGAAAAAGGTTATATAATGAATTTTTATCAGACTTAAAAAATTCTAATATTATTACCTTACCACCAAATATTGAAATATTAGAATATATGTATGATGCTCCGTCGGCATTAGCAGCTAGTGACTTAGTTATAGGTAGTTCTGGTGCTATAACAATTGCTGAAATAACAGCAATAGGTATACCTTCAATACTTATTCCTAAGGCATATACTGCTGAAAATCATCAAGAATATAACGCAAGAGCATTAGAAAAAAAAGGTGCCGCAAAAGTATTGCTTGAGAAAGAGATAACTGGCGAAAAGTTAGAATCCACTATAAATAGTATTATTAATGATAATGAGGTATTAAAAAAAATGTCTATAAATTCTAAAAAATTAGGTAAAGTAAATGCAAAAGATAAAATATATAACACAATTGTTGAATTATCTAGCATTAGCTCTCGTAGTAACAAGTAAAAATGTATTGCATAACATGAACTATATATGTTTGCTTGTAACTGGAGGGGTAAAATGAGCAGTTTTATTATAGAAGGCACAAATGAGCTTTGCGGTGAAGTTGAAATAAGTGGTTCTAAAAATTCAGCACTCCCTATATTAGCAAGTACTGTACTTGATGGTAGAGAGTACATAATAAAAAATATTCCAGATATAAGAGATGTTAGGATGATGCTTGACATTCTTAAAAAACTTGGATGTGCAGTTGATTATGATTGTGGAGTAGTTAGAATAAATACTACTAATTTAAATTCTTATGTAGTACCTGAATTGTTAGTTAAAGAAATTAGATCATCAATTATTTTAATGGGTGCAATGTTAGGTAGAATGGGAAAAGTAGAAATATGCTATCCGGGTGGTTGCGAGATAGGGTTAAGACCTATAGACTTACATTTAAAAGGTTTAAAAAAATTAGGAATCAGCATAAATGAGAAAAATGGAATGTTGGATTGTAATGCTAATAATATGAAAGGGTGCGACATACATTTAGATTATCCTAGTGTTGGTGCTACTGAAAATATTATACTTGCAGCAGTTAAATGTAAGGGATTTACCACAATTCAAAATGCAGCAAAAGAACCTGAAATAGTTGATTTGCAAAACTTTTTGAATTTGTGTGGTTATAGGGTTAATGGTGCAGGAACTAGTACAATTACAATAATAGGTAAAAAAATTAATGATAAAACTAGTTTAGATTATAAAATTATATCAGATAGAATAGAAGCAGGTACATTTTTAGCTGTAGCAGCTATGGCAAAGAGTGATTTATTAATTAAGAATGCAGATAGAAAGCATTTTAATTCAGTAACATCTATTCTTGAAGATGCAGGATGTAATTTGATTGAAGACAATAACGAATTGAGAATTAAGTGCAGCAGGAGAATCAAGGCGGCTGAAATTATAAGAACACAGCCATATCCAGGATTTCCTACTGATATGCAGGCTCAGATTATGGCGGCTTTTTCCATTGCAGACGGAACAACTATAATTAAAGAAACTGTATTTGAAAACAGATTTAAGCATGTTCCGGAGCTAATTAAAATGGGTGCAGATATTAAGATAATAGGAAAAGCGGCTGTAATAAATGGTACTGAGAAGTTATATGGAGCTGATGTCGATGCTAAAGATTTAAGAGGTGGAGCAGGACTAGTGATAGCAGCTCTTGCAGCAGAAGGAAAAACTAAAATTAATAATGTATATCACATTGATAGAGGATATGAAAATTTCATCAATAAATTATGTAAACTTGGAGTAAAAATAGAAAAAACGAGTGGCTGATATGAGTAATAGAAAAAACATTAAAACAAAAAAGAAGAAAAAGAAAAAGAAAAATAGTAATATAAAAAAAAGAAAACTTACCAGTGCAGCAGCTATTTTAAGTGCTGCTGTTGTGGTAATAATTATACTGTTTATTCTTATATTTAAGACAAGCATCTTTGAAATAAAAAAAATATATGTAAAAGGAAATGTTAAATATAATAATAATTATATAATAGAAAAATCTGGAGTTAAAATAGGAGAAAAGATATATGATGTAAGAAAGAAGAATATTATACAGAATATTACAGATGATCCATATGTAAAAAGTGTATTAGTATCATATAGTCTTCCAGATAAATTAAACATAGCTATAATAGAACGTACAGAACAAATAATAATTGTGAATAATGGTAAATATATAATATCAGACATAGATGGTTATGCTTTAAGAGAAGAGACTTATTTAGATAGTAATTTAATTACTATTGAAAGTTTCATAAATGTGATATACAATATAGGGAAATCTATAAAATTTGAGGATGCGGACTATAGTAATAAAGTTTTTAATCTTATTAATTATGTGATTGAAAATTATGGCAGTGATACAATAAAAAATATTATAATTTATGATTTACAAACTGTCAAATTAGAAACAAAGTATGGAACTGCAATAAAATTTGATATAAATGAAGACTTTAATTATCAATTAGAATTTAGTTTGCAAATAATAAATAGTAGGATGGAAAATGGTAAAACTATACAAGGTGAAATAGATTTTAAAAAAGGAGAAAATCCAATATATACAGATAATAATAATCTGGGGGTAGATAGTAATGAATAAAAAACAAAACAATATTATTTTGTTTATAGTTAGTATAGTATTAGGTTTTATTATTATGCTTCAGTATCAAACAGCAAAAAATACTGTTGGAGATTTTTTGCCTAGTCAAAAAGTGCAGGAAATTAGTGCTGAATTAAATAAGGCAAATGAAGAAAAAGAAATCTTACAAGAAGATTTATCAGAACTAGAAAGTAAATTAAAAGAATATGAGCAAAATGCTTCTAAAGAGAATGTGTATGTAAAAAAATTAGCAGAAGACCTTGAGAAATATACGTTAATGGCAGGACATAGTGATGTTAAAGGAACAGGAGTTGTTATAACTATTGATGATCCACCATTAGATGTTCAGCTGAGTGATTATACAAGCAATTTAATATTTAATTACGAATTCTTACTATTAATTGTCAGTAATTTGAATGCGGCTGGAGCAGAAGCTATTTCAATCAATGATCAAAGATATACTACTTATACTGAAATAGTACCAGTTGGATCTCATATTAATATTAATGGTGTATCATTTACTCCTCCTTTTGAAATAAAAGCTATAGGAAATAAGCAAACCTTAAAAGCTGTTCTTGATTTCAAGGGTGGTGTTGTTTGGGATATGAAAAGATTTGGCTATCAAGTAGATATTGAAATTAAAGATGAAGTTATTATAAAAAGACATATAAAACCTAAAGAATTTAAATATGCAGAGCCTTATGAAGTAATTGAGTAGGTGATTAAAGATGAAAAATATAGATAGTAACAAGATAATATTACCTGTACTCATAATTATTGCTTTAATATTTTTATTAAATCCTTCAGGGTATAAGATAAATGAAAATGAAGTATTTACTTTATCAAATATTCAAATATTAACAAATGAATACTGCAATGCTAAAGATGAAATCGAAAATCTAAAAATATTAATAGAGCAGAAAAAAAATGCATTAGTAGAATACGAAAATGCCCTCAGCAATGATAATGGTATAAAAGATATATTAGAAAAAGATATTAATTATACAAAGATGTATTGTGGTCTTACTGATGTAAGAGGTCAAGGTATTATGATTAAAATATCAGATAATTTAGCAAATACTGGACGTAGTTTTAATAATGATATAGTACATGCTAGTGATATTTCAATTATAATTAATGAATTAAGAAACGCAGGAGCAGAAGCAATTTCAATAAATGGAAAAAGAATAATTAATAGCACTGAAATAGTTTGTGTAGGACCGTTAATTAAAATTAACGGCGAAGGTGTCGCAGCTCCTTTTGTAATTAGTGTTATAGGTGATCAAGATTTACTATCAGCAGCAATTAATGCTCCTAATACTTATGCATATGAGCTAAAAGAAGAATATGGAATTGATATAGAAACAAGAATAAGTAATGATATTTCAATTCCTAAACATCCCAACATAATAAAAATTGATTATTTAGAAAGTATAGAGAAAGGTCGGTGATAATTTGATTTACGTAGTAGTGGGTATATTATTAGGAATAGTAGTTGGCATAAAAACGAATGTTACATATAATCCTGTTTATACAATATATGTATCCTTAATTGTGTTAGCAATTATTAATACTATATTTAATATCTTAGTTGAAAATTTTAAGAAGGAAATTAGTAATAAGAATTGTTTAATTATGTTGTGTGCAGATATATTGATAGCATTGTTACTAGGCTTTATTGGAGAACAGCTTGGTCTACCTCTATATTTAGCTGCAATTTTTGCTTTTGGTAACAATATATATACAAATTTGAAAACAATTTTACAAAATTATTTATATAAAAAAAATATATAAATGTTTGAATAATTATGATATACTAATATAAGAAAAAGTAAGGAATTTATACTCTTTGACTATTTAGGAGGTTTATATATGTTCGAATTTGACGTAGATAATGAAGGATTTGCTAACATTAAAGTTATTGGAATTGGCGGTGGGGGCAATAATGCTGTTAATAGAATGATAGAGGCAGGCGTAAAAGGAGTAACCTTTGTAGCAGTTAATACAGACAAGCAGGCTTTATACAAGTCTAAAGCTGAAGTAAAAGTACAAATAGGAGAAAAATTAACTAATGGATTAGGCGCTGGTTCTAACCCTGAAATTGGTGAAAAAGCAGCGGAAGAAAATAAAAGTGAGTTAGCTGAAATAATAGAAGGATCAGATATGATCTTTATAACAGCAGGTATGGGCGGTGGAACAGGTACTGGTGCTGCACCTTATATTGCAAAACTTGCAAAATCTCAGGATATACTAACAGTTGCTGTTGTTACTAAACCTTTTACTTTTGAAGGTAAGAAAAGAATGAAAAATGCAGAGCAAGGTACAGTTAAATTAAAGGATTCTGTAGATACATTGGTAATAATTCCAAACGATAAGCTTTTGCATATAACTGATAAGAAAGCAACTTTACTTGAAGCATTTGATTTAGCAGATGATGTATTAAGACAAGGAATCCAAGGTATTTCTGATTTAATTGCCATACCAGCTATGATAAATCTTGATTTTGCAGATGTTAGAACTATTATGCTTGGACAAGGTCTTGCACATATGGGTATAGGCTTCGCGAATGGTGATAATAGAGCAGTTAATGCATCTAAGCAGGCGATACAGAGTCCACTTTTAGAGACAACTATAAATGGTGCAAGAGGTGTGTTACTTAATATAACTGGCGGAACGAACATGGGTATACATGAAGTAAATGAAGCTGCTGGATTAATAAGTGAAGCAGCAGATCCAGAAGCCAATATTATATTTGGTGCTAATATAGATGAGACTTTAGGTGATTCTATAAAAGTTACTGTGATAGCAACAGGTTTTGAAGAAAAGGCAAATGTGTTTAATAATAAGAAACAAAATCTTTTTAGTAGTAATGTAATTGAAAAAAACACTCATAACAATAAAGATTACGGAGATAATAATTTCTTTGATAAAAACAATAAAGAAGAAGAAGAACTGAAAATACCAGGATTTTTAAAAAAACATAATTAAATTAAAATTGAGAATACATAAACTCGGATGATTATCCGAGTTTTTTTATTTGGAAGCATATTGTGACAAATTATTTTATAGACATATCTTATAATAAAAATAAAAAGAGGTAAAGCTTGACATATTATATTGAATACATATTTTTAGAAAATTTTATAATTGATTTTATTTTAATTTATGTAGCAGGTAGTTTACTTAAAAAAAATATAATAATAAGGAGGATAATGGTAGCTTCTTTGATAGGAGCAATATATGTACTTGCAATTGCTGTGTTTAATCAAATATTCATAAGTAACATTGTAGTAAAAATATCTGTTTCAATATTAATGTTGACTATAGCATATAATCCTAAAAATATTATAGACTATGTAAGGTTAGTACTATGCTTTTATATTATTTCTTTTGTTATAGTAGGTATTTTAATTGCAACAAACTATTTTTTTAATACAAATGAAATGACAATAAAGATAATATTTGAAGCTTCTTTTTTTGCAATAATAATTTTCAAAGCTGTTTTTGAAGAAATTAAAAGAAAAACAAATCTGCATAAATATATAAGAACAATTAATATTGAAATAAACAATAACGAAGTACAATTAAAGGGATTAGTAGATACAGGCAATGAATTAACGGATATTATAACTAATAAACCAGTAATAGTTGTTGAAATGGAAAGTGTATTTAAATTATTAGATAATGATACCATATCAGTTATTAGAAAATTTTATAGTAATGGAAATAATAATTATTTAGACATATTTTTAACAATGCGTCCTGGTATTAATTTTAGATTAATCAAATACAACACAATAAGCAGTAAAGAAGAAACTATGTTAGGTATTGTACCTGATAAGATATTTATTGAGGATAGTAATAAAAATAAGATTGTATCGAAAGCAATTGTAGGTATATATCCGGAAAAATTGAATAGAGAAAATGAATATAAAGCATTGCTACATAAAGAATTACTTCAATGGGAGAGTGAGATATGATTATAGATGTATTAAATTCATGGATTAATAAAGTAAGAATTTTTTTATTAAAATATAAAAAAGCAAATGATATTTTCTATATAGGAGGCAGCGATTCTTTACCGCCACCATTACCTAAAGATGAAGAAAGAGAATTGCTAGAAAAGGCAGGAGAATCATTTGAAGCTAGAAGTGTATTAATAGAACATAATTTACGATTAGTTGTTTATATAGCTAAAAAATTTGAATCATCAGGAATAGGAGTAGAAGATTTAATTTCAATTGGAACTATAGGTCTTATAAAGGCTGTAAATACATTCAAAACAGAGAAAAAAATAAAATTAGCTACTTATGCTTCTAAATGTATAGAAAATGAAATTTTAATGTACTTAAGGAGAATTAGCAAAATAAAGACAGAAATATCATTAGATGAACCTCTTAATATAGATTGGGATGGCAATGAATTACTACTTTCAGATATTCTAGGAACAGAAGAGGATGTAGTTTTTAAAAGATTAGAGAATGAAACGGATTTATTTTTATTAAAAGAATCAATTAAAAAATTAAATAGTAGAGAATATCTTATTATGAAATTAAGATTTGGGCTAAATAACAGTAAGTGTTTTACACAAAAAGAAGTAGCAGATATGCTTGGAATTTCACAATCATATATTTCAAGATTAGAGAAGAAAATACTTGGCAGACTAAGAAAAGAAATAAGTAAAGTGGTATAAAAAAGCAAAAAAATGGAGATAATCAAAATGAAGGGGGATAGAACACATAAAAAAAGGGGTTAAAAAAAATGGCTATGAATAAAGTTGAAATATGCGGTGTTAATACTTCAGAGTTGCCAGTTATCAAGTCAGCAAATATGAGGGGAATGCTAGAAAAAATACAGTCGGGCGACACTGAATGTAGAGAAAAATTTATTAAAGGTAATTTAAGACTTGTTTTAAGTGTTATACAAAGATTTAATTCACGTAACGAACCAGTAGACGATTTATTTCAAATAGGATGTGTAGGATTAATAAAAGCGATAGATAATTTTGACTTATCTTTAAATGTTAAATTTTCAACTTATGCAGTTCCTATGATCATAGGAGAGATAAGAAGATATTTAAGAGATAATAATTCTATTAGAGTTAGTCGTTCTATGAAAGACACTGCTTATAAAGCACTTCAAGCAAGAGAAAAATTGACGGCATTAAATGCTAAAGAACCTACTGTAAGCGAAATTGCAGGGGAAATAGGAGTAGATAAAGAAGATATTGTGTTCGCTTTAGAATCTATTCAAGAACCTGTTTCTTTGTTTGAGCCAGTATTTAATGATGGAGGAGATGCAATATACGTAGTTGATCAAATAAAAGATGAAAAAAACATAGATGAAAGATGGATTGAAAAAATAACTTTAGAAGAAAGTATTAAAAATCTGAGCAAAAGAGAACGTTTGATATTGGAAATGAGATTCTACAAAGGAAAAACTCAGATGGAAGTTGCAGAAGAAATAGGTATTTCTCAAGCACAAGTATCAAGGCTAGAGAAGTCTGCCTTATCACAAATAAAAAAAACATATTAATACTAAAATAAATTGATTTAATGTCATTTTTAAGATTTACTAAAGATTAAATACTTATAAATAAGTTGTATTTTTAGTAATTGCTTAATAAATGACATTTTGCATTTTATTTATTATTTATTATCATAAATATAAATATTTTTTATACTAATATAAAAAGGGGGATTAGCAATATGATAAACTATTCTGATTTAATTGAAAAAGATATAATTAGTTTACAACATGGAGAAAACATTGGGCAATTTGATGATGCAGAAATAGATGTTCAAAAAGGTAAAATAACAGCTTTATATATTGAAGAAGGAGGAAAAATATTAGGTGTTCTAGGCAAAAATAGAGTTAGGACTATAAGTTGGAAAGATATAGTAAAAATAGGTGTTGATGTAATAATTGTAAATATAGACTCTGATATTAGAAAAGAGAATAATAAAGATTTATAATAAATATTTTACATTTGCAATTTAGTTTAGTAAAATTAAACTAAGGAGAGATGATAAAATGAAATGTCCAATATGTAATTATTATGAAACAAAAGTAACTGATACAAGGCCTACTGATGATGGATTCACAGTACGCAGAAGACGTGAATGTATGGCGTGTGGTAAAAGATTTACTACATATGAGAAGGTCGAAGAAATTCATTTAGTAGTTGTAAAAAAAGATGGGACAAGACAGAGTTTTAACAGAGACAAGATTATAAATGGCCTTATAAAAGCTTGTGAAAAAAGACCGGTTGCATTAAGTGTTATAGAGAAAATTGCTGATACAGTTGAAAAACAATTATATAATTCTTTTGAAAAAGAAGTGACAGCAGAAAAAGTTGGTGAACTTGTTATGAATGAATTAAAAAATATAGATGATGTAGCATATGTAAGATTTGCATCTGTTTATCGACAATTTAAAGATATTAATACTTTTATGGACGAATTAAAGAAAATTTTAGATGAAAATAAAAATTAACATAAAAATTACAAAACATATACAAATGGCTAAATTTAAACGAAAACTCATGAAAAGGTTATTTGACTCTTTGTTAAAGTTAATATATTATAAATTAAATTACTTGCATAAGTATTGTTTTTAAATAGTTATTAATATGAAGCTAACAATTATGAGGGGAGGTTGACATGATACCTGTCAATATTTTGGTAGTAGATGATGAAGTTCATATTGTCGAATTGATTCAATTCAATCTAGAGATAAATGGTTATAATGTGATAACTGCATATGATGGAATGAATGCATTAGATAAAATTAAAACCAATAGTTTTGATTTGATTATTTTAGATATAATGCTTCCCAGAATAGATGGATTGGAAATATGTAGGTTTTTAAGAAATGATAAAAGAAATAAAGATGTTCCAATAATTATGCTAACAGCAAAAGCAGAGGAAACTGATAAAATATATGGTTTGGAAATTGGAGCAGATGATTATGTCACTAAACCTTTTAGTATAAAAGAGCTTTTAGCAAGAGTAAAAGCTTTACTCAGGAGAGTAGAAAAGAAAAATACTGAGGGTGGAAGTATTGAATTAAAAAATATTGTAATTGATAAGAATAAGCATATAGTAACCGTTAAGGATAATGAACTTGATTTAACTTTAAAAGAATTTGAAGTTTTGAGAGTTTTAGCTGAAAATAGGGGAAAAGTCCTTACTAGAGACTTTCTTCTTAATAATGTATGGGGTTATGATTATTTTGGTGAAACTAGAACTGTAGATGTACATATAAGGCACTTAAGAAAAAAAATAGAAAAATATGATAAAAATAAAGAGTATATACAAACTATCAGAGGAGTAGGTTATAAGATTAGGTAGATATGAAAAAGAAATTATTGAAATATATAATATTAGTTATAGTGATACTTAGTTTTGTAACTACTATGCTAAACGTTAAATATGTACGAGAAAATTATATTAATGAAAAGACTAAAGAGCTAGAAAGAGATGCAAAAACAATTTCCATTTATTTAAATGATAGTTCAATTATCGAAGAAATAGGCAGTAATTTTGTTAAAGATGAAATTCGAATAACATTAGTAAACGGTATAGGAAATGTAATATATGATACTGATAAAAGTTCATCAGAAATGTTTAATCATTCAAACAGACCTGAAATTCAAGAAGCGTATAATGGAAATATAGGAGTAGAAACTCGTTTCAGCAATACTTTAAAAAAAGAAATGCTATATGTTGCGTATCCTGTAAACGATAATGATTCTAATGTAAAAATAATACGTTTATCAATACCTATAAACACTGTTAATTATTTTAGCAGTAATGCATTAAAAAACTTTTTAATAATTTCTATTATCGGTATTATTATTTCTGTAATATTCTTGTTAAAAGTTGTTTCTTTCTTTACAGAACCAATTTTAAGACTTTCCAATGCAACTGAACTTATTACAAGAGGTGCATATACTGGTAAATTATATCATAATTCAACAGATGAAATAGGACAGCTTTATAAAAATTTTAATGTAATGAGTGAGAAATTAGATAAAACAATAAAAGAATTGAAGAATTCAAATACTATGTTAAATTCAATTTTATCAAGCATGGTAAATGGAATAATAGCAATAGATAAACAAGAAAGAATATTATTTTTAAACAATAATGCAGCTAATATGTTAGAAATTGATAAACAGGACGTTCAAAGTAGAAAAATTATTGAGGTAATTAGAGATTATGAAATAGTAACATCTATAAGAGAACATCTAAAAGTAGAAAAAGAGTGTTTCATAGAAATTAAATATAAAGATAAGATATATAAAATATACATAAACTCTTTATTAAGAGAATTGACAGAAGTTAGTTATGGCGCTGTTATTTTGATTCAAGATATAACAGAGATGAGGAAACTTGAACATATGAGATCTGATTTTGTTGCAAATGTTTCTCATGAGTTAAAAACTCCTCTTACATCTATAAAAGGTTTTATTGAGACTTTAAAGAATCATAATGTAAAAGATGAAAAAACGAGAGAAAGATTTATAGAAATTATGGACATAGAAGCAGATAGATTAAAAACATTGATTGATGATTTATTGTTATTATCTAATATAGAAAATAATGATGGAAATAAAATTGAGTTTAATATAAACGATACAATTAATGAAGTGTTAGATTTAATGTCAAACATAGCTAAACAAAAGAATGTTAGTCTAATGACAATAAGTGATAATGATTATTCAATATACGGCAATAAAAATAGATTTAAGCAAATGCTTATTAACTTAATAGACAATGGTATAAAATACAATAAAGTAAATGGATATGTAAAAATAGAAATATCAAAAGTTTCTGAAAATTTAGAAATAATTATAGAAGATAACGGCATAGGTATAGAAAGTAAACATCTCGACAGATTATTTGAGAGATTTTATAGAATTGATAAATCAAGAAGCAGATCACAAGGTGGAACAGGATTAGGGCTTGCAATTGTTAAACATATTGTAAAAAATTTCAACGGTACAATAGAAGTACAAAGTGAATATGGAAAAGGAACAAAAATTATAATAATTTTACCTACAAAAAAATAAAATCCAAAAGAACCTAACTTAATAGAGCAGGTTCTTTTTTTGTTGAATTACAAATCATCTTTTTCATTTTAATTGCAAGCTGTAGTTTTACTGTGGTATAATTAACAATACTTAAGAAAATGGTGATAAAGTGAAAGGACAAAATAATAAAAACATAATTACTCAAATAATAGAGGAAAGTATAGCAAAAGAATTAAATTTAATACCCGGAGATGAGCTTGTAAGTATAAATGATAATATAATTAAAGATTATATAGATTATAAGTTTCACATATCGAATGAATATATAATTCTAACTATTAAACACATAAATGGTGAAATTTGGGATTATGAAATTGAGAAAGAGTATGATGAAGATTTAGGTATTATTTTTGAAAATCCATTGATGGATTCTATAAAAACATGTAGAAATAAGTGCTTATTCTGTTTCATTGATCAACTGCCAAAAGGACTGAGAAAATCATTATATTTAAAAGACGATGATACAAGATTATCATTTCTTTATGGTAATTTTATAACTCTAACAAATCTTTCAACAGAAGAAATAGATAGAATTATTAAGTATCATATTAGTCCTATTAAAGTTTCTGTACATACAACTAATGCAGAATTGAGAAAAAAAATGTTAGGTAATAATAAAGCAGGTAATATAATAGAAGTATTAAGGAAACTTTCAGATGCTAATATTACTATAGACTGTCAAATTGTACTCTGTAGAGGAATAAATGATAAGATTGAACTTGAGCGAACAATAGATGATTTATCAAAAATGTATCCTGCTGTTAGAAGTGTTGCGATAGTACCTGTAGGATTAACAAAATATAGAGAAAATCTAGTTAAATTAGAGAAATTTGATAGCAAAAGTTCGTTAGAATTAATTGAACAGGTAACTAAAAAACAGCAAGAATTGTACAAGAAGATTGGAACAAGATTTGTATTTGCTTCAGATGAATTTTATGTATTATGCAAAAAAAAATTACCTCCTGTTAATGAATATGAAGGATTTAATCTTTTGGAAAATGGCGTAGGTATGTTCAGACTTTTTGAGCAAGAAATAAAAGAAGCTTTAAATAAAATTTCTTTAGATGATTTTTCAAAAGAAATTAAAGAATATACTGTAGTTACAGGTGTTGCTGCTTATGATTTTATGAATCAAATAGCAAAAATTATTAGCAATAGAATTGGGATAATAATAAATGTAATAGCAATAAAAAATAATTTCTTTGGGGAAGATATTACAGTCGCAGGATTAATAACTGGTAAAGATATAATAGATCAATTAAAAGATAGAAAATATAAGAATATTATTATACCTAATAGTATGTTAAAATATGATGAAAATATTTTTTTAGATGATATAACTATAGAAAAATTAGAAGATGCATTAAAAACAAAAGTTTATGTATGTGAAGTAAATGGAGAAAAATTTATAAAATTATTAAGTAAATGAGGTGCTGATATGGGAAGACCAGTAGTAGCAATAGTAGGACGTCCAAATGTTGGAAAATCAACTCTTTTTAATAGATTAGCAGGAAAGAGAATTGCTATAATTGAAGATACACCGGGAGTAACAAGAGATAGAATTTATGCTGAATGTGAGTGGCTAAATAAATATTATACATTAATAGATACAGGTGGAATTGAACCTAATAGTACAGATGTAATATTATCTCAAATGAGATATCAAGCTGAAATAGCTATAGATACAGCAGATGTAATACTATTTATGGTTGACGGAAAAAAAGGAATTACATCAGCTGATAGAGAAGTGGCTGAAATGCTTAGAAAATCTTTTAAAGAAGTAATAGTTGTATGTAACAAAATTGATAAGCATGTAAATGAAGGAAATATTTATGAATTTTATGAATTAGGATTAGGAGATCCCTTGTCAATTTCAGCATCCGAAGGACTTGGAATTGGAGATTTGTTAGATGTTGTAGTATCTAAGTTTAATGATGAACAAGATACTGAATATGATGAGTCAACAATTAAAATAGCTGTAATAGGAAAACCAAATGCTGGAAAATCTTCGCTGATAAATAAGATTATTGGAGAGGAAAGAGTAATAGTTAGTAACATTCCTGGTACTACAAGAGATGCTATAGATACTTATTTCGAAAAAGATAATCAAAGATATATGTTTATAGACACAGCAGGTATTAGAAGAAAAAGTAAGGTGAATGAAAATATAGAAAGATATAGTGTTATAAGGTCTTTAACAGCAATAGAAAGGTCTGATATATGCTTATTAATAATAGATGCCGTAGATGGTGTAACAGAGCAAGATACAAAAATTGCTGGATTTGCTCATGATAATGGTAAAGGTATGATAATTGTAATAAATAAATGGGATTTAATAGATAAAGACAATAAAACATTTAAAGATTTTATTGAAAATACAATGAAAAAATTACCATTTTTAATGTATGCACCTGTCATAGCAATATCAGCTTTAACTGGACAAAGAACTCAAAAAATACTTGAAACAGTGAATGAAGTATCAGACAGTAGAAATTTAAGAATAGCAACAGGAGTATTAAATGATATAATAACTGAGGCAGTATTGATGAATCAGCCTAGAGCAGTTAAAGGAAAACGACTTAAAATATTTTATGCGGTTCAAGGTGCTATAAAACCACCTAAATTTATTATATTTGTAAACAATAAGGAGTTAGTACATTTTTCATATAAAAGATATTTGGAAAACAAGATAAGAGAATCATTTATTTATAAAGGAACGCCTATTATAATAGAATTTAGAAATAGAAGTGGATAAATAGGATTAAAAGATAAAAGTTAAAAGTTATGGTAAATATATGCTTAAAAGCAAATTAAAAAAAGTTATTTAAATATTAAATAATTTAATTTTTATAGAAGTTAGAAGGGAGTGGATTGAATGAAGGTCTATGCATTAATCATTATTATATCATATTTATTAGGTAACATTTCATTTGCTTATATATTAGGTAAATTAATTATGAAAAAAGACGTAAGAAAATATGGAAGTGGAAATTCTGGAGCTACAAATGCATTAAGAGTCTTTGGACCTAAAATAGCAATTATTGCATTTATTGGTGACTTGCTAAAGGGAATAATTGCAGTATACATAGGAAGAAAAATAGGTGCTGAGATAGGTGCATATATTGCAGGTATTACTGTTATTATAGGGCACAATTGGCCTGTACTATTGAAATTCAAAGGTGGTAAAGGCATCACTACTTCTATAGGAGTTATGCTTATGATAAATCCTATAGTATCTATAATTTGTTTTGGTATAGGATTTCCAATAGCTTTTTTTACTCGGACAGTGTCACTAGGTTCGCTAATAGGTATGATTTTAGCTGTTTTTGTAGTAGGGTTATTTATAAGACCGTTTAATGTGGAATTATTTATTTTTACTTTAATAATTGTAATTATGGCTATATATATGCATAGAGGCAATATTTCAAGGTTACTAAAGGGTGAAGAAAACAAACTATAAAATGGAGGATATAATGAATAATGTAGTTAGTATTTTAGGAGGAGGAAGTTGGGGAACTGCTCTGGCTAAAGTATTATATGATAATAATAATGATGTAAAGATATGGGTAAGAGATAAACTGCAAGCTGAAAAAATCAAACAAACTAGAATAAATAGCAAATACTTACCTAATATTAAATTGCATGAAGAAATAATTATATCATCAGATGTTGAAGAAGTATTATATGGTAGTAATACTATATTATTAGCTGTTCCCAGCCAGAAAGTTAGAGAAGTTTTGAAACGTGTAAAAGGAAAATTAAATGAGGATACATTAATAATTAATGCAGTAAAAGGAATAGAAAAAGGATCGTTAAATACAATATCTGAAGTAGTAGAGCAAGAGACAGTAAGTAGAAACTATGTTATGTTATCAGGCCCATCACATGCAGAAGAAGTTGCTTTAAAAATGCCTACAGTAGTTGTAGCAGCTTCAGAACATGAAAAACTAGCCAAGCACGTTCAAGAAATTTTTATGCTTCCATACTTTAGAGTATATACCAATGAAGATGTTAGAGGAGTAGAACTTGGAGGAGCTCTAAAAAATGTAATAGCTCTAGGTGCAGGAATATCAGATGGTATTGGATATGGTGATAATGCTAAAGCTGCTTTAATGAATAGAGGCATAATTGAAATTTCTAGATTAGGAGAGAGACTTGGTGCAGCAAGAAATACATTTTTTGGATTAACGGGTATAGGAGATTTAATAGTGACCTGTACAAGCAAACATAGTAGAAATAGAAGGGCTGGTTATTTAATAGGGCAAGGGTATAATAAGGATGAAGCTGTAAAAGAAGTTGGAATGGTCGTTGAAGGCATAACAACTACATATGCGGCATATGAATTATCAAGAAAGAATAATGTATTAATGCCTATTGTGGAAGAACTCTATGGTATTTTAGAAAATAACAATGATGTCAAAGAATCAGTAATCAATTTAATGCTTAGAAAGAAAAAAGGAGAACTAGAATTTAGATAAATTTTTAAAAGATGAACCTTATTAATATACTAAAGGTTCACTTTTTTTATTTTGTAATAAAAATAATATTCCAAGCATATAAATTAAGTGTACATATACAATAGGAGGGGATTGTTATTACCAATATAGATATATATAAAGATATAGCTAAAAGGACAAAAGGAGAGATATATATAGGAGTTGTTGGACCTGTAAGAACAGGAAAATCAACTTTTATTAGGAAGTTTTCAGAAGCTGTTATGCTTCCAAATATTAAAAATGAATTTATTAAACAAAGAACTAGAGACGAAATGCCGCAAAGT
Organism: Tissierellales bacterium; assembly: GCA_018433765.1. Lineage (GTDB taxonomy): Bacteria > Bacillota > Clostridia > Tissierellales > Sedimentibacteraceae > SM3-B41. Next base: position 67,487 of record JAHDQO010000002.1, read on the forward strand.
GGTACAGGAAAGACAATAACTACTACAGAACCAAAATTTGTTCCAGGTAGTGCTGTAGAAGTTGTAATTAGAGATAAAATTAGTGCTAATTTTAAGTTAATTGATTGCGTAGGCTATATGGTTTCTGGAGCTATAGGTCATCTTGAAGGTGAAAGTCAGAGATACGTTAATACACCTTGGCACAGAGAGCCAATACCATTTGTTGAAGCTGCAGAAATAGGTACTAAAAAAGTGATTAACGAACATTCAACTATTGGTCTTTTAGTTACTACAGATGGAAGTATCACTGAAATCAATAGGGACAATTATATTATTGCAGAAGAAAGAGTAGTTAAAGAACTAAAAGAAATAAATAAGCCATTTATTATTTTATTAAACTCTTCAAATCCTAAAAATGAAAATACTATAGAGCTTAGTAAACAGTTGTCAGAAAAATATGGAGTACCTGTTCAGGTAGTAGATTGCTTAAATATTACAGATGAAGATATTGAATCACTTTTAGAAAAAGTGCTGCATGAATTTCCAATAAAAGAAATAAACATTAATTTACCTAAGTGGTTTGAAGGACTAAATTATGGACATTGGTTGAAAAAGCAGTTAATACAAACATTAAGAGATAATCTAGAAGCTAGTAACAAAATTAATGATTTTAGCGGTAATAGTATTTTTACTGAAGATGATGAATATATTAAAGAATGCTATGTTGAGAATATAGAATTAGGAACAGGAAGTATAAATGTAAGGATAGACATAGATAAAAGCCATTACTATAAAGTTATTAGTGACTTAACTGGAACAGAAATTGTAGGGGAACATCAAATCTTAAAATTGATTGATGAGCTTGCAAAAGCTAAAAAAGAATACAGCAGAGTTGAAAAAGCTCTTAAAGAGGCAAAAGAAAACGGATATGGATATGTTTCACCTGGAATTGAAGACATGATAATAGAAGAACCTGAAATATTTAAACAAGGCAGCAGATATGGAATAAAAATTAAAGCTAAGGCACCTTCGCTGCATATAATAAATGCAAATTTATCTACAGAACTTTCTCCATTAATTGGAAGTGAGAGCCAAAGTAATGATTTGATACAGTATTTAACAAATCAAATAGATGAAAATCCTCTAAATATATGGCAGGCACAGATATTTGGTAAATCATTGTACAGTTTAATTGAAGAACAGCTTGAAGGTAAATTAACTGCAATGCCAGATTATGCAAGAAGAAAGATAAAAAGAACAATAGAAAGAATAGTTAATGATGGAAGTGGAGGTATAATCTGCATTATAATATAGCATAATGTTTGTAATTGTGTTCAGGAAAAGAAAGTAAAATTAAAAAAGTTATTTTATAAATATTTAAAAATGAAAAATAAAAAACAATGCCTAATCTTAAGTAAAATTATGATTAGGTATTACTTAATTAAATCACTTTAAAATTTTATAAAAAAAATGAAATTGCAAAATTCATTGTTAATAATATATAGCTTATAAATTTTATTGTACTAAAACTTCTAAATTTACAAACCCTATGTATATTTTAAGCATTTACATAGGGTTTTAACTTTTTTATTTTGGTCGGGATGATAGGATTTGAACCTACGACCCCAAGTCCCCCAGACTTGTGCGCTAACCAAACTGCGCTACATCCCGATAATAGTATTATATTATAATAACTCAGTTTAATCAATCTTAATTTCTTGAAATAGTAAATAGTGTGTTGGTAATAAGAGAGCAGTTTAGAAAGATAGTTCTATATGAAGTTAAAGTGAAATTTGTGTAGAAAAATGTTATTTTTACTTGAAAAAAAAGAGCATTTGTTAAAATTCAAGGTTATTACATAGTAAGACTATTTATTTTCAATTGCATGGTATACTTGAGATGTGTTATAATTTAAGCTGTAAACACTATAGTTTATGGGGTGACTAATGTCAAGTAAAAATGGTAAAAGGAAATTAATAAATTTTGTCATATTTTTAATATTGTTATCTTGTATAATATATATTGTAGATAATTTTAATAGTAAAGTAAAAGTAAGCACTGTGCAAGAGGGTCAAATAGAAAATAAAATTAAAGTTAATGGTATTGTTTTTAAGAATGAGACTATTATAAAGTCAAACACAGATGGTAAAATTAAATTTTATCGTGACGAGGGTGATAGAATAAAGAATGGTATCTTGATTATGGATATTTATACTGATGCAAATTCTCAAGAATTAAATAAAGAAATAACTGAGATAGATGAAGCTATAGTAAAGTTGAAAAATCCAAATTATGAAGTGGGAGTAAAAGAAGAAACTATAGAAAAAACTGAAGCTGATATACAAAGTGCAGTTTTTTCAGAAAATATAGATAATTTATATAGTATAATTAGTAAGGTAGAAAATGAAAATAACGAAGTTTTTGATATAAATGAATATGAAAATTATAGTTTGGACGATTTATATAAATTAAAAAAAAGTGTTTCTAATAGTGCAAAAAGCAATAAGATAACATATTATGCAAGCACTTCAGGATTAGTTAGTTACAAATTTGATGGACTAGAAGATGTATATTCTTATGATAAAATGAGATCTTTTTCTGCTGATGATATGAATATATTGGATACAAAAAAATCAGATATAAACAATAATGATAATGTTAATAATAATCAGGCAGTGATGAAGATAATAAATAATTTTGAATATTATATACTAATTAAAGTTAATAATGATAAAATAGATGGTATAAAAGAAAATACATTTGTTAAAACAAGAATAAACAATTCTGAATTACAAGATATTGCTTATGCTTATGTAGAAAAAATTAATTTTGGAAGTGAAGAATCTGTAATTATATTAAAATATGATGATTATTTTTATAAATATTATGAGTATAGATATTTAGATGTTGAAATAATTTATAATACATATGATGGTATTATTTTAAATTCAAAGGCTGTTATTACTAAAGACGATATTACAGGTGTATATGTAAAAGATATAAGTAATATAGTTAAATTCTTTCCTATTAAAATAATAGGTGAGCAGAATGAAGTTGTAATAGTGTCTGAGGGGAATAAAATAAATGAAGGGGCAAGAGGTGCTATAGACATAGATGGTGTAAGCTATTATACTGTTAAAAATTATGATAAAATAATATTACAGCCTGAAAAAGTATATGAAGGACAAATTTTAGAATAGGAGGATAAGATGACTATTAAGGAAAAAACTGAAGATGTATTATTAAGGGTTAGTAATGCTGCTGAAAAATCTGGTAGAAGTTTAAATGATATTACAGTTGTTGCTGTGACTAAAACTGTTGGTGTTGACAAAATAAATGAAGTAGTTAGCAGTGGAATTATCAATTTAGGAGAAAATAGGGTTCAAGAATTTAATAATAAATACAATCAATTAATAAATAATGATGTTAAATGGCATATGATTGGTCATTTGCAGACTAATAAAGTTAAGTATATAATAGATAAAGTAGAGTTAATACACTCTGTTGAGAGTATTAAATTAGCTAAAGAAATAGACAAGAAGGCTGAGAAGAATAATATTATTGCTAAAATATTAATAGAATTAAATATTGGTCAAGAATATAGTAAATTTGGAGTAAGTGAAGATGATATAATTGATTTATTAAAGGAACTTGAACAATTTAATAATATTAAAATTTGTGGATTAATGACTGTTGCACCATATTGTAATAATCCTGAGGATATAAGATGGGTATTCAAAAAAATGAAAGAAAAATATGACAATATATCTACTTTACATTTTAAAAATGTAGAGATGAAATATTTATCTATGGGTATGACTAATGATTTTGAAATAGCTATAGAAGAAGGGGCTAATATAGTTAGAATTGGGACAGGATTTTTTGGAGAAAGAAACTATTAGGAGGATAAGGTATGAAAATATTTGATAAGATGAAAGATGTAATAGGACTTGCTGATTATGAGGAAGATGAGATGTATGAAGATGAATATGACCAAGAAGATAATGATTCATCTGTAAAAGAAAGATCTAGTTATTACAAAAGAAAAAATAATATTATTAATGTACATTCAAATATTGATATGAAGTTATTTATATGTGAACCAAAAAGATATGAAGATTGTACTAGAGCAGTAGATGAATTAAAAAACAGAAAGCCTGTCGTATTAAACTTAGAAAACATGGACACCGATATAAAAAAACAAATATTTGAATTTATTAAGGGTTCAGTGTATGCCTTAGAAGCAAGTATACAAAAAGTATCTAGGGAGATTTTTGTTATAGCACCAAGTAATGTTCAAATTGATGGACAATTAAAAGAGAAACTAGAAAAAAATTATTTCCCATGGAAATAGCTAGGAGGCTGACATGTATTTTAAATTTGCTTTTAGTAAGTTTATGGATATATTAGAGTTACTAATATTAATAAGAGTATTATTATCCTATATACCAAGTATAAGAAACAACAACATAGTTAGACTAATATATCAGCTTACAGAGCCAATACTTACACCTGTAAGAGAATTATTGTTTAGAATAGGTTTAAATAGGGGAATGATTGATTTTTCACCAATTTTTGCGTTCTTGTTGTTAGGTGTTATTAGAACTATTGTATTAAGTATATTTTAATAAATTATTATTATAAATATATTATCAACATCACGAAAGGAAGCTAATGTGAAAAATATTAATAAGTATATTGAACATATCGAAGACCAAGAGTCTAAAATTACTGTAAAGAAGCTTATTGATAAAATTAATTATGTAAAAAAAAATTATAATTACGTTGTTACTGATTTTATGAATCCATATGAAGTTAGTATCTGCTTGCCTATACTTAAAAACAATACAATTAAGCATTTGATTTATCCAGAATATAAAGAATGTGAGAGAAAGGTATTTATAATATACCCAGATTTTTTTAATGAAATTAATGTTGATGATTATATTTGTGGAATTAGAATAAAAAATAAATCTAAATATAAATCACTCACTCATAAAGATTATTTAGGATCAATAATGTCTCAAGGAATAGAAAGAGCGAAAATAGGAGACATCTATGTTCATGAAGAGTATGCAGATATTGTTGTTCAAAAAGAAATAACTGATTATCTAATATACAATATAAACAAAATAGGAAGAAATAAAATAGAAATTGAAGAAATAAAAACAAGTGAGATAAATTATAAAGAAAATGATTATAATATTTTAAATATTTCCATTTCATCATTAAGATTAGACAATATTGTAAGGGCATTGATTAATAAATCTAGGGATTTTAGTGTTAATAAGATAAAAAGCGGAGACATCAAAGTAAACTGGAAAGAAATAACCAAAATTTCATATAACGTAAGTACAGCAGATGTGATATCAATAAGATATTATGGAAGGTATAAGATTGATGAAATAATGGGATTTACTAAAAGTGGCAGACAAAAAATAAGAATAAAATATTATATTGATAAAATTAATAAGGAGAACTAATGAAAACAATTGGAATTATTGGTGCAATGGAAGAAGAAGTTAGTGAGCTACTTAAAAAATATAAAGCTAAGGACAAAAAGAAAATATTGAATTATGAATACCATATTAGTGTACTAGAGAATAAAAAAATTATTGTTGTACAGTCTGGAATAGGTAAAGTAAATTCAGCTATTTGTGCTCAAATATTAATAGATAGATTTAATGTAGACTATGTAATTAATACAGGTGTAGCAGGAGCAATTTCAAATGAACTAGAAATAGGTGACGTTGTTTTTTCGGATGAAACAATGCAGTATGATGTGGATGTAACGGCTTTTGGATATAAATTAGGGCAAATACCTAGAATGGGTGAAAACTATAGATTTAAAAGTAGTGAGTTATTAATCAGCAAATCTGAGAATATTGTAAAAGAAAAAGGATATAAGTATTATATTGGACAAATTGTATCAGGTGATTGTTTTGTTGGAACTGATGAGAAGAAAAAATGGATTTCAGGAAATTTTGATGCAATGTGTGTAGATATGGAAAGCGGTTCAATAGGGCACGTATGTGATATGAACGGTATTCCATATATTGCTGTGAGATGTATATCAGATACATCAGATGATAGTGCTAAAATGAAATATGAAGACTTTATACCTATAGCTTTAGAAAAATGTTTTATAATAACAAGTTACTTGATAGAGGAGCTTTAAATTATGATATTTATATATACTGTTATTTTTATTAGTATTATTATAATTGATCAAATAACTAAATATTGGGCGGTATATTTAAAAAGTAATCCTCCAATTGTATTAATTGATAATTTTTTACAATTAAATTATACAGAAAACCATGGAGCTGCATTTGGAATGCTTCAAGGAAAGCAAACTTTTTTTATTATAGTAACAATTGTAATACTTGTAGTCATTATATATACTTTAATAAAAAATAATAAATTAAGCAATATTTCAAGAATATCTTTAATATTAATATCAGGTGGAGCTGTAGGTAATCTTATAGATAGGATTAGATTGCATTATGTTGTTGATTTTATTGATGTCAATTTTGGTAAAATTTACGATTTCCCTATATTTAATGCAGCTGATAGTTTTGTAGTTATAGGTACCTTTATTTTAATTTATTTAATTGGTTTCGACAAATTTGAGAAGAGTGAATGAAATGGATGAAATAACTTTAGTTGTGGAAGAAGAAAATATTAGGATAGATTCTTATATTGCTAATAAAGTCGAAAATATGTCAAGAAATTCTGTTCAGAAACTTATTATTGATAACAATGTTACTGTAAATAATAAACAAATAAAACAAAATTATAAAGTAAAGATAAATGATATTATTAAAATAAAGATAGAAGAACCAAAGCCATTGAATATTGAGGCGGAAAATATAGACATAAATATAGTGTACGAAGATAAGGATGTTGCAGTAATAAATAAACCTCAAGGGATGGTAGTACATCCAGCACCTGGAAATATGAATGGAACGTTAGTAAATGCCTTATTGTTTAAATTGAATAATTTATCATCTATAAATGGAGTTATTAGACCTGGTATAGTACATAGAATAGACAAAAATACTTCTGGTTTATTAATGATAGCAAAAAATGATGTGGCACATAATTGTTTGGCTAAACAGCTTAAAGATCATACTATAACAAGGATATATTATTCATTAGTTGAAGGAGTAATTAAAGAAGATAAAGGCAAAATAGATGCTCCTATAGGAAGAAGTCAAAATGACAGAAAAAAAATGACGGTTACTAATAAGAATAGTAAAAGAGCAGTGACGAATTTTGAAGTATTAGAAAGATTTGAAAACTATACATTAGTTAAATTAAAACTAGAAACAGGACGAACTCATCAAATAAGAGTACATATGAAATATATAGGATATCCAGTGGTTGGCGATGATGTATATGGTAAAAGGCAGCAGCAATTTAAATTGAATGGTCAGCTACTTCATGCAAAAATAATTGGGTTTATACATCCAACCACTAATATATATATGGAATTTGATTCTGAGTTACCTGATTATTTTAACAACATTTTAAACAATTTAAAAAATATGGAGTGATAGCATGGTTTACAATGAAGATAAAGCAAAAGCATTAATAATGGATGAAAAAGCAATAAGCAGAGCTATAATGAGAATAGCTCATGAAATAATAGAAAAAAATAAAGGGATTGAAAATGTTATTATTATAGGTGTAAAAACGAGAGGACTACCTCTTGCCATGAGATTACAAGAAAAAATAGAAAAGATTGAAGGGTGTCAAATACCCGTATATGGTTTAGATATAACGTATTACAGAGATGATTTTGATAAAGATGAAGAAGCTCCTAAATATGTTGAAGAATTTACATTTGATATAAAAGATAAAATAGTTGTATTAGTAGATGATGTATTATATACTGGAAGAACTGTAAGAGCAGCGTTAGATGCACTGGTTGACAGAGGTCGTCCTAAAAAAGTAGAGCTTGCTGTTTTAATAGATAGAGGACATAGAGAATTACCTATAAGAGCTGATTTTGTAGGAAAAAATGTACCAACTTCTAAAAATGAACAAATAAGAGTTTTACTACGAGAAGTAGATGGAACAAATAGTGTATTAATAAAGGAATAGGATTAATAACAATCTCCTATTCCTTTACTTTAATATCATTTATATTTGGATTTACAATGACTGTGTAATAATTTTCATAAATAACAAATCCGGGTTTTGAACCATTGGGTTTCTTTACATTAATTCTTTTTGTATAGTCAATTTCTACATTGTCAGAATTTCTAGCCTTACTATAGTATGCAGCAAGTCGTGCTGCTTCTAATAATTCACTATCATCAATATCATCACCATTAGTTCGCAGTATTACATGAGAACCTGGAATATTTTTTGTGTGAAGCCATAGATCATCTTTTCTTGATATTTTGAAGGTTAATAAGTCGTTTTGTTTATTGTTCTTACCTACTAATATCTCATGACCTTTTGAAGAAACAAAAGATAAAGGTTTAGAACCTTTTGTACTGCTTTTTTTTGAAACTTTCTTTTTCTTAATGAATCCCTGTGCAGATAATTCTTCTCTTATTTCTTCTATTTCATTAATATTGCTGCATTGTTCAATATTATAAATGATATTTTCCAAATAAAATATTTCGTTTTCGGTATATTGTATAAGTTTTACAAGTTCCTCTTCTGCCTTCTTAAGCTTATTATATTTTTTGTAGTGTTTTTGAGCATTTTGAGAAGGATTTAGTCTTGGGTCTAAAGGTATAGTTATTGTACTTGTTCCTTCTTCGTCATAATAATTTTGAACAGTAATATTGGTGCTGGATTTATTAATCATATGAATATTTGATATTATCAGGTCACCATAAATTCTATATTTTTCTCTATCTTCTGCACTAAATAAATCTTGCTTTTGCTTGGCTAATTTTTTTATATTTCTATCAAGTTTTGTGTTTATTGTTTTTAACATATTGGCAGATTTTTGTTTTAATCTGTTAATGTTATCTCTTTTGAAATAGAAAACATCTAGTAATTCATTTATAGAAGTATAATTAATTTTATCATCCATTTCAATATGATTTAAATCTAAGCAGTGAAAATCATAATAAGTATTATTATTGATATAAATTGAAGGTGAAAAATTATTTTGATTAACCTTATCAAACATAATATTAAAATTTAGCCAAAGTCTATTAGATATATTTTCATCGATTTCAGCTAAAGTAATACTTTCGTCAACTTGTGAAAGAAAACAAATTTCTTTACTTATAAGAGGACTTATACCATTAAACGTTTGGTAAAAATATTTATATAAAACTATTCCTTGCCGAGTTTTATTTAGTAGATTCATAAAATCTTTTTTATTTATATTTAATGGATTGTATTTTGGTTTAGAAGGTGGAGCACTATAAACTAAACCTGGATAAATTTGCCTTTTACTGCTTATATTTTGACTAATTCTTTTTATAGAATCTATAATATTTCTTGATTCTGTATTTATTAAAATAATATTACTGTGTTTGCCCATTATTTCAATAATAAAAGACTTATAATGTATTGATTCTAATTCATCTTTTGTTTCAAAAACTATCTCAACAATTCTATCAAAATTCAATTGTTTAATCTCACGTATTCGTGAACCTGTTAAATGTTTCCTTAAAAGCATACAAAATACTGGGGGCTTTATTGGATTGCTTTTAATATTTTTTGTTACATGAATTCTAGGGTAGTTACTGCTTGCTGTTATTAGTAATTTATAGTTTTTGCCATTATTTCTTACAGTAAAAAACAATTCATCTTTTTCAGTCTGATGAATTTTATCAACTCTTCCATTTATTAAAGTTTCATTTAATGTATTTGTGATACAATTAAGTACTATTCCATCTAGTGGCATGTTAACCTCCAACTGTCTTATAGCTAATTTAAATATTATAATTTTTAATAATATTTAATACCTGTATAAGTATAACACTAAAAAATAATATAATAAAGTAATTTTTATGTTTACTATTTGTCAAATAATGATATAATATAATGATAGTATTTCAACAATGGAGATGATGCAATGAATAATATTAGAAGTATGACGGGTTATGGAAAAGGTGAATACAGCGATGGAAATAGATGCTTTATAACAGAAATAAAAACTGTAAACAATAGATACAGTGATGTTATAATTAAAACCCCTAAGCATCTTAGATTTTTCGAGGAAAGTATTAGAAAAATTGTTAAAAAAAATATAAGCAGGGGTAGAGTAGAAGTATACATAACTACTGAATATTATAATGATTTGGAAATGGAGATTATTCCCAATATAGAACTAGCTAAATCATACAATAAAGCTATAAGTGAAATTAGAGAAGTTTTAAATATAGACAAAGAACCTGTTATAGATACTATATTAAAATTGCAAGACGTATTAACTATGAGAAAGAAAGAAGAAGATGAAGATCAACTTAGTTTATCTTTAGAGAATTCCATAAACAATGCAATTGAAAAGTTAATAGCTATGAGATCTAGAGAGGGAAACGAACTTAAAAAGGATATAGCTGAAAAGGTATTAGATATAGATAAGCTTATTGACGAGATAGAAAAACATTCACAAAATTTAGTTGAAGAATATAAAGAAAGATTAGAACTTAGAGTTAAAGATTTCTTTAGTGATAAATGTGATTTGGATGAAAATAGATTATATAATGAGATTGTATTTTATGCCGATAAAAGTGACATAAATGAAGAAATTGTTAGGTTAAGAAGTCATGTTGAGCAAATAAATCAAACTTTAGAGAATGGTGGAGTTATTGGAAGAAAACTTGATTTTATCATACAAGAAGCTAATAGAGAAATTAACACTATAGGCTCAAAAGTTGGGAATTTATCTATTACTAAGTTTGTTGTTGAAATTAAAAATTTACTGGAGAAAATACGAGAGCAAATTCAAAACATAGAATAATAACATTTGAAAGGAATGAATTTTAATGGCGAATAAAACAATTAATATAGGTTTTGGTAATATAGTTGTTGCTGAACGTATTATTGCTATTGTGAGTCCTGAATCTGCTCCAATAAAGCGTATAATACAAGAAGCAAGAGATTCACATAAATTAGTCGATGCAACATATGGTAGAAGAACAAGAGCTGTAATTATTACTGATAGTAATCATGTGGTTTTGTCGGCTATTCAGCCAGACACAATGGCTCAAAGGTTTGAAACAGTTATAAAAGAATAAAGGATGAGATAATGGAGAAGGGATTATTAATAGTAGTTTCTGGACCTTCTGGTGCTGGAAAAGGGACAATCTGTAAAAAATTAATTAAATTAGATTCAAACTTAAAAATGTCTATTTCTGCAACTACTCGTAAACCTAGAAAAGGAGAGATAGAAGGAATTAATTATTTCTTTATTGAAGAAAAACAATTTGAAAATATGATATTGAATAAAGAGTTCATTGAACATGCTTTAGTTTATGGTAACTATTACGGTACACCTAAAAGTAATGTAATGAATGAAATAAACGCAGGTAAGGATATTATTTTAGAAATTGATATACAAGGAGCTTTAGAAGTTAAAGAAAAATATCCAGAAGCGACATTTATATTTATTTTACCACCTTCTATAAAAGAGTTAGAAAGAAGAATAGTCGGACGAGGTACTGATTCAAAAGAAACTATTTTGAAAAGAATGAAATGTGTATACGAAGAGTTAAATTTTGCATTTAAATATGATTATGTAGTTGTAAATGATATCGTAGACAATGCAGCAGAAAAAATAAAATGTATCATTACTGCTGAAAAAAATAAAGTTAACAGAAAGCATAGATTAATACAAAAGATTAGGGAGGAATAATATGTTAAATCCATCAATAGATGATTTAGTAAAAAAAGTTGATAGTAAATATACTCTTGTTACTATAATTTCAAAAAGAGCAAGACAATTAATAACTGGAGATGAGCCTTTGGTTTATGCTAAATCAAATAAACCTGTTTCTATTGCAATAGAGGAATTTAATGATGATAAGATAAGTGCAGTATATGAAGAGGACATAGAAGAAGAAGCTTGATATAATATCAAGCTTTTATTAATTAAGTAAGTGGAAGTGTAATTATGTATAGCAAATATGTACAAATAGTTATTAATAATAACTCAAAAAGTACTGATAGACTATATACATACGGAGTATTAGAACAATTAGAGGAAAAAGTTGCTGTAGGAAAAAGGGCTAAGATTGAATTTGGAAGAAATAGAAAAACTTTAGAAGGAATAATTTTAAATGTAAGTTATCAGAATAGCTTGGAAGATAAAAAAATTAAGCCTGTTATAGATGTTCTAGATGATGAGCCTATAATTAAAAAAGAATTAATAAAGCTTGCTTTTTGGATTAGAGAAAGATATGTATGCCGCTACATAGAAGCTGTAAAACTTATGTTTCCTTCTAATTTAAAATATGAGCAAAAGATAATTATTAAATTAAACGATAATGTTAGTAGATTGAATTTGACTAAAAAAGAGCTTAAAGTAATAGATATTATAGATAATAAGTCAATAGATATAAATATTATAAAGAAACAATATAAAAGTAATGACTTATATTCTATAATAGATAAATTAGAAAATAAAAACATTATAAATGTTAATATTATAGAAACTACAGGTAAAAATAAAAGAACAATTAAAGTTGTAGAATTAGTAGATGTAAGAAATTGTATAGAAGATTATAAACTAAATAATGCAAGAAAACAATTTGAAATAATAAAATACTTGTTGGATAATAAAAAAGCTAAATTAAGTGATATAATGCAAAATTTAAATGCATCTTTATCGTCTTTTAAATCTTTGGAAAAAAAAGGATTCATACAAATTTTTGAAAAATCTATTATAAATTATAAACCAAAAAAAATTGTACTAGATACAAAAAAAGTTTTAAATACAGAACAATTAGAGTGCTTTAAAAACATTATTGATAGTAAGGAAAAAGCATTTTTACTTCACGGCGTAACTGGAAGTGGAAAAACAGAAATTTATATGCAGTTAATAGAGAAATATTTAAATATAAATATGCAAGCAATTGTTTTAGTACCTGAAATATCACTAACTCCCCAGACAATAGAAAGATTCGAAGCACGGTTTGGAAACAGAATAGCAGTTTATCATAGTAAACTTACTCCTAGAGAAAAATATGAGCAGTGGGAAAGAGTATTACAAGGTAAAGCAGATATTGTCATAGGAGCCCGATCGGCTTTGTTTGCACCTGTTAAGAATTTAGGAATTATTATTATTGACGAAGAACATGAAGAAAGTTATAAATCTTCTTCAACACCTAAGTATGATGCTGTAGAAGTGGCTATAAAAAGAGCTTATATTGAAAATTGTAAAGTAGTTTTAGGATCAGCTACACCCTCAGTTAGAACCTATTATCTGGCTAAACGGGGATATTTAAAATTATTAGAAATAAAAAATCGAGTAAGAGAAATTTCCATGCCAGAAATTAAAATAATTGATATGAGAGAAGAATTATCTTTCGGCAATAAAAGTTTTATAAGTAAGCAGTTATATAACGATTTGTGCAATGTACTAAATAGAAAAGAACAAGCTATTTTGTTCTTAAATAGGAGAGGATATTCAAATTTTGTTTTATGTAAAGAATGTGGTAATGTTATTAAATGCAGCAAATGCGATATTTCTATGACATATCATGCAGATAAAAAACTTTTAATTTGCCATTATTGTGGGAGAACACAAAAAATAGCATCAACTTGTTCAAACTGTGGAAGTAGCAGTATTAAACAATTAGGAATAGGTACTCAACAAGTGGAAATATTAATAAAGAAGCTTTTTCCACAAGCTAATGTTAGGAGAATGGATTTTGATACTATGACTGAAAAAGATAGTTATAGTAAAATATATAAAGATTTTAAAAAACAGAAGATTGATATATTAATAGGTACACAAATGCTTGCAAAAGGATTAGATTTTCCTAATGTTACATTAGTAGGTGTTATATCTGCTGATACTTCATTGAATTTGCCATTTTATAATGCAAATGAAAAAACTTATCAATTATTAACACAAGTAAGTGGAAGAGCTGGAAGAGGGAATAAAAAAGGACGGGTATACATTCAAACATATGAGCCGGAACATTTTACTATAGAAGCTGTTAAAGATAATTCATATGATTTTTTTATAAATAAAGAAATTATACTAAGAAAAGAATTTGCATATCCTCCATTTATTGATATTATTAATATAAGTACTATTTCAAAATATGAAGATAGTTTAAAAAAGATAAGTACTGAAAAGTATTTTAAAATAAAAAATATATTAAAAAATTTAATTGAAAAAAGAATGGTATTATTGTATAAACCTATTCCTAATAGTGTTTATAAAATTAATGATGAATATAGAATGAATGTTTATATTAAATCGTCTAAGAAAAGTACATTGAATGTGAAAAAGGCAGTTAGGGAAGTTTATTTAAATGAAGATATTAAAAATATAAAGATTAGTATTAATTTTAATAATATACTTTTATAGTTATGAAATATATTTATTTTTAGTTATGCTTTAGGGAGGGTAAGATGGCATTAAGAAATATTAGATTTGAAGATGATGAAATATTAAGAAAGACAAGTAGAAATGTTATGAAAATAAATAAAAGAATACAAATTATACTTGATGATATGGTAGAAACTATGCATGCTGAAGATGGTGTAGGATTAGCAGCACCTCAAATTGGAATTCTAAAAAGATTAGTAGTAATAGACATAGGTTCAGGTCCTATAAGAATGATAAATCCTGAAATAATACACCAAGAGGGTGAACAAATAGATGAAGAAGGATGTTTAAGTATTCCAAATAAAAGAGGATTAGTTAAAAGGCCAAAGAAAGTAAAAGCAATATATTATGATGAAGAAGGAGTAAAAAAGCAAATAGAAGCTGAAGATTTATTAGCAAGGTGTATTTGTCATGAAGTTGATCATTTAAATGGTATTCTATTTATTGATAAAGTTATTTAAAATTTAAGAAAAATGAAAGGAATATGATGTAATATGGAAGTAGTATTTATGGGAACACCTGAATTTGCAGTTCCATCATTAGATGAATTGTTTAATAACGGTTATAATATTAGATTAGTTATTACTCAACCAGATAGACCAAGTGGTAGAGGAAAAAAGTTAAAAAAGTCTGCTGTTAAGAAAAGAGCTGAAGAGTTGGGATTAAATGTTTATCAGCCTAATAAGATTAAAAGTGAAGAAGCAGTTAGTGTAATAAAAGAAATTAATCCTGATGTTATTATTGTAATAGCATTTGGACAAATATTAAGTAAAGAGATATTAGAGATACCTAAATATGGTTGTATAAATGTACATGCTTCTCTGCTTCCAGAATTAAGAGGTGCTGCCCCAATTAATTGGTCTATTATTAATGGTTTGAAGAAGACAGGAATTACTACGATGTTTATGAACCAAGGATTAGATACAGGTGATATGTTGCTGCAAGAAGAAATTCCTATTACTAAATACTTAAATGCAGGTGATCTTCATGATATGCTCATGAATAAAGGAGCTAAATTACTTAATGCTACACTAGAAAAAATAAAAAAGAATGATATACAGCAGATAAAGCAAAATAATGATGCTGCAACATATGCTCCAATGATTAACAAAAAGATGGGACTAATTAATTGGAATGATAAAGCCGAAAATGTTCATAATAAAATTAGAGGTATGTATCCATGGCCTGGTGCGTATTTTAAATATGAAGATAAAGTTATTAAAATTTTCAATTCAGATTATTATTTAGATCAAACACAAGAAAAGCCAGGAAAAGTTATAAGAGTTAATTCAGAGGGTATATACGTATCTACCGTAGATGGTGTAGTAATTATTAAAGAAATACAAGTTTCGGGTAAAAAAAGAATGACAGTAAGAGATTTTCTAATAGGTAATAAGTTTAAAGAAAATATTATATTATAATGAGGTGGTTAAATGTTATTCTATGATCCAACTTTTGTGTTATTAATACCCGCTATAATAATAGCAATGTATGCTCAAAGCAAAATAAAGACAACATACAATAAATATTCTAAAATAGGTGCAAGAAGAGGATATACAGGTTCACAAATTGCAAGAACACTTTTAGATAGAAATGGATTAAACGAAATTGATATAGAACTAGTTAGAGGTAATCTTACAGATCATTATGATCCAAGGAAAAAAGTTTTAAGATTATCAAATGGTATTTATAATGGTCATTCTATTGCAGCTTATGGTATAGCAGCACATGAGGTAGGTCATGCAATACAACATTCAAAGCATTATGTGCCATTACAAATAAGAAATCTTATAGCTCCTGTAGCGAGTATTGGAGCAAAATTTGTTTGGGTTTTTATAATTTTAGGCTTCTTTATGCAAAATAATAATATGATACAATATGGTATACTCCTTTACATTGGAGTGGTAATTTTTCAAGTTATAACTCTGCCAGTTGAGTTTAATGCAAGTAGTAGGGCAATTAAACAGTTGGATGCAAATAATTTACTGTATGCAGAAGAAATTCCTAAAGCTAAAAAAGTTTTGAGTGCGGCAGCTTTAACTTATGTAGCTGCAACACTTGTTGCTGTTGCACAGCTATTGAGGCTATTAGTAATCACAGGATACGGAAGAAGAGATTAAAAGCTGATTTTCAATCAGCTTTTTTAATTTATTAATTTTGGAGGCAAATTTTGATAGCAAATTATCGCAATACCACAGTAGAGTCATTAAAAAAAATAGATATAAATAAGGCGTATTCAAATATAGTTGTAAATAATGATATTAAAAAAATAAAAAATGAATCTTATCATGGATTATATAGAATAACAGTTTTAGGTGTAATAGAAAACAAGATCTTTATAGATTGGGTAATAGACCAATATTCAAAAATAAAGTCAAAAAAAATGCAGATTGAATTATTAGAAATATTGAGAATTGCAGTGTTTCAATTGTTCTTTCTTAATAAAGTCAATGAAAGAAAAGTAGTCAATGAAAGTGTAGAAATTACTAAAAAAAGGATTGGAGATAAAGCTTCTAAATTTTCCAATGCAGTTATAAGAAATATAATAAGAAATAAAAAATTAATAGTTGACAAATTAGAAAATCTTGATAAAATGAATTACTATTCAATAAAATATTCATATCCTTTATGGATAATCAACAAATGGATAGATCAATATGGAATAAATAATATACAAAATGTACTAGAAGCAAATAATTCTAAACCATTATTAAATATAAGAATAAATACTTTAAAAACCACAAAACAAGAGTTATTAGAAAGACTAACAAAAAAGGGCTTTATATTAGAAGAAACAAAATATTCAAATATGGGGCTGTGCATTAAAAATCCACATAATATTGAACAATTAAATGAATATAAAGATGGTTTGTTTTCTATTCAAAGTGAAAGTTCTATGTTAGTAGCTAAAATACTGAATCCTATGAAAGGAAGCTATTTAATTGATATTTGTTCTGCTCCGGGTGGAAAATCTTTTCATGCAGCAGAAATAATGCAAAATTGTGGACATATTTTAAGTAGAGATTTATATAAACAAAAAATTAATATGATAGAAAAAGGGAAAAAAAGACTAGGAATAAATATTATTAAAGCTGAGATGTTTAATGCTTTAGAGTTAGATAAGAGATTATTAAATAAGGCAGATTATTGTATTGTTGATGTTCCATGTACAGGCTTTGGAATAATTAGAAGGAAACCTGAAATAAAGTATCAAAAAACATATAATGATATAATAAAAATAGCTGAAATTCAGTATAAAATTTTGGAAAATGCGTCAAAATACTTGAAAAAAGGCGGAGAATTAGTATATTCAACATGTACTACTAATAAAGAGGAAAATATAAATATAATTAGTAAGTTTATAGAAAATAACCACAATTTAGATTTGGTAAATATAGACAAAGAAACAAATCAAATGTTCTCAACCGCTAAAAATGGATATATTGAGATATATCCACATATACATAATATAGATGGTTTTTTTATTGCAAAATTAAGAAAAAATTAGTGGTATTTTAAAATATAATTTAATGTGTTATAATAATTAGTAGTTTTTTTATAATAGAAGGGTTGACATGAAGAAAATAGATAATTTGACATATGATTTATTAGAAAAGCAATTAATAAATATTGTTGAGAAAAAATACAATATCAAGCAAATATTTGAGTGGATTCATAAAAAAAATGTATTAAATTTCAAAGAAATGACTAATATATCATTAGAAAAGAGAAAAGAACTAGAATCAATATATGAATTTACAAAGTTTGAGTTAATAAAAAGATTTGATTCTAAACTAGATGAGACAAAAAAATATTTATTTATGTTAGAAGATAATAATATAATTGAAAGTGTCTTTCTAAAATATAGTTATGGAAATACAGCATGTATTTCTTCTCAAGTTGGTTGTAAAATGGGATGTAAATTTTGTGCGTCTACAAAGAATGGTTTGATTAGAAATTTGTCAGTTGGTGAAATGCTAGGACAGATTTATAGAATTCAGACTGATACTAACGAAAAGATAAACAATATTGTTATTATGGGTACAGGGGAGCCTTTAGAAAACTATGATAATGTTATTAATTTTATAAGAATAGTTAATAGTGAAATGGGGCAAAACATTAGCCTTAGAAAAATTACTTTATCTACTTGCGGCGTCATTAAAGGTATATATAAACTTGCTAAAGAAGGTCTACCTATAACTTTAGCAATATCGCTGCATGCAGCAGAACAAGAAAAAAGAGAAAAAATTATACCAAGTGCTAAAAAATTTAAATTACCTGAACTCATAAAAGCTTGCGATTATTACGTTGAGGAAACTAATAGAAGAATGACTTTTGAATATATAATGATAGAAAATTTTAATGATACGTTACAAGATGCATATGCATTAAGTAAATTGTTAAAAAATAAGTTATGTAATATAAATCTAATACCTTATAATTTTGTTAAAGAAAATGATATGAAGCCTTCACAAAATTATAATATAAATAGATTTAAAAAAATACTTCTTAAAAATGGATTAAATGCAACAGTTAGAAGAGAATTAGGTAGCGATATAAATGCCGCATGTGGACAGTTGCGTAATGATTTCCTTTAAAAAATGAGGTGCTTTATGAAAGTATATTTTGGTACAAATAAAGGGAAAGTTAGGGATATTAATGAAGATAATTATTTATTAACTGAAAATGATAGCTATATACTATATGCAGTAGCTGATGGTATGGGTGGACATAATGCTGGAGAAATAGCAAGTGAAATAGCAGTTAATTCTTTAAAAGAATTATTTGATGATCAGCATGTAAAATTACAAGTTCCAGCTTTCATTAATAAAAGTATTATTTATGCAAACGAGAAAATTATAGAGCAAGCAGATAAAAATGATAATTATTTAGGTATGGGAACTACATTAACAATGGCAGTTATAGATAAAATAGAAAATATTCTATATGTAGGTAATGTAGGAGATAGCAGAGTTTACTTAATATCAGAAGATAAAATTAGGCAGATAACTAGTGATCATAGTTTGGTGGCTGAATTTGTTAAACAGGGCAAAATCACACAAAAGGAAGCAGAATCACATCCTAAGAAAAATATAATTACTAGAGCTTTAGGAACTAATTACGAAGTATCAGCTGATATATTTGAGATAGATATAGAGAGAAATTTTAAGTTAATGTTATGTTCTGATGGTCTAACTAATCATTTGAACAATGAAGAAATTTTGAGAATAATTAATAACAATACAGAAAACTGTGCTGAAAAGCTAATAGATATGGCAAATAAAAAAGGTGGAACTGATAATATTACTGTTATAATTGCTGAAATTGGAGAATAAGAGGTGAAAAATATGAATGGAAAAATTTTAGGAAATAGATATGAAATAATAGAAAAAATCGGCGGCGGTGGGATGGCCATTGTTTATAAAGCAAAGGATAAATTATTAAATAGATATGTAGCTATAAAAGTGTTAAGACATGAATTTACTAATGATCAAGATTTTATTGAGAAATTTAGACAAGAGTCATTATCAGCAGCAAGCTTAACACATCCTAATATAGTGAGTATTTATGATACAGGAGTCGATGAAAATATTTATTATATTGTTATGGAATATGTAAAAGGAATGACATTAAAAAAGTATATTAATAAAAAGGGAAAGATTGAAGAAAATGAAGCTATAAAAATAACAAGACAAATTGCAGAAGCTCTCAAACATGCCCATAATAATAAAGTAATACACAGGGATATAAAACCACATAATATTTTGATGACAGATGAAAATGTTGCAAAAGTTGCTGATTTTGGCATAGCTAGAGCAGCAAATTCTTCAACTATCATTAATACATCAAATGTAATAGGCTCTGTTCATTATTTCTCACCTGAACAGGCACGAGGTGGATATGTTGATGAAAAGTCTGATATTTATTCATTAGGAATTGTAATGTATGAGATGGTTACAGGAGAAGTACCTTTTGATGCAGATAATCATATAACGGTTGCTATGAAACATGTAAATGAAGAAGTAATTCCACCTACAAGTAAGAACGATAATATTTCTAAAAATTACGAGAAAATTATTTTAAAGTGTTTAAATAAACAGCAAAGCTATAGATATCAAAGTATAAGTGAATTACTTGATGATTTAAATAAAGTTTCTTTAAATAAAGAATATGCTGTTGCCAACTATCAAGATAAATTAAAAAGTTCTCCTACTATCATAGTTCCCAAAGTAGAGGAAGTTTTATCAGAAAAAGATTATGAAAAAGAAAATGCCTTACAGAGATTTTTTTCTAATAATGATGATGTACAAGTAGCTGAAGATATTGATCATAGCGTAAGAAAAAAGGGTAAAATAAAAACTACAATATTAGCTACATTGCTAGCATTAGTAATTACAGCTTTAATTGCAACTTTTGTTTTTAGATATATTAAAAACTATTTGACAGTTCAAGAAGTTCCCGTTCCATATTTAGTTGGTTTAACAGAAGAATTAGCTAAAAAAACAGCTGAAGATTTAGAATTAGGCTTTGAAGTAAAAGATAGATTATATAGCTCTGATTATGAAGAAGGAATAGTAATGAATCAAAATATAGAAAATGGAGAGTTCTTAAAAAAAGGATTTCCTATAAGTGTAATTATTAGTAAGGGACAAAAGAATACTATTGTACCTGATCTTTATAAAGAAATATCAAATGAGATAAGTATAATATTGAGTGATGCTGAATTGGGAGAAGGGGATATTACACATGAGTACAGTGATGTAATACCATTAGGAATAGTTATTAGTCAGAGTCCAAAAGCAGGACAAGAAGTGGCAGTTGGAACAAAAGTAAATTATGTAATTAGTAAAGGACCTAAGGTAGTATATAAAATAGTACCTAATTTATTAGGTCTTGATATTGAAGAAGCAAAGACGAGAATTAAAGAAAAGGGTTTTTCTGTTGGTGAGGTAACAAAAGATTATAGTGAAGAACATGAAGTCAATAAAGTAATATATCAAAGTTATCCAGCAGATCAAGAAGTAGAAGAAAATTCGTCCATAAATTTAATTGTAAGCAAAGGAAAAAAATCAGAAGATGATAATACAACAGAGTCTGGCATAGGAACAGATGTTGATGAGGATGGCAATACATCAAATGAATTAGTAACTAAAACAATACATGTTGAACTACCTGATGAAAGAGAAAGTGTCATGGTAACAATAGAAAGAGTTGATGATGATGGCAATAGTCAAAATGTATATCAGAAGAGACATAAAACATCAGAAGAAAGTATTGAGGTTAGTGTGCAGGGAAGAGGAGAACAGAAGTATGAAGTATTTATTGACAGTGAATTATATGATAGCGTAGATGTTAATTTTATAAAGGAGAATGAATGATAGAAGGTATAATAATTAAGGGAATAGGCGGATTTTATTATGTTGATACACAAGTTGGATTAATAGAATGCAGAGCTAGAGGTGTCTTTAGGAAAAATAAAATCAAACCTTTAGTTGGAGATTATGTATTAATTAGAATAACTAAAGAAGATGAAAAAACAGGATATATAGAAGAAATTAAAGAGCGTAAAAATGAAGTTAAACGTCCAGCTGTAGCAAATATTGATCAATTAGTCATAGTTTTTTCAGTAAAAAATCCAAATCCAAATTTCCTTTTACTGGATAAGCTTATTATAGCATCAGAAGTTAATTTATTAGAACCTGTTATTTGTTTTAATAAAATAGATTTAGTAGATGATGAAGAATGTATTAAGTATAAAGACATGTACAAAAATACTGGATATGATATGATTTTCACATCAAAATATAATGAAGAAAGTATAAATCAATTAAGAAAAATTCTAGAGAATAAAACAACTGTATTTTCAGGACCTTCAGGAGTTGGAAAGTCATCATTAATGAATGCTGTACAACCAAATTTTAGTCTTAAGACAGGTGAAATTAGTGAGAAATTAAAGAGAGGTAAGCATACAACTAGACATGCAGAAATAATGAAATTAGATTTTGGTGGATGGGTTGTTGATACTCCCGGATTTAGCTCTTATAATCTTGAAAATATTGATTATCATGATTTATACAATTATTTCAAAGATATAAAAAAATTTAGTAATCATTGCAAATATAGAACATGTTTACATTATAAAGAACCAGATTGCAGTGTAAAAGATGCTCTAAATAATGAATTAATAAGTTATAATAGATATAACAATTATATTAAATTACTTGAAGAAATTAAAAATGGAGGTAAAAATGTATAAATTAGCCCCTTCAATATTATCGGCAGATTTTTCTAATTTAGCTGAAGAAATAAAAAAGGTAGAAAATGGTGGAGCAGATTATATACACATTGATGTAATGGATGGTAAATTTGTACCAAATATTACTTTAGGACCACCAATAATTAAATCAATACGAAGAACTACAGATTTAATTTTTGATGTTCACTTAATGATATCAAATCCAGATATTTATATAGAAGACTTTTATAACTCTGGAGCAGATATTATAACTGTTCATCAAGAGACATGTCAACATTTACATAGAACTATACAAAAAATAAAGTCATATGGAATAAAAGCAGGTGTTGCGTTAAATCCTGCTACAGATATTGACACTCTCAAATATGTTTTAGATGATTTGGATATGGTACTAATTATGTCTGTTAATCCAGGATTTGGAGGACAAAAACTTATTAAAAATGTAAAAAATAAATTTACAGAATTAAAAAAGATTGCAAATGAAAGAAATTTAAATATAGATTTAGAAATAGATGGTGGAGTAAATAGAAAAAACATTAAAGAAGTGATATCTTGGGGTGCTAATATAATAGTTGCGGGTTCTGCTATATATAAATCTAGCAATATAGAAGAAGAAACATCATATTTTAAGAGTATAATGATGGAGAAATAAATTGGGTGCATTAATTATTGCTAGTGGAACTGAGCTGAATAAAGATATCTTACTTCAATTGTTAAAAATAAATGATTTCATAATATGTGCAGATGGCGGATTGAATTATATAGAGAAATATAATGTTATTCCTGATGCAATATTAGGTGATTTTGATTCTGTAAAAGAAGATACGTTAAAGAAATATAAAAAACTATGTAAAAACATTGTACAATTTGAAAAAGAAAAAGATTTGACAGATACTGAAATTGCAATTGATTATGCTGTACAAAATGACTATTATGATGTTACACTTATTTGTGCGTCAGGCTCTAGATTAGATCATACTATAGCAAACATTATGCTTATGGAAAAATACAATGAAGTAGGTGTTAACATTAAAATTATTGATAATAATAATGAAATACAATTAATAAGAGAAAAATTAGTTCTTAAAAATAAAAAAAAATACTTTACTTCAATAGTTCCTATAACTAAAATAGTAAAAGGGATAAATCTTAAAGGATTTAAATACAAATTAATAGATAAAGACGTTAGCAGAGGTTCTACTTTATGCATAAGTAATTATATTGTAGATGATTTTGCTGAAATATCTATAAAAGAAGGTACTGCCTTAGTTTTTACATCTAAAGATTAGGAGGAAAAGATGAAAGCAATAGATATTAAAAATTTATATAACAATAGTAGTGAATATTATGATAAAACTATAAAAATTAATGGTTGGATAAGAACTCTTAGAGCATCTAAAAATTTTGGTTTTATTGAGGTTAATGATGGAACTTTTTTTAATAATATTCAAGTAGTTTTTGAGGATAGTTTAAATAACTTTGAAGATTTAAGCAAGTTACCAACTGGAAGTGCTATAGAAGTAGTAGGCAAATTTATTGAAACTCCAAATGCAAAACAAAATTTTGAAATTAAAGCTTCTGAAATAAATATTTTAGCAGATTCAAATAGAGATTATCCCTTACAGAAAAAAAGACATACTTTTGAGTATTTAAGAAAAATAGCCCACTTAAGACCTAGAAGTAATACTTTTTCAGCTGTCTTTAGAGTAAGATCTTCAGCTGCTTATGCAATACACAAATTTTTTAATGAAAGAGGATTTGTATATGTACATACTCCAATTATAACTGCAAGTGATGCAGAGGGCGCAGGAGAAATGTTTAATGTTACAACTTTAGACTTAAATAATATAAAAAAAACCGATGGTAACATGGACTATTCTAAAGATTTTTTTGGTAAGCATACTAATTTAACAGTTAGTGGACAGTTAGAAGCAGAAACTTTTGCATTAGCATATAAGAATGTATATACATTTGGTCCTACATTTAGAGCTGAAAATTCAAATACAACACGTCATGCGGCTGAATTTTGGATGATTGAACCTGAAATAGCATTTGCTAATCTAGAAGATGATATGGATTTGGCAGAAAGCATGATTAAATATGTAATAGATTATGTTATGAAAGATGCGAAAGAAGAAATGGAGTTCTTTAATAAGTTTATTGATAAGGGATTGTTTGATAGATTAAACAATGTGGTAAACTCAGAATTCGTTAGAATTGATTATACTGATGCTATTGACAAATTAATAAACAGTAAAGAAGAATTTCAATATCCAGTAAGTTGGGGTATAGACTTACAAACAGAGCATGAAAGATATTTAACAGAAAAGATATATGGTAAACCTGTATTTGTAATTAATTATCCTAAAGATATTAAAGCTTTTTATATGAGACTAAATGATGACAATAAAACAGTTGCAGCTATGGACTTGTTAGCACCAGGAGTGGGTGAAATAATAGGTGGAAGTCAAAGAGAAGAAAGATTAGATGTACTTATCAAGAGAATGGATGAAATGAATATCCCTAAAGAAGATATGTGGTGGTATTTAGATCTAAGAAAATACGGCGGAGTTGAACATGCT
Source organism: Tissierellales bacterium (assembly GCA_018433765.1). Lineage (GTDB taxonomy): Bacteria > Bacillota > Clostridia > Tissierellales > Sedimentibacteraceae > SM3-B41. The sequence continues at coordinate 92,847 of JAHDQO010000002.1, forward strand.
GGATATGGTCTTGGATTTGAAAGACTTATTATGTATTTAACTGGAATGGGTAATATAAGAGATGTTATTCCATTTCCGAGAACTACAAAAAATGCAGAATTTTAATAACGGCAAAGCTAAGCCGTTATTTTTTTTGTATCTTTTTAACAGTAATCGAATAATATATTATAAGAGTATGAGGTGATTTTTTGAATATATTAAAAAATTTTAGAAAACGATGTAAAAAATTTTTATTTACAGAAATAATAGGATGTATGATAGCAATAATTGGAGCTTTAATCATTATACAAGTACTACCAATTCAAATATGGTTATTAATATTAGGAATATTACTAGTCTTATTAGGATGTGCACTTATTAAATTTATATAAATTACATTTTTGAGTTATATGCTGATAAATATTTCTCTATAAAAAAATAATGGCGTTAGCCATTATTTATTAAGCTTAAATAACTCGTTCAACTTTACCAGATCTTATGCATCTAGTGCAAACAAATTTCTTTTTTGGAGTACCATTTTCCATAACTTTTATTCTTCTAACATTTGGTTTCCAAATTCTTTTTATTTTCTTATCAGAGTGAGTTATTCTGTGACCAGAAATTTTGCCTTTTCCACATATCTCACAATATTTTGCCATGTTTACACCTCCTATTAAACAAAATGTATTATAATTATGATAATATCAAAATTCAACTTTTTAATTTTACCATTAAAAGATATATATTGCAATAATAAATTTAAATTAGTATAATAATTTCTATAGTAACTATGATATAATATAAAAGAGTTAGGAGGGAAAAGTATGTCAGTAAAAATAATAAACGAAAATGGTAGCTTATTAATAGATGATCAGGTAATCGCTACAATAGCAGGTGTATCTGCAATGGAGTGTTATGGTATTGTAGGTATGGCAAGTAAAAATGCTACAGAAGGTTTTTTTGAACTTGTAAAAAAAGAGCAATTGACTAGAGGAATAAAAGTGAATGTAAAGGAAAATAAAGTCATATTAGATTTACATGTTATTGTTCAATTTGGTGTAAAAGTATCTGTAGTAGCAGAGAACATAATTTCAAAAGTAAAATATAATGTCGAGAATTTTACTGGCCTCGAAGTAGAAAAAGTTAATATATATGTTCAAGGAGTAAGAGTGCAAAAGTAGCTGAAGGAGGATTATCATGAAGTATATTGATAATAAGATGTTAAAGAAAATATTTTTAGGTGCAGCTACGTACTTGGAAAACAATAAAAGTACAGTTGATGCATTGAATGTATTTCCAGTTCCTGATGGAGACACGGGAACTAATATGAATTTGACAGTACAATCTGCAATAAAAGAAATAAATAATCTAAGCGAAAGTAGTATAGAAAAAATTGCACTAGCCGCAGCAAATGGATCTTTAATGGGTGCGAGAGGAAATTCAGGTGTTATCTTATCTCAGTTATTTAGAGGATTAGCTAAGGAGCTTAGAGGTAAAGATAAAATTGACACTAGGATAATGGCTGAATCTTTTAAATCTGCAACAGATACAGCATATAAAGCAGTTATGAAGCCTGTAGAAGGAACAATCTTAACTGTGGCAAGAGAAAGTGCTGAAAAATCAATTGAAATAAGTGAGAATGAAGATAATGTAGTTATATTTCTTGAGGATGTAATTAAAAAAGCAAAGAAAACTCTAGAAAAAACTCCTGAAATGTTAGAAGTACTAAAACAAGCTGGAGTTGTTGATGCTGGTGGTAAAGGATTAATATATTTGTTAGAAGGTGCTTTGCTAAGCCTTAAGGGAATAGAAATTAAGAAAGAAGAAGCATCAGATTATGAAATTCAAAACACTGATAAAGAAATTTTAGATTTTGTTAGTGAAGATGAAATTTTATTTACATACTGTACAGAATTTATTATTAATAATACAACACGAAACTATAAAGAATTTCTAAGTATTATTGAAGATAAAGGAGATTCAATAGTTTGTGTTGGTGGAGAGGGCATTATCAAAGTTCACATACATACTAATGACCCGGGATTAATATTGAGCAAAGCTGTTAAATTTGGTGAATTAATTAATTTGAAAATAGAAAATATGAAAGCTCAATATAGAGAGTTAAGTAAAAAACCTGTATCTACACAAAAGAAAAAATACGGTTTTGTTGCTGTAGGTATGGGAGATGGTATAAAAAAAGTATTTAAGGATTTAAAAGTAGATACATTTATAACTGGTGGTCAAACTATGAATCCTAGTACTGAAGATATTTTGAGTGCTACTAAAGAAATAAATGCAGAACATATAATTATATTACCTAATAATAGTAACATAATTTTAACAGCAAACCAGGCTAAAGAAATTTCTGAAAAAGATATAAATGTAATTAATACAAAGACTATACCTCAAGGTATAGCTTCAATGCTTGCGTTTAATGAAGAATTAAGCATTGATGAGAATGTTTCAAATATGGAAGAAGCAATTAAAGATATAAAAACAGGTCAAGTTACATTTGCAGTGAGAGATACAGTAATTAATGATTTAGAAATAAAAAAAGATAATATAATATCACTTTTTGATGGTCAAATTGTAGCTCATGGAGATAAAATTGAAGAGCAGACACTTGAATTAATTGAAAAGATGATAGATGAAGACAGTTATTTAATAACAATCTTCTATGGTAAAGATATTGATAAAGAAGAAGTTACTAGGCTAACAGAAAAAGTTGAAGAGATAGCAGAAGATTGCGATATAGAATTTATATATGGTGGTCAGCCTCTATATTATTACATTATTTCTGTAGAATAATTATATATTTTAAGCAGTTCTTTTTCAGGGGGTAAACATGCTTAATGATATTAATGTACAATATTTAAAAGGAGTAGGACCAAAGAGGGTAGAGAAATTAAATAAATTGGGGATATTTACAATTGATGATTTGTTAGAATATTATCCAAGAAAATATGAAGATAGGCGTAAAACAAGAAAAATTTCTGATGTTACAGATGGTGAAAAAGTCTTATTAAAAGTAAAGATTGTAAATTATCCTAGTATATTTAAACCTAAAAGAAAGTTAAGTATTTTAAAAGTTGATGCAAAAGATGAAACTGGTTTTGTTTTAATAACATGGTTTAACAAAGATTATTTGAAAGATAAAATAAAAATAAATGAATATTATAATATCTTTGGAAAGATAAAAATAAGCTATGGTAAAATTGAAATTATTAATCCTGATATAGAATTAGCTAATGATATGACCATTGCAGGAAAAATAATGCCTATATATCCATTAACATATAATTTGACAAACAATGAATTAATTAAAATAATTAATAATGCAATAAAGTTTCATAAACATGACATAATTAATGTGATACCAGAAAGTATAATTAATAAATATTCTCTTTTAAATAAGAGAGAGGCTGTTGAGTTTATTCATTTTCCTTTAGACAGAATTACGTATTTAAAAGCAAAAAAGACATTAGCTTTCGAAAAATTATTGATTTTGCAATTGGGTCTTTTAACCATCAAGAGTAGATTAAGCAATAACATGGATGGTATTTCATTTAGTGATAAAGGATTATCTGAAGAATTTATTAAAAATTTACCATTTACATTGACTAATGCACAAATTAAGGTTATAAAGGAAATAAAGAAAGATATGACCAATAGCAAGCCTATGAATAGACTTATCCAAGGTGATGTAGGTTCAGGAAAGACAATAGTAGCTGTTGTTGCAATGTTAAATGCAGTAAGTTCAGGATATCAAACAGCTATGATGGCACCTACAGAAATATTGGCTATGCAGCATTACAAAACTATTACAAGCTATACTAATGAATTGGGTTTAAAAGTTGAATTTTTATCAGGGTCTACGAAGCAAAATAAAAGAAAAGAAATATTAGAAAATTTGAAATCTGGTCTTATAAATATATTAATAGGAACTCATGCAATAATTGAAAAAGATGTAATATTTAAAAATATAGGAGTAGTTGTAACTGATGAACAGCATAGATTTGGAGTAAGGCAAAGAGCTTTATTGTCAAGTAAAGGTTTAAACCCGGACATATTAGTAATGACAGCAACACCAATACCAAGAACATTAGCCTTGATGTTTTATGGTGACTTAGATATATCCATAATAGATGAACTACCACCAGGTAGGCAAGTTATTAAAACATATTCAGTTGGAGAAAGTAAGAAGGAAGATGTATTTAAGTTTGTAAAGGATAGAATTTGTGAAGGAAGGCAAGCTTATATTGTTGCTCCTTTAATTGAAGAATCAGATAAAATGGAACTAGATTCAGCGGTAGAAATATATGAGAAATTGTCAAAATCATATTTTAATGAATATAATATAGATCTTTTACATGGAAAAATGAAAAATAATGAAAAAGAAGAAGTAATGAAAAAATTTTATAATGGAATTACTGACATTTTGGTGTCAACAACTGTAATAGAAGTAGGAGTAAATGTTCCTAATGCCGTTGTTATGCTTATTTTAAATTCTGAAAGATTCGGTCTTGCACAATTACATCAATTAAGAGGAAGAGTAGGAAGAGGCAGACATCAATCTTATTGTATTTTGGTTAACGAAAGTAAATCTAAAAAATCTAAAGAACGAATGAATATTTTAACACAGACTAATAACGGTTTTATTATATCTGAGAAAGATTTAGAATTAAGAGGACCGGGAGAGTTTTTTGGTACAAAGCAGCATGGAATTCCAGAATATGATATAAGTGGTATAGTTAGTGATGTTAAAGTTATTCAAGAAGTGCAAATGCTGTCCAAGCAGCTATTAAAATGCAATCCTAAATTAGAAGGAAAAGAATTTGAAGTTTTAAAAACTAAAATAAAAAATCTCTTTAAGAATGAAGAAATAGCGTTTAATTAAAATGAAAGAGAGTGAAACATGAGAGTTATATCAGGTAATAACAAAGGGAAAACACTTTATTCACCTAATAATATGGCTATACGACCGACAACTGATAGGATAAAAGAGACTCTTTTTAATATCATAAGTCCTATAAAAAATAATGCTGTAGTTTTAGATATATTCACTGGTACGGGTAGTATTGGAATAGAATTTTTAAGTAGAGGTTCTAAGGAATGTTACTTTATTGATGATAGTTATAAAAGTATAAAGCTAGCAAAGAGAAATATTGAAGCATGTAAATTAGAAAATAAATCAAAAGTTTATATAAATGATTTTGAAAAAGCAATAAATATATTAGGTAAAAAAAATATTAAGTTTGATTATATTTATGCGGATCCACCATATAACAAAATTTTTGGTCAAAAAATTCTGGACAACATTATTAATGAAAGCATTCTAAAAGAAGACGGTTTATTGATAATAGAATGCGAAGAATCAGAAAAAATTAGTATTAAAAAATATGAACTTATGTTAAAATATGAAGAAAGAAAGTATGGAAGAACAAAACTAAATTTTTTTAAGTATACTGGAGGACAAATATGAGAGTTATGTATTCGGGTAGTTTTGATCCTATTACATACGGACATTTAGATTTAATTAAAAGGTGTTCAGAAAAATTTGATGAAGTAATAGTAACTGTATTTGATAATAATTCAAAAAAACATTTGTTTAGTGCTCATGAAAGGAAAAAATTAGTTGAGGGCGCTGTTGAAAGTGTAGTGAAAAACAAAAATATAAAGGTTGATTTAACTAGTGGAATGTTAGTTGAATATGCTAGAAAAAATTGTATTAATCTTGTAATTAGAGGATTAAGAGCGGTTTCAGATTATGAATATGAATTAAAAATAGCTTCAATTAATAAGCATTTATATCCCGAACTAGAAACAATATTTATGGTAGCATCTGCAGAGTATTCTTTTATAAGTTCAAGTATTGTAAAAGAAGTTGCTATGTTAGGCGGTGATATCTCAAAACTGGTTCCGCTAAATGTTTTGCAAGAAATAAATAAAAAATTTGGGAGGAATTGATTATGGAGATAATAACTCTTATAGAAAAAATAGAAGACATAGTGGAAGAAGCTTCAAAAATACCTATGTCAAATAAAGTTGTCGTTGATAAAGAAGAAATTTTAGATCTTATCAAAGATATTAGAATTAAATTACCAGATGAAATAAAACAAGCTTCATGGATAAAGGAAGAAAGACAGAGAATATTGTCTGAAACAAAAAATGAAGCAAACAATATAATAACTGATGCGAGAAGTCAACAAGAAAATTTAATTAATGAACATGAATTAACAAAAATAGCAGAGCTTAAAGCAGAAGAAATTATTGAAACTGCAAAAAGTAATGCATATGAAGTTAAAAGTGGGACGCTTGAGTATTGTGATGATTTATTAAAAAAAGTTCAAAATGATCTTCAGACCATAGTAACCACATTAGATGAAAATAGAAATGAGTTGAGAGAACTTTAATACATATTTTTTAAAGTAGGTTTTTTATAAAATCTACTTTCTTTATATTGGAAATAAAATTAGACAAAACAGACAAATAATAATAGAAATTAATCCTAATAGGAATCTATATTTAATATATTTGCCTAAATCAAAATTAAAATCATTTGTTACCGCTATAGTTTGAAAAATGATGCAAAAACCAGAAAAACTTATCAAAAAATTAATAATTAATAATTTGATTTGAACAGGAACACTTGAAGTACAAATCATGTTACATCCATTAGTTATTTCAAAAATACCAACTATTAAAGATGAGATTATTTCATGAGTTTTTGAGTTTAAGAATAATGGATTAATTCTAGATAGAATAAGAAAATTAATAAATTCAGAAAAAATTGAAAAAATTATTATTACTCCTCCAACAGTTAATATACTTTTTATTGATTTGTAAATCGAATTGCTAAATATTTTATCGAAAGTTAATGTATTATTTGATACAATACCTTTTGAATGCTTATAGTCACGAAAATCTTCTTTTTTACTTAAAATACCTAGAAGTAAAGCTCCAAAATAATGTGGAAGTGCAATATATTTTAACAATGAAAAATCATTAAGCATTGAAAAAACAATTACTGATGAAATAAACTGATAACTGCAGTTATTAGTAAAAGTAGTCAAATAGTTTGCTTCAGTTGTGCTTACTTTATTATTTTTTGACATCAAATTAACTGCTAAAGCACCTGAAGGATAACCAGCTACAATACTAATAAAAAAAGGAATAAAAGTTAAGTTACTTAAAGACAGTTTTTTTGTTAAAATTGATGAGTTTTCTAAAACTGAATACAAGAAATTATATTGAAGCAGAATGTTTGATAGTATAAACATAGGAAATAAAAAGGGTAAAATCTTGCTATACCATAAAGTAATTCCATTTATTGCTCCATTATATACTGTTTGAGGACAAATAAAAAAAGCAGTTATAATTATAAGTATTAATATTGGAATATAATTTTTTTTAAACATAAAAAAACTCCTTATTAACTTATATTTAATAAAGAGTATTTATATGTCAATGAAATTCATAGATTTTTTAAATTCTATATTTATTATTTTATTATTATTAGCAAAAGGCAGATAATAAATATTTGTTGATTTACTTGTAAGTTTAAATATAGTATTACTGTTTATATCTATACCATATCTTTTGTAATCCGATGTTTTTGTAATTATCTTAATATTATTTTTCTTCATTTGTTTCATTACTTGCTGGCCCTTTTTATTTGAAGCTAGAATACGTACATAATTAAGACTTTCTTGTTTTGATTTTTCTATAGTCTGCTTATTTATATTTAAAAGAATATTAAGAAGTATTCTTCTAATACGTGCATATGTGTACCTTTTTGACTTTAATGAAAGAATAAAATCATTGGAAGTTTTATATGCTAGTATATTTTTATATATCTTATTTTCAAGTCCTTCACTTATATCGTAAATTTTTCTCAAACTTTCTATATCATTAGAAATAACTGCATAATAAATAGTATCTATATAATTTTCTAAAGAGTTAAAGGATTTATTATTTGTATAAAAGTTATTAATTAGTTCGAAACTTTTTTTTGGCAGTGTATTTTCAATTAACTTAAAATCATTGTTTAAAAGAGCCTTTCGTATTGATGAAGCACTTGCAAAAGAATTATTAATAGTAGTATCATTGTAATCAGATCCTAATCTTAAAATAGGTAAAATATCAATATCTACTGAAGAACTAATTATGTTCTTTATATATTCTAACGCAAGTATATTATTAGGTGTTTTTATTTGGTTTGCCGAGTTATTATCTAACAATAAATTAATTGTATTACTAACAGCTTCAGGATAAGAATAACCTAAGTTTAAAAAGTATCTTATTGAGTTGTCGTATTCAATTTTTCTATTCAACTGTAAATCAGCAATATTATACAATATATTAGTATTATTAGTTTCACAGCCAAAGCTAAGCAAATCAATAGGAATTTTTTCTAAGGTTTTGAAAGCAGATTTAGCAAACATTTCTGCATTTTGACATGCAAAAGGTAACGGGATCTCAATAACTAAGTCAGCACCGCCATAAATAGCTGATTCAGCTCTTCTCCATTTATCAATTATTGCAGGTTCACCTCTTTGAACAAAATTACCACTCATTGCTACTATAACAGCATCACAATTAGATTTATGCTTTGCTGTATTAATATGATAAGCATGCCCATTATGAAAAGGATTATATTCTGCAATTATGCCTAAAATTTTCATTAACAATCACCTAACATTAGTATATACTAAAGCCTATAATATAACAATATAATAAACATTTTATAAATACATTTAATAATAATTTGAAAAAACTATTGAAACTAACTTGTTGATTTTTTATTGTCAGATGTTATAATTGTTTTAGGTTAGTCTCTTTTACTTGTGTAAAAGAGATTTTATAAAGTTTGAATGATTGAGGTTAAATATGAATAGTTATTTTATTATTGGTGGTGCAAGAAGTGGTAAAAGTAGTTATGCTGAGCAAATAGCAAAAGAAAAGTATGCTGATGTTACTTATATAGCTACAGCTAAAGTTACTGATAAAGGTATGGAGGAAAGAATACGCCTTCACAGACAACAGCGTCCAAACCATTGGAAGACAATAGAAAGATATAAAAATTTTGAAGAGCTAAAAGATAATGAAGATTTTATTAATTCACAGGTAATATTACTAGATTGTATTACTGTACTAATTACAAATTTAATGATTGATAGTAAGATTAATTTTGATAAATGTAATATTAGCGAATTAAAGCAATTAGAAGAAGAAATACATAGTCATGTAACAAAACTTTTTGATATGTGTAAAAAGTATGAGAAAGATATTATAATTGTATCAAATGAAACAGGTCTAGGAATTGTCCCTGCTTTTTATATGGGAAATTATTTCAGAGATATTAGTGGTAGAGTTAATAGAAATATTGCATCAATAGTTAAGGATGTTTATTTTATGATTGCTGGTATTCCAATTAAAATAAAACACGAAGGGAAAAATATAAATTGGGTAAAGGATTTTTAATTTTAATAAGTTTTTTCACAAGAATTCCATTAGGTAATATGGTAAAATATGATGAAGAGTCATTAAGAAAGTCTATTGGATTATATTCAATAGTTGGATTAATAATAGGGTGCATTTTAGTTCCTGTATATTTTCTTGGAGCATATTCTAACATTAGATTTATAAAAGGTATTATATTATTAGGAACATACATAATTGTTACTGGGGCAATACATTTTGATGGTGCGGCTGATACAGTTGATGGATTATTTTCAGGAAGAAAAGGAAATAGAATATTTGAAATTATGAGTGATAGTCATATAGGTGCATTTGGAGTAATATGTATAGTATTTTTATTACTTTTTGATTTCATTTTGTTATCTTATTCTAGTTTATGGACATGTCTGCTTTTTCCAGTTGTAGGTAGAGCAAGTATAGTTATAGGATGTTCATTTTGTGAATATGCAAAAAAAGAAAAAGGTATGGGTACTTTATTTATAGAAAATATGGGTTTAAAAGAAACTATATTAACTATATTAATATTAATTATATTATGCTTTATATTACCAGTAACAAAAATCATGTTACTTTCTGTAGGCATTTCAATTATTATTGCATGTATTATTACATTAGGTATAAGAAATAAAATTGGTGGAATGACTGGTGATACTTGTGGTTTCTTATTAGAAATTACACAAGCAGTATTTATGATAACAACTCTTTATATAGAAAGGATTATATAAATGGGTATTTATTTAGTTAGGCATGGACAAACAGAAGCAAACTTGAAAAAAATATATAGTGGAAATAAAACAGATACGCCTCTAACTTTAAAAGGCAGAAAACAAGCACAAAGAGCTGCTAGCTATTTTAAAAATAAGAGGGTAACTAAAATATATTCTAGTTCTTTAGGAAGAGCATTAGAAACAGCTAAAGCAATTTCAAATATTACAGGAATAGAAATAATAATAGATGAAAAACTTTCGGAAATAGATTTTGGCATATATGAAGGTTTAACTTGGAAAGAGTCATTGCAGAAATATCCTAAAGAAACAGATGAATGGACAAAAAAAGGTTTATCATATAAATTTCCCAATGGAGAATCATTTAAAGATTTATTAGAAAGAATAAAAGAGTTTTTTTGGGATAAAAATGATGAGGATATTATTGTAATATGTCATGAAGGAGTAATAAGAGCTGCAATTATATGCATATGTAAAATTGATATTAACAGTGTATGGGACTATGAAGTGAAGAATGGTAGCATTATTTATGTTGAAACTAATAAGAATATAGTTGTTAATTTATTGTAATAATTGTATAACTTTAACTTAAATAAACAAAGATAATTTTTTATTCTGAATATGTAATATTAAATAGTATAAACATAATTTTATTATTTAATTCTAACTATTTAAATAATAGAAATGTGTTTATTAATTTGTTTTTACTGAGAATAAAAGTATATTTTGTTGATTTTTTAGAAAGAATATATTAATATATACTGTAGCAAACTATTAGGAGGGTTAAACAATATGAATATTTTAGTTATTAATTGTGGTAGTTCATCATTGAAATATCAATTAATTGACATGAATGATGAAATAGTTTTAGCTAAAGGATTGGCAGAAAGAATAGGAATTGAAGGAAGCAGAGTTAAGCATGAAGCAAAAGGCAAAGATAAATTAGTAGTGGAAGAACCTATGACAAGCCATAAAGAAGCCATTAATATAGTACTTAAATCGCTAGTAGATAAAACATATGGTGCAATTAGCTCTTTAGAGGAGATAGATGCAATTGGACATAGAGTAGTTCATGGAGGAGAAAAATTTGCAAGTTCCGTAGTTATTGATAAAGATGTTATAGATGCTATGAAGGAATGTATAGATTTAGCACCATTACACAATCCTCCAAACATTATAGGTATTGAAGCTTGTAAAGAATTATTACCAGATGTACCAATGGTAGCAGTATTTGATACAGCTTTTCATCAATCTATGCCTGAAAAAGCTTATATATATCCACTACCATATGAATTGTACAAAGAGCTTGGTATAAGAAGATATGGTTTCCATGGTACTTCTCATAGATATGTATCTCAAAAAGTTGCAGAATTAACTAATGATGATATAAAAAATCTTAAGATAATAACATGTCACTTAGGTAATGGTGCAAGTGTAGCAGCTATAGAGAATGGTAAATCTGTAGATACAAGTATGGGTTTAACACCATTAGAAGGATTAGTGATGGGAACAAGATGTGGAGATATTGATCCTGCAATAGTTTCTTTCTTAATGAATAAGAAAAAAATGTCTATAGCAGAAGTAAATAATATAATGAACAAAAAATCAGGTGTGCTAGGTATCTCAGGAGTAAGCAGTGATTTTAGAGATATAGAAGAAGCAGTTAAAGATGGCGACTGTAGAGCGAAACTTGCTTTAGATAAATTTTATTATGTAGTTAAAAAATATATAGGTTCTTATGCAGCTGCAATGGGCGGAGTTGATGTAATAGTATTTACTGCAGGATTAGGTGAAAATTCAATATCTGCAAGAGAAGAAATTTGTAAAGGTCTTGAATTCTTAGGTATAGAAATTGACTCTGATAAGAATAATACTAGAGGTAAGGACGCTGTAATTTCAAAAGATAATTCAAAAGTTAAAGTATTTGTTATTCCTACAAACGAAGAGCTAATGATAGCAAGAGATACAAAAGAACTAGTAAAATAAAAATTCTTGACAAAATGTTTTTATTTACATATAATTTATTTTGCGAGCCTTGAGGGTGATTAAATGATAATAAATTTAACTGGTTTTTTAAATTCTGATAAATTAACTTATAGCATTGAAAATAAGTTAACAATAACAGATTTAGAATTCTTAATGAAAAATAAAATAGAAAAGGACATAGTTTTCAAAGGTGATTTCTTTAAGGTAGATGAATGTATTGAAATAAATGCTGTAATAAGATATACTTATAAAGAAATTTGTGCAAGATGCCTAAAAGAGTTTATGAATACTATTGAAACCCAATTTACTGCTTGTATTACTGATAAAGAAGTTGAAGATGAAAGTGAAGAAATAAATATTGTTTTGAAAGATAGCAGTGTAAATCTTGAAGAAGCTGTAAAACAAGTGATACTTATTTCTATGCCTATGAAAGCTTTATGTAGTGAGGACTGTAAGGGAATATGTCCTAAGTGCGGTGCTAATTTAAATATTGAGAAATGTAATTGCGAAAATATTTCAATAGATCCTAGGCTTGAAGAACTAAAGAAATTGCTAAAAGATTAAGGAGGTGGAACAATGGCAGTACCTAAGAGAAAAACTTCTAAAGCAAGAAGAGATAAAAGAAGAACAGCAAAAGAAAGAATAAGCAGACCTAATTTAATGGAATGTCCACAATGTCATGAACCTAAATTACCACATAGAGTGTGTAAAGAATGTGGTTATTATAATGGAAAAGAGGCTGTTTCAGTAGAATAGAAAAGGTAGTGTATATACACTATCTTTTTTTGTTTTTTGGACTATATGAAAACGTTAACTTCTACTTTTTTATTGCATTTTCCGATTATCTAAGTTATACTAAAAAACAGATGTAAGGAAAGTGAGGTGAATAATATTTGAAGATAGTTGTTGATGTAATGGGTGGCGATAAAGCACCACAAGAGATTATACAAGGGTGCTTATTAGCGAGAGATGAATATAATGTTGATTTAGTATTAGTTGGACGTCAAAATGAAATTAAGGACGAATTAAATAAGAGCACTAATAATTTTAATAAAATAGATATTATAAATGCTGAAAATGTTATAACAAATAATGATAAGGCAGCAATGGCCATTAGAAGGAAGAAAGATTCTTCTCTTGTAAAAGCATTAAATGCAGTAAAAAATAATGAGGGAGATGCTGTAGTGTCTGCTGGAAGCACAGGGGCAATTCTGAGCGGGGGATTATTTATATTAGGTAGAATACAAGGGATTGAGAGACCTGCTTTAGCACCAGTCATGCCAACTATGAGAGACTTTTCTCTTTTAATTGATGCTGGAGCTAATGTTGACTGTAAGCCTGAATTTTTATATCAATTTGCTACTATGGGATCAATATACATGGAAAGAGTTCTTAATATAAAATCTCCTAGTGTTGGATTGGTAAATATAGGAACAGAAGAAGGAAAAGGTAATAAATTAGTAATTGATACATATAAGTTGTTAAAAGATTCTAACTTGAATTTTTATGGAAATTTAGAATGTAGAGATATACCTAAGGGATTAGTTGATATTATTGTATGCGATGGATTTGTAGGAAATACAATTTTAAAATTAACTGAGGGTTTAGTCAAAGAAGTAATGACAGGATTAAAAGATGCTATTACAAGTTCTTTAAAATCAAAGGTTGGTGGTTTGTTGATAAAATCTTCCTTATCAAATTTTAAAAGTAGATTTGATTATAAAGAATATGGAGGAGCACCTTTACTTGGAGTTAAAGCACCTGTTATTAAAGCCCACGGAACTTCAGATAGAGTAGCAGTTAAAAATGCTATAAGACAAGCAAAACTTTATATAGAAAATGATGTTAATAGATTGATTGAAGAAAGTGTTAACAAGGAGGTGAGAATGTAGTGTTTGAAAAAATCAGAGAAATAATATGTCAAAAACTTAATGTTAGCCCAGATAAAATAACTATGGATACATCATTTGTTGATGATTTAGAAGCTGATTCTCTAGATATAGTTGAATTAGTAATGTGTATTGAAGATGAATTTGATATAATAATAGAAGATGAACAGGCTGAAAAAATAAAAACTGTTGGAGATACTGTTAAATATCTTGAAAAATATCTTAATGTTTAAAAGTCCTATTCATAGGACTTTTCGTATAATAATCATTAATTAGTATTATGAATATTATCATATTAGTAATAAATGATTATGGATTGGAGGAAATATGGTAAAAAAAGAGCGTAAATTATCGGAACAAATATATTCAAATTTAGATTACAAATTTAAAAATAAAAAATTATTAATTAAGTCGTTAACGCATAGTTCATATTCAAATGAAAATAAAAAATATAATATTGGTAATAATGAACGTCTTGAATTTTTAGGAGATTCAATATTAAGTTTAATAGTAAGTAAATTTATATTTACTCAGTATACTGAGTATCCTGAAGGTGAACTTACAAAATTACGAGCAAAAGTTGTATGTGAAGAAATACTGAGTAAAGCGGCTAGAAAACTAGATATAGGAAATCATTTATTTCTAGGAAAAGGAGAAGAACAGACCGGAGGTAGAGAAAGAAAATCAATATTAGCTGATACTTTTGAAGCAATTATTGCAGCTATATATCTTGATGGTGGATTTGCTTGTGCACAGAAATTTGTCTTGTCAAATTTGAAAGTATATATAGAACTAGCAGTAAAAGGTAAAATAGTTCTAGATTATAAGTCACATTTACAAGAATATTATCAGAGCAAGGAAGAATTATATAAGATTAAATACATTGTTGAAAAAGAAGAAGGACCGGACCATAGCAAAGTTTTTTATGTTTCTGCATATGTGAATAAAGAAATCATTGGAAGAGGTATTGGAAAAAGTAAAAAAATAGCTGAACAAAGTGCAGCTAAAAATGCACTTAATAAAATAGGAGAATTAAATGGATAAAAAAAGAAAAATAATACCTATTTTTGTACCGCATATAGGATGTAAAAATAATTGTATATTTTGTAATCAAAAAAGAATTACTGGACGAATAAACCCGAAAATTGATTCTAATTATGTTAATACAATTGTAAATGATTATTTAAAGACTATGGAAGAAGATATAATAAAAGAAATTGCTTTTTTTGGTGGCAGTTTTACAGCAATAAATATAGATATGCAGAAGGAATTACTTAATTCAGCATATAAATTTAAAAACAATGGTGTTATTAATAATATTAGAATTTCTACTAGACCGGATGCAATAAATAATGAAATACTTGAATTACAGAAAAAATATGGTGTTGATATTATCGAGTTAGGTATACAAAGTTTAGATGAAGATGTTCTAAATACTGCTAAAAGAGGTCATTCAATAGATGATTGTAAAAAAGCAAGTAAACTAATAAAAGAATATGAATTTATATTAGGCCATCAAATTATGCCAGGCCTTCCGAAAAGCAATAAAAATAAAGACGTAAAAACATGCAGAGAATCAGTTTTAATGAAACCTAAGATAGCTAGAATCTATCCAACACTTGTTATTAAAGATACTGAATTAGAGCAAATGTATAACGAAGGTATGTACGAACCCTTAAATATTAGTGAAGCAGTAGATATATGTGCTGAAATATATTCAATATATAAATCAAATGATATAAATGTAATTAGAATTGGACTTCAAAATACAGAAAATATAAACTTGGATAATGATGTTGTTGCAGGTCCATTTCATCCTGCATTTAGGCAATTAGTCGAAGAAAAAATATTTTTAAATATATTAATTAAAGCTTTAACTGAAAATAAGATAAGTAATTCAATAGTAACTATTAAGGCAAATGAAAAATTATTTAGCAAAATAATAGGACAAAAAAGAAATAATATTAAATTGATAAAAACTAAGTTTAAATTAAAAAAAGTCGAAATAGTAGATTGGGATGTTAAAAATCAGCTAATGTTATTTAATGACAACAAAAATATTAGCCATATTATGGTTGACGATGCGTATACAAATTATGTAAAAACTTGTATTGGGTAGCAATGAGGTGAAAAGATGTTTTTAAAAAAAATTGAATTAACTGGATTTAAATCTTTTGCTGAGAAAACAGAAATTATTGTAGAGAATGGAATAACAGCAATTGTTGGACCTAATGGAAGTGGAAAAAGTAATATTTCAGATGCTGTAAAATGGGTATTGGGTGAACAAAGTGCAAAATCTTTGCGTGGCACTAAAATGGAGGATGTTATTTTTGCAGGTACAGAAAAGAGAATGCCTGTAGGGTATGCTGAAGTTAATTTGGTTTTTGACAATAAATTTGGAAATTTACCAATAGAATATAATGAAGTTAGCATAAAGAGAAGATTATTCAGAACAGGTGAAAGTGAGTATTCAATTAATAAGAAATTATGTAAGTTAAAAGATATAAAAGAATTATTTATGGATACTGGTATTGGTAAAGATGGATATTCTGTTATTGGACAAGGTAGAGTTGAAGATATTTTAAGCACTAAATCTGAGATAAGAAGAAATGTTTTTGAAGAAGCTGCGGGAATAGTAAAATATAAAACACGAAAAGAACAATCAATAAGAAAATTAGAAAAAACAACTAATAATATTGAGAGAGTTAACGATATAATACATGAACTTAAACAGAGAATAGAACCACTAAAAAATCAGAGTGTTAAGGCTAAAGAGTACCTAAGATATAAGAGCGATTTAAAAAAGTTAGAAATAAATTTCCTTGTAAGAGAATACGAGAAATATAAATTGCAAGTAGAGCAATTGGATTCACAAAAAAAAGAAGTTGTAAAAGTAAAAGATACTATATATAAAGAAAGAGATGATGGTGAGTCCAAGGTCTTAGCAAAAAAAGAAAAAATAAAAGAAATTGAAGATTTGCTTACTGATAGTGAAAATAATAAAAATAAAATATTAAAAGAGTATGAAGGTGCTATTAATAATATTGAAATACATAAACAAAAAATAGGTTTATTGAATACTAATAGTAAAAATATTAACAGTGAAGTTAATGAATATGAAAAAAGAAAAATTGAGTTAGAAAAAGAAATAGAAAATATTGTTTTAAGTAGAGAAAAGTTAATAAAAAACTTAGAAAATGAAAAGTTAAAAATGGAACAACATAATGAAAAATTTAATGAACATAAAAATATGTTTGACGATTCTACTAAAAAAATAGAATTAGAAAAAGAAAAATTATATGAACTCTATAATAATCTGAATGAAAATAATAATAAAAAGAACACTTTAGAATCATTAAAAAAGAATATAGAAGATAGATTAGGACAACTAGATAGCGAAATTATATCTGTCAAAAGTGAAGTAGAAGAAAAGCAAAGTCGCAATAATGAATTATGTAATGAAAAAAATAAAATAAATAATAATATTAAGAGATTAACTAGTTTATATAAGGATACTAAACAGGAACTTATTACTTTAGAAACTAAGAAAAAGTCATTAGAATTAACATATAGCAACATGTCAAAAGTTCTCAATAGCGTAACTACTAAATTGAATGTTTTGAATAATATGGAATTATATTATGATGGTTACTATAGAAGCGTTCAAAAACTTATGAAAGAATTTAAAAATAACAATTTATTTGAAAATCGAATTATTGGAACAACTGCTGATTTAATTAAGACAAATAAAGAATATGAAATAGCTATAGAAACTGCATTAGGAAATTCGATACAGAATATTATTGTTAGAAACGAAGAAGATACAGAAAAATTAATTCAATATCTTAAATCAAATAAAATTGGAAGAGTAACTTTTTTACCTTTAACTACTGTTAAAGGTAGAAGTTTAAGACATGATGAAGAAAAAATTTTAAAAGCAGAAGGGGTAATAGGAACTGCAGATAAGCTTGTTGAAAATGTTAAAGAATATGATAATGTTATTAAATATCTTTTAGGTAGGATTCTTATTGTTGATAATATTAAGAATGGATTTAAAGTTGCTAAGAAATTAGGTTATACTATAAGAATTGTTAGCTTAGATGGTGAAGTTATTAACCCTGGTGGAGCAGTAACTGGAGGTTATATAAATAAAAAAAGTCAGAACATACTTAGCAGAAAAAGACAGTTAGAAGAATTAAAGGTAGAAAAAATCAGTATTACAAAAAAAACAGGTAAACTAAAAAATGAAATTGATACATTGTCAAGTAAAATTATTAAGCTTGTTAATGACACTAACGCAATAATTAAAGAACAAAATGAAGAGAATCAAGCAATAACAGCTGTAATTACTAAAATAAAATTTAATGAAGAAGAAATAATAAAAACAAACAATAGGATAGTAAAATATGAAGAAGAAAAAAAATATTTAATAGAAGAGACAAATACATATTTAGTTAAAATTGAAGATATTGAAAAAGAAATTTTAAATAAAAAGGACGTTATCATATCTACTGAGAATAGCCTTAAAGAAGTTTCTAATATTAGTGATAAAAATAAAGATGAATATGAAAAAATAAATAATATTATAAAAGATATAAAAATACAAACAACATCAATGAAGCAGAGAATAATGTTATTAGAAGAAAAAGAAAAAAATAATAAAAATGAAATATATAGGACAAACCAAGCTATTGACATAAAAAAGAACAATATAAATGACATTGAAAAAGAAATTATTCAATCACAAGAACAAATAAATCAACAATCTCAAAGCAGTAAAACATTAAGTAGAGAATTAGATTTAATAAAAGCTAAGTATAATAATTATAAAAAAGAGAAAAATGATATACAAGCTGATATTTATAAAAATCAAGACATAATCAATGAAATAAATAAAAGAATTACTAATATACTTGATGATGAAAACTTGATAAATGTGAAAATAGAACGGTATAAAACAAAAACAGAGGAAATTTCAAGTAGGTTATGGGATGATTATGAAATGAATTATGCTATGGCTTTAGAGTTTAAAGATGAGAGTATAAGCTACACAAAAGTAAGTAGAGAAGTTAGTTCATTAAAGAAAAACATTAAGCAGCTAGGAGATGTTAATGTTAATTCTATAGAAGAGTATAAAGAAATAAAAGAAAGATATGAATTTTTATTAAGCCAAAGAACTGATTTGTTAAATGCTGAAATTGAGTTGAAAAAAGTAATCAAAGAACTTGAAAATAATATGAAAGAAAAGTTTATAAAAGAATTTAAAAATATAAAAATAAAATTCAATGAGGTATTTAAAAATTTATTTTATGGCGGTAAAGCAGACGTATACTTGGAAAATGAAGATGATGCTTTAAATAGTAATATAGAAATAGTAGCTCAACCACCAGGCAAAAAATTAAATAAAATAACATTGCTATCAGGTGGAGAAAAAGCATTAACTGCAATTGCTTTACTATTTGCTATATTAAAAACAAAACCGACTCCTTTTTGTATACTAGATGAAATTGAAGCAGCATTAGATGATGCAAATGTATATAAATTTGCAAAATTCTTGCAAGAATATTCTAAAGAAACACAATTCTTAGTAATTACACATAGAAAAGGTACTATGGAATATGTGGATACTTTATATGGAACTACTATGGAGGAAAAAGGAGTTACTAAATTAGTATCAATAAAGCTATCTGATATAGAATTTGATAATAAATAAAAACAGACTTGCTAATCATAAAACGAAAGGATGAATAGAATGGCAGAAAATAAAATAGGAATATTTAAAAAATTTAAAATTGGATTAGAGAAAACAAAGAAAAACTTAAATACGCAAATTGAAAAAGTATTTAGTTCATACAAAAAAATAGATGATGATATGTTAGAAGAAATAGAAGAAATATTGATAGGTGCTGATATTGGTGTTAATACAACTATAGAAATTATTGAATATGTTAAAGAGGAAGTAAAAAAGAATAAAATATCAGATCCAAATGAAATTAAAAATATAATTAAACAATATATGTTAGATGCTTTAAGTGAAGAAGAAGATATAGAAAACAAAGCAAATCAAAAGGTTATTTTAATTATTGGTGTAAATGGAGTTGGAAAAACTACGTCCATTGGTAAATTAGCATATAGACTTAAAAACGAAGGTCAAAGTGTAATAGTTGCTGCAGGTGATACTTTTAGAGCAGCAGCAGTAGAACAATTGGCTGAATGGTGCAGTAGAGCTAAAGTTGATTTGATTTCTAATATAGAAGGATCTGACCCTGCATCAGTAATATATGATTCCGTTCAAGCGGCAAAAGCAAGGAAATCAGATATTCTTATATGTGATACTGCTGGTAGATTACATAATAAAAAGAATTTGATGAATGAATTAAATAAAATATCTAGAATTATAGAAAGAGAATATTCCGAAGCAAAAAAAGAAGTTCTATTAGTTATAGATGCAACAACAGGACAAAATGGTATTATTCAAGCTAAAATGTTTAAAGAAGTGTGTCAAATTGATGGTATTATTCTTACTAAATTAGATGGTACAGCTAAAGGAGGAATTGTAATACCAGTTCAGAAAGAATTAGGAGTGCCAGTAAAATATATTGGTATAGGTGAAAAAGTTGATGATTTACAAGTATTTAATGCTGAAGCATTTGTAGACGCAATTTTTTCTTAAAAATATGTTGACAAAGTGAAGTCTTTATTATAAAATTCTACTGTCAAGTTTTTAACTTTACAGTAGGCGGTTTTATGTTTGAAAAATTAATTAAAATTAGTATATTATTTGATTATTATGGTAAACTTCTAAATGAAAAACAAGCTTCAGTAATAGATTTTTATTATAATCAAGATTTTAGCTTAGGAGAAATATCTGAAATATTAAAAATAAGCAGACAAGGTGTTTACGATATTCTAAAACGTGCTGAAAATAAATTATTTGAATATGAAAATAATTTAGGATTAGTTGAGAAATTTAATGATTATTCAAATTATGCTAAAAAAATAATAGAAATAACTAATGGAATAAAAGATGATAAATATAAAAATATTGTTAATGATATAGTTAGTGAAGCAAATAAAATATTGAGAGAATAATAGGAGGAGACAATGGTATTTGGAAATTTGTCTGAAAAGCTCCAAAATACACTTAAAAAATTAAAAGGAAAAGGGAAACTTTCTGAAAAAGATATAAATGAAGCTATGAGAGAAGTTAAACTTTCTTTGCTCGAAGCTGATGTTAATTATAAAGTAGTAAGACAATTTATAAAGAATGTTAAAGAAAGATCTATTGGATCAGAGGTTATGGAGAGCCTAACTCCTGGTCAACAAGTTATAAAAATTGTTCATGAAGAATTAATCAAAATCATGGGTGAGCAAGAAAGCAAAATTAATTACTCTAGCAATGATATTACCTATATAATGATGTGTGGACTTCAAGGTGCAGGAAAAACAACTACCACAGGTAAATTAGCTATGAAATTAAAAAAAGAAGGAAAGCGACCTTTATTAGTAGCTTGCGATATATATAGACCAGCTGCAATAAAACAGCTTGAAGTTGTTGGAAAAAGTGTTGATGTGCCAGTTTTTGCAATTAATGATAAAACTAATCCAGTAATTATAACAAAAAAAGCATCAGAATTTGCAAGAAAAAACAATAGAGATGTAGTTATCATTGATACAGCAGGAAGACTTCACATTGATACTGAAATGATGGATGAATTAGTTGATATTAAAAAAGAGATGAAACCAAATGAAATATTGTTAGTCTTAGATTCAATGACAGGTCAGGATGCTGTAAAAGTAGCAGATACTTTTAATAATTTTCTAGATGTGTCAGGTGTTATATTAACTAAGATTGATGGAGATGCAAGAGGTGGAGCGGCTTTATCTATTAGATCAGTAGTTGAAAAACCTATAAAATTTGTAGGTATGGGAGAAAAAATGGATCAATTTGAGTCATTTCATCCTGACAGAATGGCATCAAGAATACTAGGTATGGGTGATGTATTATCTTTAATAGAGAAAGCACAAGATGCATTTGATGCAAAAAAAGCAGCTGAATTAGAGCAGAAACTGAGAAAACAGCAATTTACATTTGAAGATTTTTTAGATCAAATGCAGCAAATGAAGAATTTAGGTCCACTCGATCAGTTTATTGAGATGATACCTGGGCTAAATAGTAAACAATTAAAAAATGTTAAAGTAAATGAAAAAGATTTTAATCAGATAGAAGCAATTATCCAGTCTATGACGAAAAATGAAAGATTAAATCCTACAATTATTGATGGCAGTAGAAGAAAAAGAATTGCTAAAGGAAGTGGTACATCAGTATCACAAGTTAATAGACTGTTAAAACAATATAATGAAATGAAAAAAATGATGAAAAAATTTAGCAGTATGGAAAAAATGATGAAAAAGAAAGGCAATAGATTTAAATTTCCATTTTCTTGATTAAAGGGATAAATTCCTTTATTATATATTTTTTAAACACTTATAAGGAGGTGACAAATAATGGCTGTTAAAATTAGATTAAAAAGAATGGGTTCTAAAAAGAAACCTTTTTACAGAATAGTAGTAGCAGATTCACGTTCTCCTAGAGATGGACGTTTTATTGAAGAGATAGGTTATTATAATCCTGTAGTTGAGCCAAAAGTTGTTAAAATAGACGATGAAAAAGCTATAAAATGGTTAAATAATGGAGCTAAGCCAACAGATACAGTTAGTATGTTATTAAAAACAAATGGTATATATGAAAAAAGAGATCAAAACAAATAAGAGGTGATAGCAATGGGTGAATTAGTAGAATACATAGCAAAAGCACTAGTAGATTTTCCAGAAGAAGTAAGAGTTAACGAAGTAGAAGGAAGCCAATCGCTTATAATTGAACTTAAAGTAGCTCCAGATGATATGGGTAAAGTAATAGGTAAACAAGGAAGGATAGCAAAAGCTATAAGAACAGTAGTTAAAGCTGCAGCTACCAAAGATAATAAAAGAGTAATTGTTGAAATAATTCAATAACTATAATTAACTTTGTAAGGGATTAGCATAACTAATCCCTTAAATTATATAGGAAGGATATATGTTGGATTATATTAGAGTTGGAAAAATAATAAATACACATGGTATTAAAGGATATGTAAAGTGTCTGCCTCTAACAGATGATATTAATAGATTCAATGATTTAGAATATATTTTTACAGAACTAGATTCTTTTAAAAGAAAAATAAAGGAAGTATGGTTTGGTAAAGGTCTTGTATATTTAAAATTAGAAAATATAAACGATGTTAGTAGTGCAGAAAAATTTAAGAATACATATATTACAATAGAGAAAGATCAATTAAAAAAGTTGCCAGAAGATACATATTATATCTTTGATATTGAAGGGTTAAGCGTATATAACGTAGAAGGAAAATTCTTAGGTGAAATAAAAAAAGTTCTTCAGACAGGTGCTAATGATGTATATGTTGTTGAAGATAGCAACAAACAGTATTTAATACCTGCTATTAAAAAAGTAATTAAAGAAATCAATATAAAAGAAAATAGAGTAGTAATACAACCATTGGATGGGTTAATAGAATGAGAATAGATGTAATAACACTTTTTCCAGAAATAATTGAAACCTATGTTAATACGGGCATAATAGGAAGAGCCCTTAAAAATAATTTACTTAAAGTAAATTATGTAAACCTAAGAGACTTTTCTAATGATAAACATAAAAGAGTAGATGATTATCCTTATGGTGGAGGACCAGGTATGTTAATAAAACCTGAGCCGCTGTATAATGCTATTAAAGAACTTAAAAATGACGATACTTATATAATATATTTGACACCAAAGGGTAATTTATTAAGTCAGAAAAAATCTAATAGTTTTATAAATAAGAAACATTTACTTTTAATAGCAGGACATTATGAAGGAATAGATCAAAGAATAATTGATATGTACGTAGATGAAGAAATTTCTATAGGTGATTATGTTTTAACTGGAGGAGAATTACCTTGTTTAGTTATGCTTGATTCTATTGTAAGGCTAATTCCAGGAGTTCTGGGATCTAATGAATCTATTATTGAAGAATCTCATAATGATAATTTACTAGAATATCCACAATATACACGTCCAGAAAAATTTATGGGTGCAGAAGTACCTAAAATACTTTTATCAGGTAATCATAAAAAGATAAAAGAATGGAGAAGATATAAATCTATTGAGAATACAATTATAAATAGAGCTGATTTGATAAAAGATAATAAGATTATAGAGGAGTTTATGAAACTTAAAAAAACTTATAAATAATTGTTGTAAATAGAAAGCTCTTATGCTATAATACGATGGAGTATACAGCGGTCCTCTGTTAATAAGGCAAGAACGCTAACAAAAAGGGAGGTATACGAATGGACATAATAAAAGCAATTGAAAATGAACAATTGAAAGAACAAATAGTTAACTTTGCTGTTGGTGATACTATTAAAGTACACTATAGAATTAAAGAGGGAACTAGAGAAAGAGTTCAAATATTTGAGGGAACAGTAATTAAAAAACAAGGCGGTAGTAATAGAGAAACATTTACTGTTAGAAGGATTTCTTATGGTGTAGGAGTAGAAAGAACATTCCCATTGCACTCACCAAAAATTGAAAAGATAGAAGTTTCAAGAAGAGGTAAAGTAAGAAGGTCTAGATTGTTCTACTTGAGAGAGAGAACTGGTAAAGCTGCTAAAGTTAAAGAAAAGAAAAAGTATTAATTGAGGGCATTGAAGTCCTCAATTTTTTCATTTATAATAGTATAGAGGTGGAAATATAATGAATATAAACTGGTATCCAGGACATATGAAAAAAACTAAAGAATTATTAAAAGAAAACATAAAATTGGTAGATTTAGTTATTGAAGTAATAGATGCACGAATACCAAGAAGCAGTAAAAATCCTGATTTTGATGTATTGTTTAATAATAAAAAAAGGCTTATCGTTTTAAATAAATCTGATTTATCTAGTGAAACTCTTAATAATCAGTGGATTAACTATTATAAAGCAAAAGGCTATAATGCTGTATTATATAACGCATTAAACAATAAAGAAATTAAGAAACTTCAAAATGCTATCAGTTCTGTAACAAAAGACATAATTACTAAGTATAAAGAAAAAGGAATAAAGAATAAAACTGTAAAAGCTATGATTGTTGGCATACCTAATGCTGGTAAATCAACTTTAATTAATTCAATTGCTAGAAAGAAAAGTGCTAAAACTGGAAATAAGCCAGGAGTTACTAGAGGTAAACAATGGATAAGATTACAAGGTAACATTGATTTACTAGATACTCCAGGAATATTATGGCCTAAAATAACAACAGATGAAAGTGCTTTAAATTTAGCATTTACAGGTGCTATAAAAGATGAAGTTATTAATTTAGAAGAAATAGCAATAGAATTAATTAAAAAGATAAATGATTTAGATAGTAATGCTTTAAAAAACAGATATGATGTTGATATTACAAAACAGCCAACCGATATTATTTGTGATATAGCAGTTAAGAGAGGTTGTATTATAAGTGGTGGAGAAATAGATTTATTAAGGATAAGTAAAATGATAGTAGATGATTATAGAAAAGGTAAATTAGGTAGATTTACTTTGGAAAAAACATTATAGGAGTAAACATGTTAAAAATTGAAAAAGAACTTTGGAATAAAGGATATAAATATATTGCATGCATAGATGAGGTTGGAAGAGGATGTTTAGCTGGCGATGTCACTGCATGTGCAGTAGTTATGCCTGAGGATTGTATTATTGAAGGGGTTAACGATTCTAAAAAATTGTCAGCAAAAAAAAGAGAAAAATTATTCGATGTAATAATTGAAAAATCTATAGCAGTAGGTATAGGTAATGTAAGCTGTGAAATTATAGATGAGATTAATATAAAAAATGCTACTCATTTAGCTATGAAATTTGCTATAAATAATCTTAAAAATAAATCTGGGGCAAAAATAACACCAAATATATTATTAATAGATGCAGAAAAAATAAACGTTAATATTCCTCAAAAAAATATAATAAAGGGTGATAGTCTTTGTCATGGTATTGCAGCAGCTTCAATAATAGCAAAAGTAACTAGAGATAGATATATAGAGAAGTATCAAGATATTTATCCTGAATATGGATTTATAAGGAATAAGGGTTATGGAACTAAAGAACACAGACAAGCAATAAAAAAATATGGACCTACACCTATACATAGAATGAGTTTTTTGAAAAAAATATTATCTGAATCTATACAACTTTCTTTATTAGAGGAAACTAATGAATAATACAAGAGAAACTGGTAGATTTTACGAATTACAAGCCCAGAAGTATTTAAAAAAAAAGAAATATAAAATTATTGATAAAAATTTTTTATGTAAATTTGGAGAAATAGATATTGTAGCAGCTAAAGATGATGTTCTAGTTTTTGTAGAAGTAAAGGCTAGAAAAAATACTAAATATGGATATCCAAGAGAGTTTGTTACCCTATCAAAGCAAAGAAAAATTATTAAAACTGCTGAGTATTATTTAATGAAAAATAACTGTTATGATATACAATGTAGATTTGATGTTTTAGAAATAATAATTGAAGATGATATAATAAATCATATAGAAAATGCTTTTTGGATTGAGTAAAAATTGTCGGAATCAGTATATTTCCAAGAAAATAATATGTTAAACTATGCCTTGAGTCATCATAGCCTCAGCAACTCTTAAAAATCCAGAAATATTAGCTCCTGCAACATAATTGCTTGGAAGATTGTATTTTTTAGAAACTTCATTAACATCTTTAAATATTCTAGTCATGATATCATCTAATTTTCTATTAACTTCTTCAAAAGACCAAGAAAGTCTCATACTATTTTGTGCCATCTCCAAGGCAGAAGTGGCTACTCCGCCTGCGTTGGCTGCTTTTGATGGTGCAACAAGTATATTGTTTTTATGGAAAATTTTAATTGCCTCGTTTGTTGTAGGCATATTAGCTCCTTCACCTATTGCTATACAACCATTATCTATTAAATGTTTGGCATCTTTAATATCTATGTCATTTTGAGTAGCACAAGGCAAAGCTAAGTCGCATTTTATTGACCATATGCTCTTACCTTCTTGATATTCAGCACAAGGATGATATTTAATATATTCTGATATTCTTTTTCTTTCATTTTCTTTTATTTTTTTAATAGTAGCTAAGTTTATGCCGGTTTTGTCGTAAATAAATCCATTAGAATCATTCATAGCAACTACCTTTGCTCCGTACTCTTGAATTTTTTCACATGCATATATAGCTACATTTCCAGATCCTGATATAATAACTGTTTTATCTTTTAAATTATAATTATTTGCCTTAAGCATTTCTCGAACAAAATAAATCAATCCATATCCTGTTGCTTGGGTACGTGCTAATGAACCACTAATTGGTAGTCCTTTTCCTGTCAATACTCCTGCTTCAAAACTGTTTCTAATTCTTTTATATTGTCCGTAAAGATATCCAATTTCTCTACTACCAACACCTATATCTCCAGCAGGAATATCAACGAATTGACCTATATGTCTGTATAATTCTAACATAAAGCTTTGGCAAAATCTCATAATTTCTTCATTAGATTTACCCTTTGGATTAAAATCTGAACCGCCTTTACCTCCTCCAATAGGAAGTCCTGTAAGGGCATTTTTAAATATCTGTTCAAACCCTAAGAATTTTATGATTCCTAAATATACTGAAGGGTGAAACCTTAAACCACCTTTATAAGGTCCTATTGCACTATTAAATTGTACTCTAAATCCTCTGTTAACTTGTACATTACCTGCGTCATCAACCCATGGCACACTAAATATTATTTGTCTTTCAGGCTCAACAATTCTTTCTAAAATTCCTGATTTAATATATTCAGGATGTTGTTTAATCACAGGTCTCAATGAAAACAAAACTTCTTCTACAGCCTGATGAAACTCAATTTCTCCCGGGTTTCTTTTTTTTACAATTTCAATTATATCTTCTATTTTTCTTATATTAGACATATAAGCCTCCTAGACTTAGAATATTTTATACTTTAATGAACTGTCATTATTTTGTTCTTAAATTAAAATAAAAATTCATTAATAAATAAATTAACAATATATACAAAACGTTAAAGCTTTTATTATTAAATTTCTTTTGATTGAATGTGACAAAGAATTAAAGTGGTTTTGTGATATCTTTTTTTAACATAACTTTTATGATTACAAAATTCTATCATGATATATTGAAAGGAATTTTAGTATATGATACCATTTATATATGGAATATAATTAGTAATTAGTAACGAATAACGAGTAACATGGTAGCTTTAATTATAGTTGATTATCAAATGAAATTACAAATTTGAAAACCGTTTAATGTTAACTGTTGAAGGAGTGGAATAAATGACTAACTTAAATAATTCACTGATGTATAGTGAATATGTATCAAGAATAAATAAAGTCCAAGACTATATTGAAGTAAATCTTGGAGGAGACCTTTCTGTTGATATCCTTGCAGATATTTCTGGTTTTTCAAAGTTCCATTTTTGTAGGATATTTAGAGGATTTATTAAAGAAACACCATTAAGTTATATAAATCGAATACGATTAGAGAGATCAGTAGATTTTCTTTTAAATAATCCTAGTATGAATATTACGGAAATTGCAATGCAATTAGGATTTTCTGATTCAGCAGTGTTTGCAAGATCTTTTAAAAAATACTATGGAATGAGTGCTTCTAAAGTAAGGGAAAAATACAGCAAGAATTGCAAAGTAGAAAGCAAGGATGGCAAAGCAAATATAACAATACCAAGATATAATAGAAGAGCATTAGATACATTAAGAAAGGATAATAATATTCAAGTAGAAGGTAATGTTGAAGTACGAATGATTAAAGATATGAAAGCTATATATTTAAGACATATAGGTTCTTACGAAGAGTTGGCTGAAACATTTCAAGAAATATTAGGCAAATTAGTAAATTGGGCGATGGCAAGAAATTTAATAGGTTGTAATGGAATTATACCTTTTGCAATATATCATGATAATCCAAACTTTACTGAAAAAGAAAATCTAAAAACGAGCATTTGTTTGCTAGTTTATCAAGATGTAGAAGTGAATGGTGAGATTGGAAAGTTAGACATTCCAGCAAGTAAATATGCAGTTGGTCACTTTGAGATTAATCGAAGTGAGTGCACTAGGACTTGGGACTATATTTACGGAGAATGGCTTCCAAAAAGTGGATTTCAACCTGATAAAGGTTATGTTTTTGAAATGTATATGAATGATCCTAATACACACCCTGAGAAAAAATGCATTATTGATATTTATTTACCTATAAAACCATTATAGCTACCTTAAAGAATCTACATGAATAACAAACAATCTAAAAATTATAATTCTTAAGAGGTGATTTATGAAAAATATAACAATAGAAGGTGCATGTATTCACAACCTTAAAGAAATTAATGTTTCAATACCAAAAAACAAACTTATTGTAGTAACAGGTGTAAGCGGTTCAGGTAAATCTAGTCTTGCTTTTGATATTATATTTGAAGAGGGACGCAAACAGTATTTACAATCATTAGGTGTGTTTGCTCAAATCGACGAAGAAGACAAATTCAATAATATATCTGGCATAGGTCCAACAATAGCAGTACAGCAGAATATTATTCGTCAGAGTAATCAGCGTTCAACTATAGGCACTAAAACTAATATTTTAAAAATGCTTGCAATGCTTTATGCAGCGGAAGGAAAGATTTCTTGTTCGATATGTGGATCAATTGTTGATGATGATCTGACATGCTCAAAATGTGGAAATACTGAAGAGCGTTTGCCTGCTAGCTATTTTTCATATAACAATTCAAATGGTATGTGTATGAAGTGCTCTGGAAAAGGATCATATTTTGAATTAAATATGAAAAAACTTGTTCCTGATAAACTCATGTCACTTGAAAAGGTTTTTGATAAAGTAAAGATAACACCTGGACTTAAAAGGGTACTATATAGACATTTCAGCGATTACTTAAAAATGCCATTTTCACAAATTCCTGATGAAGTCAAAGAAGAGATAATATATGGACATTTCGTAAGTAATAATTCAGCAAATCGCAGTATTTGTTTGACAAGAATTTTTGAAGGCTTTGTCTACAAGTATGGTGAAGATCCTACCGGTATATACAAAATGGCTAAGTGCTCTGAATGTGGGGGATTTCGTATAGGTGAAGAAGCACGTAGAGTATTTTTAAATAGTAAGCATATAGGTGAACTTGGTACAATGACAATAACTGAATTACAAAACTTTCTTAATTCTTTTTCGAATAACAAGAATTTAACATTATTAGGAACTAATCTTCTTAATGATATATTGCATAAAACTAAGTGTTTAATAAATTCTCGCCTTGGACATCTTTCTCTTTATAGACAAATGTCTACTTTGAGCGGCGGAGAACTTCAACGTCTTTTTCTTAATTCTCATCTTGAATCAAAAATGGATTCTCTTATATATATTCTCGATGAACCTACGGCTGGCTTACATGAATCAGAAAAAACTGAACTACTGAAATCAATTAAGGCTCTTAAGGATTTAGGTAACACTGTCATTATTGTAGAACATGATAGAAGAACAATCGAAATGGCTGAGTATGTTATTGATATAGGACCAAAAGCGGGTATTGAGGGAGGACAGATCATTTATCAGGGTGATGTAGGTGGTCTTCTACAATCTGATTTATCAATAACAGGTCAATATCTTTCACAAAAAATTGAAATGCCTGTAAGAAAAATAAATAAAAATATTGAAGAAATGCCTAAAATTAAAATCAGGAATGCAAGAACAAATAATTTAAAGGATGTAACAGTTTCGTTTCCCTTAGGCGTACTTGTTGGAATTGCAGGTGTATCTGGTAGCGGTAAGAGTTCTCTTATTTCAGATACTTTAATATCACTCCTCAAAGGTAATTTTTATGATAAGTCACATTATAATGAGATGAATATTGAGGAAAAACTTGAAGGTATAGAGAATATTTCTGGATACGTTGAAGTATCACAAAATCCTATTGGTAGAAATATGAATTCTACTGTAGTGTCATATATTGGCATTTGGGATAGAATACGTAAAATGTTTGCTAAACAGCCTGTAGCTATAAATCAAAATTTAACCCCTGGACATTTTTCATTCAATTCAAAAGGTGCCTGTTCTTTATGTGGAGGAAGTGGTCAGGAAAAAATATGGTTAGGTGGAAATTTCTTTCTTAATAATATTTGCAAAGAATGCCATGGAAAAAGGTACAATGATGAAGCTTTATCGGTTAGTTACAAGGGCAAAAATATTACTCAGATTTTAGAAATGACTGTTTCTGAAGCCGTTACTTTTTTTGAAGATAATAGAGCAATTATATCTACCTTGACAGTTTTAGAGCGGGTTGGCATGGGATATATAAAACTTGGGCAGCCTACCCCAACTCTTAGTGGAGGTGAAGCACAAAGAATTAAACTTGCGAAAGAGATTGGCAGACAACGAAAAGGAAATATTCTTTATGTTTTAGATGAGCCAACTGTTGGTCTTAGCCTTTATGATACTGCTAAGCTTATTGTGTTATTAGATGAATTGGTTGAAAAAGGAAATTCTGTAATTATAATTGAACATGATCCTGAAGTTATATCAGTCTGTGACTGGATTATCGAACTTGGTCCTAAGGGAGGATTAGATGGGGGAATGATTATCGCAGAAGGCTCGCCGCAAACATTAAAACAAAACCCTAATTCTATAACAGGGAGGTATTTAAAAATAAATAATGAAAACATCAACAAATAAAAGAGATTATTGGCCTACAAAAGAATGGAAAAAAGTTAAACCAATAGATGTTGGCATGGATTTAAGCTATTTAAAGGAATTTGAACGTGCGATAAATACTAAATATAAAAATATTAATGGCATAGTTATTGTTAGAAAAGGATATATAGCTTTTGAAAAATATTATAATGGATATAGTATTTCCGATACGAATAATGTTACCTCTGTAACTAAAAGTTTCATTTCTTCACTAATCGGCATTGCTATAGATAAGGGATATATTAAGAGTGTTAATCAAAAAGTATTAGATTTTTTTCCTGATTATGTTTGTAATCCTAGTGATATAAAAAAACGTACTATAACTATCAAGAATCTTCTCACCATGACTGCACCAATTGCATCTAAAACAGTAGGTAATAAATGGGAGCCATTAGATAGACTTAGACGACAGCGAAACTGGGAGAAGTATATTCTTGATTTATTAGGAAAAGGTCAGATTGGTAAATTTCAATACAGCACTGCTGGTGCACATCTGCTTTCTGTAATTATAACATGTACTACGGGTATGTGTGCTCGTGAGTTTGCAAATAGGCACTTATTTAAACCAATAGGTATTAGTGAAATACCTGATTATCCAATGAAATCATTTTTATTAGATGATGTTTTCGGAAAAAATGTTAAAGGATGGATTAATGATCCACAAGGCAACACTACAGGAGGTTTTGGGCTAACAATAACCCCTAGGGATATGGCACGCCTTGGATTTCTATATCTGAATCATGGCATTTGGAATAATAAACAAATTATTTCTGAAAAATGGATAGATGAATCAACCGCTATGAATTCCAATAAATATGGTTATCTTTGGTGGTTATTTGAAACAGAAAATACACCTGCATATATGGCAGCAGGTTCAGGCGGAAATCATATCTATTGTATTCCAAATAGAGACTTGATTGTAGTAATAACGTCTAAAATAACATTAAAACCTTTAGATAGGTGGCCGCTTCTTGAGAAATATATTATTCCTTCTATTATAGATTAAATGTAAGTTTATATTTTATAGTAAAGCTTTTGATAATTACTTAATGATTATCAAGAGCTATTTTTATTTTAAAATCACTAAAATTTTAATTATCCTATTGTATTTAAAAGTGGTATGATGTTTAATATGAATTGTTTAGTTTATATATTTTATGATAGGGAGGTATAGATTTGATTTCTATTAATAAAGCAACAGTAAAAGATATAAATGATATTTTAAGTACGAAAATTAGTGCATTTAAAGAAGATAAAGATTTGTATGGTTTTGGACCAAAAAACTATGATTCGCGGGAAAGTACTATGAGGGCAATAAAGAGTGGAGATTATTATAAAATTATGTATGATAACAAAATAGTTGGTGGAATGTGTATTTACGATAAAGGTGAAGGAAATTATTACATTTCTTCGATATATATTGAACAAAAATATCAGAATAAGGGTATTGGAACAGCTGCGATGCAATTTTTAGATGACAAGTATCCGAAATCTTTAAAATGGTCATTGCAAACTCCATATCTTAGTTATAGAAACCATCATTTTTATGAGAAAATGGGATTTTTTAAAATAGGAGAAACTAAGCCAGACCTAGACAACAATAATTTTTACTTATTTTTATATGAGAGAATTTGTTAATGAAAAAACTCTAATAATTTTTAGAGTTTTTTTGTTGTGTATTTTTATTACAGTAGTAGTTGTACTTTTAAGAAAAAACTATAAATTTATATCCATGTTTTATTGCTTTTATATAGAAACATAAATTTTATAATAATGTAATATTATAAAATTTATTGTTAAAATTAACTAAAAATGTTAACATATAATAGTTATAAAAATGGAGGTAAAAAATGCTATCAAAAGTAAAAACTTGTGTTCTCTATGGATTAGAAGGTTATGTCATTGATGTTGAAACAGATTTGACAAAAGGTATGCCATGTTTTAATATAGTTGGATTACCTGATACTTCAATAAAAGAATCAAAAGAAAGAGTAAAGTCTGCAATAAAAAACAGTGGTGTTAAATTTCCAATTAGTCATATTACTGTAAATCTTGCTCCTGCAAATTTAAAAAAAGAAGGAAGTCAAATTGATTTACCAATTGCTGTAGGGATTTTAAGTGCTTGTAATTTTATAACTGAAGAAATAGAAGATGATATTTGTTTAATAGGGGAGTTATCTTTAAATGGTGATATAAACTATATTGAAGGTGCATTGCCTATGGTTATATCATTAAGAAATAGAAAATTTAATAAAGTCATTATTCCATATGATAATAAAGAAGAATGTGGGTGCATAAAAGGAATAGATATTATACCAATAAAAAAATTAGAAGATGTAATTGATTTTTTGAACAAGGATATAATTATAGATCCTTATAATACCGAATTTGATGATACGTTAATTAATGAATATTCTAGTATGGATTTTTCAGAAGTAAAGGGACAACCTGCATTAAAAAGAGCAGTAGAAATTGCAGCTGCAGGAGCACATAATTTGTTAATGATAGGTCCTCCGGGAGCTGGTAAAACAATGATTGCTAGAAGAATACCAACTATACTACCAGATTTAACTTTTGAGGAAGCTTTGGAAGTTACCAAAATTTATAGTGTATCTGGTCAGCTTAAAACAAAAGGATTAGTGAAAAAAAGACCATTTAGAGCGCCGCATCATACAATATCAAGAGTAGCATTGGTTGGAGGTGGAAGAATACCACGTCCGGGAGAAGTATCTTTGTCGCACTATGGTGTTTTATTTTTAGATGAAATGCCTGAATTTCCTAAGAGTGTATTAGAAGTTTTGAGACAACCTATGGAGGACGGCATAGTTTCAATAGCTAGAGCAAATGCTACATTAACATATCCATCTGAGTTTATGCTTATTGCTAGTATGAATCCCTGTCCATGCGGATATCTAGGTGATTCTAGGCATGAATGCACATGCAGTCAAAGCCAAATAGATAAATATTTAAGTAAAATAAGCGGTCCGTTATTGGACAGAATTGACATACAAATAGAAGTAACTCCAGTATATTATAATGATCTAAATGATAATAAAGTCGAAGAAAGTTCAAAACAAATAAAAGAGAAAGTTCAACATGCAAGAAAGGTACAAGAAGAAAGGTTTAAAGATATTAATATATTCTGCAATTCTCAATTAACAGGAAAATTGATTAAAGAGCATTGTAAAATTGATAAAGAGTCAGAAAAATTACTTCAAACTGCATTTGCCAATTTAGGATTAAGTGCAAGAGCATATAATAAAATATTGAAAGTAGCAAGAACCATTTCAGATTTAGAAGATAGTGAGGATATAAAACCAAATCATATTGCAGAAGCTATACAATATAGAAGTCTTGATAAGAAGTTTTGGAGATGATTAAGTGAATTATAGTGAGAGAGATATAAATAAAATTACTTTTTCATGGTTAAACTCTATTAATGGAATTTCAAATGGTATAATAGGTAAATTTATTGAATATTTTAAAACATCTAGAAATATATGGTATAACTTTGTTAGTGAAAAAGATAATATTAATTTTATTAATGAAAATATGAAGACTCAATTAATAAGAAAAAAAAATGAATTTCCGGAAATAATATTAGAAAAAATAAAAAAAGAACATGTTTCGATTATAACTATTTTTGATAACAATTACCCAAATAAATTAAAAAATATTAAAAACCCTCCATATATTTTATATGCCAAAGGTGAAATATCTTCCTTTGAGGGAATATTGATAGCAGTAGTAGGGAGTAGAAAAGCTACAAATTATGGTAAGTGGGTAACTGAAAAATTAACTAAAGAATTAGCTGAAATGGGAGTTATAATAGTCAGCGGATTTGCCAACGGATTAGATACTATAGCGCATAAAACAGCAATAAAATATAATACAAAAACTGTTGCAGTTTTAGGTAGTGGCATTGACATAATATATCCTAAAAAAAATAGGAACCTCTATAATGAAGTAATATCCAATGGTATGATTATTACAGAACAAACTTTTGGAATGAGTCCTTTAGCATCAAATTTCCCAAATAGAAATAGAATAATAAGCGGATTATGTGAAGGAGTATTAATAGTAGAAGCTAAAGAAAAAAGCGGTACTTTAATAACAGCAAGTCACGCAGCTGAGCAAGGAAGGGAGGTATTTGCAGTTCCTGGAAATATTGATAGCATATATAGTAAAGGAACAAATAAATTAATAAAAGATGGTGCAAAAATAACAACAAATATTAATGATATATGTGAAGAAATAATTTCATTAAAAAATAGACTAAAAAATATAAAAAAAATACAAATGAAACAATTAAATAAACAAGAAGAAATGATTATTAAATTATTAATGTCTGGTGAAAAAACGATTTTTGATTTAAGTCAAAGTCTTGATATAAAAGTTAGTGAAATATTAAGTATTCTTACTATTTTAGAAATGAAAGGTTATATAAGGCAGATGAATGGTAAAAAATTCATGCTTGCAAATTTTTAAATAATAGTGTATACATAATATCATGATAGGAGGATTTAATGGATAAGAATTTAGTTATAGTAGAATCTCCAGCTAAAGCGAAAACGATAGGTAAGTTTTTAGGTAAAAATTATGTAGTAAAAGCATCAGTTGGTCATGTAAGAGATTTGCCCAAAAGTAAATTAGGAATTGATGTTGATAATAATTTTGAGCCTTATTATATAACTATTAGAGGAAAAGGAGATATTATAAAAGAATTAAGAAAAGCTAAGAAAAAATCGAAAAAAGTTTTTCTGGCAACTGACCCTGATCGTGAGGGAGAAGCAATTTCATGGCATCTTGCTGAATTGCTTAAATTAGATAAGAATGAAAAAATTCGTATAGAGTTCAATGAAATTACTAAAAATGCAATTAAAAATGCTGTTAAAAGTCCAAGAGTTCTTAACAACGACTTAATTGATGCTCAGCAGGCAAGAAGAATATTGGATCGATTAGTTGGATACAAAATTAGTCCATTGTTATGGAACAAAATAGAAAAAAGACTTAGTGCAGGTAGAGTTCAATCTATCGCATTAAAACTAATATGTGATAAAGAAAAAGAGATAAATAAATTTAAACCTGAAGAATATTGGACTATAGAAATAACTATAAAAAAAGATAATAAAGAATTTGTAGCTAAATATTTTGGCACATTAATAGATGAAAAAATAAAAAAAGAAAAGTTAGGAAACAAAGAAAAAGCAGACGAAATTTTAGATAAAATAAAAGAAAATAAAATCAATGTATACAATATAGAAAAATTAAGAAGAAAGAAAAGTCCTTATGCTCCCTTTACAACAAGTAGTATGCAGCAAGAGGCTAATAGAAAATTAGGTTTTTCTTCAAAGAAAACTATGATGATAGCTCAGCAGTTATATGAAGGAATAAATATAAAAGGTGAAGGAAGTGTTGGATTAATAACATATATAAGAACAGACTCATATAGAATATCTAATGAAGCTTTAACTTCTTTAAGCGAGTATATTAAAGACAATATAGGTGAAAAGTATTTAAAAAATAGGGTTTTTAAAAAGAAAGGAAAAGCTGAGATACAAGATGCTCATGAGGCTATACGTCCAACTTCAATATCTAAAGAGCCAGAATTGATAAAAAATTCATTAAGCAACGATCAGTTTAAACTTTATAGTTTAATATGGCAAAGATTTACCGCTAGTCAAATGGCAGATGCTGAATATGATGTTACAAATATAATATTAAATAGTGAAGATAAAATATTTAAAACAAGTGGCAGCATAATTGTTTTTGATGGATTTAAAAAAGTATATAAATATACTGATGATCAAAAAGATAAACTTCTTCCTATATTAGAAGTAAAAGAAAAATTAAATATAAAGGATAAAAATGCTGAACAGCATTTTACAAAACCTCCTGCTAGATATTCTGAAGCTTCATTGGTAAAAACAATGGAAGAATTAGGAATAGGAAGACCTAGTACTTATGCACCTACAATTTCTACAATAATTAACAGAGAATATGTTATAAAAGATAAAAATTATTTCTCGCCAACTGAATTAGGATTTTTAGTTACAGAAATACTTGAAAAATATTTTAGTAATGTAATTAATGAAAAATTTACTGCTGAAATGGAAAAACAGCTTGATCAAGTTAGTAGGGGAGAAATAGATTGGCATAGCACTTTACAAGAATTTTATGAAAAATTTAAATATGATCTTGCAAATGCCGAAGAAAAAATGGAGAAGATAGAAATTAAAGAAGAAGTAAGCGAAGAAAAATGTGAAAAATGCGGCGCTTATATGGTAGTTAAAAAGGGTAGATTTGGCAAGTTTTTAGCCTGTCCTAACTATCCTGAATGTAAAAATACTAAACCATTAAAATCTAAAGATCAAGTTGAAGAAACTGATATTAAATGTGAAAAATGTGGTGCCGTTATGTTAAAAAGGAAAGGAAGATATGGAGAATTTTTAGCATGTTCTAATTATCCTGAATGTAAAAATTCAAAGCAAATTGTAAAAGGTACTGGTGTAAAATGTCCAGAATGTGGAAACGAGATTATTGAGAAATACAGTAAAAAAGGTAGAAAATTCTATGGATGCAGCGGGTATCCAAAGTGTAATTTTATGTTATGGTATGAACCTACAGATAAAAAATGTGATAACTGTGGAAGCATACTTGTTAAGAAAAAAGGAGAACTAGTTTGCAGCAATAAAAATTGCAAATAAATTTTTATTGCCAAATAAAATATATTATGTTATACTACCGAAGTAATAAACACAGTTTCTAATTCTTAGAGAGTTGTGCCTGATGGTCTTTTTAAGAAAATGATGAAGCTGGATGAAAAACAAAAGGAGGTGTAGTAATGTCAATAGTAAGTATGAAAAAACTATTGGAAGCAGGTGTTCATTTTGGACATCAAACAAGAAGATGGAACCCTAAGATGGCTGAATATATCTTTACTGAAAGAAATGGTATCTACATAATTGATCTTCAAAAAACAAGTTCTAAAGTTGATGAAGCTTATAATTTCGTAAAAGATATTGTTTTAAATGGGGAAGAAGTTCTTTTTGTAGGAACTAAGAAGCAAGCTCAAGAAGCTATAAGAACTGAAGCTGAAAGATGTGGAATGCATTTTGTAAGTCAAAGATGGCTTGGAGGTATGCTTACAAACTACAAAACAATAAGAAAGAGAATTGACAGACTTCATGAGCTAGTAGCTATGGAGGAAGAAGGAAAATTTGATTTATTACCTAAAAAAGAAGTAATTAAGTTAAAACATGAAGGTGAAAGATTAGAAAAATTCTTAGGTGGTATTAAACATATGGATAGACTACCTGGAGCTTTGTTTGTAGTTGACCCTAGAAAAGAAAGAATAGCAGTAAGAGAAGCAAAAATAATAGGTATTCCTGTAATAGCTATTGTTGATACTAACTGTGATCCTGATGAAGTTGATTTAGTAATACCTGGCAACGATGATGCTATTAGAGCAGTTAAATTGTTAACTGCAACTATGGCAAATGCAGTATTAGAAGGTAAACAGGGAGAACAATTAGTTGATACAAGTGAAAACACTGAGAATCAAAATGTTGAAGAAACAAAAAAAGAAGTTGAGGCTTCTATAGAAGAAAAAATAGAAGAATAATAGAAGAATAAAAAAGAAAGTAAGGGGCAAAGGGAGATTCTCCCTTACTATCCTTACTTTTTTTAAATTTAGGAGGTATAAATATGGCTAATGTTACAGCTGCTATGGTTAAAGAATTAAGACAAGAAACAAACGCAGGTATGTTAGATTGTAAAAAAGCTTTAGTAGAAACTGATGGAAATATGGAAAAAGCTGTAGAATTATTGAGAAAAAAAGGTTTAGCTCAAGCAGCAAAAAAATCTGGAAGAATTGCTGCAGAAGGTGTAGTTGCTTCTTATATTCATGGACATAGAATAGGTGTTTTAATTGAAGTAAATAGTGAAACAGATTTTGTTGCTAAAAATGAAGAGTTTAAAGCATTTGTTAAAGACATGGCAATGCAAGTTGCAGCTTCTAACCCTAAATATGTTTCTGTTGATGATGTTCCATCAGGAATTATTGAAAAAGAAAAGGAAATATTAAGAGAACAGGCTTTAAATGAAGGCAAACCAGAAAAGATAGTAGATAAAATGGTTGATGGTCGGATTAAAAAATATTATAACGAAGTATGCTTGTTAGAACAACCTTTTATTAAAGATCCAGATATGAAAGTTAAAAACTTATTAAATGAAAAAATTGCTAAAATTGGAGAAAATATAGTAATTAGAAGGTTTGTAAGATTTGAAGTTGGCGAAGGTATAGAGAAAAAAGAAGAAAACTTTGCAGAAGAAGTTGCTAAACAAATGAATATGTAATATTATATTAATGGAGAACATAAAGTTCTCCATTAATATAATGCAGATTTTTCAGGAGGAGAAAATGGAGCATATATATAAAAGAGTAATATTAAAAATAAGCGGAGAAGCATTATCTGGTGGAGAAGGCCGAGGTATAGATGAAAAAGTTATTTTTGAAATAGCAAATGTTATAAAACAAGTTAATAATTTAGGTATAGAAGTAGCGATAGTAGTCGGAGGCGGAAATTTTTGGAGAGGAATTAGTGCTAAAGAAATGGATAGGACTACTTCAGACTATATGGGTATGCTAGGCACAGTGATTAATGGTCTTGCGTTGCAGGATCATTTAGAGAGGATTGATGTAGAAACTAGGGTTCAAACAGCAATTGAAATGAGGCAAGTTGCAGAACCGTACATAAGAAGAAGAGCTATTAGACATCTAGAGAAGGGTAGAGTTGTAATATTTGCTGGGGGATCTGGAAATCCATATTTTTCAACTGATACTACAGCTGCTCTTAGAGCAGCAGAGATAAATGCAGATGTTATTTTACTTGCTAAAAAAGGAATAGACGGAGTATATAGTGATGATCCTAATACTAATAAAAATGCTACTAGGTATGATGATTTGAAATATATAGATGTTTTAAATAAAGGACTTAAAGTAATGGATTCTACAGCAACATCATTATGTATGGACAATAATATACCTATTATTGTATTTGGTATTGAACAGCCAGAAAATATAACTAAAATAATTAATGGGCATAAAATAGGAACAATAATTAAGGAGGGATAAAATGTATTTAGAAGTACATGAAAAGCTTAAGGACAGAATGGAAAAGACTATAAAATATCTAAAAGATGATATTGCTTCAATAAGAGCGGGCAGAGCTAATCCAAAGTTAGTTGATAAATTGCAAGTTGATTATTATGGTACACCTACGCCTTTAAATCAGATTGCTAATATATCTGCTCCAGAGCCGAGATGTTTACTTATACAGCCATGGGATGCTAATTCGTTAAAAAATATTGAGAAGGCAATACAAGCTTCAGATTTAGGGATTAATCCTTCAACTGATGGAAAAGTAATACGATTAGTAATTCCACAATTAACAGAAGAAAGAAGAAAAGATTTATTAAAAACTGTAAAGAAAGAAATAGAAAATGCAAAAATAGCTATTAGAAATGAACGTAGAGATGCAAATGAAATGTTAAAGAAGATGGAAAAAAGCAGCGAGATTACTAAAGATGACTTAAAAAAAGCAGAAGAAGAAGTTCAAAAATTAACAAACGATTATATTAAAATTGCAGATGAGGTTTTTGATATAAAACAAAAAGAAATTTTAGAGGTTTAATTGTGAAAGACTTGACAGGATATCCTTTAAAAGAAGCTTTATATCAAATAAGCAATGAAGGCAGATATATAATTAAGATAATTAAATTAATTGGGATTAACAAGAAATTCAATGCATTAACTAATCCATATGTGGTAAAAGAACATATAGAAAAAGAGTGTTTAGAGCTTTACGTTACTTATTATTAATCCCCTTAAGTGGGGATTATTCTTTTAGTAAGGAGGACATAATTACTTGGATTTAATTAATACTATTAAAAAGAATGATATACCAAAACATATAGCTATTATTATGGATGGTAATAGAAGATGGGCTACTGGAAAAAATTTACCTAGAAATTTAGGGCATAAAGCAGGAATGCAAAGAGTAAGGGATGTACTTGAAGTAGGCAGAAGTTTAAATATTAGTGATATAACAGTTTATGCTTTCTCAACTGAAAATTGGGGAAGAAAAAAAGAAGAAGTAAATTTTTTAATGAATTTACTTATTGAATATTTAAAAAAAGAATTAAGAGAACTTAATGAGAATGGCATAAAAATTAATTTATTAGGTAATAAGGAAGATCTACCAGAACTTGTTCAAAGACAAGTAGAATATGCTATGAATATTACTAAAAATAATGATAAGCTCAATTTTAACATAGCATTAAATTATGGTGGGAGAAACGAAATTATATCTGCTGTAAAAACAATAGCTAATAGATTTAAAAACAATGACCTTGATATAGATACAATTAATAGTGAAACATTTAAAGAATTTTTGTTTACAAAGGACATATCTGATCCTGATTTACTTATTAGAACTAGTGGGGAAATAAGGCTAAGTAATTTTTTGTTATATCAGTTAGCATATACAGAGTTCTATTTTACAAATGTATTATGGCCTGATTTTACAAAAGAAGAATTTTTAAAAGCTATTTTGAACTATCAAAACAGAAATAGGAGATATGGCAGGCTGTAAGGCGGTGTTTTTATGAAAAAAAGAATAATAACAGGTATTGTTGGTGGTGTATTTATAGCAATTATAACAATTAATGGAGGTATATTATTTAATTTAGTATATCTAGGAATTACGTTAATTGCAGTATATGAAATGCATCATATGCTAGATAAAGAAAAAATTTATTATGGTCCAGTTATAAATTGTTTTTTTGCAATATCACTTTTTATTATCAAATCAATTAATCAAACTAATTTATTTAATTTTGTATTATTTATTTATATATCTTTGTTTTTTTTGATTTTTGTATTTAATAGGAGATTTGATTTTAAAAAAATGACAGAAAACATTTTTGTTGGCTTATATGTTATCTTTTTTATGTATCATATGATGCTATTAAATAAAACACAATTTGTATGGTTGGTATATATAATAGCCTTTGGAACAGATACAACTGCTTATTTTACAGGAGTTTTATTTGGTAAGCATAAGTTATGTCCTGAAATTAGTCCTAACAAGACTATAGAAGGAGCAATAGGAGGAATATTAGGTTGTATAATTCTTTCTACAATATATTTTAGTGTTATTGGTATAAATAATTACATAAACATAATAATATTTAGTATATTCGCTTCAATTATTTCAATGCTAGGAGATTTAACAGCATCAAAAATTAAAAGAGAGTTTAACATAAAAGACTTTGGAAAAATTTTACCTGGCCATGGCGGTATACTTGATAGATTTGATAGTGTTTTATTTGTTGCACCAATAGTTTATTATTTTACAAAATACTTTATTTGATTTTTTTAGGAGGTTTAAATTGATAACTTTAATTGCTTCAATCTTTATTTTTTCATTAGTAATATTGTTTCATGAATATGGACATTATAGGGCAGCAAAAAGTGTAGGTATTTATATACAAGAATTTGCAATCGGAATGGGTCCGGTTATATATAAAAAAGAAAAGAATGGAACAAATTTCTCTGTTAGAATTCTTCCAATCGGCGGTTATATTAAAATGGAAGGTGAAGATGAAGATATTAAATCATCAACTAGCTTTAGCAGTAAAACTGTTGGACAAAGAGCTAAAACAATTGCAGCAGGACCGTTTATGAATTTTGTATTAGCTATAGTTTTGTTTTTAGTAACTG
The DNA here is from genome assembly GCA_018433765.1 of Tissierellales bacterium. Taxonomy (GTDB): domain Bacteria; phylum Bacillota; class Clostridia; order Tissierellales; family Sedimentibacteraceae; genus SM3-B41. Next base: position 136,530 of record JAHDQO010000002.1, read on the forward strand.
CTGTTTTCTTTGGAGTTGATGGTAATGAAATTAGTTACATTGATGAACTTTCTAATGAGTATAAAGCAGGGCTAAGAGTTGGCGATGATATATTAAAGATAAATAATAATAGAGTTTATATTTATGAAGATACTTATTACGAGTTAATGGAGCAACAAGAGCAGTATGTTATGACTATTAAAAGGGATAATGAGATAAAGACTCTAAATGTTGAACCTAATTTTAAAAATCTTATTGGTATTAATCCTTATATAGAAGATAATAAATATACTAATATTATTGGTAATGTAGATACATCTATGCCTGCTTATAAGGCTGGTATTAGACAAGGTGACCAAATTATTAAAATTAATGACAAAGAAATTACTGCATGGGACGAATTAAGTCAGACCATTAATTCATCAGAATCAAAAGAGCTTACAATAAAGGTAAGAAGGAATAATGAAATATTGGAATTTTTAGTTACTCCGCAAAAACAAGTAGTGCCAGGATTTAATACAAAAATAGAGAGATCTATTGTATCTGCAATAGTATCATCAATTTATAAAACTATATATTATATAAAATTGATGTTTCAATTTATTATTATGCTAATAACAGGGCAATTGGGAAGTGAAGGTCTTGCAGGTCCAGTTGGTGTAATAAGTATGGTCGGAGAGACTGCTAAGCTTGGTTGGAAACCATTTCTAAACTTTGCAGCTTTTATTAGTATAAATTTAGGTTTTATGAATTTACTACCTATTCCTGCACTGGATGGAAGCAAGCTGCTATTTCTACTATATGAAGGTGTAAGGAAGAAAAAGATACCTTCAGAAAAAGAAGGCTTTGTTCATTTCATAGGATTTTTGTTTCTTATTACTATTATGATTATGATTACCTATAAAGATATCGCAAAATTAATAGGATAAAAATAAATTATCGGCACGCTTTGAACTTAAGTGAGAATCTAAATCTTTGATTTAGCTCTTCCAACTTACTCAGCGACTGAAAGGAGTCGAGTTACCACGTAAGAGTTTCTCAAAAGCCTGTTATCTCGTTGAAAAAGTTAATAAGATAACAGGTTTTTGATATGCAATGAGAAAATAAACCTTTTTTAAATGATTTTGGAGGGCATTATGCAGTTAAAGGAAGTTATTGATTTAAACTGTAATGATAACTTAAAAGAAATAGATATAACAAATATTAAACTAATAAAAAAAGATAAAATTATAAAAATTCACATTACTGTTAATGACTTAATTTTATTTAGTGAATTAGATAAAATCAAAAATGAGATGGAAGAGTATTTTAATGGTTATTTTAAAGTTTTATTTATTATAAAATATAAAGGAAATCAACTTGATACAGAAAAATTTATTAAGAAATATGTGAATAATATTTATTATATAATAGGTTGTAAATACCCAATGATAAATAAAAGTTCTAATAGTATTGATATAGTTGTTGAGGACAAGTCTATAATGATTAAGACTAGTAATTTATTAGTTTACGAAAAAATGAAAATTGATAATATAACAGATATTATTTCTAAATCAATTAAAGAAATATATAATATTAATGTTTGTTTGAAAATTGATTTTATTAATAAAGATAATATTTGCAACAATGAACAAATTATTGAGGAAGAAATTAAAAAGAATCTTAGCAATAATAAACCTAAAGTGCAAAAGCAGCCACAAAAGGTAAAAGAAAATAAAAGTTTTTATAAGAGTAAATTGGATAAATTACCTATTATGAAAATAAGAGATATTAATGACACAGTAGTTAGTGCTTGCATAGTTGGTAAAGCAATAGAAATAGATAAAAAAGAATTGCGTAATGGAAGGACACTATTGATCTTTTCCATAACAGATTTGACCGATACCATTTATATAAAATATTTCTGTTCTAAAAACGAAGAATTAGAAGATTTAAAGAAAAATAATTATTATAAAGTTAAAGGAAATGTAGCTTACGACAACTTTATGAGACAAACAGTTATAATTGCAAAGAAATTTCAGAAAGTTGAAGTTAAAGGCAGAATTGATAATGCAAAAGAAAAAAGAGTTGAATTACATCTTCATACTGGAATGAGTTCTATGGATGGGACAAATACATTTAAAGATTTTGCTAATCTTGCTAAAAAGTGGGGGCATAAAGCTCTTGCAATAACTGATCATGGTGTAGTTCAGGGGTTTCCAGATGCAATGGCATGCAGTGATGAAGATTTAAAAGTTTTATACGGGATGGAAGGATATCTTGTAGACGATGGAAACAAAATAGCATATAACTGTGATAATAAAATAATGAATGATGATATAGTAGTCTTTGATATTGAGACTACAGGCTTTAATCAGAAAAAAGATGATATCATTGAAATTGGTGCAGTGAAAATTAGAAACAGAAAAATCATAGAAAGATTTAATACACTAATATATATAGAAAAAGAGATACCAAGAAAAATAACTGAACTTACTGGTATTACCAATGATATGTTAGAAGGTAAGCCACAAATTACAGAATCACTAGAAAAATTTATGGATTTTATAGGAAATAACTCTATATTAGCGGCCCATAATTCAAACTTTGATGTTAGGTTTATAAAAGAAAAACTTAAAAGATATTTGTCTATGGACAGAGACTTCTCGGTCATAGATACTCTTGAATTATCAAGAGCTCTAGTAAAGAATACTAAAAACTATAAACTTAATACATTAGTTAAAAAGTTTAACATAAAGCTTGAAAATCATCATAGAGCTGTAGATGACGCAGAAGCAACTGCAAAATTACTTTTATCTCTATTTGAACTTGCTGAAAAAAGAGATATACAAAATATTACTGAATTAGATAGCAATTTAAGAAGTGAAATAGATATATTTAAAAAACCTTTTTATCACATTCTTATTTTAGTAAAAAATTATACAGGCTTGAAAAATCTTTATCAACTAGTTTCAGCTTCACATTTAAAATATTTTTACAAGAAACCAAGAATATTAAAATCTGAATTAGCTAAATATAGAGATGGACTAATTTTAGGCACTGCATGTGAAGCAGGACAATTGTATAAAGCAGTACTCAATGGTATAAGCGAAGAAAATATAAAAAAAATTGTTGAATTTTATGATTTCCTTGAGGTACAGCCTTTAGCAAACAATAAGCATTTAGTTAAAAAGGGATTTTTAAATAGTAAAGACGATCTGATAGAAATAAATAAAAAAATAATTGATTTAGGAGAACAATATAATAAGTTAGTAGTAGCAACAGGTGATACACATTTTCTTAATAAAGAAGATGAATTATACAGGAAAATATTAATGTCTGGGCAAGGGTATGATGATGCAGAAGATCAAGCTCCTCTTTATTTTATGACTACCGAAGAAATGCTTGAAAAATTTAACTATCTAGAAGATGAAAAGGCATATGAGATAGTTGTTAAAAATACAAATTTGATTGCTGACAGCATAGAAAATATTTTACCTATACCAAATGGCACATTTCCACCAATTATAGAAGGTGCTGATAATGAATTAAGAGAAATGACTTATAATAGGGCTAGATCAATTTACGGTAGAGAGCTACCTAAAATAGTGGAAGATAGACTTGAAAGAGAATTAAATTCTATAATTAGCAATGGTTATGCTGTTATGTATATTATAGCACAGAAGCTAGTTAAGAAGTCTCTTGAAGATGGTTATATTGTCGGTTCAAGAGGATCTGTTGGTTCATCTTTTGTAGCAACTATGAGTGGTATAACAGAAGTAAATCCACTAGAGCCACATTATATATGTAAAAAATGTAAGTACTCTGAATTTATTTCAGATGGTAGTATTGGTTCTGGTGTAGATTTAGAAGATAAAGATTGTCCTAAATGTGGCGAAAAATTGATAAAGGAAGGTCATGATATACCATTTGAAGTCTTTTTAGGTTTTAAAGGGGATAAAGAACCTGATATTGATTTAAACTTTGCTGGTGAAGAACAATCAGAAGCAATGAAATATACTGAGGTATTGTTTGGAGAAGGAAAAGTATTTAGAGCAGGAACAATAGGAACTATTGCATCTAAAACTGCTTATGGCTTTGTAAAGAATTATTATGATGAAAAGGGTATGATTAAAAGAGGGGCAGAAATAAATAGGGTTGTTGAAGGATGTACCGGAATAAAGAGAACTTCTGGTCAGCATCCAGGTGGTGTTATGGTAGTACCAAGAAATAAAGATATTCATGATTTTACGCCAGTTCAATATCCTGCTAACAATAAAAAATCTGGAGTTATAACAACACATTTTGATTATCACTCAATTTCAGGTAGAATATTAAAACTTGACTTACTTGGTCATGATACACCAAGTATAATAAGAATGTTAGAAGATTTTACAGGAATTGATAATAGCAAAGTTCCATTAGATGATAAAGAAACAATGAAAATATTTGAAGGTCCAGAAGTGCTGGGCGTAAGTAGTGAAGATATTCGATGCTTAACAGGAACACTTGGAATACCAGAATTTGGAACAGCATTTGTAAGACAAATGCTGTTAGATACAAAACCAAGAACTTTTTCTGACTTAGTTAGAATTAGTGGTTTATCCCATGGAACAGATGTTTGGATAAATAATGCACAAGAATTAATTAGAAATAATATTGTTAAAATTAAGGATGTTATATCTACCAGAGATGATATTATGACTTACTTAATATATAATGGACTTGAGAAGAAAAGATCTTTTGATATTATGGAAAGAGTTAGAAAAGGTAAAGGGTTAAATGATGACGATATAAAAGCAATGAATGAAAATGATATACCTCAGTGGTATATTGATTCATGCAATAAAATTAAATACATGTTTCCAAAAGCTCATGCAGTAGCTTATGTAATGATGTCAGTTAAAATAGCATATTTTAAAGTTCATTATCCTGAAGCTTTTTATGCAACATACTTTACTATGAAGGCAGAAGATTTTGATGCAGATATTATAACTAGAGGAGAGAATAGTATAATAGAGACTATAGATGAAATTGAAAGCAAAGGAAATGATAAAACGGCTAAAGAAAAGAATTTTTTAACTGTACTTGAGGTAGCTCTAGAAATGTATAAGAGAGGTTATAAATTTACAAAAGTCGATTTGTATAAATCAGACAATAAAAAATTTAAATTGTCTGAAGATGGAATAATTCCTCCATTAATTAGTTTACAAGGTGTAGGGCAAAACGTTGCATTAAATATAAAAATGGAAAGAGAAAAGAAAGAATTTATTTCTATTGAAGATATTGTTAAGAGAGCTAAGGCAAGTAAAACTGTGATAGAAGTATTAGAAAAGCATGGATGTTTAAAAAAACTAGACAAAACTAATCAGGTTTCTATATTTAATATTTGATTTTATAAACTACTTGTGATATAATTAACTGAGTTTAAGTATGACATTGAGAGTGGGGAAACCCACTCTTTCTAATTGTTAAACTTGAGAGTATTTTTAAAATAAAATAATTTGAATATAATAATTATTGAACTGCTGTATAAATATAATAAGAGTGAAAGTGAGATGAATTGTATTTAATATGGGTAAGAAAGAAATTGAAAAGATTACATATGATATAACTAGAGATCTAATAAAAGAAACAAATTATGAAATAATTGATGTTGAATATGTTAAAGAAGGGTCTGACAAATATTTACGTGTATATTTAGATAAACCTGAAGGAATTACTATAGATGATTGTTCTAATGTTAATTCACAACTTAGCAAGAGACTGGATGAAATAGACCCTATAAAAGAGCAATACTTTTTAGAAGTATCTTCACCAGGTATAGATAGACCCTTTAAAACAGAAAAAGATTTTGAATTAAACATTAATAATGATGTAGAAGTAAGTTTGTACAGGGCAATAGAAGGCAGTAAAAAGTATACTGGAAAATTAATAAAGAAAGGTAAAGATACTATAACTATTGAAACATTGGAAAAACAACTAATTATAGAAATAAAGAACATTTCAAAGATTAATAAAGCTGTTATAATAAATTAGGAAGGAGTTTGTAATGAATAAGGATCTGTTAAGAGCTTTAAATGAGTTAGAAAAAGAGAAAGGAATTTCAAAAGACACTGTATTAGATGCTATTGAAACCGCTTTGCTTTCGGGATATAAAAAAAATTACGGCAAAATAAGCAATGTTACTATAGAAGTAGACAGGGAGAATGGAGACTATAAAGTTTTCGTAGAGAAATTAGTTGTTGAAGCTGTTGATGATAAAAATCTCGAAATATCAATTGAAGATGCTAAAAATATTGATCCTAGATACGATATAGGTGATGTATTAAAAATCGAAGTAAAACCAAAGAAAGATTTTGGAAGAATAGCAGCACAGACATCTAGGCAAGTAATACTACAAAAAATAAGAGAAGCAGAAAGAAATTCAATATTTCAAGAATTTTATGGTAGAGAAAGTGATATTATTACAGGTATAGTTCAAAGATTTAGTAAAGGAAGTATATTTGTTAACTTAGGAAAAATTGAAGGAATTCTCACACAGAATGAACAAATGCCAAATGAAAAATATACATATGGTGATAGATTAAAAGCGGTTATTTTAGAAGTAAAAAATACAAGTAAAGGTGCAAATATTACTCTTTCTAGAACACATCCAAATTTAGTAAAAAGACTTTTTGAGTTAGAGGTTCCTGAAATACATGATGGTGTTATAGAAATATATAGCATATCTAGAGAAGCAGGTTCAAGAACCAAAATAGCAGTATTCTCTAACGATCCAAACGTAGATCCTGTGGGTTCTTGTGTTGGTAATAAGGGAGTACGTGTAAAAGCAATAGTTGACGAAATTAATGGTGAGAAAATTGACATAGTAATATTTGATAAGGACCCTGCTACTTTTATTGCTAATAGCTTAAGCCCTGCAAATGTATTAGATGTTAGGGTAGATGAAAGAGATAAAAGTGCATTAGTAATTGTACCAGATAATCAACTTTCTTTAGCTATAGGTAAAGAAGGTCAAAATGCGAGATTAGCTGCAAGATTAACAGGATTTAAGATTGATATTAAAAGTGAATCTCAAATACAACAACAATCTGAGGTGGAATAATGAAAAAACGAAAAATTCCTATGAGAAAATGTATTGGATGTATGGAAAGTTTTCAAAAAAGGGATTTATGCAGAATTGTTAAGAATAAAGAAGGTGAGATAAAGGTTGATTCTACTGGAAAAGCTAATGGCAGAGGTGTTTATATTTGCAAGAACATAGAATGTTATGAGAAAGCAATAAAGAGTAATAGATTAAAAAAAGCTTTGGATGCAGAAATTCCTAAAAATATTTATGAAGAAGTAAAAGCAGTGATAGAAAAAGATGAATAAATTTTATTCTATGATTGGTATGGCTAGAAAATGTGGTAAGATTGCAATAGGCCATGATTCTGTTTTAAAATCAATCAAAAAAAATAAGTATAGCACTGTAATTATTGCTGAAGATGCATCTGAAAAGACTAAAAAAAATTTAATTTATGAATGTAATAAGTATAATTGTAAATATATAATAAAAGGCGAAAAGCAAATGTTGGGGAAAATGTTAGGAAAAGATAAGGTAAGCATTGCAGCTGTGTATGAAAAAAATATAGCCTTATACTTAATAAATAATAGTTAGTTACCGGAGGTGGTTTAATGAGGATATATGAGCTTGCTAAAGAATTAAACATTAATAGTAAAGATTTAATGGATATCATAAATAAAGAATTTGGTATTAAATTAAAAACTCATATGAGCTCAGTAACAGATTTAGAAGCTTTAAGAATTAAGAAATATTTTAAAAAAATTGAAGAAAAAAATACAATTAATAAGGGAGATAAAGAAAAAGCTGACGAATTAAAGAAAGATATACAACATAAAGATAATACTAAAAAACATAAAGATAATAACAAAAAACAACATAAAGATAATAACAAAAAACAGTACAAAAGAAATCTTGAAAAGTTTTCTAAAAAGAAAATAAAGAAAAAAATCAAACTAAAAGATGATGAGGGTAAAGATATTATTGAAATTGGAGAAGCTATATTAGTTAGAGACTTTGCAGAAATTATTAATAAACCAGTAAATAGTATTATATCAAAGCTTATTATGCTTGGTGTGATGTCTAATATGAATCAAGAAATTGATTTTGATACTGCTGCTATTTTAGCAGAAGAATTTAATATAGAAATAAAAAAGAAAGAAATAGTTGATGAGTTACAGGAAATAGAAAATAAATTAGAAGAAGACAGTAATGAAGATAATAAGAATTTTGTAGAGAGACCCCCTATAGTAACTGTTATGGGTCATGTAGATCATGGAAAAACATCTTTACTTGATGCAATTAGGCATACTAATATTACTGATCGTGAAGCGGGTGGAATAACCCAGCACATTGGAGCGTCTATTGTTGAATGTAATAAAAAGAAAATAACTTTTTTAGATACTCCTGGACATGAGGCTTTTACTGCAATGAGAGCAAGGGGAGCACAAGTTACAGATATTGCAATTTTAGTAGTAGCTGCGGATGATGGAGTTATGCCTCAAACAATTGAAGCTATAAACCATTCAAAAGCTGCTAATGTTCCTATTATAGTAGCAATTAATAAAATAGATAAACCTGATAGTAATGCTGATAGAATAAAACAAGAATTAGCTGAACATGGTTTAGTCCCAGAAGATTGGGGTGGCGAAACTATATGCGTACCTGTTTCAGCTAAAAATAGACTTGGAATTGAAGAATTGCTTGAAATGATATTATTAGTAGCTGAGATGCAAGAAATTAAGGCTAATCCACACAGAAAAGCTAAAGGTACTATAATTGAAGCTAAATTAGATAAAGGCAGAGGACCAGTAGCAACAGTATTAGTAGAAAAAGGTACTCTAAACAAAGGTGATATAGTATTAACTGGCGCAGCATATGGAAAAATTAGAGCCATGCTAGATAGTAAAGGAAAAAGAATTAATAAAGCTGGACCTTCTACACCTGTTGAAATTCTTGGTCTATCCGAAGTACCTGAAGCAGGAGAGCATTTATACGTAATGGATAGCGATAAAGAAGCTAGAGATATTGCTGAAAAAAGAAAAGAAAAGATAAGACAGGATACTATAAAGAATTCATCTAAAGTATCTTTGGAAGATTTATTTGAGCAAATACAAAAAGGCGAAGTTAAAGATTTAAACATAATTGTAAAAGCAGATGTTAGTGGATCGATTGAGGCAGTAAAACAATCGCTTGAAAAACTCAGTATAGATGAAGTTAAAGTTAAAATCATACACGTTGGAGTAGGTGGTATTAATGAAACAGACATAATGCTTGCTTCTGCTTCAAATGCAATAGTTATTGGATTTAATGTTAGACCTACAAATTCAGCATTAGAAGTAGCTAAACGTGAAAAAGTAGATGTAAGAACTTATAGAATAATTTATAATGCTATAGAAGATATAGAATCAGCTGTAAAAGGAATGCTAGAACCTGAATTTACTGAAGTAATACAAGGTAGAGCTGAAGTAAGAGCTGTTTTTAAAGTGCCTAATGTAGGTATGGTAGCTGGTATATATGTTTCAAATGGAAAAATAACAAGAAAGTCAAAAATTAGACTATTAAGAAATAATGTAGTTGTTCACGAGGGAGACATTGCATCTTTAAAAAGATTTAAAGACGATGTATCAGAATTAAATACTGGTTATGAAGGCGGTTTAGGAATAGAAAAATATAATGATATAAAAGAAGGCGATGTAATAGAAGCTTACAATATGGAGGAAATTAAGAGATAGAAAGAAGGTAAAAAATGTCATCTAAAAGAAACAATAGATTATCGGGGGAAATGAAAAAAACTATAACAAATATAATTAGAAAGCAACTAAAAGATCCAAGAATTTCTGATATGGTAAGTATAACAGAAGTAAAAGTTACTGAAGACTTAAGATATGCTAAGGTTTTTGTATCAGTTTATGGAAATCAAGAAATTGTTAATTCAACAATTGGAGCTTTAGATAATGCTAAAGGCTATATAAGAAAAGAATTAGGCAAATATTTAAAAATAAGGTATACTCCTGAACTATTGTTTGAAAAAGACAATTCAATTGAACAAGGTATACGTATAAATAAGTTAATTGAAAAAGTAATAGAAGAAGAGAAAGGTTATAGTAATGAATGATGCAAAATTATTTTTTGATAATATAAAAAATTCAAAAAATATATGTTTAGTATCCCATAAAAACCCAGATGGTGATAGTCTTGGCTCACTTTTAATGCTTAATGAGTATTTAAAAAATATAAATAAGCAAGTAGATGTTTTTGTTGAAGGGAAAATACCTTATAATTATGAAACATTTATATCTAAAGATACTATAAAATTTGAATATGATAATATTAAATTCTATGATTTATTAATAGTTCTTGATTGTGGAGATGAAAGTAGACTAGGTATTTTTTCAAGAATTATTAATAATTCAAGCAAGATTATTTGTGTTGATCATCATGTAACAAATACAAATTTTGCAGATATTAATATTGTTGATAGTGATATAAGTTCTACTGGTGAGTTATTATTTAAATTATTTAAGGCTGCTAATAAAGAAATAACTAAAAAAATGGCTGAATATATATATATATCAATTATTACAGATACAGGTAAATTCACATACTCCAATACTAGTGGTGAAACATATAAAGCTGTTGGAGAATTAGTTGATTTAGGAATTGATATTTTACAAATAAATAATAATCTCTATAATAGTAAACCAATAAAAATAGTTAAAAACTTTATTCAAATTATTTCAGATATAGAATTTTACTATAATAATAGGTTTGGCATAGCAAAAGTAACGCAAGCTATGCTCTTAGAAAATAAAATGAATATGGACGATATAGATGGTGTAGTTGAATTCATTAGGGAAATTAAAGAAGTAGAAATTTCATGTATAATAAAAGAAATAAATTCAAATGAAGTAAAGGTAAGTTTACGTTCAAAAAATGATATAGATGTATCTGAAATAGCTAAGACATACGGTGGTGGTGGACATAAAAGAGCAGCAGGATTTACATTTAATAAAAGTATAGAAGAAACTAAGAATGAAATATTGGGTACATTAAAAACAATTTTGGGTGAATAAATGAATGGCTTTATAAATGTATTAAAACCTACAGGTATGACTTCGCATGATGTTGTAAATTTTATAAGGAAAACTTTAAATATAAAAAAAGTTGGGCATGCAGGAACTTTAGATCCTAACGCATGTGGTGTTTTACCTATTTGCATAGGTAAAGCAACTAAAATGAGTGAAATAATAATAAATGGTGACAAAGAATATATATGTGAATTAATACTAGGAAAAAGTACAGATACGCAAGACATGTATGGTAATATAATAAACAGCAAAGAAATAAAAAGGTTTGAAAATTCTGTTGAAAGAATAGAACATAAATTTGTTGGTAAGCAGTATCAAAAACCGCCAATGTATTCTGCTTTAAAATATAAAGGAAAAAAGCTGTATGAATATGCAAGACAAAATGTAGAGGTTGATAAACCAGCAAGACTAATAGAAATAAAAGATATTAAAGTTTTAAGATACAATGAAAATAAAATCTTATTAAAAATTAGCTGTTCAAAAGGTACATACATAAGGACTTTATGTAACGATATAGCAGAATATTTGGGCAACTATGGACATATGGGAATATTAATAAGAACTAAATCAAAAGATTTGAAAATTACTGATTCATTAACTTTGAAAAATATACAAGATTTATATAAGCTTAATGAAATAGAAAATCATATAATTAATATAGATGACATAGTAAAGATGCAAAGTATTTCTGTTAGTAATGAAAATTATATAAAGTTAATTAATGGGAATGTTGTAGAATATAAATTTCAAAATGATAATATAAAAGAACCTTTTTATGTATATTGCAACAAAAAATTAATTGGATTAGGCATAAAAGTTGACGATAACAAAGTTAAAATTAAGAAGATGCTTATTTAAACAGGTGAAAAAAATGAAATCAAAAAGAGAAAAAACATGCATAGCATTAGGAAATTTTGATGGAATACATATTGGACATGACATTTTAATAAAAAGATTGTTGGAAATAGGCAAGTTACAAAATTTAAGAAGTATAATAGTTACTTTTAAATATTTAGATAAAAACATGAAAAAATCTATTAATAACTTAAAATATATAACTAATTATGATAGTAAATTGAAAATTTTAAAACAATACAAAGCTGACGAAGTTGAAACAATAGTTTTAGATGAAGTTGTTTCTAAATATTCTCCAGAAAAATTTATTAGTGATATTCTTGTTAAAAAATATAATGTTAATATGATAGTAATTGGATATAATTTTAGATTTGGATTTAAAGCTGAAGGTAATATAGATACTTTAAAAAAATATAAATATAAATATAAATATAATGTTGAAGAGATAAAACCTGTTTGCATTGAAGGATTGCCTGTAAGCAGTTCATTAATTAGAGAATTAATTGAAAAAGGTAAAATTAAAAGAGTCAATGAATTGCTAGTAAACAATTACTTTGTTGATTATAATGACATTATATTTAGAAATAATGATAAAATAGGAATTATATCTGACAATAAAGGCATAATAACTCCTAGAGAAGGTTTTTATGAAGTTGAAATAGGAGTTGAAAAACATAAAATCCAAGTAAAAAAAGAAAATACACAAACAGTAATAAAATTTGATAATACAGATATTATTAAAAAAACACAAAATATTAAGTTCATAAAAGAAATTTAATATTTACAAAAAAAAGATAATATGTTACAATTTATTGAAATTCCATTGTCTATGTTTTGCGAATCCTCGACGCTTTGCATGGAGGTTGGAGTAAATTATATTAGGAGGTAGTGTAATGTCAATTACAAAAGAACAAAAAAACAAGGTTATTGAAGAATTTAAATTAAATGAAAAGGATACAGGTTCTCCAGAAGTCCAAATAGCTATTTTGACTTATAGGATTAATAACTTAACAGAACATCTTAAGCAAAATAAAAAAGATCATCATTCAAGAAGAGGACTTTTAAAAATGGTTGGACAGAGAAGAGGACTTCTTAATTACTTAATGAAAAAAGATATTGAGAGATATAGAAGTATAAAAAGTAGACTTGGATTAAGAAGGTAATGAGCGGGGATAAACCCGCTCTATTATTTATAATACATAAGGGAGGAACATATGGAAAAAACATTTGAATATATACTAGCAGGCAAGAAGTTAAAAGTTACTATTGATAAAGTAGCAGAACAGGCTGGAGGTGCATGTTTAGTACAATATGGTGGTACAGTAGTATTAGCTACTGCTACTTCATCAAAAGAACCAAGAGAGGGTATAGATTTTTTCCCACTAAGCGTAGATTACGAAGAAAAATTATATGCTGTAGGTAAAATTCCCGGAGGCTTTCTTAAAAGAGAAGGTAAGCCAAGTGAAAAGGCTATTCTTACATCTAGATTAATAGATAGACCATTAAGACCATTATTTCCAAAGGGGTATAGGAATGATGTTCAAGTAGTAGTAACAGTATTGTCAGTTGATCAAGATTGCTCACCAGAAATAACAGGAATGATTGGCTCCTCTATTGCACTTTCAATTTCTAACATCCCATTTGATGGACCGACAGGTTCAGTTTCAATTGGTTTAATTAATGATGAATTTATTGTAAATCCAGATAGTAAACAAAGAGAAGTTTCAACACTTAATCTTACTGTTTCAGGAACTGAGAATGCCATTATGATGGTAGAAGCTGGTGGTAAAGAAATATCAGAGGATGTAATGCTAAATGCCATTTTATTTGCACATGAGGAAATTAAAAAAGTTTGCAGTTTTATAAGTAACATAAAAGAAAAAGTAGGAAAAGAGAAATCAAATTACACTTTATTTACTGCAGATAAAGATATAGAACTTGAAGTAGTTGAGTATGCAAAAGATAAATTTCAAGAAGCTATATTAACTGTAGAGAAGCAAGAAAGACAAGACAATATTGATAAAGTAAAAGAAGATGTAAAAGAAAAATTTCTAGAAAAATATCCTGAAAATGATAAAGATATTGATGAAGTTATTTATAAAATAATAAAAGAAAAAGTTAGAGAAAATATAATTAAAAAAGGAATTAGACCTGATAATAGAAAGATAGATGAAATTAGACCAATTAGTTGTGAAGTAGGTCTATTACCTAGAACACATGGATCTGGCTTATTTACAAGAGGTCAAACGCAAGTATTAACAGTTGCTACTTTAGGTGCTGCAAGTGATGTACAGATTATTGATGGTTTATCAGAAGAAGAATATAAAAAATATATGCATCATTATAATTTTCCTGCTTATAGTGTAGGCGAAACAAGACCGTTAAGAGGGCCGGGAAGAAGAGAGATAGGTCATGGTGCACTAGCTGAAAGAGCATTAGAACCTGTAATTCCTAGTTCAGAAGAATTTCCATATACTATACGTTTAGTTTCTGAAGTTTTGAGTTCAAACGGGTCAACTTCTCAAGCAAGTGTATGTGGAAGCACTTTATCACTCATGGATGCCGGAGTTCCAATAAAGGCGCCAGTTGCAGGAATTGCAATGGGATTAATGAAGGAAGATGATGATGTAGTTGTTTTAACAGATATTCAAGGAATGGAAGACTTTTTAGGAGATATGGATTTTAAAGTAGCAGGGACAAAAGATGGAATTACAGCTATTCAAATGGATATCAAAATACACGGAATAAATAAAGAAATATTGGAACATGCTTTAGAAAGAGCAAAAGAAGGAAGATTATTTATTTTAAATAAGATGATTGAATGTATTGAAAAGCCAAGAGAAGAAGTTTCACAATATGCACCTAAAATCATTAAGTTGAAAGTAAATCCTGATAAAATTAGAGATATTATAGGACCGGGTGGAAAGATAATAAATAAAATAATAGAAGAAACTGGAGTTAAAATTGATATAGATGATGATGGAACTGTATTAATATCATCTGAGAATATTGATAATGGATATAAAGCAAAAGAGATTATAGAAAAAATAGTTAAAGAAATTGAAGTTGGTGAAACTTATTTAGGAAAAGTAGTTAGGATAACTAATTTTGGAGCGTTTGTAAATATTGATGAAGGAAAAGATGGCTTACTTCATATTTCTAAAATCTCAGAAAAACGAGTTAACAAAGTAGAAGATGTTTTAAGTATAGGTGATGAAATTCTTGTAAAAGTAATTAGCATTGATCAGCAAGGAAGAATAAATTTATCTAGAAAAGATGCAATCAGTAAAAAAGAAAATGAATAGCTATCATAAAACATCCCTCTTTATAATACATATTAAATGTAAAAAGGGGGATTTTTATGAAAATATGTTATCAAACTATACAGAAAATAAAAAAAATAGTAATAATTATCTTATTAACTTTAATTATTATACTTCTTATTACTGGTAGAAGATTTTCTTATAAAGTTTTTAATGATACAAATGCAGATATTATTTATAAGGGATATAAACAAGAAAAAATAGTTTCTTTTGCATGTAATATTGATTGGGGTAACGAATATATTCCAGAACTTTTAAACATTTTAGATGAATATGATGTAAAGGTTACTTTTTTTATAACAGGTAGGTGGGCTGATAAATATAGCTCTACAGTAAAATTAATTCATTCTAAAGGTCATGAAATAGGAAATCATGGCTATTACCACAAGGATTATAGTAAATTTGATTATAAAACAGCATATGAAGACATAAAGCATGCTGATGATTCATTAAAAAAGATTATTAATGACGAAATAATGTTATTTTCACCACCTTCAGGAGCATATAACGATGAAGTTATAAAAGCTTTAAAAAATTTAGATTATAATAAAATGATTCTGTGGAGTATAGACACTATAGATTGGAATAAAACTACTACAAAAGAAAAAATATACAATAGAATAATGAATAAAATAGGATATTCAGATATTATATTAATGCATCCAACAAAAAATACTGTTGATATATTACCGGATGTGATAAAAGAACTTCAAAATAATGGTTATCAAATAGTAACAATAAGCAAAATGATTGAATAGGAGGACATATGATAAACAAATTTACTTTTAATAATGGTTTAAGAGTAATCACAGAAAAAATAGACTATGTTAAATCAGTATCCATTGGTATTTGGGTAAAAGTAGGTTCATCAAATGAAAATATAAATACCAATGGTATGTCTCATTTTATAGAGCATATGTTATTTAAAGGTACTAAAGATAAAAAAGCAAACGAAATTGCAGAATTTATAGACAATATAGGAGGACAGTTAAATGCTTTTACTAGTAAGGAATGTACTTGCTATTATGTAAAGGTATTAGATGAGAATATAGATGAAGCTATAGATTTACTTTCAGATATGTTTTTTAATTCACTGTTTGATGAATCTGATATAGAAAAAGAGAAATCAGTTGTTTGTGAAGAAATTAAAATGTATGAAGATTCACCTGAAGATGTTGTACATGAAAGATTATCTAAAATAATGTTTGAGGGAAGTTCTCTTTCGTATCCAATATTAGGTACTATTGATAACATTAATACTTTTAATAAATCAAACATAACTAAATATAAACATGAAAATTATACTCCTTTTAATACAGTAATTGCCGCAGCTGGTAATTTTGATGAAAAAGAGTTTATAAATAAATTAAAGGTAAAATTTGATTCATGGAAAGGTATAGATAAGAAACAAGAAAGTAAAGAGATTGAATATAAACATAATGTAGAAGGAATAAATAAAGACTTAGAGCAGTTACATATTTGTATAGGTTCTAAAGGTATAGGCAGACATAATAAACTTTATTATCCATTACTTGTTTTTAATAACATTTACGGTGGTACAATGAGTTCTAGACTTTTCCAAGAGTTAAGAGAAAACAAAGGTTTAGTTTATACAGTATATTCGTATGTTTCTAGTTACAGTAATTGTGGATTATTCGCTACTTATGCTGCATTAATGCCCAATTATATAGAAAAAGCATTAGAAGTTATAAAAAAGGAAATTCAGGGTATTAAGAATGGTAACATTTCAAAAAAAGAATTTGAGAGAGCTAAACAGCAGATAAAAGGTAATTATATATTAGGATTAGAAAGTACATCAAGCAGAATGACTGCAATTGGAAGAAGAGAGTTAATATATGACGAAATAATATATCCTGATCAAATTATTGATAAAATTAATAGAATTACATATGATGATGTTATAAAAGTCGTAGAAACTTTGTTTGATAATAATTGCTATAGTGTTGCATATGCAGGTAATTTAAATAAACATAATATTACAAAAGATAAAATTATAAATTCTTTAGGAGGTAAATATGCAGATTAAAGTAGTAAAAAGAAATTCTTTTGATTTACCATCATACAAAACCAAAGGTGCAGCTGGAGTTGATTTAAAAGCAAATGTTGATGAACCTATAACTTTGAAACCCTTAGAAAGAAGTTTAATTCCTACTGGAATATTTATTGAAATACCTGATGGATATGAAGCACAGATTAGGGCTAGAAGTGGACTTGCTATAAAGCATGGAATTAGCTTAGTAAACGGTGTAGGTACTATTGATAGTGATTACAGAGGTGAGATTAAGGTTATATTAATCAATTTAGGTAATGAAGATTTTATAATTAATAATGGTGATAGAATAGCTCAAATGGTATTTTTAAAATATGAAAAGGCTGAATTTAAGTTAGTAGAAGAGTTAGACGAAACAGATAGAGGAGAAGGTGGGTTTGGACATACAGGACTAGAATAATTTTAGAATCGTCGCATATAATGTATTGGTGATTAAATGAAATTAAGTGAACTGTATAACAAAGAAATTATAAACATTGATACTGGTGAAAACTTAGGGTTATTAGGTAATTGTGATTTTGTAATTGAAGAAAAAACAGGTGATATTAATAGTTTAATATCAGGAGCAACAAGAGCTTTTAGTATTTTCAAAGAACAAAAAAGAAAAGAAATTCAATGGAAATGCATAAAAAAAGTTGGAAATGACATGATTATTATAGAAAATGAATAAAATAAAAAAAATTCCAAAAAATAATCAGGTAAGATACTGATTATTTTTTTGGAGGAAAAATGGATAAAGATAAAGAAAGAATTATAGAAAAAGAAAAAGATAAAGATAGTAGTACAAAATTAATAAAAGAACTTGGAACAACTATACAAGCAGATCCAGTAAAAGATATTTATTTTCTTAGTATTATAGGTGAAATAGAGGGTCATGTAGCTTTACCAGCTCAAAATAAAGCTACAAAATATGAACATATAATACCTCAAATTGTTGGAGCTGAAATGGATAAGGCAATAAAAGGTATTGTAATTATTCTAAATACTCTTGGAGGAGATGTGGAAGCAGGTTTAGCTATATCTGAATTACTTGCGAGCATATCTAAACCTACAGTATCTTTAGTTTTAGGAGGTGGCCACAGTATAGGTAATGCTTTAGCTACTTCTGCTAATTATTCAATAATTGCGCCAACAGCAACTATGACAATTCATCCAATACGTACAAGTGGATTAGTAATAGGAGTTCCTCAAACTTTTAGGTATTTTCAAAAAATGCAGGAAAGAATAATTAATTTTGTTGTAAATAACTCAAAAGTTGAAAAAGAAGAACTACTAAAATACATGTATGACACTGATGAAATAGCAAATGATGTTGGTACTGTACTTAATAGTCAAGAGGCTGTCGAAATTGGTCTAATTGACCAAATTGGAGGCTTTAAAGAAGCAGTAAATAAAATTAAAGAATTATTTGGTTAATAATCTTTAAGTATGATATAATATAAATTAATAACAATCAAAGGGGGATTTTATGACACTTATACAATCAATCGTTTTAGGAATAGTTCAAGGTATTGCTGAGTTTTTACCAATAAGCAGTTCTGGACATTTAGCGATATTACAATATTACTTTGGAATAAATGAAGGAAACTTGTTCTATAGTATTATGCTTCATTTGAGTACAGGGTTAGCTGTAATTATAGTTCTTAGAAAAGATATAATAGAGCTTATTAAAGCTTTTTTTAATGTAATCATTAATTTATTTAGAAAGAAAAAATCAAGATTAAATGGTAAATATGAGAGACTTTTAATTCTTCTAATTATAGCAACAATACCTACAGCTCTTATCGGTTTATTATTTAAAGATTTCTTTGAACAAGCATATACAAGTCTTAATAGTATAGGTATAGCTTTAATTATAACAGGTATATTGTTATTTGTATCTGAAAGATTTTCTAGTTCCAATATAAAAATTGAGAAAATGAGTTTATTAAAAGGAGCTATAGTAGGTATATTTCAAGGCTTAGCAATTATGCCTGGAATTTCACGTTCAGGCTCTACAATAGTAGGTTCATTATTTATGGGATTAAATAAAAAAGATGCTGCAAGATTTTCATTTTTGTTATCAATTCCAGCTATATTTGGTGCAGCAGTCTTAGAAATTTTTACTTTAAGCTCTGGAGATATTTATATAAATTTTAATATTATAATTGCTATGATTATATCTTTCATATTTGGTATAATTTCAATAAAGGTTCTCTTAGAACTAATACAAAAAGGAAAATTGGTATTTTTCTCAATTTATGTTTGGATACTTGGAATTATAATAATTATAATAAATTAAAAGACAAAGTTATAAAAACATACATATGTAACAAGCATTTAAGTGTAATAATTAATATTATAATATTAATTATTGCACATTTTGATAAAGTCTATAATTTACAAATTAATAGGGAGTGATGAAATGTCAGTTAACAGGAAAACTCCGAGCAAGAAAGTAAAAGGAACGAATAAAAATAAGAAGAGCAATAAAACTAAAAGTAATAAAACTAAAAACAATAAAAAGATGAGCCAAACAAGAAAAGAAATAAAAGGTATTGTTATTATAACTGTAGCTATACTGTTACTTATTATGACAGATTTGAGATATGACACTGGAATTATTGGAAAAAGTATAAATGTAGCACTAACAAGTCTATTTGGAAAGGGTACGATAATACTTCCTTATATCTTAATTGTAGTTGGAGTTTTATATTTACTTAATATACTTATGTTTAATGAAAAGAGACAATTGCTTGCTATTACAGGATTGTTTTTATGCTACTTAATAGATAACGTTCTAACAGAATCGACTTTATCTTCATCCATATTTAATGATAACATTACTATTAAACAATTGTTTGAAAAGTCAATAATTCTTGGACAAGTATATAAAGGCGGAGGATTAATAGGAAATACTGTTGCTTTTTTATTTGCTAAACTATTTGGAGTTGTAGGTACATTTATTATAACATCTGCTTTTGTTTTTATCTTTATTATACTTTTTACAGGTCAAAGCTTAATAAAGATAACTCAAACTATTTTCATTAGTTTAAAGAATTTTATACTTAAACTATTTAAAACTATATATTCATTTGTTTTTGTTGAAGTAGATGAAGATACTGATAAAAATAATGAAAAACAAACCATTAAGAAAAAGACAAACAAAAATAGATATAAAAGCAAAGAACCTTCAAATATAACTGAAAAAAAAGAAAATCGATATAAAAAAGAAGATATAAAAATATTTGATTTTACTGATGAGCAAATAAAAATAAAAACAAATAAAAACAAGAATATTGTTAATTTAAAGCTAGAAGATGAAAATAAGAAAAATAAGGATGAAGTTAATAAAAAAGTATATAATAATGAACAACAGAAAAAAAATGTAGATAATGTAATTCAAAGTGAGAGTAATGCAATAACTCAAGAATACAAGATACCAGATTATAAATTATTGAATAAACCTGATTTAACTAATAAAACTGCTGAAAAGAAAGAAATACTTGAAGGAGCTGACATATTAGTACAAACTTTAAATAATTTCAATATAGATTGCAAGATAGTTCAAATTAATAAAGGACCTACAATAACTAGGTATGAGTTACAACCTGCTCCTGGAGTTAAAGTAAGTAAAATATTAAGTCTCACTAATGATATAGCTTTAAGTCTTGCTAAATCTGATATTAGAATTGAAGCGCCTATTCCCGGTAAAGCAGCTGTTGGTATAGAAGTACCTAATGCTGTAAAATCTAATGTTGTGCTCAGAGAATTAATTGAATCAAATGAATATGAAAATATAAAAACTAAGATACCTTTTACTATTGGTAAAGATATTGCAGGTAAGAATATTATTGCGAATATTGAAAGCATGCCCCATTTACTTGTAGCAGGTGCTACAGGTTCTGGAAAAAGTGTTTGTATAAATTCTTTAATAATGAGTATATTACTTAAATCTAAACCAGAAGAAGTAAAGCTTATATTAATAGATCCTAAAGTAGTTGAGTTGAGTATTTATAACGGTATTCCACACCTTTTAATTCCAGTTGTTACAGAGCCGCGAAAAGCTTCAAACGCTTTAAATTGGGCAGTATCTGAAATGACTAATAGATATAAAATTTTCGCTAAAAATAGTGTAAGAGATATTTATTCATACAATAAAAAAGCTGTGATGGAATGTGAAAATGAAAGAATGCCACAAATTGTAATAATTATAGATGAACTTGCTGACTTAATGGTTGTAGCACCTGGTGAAGTAGAAGAAAGCATTACAAGGTTAGCTCAGCTAGCAAGAGCTGCTGGAATACATTTAGTTATCGCCACTCAAAGACCTTCAGTAGATGTAATAACAGGAACAATTAAGGCAAATATACCATCTAGAATAGCATTTGCTGTTTCATCATATATAGACTCTAGAACAATATTAGATAGCAGTGGAGCTGAAAAATTACTTGGTAAAGGAGATATGCTATATTTTCCTACTGGAGTTTCAAAGCCGGTTAGGGCGCAAGGCGTTTTTGTTTCTGATAATGAAGTTAAAAGAGTAATTGATTTTATTAAACAACAAAGAATTGAACAGAGAGCAAATAATATAACTAAAGAAATTGAAAATAAACCTATACAAAATAAGAAAGTAGATGAATTTTTAGAACGTGCAGCTCAATTAGTGGTTATTGAAGGTCAAGCGTCAGTGTCGTTTTTACAGCGAAAACTTAGAATTGGGTACGCAAGGGCAGCAAGGTTAATAGATGATTTAGAAGAAAGAGGTATAGTAGGTAGCTATGAAGGTAGCAAGCCAAGGAAAGTACTAATAACTGAAGAAGAGTTTGAAAAAATGAAGGAGAATAATTAACATGGAGAAAATTTATTTACATTCTTTGGGTTGTTCCAAAAATTTAGTTGATTCGGAAAATATGTTAGGTATACTTAATGAAAAGAACTATCAAATGGTAGAATATGCAGATAATGCAGACTACATTATTATAAATACTTGTTCATTTATAAATGATGCAAAAGAAGAATCTATAAACGCAATTATAGAGGCTGCAAGTATAAAAGATAAAAGTGGTGCAGCTTTAATTGTTGCGGGATGCTTGTCACAAAGATATGGAAATGAGTTAATGAAAGAGATACCTGAAATAGATATGCTGATAGGAACTTTTCAATATGGTAATATAGATAAAATAATTGATGAGTATAAAATAAATAATAGCCATAAGTGTTATATAGATATGCTCGGTGAAACAGAAAATTTACCTAGAATATCGTTAACACCTAAACATTATGCTTATATAAAAATAGCTGAGGGGTGTAATAATAAGTGTACTTATTGTATAATACCTAAAATAAGAGGAAAATATAGAAGTAGAAGTATAGAAGATATTATTGATGAAGCTAGAATATTAGCTAAAAATGGTGTAAAAGAATTAATTATAATTGCTCAAGATACAAGTAAGTATGGAATAGATTTGTATAATGAGAAAAAACTTCATGAAGTTATAAGAAGACTTTCAGATATTCAAGGAATTGAATGGATAAGAATTCATTATTTGTATCCTGAAGATTTTTATGATGACCTAATAGATGAATTTAAAAATAATAAAAAATTAGTAAAATATTTTGATATTCCATTACAACATATAAGTAATAGTATTCTAAAAAAAATGAATAGAAGGACTAATAAGGAAGAAATAGTTTTACTTATAAATAAAATTAGAACAAAAGTAAAAGGCGCTGTTCTAAGAACTTCTTTAATTACTGGATTTCCTGGGGAAACAGAAGAAGAACATGAAGAATTAAAAGATTTTTTAAATAAATTCAAGTTAGATAAAGTAGGTGTTTTTAAATATTCAAGAGAAGAAGATACGGCAGCATACAAATTAAGTAATCAAATAGATGAACTAACTAAGGAGAGAAGAAAAGACGAACTTATGCAGATTCAACAGTCAATTTCTTATAAAAAAAATAGAAAAAAAATAGGAAGCATATACAGAGTTCTTATAGATGAAAAGGAAGAAGAAGACTTATATGTAGGTAGAACATATATGGATTCGCCTGAAATAGATGGATATACATTTGTAAAAACTAAAGAAAAGCTAGTAATAGGTAATTATTATGATGTAGTAATAAAAGATGCGTTAGAATATGATTTAATAGGAGAGTTAGTATGAATTTACCGAATAAACTTACAATATTAAGAATTTTATTAATTCCAATATTTGTGTTTTTTTTAATGCTTGATAATAATTCTATAAAAATAATACCCTTAGTTATCTTTATTGCAGCTTCTCTAACAGATACTCTAGACGGGAACATAGCAAGAAAGTTTAATTTGATAACAGATTTTGGAAAATTTATGGATCCTTTAGCTGATAAATTATTAGTTTCTTCTGCTTTAATTTGTTTTGTTGAAATGAATTATATTAGTGCTTGGATAGTCATAATTATTATAGGAAGAGAATTTTTAATATCAGGTTTTAGAACACTAGCTGCTTCAAAAAATGTTACGATAGCAGCTAATAAGTGGGGAAAAATAAAAACAGTTTTTCAAATGATTTTAATCATTGTAATTCTGATAGACTATGCAAGACCAATTCAATTCATAAATGAATTAATAAATCCTTTAATAATAATTACTGTTTTATTAACATTAATTTCAGCTATAACATATTTAGTAAATAATAGAAATGTAATAAAAAGTTAATTTCAGCTATTGACAAATGACAGAATGATACATATAATATAAATAGAACAAACGTTCTCGAAAGGAGTATAGAATGGAAAAAGAAAAAGCTTTAGACGCTGCTATTAATCAAATTGAACGACAATTCGGAAAAGGCTCTATAATGAAACTTGGAGAAGACTCGAAATTAAATATAGAATCTATACCTACTGGAGCATTACAATTGGATGTAGCTCTAGGTATCGGAGGTGTTCCAAGAGGAAGGATAGTTGAAATATATGGTCCTGAATCTTCAGGTAAAACTACTATGGCATTACATATAATTGCTGAAGCTCAAAAAGGTGACGGCATAGCTGCTTTTATAGATGCTGAACATGCTTTAGATCCTAGTTATGCTAATAAGCTAGGTGTTGATATTGAGAATTTAGTAGTATCTCAGCCAGATACAGGTGAGCAAGCATTAGAAATAGCTGAAGCATTAGTACGAAGTGGTGCTGTTGATGTTATAGTTGTGGATTCGGTAGCTGCTCTTGTTCCAAAAGCAGAAATAGAAGGAGAAATGGGAGACTCATTTGTAGGATTACAAGCTAGGCTAATGTCACAGGCATTAAGAAAATTAGCAGGATCTATAAAAAAATCAAATACTATAGTAATATTTATTAATCAACTTAGAGAAAAAATTGGAGTCATGTTTGGTAATCCAGAAACAACTACAGGTGGTAGAGCTTTAAAATTCTATGCAACTGTTAGATTAGATGTTAGAAGGATAGAATCGTTAAAAAAGGGAAGCGAAATTGTTGGAAATAGAACTAGAATAAAAGTAGTTAAAAATAAGGTAGCACCACCTTTTAAAGTAGCTGAATTTGATATTATATATGGACAAGGTATTTCAAAAGAAGGTTGCATATTAGATATGGGTGTAGAAGCTGGAATAGTTAATAAAGCTGGAGCATGGTATTCATATGGAGATACACGAATTGGACAGGGAAGAGAAAATTCTAAAGAATTTTTAAGAACAAATGTTGAATTGTTAAGTGAAATAGAAAATAAAGTAAGAGAGAAGTATGGTTTAATAAATGAAAATACTAATAAAGAGGAAGCTTAGCTTCCTTATTTTTTATTCATTTTCTTGACATAGAGCTAAAAAAATAATAAAATGTATATAGTGCTCATTAAATAATTAATAGCTTCTACTATTTTAATATTATATATATCTCGAAACTTGAAAAATCAATATAGGAGGTGATTAGAGATAATAAAAGATATAATTTTTATAATAATAAGTGGTATAATAGGCCTAGTTATAGGTATGTATATAAGAAAAATTATAGCTGAAAGGAAAATTAAAAGTGCCGAGAGTGAAGCGAAACGAATAATTGAAGATGCTATAAAGAATGCAGAAACAAGGAAGAAAGAAATACTAATAGAAGCCAAAGATGAAGCTCATAAATTAAGAAATGAAGTTGAGAGAGAAAATAAAGAGAGAAGAAATGAATTAAAAAAATCTGAGAAGAGATTAATTAGAAAAGAAGAAACTTTAGATAACAAAAGCTTGATAATTGAAAAGAAAGAAGAAAATTTAAGCAGAAAACAAAAAGATTTACTATCTAAAGAAGAAAAGTTAAATCATTTATACAATAAGCAAAAAGAAGAACTTGAAAAAATATCAAGTTTATCTTCTGAAGAAGCTAAAGAGATGCTTATTAATGATATAAGGAAAGAAACTGAAAAAGAAGCAGCCATTATAGTAAAAGAAATTGAAAGAGATGCTAAGGAAAATGCAGAACGGAAAGCTAGAGAAATTATTAGTTATGCAATTCAAAAATGTTCAGCTGATCATGTTGCTGAAACTACAGTTTCAGTAGTTAATCTTCCAAATGATGAAATGAAAGGTAGAATTATAGGAAGAGAAGGAAGAAACATCAGAGCACTTGAAACAATGACAGGAATTGATTTAATAATTGATGATACTCCTGAAGCAGTCGTAATTTCTGGATTTGATCCTATAAGAAGAGAAATTGCTAGAATAGCTCTTGAAAAATTGATATTAGATGGAAGAATTCATCCAGCAAGAATAGAAGAGATGGTTGAAAAAGCAAAACGTGATGTTGAGCAGCAAATTAAAGAAGAAGGCGAAAAAGCAGCATTTGATGTTGGTGTACATGGTTTACATATTGAACTTATAAAGCTATTAGGTAGATTGAAATTTCGAACTAGTTATGGGCAAAATGTATTAAAACATTCTATTGAAGTAGCTCATTTGAGTGGTATTATGGCTGCTGAATTAGGAGCTGATATAAAAACTGCTAAAAGAGCAGGATTACTTCATGATATTGGTAAAGCGGTAGACCATGAAATAGAAGGAAACCATGTAACAATAGGTGAAGACTTAACTAAGAGATACAAAGAAGGCAAAGCTATTGTTCATGCTGTAGCTGCACATCATGGCGATATTGAACCACAAACAGTTGAAGCTGTTTTAGTTCAAGCAGCTGATGCAATTTCAGCAGCAAGACCTGGAGCAAGACGAGAAACACTAGAAACATATATTAAAAGATTAGAGAAATTAGAGGAAATTTCAAATTCCTTTGATGGAGTAGAAAAATCATATGCAATACAAGCAGGCAGAGAAATTAGAATCATTGTTAAGCCTGAAGAAATAAATGACTCTGGTATAATATTAGTAGCTAAAGACATAGTTAAAAAAATAGAAGATGAATTAGAATATCCGGGTCAGATAAAAGTAAATGTTATTAGAGAAACAAGAGCAATTGAATATGCAAAATAAGAAGTAAACTAGAAAGTTTACTTCTTTTTACTAGTAACAATTAAATTAGGGAGGTGCGTTAATGAAAAAAGAATATTATGAAAATCCTTTAATCTCAAGATATGCAAGTAAAGAAATGTGCAGAAATTTTTCTGACGATAAAAAATTTTCTACATGGAGAAAACTATGGATTGCACTTGCAGAAGCGGAAAAGGAACTTGGACTAGATATTAAAGAAGAACAGATACAAGAAATGAAAAGCAAGGTAAATGATATTGATTATCAATTAGCAGCTCAAAAAGAAAAGGAATTTAGGCATGATGTGATGGCTCATGTTCATACATTTGGTACACAATGTCCTAAAGCAATGCCTATAATACATCTAGGTGCAACTAGTGCATATGTAGGGGATAATGCAGATATTGTAATTATCAGAGAAGGACTTTATATAATAAGAAAAAAATTAATTAACCTTATTGATTCAGTAGCAAATTTCTGCATGAAATATAAAGAACTGCCAACTTTAGGGTATACTCATTTTCAACCAGCTCAATTAACTACTGTAGGAAAAAGAGCTAGTTTATGGTTACAAGATTTATATTTAGATTTTGAGCAACTTGAATTTATTATAAGTAATTTAAAACTCAGAGGAGCTAAAGGAACTACTGGAACTCAAGCAAGTTACATGAAGTTATTTAATAACGATAGTGAAAAGGTTAAAAAGTTAGATGAACTAATTGCAAAACAAATGTGTTTTGAAAAGACTATAGACTTAACTGGTCAAACTTATACTAGAAAGGTAGATTATTTTGTTATATCTAGCTTAAGTGGTATAGCTCAGAGTTTACATAAAATCACAAATGATATAAGGTTATTGCAAAATTTAAAAGAAGTTGAAGAACCATTTGGTAAAAATCAGATTGGGTCATCAGCTATGGCATATAAAAGAAATCCAATGAGAAGTGAAAGAATAGCTTCATTATCAAGATTTATTATTTCAAATACTGAAAATACTTCAGCTACTGTAACAACTCAATGGTTTGAAAGAACACTTGACGATTCAGCTAATAGAAGACTTGTTATACCGCAGTCATTTTTAGCTTGTGATGCTATAATAGAAATAGCTATAAATGTCTTTGATGGAATAATAGTAAATGAAAAAGTTATAGAAAAACATATAAATGAAGAATTACCATTTATGGCTACCGAAAATATAATAATGGAATGCGTTAAGCGAGGCGGTAATAGACAATTAATACACGAAGAAATAAGAAAATTGTCTATGGAAGCAGCTGAGCAAGTTAAGAAATATGGTAAAAGTAATGATTTAATAAAAAGAATTGAAAAAAATACTATAATAAATTTATCCGAAACCGAAATAAATCAAATTATAGATTGTAAAAATTTTATCGGCAGATCTGTCGAGCAAGTTGAAGATTTTGTTAATGATATAATTAAACCTATAATTGAAAAAAATAAAAATCTACTAGGAGTAAATGTAGAATTAAAAGTTTAGTGCTGCGTACGCAGCACTTTTTTTTAACAAAAAATTTTGAGCTTTAAATTTCGATTTAAACAATAAAAAAGCTAACAAGCATATAATTATATTAAAATCATAAAAAAATCAATATTGACTGAAAATAAGCGTTTTACATAAGAAATCTGCTGTACTATATAATTAGTACTTGATTTATATATCTATTTGGTGTAAAATAATATCGAAAAATAAACTTTGTCGCAAAATATCTATTTTGCGACAAAAATAGGAGGTTTTTATGATGAATTACTATAATATTTGCCCCTCTCCATTATGTGACTTTCTTGAATACTTAGAAACTATTAAAGGAAAATCTACTAAAACTGTATCTGAATATTTTTTGGATTTAAGAACTTTTTACAGATATCTTGCACTTAAATATAATTTAACTAATGAAAAA
The DNA here is from genome assembly GCA_018433765.1 of Tissierellales bacterium. GTDB lineage: Bacteria > Bacillota > Clostridia > Tissierellales > Sedimentibacteraceae > SM3-B41. The sequence continues at coordinate 165,259 of JAHDQO010000002.1, forward strand.
GATTTTTCCAATATTGATATTAATCTTATTGATATAGAAATTCTAAAGAAATTAAGGTTGAATGACCTCCACTCCTTTATATCTTTTATAGATAAAGTACGAAATAATTCTAATAGAACAAAAGCTCGAAAAGTTGCTAGCTTAAGATCATACTTTAAATATTTAAATGGTATAATTAATGTATTGGATGAAAATCCAGCACTCAATTTAGAGACTCCTAAAACTAATATCAGACACCCTATCTATCTTACTCTAGATGAATCAAAACAATTACTTGAATCGATAGATGGACAAAGTAAAGAAAGAAATTTTGCTATTATAATATTATTCTTAAACTGCGGTATGAGATTATCAGAACTTATAGGTATTAATATAGATGATTTTAAAGAAGATACACTTACTGTTATTGGTAAAGGTAATAAAGAAAGAACTATTTATCTTAACAAGTCATGTATAGATGCAATTAATTCATACTTAAAAGTTAGACCTGATGCAAAACTTGGTCATGAGAAAGCATTATTTTTAAGCAATAGAAAAACACGAATATCTCAAAAAGCTGTACAGCATGTAGTAAAGAAGCTTATAAATAACGCTGGACTAGATAATAGTAAATATTCACCTCATAAATTAAGACATACCGCTGCTACACTGATGTATAAACATGGTAATGTTGATATAAGAGCATTACAAGAAATACTTGGCCATGAGAGTGTGTCTACAACACAAATATATACACATATTGATGACGAACGTTTAAGAAAAGCTGTAGAAAGTAATCCTTTGGGTAATTATAAGCAATCTAATAAATCAGAGGAATCTTAATAATATCGCCTGGGTAAATAACAGTATTAGACAATGAGTTTTCTTTCATAATAATATTAATAAATTTCTTTATATTAATATTATTATTATATTTATCAGCAATTTCCCATAAAGTATCACCAGCTTTTATATAAACATAATCGTACATAATTTCTTCTTTTGAGTATGCAGTAATTGTTGATAATAATATAAATAATGTAAGACTAATGAAAAAAACTAGCATAAATAAAAAAGTTTTAAAACGTTTCATGTTTACTACTTTATATTTACCTAAAATTATCACTATATCACCTCATTAAGAACATTTGTTTGATTGAATTATATCAGAACATTGGTTCGATGTCAACATATTTATCAAACAAATGTTTGAAATTATAAACTTATTATGTTACAATAGTAAAAAATGAATCTATGGAGGTGAATAAACAATGAGTTATGATGACTTATCCTCTCAACAAGAAAAGATATTGAAATGTATTAAAAAAGAAATATTAACTAAAGGATATCCCCCATCAGTTCGTGAGATATGTAAAGAAGTTGGGTTAAGATCTACTTCAACTGTTCATGGGCATTTAAATACATTGGAGAAAAAAGGTTATATCCGAAAAGGTAATAATAAAAGAAGAGCTATAGAAGTTATTGATACAGATAATGATTATGTTAATCTGCCAAGAAAAGAAGTTGTAAATTTGCCTATAGTGGGTACAGTTACTGCTGGTCAGCCTATTCTTGCTGTTCAGAACATTGAAGATACTTTACCTATATCTACTGATTTCATAGGCACAAAAGAGTCCTTTGTATTAAAGGTAAAGGGTGATAGCATGATAAATGCTGGTATCTTAGATGGAGATTTCGTTATTGTAAATGTACAAAATACTGCTACAAATGGTGAAATTGTAGTTGCTCTTATTGAAGATGAAGCAACAGTTAAAACTTTCTATAAAGAAGATAATCATATAAGATTACAACCTGAAAATGATGCATTAAAACCAATTATTGTTGATAGCGTTAATATATTAGGTACTGTTAAATGTGTAATTAGAAAATATTAAAAGTAATAAATAATTAATATAAATATACCCCTGTAGAAGTATACAGGGGACTAATTTTTGTTTTCTTTCGTAAATGATTCAATTTTGTTAAAGAATGATGATACTGCTTCTGAAATAGAGTTTATATCAAGTTCATTAAAATCATTATTTTCAACTTCATCTAATTTGTTTCTTTCGTCTAGCATTTCAAGACATACTTCATGTTCATTCCACATTTTAAAGCATATTTCTTGTTGTTTTATTACATCAAGCTCTTTTTCAGTAAATAGTACAAGTCTATCTTCATAATCCCCAACATATAAGACTTCCCTATAATCACTTAAAAATTGATAATCCCATAGTTCTTGTCCATCTTTATATAAACTTTGATATATATATTCTTTGAAAAATGATTTAGTTCTTTCATTCAATACGCCCCTTATTTCATTATGTTGCTTACAACCTTTCCAAGGCTTTATATCTAAATTTTGTGTCTCCTTTAGTTTTAAATAAAATTCTTTTTCAAATCCTCTAGAGTTTTTAGGTAAATGAATTTTAAATCTATTACATATATTTAAGCAATACATGAATATATTAGACCATTGTTCACTTGGGAGTTTTCCTAAATAAAATTGTCTATAATTCATAATTATTAACCTCTTTACTTTAGTAGTGCGCCTAATTGACTAAATTGTGTTAAATTTTCTAAAGATATTAATAATCCTAATTTAGCATGATCATAAAATAGTCCACCTTGCACATAACCTATATATGGTTCTCTTATTGGAGCATCTGCACTTAATTCAATAGATGAACCTTGAATAAAAGCACCTGCAGCCATAATTACTTCATTAGTATATCCTGGCATATCCCAAGGCTCAGGTTTCATATAGTAGTCAACTGGTGAAGCTGATTGTATAGCTTCACAAAACTTTATAAGATATTCTTTATTTTCAAATTTAATACTTTGAATTATATCACTCCTTTTATCTTTAATATCAGGAGTTATTTCAAATCCAAGAGATTTATAAACAGCACCAAAAAGTAAGGCACCTTTCAAAGCTTCACTTACAACATGAGGAGCAAAGAAAAGTCCTTGTAGAGTGCTTCTAACGCTATCAAATGTTAATCCAACTTCCTTTCCTATACCTGGAGCAGTCAAACGATTTGAAATACTTTTTATATATTTGCTTCTACCTACTATATATCCACCAGTTAGAGCTATTCCTCCTCCTGGGTTTTTAATAAGTGAACCTACACATACATCAGCTCCAACATCGGTTGGTTCTAGTTCTTCAATAAACTCACCATAACAATTATCTACCATTATTATGATATTTGGATATTTGCTTTTAATTAACTTGATAGCAGATTCAATTTTTTCAATAGTAATAGCTGGTCTAAAACTATAACCAGTAGAACGCTGTATCATTAGCAATTTTGTATTATTACCAATTTCATTGTTTATTTTGTCTACATTAATATTTCCATTACTGTCTAGGTCAATTTCTTTATATGATACTCCATATTCTTTTAAATTAGATGGTTCATTATTTTCTAATCCTAAAACGGTTAACAAAGTATCATAAGGCCTTCCTGTGATTGACATAACTTCATCTCCAGGCTTTAATAAAGCTGATAGTGTTAAATATAGAGCATGAGTGCCTGATGCAATTATAGGTCTAACTAATGCATCCTCTGTATTAAAAATATTTGAGTAAATTTCTTCTACTTTTTCTCTACCAGGGTCATTATATCCATATCCTGTATTCCAATAGAAATTAGTATAGTTTAATTTAGCGTCTTGCATTGCTTTAATTACTTTAAACTGATTATACTGCCTAACTTTATCTATTTTATTGAAATGATTCTTCTTCAAATTATCTTCAATATCTGAAACATATGTTAAAATTTCAGGCTTAATTTCATACTGTTTACATAATATTTCTTTTGTAAACATATTACACCTCTTCAGCATTGAAGAGTTTAATATTACGTGAAGGTAGTATAGATGATATTGCATGCTTATAAATAAGCTGTTGTCCTTTGTCACCTTCTAATATTATAACGTAATTATCAAATCCTTTGACATAACCACTTAACTTAAATGAATTTACTAAAAAAATTGTTATTTTAATTTTATCCTTTCTAACAGTATTTAAAAAGGAATCTTGTAAATTAATTACAGACATTATTAATCCTCCTTTAATCTATTTAATATATAGTTATAAATATTACTTTTACTTTGTCCAAAATTATTTTCTTCTATATTAAACCATTTAATTCTTTTATCTTTTGAGAACCAAGTAAATTGTCTTTTAGCAAATCTTCTGGTATCTCTCTTTAATATTCTTATTGCTTCAGTTCTATCTATTTCTCCTTTTAGATAGCTAATAATTTCTTTATAACCTATACCCTGCATTGATACAAGATTTTCATCATAGCCTTTTTTATATAAATGTGAAACCTCATCAAATAATCCTTCATTAATCATTTCATCAACACGTGAATTAATTCTTCTATACAGTAGTTCTCGTTCCATAGTAAGACCAATTATTATAAAATTAAATTTACAATTTTCTTGCCTAAAATTTATATTTAGCTCAGAATATGGTTTACCAGTAATTTTATACACTTCAAGAGCTCTAATTATTCTTTTTATATTATGCTCATGTATTTTTTGTGCAGAAATTGGATCTACTTGTTTTAATAATTTAATTAATTCTGCTGAACCTTTTTTTTCATATATTGAATAATAATAATTTCTAACTTCTTCATTTGCACGAGTTTGACTAAAATCTAAATCATAGATAATAGAATTAATGTATAATCCACTTCCACCAGCTATAACAGGTATTTTATTTCCAATATGCAACTCATTTATTATTTTGAATACTTCTTTTTGAAATTCAGAGACAGAAAATGACTCATCAGGGTCAATAATATCTATCATATGGTGTTTTACACCTAATGTTTCACTTTCAGTTACTTTTGCCGTTCCAATATCCATACATTTATATATTTGCATTGAATCAGCAGATATAATTTCAGTATTCAACTTCTTTGCTATTTCAACTGATATTTTAGTTTTTCCAACTGCTGTTGGTCCAATAACTACTATAATTTTTGGTAAAGCCATAATATAACATCCTTCTAATTTTGTATTCTCTCGAACATTTTTTCAATTTCATATTTAGTTAACTTAATGATAACAGGTCGTCCATGTGGACAAGTCAATGGGTTACTTGTCTTGGATAAATCGCTGAGCAATTTTTTTAATTCCTGCTGATGCAATTTATCACCTGCTTTGACTGATTTTACACAAGCATGTTTAACAATTTTATTTATTAGAAATTCATTTTTATTAGAAGAATTCTTAATTATATCTAATAAATTATAAAAAATTTCATTTACATTAGCTTCGGCAAAAATAACAGGAATACTTCGTATCATAATTGAGTTAACACCAAAATTTTCAATAATAAACCCTAGAGTTGCAAATACTTCTCTATTACTTATTGTAACATAAAAATCTTCATGTGATAAATTAATTATTTTAGGTATAACAAATTCTTGAGATACAATTTTTTTATTATTTATTTGATTCATAAATTTTTCATAATTTATACGCTCATGTGCAGCATGCTGATCTATAATATAAAATTCTTTATGTTCATAAGATTCACATAATATGTATGTATTAAATAGCACTCCTATTATATTAAGTTCAGGAATTTTTGAATTGCAATTTTTATTACTAACATCTTTAATTGTTTGCTGTACATTAATAGGTTCATTAGATTTATTATAGTCTATTTTATTTGAATGATAAATATTATTTTCGTTTAAATTATCATCAAAAATATTATTGATTTTACTAACAACACTATTTTCCCTTACAACATCAGGTTCTTTAAAAATATTATTATTAATACATTTATTTTTAGGTTTCTTCTTTATTGTCGGTATAATTGTTTCTTTCTTTACTTCTTTTATGATATTATTAGAATTCAAAGATATTGAAATTGATTCTGTTATATATTTCATGACTATATCTTCATTATTAAATCTAATCTCTGTTTTGGCTGGATGAACATTTACATCTACACTTTCAGTAGGAATTGCTATTTTTAAAAAGCAAGCTGCATGTTTGTTTATAGGCAACAATGTTTTATATGCATTCTCTATAGCAAAATTTATTTGTTTATTTTTTATGTATCTACCATTTACAAAGAATATTTGATATTTTCTACTGCCTCTATAATAATTCAAATTTGTCGTATAACCTTTTATTTCTATTTCATCTTTAATAAAATTAACATTTATTAATGAGTTACATAAATCTTTTCCATATAAACTAGCTATTGAATTAAAAAATGTTGTGTTCTTAGGTGTTTTTAATATTATATTGCAATTATTAATTAATTTAAAAGAAACTTTATGCGTGCATAACGATAAATTTGTTACCATTTCATTAATATTTGCACTTTCACGATTATTGCTTTTGAGAAATTTTCTACGTGCAGGAACATTATAAAATAAATCACTTATAATTATCGTAGTACCCACAGGACAACCTATATCTTCTTTAGATATTACCTTACCGCCCTCTAAAATCATTCTAATACCTGAATCATCATCAGAAGTTTTAGTTATAATTTCCAGGCTTGATATTGCTGCTATACTAGCTAATGCTTCTCCACGAAAACCTAAAGTATGCACATAATTCAAGTCTTCTGCATCTTTTATTTTACTTGTAGAATGTCTTTTAAAAGCAAGTTCAACATCATTTTTTTCAATGCCTATGCCGTTGTCAGTTACCCTTATAAGTTTCTTGCCGCCATCTTTTATTTCAATTATAATTTCGTTAGCATTTGCATCTATAGAATTTTCAATTAATTCTTTTACAATAGAACGTGGATTTTCAATAACTTCTCCAGCAGCAATTTTATTTATAGTACTATTATCCAAAAGCTGTATATTTTTATTCATATTATCACCTAAGTTTTTTATAATTTTCAATTAAGTCGTTTAACTTATTTAAAGCTTCTATTGGTGTAAGATTATTTACATTTAAGCTAATAATATTATCATCAATAAATTTCTTATAAACATTGTTATTATTAAATAAAGTAAGCTGTAAATTATTATCTAAATCTTTATGTTTATCTTGTGCTTTGTTTAAGTCATTTTCTTCTAATTTCTCTAATATTGATTTTGCACGGTTGATTACACATGAAGGAAGACCAGCTAGGTTTGCAACTTGAATACCATAGCTTCTATCCGCACTTCCTGTTGCAATTTTTCTAAGAAAAATTATGTTTTCACCAGATTCTTTTATAAGTATTTTATAGTTCTTTATTCCTTCAATTTTATCTTCAAGTTCTGATAGTTCATGATAATGTGTGGCAAATAGAGTTTTCGATTTTATTTTTTCTGTAATATATTCAGTTACAGCCCATGCAATACTTAAACCATCATATGTACTTGTCCCTCTTCCAATTTCATCGAGGATAAGTAAACTATTTTCAGTTGCGTTATTTAAAATATTTGACACCTCTGCCATTTCAACCATAAATGTACTTTGTCCTTGAGCTAAATCATCTGAAGCACCTACTCTAGTGAATATTTTATCTAAGATACAAATATCTGCTTCATTTGCTGGAACATAACTTCCAATATGTGCAAGCAAAGTAATCAAAGCTACTTGACGCATATATGTAGATTTTCCAGCCATATTTGGACCTGTTATAACTGATACTCTAGATTCATTATTATCTATATATGTATCATTTGGAACAAACATTTCATTTGCAGAAATTTTTTCAATAACTGGATGACGCCCGCTGTTTATCTTTATATACCCTTTATCATTTATTATAGGTCTAGTATAATTATTTTTTAATGCTGAGATTGCTAGTGAATTTAATACATCTACAATAGATATATAATGAGCAGATTTTTGAATTCTTGCAACTTGTTCTTTAACATGCTGTCGAATTTGAAGAAAAATTTCATATTCTAATTTCATAATTTGTTCTTCAGCATTTAGAACCTTTGACTCCATTTCCTTCAATTCAGGTGTAACAAATCTTTCACAGTTTGATAATGTTTGTTTTCTTAAGTATTCTTCTGGAACATATTTAATATTAGATTTCGTTATTTCTATGTAATATCCAAATACCTTATTATATCCTATTTTTAAATTTTTAATTTTTGTTCTTTCTCTTTCAGAGTTTTGTAAATTAGTAATCCAATCTTTACCGTTAGTTGATATATCACGTAATTCATCTAATTCCAAATTGTATCCGTATTTTATTATTCCTCCTTCTTTTACTGAAATTGGAGGTTCATTAACAATAGAATTATCCAAAAGTTTGTGTATATCATCTAGGCAATCTAATTTACTATAGATATCATATAAAATTTTAGATTCAAAAACAGATATGTCAGATTTTATATCTGGAATAGCAAATATAGACTGTTTTAAAGACGTTAAATCACGTCCATTACAGTTACCATACACTATTCTTCCAATGAGTCTTTCAATATCATATACTTTTTTAAGATGTTCTTTTATATTGCTGGATATTAAAACATTATTAAATAATTCTTCTATTGCATCAAGGCGATTATTAATTTTATTTCTATTTTTTAAAGGCTGTTCTATCCATTTTCTTAATAATCTACCTCCCATTGACGTTGTAGTATTATCTATAACCCAATAAAGAGTACCTTGTCCCTTTTTACCACGAATTGTTTCTATTAGTTCTAAGTTTCTTCTTGTATTACTATCTATCTGTAGATAATCACCTATACAATAAGATTGTACCTTATTTATATGATCTAGTGATGTCTTCTGAGTACTATATAAATAATCTAATAACATACCTAAAGAAATTATTGTTAAGTTATTATCTGATATACCAAAAGTATCTAGAGAAATTACATTAAAGTGATTTTTTATTATGTTCTTGTACTCATTAATACTTAATGCTTTATCTATATGATTTGCATTTAAATTATATTTTTCTGAAAGAAGATTTTCACCATCTATAATATTAATTATAATTTCTGAAGGTGATATTTTACTTATTTCTTCAAACAAAACAGCTGATTTGTTATCGTTATAAGCATAGTCAGATATGTATTCAGATACATATAATTCACCTGTAGATACATCTACATAAGAAAAACCAAAACCCTTTGAAGATGTACATATACTACATAGATAATTATTTGATTTATCATCAAGCATATTTTGATCAATTATTGTGCCTGGGGTTATTACACGTACAACATCTCTTTTCACAATACCTTTTGCTTCAGAAGGATCTTGTATCTGTTCGCAGATAGCTACTTTGTAACCATTCTCAATCAATTTAGAAATATAATTATTAGCAGAATGATGGGGAACTCCACACATTGGTGCTCTTTCATCTAAACCACAGTCTCTTCCGGTTAGTGTTATTTCCAATACTTTAGAAGCAACAATAGCGTCATCAAAAAACATTTCATAAAAATCTCCAAGTCTAAATAATAAAATGCAATCTTTATAATTCTCTTTAATACTAAAATACTGTTGCATCATAGGTGTTAATTTACTCATAATAATTGCCATTCCTTTCAATTTTACTTAAACTATTAATATTTTGTACAATTAAGATTTTTGATGTACTATTAATTAGAAAAAAATACAATTTTTACAACGTAAGCTTCTATATTAATTTTTTTGTTATTAAACTAGTATGCCCTCTAAAAACCAAGTTTTAGCATCAAGTATTTTAATTCTAACGATTTCTCCAATTAGATTTTTGTTACCTTTAAAATGTACCAATTTATTAGTTCTTGTTCTTCCAGTTAAATAATCTTTATTGTTTTTGCTTACTGTATCAACTAAAACATTAAATTCTCTATTAATATATTCTTGATTTTTCTTATAAATAATTGGATATAATTCTTCTAATAAATAGTTAAATCTCTTATGTTTTATGTTATCATCTATCTGATTTTGCATTTTTGCAGCTGGAGTTCCTTGTCTTATAGAATACAAAAATGTAAAAGCAGAATCATATTCTACTTTTTTAACAACATCTATTGTCTCTAAGAAATCCTCTTCTGTTTCACCTGGGAAACCAACTATTATATCTGTAGTAATTGCAATACCAGGTATTTCTTTTTTAATAGCGTAAATCAATTCTAAATATTGTTCTTTAGTATATTTTCTATTCATATTTTTTAAAACTTTATTGCTACCTGATTGTATAGGTAGATGTATATGTTCACAAACCTTGTTACAATCTCTCATTGCCTCAATTAATCTTATACTTAGATCTTTAGGATGTGATGTCATAAATCTTATTCTCTCTATGCCATCTATTTTATCTAAATCATATAATAAGCTAGGAAAATCGTATTTATTGTTAAAAGTTTTACCATAAGAATTAACATTTTGACCTAATAAAGTTATCTCTTTGCAATTTTGCTTAGAAAGTAATTTAATTTCATTTATAATATCCTTAGGATCTCTGCTTTTCTCTCTTCCACGAGTATACGGTACAACACAATACGAACAAAAATTATTGCATCCATATGTAATATTAACTAATGCTTTATGCTTATATTTTCGTGTTTTAGGCATATCCTCTTTAATATACTGAGTATCTTCAATAATACTAATATTGCGTTTATGATTAGTATATGCATCTTCTATTAATTGAGGTAATTCATGTATATTATTTGTACCAAAAATTATATCAACAAAAGGAAATTTAGATGTTATTTTGTCACGATTATTTTTTATCTGCATCATACATCCACAAACTGCAACTAATAAATTTTTATTTGTAGATTTCAATTTTTTTATTTCTCCAAGTTTTCCGTATACTTTTAATTCAGCATTTTCTCTTATAAGACATGTATTAAACAGAATTAAATCTGCTTTAGTTTTATCATTAGTTTCATTATAACCTATAGAATGAAGCATTCCTGCTATTTTTTCTGAATCATGTTCATTCATTTGGCAACCGTAAGTTTCGATATAATAAGCCAATTTTTTCATTAATCTACCTCTATTTTTTAATAATTGAAATAATAAGTTTTAGTGATTCTAAAACATCTTCTTTATTTATTAATTCATTTCCAGTATGAATATATCTTGTAGGTATAGAAATGACGCCACTTGGTACACCTGATTTATTTAAGTGTATTGCTCCAGAATCTGTACCTCCGCGTTCTAGAATTTCATATTGATATTTTATATTATTTTTTTCTGCTATAGTAGATAGCATTTTTTTTATTTCTGGGTGTGTTATTAAAGAATTATCTTTAACTTTTATGGCTGTTCCACTACCTAATTTAACAGCCATCTTAACTCCTTTCGGAGTATCTCCGCTGCTAGTAACATCTATAGATATTGCAAGGTCAGGTTCAATATGGTAAGAAGATGTTTTCGCGCCTCTAAGCCCTACTTCTTCTTGAACTGTAAATACATAGTATATATCATAATTTGAATCTACTTGCTGTTTTATTGCTTCTATTAAAAGATAGCATCCAATTCTATCGTCAGAAGCTTTACACATTATAAAATTATTATTCTCATAATACTCAGTTTTAAAGACACATATATCTCCAATATTTACTTTTTTTTCTGCTTCTTCTTTGTTCAAAACTCCAATATCAATATATAATTTATTTAGTTTTAAATCAGAATAATTTTCAATTTTCTCAGAACTAATTACACCTTCAATGCCATCGCTAAATATGACTCTTTGACCTAGTAAAATATGTGGGTCTAATCCACCAACATTTGAAAATCTTAAGAAGCCCTTGTCATCAATATATGTAACCATCATACCAATTTGATCCATATGAGAAGCAAACATTATTTTTTTTCCATTTCCTATTTTGTGTGCTATAAGGTTTCCTAATGCATCTATTTCTATTTCATCTACATAATCTTTTATTTCATTATTGATAATTTCTCTGATGTTATTTTCTCTTCCAGAAGGTGAAATGCATTCTGATAGTCTTTTCATTAATTCACTATTAAAATTCATAATATTCTCCTTTTAGTTTAATTTAAAATCATTCTATACTTTCAATAACTTTTATAATCAAATTATAAGTATTTTCATAATCTAATTTACTTATAACACTAACTGGTGAATGAATATATCTGCATGGAACTGAAATAGAAACTACTTTTGAACCAGATTTAGTAGTGTGTATAACACCAGCATCATTACCACCAGAGGTACCCTGCCTTATTTGATATGGAATATTATTTAATTTTGATATATTTTGTATTTGTTTAACTAAATTTAAATCATATAAAGTAGTTCTATCCATAATTGATATAGCAGGACCATATCCTATCCTAGTTACTTTTTCATGTTCTTCTACTTCGGGCATATCTGCACTTATTGTTCCTTCTAAAATAATTGAATAATCAGGAGACACATTATTAGCTGCAACTTTAGCACCAATTAGTCCTACTTCTTCCATAACTGTAAATACTGCATAAAAGTCAATATTTATTTTCTCTTTTAACAATCGTAAAAGAATTGAGCAACCTATTCTATCATCAAGAGCCTTTGCTTTGACCATATTTTCTCCGAATTCAATATAATTACTTTTAAAGCTAATATAGTCTCCAATGTTTACAATTTCCTTCGTTTCATTTTTTGATGTGCTTCCTATATCAATATAAAGGTTATCAATATCCAGAGGTTTACCTCTTTCATCTTTACTCATTAAATGAATAGGTTTTGATCCTATTACACCATTAATTTTATTTTCTCCAATTTCAACAACCTTTGCGATAAGTATTCTATCGTCAATTCCACCAACACTTTTAAATTTAATAAAACCATTATCATCTATATCAGTTACTATTAATCCAACTTCATCCATATGAGCAGCTAACATAATAGTTCTAAATTTCTTATTTCCGATATTGTGAGCAATAATATTTCCTAATTTATCTATAGTATAACTGCATTCTATTTCATCAAGCTTCTTTTTAATGAAGTTTCTTACTTCATATTCATTTCCTGATACACCAGATAATTCGGTTAATTCTTTTAGAAACATAGTAATTCCTCCAAATTTTCGTTATCAAGTTCATTAATAAACTTTGCTATAAGTCTACCTGAATTTTCTATATCATTAATATCAATAGTTTCAACTGATGTGTGCATATATCGTAAAGGTAAAGATATTATAACACATGGTATTCCTAGCCTATTAACTTGAATTGCAGCAGCATCAGTACCGCTACTGCCTGGATTTACTTCATACTGAAATTTAAAATTATACTTATTAGCAACTTCTATAATTTTTTTATTCAATAGTGGATGTGCATTAGCTCCAATTACTATACCCGGTCCTTCGTTCAACTCCATAGTATCTGCTTTATTTAGTTCAGGTGTATATCCAAAACCTACATCAATAACAATTGCAAAATCAGGATTTATTTTAAAACTTGATGTAGAAGCTCCTCTTAAACCTACTTCTTCTTGACAAGTAGCAGTATAAAATACATTAGCTTTATGATGAATTTTACTTAGTTCTCTTGCTGTTTCTAACATTACAGCAATTCCAGCTTTATCATCTAAAGATCTTGAAGTAAAGTGATTATTTTTAAGTTCCGAAGGTTGTTGTTTTATACCTATTATATCACCTATACTAATAATTTTAGATAATTTATTTTTGCTGTATCCAGTATCTATGTATAATTGTTCAATTCTAATAGATTTTTGTCTTTCTTCTATTGTTGTTAAGTGAGGTGGTTTTATTCCTATTACACCATATACTTTTTCTTTACCAAAAATTATTACTTCTTGTGCAACTAAAGATATCGGATTTATCCCACCTACAGCTGATATACTAATAAATCCATCATCATGAATATCTTTTACAATAAGACCAATTTCGTCCATATGAGCAGCTAACATAATATCTATATTCTTAGTACCATTACTTTTAAATATTAAACTGCCAAGATTATCTTTTTCATAATTATCAATAAAAGGTTTGAAGTAATCAATTAGTTTGTTATTCTCTAAGTACTCATATCCTGAAATATTAAAATTATTACAATAATCTAGTAAAAAATTTTTAATAAAATTCATAAAATCCTCCTTTAAAAAGAATAGCTGTTAAGGCAAAGAGCCGAAACAACTATTTCTTCTTTAACAAATCACCTATTGTAAAATTATCATTTCCTAATGTATAAGAAATAGGTTCTTTACTGCGTGAAAATTTATCGTCTTGCTGATTATTTAGTATAAAGCTAAGCTTTATTTTTTTTGTTTTTCGGTCAATACCTATTATTTTAGCTTCTTTTTCTTCATCAATTTTTAAGACTTGAGCTGGTGTTCTAAGTTTATCCTTAGAAATCTTTGATATATGAATAAATGAATCTAAATCTTCATTAATATCAACATAAACTCCATCTGAAACGATTCTCCTCACGATAACCTTTATAATATCATTGTTAGCGTGTTCTTTACTAAATTTGTCAAATGGATGAACAGTTAATTGTTTAATTCCTAAATTTACTTTTTTGTTTTTCTTATTTATATCTAGAATTTTTACTTTTATTTCTTGGCCTACTTTTAATACATCTGACGGATGTTCTGTTCTAAACCATGAAATATCTTTCACGTGAAGTAAACACTGTACATCATCAATATTTACAAATGCCCCATAATCTTCAATCTTAGTTACTACTCCATTGACTTCATCGCCTTTATTATACTTTTCAACAAATATACTCCATGGACTTTGAACAGTAGCCTTATAACTCAATGATAGTTTTTTATTTTTTATGTCTATTTTTTTAATCATTACTTTTATTTTATCACCTTCTTTTAATACTTCAGAAGGATGTTTTATTTTAGTCCATGCGATTTCATTAACATGAAGCAGTCCATCAATTCCTTTTATATTTACAAATGCCCCAAAATCTAAAATATTCTTCACTGTACCTTCATAGATTTCTCCTTCTTTCAAAGCTTCCCATATTTGTTTTTCCTTTATTTGATTTTCTATTTTTTCAACAGCTTTAGAAGAAAGAATTAATTGTTTTTTCCCTTTATTATTCTTTAAATTAAGAATTTTAACTTTTACAGCTTTTCCAACATAATCAGCTGGCTTCACATTCTTATTTATAGATAATTGATTTTTAGGAATAAAACCCTTAATATGTTCTATAAGAGCAAATGCACCATATTCATTTGCTTCTATTATTTTCGTTTCTAATATAGGATTTTCTTCTTTTAGAGAAATTAATTTTTTCCAATTCTCTTTTTCTTCAATAATTTTTCTTGATAAAACAACATTACCATCTTGATCTGAAAGTCTGAGTACATAAGCTTCAATTTTTTCTCCTTCTTTAA
Organism: Tissierellales bacterium; assembly: GCA_018433765.1. Taxonomy (GTDB): domain Bacteria; phylum Bacillota; class Clostridia; order Tissierellales; family Sedimentibacteraceae; genus SM3-B41. The sequence continues at coordinate 180,515 of JAHDQO010000002.1, forward strand.
TTACTTGACTTAAATCTGTAATATCAGCATTACTATACTCTTCTCTAGATAGAATTCCATCAGATTTGTAATTCAAGTTAACTGATATAAAATCTTCATTTACAGATATTACAGTTCCAGTTACTATGTCTCCTGTCCTAATTTTAGATACGTTGTAATTTTCCATCAACTCATTCATTGTATAGTTTGAATTTTCTGACATTTTGTATAACCTCCTCAATAATCCAGTCTGGAGTTGAAGCTCCTGCTGTAACTCCTACTATAGTGTTTTTATTAATATTTTTATAAGGAATTTCCTTATAATTTTCAATATGATAACTATTATTGCAATACAATTTGCTTATTTCAAATAATTTTTTTGTATTTGAACTATTTTTACCTCCAATTACTAACATTAAATCACAATCTTTTGATAATTTAGTACATGCTTCCTGTCTTTTCATAGTTGCATCACATATTGTATTAAAAATAGTAATATTGCTTAACTTTTTACAAGTGATTAAATTAATAATAGTTTTAAGTTCATTCTTATTAAATGTTGTTTGACTAACAAATGTATAATTTTTTTCTTTATCAATGTCAATTGATAAAAATTCCTTTAAATTTTTAATGATATGACATTTGGTAGTAGACCAACCCAAAATAGCTTTAATCTCTGGATGGCCTGAATCCCCTGCAATGATGATTTCATTACCTTGTAAGCTGTTTTCATAGACTATTTTATGAATTTTCTTTACTTTAGGACATGTAGCATCTATATATTCAATATTTTTTTTATTTAATTCATCAATAATATCTTTACCTACTCCATGTGATCTTATAATAATTTTTCCATCTAGATTCTTTGGTATAGAATTAATAATGTATAAACCTTTTTGTTTAAAACTATTGACAACATCTTTATTGTGAATTATTTCACCTAAGCTGTATAATTTAACTTTTTTATTTAATTCACTTTCTACTATATCAATTGCTCTGTTGACACCAAAACAAAATCCTAAAAAATCAGCTTTTTTTACTTCCAAAATATCTCACCTTTCTTCATTTTTTTAAAGAATATATATCGTTCAATATTTCTCTGCTTACCTTTGTATATAATTCATTATTAGGTTTTACTTCACAATCACTAAAATAATTTTTTGGAATACCAAAGTATATATTAACTTTACCTCTAAACTTATATTCTGATTCAATATAAACCGGAAGAACAGGAGAATTACTTTTATATGCTAGCATTGCTATTCCAGGCTTTACATTTTCTATATCGTAACCATCAACTCTTGTACCTTCAGGAAAAATCCCTAAAGCACAATCCTTATTCAGTAAACTTAATGCATTTTTTATAGCTGAAAAAGAAAAACCATCTCTATCGACAGGAAAAGCACCTAATCTCCTAAAAAAGAAACCTATTAATTTATTTTGGAATAACTCTTTTTTAGCCATAAAATAAATCTGACGATTACTATATGCACCTAAAACTGCTGGATCAAACATACTTATGTGATTACTGCAAATTATACATCTATCTTTTATGTTATTATAATTTTCTTTATTATATATTTGCACTTTAAAAAGAATGCTAAAAATGATTTTCAATAAAACTTGTGCAATTTTATATAGCATTATTTCCCCTCCAAAATTATTTCAGTCATAAGTTTTACAACTTCATTTAAATTTATGTTAGTAGTATCAATAATAATTGCATTTTCAGCTGGCTTTAACGGAGAAACATCTCTAGTTGAATCATTAAAATCTCTTTTTTTTATATCATTAATAACATTTTCAAGTTTTTCATTTACACCTTTACTTTTTAATTCTAAATGTCTTCTTTTACCTCTTGCTTCTGGAGAAGCAGTTAAAAAAAATTTAAAACTAGCATCAGGAAATACATGAGTTCCTATATCTCTTCCATCTAGAATAGCGTCTTTGCTATTAGCAATATTTCTTTGAATATCAACTAAATTTTTTCTAACCTCTTTAATAGTAGCTATTTGTGATGATAACTTAGATACTTCATTAGTCCTAATTTGCAAATCAATTTTTTCACCATCTAAAAATATATGCCCATTATTAAAGTTAATTTTAGTTGTGGAAAGCAGTTTTTTAATTTCAGAAATATTGTTATAATCACATTTAGACTTTAAAACTTTATAAGCAAATGCTCTATACATAGCACCTGTATCAATATATTCAATTTCTAACTTTTTACTTAACTTTTTAGCAGCCGAACTTTTTCCAGCTCCAGCAGGTCCATCAATTGCTATTATCATATTTACCTCTCTATTTTAAATCAGGTCTTAACTTAGATGCTTCTTTAAGATATACATTTATAGGTTTGAATTTGTCATTATCTATTTGAATGGTAACTAAACATCGTATACACATTTTTAAACTATTATCAACGAACATTTCTTGCATACAAAATAGACTACAATTATCAAATCCAATTTCTCTGACATATTTTGCAGGATAAGCAGCAGTAATATCTTTAGTTGCTGTAAACAAAATAGAGATACAATCATCTATTTGTATTTTGTTTTTGCTAATAATTTCTTGAAGTAAAACTATAGTGTTATCCTTTATTTCTTTTTCACAGTTTTTTTCAATAGTTATAGCTCCTCTTATACAATAAGTTATCATAAAATCACCTTATTTATTATATTACATAATCATTAATATAACAATAATTAATTATTTAAGTTTATTAATACAATTATATATGCAGTATTTAATTTGTAAATATAAAAAAAGCCGAAAGATTTCGGCTTGACTTTAATATTAAATATCTTGTTGGTATAAACTATATTCGCTATATTCATCCCATAATTTCTCTAATCTATCAAAATACTGCACTATATCATCTTTTTCTTTAATAGCTAAATTTATTATTAAACTATTAAGCAAACACATTGGTGCTACAAGAGAATCAACAAAAGATACAATATTACTCTTAGCAAAGAGTGAAACATCCGAAAGTGTACAGAATGGTGAAGCTTCAGTATCTGTTATAGCTAATATTTTACTTTTTTGTTCCTTAGCAAATTTTACAACATCTAAGGACCTGTTAGAATATCTAGGAAAACTTATACATATTAATAAGTCATCTTCTTTTATTCGTATTAACTGCTCAAAAATTGAATTAATACCACTATTATTTAAAACTTTGACGTTATCAAGTATTACATCTAAATAAAATCCAAGATAATTAGCTAGTGAAAAAGAAGTTCTGAGTCCTAAAATATATATTCTATTAGCATTAAAAATTAATTCTGTTGCTTTATCTAATGATTCTGCATTCAAATTTTCCATTAATGAACGTATATTATTAATCTCATTTCTTAATACTCTTTTATGTAGTTCTTCTGTATCTTCTTTAATATTTTCATCTAAACTTATACGTTGTACAGTAGTTAACTTATTTTTAATTAAAACATGTAAAGCTTTTTGTAACTCAGGAAATCCTGAATAGCCTAGGGCACTAGCAAAGCGTACTACTGTAGATTCACTTACATCAACTGTTTCCCCTATTTTTGAAGCTGTCATAAAAGCAGCTTTCTCATAATGTTCTATAATAAATTTTGCAATAGCTTTTTGACCTTTACTAAATTTATGATAGTTATTTTGTATTAAAGTAATTAAATCGGAATTGTTATTCATAAAATCATCCTTTTACAAGACTTTTTCCTTTCTCAAATGCCTTTATATTTAGATCTGCTGTTCCACGAGGAACTCTTTTAACAATTGAGTTCTTTAATACTTCTTCATTTAACATTTTACAAACTTCATGTATTACTCCTAATGATACAATATTAGCAACCATTGGTGTACCTACTTCGTTAACAGCAGTATCTATTATTGGAAGTTTATATGTTTTGTAAGAAGCATTTTTGTCTATTTCAACACATTCATCTATTATAAGTATACCAGATTTATTTAAAGAATCAATATATTTATCATAAGACTTTTGAGTTAGGCAAAGCAACAAATCGCATTTCATTACTTTTGGGTAATATATGTCTTCTTTGCTAATAATTATTTCTGCTTTACTAGCTCCACCTCTTGCTTCTGGGCCATATGATTGGCTTTGAATAGCATTTAAACCATCGTCTATAGCAGCATCAGCAAGTATTATTCCACCTAAAATTAGTCCTTGACCACCTGAACCACTTAATCTGATTTCTATTTTTTGAAACATAATTAACTCTCCTTTGATAACATTTTAATAATTTCTTTATATTTTTCAGTGTATTCTGGTTGAGAATTATTATAAAGTTCACCAATTAATATTTTGTTTTCACCCAATTCCGGTTTTTTATCAACTACTTTTTTATCTATACAATTTTCTTTTAAATATGTCATCATTTTTACAGAACTGCCTTTTTTATTTTTTCTTCCATAATATGTTGGACATACACTAACACCTTCAATAAATGAGAAACCATTATTATTTAAACCATTTTCAATAAGTTTAGTTAATAAACTTGCATGGTATGCTGTACCTCTTCCTACATAAGTAGCTCCAGCAGATTTAGCTAAGTTGCATAAATCAAAAGATTTATCAATATTACCATATGGTGCAGTAGTTCCAAAGTCACCAGTAGGAGTAGTAGGTGAATATTGTCCGCCAGTCATTCCGTATATATTATTATTAAAAGCTATTGTAGTAATATCAATATTTCTTCTAGCAGCATGAATTAAATGGTTACCTCCAATTGCTGCACAATCTCCATCTCCTGTTACAACAATGACTTTTAAATTAGGATTAGCAAATTTAATACCTGTTGCAAAAGCAAGTGCTCTACCATGAGTGGTGTGTAAAGTATTAAAATCCATATATCCTGAAGCTCTTGAAGAACAACCTATGCCTGAAACTACACAGATATTATCTTTATCAAGTTTTAAATTGTCAATTGCTCTAATAATAGAATTCATTAATATACCATGACCACAACCCGGACACCAAATGTGAGGTAGATTATTTATTCTATAATATTTTTTTACTAAATTACTATACATCATGTTAATTACCTCCATTTATTACACTTATAATTTCATTTGGTGTTATTAACTCACCATTTACCTTATTAATTTTTTTAACATTGCAGTATTTCCCTGCTATTCTTTCTACTTCATAATAATATTGTCCTAGATTCATTTCAGCTACATAAATTGTTTTAGCTTTTTTAGAAATTTCTAGGATTTGTTTTTCTAAAGTAGGCCAAATAGTTATAGGTCTAAATAGTCCAACTTTTTTTCCATTATTTCTAAGTTCATTAACAGCACTTTTTGCAGAACGAGAAACTGAACCAAAAGAAACTATTACGGTTTCAGCATCATTTGTTTTGTAATCTTCATATATTGATAAATTATCTATATCATTTTCTACTTTATCTATTAACCTTCTAATTAGTTTATCGGCTACTTTATTATCATTTGTTGGAAATCCAGTTTCATTATGAACAAGTCCAGTAACATGATATCTATATCCTTCACCAAATGAAGCCATAGAAGGTATATTATCATTATCATCTGCTCTATAAGCTACATACTCTTCAGCAGAGCAAGTAGGTTTTTTTCTATCTATAATTGTTATCTCTGAAGTATCTTTCAAAGTTACTTTTTCTCTCATATGTGCTATTACTTCATCAAGTAATAATACAACAGGTACTCTATATTTTTCAGAAAAATTAAATGCTGTAATAGTTGTATTGTAGATCTCTTCAACAGAATTTGGATAAAGAGTAATAGCAGGATGATCTCCGTGTGTTCCCCACTTTGCCTGCATTATTTCTCCTTGAGCTGGAGAAGTTGGAAGACCTGTACTTGGTCCACCTCTTTGAACATTTACTATTACACAAGGTATTTCAGCAATTGTAGCATAGCCTAAATTTTCTTGCATTAATGAAAATCCAGGACCACTTGTAGCAGTCATAGATTTAATCCCAGCAAGAGAACCGCCAATTATAGCAGCCATACTTGAAAGTTCATCTTCCATTTGTATAAACTTGCCATCAAGCGCAGGAAGTTTTTGTGAAGATATTTCTGCTATTTCAGTTGATGGTGTTATAGGATATCCTGCAAAAAATCTCATTCCTGCAGCAAGTGCTCCTTCAACACAAGCTTCATTTCCTTGTAGAAGTTTAGCTTTTTTATTACTCATCACATTTACCTCCTATAAAAATAGCATTATCTGGGCATCTTAATTCACACTGCCCGCATAAAATGCAATCTTCTTTTTTTTCAGCTACTACTTTTCCTTTACTTAAGGAAAGAACTTTTTTAGGGCAAAATTCAACACAAATTCCGCACCCTTTACACCAGTCTGTATTAATTATAAGACTGTTATTGTCACACATAAGAAACCCTCCTAATTTTTATATCATCCCTATCATAGCAGAGTAAATCTAATTATGCAAGAATTATTTCAACAAAAACAGAAAATGCAAGACTGATTTCATTATATGCATAATTCATAGTTTAATCATCAAGAATATTAGAAAAAAATAAAAAAATGCATGCTAGGCATTTTAAATATCATGCATTTTTTTCTACAATAAAAATTTCTGGAGGGTAATTGTTTTTGTTAAGAATTTTCATATTTATAACATTAAATTCTTTATTGTTTAAAGTTTCTAAATATTCAAAAATTTCTTTTTTTTCGTAACCATTATCATGTTTTATATATGTTGCAATAAAAATTTTCCCTCCAATTTTCAAACGTGTAATTAATTTACTAATTGATTTTATAGTAGTATGAGGCTCAGTTTTTAAACTCTTATCGGAATATGGTAAATATCCTAAATTAAAGATAGCACAATCAATATCATCTTTAATATACCTATCAATGTTTCCATGTGAATCATTAATTATTCTATAATTTACATAAGTTAAATTATCAGATAATAGTTTTTTTGTTCTATCTATAGCTTGTCTCTGAACATCGAATGCTAAGACATTTCCATCAATGCCAGCTATTTTACATAAAAACAAAGTATCATACCCATTTCCAGCTGTGCAATCAATAAAATTTAAATTCTTTTTTTGTTTATATGTATTCTCTATTAAAAAATGAATAAAATCAACAATTTTACCAAATTCATTATTAGACATTATTAATCAACCTCCTATTTTATTAATATATTCAACTTCCCAAGATGAAAGATGTTTCCATTTGCCTCTCTTAAGATTGTCCAACTTTATATTTCCAAAAGAAATCCTCTCTAACTCTATTACTTTATATCCTAGACAATCTAGCATTCTTCTTATTTGGCGGTTTTTTCCTTCATGTATACTTAATTCTATTATACTTTTATTATTTTGAAAGTTTAGCAATTTAACTTTAGATTGTGCTGTAACATAATTTCCAATATCTACTCCTGAGCGCAGTCTATCTAAGTCTTTTAACTTAATTTTACCATTAATCTTAACTATATAAGTTTTATATACTTTATATTTTGGATGAGTCAATTTGTTTGTAAGCATACCATCATTGGTTAATAACAGTAATCCACTTGTATTATAATCTAATCTGCCTATAGGATATATTCTATCATTTAAATCTATTAAGTCTATTACACAAGGTCTATTGAACTGATCTTTAACAGTAGTAATATATCCTATTGGTTTATTAAGTTTTATATATATTTTTTTATCAATAGATTGTATTATTTTACCATTTATAGATACTTCATCTTCAACTTCGTTAATTTTTGTACCTAATGTACATACAGTAACATCATTTACTTTTACTTTCCCATTCTTTATGAGTTCTTCTGCTTTTCTACGAGAAGTATAACCACAATCACTTATAAATTTTTGAAGTCTAATTTTGTCCATAAGATTTTTGTCCTTTCACAATTTCTAAAAAATTTAGCTTTCATATAATAAATTTCCAATATGTAAAACCTTATTATCAAGAATTATTTTATAATATCCATAATATCTATTATTATTATTATTTATGATAAAAGGAAATTTATTAAATTCAATATTTATTCTTTTTAATTCCTCAGGTTTTAAGGGATAATTAAATTCACCTTCTAAAAGTACAGCACTACCAGTTACATTTTCATTTAATACATATTGCTTATCTTGAATTATATTATATTTTTTATAATTTGAAAATGCCCAATCAAAGATTTTGTAACAATCATTAAACCAATTAGAATCATTTAACAATACTACAATAATTTCCATATCATCCATTTTAGCTGAAGCCGAGATACATCTTCCAGATTTTGTAGTATATCCTATCTTTACACCAGTTCCATATTTATAATTTAATACTACTTTATTTTTATTATATAAAGTATAACCTAAACTATTAGGTATCCATTTTTTAGCTGCAACTATTTCTCTAAAAGTTTCATTATTTAAAGCATATTTAGTAATTAAAGCTAAATCATAAGCTGTAGTATAATGATTAGTGTCATGAAGACCATGAGGATTTACAAAATGTGTATTTACTGCTCCAATATTAAAAGCTAATTCATTCATTTTTTCAATAAAAAAATCTGAATTATTATTTCCAAAATAATCCGCAATAACTAATGCAGCATCGTTACCTGAACGCAGCATTAATCCATGTAGTAAATCTATTATTTCTACATTTTGATTAGGTTTTAGATATAAGCTTGAACCTTCTATTCCAGTACAATATTCTGGAATACTTATTGTTTTATTTAAATCTTGAGAATTATTTAAAGCTACAATAGCAGTCATAATTTTAGTTGTGCTTGCCATAGGCATTTTTCTATTAACATTTTTAGATGCTATAACTCTACCAGATTCTTGGTCTATTACAATATATGATTGAGCTGATATTGAGGGGAATTCAAGGCCAAGTATAGTAGTATTTAATGTTATAAGTAATATAAGCGTAAAAAGTATTACTTTCTTACTTTTTCTTCTCGTCATTTGGTTTCCTTTCTTTAATTAATGATAATACACTGTTAAATATAGAAGATAGATCATTACTTTCACTATCAACATTTATTGTTTTTATAGTGTCTTCATTTTCATATATTAAAAGTAGTGGATTCAAAGTAAAATTAACATATGCAGCTCCTGCAAAAGGTTTTAGATCTACAGATTTAGTTTTTTTATCTAAATCACTTCCACCTATTATAAAATTCATATTCATTTTAGAAATAGCTAAAAAGTTTGAATTATCTAGATCAACTTTTGTACTTATTAGTTTACTAGTATCTGTTAAATTGTTTAAATTATATAATGTTGTTTTAATTATATTTTCAATATCACTCATTATACATACCTCTCTCTTCTTCTTAAATATTTGTTAACAATAGAAAATTCTAATACCAAGGATTTAGTATTTTTATAATTATCTAAATATAAATTTATATTTTTTATCAAAAATAGTTTTCCAATATTTTTGTAAGATATTCCTTGTTTCTTTTTTTTGCTTCTTTTTATAATTGATGAAATTAAGGATATATACCTAATTTCTTTATCGATGCTAAAATTAATCATAAGAATCTTTATATTAGCAATTATATACATATTCTTTAAAGTAATGTATAATTTTACATCTATTATAAAACTTAAGTATAGTAGTAATACAAATAACAATATAACAAGAGTTATAGCTAAAATAATCATAATAAAATAAAAATAACATAGGTTGTCTATGTTATTTTTTCTTCTCCTTCTTCATAATTTTCTAAGTTAGCTTCAGGAAGTTCATCTATAGATTTTAGACCAAAGTGTCTTAAAAAATCATCAGTTGTACCATATACTGATGGCTTTCCGGGTTTATCTAATTTACCTACTTCTTTAATAAGTCCTTTATCAATCAAACTACGAATTATATATGAACATTTAACACCTCTGATTGATTCTATTTCTACTTTAGAAACTGGTTGCTTATAAGCAATTATAGAAATAGTTTCCAGTGCTGCATTAGAGAGAGATTTTCTTTCATTAGTTTGAAATAAACTTTGAACATAATTAAAATTTTCTTTTTTTGTAGTAAATTGATATTTATGATTATACTCTTTTATTAATATTCCTCTATCTGGGCTATTATTATAATACTCAATCATTTCATCTAGTAACTTAGATATTTCTTTATTTTTAATATTAGTTATTTTAGATATATCTTGTAATGATAATGGTTCTCCCCAGACAAAAAGTAAACTTTCTATTATGCTTTTCATTTTATTTTTGTGCAAATTCATCACCCTTTTGTGCAATAAACTATATTTATATCGCTAAAAACATTGTTTTGAAATATTTTAATATCTTTCATTTTAGATAGTTCTAAAATTGATAAAAAAACAACTACTATATATTCTCTTTTCATCGTTGATTTAATTATACTAAACAAGGATAATTTCTTAAACTCTTTAATCTTTTCAAGCAAGTCATTAACACAATCTTGAACATTATAATTTTCTCTAAATAACTTTACTTCATTATGGTTCACTTCTTCAATAATATTATCTTTCATAAGATTTTTAAATATATTGAGCAGATCATATACATTAATTTCATTTAGAATTAGCTGTTCATTATCTAATTTTTCTTGAATAGATATATCCTCTTTTGGCTTAGTAATATAAAGACTTTGATCTTCTTCTTTTTCTTTTAATTCCTCAGCAGCCTGTTTAAATAATTTATATTCTATCAATTGATTTATTAAATTTTGACGAGGATCTTCTTGTTCAACTACTACTGGTAAAAGCATTTTAGATTTTATTTCTAATAAAGTAGAAGCCATAAGAACAAATTCACTCGTAACGTTCATATTAAATTCTCTCATTTTATCTAAATAGTTTAAATATTGTTTAGTTATCTCAGAAATAGGAATATCCGAAATATCAACTTCATTTTTTTCGATTAAATAAAATAGTAAATCAAACGGACCTTGAAATCTATCTAAATTAACAAAATACTCCATAAGTACCTCAAAATTTTATTTTCAATAAAACAAAATATTTTTTAAGCTTTTAAATAACATGTGTCCAAAACTTGCTTTTGGTATATCTTTTATAGGATATAAAGATATTTCTTTCTTTACAGCATTATCTTTTAAAATTTTAATTTTACCAACAGGGGTATCTTTACTTATAGGTGCACGTAAACCCTCATTTATTTCATATTGTAATTCATAATCTTCTTTGTTACAATCATTATCTACTAAAATATTCACATTTTCATGTACTGTTAAGAAAAAATTGTCTTCATTTGCGCAATCTATTTTTGATTGTTTAATTTCATCTCCTATATTATAAAAAATTATATTTTTATAATTTGCAAATCCGTAATTTAATAACTTTTCTGCCTCTTTAAATCTTACATTGGAATTTGAACAGCAAAGAACAACTCCAATTAGCTTCATATTATTTCTTTCTGCTGCTAATGATAAACAATATAATGATTTAGAAGTATATCCTGTTTTAACTCCTAATATTCCTTTATATGTTTTAACTAATTTATTTGTATTTACAAGAACTTGTTCTACATCTTTTTCTTTGCCTACATATATGCTATCTATCCATGTAGTTAAATATGGTCGTAGATATTCATATTTTAATAATTCTTGTGACATTAAAGCAACATCATAGGCACATGAATAATGGTTATCATCATGAAGACCTGTAACATTTTGAAAATTAGTGTTTGTCATTCCTAACTTTACAGCTTTCTTGTTCATTTGTGAAACAAATTCTTCTTCACTGCCTGCAACATGTTCAGCCATAGCCAGTGCAGCATCATTAGAAGATCTAATACATATTGCCTTTATTAAATTCTCTACAGTTTGAATTTCATTAGCTTCTAGGTATACTTGGCTTCCTCCCATACCTGATGCGTTTTCTGATACAACTACTTCGTCTTTTAAAGTTAACTCTCCATTTTCTATTTTTTCAGAAACTAGAACTAAAAGCATTATTTTAGTTATACTAGCTGGATAGAGTTTTTCTTTACTATCTTTTTCAAATAAGATTCTTCCATCTTCAGAATTTATTAATATAACTGATTTAGATGTAAAACTATCTTGTTCCATACCGAAGCAGCTTAGACTATTAATAATTAATATAAAAATAATAAATATAGTTATTTTTTTACTCATAAAAACCTCCTTTATGAGTTATGATAACCACATTTTTTCTATATATTCATTATTTATACTCTTTAAAACCATTATCATCTACTATTCCATATATAAGTTTCTTATTAATATTTATATTTGTATCTATTTCAAATGCTGAAAGGATAATTTTTGTTATACTATCTATATTTTCTTTTTTATTTGTATGAATTTCGGCTATGCAATCGTCTTTTGATACTTCTTCATTTGTTTTTTTATATAAAACAACACCTGTACTGTGCTGAATATTGTCTTCCTTTTTTTCTCTTCCAGCACCTGCTAACAGAGCAGCTTTGCCTATTTTTTCAGCATCTATATTTTGAATATTTCCAGATTTAATTGAGTTGATTTTTGTTATATATTTACATTTATCAAATAAACAATAATCTTTAATTATTTTTGCATTTCCATGCTGAAGATTTATAAATGTTTCAAAATACCTTAATGCTTTCCCAGAATTTATTGAATTTTCAGCTTTTTTTAATCCTTCGTCCATATTGCAAACAACACCTGTCATATGAAAGATGTTTGCAGCCAAAAATAAACACAAATGTGTAAAATCATTTGGTCCATTACCTTTTAACGTTTCAACAGCTTCAATAACTTCCAAAGAATTTCCTACGGCTCTTCCTAACGGTTCATACATATTAGTAATGACCGCTCTTACTTTTTTATTAAAAGCGTCTCCAATTGCTACCATTGTTTTAGATAGTACTACAGCATCTTGTAAATTCTTCATAAAAGCACCGTTTCCAACTTTTACATCTAATAGTATATAATCAGCACCTGAAGCAATTTTTTTTGACATAATACTACTAGCTATAAGTTGTATATTATCTACAGTAGCAGTAACATCTCTTAATGAATATAATTTTTTATCTGCTGGTACTAAATTAGATGTTTGTCCGCATATAACAAATCCATTCTTATTAATAATTTCTTTTATTTTTTTTTCACTCAAATTTATTTGAAACCCTTCAATTGATTCTAGTTTATCTAAGGTTCCTCCTGTATGTCCAAGGCCTCTTCCAGACATTTTAGATATTTTTAATCCATTTGAAGCTAAGATTGGAAGAAGTACTAAAGATGTTTTATCACCAACTCCACCAGTGCTGTGTTTATCAACTTTAATACCTTGAATATCAGAAATATCAACTGTATCTCCAGAATTAATCATTGCTTCTGTTAATAAAATAGTTTCATTCATGTTTAACTTATTAAACCATATTGACATTAAAAGTGACGAAACTTGATAGTCTGGTATACTCTTATTAACATATCCATTTATAAAAAAATTAATTTCTTCTTTTGTTAATTCTTTCCCTAATTTCTTTTTTGTTATAATATCATACATTAACATATTATCACCTTAATATTTTATCTTTCACACTATATCCTGATAAATCATTATCTATATCAAATATATCCAATATTGTTTTTCCAATGCATGCATAAGTTTCTAATGTACCTAAATTATTTGATTTTTTGATATTATTTCCATAAATGATTAAAGGAATATATTCTCTTGAGTGATCAGTGCTTTCTGTAGTAGGATCACAACCATGATCAGCAGTTATTATTAATATGTCATTATCATCTAATGAACTGATTATTTCAGGTAATTTTGAGTCAAAGTATTTTAAAGCTTCAGAATAACCAATAACGTCATTTCTATGTCCATATAACATATCAAAATCAACTAAATTGGTAAAAATTAAACCATCAAATTTTTTATTAATAGCCTTTATAGTTTCTTCAATTCCATCAGCATTATTTTTAGTGTGTATAGATTCTGAAATTCCTTTATTAGAAAAAATATCGCTAATTTTTCCAACAGCTAGAACATGTTTACCATTATTTTTTAGATAATCTAACATCGTATCTTTAAAAGGCTTAACTGAAAAATCTTTTCTATTTTCAGTTCTTTTAAAATTACCTTCTGTACCAATAAAAGGACGAGCTATTACTCTACCTACATTATAATCATCTATTAGCATATCTCTTGCAATTTGACATATTGAATACAATTCTTTAACAGATATAACATCTTCATGAGCAGCTATTTGAAAAACACTATCCGCAGACGTATATACAATTGGACTACCAGTATTTATATGTTCTACACCTAAATCTTTTATTATTTCTGTGCCAGATGCTACTATATTACCTAATATTTTTCGACCTATTTTGTCTTCAAATTGTCTAATTAATTTTTGAGGAAATCCATTTGGAAAAACCGGAAAGGGATTATCTAATATTAAACCGCTTATTTCCCAATGTCCAGTTGTAGTATCTTTTCCTTTTGATTTTTCTGCACATCTAGCTATAGTAGCATTATATTGATCTGACTTCTTAATTTCTGATAATCCTTCTATATTAGTAATTCCTAATTTTTCCAAATTAGGAAGTGAGAATTGTTTTACAGATTTGTATATATTTTTTAAGGTATTGCTTCCAACATCATTATACTCTATAGCATCAGGAAGTTCTCCAATACCTAAACTATCTAAAACTATTATAATAACTCTATTTTTCATTTCTACCTCCATTTAAGCTCGTGGATGAGTTTTTTTAAATACATCTATAGATTTATTTTTAATATTTCCCAAATAAATTTGAGTAGCAGTTATGTTTTTGTGTCCTAACAGTTTCTGCACTGAAATTAAATCAGCTCCATTGTTTAATAAGTGAACAGCAAAAGAATTTCTTAAAATTTGAGGAGATAATTCTTTACCAATATCTAATTTTTTTTGGTAAAATTTAAGTATCTTCCATATGCCTTGTCTCGTTATAGGATGTCCGTTAAAATTTATGAAAACATATTGACTTTCCTTAGGCGCTTTTTGACTCCTATAATTATTTAAGTAATGTTTAATTCTTTCTTCAGCAATTTTGCCTAACGGTATAATTCTTTCCTTTTTGCCATCTATATATACAAATGAAGCACTAAAGTTTATATCTTTAATTTCTAATTTTATTAATTCACTTACTTTAATACCAGAAGAATAAAACAATTCTAAAATTGCACCATCTCTAGAACCCTTAAAGCTATTTTCATCTGGCAGATTCAATAAACTATTGATTTGTTCAATAGTTAATATTTCAGGTATTTTTTTAATTTGCTTAGGACTGTGAATTGCTATTACAGGATTGTTTGCTATTACTTTATTATTAATCAAAAAATTAAAAAAGATTTTAAGTGAAGATATATTTCTAGAAATAGTTGCAGTGCTTTTGCCCTCTTTTTGTAAATTAACTAAATAAGTTAATATCATTCCCTTTGTAGTTTGTTCTATTAATATATCATATTCTTTTTTTAAATAATCAATAAATTTTTTTATATCTATTAAATAAGAACTTACTGAATTACTAGAAAAATCTTTACTAACTAAATATTTATTAAAATCATTAATATAATTATCCATTATCCCACCAGCATTTTGAATAAAATAGTTAAATAACCGCAATAAATTAAACAATATAATATTACAATAAATATATAAATTATTGTCAGTTTAATATAACTATTTGTTATTATATCAAATTTATATGATTTAGTCTCTATTATTTTATTTTTTTTAATATAATTTGATATAGATATTGATATAAAAGAATAGTGTACTAAAAAAGGAAAATAAAAAATGTAATCGGGTAAAGTAAAAATTAAATATAGTTTATCAGTTTGCAAAATTTTAACACAATATATTATAGATAATCCCCAAAATGTTGATATTATCATAAATAATGAATAAATTAATTTATTGTAACCTAATAAAGCAATTATAAATATAAGAATCAAAGATAAAATATTGCGAGTAAATACATTCATAAAAATTGAGAAAAAAGGTAAGCTTTTAATAGCTGTATAGTCTATATTTATTAATCTACCATGCTGAGTAATATAGTATATTATAGATGAAAATAATAAAGATATAATTAATACAATCATTAAAAAAATTAAATTTTTTTTCTGTGAACTTGTTACTTTTCTAATTACTTTGTACACAAATAAAAACCTCCTGTACAGCTTAATATATTTTATGCTTGTACAGGAGTAATATGACATTTATATCTGAAAATAACTTAGGATGCCTATAATGGTTTTACTATCAATTATTTTACCTGATTTAATCATTTCTCTTGCATCATCCAAATTGACAAATAGCAATTCAATGAATTCATCCTCATCAGGTTCTGCACCAGTTTCAATTAGATCTGTTGCTTTATATAAATAAATCTTTTCAGTACAAAATCCTGGAGAAGTATAAAATTGGCATATTTTTTCTATATTCTTTGCTTCAAATCCTGTTTCCTCTTTTAGCTCTCTTTTAGCACAATCAATGCTCTTTTCATTGCTTTCTATTTTTCCAGCAGGTAATTCCAATAAGAAATCTTCTGCAGCTTTTCTAAATTGCTTAACCAATATTATTTCATTATTATCAGTTACAGCTAAAATTGCCACTGCTCCATTATGTTCAATAATTTCTCTTTTTTTGTATTTCTTATTTGGTAATTCAACTGTGTCAACTCTTAGTTTTAATATTTTCCCCTCAAATATTTTTTCACTGTTTAATGTTATTTCATTATTCAAAAAACTTCCTCCTATGAAATTTTTTGTTCGAGCCTCAATTTATCTGATATCATTGCTATAAATTCACTATTTGTGGGTTTTCCCTTATTGTTGTGTATAGTGTAACCAAATATTTCGTTTATTGTTTCAATTCTACCTCTATTCCAAGCAACTTCTATTGCATGTCTTATAGCTCTTTCAACTCTACTAGGTGTAGTTCCATATTTTTTTGCAATACTAGGATAAAGTTCTTTTGTTATAGCACCAAGCAATTCAATGTTATTAATTACATCTAATATTGATGTCCTTAGATATTGATAACCTTTTATATGTGCAGGAACCCCAACTTCATGAAGTATTTCTGTTATTTTAGATTCTAATGTATATTCTGTACGAACTTTTTCATTGATTGTCATTTCTTTATTCTTCACAAAAATACCAGAAGACTCAAAACCTGCTATTTGCATTAATCTTTCTGCAAAAGAATCAAAATTAAAAGGTTTTACAACATAATAATCAACACCCATATGAATGGCTTTTTGAGTTATTTTATCATGACCCACTGCTGATAGGACTACAACTTTAGGAAATTTTCTAAGATTCATTTTATGCATCTTTTCTAAAACTCCTAGTCCATCTAAATGAGGCATGATAATATCAAGTATCAAAATATCTGGTTCCAGTTTCTCAATTTTTTCAATGGCTTTTAATCCATCATCAGCCATTCCTGCAACTTCAAATACTTTTTTACTTGATAGAAAGTCTTTGAGAATCACCCTAAAATCTCTGTTATCATCTGCTATTACAATTTTTACCTTATTCTTCAAAAATAATCCCCCCATTCCAAATTTTTCTATATTATCTATCTTTATATTCGCTTTAAATATAAAATTCCCTTTATTTTTTTTATTTTTTTAAATATCGGACGACTTATTATAATTTTCATCAAATAACCATTCAATATAAATTCCATATCCCTTATTAGGATCATTTGTAAAAACATGTGTAACTGAACCAACTAACTTGTTATCTTGAATTATTGGACAACCACTCATTCCTTGTATTATACCATTAGTATAATTTAGCAATTGTTTATCTGTGATCTTAATAACCATACTTTTAGAAGACGGTTTATATTGCTTATATAACTTAGTTATTTCAATATCATATTCCTTAACTTCACCATCTATAGAAGCATATATGCTTGCTGGTCCAGTGTGTATTTCATTTCTATTGCCAACCTCAATTAAATCCTTGGAAAAAAAATCAATCTTTGCATCGTTAACTTTTCCAAAAATTCCATATTTCGTATTCTTCTCTACATTTCCTAATGCACCACCTTCTTTCATTATATAACCTATAATTTCTCCTGGTTCACCTTTTTTTCCTACTTTAATATTTGTTACTTGTGCTTTAGATATTATACCTGCATCAACATCAATTAATTTGCCTGTATCTGTATCAGTAATTCCGTGTGCTATAGCACCAAAGTCATATGTTTGTGGATTAATATATGTCATAGTACCTATTCCAGCAATGTTATCTCTAGCCCAAAAACCAAATTTAATATCATCAGTTTTATAGCTTTCTACAGGTGTCATTTTGATTTTTATTTCCTGATTATTTCTATCAATTGTAAATAAATATTCTTTAACTTTATTTTTATTTGCATAATAAATTATATCACTAGTTTTATTCACCGGTTCATTATCAATAGCAATAACTTTATCACCAATTTTAATTCCTGATTTTTTAGCTGGTGAAGTTGTTACTTTTTCATTTGTAACTATATCAGCTAATCCTACAACTAATACTCCTTTAGTTTTTAATTCTACACCTATAGTTTGACCTCCAGGTATAATATATTGAGCATAATTGCTTACTTTCTCATTATTGTCAGATTTAGATAAAAGGTTTAATGGATTTATAGTATTGGTGAGAGTATATGTTTTAACTCCTAAAATAATAGAGAGCAATAAAATAAAGAGTAAAACAGATTTGTTATATCTTTTCATCAGATTCTCCTTTAAGTTTTACTCTTAATTTTTCCTCTATATAAATAAATTATTCTAAATTTTGTTACTAAAATCTATCAATTCCTTTGCGTTATTTATGGACTTTTCTGTAATATTCATTCCGCTTAAAAGTCTTGCAATTTCTTGTGTTCTTTCATCATCTTCAAGTTTTTTTATAATGCTATAAGTGCTATTTTTACTTATATTTTTCTCAATTAGTAAATGTTTATCTGCAAAAGATGCTACTTGTGGTGAATGAGTAACACAAATTACTTGATGATTATCAGAAATATATTTCATTTTAATACCAGCCATTTGAGAAGTTTTGCCACTTATTCCAGTATCAATCTCATCAAATACTATAGTTGGTATTAAATCAATGTCTGACATAATTTTTTTAAAAGCTAACATTAGTCGAGAAGCTTCTCCGCCAGAAACAATTTTTTGAACAGAATCTAAATCACTTCCTACATTAGTAGATATTAAAAATTCTATGTCATCTTTTCCTTCCTCAGTAAAATCTTCTGTAGAATCAATACTTACTTTAAAATTTACATTTTTCATATTTAAATCATTTAACTCTTGAATAATATTCTTTTCTAGTAAATGAGCAGATTTTTTTCTAATGTCGGTTAACTTGTTAGAAGATAATTTTAGCTTTTTATATACTGCATCAATTTCTTTATTTAATTTAGCTATATTTAAATCAATATCCAATAAAAATTTGAGTTCATTAGCACAATTCTCTTTATATTCTTCAATTTTTTCAAAAGTATAACCATATTTTCTTTTCATTCTATTAATCAAAGAAATTCTTTCTTCAATTAAATTAATACTTTCTTTGTCAACTTGCAAACTTTCAGTATAATTTAAAATATTAAACAATAATTCTTGAATATTGTCTATTATAATATCTAATTTAGAATTATTAATAGAGAGTTCTTCATCGTAATCTTTTATCTTAGTTAAAATCTTTGATGAAGCTATAATATTATTTATGGCAGAAGTATCTGAATCATTAATAAATACAACTACCTTTTCTAAACTATTTTTTATTTCTTTTATATTAGATAGTTTTTTAATTTGTTTTAGTAATGAATCTTCTTCTCCATTTTTAATATTTGCTGAATTAATTTCATCAAGTTCATATTTTAGTTGTTCAATTCTACTTTCTTTATTTTCAAAGCTATTATGTAGTTCATCAATCTCTTTTATAAGTTTTTTATAATATTTATATGTATCTTTATATTTTTTCTTAATTTCTAAAACTTCTTCAAACATCAAATTATCAAGAATTTTAATGTGATTTTCTTTTTTTAACAATGATTGATGTCCAAATTGACCATGTATATTAATTAAGTAAGAAGATACTATTTTTAAATTGTTCAAAGTAATCATTCTATTATTTATTCTTGAAATACTTTTTCCAGTGCTTAAAAGTTCTCTTGATATAATTAATAAATTATCTTCATCTATCTCAAAACCATTTTTTATGAGTAATTCAATTAATCTATCATTTTTAGTAATATCAAAAACAGCTTCTACTATAGCTTTAGTTTGTCCTTTTCTTATAAGGTTTCTATTTGCTCTCATACCAAGCAATAATAAAACAGATTCAATTATAATAGATTTTCCTGAACCTGTTTCTCCTGTAATGATATTTAATCCTTTATGAAAATTAATATTTCCTGTTTCAAAAACAGCAAGATTATTTATACTTAAACTTAAAAGCATAATATCACCCATTAACGAATATTTTTTTTAAATTCATTTAAAACACTTTCAATACAATCTAAATCTCTTATCGCAACAAATACTGTATCATCACCTGCTAAGGTTCCCACTATATCATTAACTCCCATATAGTCTATTGCAGAAGCACATATCTGAGCTGCTCCTGGTATAGTTCTAATAACTATAACATTTAGAGCATTATCTATAGAAACTACTGAATTTTCAAAAATTTTATTTAATCTATCTGTAATACCTTCTTGGCTTTGACTAATTGTAGCATATCTATATTTTCCACTTTTAGCCATTACTTTAACAAGTCTAAGTTCTTTTATGTCTCTAGATATAGTTGCTTGTGTTACGTCTATACCCATAGCTTTTAAACCATCTGCTAACTCTTCTTGAGTTTCTATTTCTTTTCTAGTAATTAGTTCTAAAATTTTAGATTGCCTTGTGTATTTTTTCATTATTTCACCTCATTATTATAATGAATTAAAGGATTCATTTACTACATCTTGAAATAAATTATAAACTCCAATTTTATCAATAAATTTATTTTTTATTAATGCTAAATATTCTATATTTCCTTCTGCTCCTTTTATTGGAGAATAGGTTAATTTATCTATATACATATTATTTTGCATACAATATTGCAAAATATTATTTAGCACCTCTAAATGTACTTCTTTATTTTTTACTACTCCTTTTTTTCCTACTTTATCTCTACCAGCTTCAAACTGAGGTTTAATTAAAGTAATTATTGTAGTATCATCATTAGAAATTTCTCTTACTTTTGGTAGAATATTTTTTAAAGAAATAAATGAAACATCTATAACAACAACATCTATCTGTTCTTTAAATATACTTGAATCTATATATCTAAAATTTGTTCTTTCAAGCACTGTTACTTTATCATTATTTCTTAATTTCCAATCTAATTGTCCATATCCAACATCAATAGAATAAACCTTTTTAGCCCCGTTTTGAATCAAGCAATCTGTAAATCCTCCTGTTGAAGCGCCAATATCAACAGCTGTACTATTAAGAATATTTATATCAAAACATTTTAATGCTTTTTCAAGCTTATATCCGCCTCTTCCTACATACTTTAGCATATTCCCTTTTAACGTAATAGCAGAATTTACATCAACTTTAGTTCCGGGCTTGTCAACTCTTACATTATCAATAAATACATTTCCAGCCATTACTAAACGTTTTGCCTTTTCTCTACTTTCAGCCATTCCTTTGTTATACATTAAAACATCTATTCTTTCTTTTTCAGACATTTATTCTCCTCTAATAAATATAATTCCAATTTTTTCTTCTATAGTCTTTAATAATTTAGAAGTTAATAAAATAATTTCATTAGAATTATTAATAGCTATTTCTTTTCCTAAAGCTTTTCCACCTACTGTTAATGAAGCAATTATGCAGCTCATTAATATAGTAAGAATAAAAGCTGCATCTTTTATATTATAAGTACTTATTATTGTAACTATTATAATAGTACCTGTAGCACCACTTAAGATACCTGATATATCTCCAATAACATCACTACAAAAATTTGAAACTTTACTAGCATTTTTTACTATTCTTATAGCATAATTAGCCATTGGTATTTTATTTGCAGCCATTGAATTAAAAACCTTAATGTCTGCAACAGTAGCTGCAACACCAATTATATCAAAGATAACTCCAATTAAAATTATTACTATTAGTGTAAAAACAGCAGCATATATATTTAAGTTTCTAGTTACAAAATCTGAAATAAAGCTAAAAAATAATGTTAATAGAAAAGTAACAAAAGTAATAAAAATAATCCATTTTTTATTATACTTTTTACCAAATAATTTTATTTTATACTTCATATTTTGTAATACTCCTCAACATAACTATATCCCCTTTTCTAGGGGATTTTTTTCTTAAAATGGCAACAAAATAAGTAAATTTTACGGCTTAGGTCTAGCAGGTTTTCCCATATATCTACTATTCGTCGCCGTTTAGCGGTTTCCCTTTAAAGATATATCTGCAAAGTTGCCTTTAGCAGAGCTAGATTACCACTTAGACCGTACTGTAATCCTTATCTTGTTTCTTAAGAACAGTCTAGGAGTTTTCCTCATTAGCCAGTATGTTTTTTATCCTCTTTTGCAATGGTAGTTTCAACAGCATAACTTATTCCTTTATGAGCTCCTAAAGTTCAAAGCTTAATTACTATTTCCCCTAGCACCACTCAAGGCAGGCTACACTGTATACAGCATTGCTGTCATACAGGTTTTCCTAAATATAGGTCTCCACGATAGTGGGGTCTACGCCCGCATGCCGTTGCGGATCGCCCCATCTACCTTACTCCCTGAAATGACCCCCGACTGGGCGTCAAAAGCCAAAACAAGAAACTTCATCGATATGCCCTTTGACGGATTTTTAGCCCCGCCCTCAAAAACATCTGTACTTACTAGAATACTGCGCCATATTAAGTACAATGATTATAGCATAAATGTTATAATAATTCAAATATTTATGCATTAAATTTTGTATCAATAATTTTTATTTTTTTTTCAGCTTCTTCTAACTTGTTTACACAAAAATTATATGCTTCAATTCCATTTTCATATTTTTTAACAAGTTCATCTAAAGTTAAATTATCATTTCTTTCAAAGTTTTCAATGATATATTTTAACTTATTAAAAGCATCTTCAAAGTTCTCAAAATTATTTGACATCACTCACCTCTTCAAATTTTTTAATTTCAGCTTTTATTTTTAATTTATTAAAAATTATGTCAATTAATTTATTTTCACAAACATCGTTTATATTATTTATAATGTTACCATCTTTATCTAATACTAAAGCATATCCTTTTTCTAAATTTTTTCTATAATTATAACTTCTAATTTTTTCTCTATATAATTCTAAATTATATTTATTATAATTTAAATTGCTGTTCGTGAATTTTTTGAGTATATTTGCATAATTTAAAACTTCATATTTAAAGTTATTAATAGTTGCTAAAGGCATCATATTATTAATAGCATAATTATATCCTCGTAAATTATTATAAATATAATCTATTTCGTTATTCATTTTATTTTTTAATATGAGTAACATTTTATCTATTTCTATTTGTATATTCTTATAACTTTCAATAACAACACTTGCAGCCGCAGTTGGTGTATGACAACTTAAATCAGCTGTAAAATCAGATAAGGTCTTATCAGATTCATGCCCTATTCCTGTTACAATAGGTATTATAGAATTATATATATTTTGAGCAATATCTGTATCATTAAATACAGATAAGTCTTCAAAACTCCCTCCACCTCTACAAATCATAATTATATCTGTTTTCTCTACTTCATTGAAATATTTTATACCCTCAATAATATTTTTTTTAGCTATATCTCCTTGCACAACAGCATTGTATATAAATATTTCTATATTCGCTGATACTTCATCAAAAGTCTTTAAGACATCTTTAATTGCTGCTCCATTTTTAGAAGTTACAAGACCAATTTTTTTAGGAAATTTAGGAATTAATTTGTTCTTGGAAAACATCCCCTTATTTTTTAAGTTTTCCTTTAAAAGTTCTAAATCTTTAAGCATGTTTCCGATACCAATCTTTGTAATCTCTTTTACATTTATTTGATAAGTTCCTCTTTGCTCATAAACATTTAAATTTCCAGAAACTATAATCTTATCTCCATTTTTTATAGTATCTTCTTTAAAAAAACATATGCAATTAATACATGAATCATTTTCTTGCAATGTAAAATAAGTAATATTATTTTTACTAACCTTATGATTAAGAATTTCTCCTTCAACATAAAGATTATTAAGTAAAGAATTATTACTTAAATGTTTTTTTATATATTTATTTAGTTGAGATACTTTAATTGGATTTAATTTCATTAAACCACCTATCCATAACAGGTAAAAAACAATTACCTAAAGCATTATCTGTTGAGCATCCTATATTAGGAAATATAATTTTAAAATCTTTAGAAAGTTGTTTTTCTATATTATATCTAAGATAATTATTGGAGGATACTCCCCCTGTTATTACTATTGAATTAAAATAATAATCTTTATTTATTTCTTTAATGATATGTAATATACATTTTTTTATATAATCAAATAATGAAGATATAATCTCTTCATTAGTATATTTTTTACTTATATATTTATCCTTTAAAAAGTTTTCTATTCCAGATAAATTTATATATGTATTTCCAGAAATTTTAGGCATTCTAATGACATTGTTTTTATCATTTATAAATTCTTCCATTTTTTTGCCTGATGGAAATGGAAATTTCATAAAAACACCTAATCTATCTATTAACTGCCCAAAAGTAATGTCTTTTGTTCCACCTAATATTTTAAATTCAAATCCTTTTTTTACTTTCTTTGTTAATAAAAATTCAGTAGTTCCACCAGATATATGTATAGTTAGAAATGGATGTTTTATATTTTTATAATAATCTATTAATGCAGCTGAAACATGTCCTTCTTGGTGTGAATATTCAATGAGCTTAGCATCACAAGATTTAGAAAGAACTTGTCCATAATTTTTACCAACCATAAAAACTGGCATATATGAGTCTTCAAAATTTCTAGGTTTACTGCTAACAGATATTATGTGAATTTCATTAAAATTAATATTAAATTCGTTTAAAATTTCAGGTATATTACCTAAATGTTGAAAAACAGCCTCTTGCTGTCTTAACCCTACGCTTTTTTTAGGAACATTTAATTTTTTTCTAGAATCATATATAATATTATTATCATTCATGTCTATTATTGAAACAGAAGTGGTATAAGCACTTGTATCTATTCCAAGTATATAACTTTTACTCATTTAAATTCAACCCTCTATATATACTACCGAGAATTCCGTTTATAAACTTGTGAGAATCTTTATTAGAATATTTTTTACTTATTTCAATAGCTTCATTTATAGAAACGCTGCAAGGTATAGAATTATTGTATAACATCTCAGATATACCTACTCTAAGTATTGCAAGGTCAACTTTAGCTATTCGGTTTATTCTCCAGTCTTTTGAGTTTTTATTTATTAAATCATTTATATTATTTTTATTATTTATTATGTTTTTTATTGTTTCTTTAATATATTGAAAATCTAAATTTTCAACTGAGAAATCATTTAAATACTTTTCTAATGCATCTTCACTGAAATCATTATTTAAATCCATTGAATATGAAATCTTGATAACTTCTTCTCTACTTAACTTACGTTTCATTTTGCCTCCAATTTTTTAACCCTCTGCATGCAGAGGGTTTTGAATATATAAATGCTAATACGTAAAAGAAGGCTATACTTCTTCTGGCTTTTGCTTTTCTTTCTCGGTTATAATATTTTGAACATTCACATTAACTTTTATAACTTTTAAATCGGTCATGGTTTCAACTTCTTTTTTTACCTTTTTCTGAACTTCTTCTGCTACTTTACTTATTTTATATCCATAATCAATATTTATAAATATATCAATTATAACATTCTCGTTATTAATATCAACTTTTATACCCTTTGAATAATTGTTTTTATTAAATAAATTTGAAAACCCTTCGACAAATCCAGTATGCATGCTGTTTACACCATCAATTTCATTAGCTGCTATACCAGAGATGATTCCTATAACATCATCAGAAATTTTAACTTGCCCATTTTCAAATGTTTCTTTTTTAACGGCCATCATAGCACCTCCTTTTACAATTATATCAGACACTTAATTTTTTTACAATTCTATATTGCTAAATTTAAGAATTTTAATTTGAGTTGCATTAAAATCAGTTTCATCCATTATAACATCCAGTATACGTACAGTATCTTCTTCTTCTAAATCATTGTCAGAAACAACTTTAACATTATCGCTATTAATAATTGCTATAATTTTATTATAACCTTTAGATTCTAATATTAACTTAATATTATTTTCCATTTCTATATATGCATTTTTTTCTATCAACAGATCCTCAAATTTTTTTCTTGTAATATCCGACAATTTATCATTTGCTATATTTTCTTCTAAATGATCAATTATTCCCATATCATTTTTCTCTTTATTTAATTGAAACAGTTCAAAGCTAACTTTAGTTTCTTCTTCTAAGTTAAGGTTAACTGTTTTATTTATGCAGTCTTCTTCATATTGGGAATACTCATTATCATTGAATGTACCTTTAGTTGACATATTTAAATTTATGTAACCTATTAAGAATATTATAGCAACTGAAATGAAAATAATTATTGTTTTTCTTCTAATAATCATTACTCTCCCTCTCTTTCTTTTTCCGCAGCAACTACTTCTATTCTGTTTAAATTAGTATTTAGTAAAGTTTTTACTGCATCTAAAATATCTTTTTTTATTTTTTCATTATCAGAATAGTCGGCAACAACTAATATGCCTGTTATTTCTGGATATTCATAATACTTCTCAAAAACTTTTGATTTTTCATTATTTAATAATGTTTCTTTTTGTGAACTTTCTTTAATTATTTCTCTTTTGAATCCATCATTGCCAATTTCTATATTGCTTTCGTTGTCATTATTTTCATCATATAATGGTATTAGTTTGGGAGTATTTTTAGTATATATCATGACTTTGACATAATTTACACCTTTAATTTTTATCAATATACTTTCTAATTTATTTTCTAAATCACTAGTATAGCCTGATATATCATTCGTTTTTTGAAGTTTTACTGAATTATCATAACTTTCAATACTATTTTTTTTAGTAGGTTGTTTAAGTAAAAGAGATATAACAATTAGTATTAGTAATAAATTAATGGCATAGAATAGTTTTTTATTACTTTTTATCGTGCTTACTACGTCGTTAAAACTTTTAAACACTTTAATCCTCCTCGTATAAAATGTTTACATTTTTACTTTCTACCTCAAGTATTTTAGCTGCTTCTTTTATTGCAATATTAAGTTCGTCCTTATTCATTCTTTTATTTATTTTAATAGAAATTTTAAAATCATTATCATATTTTGCTATTACCTCCAATACATCAACATTATTATCAAAAGCTTTACTTTCAATTAGGTCAATAGTTTTCTTATCATTGATATTTATATTGAGATTTCTTTCAATTTCAGTTGCATTATAATTAAGTTCATTGGAATTTATAAAATTATCAATATTAAAATCAAATGATTTTACAACACTACTAAACAAATAAACTACTATATAAATCCTAATTACTAGTTTACAATATTTTTGTGTTTTTCCCTCAGGAAATATTAAAATTATTAAATTTAAACATATAATTAAAATTAAAATATTTACTATTATTTCTTTCATATTTTCATTTATCCAAACACATTATTTAAATAATTAAGCATTATAGAATAATATATTGTTATGATAAAAATCGGAGTTGTATAACAAATTAAATAAATATAAAAAACATCAGACATTTCGTTAATAAAATTAGCTATTTTTGAATTAAATGGCTCAACTAGAACCGCAGTTATTTTATATATTAAAAAAATAAATAAAATTTTTAATACGACATCACCAAAAGCTGAAAGTATAAAAACTATAAAAATAAACCCTAGTATATCTTTTATGAGCAATAAACTTTTAAAAAAGACTCCAAATAAATTATTAATTGCATTACCAATTATAGGTACAGATGATGGTGATAGTGCTTTAATTGAATTTATAAATACATTATCTGTTCTATATAATATATATCCTTGTACTGAAAAATTTATTACAACAATAAATATATATACGCCAACAATAATTATCACAGTTTTTTTTACAAATTTATATAGCAACTTGAAATCAAATAAATCACTTATGTTGTTTATAATAATTATTACAATTAAAATGCATGATGATATATTCATTATTACAAATATAATTTTTGTAGTGAGATTAATAATATAATTGCTGTAATTATGAAAGAATTGCATTATGCTTAACTTACCAAATGTTATCATAATAGTTAAAAATACAGAATTAAGTTTTGACGTAATTTCTTCCATATTCAAACAAGCTTCATCAATAATTAATCTTGTTTTGTTTAAATCCTTTATAACTATAGAGAAAACAATCATTATTGAAATAGTAAATACTATATCTGATACCCCTTTATTGTTTGTTTCTTTAGAAAAATAGTTAATTATAGTTAAAATTACAGCAATAATTAGAATATTAATACAATTTTTAGTGTTATCCTTAAAATAATTAATTTCATTACTTATTACATACTTAATATAGTCAGTTATTTTAAAAGGAAATTTTCCAGAAATAATTCCCTTTACAATTTCTATTAAATTGTAATCTTGAGCTTTAAAATAGTCGTTATTATTTTCAAAGAATTCTTCAATAGTATTAAAATCAATCTTATCTATTGCTTCATCTATATAATCTTTTTCTGTTGCTTCTACATTGAATGAAAACAATAACAAAAAAATTAATATTAAGTAAATTACATTTTTCACTTCATCACCCGTTAAATAGAATGAAAATTTCATCTATAAATTGTTTTAATATATCAAAAGAGTATATCAGTATTACAAATTTACCAGCTAATTCAATTTTTTTACCTATAGATTCGTATTTTAAGTCTTTACATATTAATGATATAAAATCACAGACATATGCTATAAGTACTATTTTTAGAAGTGTATTAAAATTTTCAAAGTCTATATTATAATAATAAATTAAGTTTTTTAGTTCAGTAACTTTTATTGATATTTCATCAAATAGAATTACTAAAACTATAATCCCAAAGATAACAGTAAAATACAATTTAAATTCTGGATTAAATTCAGAAACTATAATACTTAATATTATACAAATAACACATGCAAAAATAATTTTTAATAGAATCATAAAGTACACCTAGTAAATATTAAATATTGTTTTGACTTCATTAAATAAATCGCTAAGCATATTAATTATTAATGCCATAACAACTATTACTCCCGCTAGTGTAACAAACATTGCCTGCTCCTCTCGTCCTGTACGAGTTAATATTTGATTAAAAACTGCAACTATTATACCTATAGCTCCAACTTTTAAAATTATATCAATATCCATATCCACCTCTTCAGATTAGTAAGATTGCTAATAAAACTCCAATAAGTATAGAAATTTTATTGAAAAAATCTTTCCTTTCTTTAGCTTGTATTTGAAATTCATTAACATATTTCAACATTTCAGTTTGGATGTAAGCTAACTTTTTAGACAATACCTCTGACGCTGAGTAACCATAAAAATCAACTATCTGTATAAAAATTTTATTAAATTCATCTGGTGTTAATAGCTGTTCTTTTATATAGTTCATAAACTTGTCTCTTGTTAAATCGTTATTCTTAGATAAATTAATATAACTATTCAATTCTTTACATACCTTTTGAATATTAGAATCTTTAAATAAATATTTATCTATTATTTCATTTATCTGCATTTTCATTTCACATGAGAAAATTTGTAAATGTTCAGTAAATTTAATTAATTCTTTCATATTATAAATTTTTTTATATTCAGCTTCACTTACATAATTAAAAATCATTCTTATAATTATTACAATTAAAATAAATAATATAATTTTAATTACTATTATCATAGAGCATATTATCCTTTAAATTATCATATATTTTTTTTACATATATAGGTCTCTTTGTATATCCTAGAATTATTATTCTTTCTATAAATTTATTATCCAAAATTTTCTTAATGTAAATATTGTCATATAAATCGCTAATATCAAAGCAATGTGCTGTTGTGATAATATTTACTCCACTTTTTAATGCATACTGTATAATTTCAAAATCTTCTGCAGAACCTAATTCATCTGAAACTATTATTTTAGGTGCTAATGAACGAATACTCATAAAAAAACCATCTTTCTTTAAGCAATATGATAATATATCAGTACGTCTACCTATATATATTTGTGGTATACCATTGTATTGCGAAGCTATTTCTCCTCTTTCGTCAATAACTGTAATATCACATCCATAGAATTCAGGATTAGCTATACCATCGCTTAATTTTCTTGTTAGTTCTCTAATAAAAGTGGTTTTCCCTGACAATGGAGGTCCTGCTATTAAAGTATTGTAGATTTGCCTGCTGTTTTTTATAATATATTTGTAGTAATTGTTTGTACAATTGTTATAATCTTTTGCCACACGTATATTAAATGAAGTTATATTTTTGAATCCAGTAAAATCCTTTTCATGATATATGCAGTCTCCACTAATACCTACTCTATGTCCTCCTTGTATCGTTATGTATCCTCTTTTTATTTCATTTTCATAGGCATGTATTGAATAAGAAGTTAAAGCAGCCATAGTATGTTTTATATCATTCCTATTTACTTTGTAATATGAATCATTGTACGTATGGGAATACTTATTATAGCTTATAAAATAATTGCCCTGCATAGTTTTAATATATATAGGTGTGTTAACTCTAATCCTTATTTCATAGGTATCTTGAATGATTATACTGTTCTGAGTTAACATAATATTTTTTATGTTAATACTCAAATATTTTATAATGTTATTAATCACATTCATTTCATTTTTCTTATCCAAAACATGTCCTCCTATTTAATTTTATTAAATAGAAGCTTGTATATGACAAAAAATAAAAAAAAGATGACAACTATATGTCATCTTTTCTAAAACTAGTAAATACTTTTTATTCTTCGATTACATCTTCAACTAACTCATCTTCAAATAAATTAGCATCATCTATGCTGTAATCTCCAAACAATTCTTCTTCAACAGTTGATAAGTCTTCATCCATTAATTCTAAGTATTCATTTACTTCTACCTGTTCTTCGTCTAAATCGCCAATAATATCAGCCATTTCTTCAATAACATCAATTAAAGCACTGTATAACTTACTTTCTTTTGTGTCTCCATCAAGCTCAATTCCTTCAGCTAATCCTTTTAAATAAGCAATTTTTTCATATAAGTAATCCATACTTACCTCCTCTAAACTCTTGATAAATATTCTCCTGTTCTTGTATCAATTTTTATTTTATCCCCTATCTCAATAAATAGAGGTACAGTAACTGTAGCTCCTGTTTCAACTGTTGCAGGTTTATTAGCTCCTGTTGCTGTATCACCTTTAAATCCAGGCTCTGTATGAGTTACTTCTAATTCTACAAAATTTGGTGCCTGAACCTCAAAAGGCTTTTCTTCGTGAAAACGAATTATTGCATTTTCATTTTCTTTAAGATAAATTATAGCATTTTCTACTTGATCATGATTTAATGGAATTTGCTCATATGTTTCTAAATCCATAAAATAATACAACTCACCATCATTATATAAATATTGCATCTCTTTTGTTTCTATATGAGCTTTTGGAAACTTTTCTGTAGGGTTAAAAGCTTCTTCTCTTATTGCGCCTGTCTTAACATTTTTAAGTTTTGTTCGAACAAATGCAGCTCCTTTCCCAGGTTTTACATGTTGAAAATCTATTATTTGCCATAATCCATTATTCCATATAACTGTAATTCCTTTCTTAAAGTCGCCTGCTGATACCATATGTCTCCTCCTTTATGTATTATTAACAGTTATGTAACTGTTATTCTAAAATTAAGATTCTTCCTGTTTCAACAACTATTGATATTTTTTTGGATTCTTTTGTTTTTTTATTAGTAATAGTAATAGTTTGAGAATTGTCAGGAGTACCATTATAATTAAAAGATATCTCTTGATGAATATAATCTAACTTAAAATTAGTTTTTAACTTAACTAGTTTTATTCTTTTTAGTGATTTCCTTAATTCATAACTATCATTTGTCAGAAGAATATAATATAATTCTTTATCGTTAGTCATGCTATTAATTCTGATTTTTCTTATATCATACGCTAATTCTTTTGTAAAACTCTCTAAATATGATTTATCATAGTTAAGCTTAGGTACAACTATTAATACTATAACTATTATTAACGAAATAGTTATAATTAATTCAATTAAAGTAAATCCTTTTGTATTCAAGTTTACACCTTAGTCAAATAAATTTAGTATCTTAAAATCTATTTATAACAATACTATACTAATTTATATTAGCATTTTATTCTTCATAAAGCAATATTAATTAATTAATTAATAACACTTTTATTCTTAATTTTATTTAAACTTTTATATCTGTTTTATTCAAGTTCAGGTAAATCTTTTATTTTTAAAATTATAGAGTCTTCTGCATTACCAACCATAACATCCATTTGAACAGTTGAATCCACTTCAGCATTTACTTCTGCATCAAATAAGATAGCATAGATTTCTTTCTTTGATAATTTAGTTGAAATTTCTAATTCATTAGAATCAGATATTGTAATATTGCTTTCTATAGGAGTTAAATTAATATCTCCTTCATCATTAGCTTTAAATAATCTAATATTAGAAAAAGTATATTTATCTGCATTGTTTTTGCATAAGTAGATATTATCATCTAGACCATTAGTTGAAAAAACAGTTCCATATGTGTTTTTGAAATTCTTTACAACATTAGGAGTAGTGTTATATGTATTATTTAAATATAATCCTAAATGATATATCTCAGATCCAAATGTATCATTATTAAATTCCTTAAAAGATTTTGTACCTCTATTAAACCATTCATCGTCAGCTTTAAAATATGCTGTATTATAATCATACCAACTGTTATTAAAACTAATTAGAGCAGATTTACCATCTTCAGATATATTATCTTTTAGATTAACAATTTTTAAGTTTTCACGAATTTCTTTTCCTTTATAGAAATATAAATAAAAATTATTAACTTTTTCATTAAAATTTACTTTTATTGCAGATCTGCCTTTAAATTCGTATTGTATTTCTGGAGGCATTGCATCAATATATTTTTCAAAATATAAATTTGTTGTATTATAATCTTTATTTTTTGCTTTACTTATTATTTTATTAATACCATCGTTTAATAAAACATCAACACTATATAGCTGACCTTCAGATATCATGTTTGAACCTGTTATTGACTTTCCATCTACTATAAATGATGTTAATTCAATTATGCCGCTTTCTGCTTCAAAGTTAAGAGTAATAGTTCTGTTTCCTTTATTCTCATTAGGTATTTCTGTATTCCATTTTTCACCTATATAATTTAAAGTTGAAACTGTGTCTGTATCAGAAATATCATTATACACTTCTGCTTCAACTGAAAAATTATTTTCTATATTATTAGCATATTTTAAATCCACATTTTTTGTCATAGTATAAGGTATTTTAGATACAATTTCAGAAGGTATATTAGTATTTAAAATTGATAATTTTGTTTTATCATCTACAGTAACTGATATTGCAGCAGTTGTAGAATCTTGAACCATATCTAAATGTATATCCATATTAGGTAAATTGGTATTTGATATTGTTCTTGAGATGTTTGGAAATACCCTATATGAAGAAGAACCATCTAAGTCTTTATATTCAATATATGTATTAAGTTTACTTAAATCGTCAAGTTCAGGGTTTATATCACCTATAATATATGTTCCATTATTAAATACTCTGTTAACTTTTATTTTAATAATTATAGGATCAGCTTCATAATATTTATTGTTAGGATTACTGTCATTAAGAACATATTTTACATCATTAATACTTCCAGTAATAGTATTAGTATTTGCATTTAAAAATGTACTGATATTAGTAATTTTTTTAACAGTTCCATCAATAATTGTCTCAATTTCTATATTTGGATTAACATTAAATTCATTAGGAAGTTTTGCATTAAAGTTTATTTGTTCTAGTGGTAGTTCTTGTATAATTTCATCACCTATTTGTGAATATATTATATCAATATCATCACCATTTGAGGCTACATGATAATAATTATTTAAATTTGTATTATTTGATTTTTGTGCAACTGCTTTATTATTATTACTATCAATATTAAATCCAATAACATGTGTAGTAATGTTTATATCATCACTGTTATTTCCTAATAGAGTCTCAGCAACATTTAATACATACTCAGAACCCTTTAAAGTGCTGTTTGATCTAGGAATTATGAAATATTTATTATCTTTATCAAAAAAATAATAATAATAACTGTAATTTTCATATTCATCAGGAAGCTCTATATCTCCATAATAATATGTATAATCGTTACTCCATTTCCTTTCAACCCATGTTGATTGTGTTTCATATCTTCCATTAATATTCTCATAATTACTTTTATTAAATCTAATAACAGGAATATTATCATAATAATGATGTATATAATAATAACCACTATGCCAGCTATTACTGTTATACCTTCCTGTTATATTTTTATACCTGCCTTTAATAAAAACACTATTTTCATTAATTTCTTCAAAATTATATACTTTCCTATGAACGTTTTTGATTTTTTTCCCATTAAAGTAAAATTCATCTATTATATTCCTGTTATCATCATAATATCCTTCTACCCATTTAGTTGTTTTTTCATAATGTCCTTCTATCCATCCTTTTGATTTAGTATAGAAGGTCGGCTCTCCATCAGTTAACAATATTATATACTTTTCTGCATCATCATTGCCTGAATTCAACAAATTATAATAGGCTAAACGCAAACCATCTCCTGTATTAGTTCCTCCATCAGCACTTAAAGAATTTACAACATCATTTATTTTTGTTATTTGCTGACTATCATCTAAATCTGCAAAAACTTTACTATTAAATTGAACTACATTTGCTTTACTATTAAAATCTACTATAGATATTTTTATATTGCTTCCAGTACTCAGTTTGCTAACAAAATTTCTAAGAATCTTTTTTACAGCTGATATACGAGACATTTTTTTATTATTATATCTTGTCTTATCTTCCATACTGCCTGAAGTATCTACTACTAGAACAACTTCTTTATCCTTATCTTTTGTAACATCATTATAAGGTATGATTTGAGGATCGATGATATACTTTATGATAAAACTATCATCATCATCAAAAAAAGTTCGTTCATTACCATTAATATCAGTAGTAACAATGCTCATATTAAAAGGTACTTTAGCATCTATATAAGTATTATCTCCTTGAACATCAATTACTGTACAAGATATAAACATTATAAAAGTTAAAAATAATGCAATTTTATTTTTCATATAATCACTCCTATAAATTTAGTATTTTAAAACGGCTGTCGATATAAAACCATTAAAATTTCTAATTTTATAATTATTTCAATTACTAAAATTCCTAAAGTAAATTATTTGTTCAGTACTATAAGTTTGCTTACCTTTCTTAAAAATAAGCTCTAATTTTATACATTTTGCTAAAGAATAAGGATCTGTTTCAGGTATACTTGTTATTTTCATCTCACTTATATACTTACCTACATCTTCATTTGTTTTTTCAGATATATCATCTACATTTCGTTTTGAATAAAAGAATCTATTTATTAACTTCTTTTCAAATATAAGTTTTTTACTGCCATTTTCAACAATAATTTTTGTTATAGTGTTGTTACCACATTGATTTATTATAGACACTGGTTTATTATTTTCAACAGCATATACATCTTTAATACAATTTGATTCCATCATTTTATCAGCAATAAAATTTGATATAAATTGAGCTTGGTACTGAAGTTCCGTCTCGTTGTCAATTCTTTTATAACTATTAGCGTTATTTATAAAAAATGATGAAATCAGTGAAATTAATATGCCAGATATTCCTAACACTATTAATAATTCAACTAATGTATAACCTCTCTTGTTTATCATATATTATCTCCATTAATAAGAAATCTGCCAATTACTAAACTTTACTAACTCATTAGGTCTTATATTCATAGAGTCTGATTCATTACTACAAGTTGTCTCGTGTGTATAAACAGTATATTTTTCACTGTTATTTCTAAATTTGTTTTGAAGATTATGTTTATATATCATTTTTAAAACGTGGTTCTCATCATAAATTATATTTACTTTACTATCAGCATCTATGTAAATATTTCCATCTGTTATTATTGTGCCGTATAATGTGAAATCACCAGATATATATACATCACCTTTGACAATAATTAATCCTTTATATATATCACTATTTTCAGTTAAGTTTATTTTCTTATATGGTCTAGGAATAGAAACATTTTTGTTCTTACCATGTAACCATACTTTTATATCTTCGCTATTTGATTGATAGCATATTTCATGCACTTTTATATCATTTATAGTTAATACT
Organism: Tissierellales bacterium; assembly: GCA_018433765.1. Classification (GTDB taxonomy): domain Bacteria; phylum Bacillota; class Clostridia; order Tissierellales; family Sedimentibacteraceae; genus SM3-B41. The sequence continues at coordinate 217,123 of JAHDQO010000002.1, forward strand.
TCTTCTTTAAGCTTATCATTTTCCAAGCTAGTAAAATCTATTTGAGTAGATATATCATCTATATTGTCTTTAATTGATGAATCACCCATTTTTTCTGTCATTAAATCATATGTTTTACTGTAATTTCTTCGTTTTTGTTCATCTAATATTTTTAAATTTGTCATATCAATCTCATCATCATGTATTATAGCTCCTATAGCTTGAGCTGTACCATTTATTGTTATACCACCATTTCCTAAATTTAGTTCTCTTGATGTAGTCTCTTTATTATATAAATAAAAATAATCTCTTTTATCATATACATTAAGAGACATGTTATTATTAAATTTACTTACTAAAACTAGAGGATTCCAATACTCAAATTTAACTTTATCACTATTTAAATCTTCTTTTCCTTCTCTATTACCACAAGTTAATGGACAAGTATATGCAATATAATTTCCTTTTATAGAAACGGATTCTCCTGTTTGGTATCCACCTGCAAGAGTATCTATATATGAAGTACCATATATTATTGCTTGTCCACTTATGGTAAGACTTGTTCCATCTTTTCCTAAATCATCAGAATTAATAATAATTCCACTTGATTGGTTATGTTTTGCATTAATCTCAGAACCATCTGAAAATCCATAAAAATTTCCACCTATTAATACCTTTTGATTTAACCCATTAATTTCTAAATCATCAGGTACATAAACAGATCCAAATATATTTAATTTACTATTAGCAGCATTATCATTTAGAAGTATATTGTTAGAATACACGTCTGTACCTAATTTATTTCTATCTCCTAAATTAACGGATAAGTTAGAATTATTGAAAACTATATTTCTTTTAGTTATAGTTTTGCCTTTAACTTGAAATTTATTTTCATTATTTTGTACAATAATTCCATTTGTATCAGTACCACTCGCATATATATCACCGCTTATAACAACATCACCACTATTAATATAAATATTCTTATCAGCACATAAAGCTTTTGTCCACACGGGGTTATAAGGTATTTGAACTGATTTCTTTTCTACATAATATGGTTCATTATATTCTGGTACATTGATTGTTAATATTGCTTTAGTACTTCTTTTTACACCTTCTTTTACAAAAGTAGATTTAACATCTATATCCATTTTATCATCTTCAAATTCTGAAGGAATTGCAGCAATAGAAGGCTTTATTGAGTTTGATTCTATACTTGTATTTTCTAAGGTATTTTTTATGTTATCATCTATAGTTTTTTTAAAGGACGTTTTAAAAACATTGTTTATTTTTGAAGCTATAGCTTCTTCATCTACGATATATTTTATATTGTTTTCTTCATCTTTTATTTCCTTTATAAAATCACTGCCTTCACCTCTTACTTCTTTAAGTAGTTCTTCCTCATATGAAAAATTAGCCATTACTACTGCAGCAGAAGAAGTAGCTTGGGTACCGGCATCATTTACTAGATTACATACATTGGCATATGCTTCTTCTAAACCTGCTTCGGACATATAAAAGCTTTGCTTTGCTTTAGAGTTTACAAGTTTCATTTTATAGTTTGTCATTGTTATTCCCATTAAAGTTGTACCTAAAATAGACAGGATAGCAATAACAAATACTAATAATATTAATGTTGATCCTTTATTATTTTTTAAATTTTTCATTTTTTATCACCTATATAAAGCTTTACATCCTTCAATCTTAGTTATAAGTTCATTGCTCTTAGATACTTTAACTATTACTTTATATAAATTATAATCTAAAGATAATGTATCTTTATTGCTATCGTTACCAAAAAATATATTGGTATATTTTTTGACAGTTCCATCTATCACATTAAAATTATAATTTATATCACTATCTTTTTCTTTAACAAAGTAAAAAGTTAACGGTTTATTCTCTTTATTAGTAACATTAAAATTTATTCTATTCCTTAAATTTTCTTCTATACTTGAATCGGATGTACTTGAGATTAAATCAACCCTAATATTTGCACCGGACGTATTAAAAATAGGTATTGAAATATTTGCCTGCGTTATTTTAATATCATTATTGTAAACTATGTCTAAATTCATACCTGCAACGGTAGCTTTGCTTCCATTACAAAATACCTCTGTATCATTATCTTTTTCATTCACTTCAATTAAAACATCGTATTTTATAGACTTATTGTAATCAGTTATGTTTGGATTTTTAAATTTATCTTCAGGTTCTATATGTATGTTTATTTCATATCCTTTGTCTTCTAGAGATTGATTTATTGTTCCTCCAGAATAATTTTTAATTATCCAATCAAAGTTATCAGAAGCTTTAATTTTTTCCATATATTTTTGAGCTATTGTAATTGATTCAAACTCTTCATCTGATTTATTACTTATCTTTTGAGAAGTAATGAACATACTGTATAAAGGTACAATAATTGATGATAGTATAGCTATACTAATTATTATTTCAAGAAGTGTAATTCCTTTATTATTTAATTTTTTTTTCATAGTATCACCATTAATTTCTACTTATTACTACTTCACTGATATCTTCAAAGTAAACACGAGGATTTAATGTATCATCTTCAATTATGTTAATATATATCATATATTTTGTATCATTTATTATGTTAATTTTAATTCCAGACATATCTTCATCAGAATTTCTTGGCATTGAAAATATTTTTATACTTATAAATTCATTTTGTGGTGAAAATTTCTCCCACTGTCCATCTTGTGGATAGGAATCAGTTTCAGTATTATATTTGTAATAAAAATTACCATCTTCTTCTTTAAAATAAAGATCTGCATTCACAATGCTGTTACTATCTGCATAAACATAGCTCTTTGTTAGCATATCATTAGTTTTACCTAAAGTGATTGTAGGTAAATCTGAACATATAGGTTTAATATTAATCGCAAAGTCATATTTTGTTGTACCTATATTACTCTTATTAGTACCATCATTATAAAAAGGATTATTTCTTCCAAATTCAGTTAAATCATTCCATATCCACTCTACATTTTCGTGATCGTGTATCTTAGGAACTGAGTATAGTTTTAAAACCATTACACCTTGCAGTGTATTATCTTCATTCCTAACAAAATTAATATTAGTGATACTAATATTAATAGTATTATTCTGCATGGAATCTATGAATTCTAGAATATCAGTATAAACAGCATTGAATGTAACATTAATTGTAATAGATTCAACACTTGCACTTTCTACACCTAATTCATCCTTAGGTTCAGTTACTTGTTTTGTTTCATTATTTTCTATTTTGTTTTTAATATCCCTTAATAAATAAACTTCTTCTTCTTTGTTTCCTATAACATCTTTTTCAATAAAATCCATCTGTACATCTGAAAATCCTATAGATGATGCTTTTATATTGTGTTTGTTTAAATATTTATTAATAAAAACGATAATTTTTTCCTGCTCAATTTGAGGTAGAAACTGAGTTGTAATTTTACTTACTTCAAAATTTGATTTCTTATATTCTGATGAATAATAGTTTTTCTTTTTAATTTTTTCAACCATTTCTTCATATTGTGCATTTTTTGTTTCAAGTTCTTTTTGCAGTTCATCTATTTTAGAATTATTTTTTACAAAAATAAATTTATAAAATACAAAACCAAATACCAATGCAAGGAAAATAGTTAATAAAATTTTCTCTCTTTTAGTTAATGTCATCACTATTCACATCCTTTACACTGCAAATAATAGAAAATGTGTAAGCTGAATCATTTCTTTCACCTGTGTTAACAGTTATTGCAGGTATATGTACATTACTTATAAATTCTATATCTTTTAGATTTTTTTCAAACTGTGCAATTGACTCTCTCGAATAAGATTCGCCTAATATTTGTATTGTGTTCTTGTCTATTACTAATGATCTTATAGTAGTATCAATAGGAACTGACGCAGCAGTTGCATCTAATACTTCTGTAGTAATAAAGTCTTCTTTGGCAATATTTAAACTAATAAATAGTGCTGTATTTTTGTACTGATTAAGCAATTGTAGAGATTTTGTCATATCATCAACTTCGTTAGCACTTTTTATATAAGTTCCAGAAGTTAAATACTTGTCCAATTCTTCTATTTCATTTTTCATACTTATAACTTTAGTATTATATTGATAAAAATAAAATAATATAAATGCTGTTACAGTCAGAACAAAAGAAAAAAATACAATAAATTTATTGAATTTTACTTTTTTGTTCTTTATATTATCAGATAAAAAGTTAATGTTTTTCTTGTCTAAATATAATCCAGAAATTGTATTTAAGAAAAATTTAATATCGAAATTTTCATCGTTTCTTAAGTTTTCTTGTATTTTAATATTTGTTATATTATCTAAGAGTTCAAATTTAATTCCTAGCTGACTGCTTAGATATTTATCTATATTAGGTATTAATGAACTGCCTCCATAAATGTAAGCTTTATTTATTAAAGTATCTTTATTTCTAGAAGTATAGTACTGTATCAATCTCTTTATTTGTGAAATCCAATTATCTAGATTTCCCTTAACCATATTTTTCTTTAATATTTCATCTTGACTATCTTTTGCATCTTCTTCAATAGTCTTTAGACTATGTTTAAATTTCACAGCAGACTCTTTATCAATATTAAAATAATCTTCAAAGCTGATATCAATATCTCTTCCACCTAAATTTATAATTCTAGAAAATTCACTTACACCTTTATTTATAATATTAAATACAATAGTATCATGTCCTAAGTTTATCAATAGAACTACATCATCTTTTTCAATTTTTCTATCATTTACTTGTATTTTAGGTTTAATTATATTATCTAGATTATTAAAAGATAAATCAATGGATGCAAGTTTTAATTTTAGTTTTTCGGCTATTTGTATATAATCATTAAATAATTTATTTGAAAGAGCATATATAATATATTTACCTTTTTTTATTCCATCATCTTCATATTTATATATTATTTTATAAAGTAAATTATACTCATTTAATGCTACAGGCATGTACTGTTCAAGTTCATATTTTATCATTGATAAAGTTTCAGCTTTAGTTTTTAAAATAGGTAAGTCTAAGTTTCTAGATATTAAAGAATTAGTGTTTATATTAAAAATAACTTTCTTAGTTTTTATTTTTTTATTTTTTAAGACAGTGTCAATAGATATTACTAAATCTTCTATATTTATAATGTTTCCATCTTTAACAGCACTATATGGTGTTTTAATTAAAGATGTATTAGAAACAATAATATTGTTACCCTGTCTTTTTCCTTCTACAATTTTTATGTTTTTGTTTCCAATTTCTATTGATAGATAATTATTCAATTTTTTAACCACCTTAAGCAATATTTAATAAGTTACAATAAAAGCTAATAATTGTTTTTCCCAATAGTATATACGTTAAAGCAGATAATGAAATAAATGGTCCAAAAGAAATTTCATCTTTTCTGTTTTTAATTTTTAATATTAATAATATTATAGATATAACTGCACCGTATATGAAGGCAATAACTGTTGTAAATAACACTCCTTCAACTCCAAATAATAACCCCAAAAGAGCCATAAGTTTTATATCACCGCCGCCCATAGCATTTGTTAAAACAGCTATAAGCATAAATATACCAAAACCAATAAACATACCTAAGAGCTTATCATATATATTAATATTGATAATTATATTAAAAAGCACTGTACATATAAATCCAAATATAATAAGTCGGTCAGGAATAATTTTATATTTATAATCTATAAAGCTTATAACGATAAGTAAACTTGTTATTAATGAGTATAATACGGTTAGATAATTAATTCCATATTTAATCGCTATTGATAAATACAGGAATCCATTTAAAAGTTCAACTGCAGGATACTGTAGAGAATATTTTGCTCCACAATATCTGCATCTTCCAAAATTAATAACATAATTTAATACAGGAATCATATCAATATATCTTAATCTTGTCCTGCAGTTTCCACAAGAAGAAGGTGGGTTTATTATTGATTTACCCTCTGGTATTCTATAAATGCACACGTTTAAAAATGACCCTATTACTAGTCCTATAATAAAAATATATAAATTCATATTAATACACTATATTTATGGTTTTGGATAATATATATTTCCATCTGCATCTTTAACTGTAATATCATCATCTTTTAAGGTTATAGAAAAAGGAAGACTTGTACTACTATGTTGTGCAACAGGGTCACTATCTAAATAATCACCTGATATTAAATCTGATACTTCAACAGAACTAGGATAATCATTTTGTGCTATATATACTTCAGTAGCTTTAGCTATATTAGCTGCTGTTGCATAGTCAGCATCCATTTTTGCTTGATCTTGAACTTTCATAAATCTGGGCACAGCGATTGCTGCTATTATTCCTAATACTGCTAATACGATTATTAATTCTACTAGTGTAAAACCCTTATTATCTTTAATTTTCTTTATTAATTTCAGCATATATACCTCCAAATATTATATTTCATTAATAACTACAAGCTGCACCGGTTGTTGTTACATTTAAATCAAATTTTCCAGATGATTGGTGAATAGGTTTTGCGTCTAAATATCCATTATCAACTAAATAATCAATGTCTATATTATTATGATCTGCTCCACTTGCTAAAGCAAGCTCAGCTGCATTTTGAATTACTTCTGCTGTTGCTTTATCAGCATCAACTTTAGCTTGGCTTTGTACTCCCATAAATTTCGGTACAGCTATAGCTGCAATAATTCCTAATACTGCTAATACGATTATAAGTTCTACTAATGTGAAACCTTTTTTGTTTTTCATTTTGTTTATAAATTTTAACATAAATTTCCTCCTATAAATAAAATTGTTATTAAATAATTACCCACAATTTAATATAATAAACAGTTTTCTCTTAAAAATCAACATATTTTTAACAATTTTTCATTTATTCTTTATTTTTACTGTATAGTACTTACCATGTCAAACATTGGCATTACCATTGCTATAACTATAAATCCTATAATTAAAGCCATAAATACTATCATAATAGGTTCTAATACAGTGGTCAATTTTTGTACCGCTGAATCTACTTCTTCGTCATAAAAATCAGCTGTCTTTGCAAGTATTTCTTCTATTGCTCCAGAATCTTCTCCTATCTTCATCATTGAAGTTACCATAGGTGGAAAAACTCTACTGTGTTTTAAAGGTTCAGATAATCCTATACCCTTTCTTACATCTTCTTTTGATTTTAGAATGACACTTCCTATATATTCATTTCCTGTTACTTTTGCAACTATTTCTAGAGCATTTATTAATGGCACACCGCTTCCAAGTAATGTAGATAAAGTTCTAGTAAACCTTGAAGTTGCAATTTTTAAATTTACATTTTTTAAAATGGGAATTTCTAATTTTAATTTATCTATTCCAATTTTAGTTGATTTGTTGCTGCTTAAGGTTTTAACTAAAACAATTATTAATGTAATGAAAATTATGATAATATACCATCTATTCTGTATAAAATCACTCATGTTTAACATAGCAATAGTTGGAGCTGGAAGCTCTACTCCTGAACTTTCAAACATTCCTATAAAAGTAGGCATAACACTGGTTAATAGAAAGATAACAACTGCAGTGGCTACTATAGCAAGTACTATTGGATACGCCATTGCACCTTTAATTTTATTTTCAATTTTAAATTCTTTTTCAAAATGTATTGCAAGCCTGTCCATAATAACATCAAGATTTCCACTTACTTCTCCTGCTTCAACCATATTAATTAATATTTCTGGAAAAACATTATCATGTTTTCTCAAAGCTTCTGAAAAGGTAAATCCTTTTTGTAAATTTTCAAACAAATCGTTTATTATATTTCTCAGCCTTTTATTATCTGTCTGCTGCTTTATAATATCTAAACAGTTAATTATAGGTACTCCAGCATTTAACATAGCTTGGAATTGTCTGCAAAAAACTGCTAAATCCTTTGATGTTACTCTTTGCAAGTTTGTAAATAACGAAATAGAGGTTTTATTCTTAACTTCTTCAACATTTAATATAATGTATTCTCTTTCTTTAAGCATAAATGTAACTTCACTAGCTGTCTGAGCAGTGTAAGTATCCTTTATCCTTTTTCCATTTTGATTTAAGACTGTATATTCAAATAATGGCATGTATTCACCTCTTTATATTGTTGTTAGTCTTTTTATATAATCTATATCAATAGCACTCGATAATAATGTATCTTTAGATATAACATCTTTTCTATACAGTTCAAGAAGCTTACTGTCCATGGTATGCATACCAAATTTAGCACCAGTTTGTATGGAATTTTGTATTTGATGTGTTTTCTTTTCTCTAATTAAGTTTCTTAGAGCGGGAGTTGATGTCATTACTTCCGTTGCTACTACTCTACTATTTCCATTCTTTTTAACTAATAGCTGTTGTGAAACTACTGCTTCTAGTACATTAGCTAATTGGATTGATACTTGCTGCTGCTGATATGGTGGAAATATATCAATTATCCTATCTATTGTACTTGCTGCACCAATAGTATGAAGTGTTGAAAATACCAAGTGTCCAGTTTCAGCTGCTGTTAAAGCTATTGATATGGTTTCTAAATCTCTCATTTCACCAAGCAGTATTACATCAGGATCTTGCCTGAGAGAGGCTCTTAATCCGCTTGCAAAATTCTTAAAATCTGCACCCAGCTCTCTTTGATTTACAATGCTTCTATTATGTTTGTGCAAATATTCTATAGGATCTTCTAAAGTTAGGATATGACATTTACGCTCATTATTTATTCTATTTATCATAGAAGCTAATGTGGTAGATTTACCACTTCCTGTAGGGCCTGTAACTAATATCAAACCTCTTTTTTTCCTTATGAGTTCTTTTAGTACAGGTGGAAGATGTAATTCTTCTATAGTTGGAATTGAAAGAGCTACAGAACGAATTGCCATGCCGTAAGTTCCTCTTTGCTTAAATATGTTTATTCTGAATCTTCCTATATTCTTTAGTGATAATGATAAGTCAATATCTCCATTTTCTTTAAGTATCTCATATTGCTCTTCTGTAACTATCTGTTTTACTAATTCCAGTGTATCATTAGGTTGTAATTTTTCGTCTCCAAATTTTTCTAGTCTTCCGTTAATTCTTATAGAAGGATAATAAGCAACAGTTATGTGTAAATCTGAAGCTTTTAACTCAACTGTTTTTTGTAGTAATTCCATAATGTTATACATATTTTATACCAACTTTCATTTGACAATTTATTCATAATTTTTTTGTCGTCACTCTTCTAATGTATATGTTGCTCGCAATAGTTCATCAACTGTAGTTATGCCATTTAAAACTAACTCTTTACAATTTTGCTGTAAAGTAATCATGCCATCATTTATTGCTGATTCTCTTATTTTGTCTACTGAACAGTCTTTATTTATAAAGTCACGTATTTCTCCAGTTATTTTCATAACTTCATGTATAGCGGTTCTGCCTTTATAACCTGTATTATAGCAGCTAGAGCATCCAGTTCCTGTATACAATACTACATCATCTTCTATATTAAGTATTTCTTTTTCATGCTGAGTAATTTTATATGATGTTTTACAATTATCACAGATTTTTCTTACAAGCCTTTGAGCAATTATTCCTTTTACAGAAGTAGATATGAGATAATCTTGTATATTCATATCAGCAAGACGCATTATAGTTGAAGGAGCATCATTTGTATGCATTGTACTGATAACTATATGACCAGTAATAGCTGCTCTAACTGCAATTTGAGCTGTTTCAGCATCTCTTATTTCACCTATCATTATTATATCAGGGTCTTGTCTTAATATTGATCTTAGTCCATTTGAAAATGTTAGCCCAGCTTTATTATTTACTTGAACTTGGTTAATACCATCTAGTCTATACTCAACAGGATCTTCTACAGTAATTATATTTGTATCTATTTTATTAAAATCGTTAAGTACAGTATATAATGTTGTTGTTTTACCACTTCCAGTAGGTCCTGTAACTAGTAATATACCATTGGGTATTGATAGTAAACTGTTAAATTTTTTCAAATTTTCATTAGTAAATCCTAATTCTTTCTTAGACTTAAGAAAGTTTTTCCTATCTAATAGCCTAATAACAACTTTTTCTCCATATACTGTAGGAAGAACTGATACACGAAGATCTAGTACTCCTCCATCTATATTCATTTCAACTCTACCATCTTGAGGTAATCTTTTCTCTGCAATATTTAGACCAGCTATTATTTTTATTCTTGTAATTATAGCTGAATGTGTTTTTTTAGAAGGAGTCATTATTTCTTGAAGTTTTCCATCTATTCTAAATCTTATTCTAATAATATTGTCATATGGTTCTATATGTATATCACTTGCTCTTGATTTAAGAGCTTGTCTTATTAATGAGTTTATGAGTCTTACTACAGGTGCATTTTTTATATCATTACTTATTTCTTCGTTCTCTTCTGTTAGTGCATATTCATTTGAATACTGCTTAGTAAAATCTTCTATCGCTTTTTCTGCACTTTGTTTTCCAAAATATTGGTCTATTGCATTTATTATGTCTTGTTTAGAAGTTAAAACAGGTTCTACTTTCATTTCAGTAGCCATTTCTATATCATCAATTGCAAAAATATTAAGTGGATCGTTCATTGCTACAGTTAATTTATTACCCTCAACTCTAACAGGTATAGCAAAATATCTTCTAGCTAAATTCTCAGATATTAGCCTAGGGATATCTGGATCCACTACATATTTCTGAATATCAAATTGTGTTATACCCATTTGCTGTTCTAAGACATTAATAATATCTCTTTCATTTATGTATTCTCTTTCTACTAGTATTTCTCCTAGTTTTTGTCCTGTAAGCTCTTGCTGATTTAAAGCTTCATTAAGCTGCCTTTTAGTTATTTTGCCAGAAAGAATAAGTAAATCACCTAATCTCATTATTTTTTTCTTATATTCCAATTTTATCACCTACTAACAAGTATTTTTTTATATCACTAATCTTTAGTTTTTTATTCAACCATATTTCCTCACTAAGTAACGCTTGATATATAAGCATATCTATTCCATTAATAGTCTGACATCCAAATAAACTAGCATCTAACAGGAACTTAGTTTTTCTTGGTTTGTATATAATATCATAAAATGTTGAACTACAATTAGCCTTTTTTATTTCAATTGGTGATATATTGGTATTAGGTTCCATACCTACAGAAGTACAATTTATTATTAGTTTATATTTTTCAAAATTGGTAATATCATTATTTGTATATATATCAACATTTATATTTTTAAATTTTTCATTAATCTCAATTTTAAGAATTTCTGCTCTTTTTCTAGTTCTATTTAATATGGTTATTTTTTTGGGCTCCATATTTGCGCAAGCAAAAGCTATAGCTTTTGATGCTCCTCCAGAACCTATAATGCATACATCTTCATTTTTAATTTTTATATTTCTTTCATTTAAGGTATAAATAAAGCCTAAATAGTCTGTATTATAACCTGTTAACTCACCGTTTATAATTTTAACAGTATTAACAGCATTTACATTAACTGCTGACTCATCAACTTTATTTAGATATTTAAATATTTTTTCTTTAAAAGGAATAGTAACATTAAATCCTTTATAATCTAATGCAACAAGACTGCTTATTGCTTCTTCTAATTTTTCTTCATTTACTTCAAATGCTGTATAAATGCCTTCAATTTTATTATATATGAAACTTGAGTTGTGTATGTTAGGAGATAAAGATTTAGAGATTGGTTTTCCAATAAGGCAAAAGTTTTTCAATTTAATTATCCTCTTTCGTAAGAATTTTTTTAAGTTTAATTAGCTAATTTAAATTAATAAACATTTATTCATATTTTTTGCTACAAATGAGTTATATAATTTTTTCAATGCTTTTTTTTCTATTCTAGAAACATATGACCTTGAAATACCTAGTGATTTTGCTATTTCTCTCTGAGTTTTATTTTCATTTTGCTTTATACCATACCTCATTTCAATGATTTTCTTTTCTCTATCAAGTAAAGAATTTTCTAAAACTTCTTTTAGAACTTTAATTTTTTGCTCTTTATCTAATTTATCGATTACTTCTTCGCATTCATATTTTATTATATCTATTAAGTATATACTATTGCCTTCTTTATCAGTACCTAAAGGTTCATGTAATGATATTTCACTTTTTAATTTTTTATCGCTACGCAGTGTCATTAAGATTTCATTATCAATACATTTTGCCGCATAAGTAGCTAATCTAGTTCCCTTACTATTGTCATAAGTTGTTACTGCTTTAATCAACCCTATTGTTCCTATAGAAATCAAATCTTCTTGATCTATTCCAACATTTTTGTATTTTTTCACCACGTGAGCAACTAGTCTTAAATTTCTTTCTATTAGAATGTTTCTTGATTTAATGTCGCCGGTATTGGCTTTTTCTATAAGAATAAATTCTTCTTCTTTGTTCAAAGGTTGTGGAAAAGAACTACCATTAGTAATATACCCAAAAATAAAAATACTTAACGGAAAAATCATATCAATTATTGTTTCTAACAAAAAAACACCTCCAAAGCTACCTTATAGTATATGCAGGAAACTTTGAAGTGTGTATGTACATTATTTATTTATTAAAGATTTTATTTTTGTTACCATTATATCTATTGCAACTAGATTGTGTCCACCTTCTGGAATAATTATATCTGCATATTTTTTTGTTGGTTCTATAAATTGTTCATGTGCTGGTCTCACAGTGTTAATATATTGTGCTAAAACAGAATCAAGTGTTCTCCCTCTTTCATTTATATCTCTAATTATTCTTCTCATAAGTCTTATATCTGAGTCAGTATCAACAAATATTTTTATATCAAGTCTATTTCTAAGTCTTTCATCATAAAAAATCAAAATACCTTCAACAATAATTATTTCTTTTGGTTTAACCTCTACTGTTTCTTTTTTTCTATTGTGTATTTCATAATCATAAAGAGGTTTGTTGATTGCCTGTCCTTTTTTTAATTTATCAATATGTTTTATCAATAAATCATTGTCAAAAGCAAAGGGATGATCATAATTAGTCTTGCATCTTTCTTCATAAGTTAGATTACTTTGATCTTTATAATATGAATCCTGTTCTATCATAGTTATACTTTTCTCAGGTACTTCAGAAAATATTTTATTTACTATTGTAGTTTTACCAGAACCGCTTCCTCCAGTAATTCCGATGAAAATAGGAGTATTCATACTTATACCTCTCTTTTTTTTCTTAAAATATACCAAGAATTTACATCTATATCTTTTTCAATTTTAAGTTTTATTATCTGCTGTGGATGAGGAGCAGATGATATGTTTTCTCCTTTTTCATTTTTCATATGAGTAACTACTATTTCATTATGCTTACCTTTAGGGCCAAAAACTTCTAAAACATCTCCAACTGAAAACTTATTTCTCTGTTCCACTAAAGCATATTTAGTTTCTTTATTAAATTCTTTAATCAAACCAACAAAGTCATATGTTCTAATATAACTGCTTGAGGTATATAATTGTCCTGTTTCATAAGGATTGCCAAAATAAAAGCCGTATGTGAAATCTCTATGTGATGCTTTCTCAAGTTCACTCTTCCAATAGTCAATATCTTCTATGGTTCCTGATTTCAACAATTCTTCTAAAGCATTTTTATATGCTTTAGTAACTGTTGCAGCATAATAAGAACTTTTCATTCTACCTTCTATTTTAAAGCTTCTAACTCCAATATTTATTAATTTTGACAAATGCTCAACAATACATAAATCTTTAGAATTAAAAATAAACGTACCGGTTTCATCCTCTAATACTGGATAGTACTCTCCAGGTCTTTGCTCTTCAACTACATTATATTTCCACCTACACGGATGAGCACATTGACCTTTATTAGAATATCTACCTGTCATAAAGCTACTTAAAAGGCATCTGCCAGAATATGATATGCACATAGCACCATGAACAAATGCTTCAAATTCTAATTCTTTAGGTGAATTACTTATTATTTCTTCTATTTCTTTAAAAGAAAGTTCTCTTGCTAAAACTATCCTCTTAACTCCTTGCTTATACCAAAAATTAGCTGTATGCGAATTTGTAGTATTAGCTTGTGTGCTTAAATGTATTTCCATTTCAGGAACTGTATTTTTTATTATTTCTATTACTCCTGGGTCTGATGCTATAAGGGCATCTGCACCAATTTTACTCAAATATTTAACATATTCTTCAAATCCTATCAAGTCTTCATTATGTGGTACTATATTAACAGTTATATATGCTTTTTTACCTCTTTTATGACAATATTCAATCCCATCTTCTAAGTCTTTATGATCAAAATTTTTGGAACCCGCTCTCAATCCCATTGTTTTGCCTGCAAAGTATACAGCATCTGCTCCATATTCAACTGCCATTATTAATTTCTCTAAGTTACCTGCTGGAGCTAATATTTCAGGAATCATATTATTTTTCCTCCTTAATTAAAGTAATAGCTACTCCATCTCCTAATGGTAGAACTGAAGTATCATATTTTTCATTATTACATATAAAATTCAAATAATTTCTCATTCTTTTAACTATAGTTTTTTTTCTTCTTATTACTAAATCATCACTTGCTATCATACCTTTATATAAGACATTATCTGATACTATTATTCCACCTGGTCTTATTAATCTGGTACATTGTTCGAAAAATTCTTCATAATGTCCTTTAGCAGCATCCATAAATATTAAATCAAACATTTTATCTAATTCACCTAAAATTTCTAAAGCGTCACCTTTAATAGGTTTTATATTTAATTTTAAATTGAACTCACTTATATTTTGTAAAGCTTCATTATAAAAGTCTTCTCTTCTTTCTATAGTTACTATTTTTCCTTTATTATTCATTGCTTGTGACATAAAAATTGATGAAAAACCTACATTAGTTCCTATTTCTAAAATATTCTGTGCATTTGTTATTTTTATTAATATTTTTAATAATTGTCCTACTTCTTTATGAATAATAGGAAGCTTCCTATGTTCACATTCTCTCCTAAGTCTCTCAATATTGATGTCTTCATCCTTCACTAGTTCCCTAATATATGTCTCAATATAGTCTTTATTAATTAGTTCCATATTTTCTCCTTGCTATACAGTTAGTTGCTATTTGGTGATTAAGTAAGTTTATTGTTCATTATAAATATATTTATCTTTAGCATCTAAAAAATCATCATAATTGTTAGTAAAATAATGTGTTCCATCTCCCTTTGATAAGAAAAATAAATAATCAACATCAGAAGGGTTAAGAGCAGCCAATATAGAAGATTTACTTGGAGAACAAATTGCATTTGGTGGAAGGCCAAAAATTTTATATGTATTGTATTCAGAATCTACTTCTAAGTCTTCAAATGTTAATCTTTTTTTCCACTCTCCTAAAGCATATTGTACTGTAGCACAAGATTCTAGTCTCCATCCTAAATCTAATCTGTTTAAGAAAACTGCTGCTACATCATCTCTTTCATCATTTAACATAGCTTCTTTTTCAATTATTGAAGAAAGTATTATTATATCCTTAAAGCTAAGTGAACTATTTCTTAATTTTTCTTTTATTTGTGAATTGTAGAAATCATCAAATTGCTTAAGTATTTTTCTTACAACATCTTCTTCATTTGATGTAATATAAATATTATATGTTTCTGGAAACAAAAAACCCTCTAGCGAAGTGATATTACTATTCTCCTTTAAAAAAGAAAAATCATCTGTAAAAGCATCTACATTATTTAAAAGATTAATCAACACTTCATTATTTAAATTAGCTTGTTCTGATATCGACTTAGCTGTTTCTTCTAAAGATAGTCCTTCAACAATAGTTATATTAATAGTATTAGAAGAAAAACCTCCTTTTATTAATAAATGTAATATTTCATCTACCGTCATATCTTTTCTAAGAATAAATATGCCCGCTTTTAGTTTACTATCTTGTCCATTTCTCCTAACGTAATATTTAAAAACTAATTTATTTCTTATAATTCCATTATCATAAAGAATTTTAGCTATATTGGTCGTAGAACTTCCACTTGGTATTTCTATAGTATAGTCTTTACTATCATCAGGGTCTATAGATTGTAAAGAATAATCTACATATTTGTTTACTGCCATGTAGATAGCAGCAATTATTATAAATATAATAATCAATACAATTATTTTTTTATTTATAGGTTTTGTCATAATAACCTCCTATTGAGTTAATAATATATGTTAGCTTTATTTGATGATACAAATTTTTGAAAGCATATTTAAATTATACAGTTTTAAAAATATATTTACAATATTATTATTATGTTAAAATTCTAAAAATAAGATTACTAAACAAAAAAGGCTTTTTAGCCTTTTTGTTTTAATATCACTTATATCTATCGCTATATTATTAACTCTTTATTATATGGTTGTTTAAACTTCCATAATAATAGGTAATATCATAGGATTTCTTTCTATTTTACCATATACAAAGCTGTTTAAATCTTCTTTAATCATACTCTTCATAGATGCCCAATCTTTTATATTAGCTTCTCTACACTTAGTCAAAGCACCATTTACTATTTCTTTAGATGCCTCAATTAGATCTTCATTTTCTCTAACATATATAAAACCTCTTGATATAATATCAGGTCCAGCTATTATTTCTCCAGTTTTTCTTTCAATAGTAACAACGGATATTATCAATCCATTTTCAGACAAATGTTTTCTATCTCTTAAAACTATATTTCCAACGTCTCCTACACCTAAGCCGTCAACTAATATATTACCAGATTGTACAGTTCCAGAAATACTTGCTGATTTAGGTGTAAACTCTATTACATCTCCGTTTTTAGCAATAATGGTATTCTTTTCTTTTGTCCCTAATTGTATTGCAATTTCTGCATGATGTTTTAAATGTCTATATTCTCCATGTACAGGTATAAAAAACTTAGGTTTAAGAAGAGTCAGCATAAGTTTAAGTTCTTCTTGTTTTGCGTGTCCTGAAACATGTATATCTTCTAAAGCATCATAAACTACTTCTGCACCCTTTTCATATAATAAATTTATTACTCGTGCAACAGTTTTCTCATTTCCTGGTATAGGGCTTGCTGAAATAATTACAACATCACCTTTTTTTAATTCAATTTTTCTATGATCATTAGATGCCATTCTTGATAATGCAGACATTGGTTCGCCTTGACTTCCTGTAGTCAATATAACAATTTCATCATCTTTATATTTTTTTAATTCGTTTACATGAACCAAAGTATTATCAGGAACATCTAAATATCCTAATTCTTTTCCTACCCTAACAACATTTACCATACTTCTGCCAGAAGTAACAACTTTTCTATTATATTTAACTGCTGCATTTATAACCTGCTGAATTCTATGAATGTTAGATGCAAATGTTGCAACTAATATTCTGTTCTTGCAGTCTTTAAATATATCAAATATCTTATTTCCTACAGATCTTTCTGACATAGTATAACCTGGTCTTTCTACATTAGTACTATCGGCTAATGCAACAAGTATTCCTTTTCTTCCAAACTCAGCTAATGTATTTAAATCTATAGGTTCTCCGTTAATTGGTGTGTAATCTATCTTAAAATCACCAGTATGCAGTACAGTCCCTACAGGTGTCTCAATTGCTAATGCTACAGTATCTGGTATACTATGATTACTTCTAATAAAAGTTATATTAAAACATCCTAGTTTTAAATTATCTCCTGCCTTAATAACATTTAATTTTGCATCTTCTATTTTATGTTCGTTTAATTTGTTTTCAACTAGCCCTAATGTTAGTCTAGTCCCATAAATTGGTATATTTAATTTTTTTAGTACATACGGTATACCACCTATGTGGTCTTCATGTCCATGAGTTATTACCATACCTTTTACTTTATCTTTATTTTTTAATATGTATGTTATATCAGGTATTACAATATCTATACCTAACATTTCATCTTCTGGAAAAGCAAGGCCGCAATCTATTATAATAATATCTTTATTATATTCTATTACTGTTATATTTTTGCCTATCTCTCCTAATCCCCCTAAAGGAATTATTTTAAGTTTATGCTTATTTTTTTGTGCCATCTCAACATCTCCTTATTTCTTACAATTACTACAAACACCAGTAAATTTTAAACTGTGATTGTGTATTTTAAAGTCGTACTGTTCTTCAATTATTTTTTTTAAAGGATTTAATAAATCTTCTTTAACCTCTATTATTTCCCCGCATTTTTCACAAATTAAATGATGATGTTTATTATTTTGGATTTTATCTTTAATATTTAATTCATATTTATGATATCCATCATTAAAATTTATTTTATAGACTATTCCTATTTCTTCAAAAATCTGCAGTGTTCTGTTAATAGTAGCTAATCCTATTTCAGAATATTCGTTAATGACTAATTTGGAAATTTCCTTTGGACTTAAATGGTTGTTTTTTTGTCGGATTAGTATTTCAAAGATATTTTGTCTCTGAGAAGTAAGTTTATAACCCTTTTTTGTTAATTTTGTTTTCAAAAAATTAACATTACTCATTTAAACACCTACTTTATATCATTTAATAACCGTTTTATTTTGAGTAATTTATTAGTGTATAGTAATACAAACTAGCAAAATTTTTTATATAATATCGTCAGCTATCCCTTCATAAATTTCAATAACTTCCTTCAATTCTTCCGGATCATCAACTATATTAAATATCAATTCATTATTTTGATTTTCTACAACAGAATATACCATTCCTTCGTCAGAATTCTCTTTAGTTAATATAGCATACTTAGTATCATCTATATGAAAAGAAGCTTCTATTATTAATTTTTCCATTTCACCCAGATCATTAATTAATTCAACATATTTTCTATTATCCATTTTCCCTCCTATTTTTATCTATATATGTTGTTAATATTTGCACAGCTGCTAACTTATCAATAACCATTTTTCTTTTTTTTCTTTTAACATCTGCATTTATTAATATTTTTTCAGATAAACTTGTTGTAAACCTTTCATCTTGATATTCAATTGGCAAATCAAGGTCTAATTTTAATCTATCTGCAAATTTCATTACCTTTTCACTTTGTATACCTATTGTTCCATCTAGCCGTTTAGGCAGCCCCACAATAATTTTACTTACTTCGTACAAATTAATTATAGACTTTATTTCTTCTAAGTCTTTATTATAATTTTTCCTTCTAATAGTCTTTACACCTTGAGCAGTAATCATTAAAGGATCACTTACAGCAACTCCAATTGTCCTATCTCCAACATCCAATCCCATTAATCTTTTCATATATCACCTCAAATAATTTTAATGCAAAATTCATCACATACATCCGCACAATAGCTACAAAGTACACATTTATTCATATCTACATGGCATTTATTATCCTTTATTGACAATGCATTCTGAGTACATCTTTCAACACATTTGCCGCATCCTTTACACCAATATGATACTAATAATTTTCTTTGCTGAGTATTTAATTTCTCCGTAATTTCTGATGGAATTTTTTTACCTTCCAAATATAATAAATTAGCATCTATTTCTTCTTTTGTTCTCATTCCTACAGCAATTGAATCAACTTCTTTTATATTCTTTACATAGTTAAATGCTTTTTTTGTATCATTTATCAAATGTCCACCTCCATAAGGCTTCATAGATAAAATGAACTTATTATTATTTTTAGCTAATTTTATATTTTTAATCATTTCATCAACGGTTCCATCTTGTATACCTATTCCTTTAATATTTAGTATAGGAAATAATATTTCAATTTCTTTATATTTAATGCAGTCATTTACAGCTTTTATTCTATGCGTAGAAATACCAAAATGTTTTATGATTCCCTTTTGCTTATATTCTAAAAATCTTTCTACAGCTTTGTAATGGCCAAGAAAGTTATTTCCATTATCTAATTCATGAAGCATAAATATATCTATATACTCTGTATTCATTTCTTTTAAAGCTTTATTTATACTATAGTCTGCTGTTTTTTTATCATATGCATAACTTTTTGATGATATAAATATATCTTCTCTTTTTTTATCCTTTAAAAATTCTCTTAGTAAACTATAATTATCATATAATTCTGCTGTGTCTAGAAAATTAACTCCTTTTTGATAAGCATAATTAAGAAGTTTTACATTGTTAGCTACAGTATTATCATTTTGTAATTTACTTAACGATAAAGTTCCATAACAAATTCTTGATACTTTACCAGTATCAAATAAATCTATGTATTCCATATTAATTTTACATTCCTTTTTAAGATAAATAATATTTCGTTTTGGTTATCTACCACAAATTAAGCAGTATATTTTCTATATACTGCTTATAACTCTATCACATCTAGATAAACATTTAAAATTTCTTCTAGTAGTTCGTCTCTTTCAACTTTCCGAATCAAACTTCTTGCATTATTGTGACTTGTTATGTATGTAGGGTCTCCCGATAATATATATCCTATAAGCTGATTGTTTGGATTATATCCTTTCTCTCGTAGAGCAAGGTAAACTTGTGAGAGTATTTCTCTTGCTTCATTGAGCTTTTGCATATCATAATTAAATTTTGCAGTATTATTTTCACCTTTTCCCATTATTAACACCTCTTATTCTATTATATGTTAAAATTATCGTAAAATCAAACATTTTAACATAGGCGTTAGGCTAAAACTATTGTTTTCCTATTATTTCTTTTACTTTAATAAAAGCTTCTTCTATTTTTTTAGGATCTTTTCCTCCTGCTTGAGCAAAATTAGGTCTTCCGCCGCCGCCACCGCCAGTGATTTTAGCCGCTTCTTTAACAATATTTCCTGCATGCATACCTTTTTCTATTAAATCATTTGTAACAGAAGAAACAAATAGCACTTTATTATTATTGTCAGAAGCTAGAAGAATTACACAACTTTTATTTTTATTTTTTATACTATCAGCTGTTTCTCTTAAAGAATTTGCATCCATACCATTGAATTTATGTAAAAACAACCTTATTCCATTAACATTTTCATATGCTTCTGTTAGATTGTTTAGCTCATCTTTAATCAGTTTATTTTTTAATATTTGAATTTCTTTTTCTTTTTGTTTCAATTCACTTTTAATTGTATCTAGTTTTGCTATAATATCTTCTCTTCCTGCTTTCATATTATGCATAAGATTCTCAACAATCTTATTTGAATCATTTAAAAATTCATAAGCATCAATACCTGTAACAGCTTCTATTCTTCGTACACCTGAAGCTATGCCTCCTTCAGATATAATTTTAAATAAACCTATTTTAGAAGTACTATCAATATGAGTACCGCCGCAAAATTCTTTGCTTTCATCTCCTATTTTTACTATTCTTACAGAATCACCGTACTTCTCATCAAATAAAGCTGTTGCACCAGATTTCTTTGCCTCTTCTAATGGCAGTATACTTGTTTCTACTTGTATATCTTTAAATATTATTTCATTTACTCTTTTTTCTATTTCTTCAAGCGTTTTTCGTTTTATTGATTCAAAATGTGTAAAATCAAATCTCAATCTAGAAATATCTACAAGTGATCCTGCTTGATTAACATGTTCTCCTAATACATCTTTAAGAACTTTATGCAAAATATGTGTTGCAGTATGGTTCTTAGAATATTTTAATCTTTTTTGTAAATCAACAGAAGCTGTAATTATGTCACCCTTTTTTAGTTTACCTTTTTTTACGCGCACTTTATGAATAAATATATTATTATTTCCTTTTATTGTATCTATAACTTCAGCTTCTACTTCACTATTGGTTAAGTAACCAGCATCACCTTTTTGACCACCGCATTCTGCGTAAAAAGGTGTTTTCTCTAAAATTACTATACCCTCTTCTGATTCATTTATTATTCCATTTTCCTCGTTTGAAACTATGATATTTAAAATCTCTGATTTACATGATATTTCATCGTAACCAACAAATAATGTACTCTGCTCATTTAATATAATATTGCTACCAGTCCATGTGCTAGAACCAACATTTTCTCTTGCAACTCTAGCTCTTTGTCTCTGTTCTTCCATAAGTTGATAAAATTCTTTTTTATCAAACACTATATTTTTTTCTGACAATATTTCTTCAGTTAATTCTACTGGAAATCCATATGTATCATATAGTTTAAAAACAATTTCTGATTTTAAAATGCTCGTATTCTTTTCAGAATTATTTTTAATTTCTTTATTTAATATTTCTAACCCTTGATCAATAGTCTTTTTAAATCTGTCTTCTTCTAAATTTATAATTTTTTCTATATAGCTTTCTTTTTCTATTAGCTCAGGATAGGTTTTTTTCCAATACTTTATTACCAATTTTGATAACGTATTTATAAAGTTATCATTAACACCTAATAATTTTCCATGTCTAGAAGCTCTTCTTAATAAACGTCTTAAAACATATCCTCTGCCTTCATTTGAAGGAATAATACCATCACAAATCATAAAAGTTACAGCTCTTACATGATCACATATTATTCGAATAGAAATATCATTTTGTGAATCAGCATTATATTTAGCACCAGTTATTTTTTCTATTTCTTTTATAATATCACTCATTGGAGCTATATCAAATATACTTTCTTTTCCCTGCAATACTGTAGCTATTCTTTCTAGTCCCATACCTGTATCAATATTAGGATTAGGAAGTGGATTATAATTACCGTTTTTATCTTTGTTATATTGTGTAAATACTAGATTCCACACTTCAACATATCTATCACAATCACAACCCGGCTTACATTCAGGATTAGAACAGCCATACTTATCTCCACGATCGTAATAAATTTCAGAACATGGTCCACTTGGTCCAACTTCAAGTTCCCAAAAATTATCTTCTTTTCCTAATTTTACAATCCTGCTTTTATCAATACCTATCTTTTCTTTCCATAATGTATATGCTTCATCATCATCTTTATAAACTGATACCCATAATTTTTCCTCAGGTATTTCCATTACTTCGGTTAAAAACTCCCATGCCCAACTTATAGCTTGTTCTTTGAAATAGTCTCCAAATGAAAAATTACCAAGCATCTCAAAAAAAGTTGCATGTCTTGAAGTGTATCCTACATTTTCAATGTCTCCTGTCCTAACACACTTTTGACACGTTGTCATTCTTTTTTTTGGTGGTTTTTCCACTCCTGTGAAAAATTTCTTTAAAGGTGCCATACCTGCATTAATTATAAGTAAACTCTTATCATCTTTAGGAACAAGAGAAAAACTGTGCTCTATTAAATGATCTTTAGTTTCAAAAAATTTCAAAAATTCTTTTCTTATATTATCAACCGAATATTTATTCATGTTATCCTCCGTTTAAAATTCACTACAATTTATAATTTTACGCCCCAAGTATTTTCAAATACATCCAATTAAACCAATTAAACCAATTAAGTTAAATTATACGGCAATAATTCAATAATTGTCAACCTAGAACTTAATTATTTAATCTATTATTCCTCCACCTACTAGCATATCACCCTTATAAAAGACTATTGATTGTCCTTTTGCAATTGCTCTAACAGGATTTTTGAATTTAACATGAATATGATTATCTTTCTTTTTAAGATTAACTTCTTCTTCATCGGCACCATATCTAATTTTTGCTGTTAACACAATATTTTCAAACTCAAATTCATTATCAATAAAATTGTAATCAGAAATATACAATGAATCTTTAAATAAATCTTGATTTTCTCCAAGCGTTACAGTGTTATTTTTTACATTAATGTCTATCACATAAGTAGGTTTTCCTAAAGCTATTCCTAAACCTTTTCTTTGACCTATAGTATAATTAATTACTCCGTTATGATTTCCTAGGACATTGCCTTTTTTGTCTATAAAATTTCCTTTTTTGATATTTATTTTGCTATAATCTGTTATAAAATCAAAATACTTGTTGTCTTTTATAAAACATATTTCTTGACTTTCCTTTTTTTTATATATCTCAATATTTGATTTCTTAACTATTTCTCTTGTTAAATCTTTTGATTCGATATCTCCAAGAGGAAATATTACTCTACTTAATATTTTCTGATTTAATTTATATAAAAAGTATGTTTGATCTTTATTTCTATTAGCAGGCTTCAGTATATAGTATTTGCCGTTTTTTTCTTTCAATTTTGCATATGTTCCAGTTGCTACATATTCAATTCCTAAATCATCAGCTGTATTTAAAAACTTTCCAAATTTAACCATTTTATTGCATAAAATACATGGATTTGGAGTTCGTCCTTTAAGATACTCATTCACAAAATAATCTATTATTTCATTTTTGAATTCTTTTCTATAATCTAAAACTATGTGGTTTATCCCTATTTTTTTGGCAGCTTTTATTGAATCATCTACACTTCTTTTAAAGTTAGGTTCATCTGATAATATAAATGTTGCACCTGTAACTTCGTAGCCCTTTTCTTTTAAGATAATTGCAGATGCAGTACTATCAACTCCACCGCTCATACCTAATAACACACTATTTCCCAATTATTTCACCTCAGTTTAATTTTAATGCTCGTGTACATCTTCGTCTGGATTAAAATCTTCAAGCCCTTTTACTACTAAATTATTCTTTTGAGCATAGTCATATAAAGCAGATTTCACAGCTTGTTCGGCAAGAACTGAACAATGAACTTTTACTTTTGGAAGTCCACCAAGAGCTTCTACAACCGCTTTATTTGTTAGCTCAACTGCTTCGTCTACACTTTTTCCTTTTATTAATTCAGTAGCCATGCTTGATGACGCTATAGCTGAGCCACATCCAAATGTTTGAAATTTAACATCATCTATAATACCGTTATTAATCTTCATATAAATCTTCATTATATCACCGCATTTAGCATTACCAACCATACCTATACCATCTGCGTCTTTAATTTCTCCAACATTTCTTGGGTTTCTAAAATGTTCCATAACTTTTTCAGTATACATATTGCCCTCCTTAAAATTTCTTTCGTATTATTTTATATACTACCTATATTTTACCCTTTTAACGGCGAGATTACTCTTAGTCTGTTTACTACATCTACTAGCTTTTGTACTACATAATCAACTTCTTCTTCTGTATTAGAATCACTTAACGTTAATCTTAGTGACCCATGTGCTATTTCATGTTTTAAACCTATAGCCATAAGAACATGTGAAGGATCTAATGAACCCGATGTACAAGCAGATCCACTTGATGCTGATATACCTTCCATATCTAAGTAAAGCAGCAATGATTCTCCTTCTATATAATTAAAAGAAAAGTTAACATTGTTTGCAAGTCTATTTACTGGATGACCGTTCAATTTAATATCTGCTATATTATCTTTTATTCCTTTTATCAATCTATCTCTTAATTTAGTTATTTTTTCTATGTGCTCATCAAAATTTTCTTCAAGGATTTCTACAGCCTTACCAAATCCGACTATATTTTGTACACTTTCTGTACCTGCTCTTTTTTTGCTCTCTTGTGCTCCCCCGTGCATGAAATTGTCAAGTTTTGTTCCTTTTTTTACATACAATGCACCAATACCTTTAGGTCCATTAATTTTATGAGCAGACATTGAAAGCAAATCAATATTTAAGTCTTTTACATCAATTCTTAAACCCCCAACTGCTTGAACAGCGTCTGTGTGGAATAATATTCCCTTTTCTTTTGCAATTTTACCTATTTCTTTTATTGGTTGTATTGTTCCTATTTCATTATTAGCAAACATTATTGTTATTAATATAGTATTGTCTTTTATACTTTCTTTTAGTTGTTCAATATTAACAACACCATTTTCATCAACATCTAAATACGTTACTTCATAACCTTGTTTCTCTAAATATTCGCATGTGTGTAAAATTGCATGATGTTCTATTTTACTAGTTATTATATGATTACCTTTACTCTTATTTGCATTTGCTACTCCTTTTAAAGCCCAATTATCTGATTCTGTACCTCCTGATGTAAAATATATTTCATCTTCATCTGCATTAATAAATTTAGCTACACTAGTTCTTGCTTTATTTATTGCTCTTTTTGAAGTACGTCCTAAATCATATATACTTGAAGGATTTCCATACATTTCATTGAAATACTTAATCATTTCATTAATTACTTCCTGCTTTGTTTGTGTTGTTGCGGCATTATCCATATATACTTTTTTTCCCATATTAATCCACATTCCTTTCGCTTTATTTTAAAAGTGCTAAAATTTTTTAGAAGTTTAAGATATTTTACTTTTTGCCTTCACCATGTATTTCTTTATTTTCATTATACATGTCAGCTAAAGTAATATTATCAATTACATCATTGATACTGTTTTCTATTTTTTCCCAAATTATTCGAGTAGCGCATTCGGATTCTCTTGAACAGAAATCGCCGCTTAAACATTCAGATGGTGTCATTTCTCCTTCTAATGTTCTAAGTATCATACCTACAGTAATCTCTTCAGGTGATTTTGATAAAAGATATCCTCCTTGAGCTCCTCTAATTGTCTTAATAAAACCTTTTTTTTTCAATTTAGCTAAAATTTGTTCTAAGTAATTTTCTGATATACTATACTTTTCTGAAATTTTTTTTAATGAAACAGGTCCCTTTCCGTAATTAACTGCAAGTTCAAATATTGCTTTAAGACCGTATCTACCTTTAGTAGATAATATCATATTTTTCACCTCTCAATCCCAACTTGTTTAGTAGGAATTCAATATATTATAGTATACCCTACTATTTTTGTCAACATTATTTTCTTGTTAATTTTAATACTAAATGCTTGTACATTTTGTTATAAAAAAATAAAGCTGGATACCCAGCCCTATTTTTATTCTCTAAATATATCATCTTTTTGTGGCGGGAAAAATTGAGGGAATGGTAATTTGTCAAATTTCTTACATATGTTTTCTTCTGGTCTATATTCTTCGCAAATTGGTGGCTCTGGACAATATCCTAAAGTAGGTATATATAATTGGACTTTTCCAACTACTTTTATAATAATGAATACACCTACAGCAAAATTAATGATACCATCACATTGGTATACATCTCCTAGTACTCTTGAACTAGTTTCTACCACTATCTTAAACTCAAATTCATCTCTTTTATCATCAGGTATGAATAGAATAACATCCTTTTCTATGTCAGGTAAGTACTCTTCAAAGGTTTTTCCACATTTAGTTATTATTTCATATGGAATCCTTAAAGTAAATTTAACTCTTTTAAAATTTTTTCTGCCTTTTAAATCTGCAACCATTAATGTACCAGGAACTATAAATCCTGCTTTAAATTTTATTGATTCAAACTCTTGCCCGTCTATACAATTCTCTATGTCTGGAAAACATTCTCTTTGCTGACAGTCTGAAAATACTTTGTCAGTTATGATACAATCCATTTTTATACATCTATCCAGTCCTGATTTTAATGTATCCCCTAGACTATTGTTAATTTCGGTCACTGTATTACCTCCTTAATAAAAATTTGCCTATTTTACAATAAACGTCTAATATAATTGATTTTAATACATATTATGAATTATAGATATTTGTGTGATTATTTGGAGGGATAATATGTTATATATTTTAGGTGAGGATAATAATTTTCATATATATTTGTTGAAAAATAATGATTTAATCAAAACTGAAGCTACTTCGAATAACTTATATAATAAATCAAAAGTAATAAAAACTATACACAATAAAATAGATAATTATATTTTTTTTAAAGTAAAAACAGAAAATTGTTTTTTATACAATTCTCGAAATAAAATAATAGTAAATAAATTTAATATACCTAGTGAAAACATAATTTATGACTCAACTGACAATATAATTAATGTTGAGTACTATATTAAAAATAATGCTGTATATATTTTGTCTTTAGAAAATAATAAATTTAATTCGTCTCTTTATTGCATTAAAATTTTATGTTTAACATCTTCACTAGATATAATTAATGAGTTCAAATTTAATTCAGAACAAATTCCTAGTTATTTATCTTTTGTTGTTAGTGATTTTAATGATGTATTCATAGCATATTATGATACAACTTTAAAATTCTTATCGTTTAACACACTAATTAATAGATGGTCTAAATTAACTGAGATTAGTAAAAGTTTAGAAACAAGAGTAATATCAAGAATTAATTTACTAGATAATAACTTGCATATTTCAGTCTTTTCTAACAACACTATTAATTTGTATACTAATAATTATTTTAAGAACAGTGAATGGAATTTAACAAATAGTTTCTCACTAGAATTTCCTATTACATCAATTTACTTTATTAAAAGTACAAAACCTTTAGTTTATATCATAGATAATCTGTCAAAAACTTTTTTAATTGATTTTCAAGATTTTATGAATGTATCATCACTAGATAATACAGTAAACAATTTAATTTGCTGTCATGACAATGATTATTATTTGATAAGAAATTTTTTTTATATTTCTGAAAAGGAAGTATTCAAAGAAGCAAAAACAACCAATACAATTAAACTAATAAAAAAAGAAGACAGTCAAGATTTACAAGTTCTAGATTTAAATAAGATACTTACTACCGTGTCAAAATTAGAGCAAAAAATTGATTTACTTAATAATAAAATTGATAATTTATATGATCGCAGTATATTTAATCTATTCAGACGTAAATCTTAATGCTTTATAAAAAATTACACCATTTTCTTTTTGACCATGATATATTTTATCTATTTCATATTTTTCATGATAATTTCTAATTATTATATTTACAGTTTCTATACTAGATGTTTTTAAGCACAAATCACAACCACTTTTTATTCTACAAGGAAGTGAAGCCAACTTTGTATTATAAATTCTATCATCATCATTCAATAAATTATGAACTATAACAGCATGATTCCTATATTTAAACGTTATTAAATAAAAATCCATAAATAACCTCCTTATTTTAGAATATAATTTTTTTAGTGTATTGTTACAAATTAGTAATCTATTTTTAAAAACTAAATTATGTTATAAAAAAAGTTGCTAATGCAACTTCGGCCAGGAAGAAAACTTTCCTAAGTATATAAAAAAATTAGAATCAGGATTACCTGATTCTAATTAATATATCCAAGTTCTTCTTCAGCCTCATAAATTCCAAATTCATCTTGAAGAATTTCTAAATTTTTATTATATTCATCTATAGATATTTGATTGCTATCTAGCATATTATCTAGTACTTTTTTGCTTCCATCATAAAGAAAAATTTCTTTACACGGCCAAATAATATTTTCTTTTTGTTTATCTTTAGCATAATTAAATGATATTACTATTTCTTCTTTTTCTAAATTTGAAACAGTTCCTAATAGATAAACATTATTTATATTCATTTTATGATTTTCACATATATTTCTAAAAAGCTTGAGGAATCTATAATGTTCTGCTTTCATTTCAAACATAATGTCTTCATTAAGTTTCTCATCTATTATATCTTCATTATAATATTCTATAGAAACATCATACTCTTTATCAATATCATATTCTTCAACTTTAATCTTATCATAAATTTTTTGTTTTATATCTAAGTCTGTTATTTTAGAATGCCGTAATTTGAATTCCATCTAATCCTCCTGTTTATCAGTTTTTAAATAAATTAGAAATCTTCTAATTTTAGCTTCATAACCTGATTCCTTTGGTATATAATATTTTTTACCTATGCAATCATCAGGCAAATACTGTTGTGAAACATAACTTTTAGTATAATCATGAGGATATTGATAACTATTCCCCCTATTTAATTTTTTAGCTCCTTTATAACTGCTGTCTTTTAAATGATTAGGAACACTTAATTTAGATTTTTCAACATCAGCCATAGCTTGATTTATTGCTTTATAAGATGCATTGCTTTTGGGGGCACAGGCTACGTATACTGCTGCCTGTGCTAAAGTAATCCTACCTTCTGGCATACCTATGATTTCTATCGCTCTGAAGGCATTTACTGCTACCTGTAAAGCTCTTGGATCTGCATTTCCTACATCTTCAGAAGCACATATAATTATTCTTCTAGCAATAAATTTAGGGTCTTCACCAGATTTTATCATTTTAGCTAGCCAAAAAACAGCTGCATCAGGATCTGAACCTCTCATGCTCTTAATAAAAGCTGATACTGTATCATAATGGTTGTCACCATTTTTATCATAATTAATTTGCTTTTTCTGTATACATTCTTCAGCAATATTTATTGTGAAATTAATTACATTATCTTCATCTTTTTCTATTGTAGATATTCCTAATTCTATAGCACTTAAAGCTTTTCTTATATCTCCGTTTGCATTATTTACTATATGCTCCAAAGCATCTTTATGCAAATTAATTTTTAAGTTTCCATAACCTTTTTCTTTATCTTTTAATGCCTTATCTATAACTTTTTCTATATCTTCACTCGATATTTTTTTAAACTCAAAAATTAAAGACCTAGATAATAATGCATTATTCACTTCAAAATATGGATTTTCTGTAGTAGCACCAATTAATATTACTGTACCATTTTCAACATAAGGTAACAATGCATCTTGCTGTGTTTTATTAAATCTATGAATTTCATCTATGAATAAAATTGTTCTCTTATTGTACATTGAAATTTTTTCAACTGCAATATTAATTTTTCCCTTAATATCCTTAATACCACTAGTAACAGCATTTAATGTTGTAAAATCATTATTAGTTTTTTGAGCAATTATCTTAGCTAATGTTGTCTTACCTGTTCCAGGAGGTCCGTAAAATATGGCAGATGTCAATTTATCTGCTTCAATAGCTCTTGTTAGTATTTTACCTTTACCAACAATATGTTCTTGACCAACAAAATCCACAAGACTTAGTGGTCTCATTCGTTCGGCTAAAGGGCTATTCTTTTTTATAGAATTTTTGTACTGCATATCAAATAAATTCATTTATAAACATCCTAATATATTAAAATGATTAGCTAAATCTCTTAGTTATTTCTAATACTCTATTTTTTAAATGTTGCAATTCTTCTTTTTTAGATATAGCTAAGTCAATAATTTCAGCCAATTCTACCATTTCTTTTGATTTCATACCTTTAGATGTAACAGCAGGTGTTCCAATTCTAAGTCCACTAGTTACAAAAGGACTTTGAGGATCAAAAGGAATTGTATTCTTATTAGTTGTTATGTTAATTTCATCTAGAATATGTTCTGCTTCTTTTCCTGTAATATCTTTATTTCTTAAATCTATAAGTACTAAATGATTGTCTGTTCCGTTAGAAACTAGTCTAAATCCTCTCTCTTTTAATGCTTGAGCTAGTGTTTGAGCATTACTTATAATTTGTTTCTGATAATTTTTAAAGTCATCACTAGATGCTTCCTTAAAACATACTGCTTTAGCAGCAATTATATGCATTAGTGGTCCACCTTGTATACCCGGAAAAATTGCTTTATCAACTTTCTTTGCATGTTCTTTTTTACAAAGTATTGCTCCACCTCTAGGTCCTCTTAAAGTTTTATGAGTAGTTGTAGTTACAAAATCAGCATATTCAACAGGGTTTGGATGAAGACCCGCAGCTACTAATCCAGCAATATGAGCCATATCAACCATAAAATATGCTTCAACCTCATCTGCTATTTGCTTAAAAATATTAAAGTCTATTATTCTTGAATAAGCACTAGCTCCGGCTACTATTAATTTTGGCCTTTCTTGTTTTGCTATTTCTCTAACTTCATCGTAATCTATTAATTCTGTTTCTTTATTCACACCATAAAATTTAACATCAAAATATTTACCTGAAAGATTAACTGGACTACCATGAGTTAAATGACCGCCATGAGTTAAGTCCATACCTAGTATTTTATCTCCAGGTTTTAATATAGAAAAATATACACCAAAATTAGCATTTGATCCAGAGTGGGGCTGTACATTTGCATGGTCAGCCTTAAAAAGATCCTTAAGCCTAGCTATAGCTAAATCTTCAACCTTATCTACAAATTCACAACCACCGTAATATCTCCTTCTTGGATATCCTTCAGCGTATTTATTTGTTAAGTGACTTCCCATAACTTCAAGAACTCTATCTGAAACAAAATTTTCAGAAGCTATAAGTTCTATATTGTTTTTTTGTCTGTCCTTTTCTTCAATAAGTGCATCATAAAGTTCTTTGTCATAATCTTTTGTTAAATTAAAATCCATTTTGTCCTCCTATTTTGTATATTTTATTATAATATCTATTAATTCATCTAAAGCTTCTTCTGGCTCTGATGATTGCATCTTACTTTTTATACATTCACATGTATATTTTTCAAGAATTATTCCTCCAACTTTATTTAATGCTGATTTAGCAGCTGAAATTTGAATTAATACATCTCCACAAAATTTTTCTTCCTCTACCATCTTTTCTATACCTTTTATCTGTCCTTCAATACGCCTAAGTCTATTAATGATACCTTTTTTATTATCTTCCATAATTCACCTCTTATAATACTCTCTTTATAAAATAACTTATTTCTTCAGATTTTTCAATTCTTTTGTCAAACCCTTTTAAAATAAGTGATGAAATTATTAATGATAGTAAGCCAATGATAACAGCTATTATTTCTCTGTGCGTATAATTTTTTAAAACTTGCATTGCAAATAATAGTGAAAATATCATTATTATTAATGGTATACCATAAGCTATAAAAGCAAATTTAAGAATACTCTTTGTTTCAGTTTGTATTTCAACATAATCTCCTACACTTAATTTGTAATCTGATTTTATTTTAACCCTTAATCCTTCTATATTACAAGTACCTTTACATGTATGACAATTATCTCCACAAGCAGATGTACGTCTTACAAATACAGTAGCAATATTATCTTCAATTCTTTCAACTAATCCAATTTGATTCATTTACAATACCTTCATTCTATAATTCTATTAATAACATAAGAAGCTAATAATAATCCTGCTGTAGCTGGAACAAAAGGACTACTGCCTACAGTTGTAGTTAATTGTCTTTTTATTACTTCTTCAGTAGAATAAACTACATCAAGCTTTTTTATATTTCTATTTCTTAATTCCTTTCTTATTTTCCTAGCTAAAGGACACACTTTAGTTTTATAGATATCACTATATTGCAATTTTTCAGGTTTTATTTTGTTACCAGTACCCATACAACTTATAATATTTATATCATTTTTATAGCAATGTTCTATTAAATCAACTTTAGCCTCAAAATCATCTATTGCGTCAATAACAAAATTTATATCCTTAGATACAAGCAAAGGTATATTATCTTTATTTAGTTTTTTCTTTAAATCAATTATATTAGCATGTTTGTTTATCTTTTCTATGTTTTCTTTAATAATATCTACTTTATATCTACCTATAGTCAATAAATTCGAATGTAATTGTCTGTTCAGATTTGTTATATCATATTTATCATAATCTATCAATACAATATTATTTACAAAACATCTCGTAATTGCTTCGGCAGCATAGCTCCCTACACCGCCTAGACCTGCAATTAGTATTTTACTTTCTTTAATTTTTTTTAAATTATCTTTTTCATAAATAATCTCTAACCTTGATAATTCTGTCAAATTATCACCTTCTTCTATTTAACTTTCTTTTTCAGGTTTAATTTCTAATCCTAACTCATCTAATTGGCTTAGTTTAACTTCTGATGGAGCTTCTGTCATTAAGCATGAAGCACTTTGTGTTTTTGGAAATGCTATAACATCTCTCATATTATCACTATTTGTAAGCATCATTAACAATCTATCAAATCCATATGCCATACCTCCATGAGGTGGTACACCGTATTTAAATGCCTCCAATAAATAACCGAATTGAGCATTAGCCTCTTCTTCTGTAAATCCTAATGCATTAAACATTCTATTTTGTATTTCAGAATTTGTAATACGTATACTTCCTCCACCAATTTCGTCTCCATTAATTACAAGATCATACGCCTTAGCTCTTGCGTTTTTAGGATCAGTATCAAATGTAGCAATGTCTTCATCTACAGGCGATGTAAACGGATGGTGCTTAGCTACATATCTATTCTCTTCTTCTGAATATTCAAATAGTGGAAACTCAGTTACCCAAACCATTTCGTATATGTTTTTGTCTATAAGATTTTTTTTGATTGCTATTTCGAGCCTTAATGCTCCTAAGGCATTGTTTACTACACTTTCCTTATCTGCTACAACAAAAACAATATCACCATTTTTCATTACTAAAAGTTCGTCAATATTTTTAATTTCTTCTTCTGATAAAAATTTAGCTATAGGTGATTCTAAATTATCATTAACTTTCTTAAACCAAGCTAAACCTTTTGCACCATAAGTTTTCGCAAATTTTTCTAATTTAGATATGCCTTTTCTAGAAAATTCTTCTGCACTTCCATCTATTTTTATACATTTAATTTTACCTTTATTATCTATAGTATTCTTAAATGCATTAAATTCAGAATTATTAAATATTTTTGATATATCTTTTAATTCATATCCAAATCTAAGATCAGGTTTATCTGATCCATACCTTTCCATAGCTTCTTTATATGTCATTCTTTTTATTGGCAGCTGTATTTCAATATCTTTTATTTCTTTAAAGACATTATATATCAATCTTTCATTCATATATATTACATCTTCTATATCTACAAATGACATTTCTAGGTCTATTTGCGTAAATTCAGGTTGCCTATTAGCCCTTAAATCTTCATCTCTAAAACATTTTACTATTTGATAATATTTATTATAGCCTGCTACCATTAAAAGCTGCTTAAAGAGCTGTGGAGACTGTGGAAGAGCATAAAACTTACCTTGGCTAACTCTACTTGGCACTAAATAGTCCCTTGCTCCTTCTGGTGAAGATTTTATAAGCATAGGAGTTTCAACTTCTATAAATTCATTATCATATAAAAAGTCCCTTACAATTTTTGCAGTTTTACTTCTTGTTATTAAATTATTCTGCATAAATGGTTTTCTTAAATCTAAAAACCTATATTTAAGTCTCATTTGCTCGGAAATATTATCATCATCTTTTATATATATAGGAGGTGTAATTGCAGTATCTAGTATTCTTAATTCTTCAGCATAAACTTCAATTTCTCCAGTTGCTAATTCTAAGTTTTTTGATTTTCTTTCACAAACTTTTCCTCTTATTGCTATGACAAATTCACTTCTCAGTTTTTCTGCCTTTTCAAATGCTTCCTTATTTATGTCTTCATCAAAGACTACTTGAACTAATCCTTTTATATCTCTTAAGTCTGCAAATATTAAACCACCTAAACTTCTTCTCTTTTGAACCCAGCCCATTAATATTACTTCTTTACCAATATGCTTTAGATTTAATTCTCCACACATATTTGTTCTTCTTAGTGAACCCATCGTTTCCATCTTGTTACCTCCTCAAAAAATAAAAAATCATCCCTATATATAGGGACGAGATTAACCCGCGGTGCCACCCTATTTGGATATGCTATCCCACTCATTTTAATGCACTCATAAAGGTGTCTTTCACTAAGATACATCTATTAGGCTCTCATCATCCCTAATTTGCTGAATATGTAGTTTCTTAATTACTCTTCCTTTTTGCATTATTTTTTTCAAAATTATCATATATTTTAATGTTTGTCAACACTATTTAAAATATTTAATTTTTTTCCAATAATTTTGGTATTTCTTATCTCATAGTCTGCTAAATTTTTAAAACCTGGTATTCTTATTATTCTATTATTTTTTTTATCAATAATTTTACTTGTTGCACCTACACCACATCCTAGTATAGTTTCTTTTTCTTCAATTATCATAATATTATAGATACATTCTTTATTTTTTATTGAATATCCTATATTTTCTAAGTTTCCCTTTATATTCTTTTGTCTATACATATAATAAGGGTAATAATTAAATTTTGTACAGTATTCCAAGATTATTTCATGCATTCTTTTTACTTTCTCACTATCTCTGTCCATATTATATTTTTTAAATAAACTAGAACCTTTTTTGAAAGCAAGTGTATGCACTGTTAAATTTTCTGGTCTTAATTGCATAATTGATTTTATTGTGTATTGTATTTGTTCTTTATCTTCTTTTGGAAGTCCTACTATAACATCCATATTAACTATTTCAAATTGCTCTTCTTTTGCCATATTAAATTTATTTATAATTTCTTCAGGAGTATGATTTCTTCCTATTAAGTTAAGTGTCTTTTTATTCATTGTTTGCGGATTAATGCTTATTCTGTTAACATTATTTTCTCTTATACATCTTAACTTTTCTCTATTTATAGTATCTGGTCTTCCTGCTTCCACAGTTATTTCTTTTATTTCATTTAAGTTATAGTATCTTTTAATAACATTAAAAACTTTAATAAAATGTTTTACATTTAAAACTGTAGGTGTACCTCCACCAAAATATATAGTATTAAGTTTTAAATTATTCTTGATTGCAATTTCGACTGTTTGACATATATCACTAATCAAATTATTAACATACAAATCTAAAATTTCGTCATTGTATTTAGTAAAAGATGTAAAGGAACAATAACTGCATTTAGTAGGACAAAAAGGTATACCTATATACAAACTGTAGCTTTTTCTATTCATATTTTCTTGAATGTATTTTTTTTCAATATCAGCTACTTTGAACATTAGTTCAATTTTTTTATTATCAACCCTATACGTTTCTTTTAATATATTTTTTATTTGATTATCATTTTTTCCATTTATTCTTGACTCTGTAATGATTTTAACTGGCCTTACACCTGTTAAAATACCATAGTCAGCTTTAGTATTATAATACTTTGATAAAATTTGGTATAAAGCTAATTTAGTTATAGTTTTTGATACTTTTTTAAAATCATCTTTTTCTATTTCTATATCACTGCTGTTTTTTTTATTTTGTAAAGTTAATTTATTTCCATCAAATAACTTAACTTTACTTACAAATATAGAGTTTTCTTTTATTAATGTACTTATTATATTAATATCATTTTGCTTAAATATATTAGGGTATTTATAATATATTTCTATTTCTGTGTTTAAATCAAATACTCTTATTACATTTTTAAGTTCATATTCATAATCATGTCCTATTAAATATAAATTAATCATATAATCAGCTATCCTTTTTATTTATATTTTGTATGAATTAAATCACAAAAGGATTTGTTTTTCTCTCATTTCCAATTGTTGTAGGAGAATTATGTCCAGGATAAACAATTACTTCATCATCATATTTAAATATTTTAGTTTTAATTGAACTGATTATATCTTCAAAAGATCCTCCTAAAAAGTCTGTCCTTCCTATCGATCCATTAAATAAAGTATCCCCTGTCAGAATAATATTTTCAACTTTTATAGAAATGCTGCCTTTTGTGTGTCCCGGCGTATGTATTATCTCCATTTCTAAGTTTCCTAATTCTATTATTTCTCCATCTTTTAATAATTTTTGTGGTTCTACCTTTATTTCTTTTCTAAACATCATCCTAGAAAGATTTTTATTTGCATCTTGTAACATATCTACTTCATCTTCATGTACATAAACAGGTACATTATATTTTTTAATAACTTCATTTAATGCTCCAATATGGTCTCCGTGAGCATGTGTTAAAATTACAAATTTTATTTTAACATTAAGTTCTTCAATTGTTTCATAAATTTTTTTAAAATCAGCTCCCGGATCTATTACTGCTGCTTCCTTTGTTTCTTCGCAACCTACAATATAACAATTTGACATATAACTTCCTACTGTTATTTTTTCAAGTATCATTTTTACCTCCTAAAAAGTTTTATTACTATCTAATAGTATTGTAACTGGCCCGTCATTGCATAGCTCTACTTGCATATGTGCTCCAAAAACTCCAGTCTTAGTTTCAATATTATTTTCCTTACATTTAGCAATAAATTTATGGTAATAATCAACTGCTTTTTCTGGGCGAGCTGCATTTATAAAGCTTGGTCGTCTACCTTTTCTAGCATCACCTTGCAGTGTAAATTGAGAAACTACTAATATAGATCCACCCACATCTAGCAAACTCTTATTCATTTTTCCTTCTTCATCTTCAAATATTCTTAAATTTATAACTTTATCAAATATATAATTTAAATCTTTATCCTCATCTTCTTTTGAAATTCCTAGTAAAAGCATTATGCCTTTATTAATGTGACCTTTTAATTCGTTATCAACTGCAACTTTTGCACAGCTTACTCTTTGTACAACTCCTCGCATTTTAACATTGCCTCCTATTTTTTAGTTCTATACACGTCGATTACTCCGTCTACTTTTTTTATTTTTTTAATAAGCTCTACTAATTGTTTAGTTTCATTTATTTCTAAGGTTATATCAATAATAGCAATCTTTTCTTTATTAATACGTAAGTTAAGTGATGTTGCACTTAATTCAGCTGATGCATATAAATCTGTTATCTGCTGTAATAGTCTAGGTTTATCAAGTGCTTTTATTTGTATTTCACTAGAAAAAGAGATCTTTTTGCTTACATCCCATTGAGCCTCGATAAATCTTCCTTCTGTCCCTAAGTTATTTATATTGGTGCAGTCTAATCTATGAATAGAAACACCTCTACCTCTTGTTATATAGCCAATTATTTCATCACCCGGAACAGGATTGCAGCATTTTGATAGTCTTACCTTTATATTGTCAATACCTTTAATTATTACTCCTGAAATAGGTTTATTTACATTTTTTTCTGTATTTATTTCGCTTTTTATCTCAGTAACAATTTTATCTTTATTTTTTTCTTGATATAAATTCTTAAGCCTACCAACAACCTGAACTTCAGTTATTCCACCATGACCAACTGCGGCATATAAATTTTCTAATGTATTAAAGTTGAATTTTACAGCTATTGTTTTTAACCATTCTTCTTTTAGCAATTCAGTTAATTGATAACCTTGTCGCTTAACTTCTCTTTCAATTAAATCTTTGCCTTTTTCTATATTATAATCTTTATCTCTATCTTTAAAAAACTTTCGTATCTTTGCTCGTGCTTGATTACTTTTAGCTATTTTCAACCAATCTGTACTAGGACCATTGCTATTAGCAGATGTTAAAACTTCAACTTGATTTCCATTTTTTAATTTGAAATCAAGTGGTACTATTCTTCCGTTTACCTTAGCTCCTACACATCTATTTCCAACTGCACTATGTACTCTATATGCAAAATCTATTGGAGTAGACCCTGATGGTAAATTGACTACATCACCTTTAGGTGTAAATACAAAAACTTCATCTGTATACAAATCTATCTTTAAAGCTTCCATGAATTCTTTTGGATCACTTGTTTCTTTCTGCCATTCAAGCATCTGTCTTAGCCAATTAAGCTTTTCATCAAAATTAGTATTTTTACTAATACCTTCTTTATATTTCCAATGAGCAGCAATACCATACTCAGCCGTTCTATGCATTTCCCAAGTACGTATTTGTATTTCAAAAGGTTCTCCATTAAAACCTATTACAGTTGTGTGTAGTGATTGATACATATTAGGCTTAGGCATTGCAATATAATCTTTGAATCTTCCAGGTATTGGTTTCCACAATGTATGAACAATTCCTAGAACACCATAACAATCTTTAACATTGTCTACAATAATACGTATAGCCGTTACATCATAAATTTCTTCAAAAGGCTTA
The DNA here is from genome assembly GCA_018433765.1 of Tissierellales bacterium. Classification (GTDB taxonomy): domain Bacteria; phylum Bacillota; class Clostridia; order Tissierellales; family Sedimentibacteraceae; genus SM3-B41. The sequence goes on from JAHDQO010000002.1 coordinate 256,672, forward strand.
TTTTTATAATACATCTTCTTGTATATACTATAAAAACTCTTAGGTCTACCCTTTATTTCTGCTTTTATATTAGATTCTTTTAAATTAACTTTTATTCTCTCTATAATCTCTTTTATATAATCTTCTCGTTCTTTTCTTTTTTTACTTACTCTCTCTACTAAATCCTCATATCCATCAGGGTCAAGATATTTTAAAGACAAGTCTTCTAATTCCCATTTTATGGATGCAATACCTAATCTGTTAGCTATAGGTGCATATATTTCTATAGTCTCCAATGATTTTGCTTTTTGCTTTTCTTCCTTCATATATTCTAGAGTTCTAATGTTATGCAGCCTATCAGCTAATTTAATAATTACTACTCTTATGTCCTTTGACATTGCTATAATCATTTTTCTTAGGCTTTCTGCTTGTCGTTCTTCTTTATTGCTATACTTGACTTTACTAAGTTTAGTTACTCCATCTACTAGATTAGCTATTTCTTCTCCAAATTCTTTTTTTATATCTTCATAAGTCGTATCAGTATCTTCAATTACATCATGAAGAAAACCTGCTGCAATTGTAGATACATCCATATTTAAATCCGCTAAAATCATAGCCACATTATATGGATGAATAAAAAACTTTTCGCCGGAAAATCTTAAGGGGGCATTTGAATGTGCTTTTTCTGAATAGTAGTAAGCTTTTATAATAATATCAACGTCAGCATTTGGATTATATGATTCTATTTTGTTAATTATGTTCTCAAGCATTTTTATCACCTTATTTTTATGTCTATTTTAAAAGGCTGGAAACATCCAACCCTTAATAAACAACTAATGATTCTACATCATAATTACTTAGTTTTTTTCTTCCATTTAATTCGGCAAGTTCAATGAAAAATCCTATTCCAACTACTTGCCCTCCTAACTCTTCAATCAAACTTGCTGTAGCACTTATTGTACCTCCAGTTGCTAGCAAATCATCTACTATTAGAATTTTCTGTCCTGGTTTTATTGAATCTTTATGAATTTCAAGAGAATCTTTTCCATATTCTAGGTCATATTCATATTTAAGAGTTTCAGCAGGTAATTTTCCTGGTTTACGTACGGGTACAAATCCTGCATTGAGTTTATAGGCTAATGGTGTAGCAAATATAAAACCTCTAGACTCAGGACCTACAATAATATCTATATCTAGACCTTTGAATTTATTTGCTAACTCATCAATACATGATTTAAGTGATTTTGGATTTTTAAGTACTGTAGTTATATCTTTAAAACTAATACCTTCTTCTGGGAAATCTTCAATTACCCTTATTTCCTTTTTAAAATCCATTTTGCCCTCCTTATTCTTTTTTTATGTATAAAATATCATTTTTCAATGCATATTGAATATTTGTGACTTTAGAAATCTCATAAAAAATAGTTATTACTTCTTTTACAGTTACATTGATATTATATATATTATTTAATTTTTCTACAAGAGAAAAAATTTCAGTTTTAAATATTTTAGAATTAGTATTCTCTATTATTTTAGTTATAGCTTCTTTTTTAACATCATTATTAGTAACTTGCCTGTATTTAATATCTTGTGAAGATTTAATTTCTTGCAAGATTATTTGCATTTCTTCTCTTCCATTAAAAACATTTTTATTAAGATTTACAACTAGTGTTTCAGGGGAAACTAATAAATATTCTAACATATTTATTTTATTAAAAGCAACTGCATTTATTTTAGCAGTCTTCTTATCATTACATACTAAAAATTTAATATGATTTCTATTTTTACCTATTTTTTTTATATTGCATATATCAAAATTTCTTATTGCAAAAGATGGCTTTGGATTACCACAGCCAAATGGTTCTAACTTATTTAATTCAGTACTTAAATTTTCAGTTATATCATTTATTTCTATAAAAGCATCAGCTTGTACTTTTTTTAATAAATTCAAATTTCTTATTTTATCGTCTGCGTATTTATTTACTTCATATGCAAATATTTCTATATTTTCCTCTTTAATAGTTAATCCTGCTGCAAGTTTATGTCCTCCATATTTCATTAATAATTTTTCTACATTGTTTAAAGTTTCATACATATCTAAATACGAAAGACTTCTTGCTGAAGCTTTACCTATGCTTTTTTTTATAGATATTACTATTGAAGGTTTATTATATTTTTCTGTTATTCTCGAAGCCACTATCCCTATAACGCCTTCATGCCAGTTTTGACCTGACACTATTATAATATTGTTTTTATAGAGTCTATTCTTTTCTATATTTTTAACTGCTTCTTCAAATATTTCTACTTCTATTTCTTTTCTATTATTATTTAAACAGTTAAGTTCTTCAGCTATTTTATCAGCTATTTTCATATTATTTGTTGTTAAAAGCTCTACTGCTTTTTCAGCATTACTCATTCTACCAGCTGCATTTATCCTTGGTGCAATAATAAACCCAATATGAAAAGATTCAATTTCATCTATATTTAACTGTGCTTTTTCTATAAGTTTCTTTAAACCTATGTTTTTTGTACTTCTTATTGATTTAAGTCCATTATACGCTATTATCCTATTATCATTCTTAAGTTCTACTATATCAGCAATAGTTCCTAAACTAGCTAATTCTAGTAATTTATCTTCAATATGTTCTAAATTGATTTTCTTGCTAAGTTCTCTCAAGAATTTAAAAGTTAGCCCAGCTGCACATAAGTTTTTATTTCTTGACTTACATTCTTTCTGCTTTGGATTAATTACGGCAACCGCTTCTGGTATTACCTCTGGACATTTGTGATGATCAATTATTATTACATCCACTCCATATTTATTAATTTCATTTATAGCTTCATAGTTTGAAATACCACAATCAACTGTTATAAGTAATGAAAAATCTTGATTCTTTAAATTTTTAACAAATTTATCACTAATACCATACCCTTCTGTTTCTCTATCTGGTATGTAATATGTTATATTAGCATTAATTTCCCTTAAAAAAATAACGAACTGACTAATTGAAGTAACACCATCAACATCATAATCTCCATATACTATAATGTTTTCATTATTTTTAATTGCGTCTTTCAATCTTTCAGTTCCTTTAACTAAATCTTTATAATTAGTACTTTTTTCAAAATTATTAAAGTTAGGATTTAAGAAAGCTGTCACGTCCTCTATTTTAGATAATTCTCTATTAAGTATGACCTTGGCAGCTATTTCAGAAATGTTAAAATGATTGCTTATCTCACTAATTTTATATTTGTCATAATTGTTTACTGTAAGTTGTATATTATTCTTTCTCATCTTCTTCTTCAGCACCTGTCTCGTCGCTATTATCTATTATGTTATTATCTGAATATTCATTAATCTTCTCTATATTACTTTTTATATCTTCTTGTTCCTTTGGAAGCTGTTCTATCTCATCCTCTAGTTTCTCAATTTCTGATTTTAAATCTGTATTAAACGTTTCAAGTTTCTTATTCTCTTGTTCTAGTTTCTTAATATTTTCTACAAAAGTTTCTTTTTCTTCTTCTAAGAAACTAATTTTTTTATTTAAATCTTTTATATTCATAGCTCTCTTAAAACGTCTAAATAATCCCAAAGCTCCTGCTATTATTGCACCTAATCCAACAGAAATTAATATAACTAATGCTTGTGATACTTTATAACTAGCAAAAAATAAATCAACTGAAACTATATCTCCGTTCTGTATTGCAAATATCGCAATAAATACTGATAATAATAATACTAATATAAAACCTAATTGCATAGTCTCACTCCTTATATTTTTTCTCTATGTGCCTTGTCTTATTTATTATACTATATTTTAAGGATAAACTTCTACAAATCATAAAAAATTAATTGCAGAATACTGCAATTAATTTTTTGTTCTATTTGGATTATAATAATTAACCTTTCCATTTCTAGTAGTTAAAAAATACCAAACAGGACTTGCAATAAATACTGAAGAATAAGTACCTGCAACAACACCAACTATTAACGGTAATGCAAAATCTCTTATTGTTTCAACTCCAAAGATATATAAAGAAGTTATAGCAAGCAATGTGGTAATTGAAGTATTAATTGACCTTATTATTGTTTGACTAATACTTTTGTTAACTATATCTTCATAAGTTTCTTTTCTCATTAATTTTATATTTTCTCTTATTCTATCAAATACTACTATTGTATCGTTTATAGAGTATCCAACTATTGTTAACATAGCAGCTACAAAAGAACTAGTAACAGGAATTCTTAATATAGCATATACGGCCAATCCAATTAGAACATCATGTATTAAAGCAGTAATTGCAGCAATACCAAACTTAAATTCAAATCTATATGTTATATAGAGCAGCATTCCTAAAGTTGCTATTATTACAGAAATAAAGGCTTTATTTCTAATTTCATCTCCCATAGACGGACCAAATTTTCTTTGATTAATTAATGACTCATCAGTTAGATTAAATTTCTCTTTAAATTCATTAAACAAATTTAACCTCTCTTCATTAGTCATATTTACTGTAGTTTTAATAATAATCTGGGTCTGAGTTTCTCCAGCATGTACTATGCTAGCATTTGTATCTATTTCATCCATTACTTCTCTTATGTCTTCAACCGTCATTTTTTGTCCAAATTCTATTTGCAATAATGTTCCACCAGTAAAATCTATTCCTAAATTTAAACCTTTAGTAGCAGCAAATATTAATCCTAATACTATTATAACAATTGAAATCATTGAAAATATTTTAACGTTTTTTATTATATTTAATTTCATATTGCCGCCTCCTTAAACACCGAAAAACTTTTTATTTTTAGTTAACTGCATATCTATCAACAGTTTTAATATAAACCTTGTAATAAAAACAGCAGTTATAAATGATACTACCAAACCTATTAATAAAGTTACAGCAAAACCTTTTATTGAACCGGTTCCAAAGAAAAATAAAACTAAACCTGCAATAAAAGTTGTTACATTTGCATCAATTATTGTGGTTAATGCTCGTTTAAATCCAGAATTAGCAGCAACTCGTATAGATTTCCCTAGTTTCAATTCTTCTTTAATTCTTTCAAATATTACAACATTTGCATCTACTGCCATACCTATAGATAATATTAATCCTGCAATACCTGGTAAAGTAAGTTTTGCATTAAGATATATCATTACTCCTAACACTATTAATATGTAAATTGTTAGAGCGATATCTGCTGCAATACCAGGTATTCTATATAATAGTATCATAAAAATGAAAATTAAAACTAGACCAATTAAAGCAGCCTTAATACTTCTATCTAAAGATTCAATACCCAAAGTAGGTCCAATAACTGAAATTTCTAATTCTTCTAATTCCATTGGTAAAGCACCAGCTCTAATAAGGTTAGCTAAATTGCTTGCTTCATCTACAGTAAAATTACCTTCTATTATACTTTTACCATCTCTAATAATTGCATTTACAACAGGATATGATATTGTTTCGCCGTCTAAAACTATATAAATAATCTTATCTTCATCTTTTGTTTTTGGAAATAATTCTTCTGTTTTTTGTTCGAATTTCTTAGCACCTTCGCTATCAAACTCTAATGAAACTACAAGTTCATTGTTACTATATTGTACTTCTGAATTTTTTACGTTTTCACCTGTTAACACAACATTTCCATCAGGATCAATAAATTCAAGTTGTGCAGTTTTTCCAATCATATCAATTGCTGATTGTGGATCATTAAGACCAGCTAATTCAATTCTTATTCTGTCTTTGTCTTCTAATGTAATATTAGGTTCAGAAACTCCAAGCCCATTAACTCTTTGTTCAATAATAGCTTTTGTTTCCTGCATTTTTTTATCTAATTCTTCTCCTGTAACATCAGTTTTTGCTTCAAGTACTACATATACTCCACCAGCTAAGTCAAGACCTAAATCAAGTTCATCTCTTATAGGCATAAATTCATATGCACCAATATCAAGTCCAAAAACAGCTGTATATGAAATTAATATTACTATGAAAAGAAGTAAAATAAATTTGATAACACTTCTGTTCTTCATAAATCTTTCCTCCTTAATTTGTCATAAATATTATATACTTTATAGTTATTTGAGTCAATTATTAGTGTATAATAATGGATATTTTTCTGCATATTTTTTTCCAGACTTTATTGCATCTTCTATATCAGCATCTGTTATTTCTCTTACAATTTTATATGGATTTCCCATAACCAAAACATTTTCAGGTATTTTTTTGCCCGGAGGTATTAAAGTTCCAGCTGCTATCCAAGAATTTTTACCGATCTCTGCTCCATCCATTATTATTGATCCCATTCCAACGAGAACATTATCATTAATTTTGCATCCATGTAATATAGCACTATGTCCAACAGTTACATAATTACCTATCATTATTTCATCTGATTCAGATACATGCAGAACACTAGAGTCCTGAATATTTGAATATTTGCCAACTGTTATTTTATTAATGTCTCCTCTTAAAACTGCATTAAACCAAATGGTACTTTTCTCTAATAATTCTACATTGCCTATTAATGATGCATTTTCAGCTACATAACAAGTTTTGTGTATTTGGGGTTTTTTATCTCCAATTTTAATTATCATTCATACACTCCTCTTTTGCTTTTATCATTATTGAGCATTCTATTCTTTTCTTTTCTAGTTCACATGCAATATCAAATGGCTCATTTATATCATGATTAAAATTATAGGCATTTGCATGACATCCACCACTACAATAATATTTTGCCCAACAATTTTTACATTTTTCTTTACTATTTACACTTACACCACTAAACATATTATATATCTTTGGGTCAATAATCCCTTCGTCTACATCTCCCATAATAAAATCTTCATTTCCTACAAATTGATGGCAAGGATATATGTGACCTTCTGGTGTTACTGCAATATACTCTGTTCCTGCACCACAACCTACAGACTTTTTATATAAACATGGTCCATCATTTAAATCAATATTGAAATGAAAGAAACTAAATCTCTTATCTTCTTTTTTTCTAGATTTAAGATATTCTAAAGCTAATTTTTCATATTCCTTTTTAATTACTTCAATATGCTCTTCTCTAAGTGCATATTCTTCTTGAGGATCTGTTACTACAGGCTCGATTGATATACTCTTAAATCCTAAATCTCTCATATGCTTAACATCATTTGTAAAATCCAAGTTTTTGTTTGTAAATGTACCTCTTGCAAAATATGTTTCACCATTTCTTTTATTAACAATATTCTGAAAATTTTTAACAATTATATCGTAGCTTCCTTGATTATTTACTGTCTTTCTCATATTATCATTAATTTCTTTTCTTCCATCTAAGCTCAACACAACATTAACAAAGTTCTTATTAATATAATCTATTTTATCATCATCAAGAAGTACGCCATTTGTAGTTATAGTAAATCTAAAATTCTTATTTTTTTCTTTTTCAATTTTTCTTCCATATTCCACTAGTCTTTTAACTGTATCAAAATTCATAAGCGGTTCACCACCAAAAAAATCAACTTCTAGATTTCTTCTATTCCCTGAATTTTGAATTAAAAAGTCAAAAGCTTTTTTCCCAACTTCAAAAGGCATTAAACACCTTTTACCCCCAAAGTCGCCTTGTGAAGCAAAGCAGTAATCACACTTTAAATTGCAATCATGAGCAACATTCAAGCATAGAGCTTTAAAAACAGGTTTTATTTTATTTTTTAAAATAACTTCCTCACTATAAAGCATCTTGTTATCTATAAGATATTGAATTTCTTTTAATGCTTCATTTATATTTTCTTTAGTATATTTATCACTTAACTTTTCTAATTTATATTTGTCTTTAAAGCTATCTTCTTTTAATAAATCATACGTAATATCGTCAAGTATATGTACTGAACCACTATTAGTGTCTACTGCTGCATTAACATCATTAAGTTTGAAAACATGTACCATACAATTTTACCTCCTTAAGTCTTTATTTCACTTGCTTAAAAGTTTACAAATGTACGCTTTGATATTATATCATTCTTTAGTTAAATATCAAGATAAAATTTATATATATATTACTATCACTTTTCATAAGAATAATTAACATTTCTTACAATAAAAAAAGTAGTGGTGAGTACCACTACAGCTATTAGTTATTTTCACATTTTTGGTTGCCTACAGTACATGATGTTTTGCATGCTGACTGGCAAGATGTTTGACATTCACCACAGCCTTTATTATTTAAATTATCTGTTAATTTTGATTTAGTTAAAGTTTTTATATGTTTCATAATATCCTCCCTTGTCATCTTTTAAATTTTCAAATAGCTAAATATACTTAAGTACTTACTTTAAATATTTATAACTTATAAATTATATCATAAATATATTTCTTTTAAAAGTACTATTTAGTATTTACTCCAAGAATACCTCCTAATAAACATACAGGAATATAAATAAATGACTTATATATACTATCCATTAATTCAACACCCATAATATATTTCATTAAATTTAGAATTACAAAATATGCAACCCACATTTCAACTCCTCTAATCCATCCATTGCTTTCTACTTTTCTTGCATATAAGAATGAAATTATAATTAATATAATAGGCGTGAAAAATTTATATATTTTATCAAGATTTGCATTCCCTATTTCAAAATAATTGTATAAACTTATAAAAAACGCTGTAATTAAAACTACTAAACAAAAAATTACAACATACTTTAATAATATAGAAATTTTCATAAATATCCCCCTTTATTTAATAATATTTCTATATTAATTTTTTATACGAAAAAAGAGCCTTTTTTAGCTCTTTTTTTAGTATCACTCATCTTTTTTTTCATCTTTTTCAGGCTTTTCTTCTGTTTTTTCTTCTGTTTTCTCTTCTACTTTTTTATTAGCTTTTTTAGAAACACTACCTATTGCCCATTTTCCAAGAGTGATTCTTTGTTTAGCATGGCTTAATTCAATTACAACAATTTCATCATTTACTTTGACAATTTTACCATGAATTCCACCAATCGTAATTATTTCATCTCCGATTGTTAAGTTTTGCCTCATAGTGCTAATTTCTTTATCTCTTTTTCTTTGCGGCCTAATAAGCATAAAGTAAAAGACTACAAATATAAGCACCATAAATACTATACTTGTTGTTTGTGGACCCATTAATTAACTCCTCCTTTAGTATAATAACCATATTCTTTATAAAATTCATCTTTGAATTTTAATAAATTGTCTTCCTTAATAGATATTCTAATATTTTTCATTAAATTAATCAAGAAAAATAAATTATGAATTGTAGCCAACCTAGCTCCAAGAATTTCATTTTCCTTGAAAAGATGCCTTATATAGGCTTTTGAGTAATTTTGACAAGTATAACATTTGCATTGTGGGTCTATAGGTGTAAAATCCCTTTTATACTTAGCGTTCTTTATTGTAATACGTCCTTTACTTGTCATAAATGCTCCATTTCTTGCCATACGTGTAGGTAAAACACAATCAGCCATGTCTATTCCTCTAATAACGGCTTCGAATAGATAATCAGGACTTCCTACTCCCATTAAATATCTAGGCTTATTTTTAGGTAATAACGGTACTGTATAATCTAGTACCTCATACATTAAATCTGGAGGCTCACCTACACTTAATCCCCCAACTGCATAACCTGGAAAATCTAAATCAACTAATTGTTTTGCACTCTCTTTTCTTAAATCTTCATACATTCCTCCTTGCACTATACCAAAAAGTGCTTGATTTTCAATATTCTTATGATAGTCTTTACATCTTTTTGCCCATCTTGTAGTTCTTTCCATCGATGCTTTTACATAATCCCAACTGCTTGGATAGGGTGCACATTCATCAAATGCCATAATAATATCAGAACCTAAATAGTTTTGTATCTCCATTGATTTTTCAGGACTTATGAAATGTTTAGATCCATCTATATGAGATGTAAAAGTAACACCCTCTTCTGTTATGTTTCTCAAATTTCCTAAACTAAATACCTGAAAACCTCCACTATCTGTCAAAATTGGCTTATTCCACTTCATAAATTTATGTAGTCCACCAGCTTCATTAATAAGATCGTGTCCCGGTCTTAAGTATAAATGATAAGTATTACTTAATATAATCTGAGCTTCAATATTCTCTAGCTCTTCAGGTGTCATAGTTTTAACTGTTGCCTTAGTACCAACAGGCATAAATATCGGTGTTTCTATTTCTCCATGATTTGTATATACTTTTCCTAGTCTTGCATTACATTCTTTTGATTCCTTTATTAATTCATATTTAAAAGTCATAATATCACCTACTTAATAAACATTGCATCACCAAAACTGAAAAACCTATATTCTAAATCTACAGCTTCTTTGTATGCCTTCATCGTATTATTTTTTCCTGCAAAAGCACTTACCAGCATAATAAGTGTTGATTCAGGAAGATGGAAATTTGTTATTAATGCATCTATAATTCTAAATTCATATCCCGGATAGATAAATATATCTGTCCAGCCTTTGTATTCTTTAATTTCACCAAAAAGTTGACCTACAGTTTCTAATGTTCTAGTAGTTGTAGTTCCAACAGCTATAATTCTATTATTATCTTTTTTAGCCTTATTTATTTTATCTACTGTATCTTTACTGATTTCAAAATACTCTGAATGCATCTTATGTTCTTCAATATATTCATCTTTTACAGGTCTAAAAGTACCTAACCCTACATGCAGTGTAATTCTTGCAATTACTATACCTTTCTTTTCTAATTCTCGAAGTAGCTCTTCATTAAAATGTAATCCTGCGGTTGGAGCAGCTGCCGAGCCTTCTTGCTTCGCATAAACAGTTTGATATCTATTTTTATTTTGTAATTTTTCATGTATATATGGAGGCAATGGCATTTCTCCAAGTTCATCAAGAATTTCTTCAAAGACACCCTTGTAATTAAATTCTATTAGACGAGTACCTCCTTCAAGTGATTCTATTATTTTTCCTTCTAATATATTCTCTTTGAATATTATTTCTGTTCCGGGTTTTGCTTTTTTTCCAGGTTTAACCATTGTTTCCCAAGTATTTTTATCAATTCTCTTTAAAAGCAGAAATTCAATTAATGCGCCAGTATTTCTCTTTCTACCAAATAATCTAGCTGGTAAAACTTTTGTATCATTGATTACAAGACAATCTCCTTCTCTGAGAAAGTCTTTTATTTTATAAAAATTCGTATGTTTAGTTTCTCCTGAAGTCTTGTCTAGTATCAAAAGTCTTGATTTATCTCTTTCTTTCAAAGGTTTTTGAGCTATTAACTCTTCAGGTAATTCATAAAAAAATTCGTTAGTTTTTGTCTTGTTGATGCTCATTTTATTTCAACTCCTGAATAATAGTGCTTTAAAATTTCATCATATGTAAATCCTTCTATAGCCATTTGCTTAGCTCCATATTGGCTTAAGCCAATACCATGCCCCCAGCCTCTGCCATTAAAATAATATTCTGAAGGATAAGTTAGTGTTTCTTCTTTAGTTTTATCAGATATGAGTGAAGCATTTTCTGATTTTATTTCTTTTATACCATCAGCTGAAATTGCTTTTTTACCATAAATTTTGTCTTCAGATTTTTGTTCTACAGTTTTTAGCATTTCCTTATCTTCTTCATTATTATCAACATTAACATCGCATGTTGATACAAATGTCTTTTTATTATTATAATCAACATCAAACCATGTACTTAATAAAAAATCATATCCTAAAACTTTTCTAATTGTTTCTTTTTGATATTCGATATTTTCACAATCAGTCTCAATTAATGTTTTTAATATTCTATTGTTTTCTGATATCTCTGTCAGTTTAATATCATATATCTTATTTGCTTCATTATCATCTTCTTTTAATTTTTCAATGATTTTATCAGTATTCATTATTTTGTTCCATGTTGAATAAGGAGAAATATTTGAATATTCATCATCAACACCTCTTACATATGGTAACGAATAGGTCCAAACATTTTCACTGTTTTCAGTTTTGCCTCCACTCGTTGAATGAAAGTATGCATTTATTAAGCTGCCTGAGTGATATATCATTTCTCCTGCCGTTTCATCAACTGCTTGATTAGAGTTGATTTGTTCACTTTCAAAGCCTCTATAAACTTGACTATTTTGATTGTCTACCATATCATATCCATAGCTAGCATTTGGATTAATATTTGAAATTGCATAAGTTCTGGCCGCTAATACTTGCGCTTTCAGAGCTTCTATTGGCCAGCTTGGACTCATTTCATTTGGAATAACACCATAAAGATAACTTTCAACATCTAATCTATTTATTGTAACCAATTTATAGTCTTCAATTATAAAGAAACCAATCATTCCTCTGTATTTTTTTCCATCTACATTAACTGCATTCTTTTCCAAATCGTTATCAAAAGAACTTATAAAAATATTATAATCATTATTGTAAGCAAATATTACATTATTTAAATCATCATAAATAATTATTCTATCATTATCATCTTTAATTATGTCTGTTTTTATACCTTCACTTTTTAATTGTCTCTTCTTTTCTGAAGCTTCACTTTCATTTACAAACATTCCTATCCATACTTCAAAATCTTGACTGTTGTAATAAGGGTAAGCTCTTATTCCTTGTTCACTTAATTCTTCAATTCTATTTAAAACATCAGCATAAGAATTATAATTATAATCATCTACTTTCAAATGATACGGTCCAATATCTACTTTATTAGAATATGCATTAAAGTATTGAAAATTATTGTCTTGATCATAGTAAGAGTCAATTCTCACTGCTATTTCTTTTCCTTCAAAATAACAAAGTTCTTCCTCTAAACTATTTTTAAAGTTAAGTACTTTGAAATTATTACCTCCAATTTTAACTTGCTCGTTTTCTTGTCTAGGTTTTCTTACTCTAATTCGTACTATATAATCATTTTCTAAACCGTATATTACATTAATATTTGTAATAATTATAATTAAAGTTACTAAAGCTATTATTACTTTCCTCATTTTCTCACCCTTTACTAATCTTAATTTGTTTACCTTCATTATTATTTATATTTAAGTGGCTGTATGCTTTTTCTGTTACTATTCGCCCTCTAGACGTTCTATTTAAAAATCCTATTTGAAGTAAATATGGTTCATAAACATCTTCTATTGTTCCTCTTTCTTCTCCTATTGATGCTGCTAATGTATCTACACCTACTGGTCCGCCTTTATAAAAATTTATTATAGTAGCTAATATTTTTCTATCAAGTTTATCTAATCCTAATGCATCTACCTCTAGCATATCAAGAGCTTTGTTTGCAGTTAAATTATCAACTTTACCTTCACATTTAACTATTGCATAATCTCTTACTCTTTTTAGTAGTCTATTAGCTATTCTTGGTGTCCCTCTTGAACGTTTAGCTATTTCTATAGCTCCTTTTTCTTCAATTTCTATATCTAATATTCCTGCTGACCGAACTACAATTTCTTTTAAGTCGTAGACATTATAAAAATCAAGATTACATATTACCCCAAACCTATCTCTTAAAGGAGAAGTTAGTAACCCTGCTCTTGTTGTTGCTCCTATTAATGTGAACTTTGGTAAATCTAATCTTATTGATCTTGCTGATGGACCTTTTCCAATAATTATATCTAGTGCATAATCCTCCATTGCTGGATATAATATCTCTTCTACACTTCTGTTTAATCTATGTATCTCATCTATGAATAAAACATCATTTTCATTCAAATTTGTTAAAATAGCAGCTAAATCACCCGGTCTTTCTATAGCAGGTCCAGAAGTTATTCTAATGTTAACATTCATTTCGTTAGATATAATATTTGCCATTGTAGTCTTTCCTAATCCCGGAGGTCCTGATAATAATACATGGTCCAGAGGTTCATTTCTTAATTTTGCAGCCTCAATAAAAATACTCAATTTTTCTTTTACTTTATGCTGTCCTATATATTGCTTAAGCTTTTGAGGTCTAAGAGTAAGTTCTAAATCCTCTTCACCAGTTTTTATAGTACTTGCAATAATCTCATTTTCTCTTTCAACCATCTAACTATCATTCCTTTTTACATTTAATATGAATAATTAATTATTCAAATTTCTTAATGCCTCTTTTATTATTTCATTTTCGTTTTTATCTTGTAGATTAATATTTTTTAACGATTTTTTTGCTTCATTTTGAGTAAATCCTAACGTCATTAACACTTTAATTAATTCACTTGTTTCATTTTCAACCACTTTAGAACTCTCAATAACATCTTCTATATCTACTTTTTCTATTTTATCTTTTAATTCTAAAACAATTTTACTTGCTGTTTTTTTACCTATACCCGATGCTTTTGATATTTTTTGTATATCATTAGTTGATATAGCTACTTTTAATGAAACTGTATCTAAAATTGATAGAATTGATAGACCAGCTTTAGGCCCTACACCGTTAACAGAAATTAGCTTTTTAAACATTTCTAATTCATCGTTATCTGCAAAACCAAATAAAGAAAGTATATCTTCTCTAACATGCAAATAAGTAAAAATAACAGTTTCAGAGCCAGACTGTATTTTATTTAATGTGTTTTGTGAAGTATTGATATGATATCCTATACCTCCATTTTCAATCACTAAAAAATCCAGTCCTTTCTTTGTTATCTCACCTTTAATATAATTTATCATTTTATTCACCACTCATAGTTTAAAATTTTTAGCATATTTTAAAGAATGCGCATGACATATTGCAACTGCAAGACCATCAGCAGCATCATCAGGTTTAGGAATTTTATCAAGTTTTAAAATAATTTTAACCATCTCTTGTATCTGTCTTTTTTGTGCTCGTCCATAACCTACTATTCCTTGTTTTATCTGCAGTGGAGTATATTCATATATAGGTATTTGACTATTTACTGCTGCAAGTATATGAACTCCTCTAGCTTGTCCTACACTTATTGCTGTTTTAACATTTTTATTAAAAAATAATTCTTCAATTGATACAGCATCAGGTTTATATTTTTCAAAAAGTTTTATATATGAGTCATATATAATTTTTAACCTAGTTGGAAAATCAATATCACTCTCTGTTTCAACAGTACCGTATTCTAGCATTTTAAATTTATTACCTACATAATCTATTACTCCATACCCAGATATAGCCAATCCTGGATCCATTCCAAATATTAACATTGCAACACCTTAAAACTATTTCTTTAATTATATTTATAGTTTATTTCCTTTTTTAATGTTTACTTTAGAAAAAAATCCCTCTTGATAGAGGGTCAGATTGTTGACAAAGTCAACAAGATGATAGGCTTTTGAGAAACTTGAAGTTCGAGGCGTACCGAAAGCGAGTAAGCGGAGCGTATATAAAAATACGTGAGCATTCTCGATTGAGGCAACAACGATGAAATTCGGGTTTGTCAATAGCCTAATCCCTCTTGATAGAGGGTGTTTATATATCAAAATCATCCGGTATTTCCCAATTGTGATAAATTTCTTGCACATCATCATTATCTTCTAAAGCATCTATAAGTTTAGCTATAGTTTTCGTATCTTCTTCATTATCAATTTTTGTTGTAGTTTGAGGTATATATAATACTTCTCCATTTACATTATTATATCCTGAACTTTTAATTCCTTTTAATACTGCCATAAAGTTTTCAGGTGGAGTAATTACTTCAAATATATCCTCTTCATTTTTTAAATCATCAGCTCCAACTTCAAGTACTGTTAGCATTAAATCTTCTTCATTAATTTGACCATCATTTTTAATAGCAATAACACCTTTTCTTTCAAATAAGTAAGATACACATCCTGTTGATCCTAAATTACCGTTATACTTTGAAAAGTAGTGTCTTATATCAGCAGCAGTTCTATTTTTATTGTCAGTAAGACATTGAACCATAAATGCCGTTCCACAAGGTCCATATCCCTCATATGTAATAGATTCAAAATTATTTTCAGAAGCAGAGCCTGCTCCCTTTTTAATTGCTCTATCTATATTATCATTTGGCATGTTTTCAGCTTTTGCTTTTTCTATTGCATTAGCTAGCGATGCATTGTATTCAGGATCTGTTCCACCCTCTTTTACTGCAACTGTTATTGCCCTAGCTAATTTTGTAAATATTTTAGCTTTTTTTGCGTCTTGTCTTCCTTTCCTATGTTTAGTATTAGCCCATTTTGAATGTCCAGCCATATTTTACCTCCTAACATTGTTTCTATTTCATTCTACCACACTTACTCTTTTTATATCAAGATATAATGATTTAATCTAACAGCTTACCATTCTTGACTGATAAATAACTTGTATTTCCTTCAGTTATATTTGCTTTTCCATTACTCAAATCATTCAAAATATTTTTCAACTTATGAACATCTTTGTTTTCTACAAGTATTATTAATGTGATTTTCTGTTCGAATATTTTTTGCTTTATTATATAATTATTTTTAGTAAGTTCGTTCTCTAGCTTGCCTAAAAGTGTATAATCTATTTCAGCTTTAATTTCTTGAAATAATATTTTATCTACTATTTGAGCATTTTCCAATCCAACTTTTGAACCTTTAATATACGCTCTTACTAATCCACCAGCTCCTAATTTTACACCTCCAAAATACCTTGTTACAACTACAGCTACATTTCTTAAATTTTCTTGTTTTAATACATTTAGCACAGGAATTCCCGCAGTACCAGAGGGCTCTCCATCATCACTATATCTTTGTATATTACTGTTTTCTCCAAGTACATATGCATATACATTATGTGTAGCATTATAGTACCTTTTTTTATTTTTTTCTATAAATTTTAGTGCGTCTTCTTCACTTTCAATCGGACAGGCATGTCCGATAAATTTTGATTTATTAATTATTATTTCTCCACTGCCAACACGGTGTACAGTTTTAAAACTATCCAATTTGTTCTACCTCCGAAATATATTGTGTGTATTTCTCTCGTTCAGATTCATATATTATAGCATCAATATATATTTTTTGTTCTTCATGTTTTGTTTGCCAAATTTTTCTATTATTTATTAACTCATGATATATTTCTAATTTATCATATGGTATTTTCATTTTACATTTCAGTTTATTACCATTTAATTTATTATCTACTTTTTCCAATAATTCATGAATGTTTATCTTGTTTTTAGCTGATATATATATATTATC
Organism: Tissierellales bacterium; assembly: GCA_018433765.1. GTDB lineage: Bacteria > Bacillota > Clostridia > Tissierellales > Sedimentibacteraceae > SM3-B41. The sequence goes on from JAHDQO010000002.1 coordinate 273,776, forward strand.
TGAGTTTAATTCACTTTTCTCATATAATAGATTTGATTTATCAATTTTATTATAAACATTAATTATTGGTATTTCTTTGCAGATTATATTATTTATAATATCAATAGTTGTTTTTTTATTAATTAACAAATTTTCATCATTAATATCAATTACATGTAATATTATGTCTGCATATTTTATTTCTTCTAAAGTTCCTTTAAATGCCTCTATTAAATGTGTTGGAAGTCTTTTAACAAATCCAACTGTATCAGAAAAAATCGCTTCTTTACCACCTGGCAGTTTAATTTTTCTTAATTCAGTCTCAAGTGTAGCAAACAGCATGTTATGACAAAATACTTTTTTATCATCTTTATTATCCTCACCATCTAATAAAGCATTTAGTAAAGTAGATTTTCCTGCGTTAGTGTAACCTATGATTGACACTATTGATATTTCATCTCTTAACCTATGTTTTCTTTTTGTTTCTCTTATTTTTTCAACTTTTCTCAACTGTAACTCAATATCTTTTATTCTTTTTAAGATGTGTCTTCTATCTATCTCAATTTTTTTCTCACCTGGGCCTCTAGTACCAATACCACCGCCTTGACGTGATAAAGTTGTACCTAATCCCTTAAGTCTTGGAAGTCTATATTTTAATTGAGCAAGCTCTACTTGTAATTTTCCTTCTTTTGTTAATGCTCTTTTCGCAAATATATCTAAAATAATCATAGTTCTATCTACAACTTTTACACCAACAACTTCTTCAATATTATTGATTTGTGACCCAGTTAACTCATCATTAATTACAATAGTATCTATTTCTAGTTCATCGGTATATACTGCTATTTCTTCTAATTTACCTTTTCCAACATAATACTTAGAATCTTGTTTATATCTTTTTTGTATAACAGATGATATAACAACACCCTCATCAGCTTTAACAAGTTCAGATAATTCATTAATATCATTAATTAATTCATCATTTAGGTTATTATTATATATATCCAATCCAACGAGTAAACATCTTTCTTTATCCAAATTTTGCCTCCGATTTTGAAATAGTAATTATTACTTTATATTATTATACTCAAAATAATTAATAAACACAAAATAATTAGTTAGTTTTTATAATATCTTAATCTTGAACCACTTTCCATACATTTTTATAAGCAGCATATTCTAATTATTTACCTCTGGTATCTCCATATAACTTTCCGGAACATCACCTACAATAACTACCTCTGCAATGGGTACATTATTAGTAACTTTTGTATCTGTTGTTATTAAAGGTATAATAATTTTTATATCAACGCTTACAACTATAAATATTTTATATCTAGTTTGATTTATTCCAGATTCTTCAAATTCAGTAGCGTAATTAACTAAAACACTTCCTTGAGGAACTAAATCAAAATATAATTGTGGACCGTATTGTGATAATATTTGACTATTCAATGCTGAACCTAAGGGTATAATAAACGATTTATTAGTTACTTCTTTTATATTTTCTTGTACTTTAATAGCAATGTTTGTTGCAAGGTTATTCATAATCAAAGTATTAGTTTTAAGCATAGCTATCTTTCCATTTTCATCATAATCAACCATAATTAAATCTTCCCTCATATTATTTTTTTCTAATTCACTTTTTATGGCTTCATTGATAGCTTGAGTTGCAATGACTTTTGCTTTAACTTCGCAAATTGATGTAACAGTAGGTTTTATATTTTTTTCAATAAAAACGTAAATATTAGTAACAATAAATAGTACTACAATTATTATTATGTATATTTTAATTTTCTTTTTACTTTTATGTTTCACTTTTAATTCACCTTTTATTTGACTTATTATATAATATGATTAAATTTAATTAATTTGACTTTTTTTACTCATTTTATGTATAATAGACAAGAAATCTTTACAGGAGGTTTGAAATGGCTAAGAAAAACAATAAAACTAAGAATAAAAGAAAATTTAGTTTAATAAGATTTTTACTACTGTTGATACTTATCGCTATCTTTGTAGCCGGTGGAGCTGTAATAGGTATAGTAGCAGCTTCTATAAAGAGTGCTCCTAAAATAGATCCAACAAAAATATTAACTATTTTAAATGAAAGTTCTGTTATAGTTGATGAAAATGGTAATGTTATCGAACAAATACAAAATAAAGATGGAAATAGAGAAATTGTTGAACTAGATAAAATACCCGATTACCTAGAAAATGCCTTCATAGCTATAGAAGACCAACGTTTTAAAACACATATTGGAATTGATCCTAAAAGAATTATCGGGTCTTTATTCCACAATATAAAAGTTGGTGATTTAACAGCTCAAGGTGGTAGTACTATAACCCAACAGCTTGTCAAAAATTTATATTTGACTGGTTCAAAAGATTTTGATAGGAAGATAAAAGAGGCTTATTTAGCTATTCAGATGGAAAGGACATTGACTAAAGACCAAATTTTGGAATACTACCTTAATACAATCTCATTTGGAGGATCGTATAAAGGAGTTCAAACAGCAGCTTTTACGTATTTCTCAAAAGATGTTAGTGAACTAACATTAGCTGAAAGTGCATTAATTGCTGGTATACCTAAAGCTACTTCTACATATAAACCGTATAAGCAGATAAAAAGTAGTGAAGATGGCAATATAATTGAAGAAGATATAGTTGGATATGTTTATATTTCAGGAACAAAGTATACATGCGTATTTAATGAAGCTTCTGTAGAACGTCAGAAATTAGTCTTAGCAAAAATGTTAGAATTAGGATATATAAATGAAAATGAATACAATGACGCTTTAAGTGAAGACATTAAATCTAATTTAAAACCAGGTCAGAGAAAAATAGAAGGTATATCTTCACATTTTACTGATTATGTTAAGCAACAAGTTATTAAAGATTTAATGGATGAATATAATTATTCTTATGATGATGCTGAAAAATATCTATATACTGGTGGTTTAAAAATATATACTACTATGGATGTTAACATCCAGCAAACACTTGAAGATTCATATGATAATTTTGGTGAACTATTAACAGGTAAAGATTTATCTAATGTAAAAGATCCTATTGTTCAAGAATGGAAATCTTTTAGATGGACTTATAATGGTTCATCTGGTAATTTAGATAATAATTACAATATTTTAAACGAGACAGGTCACGTTTTATATTTTAAGAAAGAAAACATACTAGATGAAAATAATAATATTTATTTAACCAAAGATGAATATGAATACGATGATCTTGGAAATTTAACTATAGACTCAAAGAAATTTAGTATATATTCGGATTTTATAGATGTGATAGATTGCTATACAATTGATGAAAATAAAAACTTAATTTCACATAGTTTAAAAGCACTTAATATTGGTGAAAATTTTGAACCAGTATCTGTAAAAGGTACAAAAGGTAGTTTTAAGATTAGCAAAGATTACTTACAAACAAAAGATGATTTAATATTCGATTCTGAAAATGGTATTCTCATTAATAAAGATTATTTTTATTATGATGAAAAAGGCGTTACTCAACCACAATCAGCAGCTATTATCATGGATTACCGTACAGGTGAGATTAAAGCACTTATTGGTGGAAGAAATATTGATGAAAGCATGTCATTTAATAGAGCTATAAATGCTACAAGACAGCCAGGTTCTACTATTAAACCTTTAACTGTATATTTACCTGCACTAGATAATGGTTATACAGCTGCATCAATTATTGATGATATTCCGAGGTATAATAAAGATGGTAATAGATGGCCAAAGAATTGGTACGAAGGCAGAGCTGTTAAATATAGAGGTCTTACAACATTAAGAGAATCTGTAGAACAATCGGTAAATACAAATGCTGTAAATATGCTTGATATGATAGGAATTCCGCTTTCACAAGAATATTTAGCTAAATTTCATTTTATTGATACAACAAATCCTGAAAATGATAATTTTGTAACTAGAGAAGAAAATAGAGCTTATAATGACGTTAATCTAGCATCATTAGCACTTGGAGGATTAACCAAAGGATTTACTCCTATAAATATGACTGCAGCATATGGTGCTATAGCTAACAATGGAGTTTATGTTGAACCTATTTGCTACACTAAAGTCGTTAATCCTGATGGAAAAACAATTTTAGATAAAACTCCTGAGAAGAATATTGTTGTTTCACCACAAGTTGCTTTCATAATGAAAGATATACTTAGGACTACAGTTACTCAAGGATTGTCACATAATGCTAAACTTCCTTCTAATATGAAAATTGAAGTAGCTGGTAAAACTGGTACTACTCAAGATAATGGAGACATTTGGTTCATGGGATTTTCTCCTTATTATGTTGGAGGTATTTGGATAGGTAACGATAATTCGCAATTAAGGTTATCCGAAGGTAGTGGATCAACTGCAAGATTGTGGGGTGAAATCATGAAGGTTGTTCACGAAGGATTGCCTCCAGCTAATTTTGAACAAGTTGATGGAATTGTCAAAATACCTGTATGTGTCCAATCTGGTAAATTACCAACCGAACTTTGTAAGTTAGATCCTAGAGGCAGCCAAATTAGACAAGAGTATTTTGTTGCAGGAACCGAACCTACAGAACATTGCGAGACACATGTAAAAGCAGAAATTTGTACCGGATCAAACTTATTAAGGAATCCTTATTGTCCTCTTGATCAAGTTGAAGAAAGAGTGTTTATCAATAGAAAGGTTCCATATGACCCAGCAAATTATCCAAATGTAAGAAATAGCAGCTATGAAGCAAAAAAACAAGCTAAAGCTTTATACGATCAAATATTAGAAGAAATAAGTATGTCACCCGGAAATATATCTGAATCTGATATTAAACAAGTATATGGTAATAAAATTCAATTTGAAAATGGTAAAATTGTAAAAGTTAATGGTATTTCAGTTAACGACTTAAGTTATACTCAAATGGTACCTGAAGATTATCAATACCAACTTCCTACACAAATTTGTACTTGGCATAATCAATACCATTGGTATCAATGGTTAAATGAGCAGGATTCTACTACTGATCAAGGAATAGGTGATGATGATCCAGATGATGATTCAACAAATGAAAATGATAATAATAATGAAGATGAAGATAATGATGAAGAAGACGATAGTAATACAATAGAAAATGAAGATGATGAAGATCTTGAAATGATTACAAATTAGAATTTAAAAAATCCTCTTTAATTATAAGGAGGATTTTTTTTCTATTTCATTTTTGGCTTAAAAACCATAGCTACTATGTATCCAAATAATATTGCTGCACCAACTCCTGCAGAAGTTTTCTTAATTCCACCAGTAAGAGCTCCTATTAGTCCACTTTTAGCTGCTTCTTCAACTGCACCTTTTGCTAAAGTATTACCAAACCCAACTAGTGGAATAGTAGCTCCTGAATAACCGATTTCAACAACTTTTTCATATATACCTAAATAAGATAATATTACTCCAGATACAACAAATGATACTAAAATATGTGCATTATTGAGTTTTGTTTTATCAATAAGTATTTGCCCAACCACACAAATTAGACCACCAATGATAAAACTCATTATATAATTCATACTTCATCTCCTTTTTATGAAGAAATTCCAACAGCATGTGATATGCCAGGTATCGTTTCACCTTGCTGACATATGGTAGGTGAATGTAAAGCACCTGTAGCAGCAAAAAGTAAATTTCTAAGCTTCTTCTCTTTAAGAAGCTTATAATAATATGAGCTGAACACAACTGCTGAACAGCCACATCCACTACCACCTGCATGAACATCTTGCTTTTCTATATCATATATCAGCATTCCACAATCTTTATGCCTTTGATCAATATTTATTTTTTCTTTTTGGAGTATCTCATCAGATATTTTTTTACCAATACTTCCTAAATCGCCAGTTACAATTTCATTATATTCTACAAGATTCATTGTATCTATAAGATTCTGCTTAATAGTATCTGCTGCTGCCGGAGCCATTGCAGCACCCATATTATTTACATCAGACACACCTAAATCAATTATTTTTCCAAATGTAACATTTTTTATTTTTGGCCCATTACCATGATTGCTAAGTAAAACAGCACCTGAGCCTGTAACAGTCCATTGTGAAGAAAGTGGTCTCTGTCCTCCCATCTCTAATGGTGCTCTATACTGCCTTTCAGCTGTACAAAAATGACTTGATGTTACACAAATAATGTTTGAAGCAAATCCACCATCAATTAATAAAGACGCTAATCCCATTGTCAATGCCATAGTAGAACATGCTCCATAAATTCCTATAAATGGAATGCTTAAATCTCTTGCAGCATAAGATGATGATACAATTTGATTTAATAAATCCCCTGATAATATTAGATCAATTTCCTGTGGTTCTATTTTATTATTTTTGATAAGATTTTCTACTGCTTTTTTTTGGAGCTTTTGTTCACTCTTCTCCCAACTTTTTTCTCCCCAAGAACTATCATCTATAATCATATCAAAATAATTACCTAGTGGACCTTCTCCTTCTTTAGGTCCAACAATTGAAAATGTGTCTTTAATTACAACATCACTTGAAATTAAAAAAGTCTGTTTCCCTATTTTTTTCATTTACTAACCCCCTATTATAAGACTTAACAAGCCTACTATCATGGAACTGCAGTATCCAAAAACAAGCACTGGACCAGCTATTGTAAAAAGTTTAGCAGCAGTACCCAATACAAAGCCTTCTGTTTTAAACTCTAAAGCAGGAGCAACTACAGAATTTGCAAATCCTGTTATTGGAACTATTGTACCAGCTCCTCCCACTTTTCCAATTTTATCATATACTCCTAGCCCAGTTAATAACGCTGAAGTACCTATAAGAATTATTAATACTATAGTTCCAGCTTCTTCACTGCTAATCCCTGCATTCATAAATAAATTTTTAATAATTTCTCCTATTGTACAAATAGTACCACCAAATATAAATGCATATATGGAATTAACAAAACAGTTATTTTTAGGAGTATGTTTTTTCACAACTTTATCATATTTTTTTTCATTATATTTCATTTAATCACCTTTTTATAATAATACAGCTTTTTCAGGTATTTTTTTTATTGAATTATCTATTGTACTTCCAACAGCTATCAAAGAAATACTTAAAATTAAAATTAATACAAGAAATATTATTTTCTTTTTCATAATTTCACCTCGTATATAGTATTTGCAATTTTATTTTTTACATTCAATAAAAAAAGACACACATAGTGTCTTTTTTTATAAATTTTGTAATTATTTTTCTTTTTTTAAGCCTATTATTTTTCTTAGTATAATCTTAGTTCCTATACCTTTTTCCGATAAAATAACTAACTCATCCATGAATGTTTCCATTACTGTAAATCCCATACCTGAACGTTCTAATTCAGGTTTTGATGTATATAATGGTTCTCTAGCTCTTTTTACATTTGGAATTCCTACTCCAAAATCTTCTATGATTATTTCTATAAGATCTTTTTTTATTCTGCATTCTATAATCACTTCACCTACAGAATTTTCATATCCATGAATTATAGCATTTGTTACTGCTTCAGAAACTACTGTTTTTATATCCGATATTTCCTCAATTGTTGGATTTAATTGAGCACAAAAAGCTGCAACTGCTGCTCTTGCAAAAGATTCATTTGAAGAATAACTCGGTATTTTAAGTTTCATATAATTTTTATGCATAACATCCCCCTATTTACAATTTATTAATTTTGTTATACCGCTCATATTTAAAATTCTTATGACTTTATTATTTGCATTTTGTATTTCTAATTTTCCATCCCTCGTTTTAGCTGCCTTATATCTACCTATTATAAATCCTATACCAGAACTATCAATAAAATCTAGTTTTTCAAAATCCATTACTATATTTTTAAAGTTATTATTTTTATATTTTCTATCTATTTTTTTTCTAGCTTCAGTTGCTGTATGATGATCTAGCTCTCCACTGAATTTTACAAACAGTTCTTGTCCATTATCGTAAATCTTTAAGTTCACATTATCCCCCCTTTGTAAATATTTTAATACTTATTTATATTTTTTTCTTTATCTTATTTTGTCCCAATTTGTTTTTTTTTATACGTTTTTGAAAAAAATAATTTTTTTATTTTAAAATTCAATAACTAGTAAACTAATTAATATATAAAATTATATCAATAGTATTATTATATAAAATTAAATAATAAATTCAAATAAAAAAATAAGACGTAGACAAAATATATAATTTGCTATCATCTTATTAAAAATTACTTAAATTTTGAATTGGTGAGTAAATCCATAAGCCGAGTTCTGTACTAAACAGCCATCTATCTAGGTCTATTGTTACCAATAAACTCAAGCAACCTACCTCCGGGACTGTGACGAGCAGTCACTCCAAAGTCCCTGCTTGGTCTTGCTCCAGGTGGGGTTTACATAGCCAATTAGTCGCCTAATTGCTGGTGAGCTCTTACCTCACCTTTCCATCCTTGCTTAGAAATACTAAGCGGTCTATTTCTGTTGCACTTTCCTTAAGGTCACCCTCACTGGGTATTACCCAGCACCCTGCTCTATGGAGCTCGGACTTTCCTCATGCTAAGCATGCGACTGTATGATTTACTCAAGAAGTAATTTTACTTCATTTTATGTAATTTGTCAATATTAAATAATTGATTCTACTACTGTATTTTTTTCAAATATTTCCATTTTTAACCTATTGTCTATATTCAAGATTAAATTGTGTAATTCTTTTAATACAGGAACTTCTGTATAGTAATGTCCTGCATCAATAATAGATAATCCTAGACCTTGAGCTAACTGACCGTCATGATAATTTATATCACCAGTTATATATACGTCTGCTTTCGCTCTCACTGCATCTAATATAAATGAACTGCCGCTTCCTCCACAAAATGCGACATTATTTACTTTTTTATTATTTTCATTGCAAAATATTTTAACATATGGACATTTTAAATAATTTTTTACCAAAATTGCATATTTTTCTATGTTGCATTCTTTTACTTTTCCTATTCCACCATATCCAAGACTTGCTTCTTCTTTTTCAACTTTTAAAATATTGTATTCATTAATATGAATAGCCTTAGCTAATGCACAATTAACTCCATTAGCAGCAATATCTAAATTAGTATGAATACTATAAAGGTTAATATTGTTTTTAATTAAACTTTTTAATATTCTACATTTATTATACTCAAAATTTATACTTTTTATTGGTGTAAAAATAAAAGGATGATGAGTTATTATTAAATTATATTCTTTTTGTAGAGCCAACTCTATAACTTCTTCACTTACGTCAAGTGCTAACACTATACCATTTATATTATCCTGCAAATCTCCAATTTGAAGCCCACTATTATCCCATTTTTCGGCATTACTTTCCGGAGCAATTTCCCTTAATTTTTTAACTAAATCATCTAATATCATATATTAGTTTCAACTCCTCATATTTTTCAATCTTTGAATTTAACAATTTGCTTTTCTCAATTAATTCCTTTTTTCTTGAATTTTGTATTTTATCTAATATATTTTTATATGTTATGATTCGTTTATTTAAATATTCTGCTATAAGTTTGTCCTTTTTATTAAGAAGATATTGGCTTATCTCTAAATATATATCATCATATATTGGCTCAAATCCATGAACTACTTTTAAAATATGGTAATAATGGTGATATTCTTTAACAATACTTTCACTTTCGATTTTGTATCCATTTTCAAATAAATATTTTCTAACTTTATCAACTGCTGTCATCGGCTGTAAAACAAATTTATTCACTTTGTCTGTTATATTAGGTGAATCTCTTAATATTTTATTAATTAGCAAACCTCCCATTCCTGCAATTATTACTATATCAGCTTCTCCAGGTTCCAACACCTCTAGTCCACTTCCTTGCCTAAATTCAACTTTATCTTTTAAACCAGTTAATGTAAGATATTTTATTGCATTTTCAAGAGGACCTTTATTTAAATCGGTCGCTATAACTTTTTTACATATATTTCTTTTTAAGATAATTTCTGTTACATATCCATGATCTGTACCTATATCTGCAACAGTATTACATTCATCTACCATATCAGCTATTTGCTTTATTCTCATTAGTTTCACCTTTATACATAGAGAGATTCGCTATTGCGAATCTCTTCTTTATTCTAAATAATCTTTTAATTTTTTACTTCTGCTAGGATGTCTTAATTTTCTTAATGCTTTAGCTTCTATTTGTCTTATTCTCTCTCTTGTTACTTCAAATTCTTTTCCTACTTCTTCTAATGTTCTTGCCCTTCCATCATCTAGGCCAAATCTTAATCTCAATACTTTTTGTTCTCTTTCAGTTAGAGTGTGAAGTACAACACCTAGCTGTTCCTTTAATAACGTAAAAGTAGCAGCATCTGAAGGTGCTTGAACATCTTCATCAGGAATAAAATCTCCAAGATGACTATCTTCTTCTTCCCCAATAGGCGTTTCTAAAGAAACTGGTTCTTGAGCTATTTTAAGTATCTCTCTAACTTTTTCAGGCTCCATTTCCATTTCTTCAGCTATTTCTTCAGGTGTCGCATCTCTACCTAATTCTTGCAATAGCTGCCTTTTAATTCTTATAAGTTTGTTTATAGTCTCTACCATATGAACAGGAATTCTAATTGTTCTTGCTTGGTCTGCTATTGCTCTAGTTATTGCCTGTCTTATCCACCATGTTGCATAGGTACTAAATTTATACCCCTTAGTATAATCAAACTTTTCAACGGCTTTTATAAGCCCTAAATTTCCTTCCTGAATTAAATCTAAGAATAACATTCCTCTACCAACATACCTTTTTGCAATACTTACAACTAATCTTAAATTTGCTTCTGCTAATCTACGTTTTGCTTCTTCATTACCTTGTTCCATTAGTTTTGCTAGTTTAATTTCTTCTTCAGCTGTAAGCAAAGGCACTTTACCTATCTCTTTAAGATACATTCTTACAGGATCATCAATATTAACACCCTTTAAAATATCTTCATCACTTTCAGGAATTGCTATTTCTGTGTCTTCTTTTGCATCTGTTTCTTCATCCTTCTCAAGAAGTATATCATCTTGAAAACCTAATATTTCAATTCCTTGTTCTTCAATTACTTTATAAAAATCATCTATTAATTCTGGATTTATTTCTAACTTTTCAAAGTTCTTAACTATTTCTTTAAAAGTTATAAATCCATTTTTTTTACCTTTTTGAATAAGTTTAATCTTTATGGATTCTATTTTATTAATCAATTCTTGGGCATTTTTTTCTATGTTTATCTTTTCGTTTTTGCTGTTTTCCATAAACTAGTAAACCTCCTCTTTCAATTTTTTCATTTCCTTATCGAGGTCAATAATCTTTTGCATCAATTCTTTTGCTTCAATTTCCTTTGATGACTTTTTTAAATGTTCTTTGTATTCTCTTCTTTTTTCTTCATAATACTTCATTTTTATCTTCTTTTTACACTCCTTAAATAAAAGCATTATATCTTCATTTGGTAAGTTTTTATATTCCTCTACTTTCTCTAAATTTAATTTTAAATTATTCAACTCATTTATATTATAAACTGATATTTCTTTATTTTCTATTTTATAATCATATAATTTTTTAAATATCAAATTATATTCATCTTTTACAAAAATTTTATTATCTATAAAATCTTTTAGCAATAACACCATATCAGCGTTTGCCAATATAATTTCTATTATTTTATCTTCGTAAGTTCGCATAATTTTGTTAGTAGGTTTACTATTAAGGTTTTTAACGACTTTATTAGTCTTATTTTTTACATATTTTTTATGAATCCTATTATATTCATTTATTACTGTTTCTTTTGATACATTAACTTTCATAGCAAGTTTTTCTAAAACCAACTCACGTTCAATGATACTATTTATATTATTAATGCTATCAAAAAATTTATTAATATACTGTATTTTATCATCTTTATCAAAAAGTTTTGAATAATAAAAATCTAAAAATTCAAAATAGTCCAAAGATTTTTTAATTAATTCATCAAATTTTATTTTTCCATAATTAGTTAAAAACTCATCTGGATCACAGCCATCTGGCATAATAACAACATTAGCATCTAAATTATTTTTCTTTAATATATTTAAAGCTTTCAATGATGCTTTTAAACCTGCTTGATCAGAATCATAAGCTACATAAAATTTTTTTGTGTATCTTCTCATTAATTTAACTTGATTATCTGTCAGAGCAGTTCCTAGAGAAGCTACAGCAGTATCATACCCATAATTATGCAGTTTTATTACATCCATATAGCCTTCTGCAAGAATAAATCTTTTATTCTTGATATGATTTTTAGCAATATTTAATCCATATAAATTTCTTCCTTTATTAAAAATAAAACTATCGGGAGAATTAATATATTTAGGTAAAGTGTTATCCAAAACTCTTCCACCAAATCCGATAATTCTTTTTTTGGTATCAACTATAGGAAAAATTACTCTATTCCTAAATCTATCATAGTAAGAATTTTTTTTTTTGTTATTTATGATTAAACCTGTTTGTAATATTTCTTCTTCTTTATATCCCTTTTTCTTTAAATATACTAGTAATTTATCCCATTCCTTTATAGCATAACCAAGGCCAAACTTTTTTATTACTTTATTTTCTATTTTCCTCTTTTCTAGGTATTTTAAAGCTTTATCATTATTTTTTAAATTATTAAAATAAAAAATAGCTGCTTGTCTATTTATTTCGTATAGTCTTTTGTTTTTCTCATTATTTATATTGTTTGTCTTCTTTTCTTCAAGAATAATTCCTGCTCTTTTAGCAAGATACTCAATAGTTTCAACAAATGTATAATTTTTATATTTCATAATAAAATTTATAACGTCGCCATTTTCGCCACATCCAAAACAGTGATATATTTGTTTATCGGGTGACACAACAAAAGAAGGGGTTTGTTCTTTATGAAATGGACATCTAGCGTTATAATTGGCCCCCGCTCTTTTTAATGGTACGAGTTCATTAATTACATCTACAATATCATTTAGATTTTTAATTTCTTCTATCTTATCTTCAGTTATATTATAAGGCATATTACCACCATTATATGTTTTGCATTGAACTATTATTTTAATATAATTCTTCACACTTGTCAACAGTTATTTATCCCATGGTGAAGGTAAATATATTTCTTTAAATAACTTTATTGCATATCTATCTGTCATACCTGCAATATAGTCTTTAACTAATTCTTGTTTATTAAAATTTTTATTATCCATATCTTCTATATATAAATTCGGTATTTTTTCAATATTTTTAAGATAGTATTTAAACAAATTTTCTAATATATATTTTGACTTTTTATCTTCACTTTTAGCAGTTGGGTTAAAATATATATTATCAAATAAAAAAGTTCTTAACTTATCTGTTTTATCTTTAATTTCTTCACTCATCATTATTTCATTTTTATTTTTACTATTGTTTATAATGTCTAATATCATGTTATTAATTCTAGCCCCATGTGTTTCTCCAAGAACTGCTATATATTCTTTTGGAATTTGATCTAATGTTATAATACCTGCCCTTATAGCATCATCAATATCATGATTTATATATGCAATTCTGTCAGATATTTTTACAATTTGTCCTTCCATAGTAAATGGCTTATTATTTCCTGTATGATTTAATATACCATTTCTAACTTCGGCTGTTAAATTCAGTCCTCTTTTTCCATTTCTCATTTCTAAAATATCTACAACTCTCAAGCTTTGCTCATTATGCTTAAACCCTGTATCTAATAGTCTGTCTAATGTTTTCTCACCATTATGACCAAAAGGAGTATGCCCTAAATCATGTCCTAATGCTATAGCTTCAGTTAAATCTTCATTTAACCTAAGAGCTCTAGCTATAGTTCTTGAAATTTGAGATACCTCTAGTGTATGTGTCAGTCTTGTTCTATAATGATCACCCTCAGGAGCTAGAAAAACTTGAGTTTTATGTTTTAATCTTCTAAAAGCTTTAGAATGTAAAATTCTATCCCTATCTCTCTGAAATACAGTCCTAACTTCACACTGTTGTTCTATTTTATTTCTACCTTTAGTATGTTTGCTTTTTGTTGCATAAGCTGACAAATATTTTTCTTCAAATAATTCATATTCTTCTCTTATATTCATAATCATCACTCTTAAAATATATTCTGCACCTTTAGACAAATTCCTTTAAAAAAAAGAAGAAAAGTCTCTCAACTTTCTTCTTTTAGATTTTCTTCATAATAACTCATAATTATACTGGCAGTTTCTTCAACAGCCCTATCTGAAACATCTATTAATTTACATTTTATTCTGTTCATAATTTGCTCAGAATATTCAAGTTCCTGAATAATCCTATCCATATTTGCATAATTTGCAGTATCTTTTAGTCCTAATGCCTTCAATCTCTGCTTTCTTATTCTATTCAAATGTTTAGAATTAGCAGTTAGCCCAATTATTTTATTTGAAGGTATCTGAAAAAGCTCATCAGGAGGACTAACTTCTGGAACTAATGGAATGTTAGCTATTTTTAAATTTTTGTATGCTAAATACATACTTAAAGGAGTTTTTGATGTTCTTGATATACCAATTAAAACTAAATCAGCCTTCATTATTCCTCTTGTATCTTTTCCATCATCGTATTTAACTGCAAATTCTATTGCATCAACTTTCTTAAAGTATTTTTCGTCAAGTTTTCTAAGTAATCCAGGTTCTCTTTTTGGTTTTAATCCCAACTGCTTAATTAGTGGAACAAGTAACGGCGTAATTACATCAACCGCACTAACATTTTTTTCTTCTGCTCTTTCTATTAAATAATTTCTTAATTCTTCAACTACAATTGTAAATACGATAAACGAATTCTCTCTAGAAGCTTTATCTATTAATCTATCTATAGATTCAATATCATTAATATAAGGAATCCTTTTTATTTCAAAGTTTATAACATCAAATTGTTTTATAACTGCTCTTGCTATTTGATCAGCAGTTTCACCTACTGAATCAGAAACAGCATATATATATACTTTATCCATTTTATCCTCCTGCAATTATAATTCTTTTGCTATCTCTATAACTGCTCTAGTTATATTGGTTTTAGAAATTCTTCCTATTACTTTTAATTTATGATTTTCTTTTTCTACTATTGGAATGCAATCTACATCATTATCAATAATTTTCTCTGCTGCTTCGACTATATCTTCTTTGGGACTGCAGTATATTATCTTCTGAACACGTGTCATAATAACTCCAACAGGCATATTATTTAGATTTCCTCCACCCATAGCAGCTTTCAATAAATCTTTTCTTGATATGACTCCTTTTAAATCATCTTCATTTACAACAAATATGGTTCCTACATTTTCTAAAAATAGTGTAACTATAGTATCATATACACTTGTCTCTTCACTAACTACTATTGGAACAGATTTAATGTCATTTACTGTTATACTAGATAACTTTTCAAAGAAATTAAAATCTGTTTTTTTACTGCTAATAAAATATCCTACCTTGGGCTTAGCATCTAGTATTCCACACATAGTTAGTATAGTTAAATCAGGTCGTAGAGTTGCTCTAGTAAGATTTAAATGTTCTGCTATTGTGTCTCCTGTAATAGGCTGTTTTTTTTCCACTATCTCAACAATTGTTTTTTGCCTTTGTGATAATTTAATTTTAATCGCCCCTTTCTTTTGGGGTTAATATTTTATTTTTTCATCTAGGAAATTAATTATTTTATCAATACTTATTCTCTCTTGCTTCATAGTGTCTCTATCTCTAATAGTAACAGAATTATCTTCTAAAGAATCATAGTCAAAAGTTATACAATATGGGGTTCCTATTTCATCATGCCTTCTATATCTTTTTCCTATACTTCCTGCTTCGTCATACTCTACATTATAACTTTTAACTAATTTATTGTATACTTCTAAAGTAGGGCTTTTAAGTTTTTTTGTTAATGGAAAAATTGCTGCTTTGTATGGTGCAATAGCAGGATGCAGTTTAAGTACTACTCTTTCAGTATTATCTTCAAGTTTTTCTTCATTGTAAGCATCCATTAATAACGCTAATGTTACTCTATCTACTCCAACAGATGGTTCTATGCAATATGGTATATATTTTTTATTATTAACAGGATCTTGATAACTTAAATCTTGACCTGAAACTTCTTGATGTGATTTTAAATCAAAATCTGTTCTATCTGCTATTCCCCATAATTCTCCCCATCCAAAAGGAAATTTATATTCTATATCAGTAGTTGCATTGCTGTAATGAGATAATTCTTCTTCATCATGATCCCTAAATCTAACATTTTCTTTAGTCATACCGAGATTAATTAACCAATTCATACAAAATTCTTTCCAATAATTGAACCATTCTAAGTCTTTTCCAGGTTCACAAAAAAATTCTAATTCCATCTGCTCAAATTCTCTTGTTCTAAAGATAAAATTTCCAGGAGTTATTTCATTTCTAAAAGATTTACCTATTTGTCCAATTCCAAAAGGTATTTTTTTTCTTGATGTTCTTGCTACATTTTTAAAGTTAACAAAAATTCCTTGTGCAGTTTCTGGTCTTAAATAAATTTGAGATTGCGAATCTTCAGTAACTCCTTGAAATGTCTTAAACATTAAATTAAATTGTCTAATATTTGTAAAATTTGCTTTCCCACATTCAGGACAATTAATTTTATTTTCCTTAATGAAAATCTCCATTCTTTCATTTGTCCAGCCATCAACTACTTTTTCTTCATCATTTTTTCTAAAGTAATCTTCTATAAGTTTGTCTGCTCTAAATCTTGCCTTACATTCTTTACAATCCATTAAGGGATCATTAAATCCTCCTACATGACCAGAAGCAACCCATGTTGTTGGATTCATTAATATAGCTGTATCTAGTCCAACATTATATGTACTTTCTTGTATAAATTTTTTCCACCATGCTTTTTTAACATTGTTTTTTATTTCAACTCCAATAGGTCCATAGTCCCATGTATTAGCTAAGCCTCCATATATTTCAGATCCAGGAAATATAATTCCCCTTGTTTTTGATAGTGATACTAATTTCTCAAAATTATTCTTTTCTTTTTTTGCCATGATAATTCCTCCTAATTTTATAAATAAAAAAAATCTTCCTTCCCATATAGGGACGAAAGATTTTTCCGCGGTTCCACCCTATTTGATGCATCTGCATCCTCTTTATTTTATAGACTCAAAAGTTCCTTTCATTAACCTACATTATCAAGTTTCCACCACACTTGACTCTCTATAAATGATTAGTTAACTACTTTTCTCTATCATAGTCAAAATTCATCTCATAGAAATAATTTATCAAAAGTATTTAAATATGTCAATATGTCATTCTAATTCTTGCTTATATTTTCTATATCTTGTTTAACTTTATTAATACCTTTCTCTACTTCTGAATTTAAATTTATTACTTCTCCTGATGTTTGAAGTATCTCTATCGTACATCTAGTAAGCATTGCTGCTGTTAAGCCTGCTACTGAAAGTAAAGGTGCTAACACAATACCTACAGCTCCTGCAGTAACAGGAATATTTAAAATAGTTTCTCCTTGTTTTTTAATAGTAATCTTCGTCGTATTACCTTTCTTTAATATTTTCTTTATTTCATTAATTATTTCTTCGCCCTTTTTCTTTAAGTCATCTTCCGTCTCTTTATTTGATTTTTTATAACTTTCTGCTATAATTAAAGCGTCCAATAAATCTCCATTAGCTTCTTCATATGCTCTTTTTGCTTCCTCATAAGTCACCTTAGTTCTTTTAACAATCTCATCAATTTTTTCTAATTTTTCATCCATTAACTTCATCCTTTTCAATTATTTTTAAAGATGCAAAGTTGTTTTTACCTATATGATAAAATAAATACTCTCTTATTACTGATAATATTCTATTAGTAATATTAGTAATATCAGCAATATTTTCAAACTTTGTCTTTAGTATTTTTTCCATTGTTTTAATCTCTTTATACTTCATATTTCTTCCAAACGCTAATTCATTTTTACACTTTTCACAATAAAAACCACCTTCCGATATTTTAAAAACTGCTGAGTTATTTAATTCCGCCCCACATTTTAAACAATTAATAAGATTAGGTTTATATCCGATCATGCTTGCTAATTTTAACTCATATGCTCCAATAATCTTATTCATTTCTTTTTTATTTTCTAAACATTTTAATGTTTTAATTGTCATATCAAACATTCTACTATCAACATCATTTTCTTGTATAATATAATCAATAAGTTCCAATATATAGCATCCATAAAAATAAGAATTCAAGTTTTCTCTTAACTTATAAAAATTAGTTATTAAATCTGCACTATTTAAAATATACATATCTCGACTATTATATAAAATGCAATTTGAATATGAAAAGATTTGAGATGAACTTAACAATTTACTTTTTGATTTTCTACATCCTCTTGATATTATTTGAATTTTTCCTTTATTCCTTGAATAAACATGTAATATTTTATCATAATCTTTATATTTAATTTCTTTAAGTATAATAATTTCATCATTGTATAACATTTTTAAGATTTTCTCCTATATCCTAACGATTTAAGAATATAGTTATTATCACGCCAATCTTCACTTACTTTAACCCACAATTCTAAATATACTTGACTACCTAATAGTTTTTCAATATCTTGTCTGGCGCTCTTTCCAATACCTTTTAATTTTCTTCCGTTTTTTCCTATAATTATACTCTTATGAGATTTTTTCTCACATAAAATTGTAGCTTTTATGTCTACTAAATCTTTATTATTTCTTTTTTTCATCTGATCAATACATATTGCAATTCCATGTGGTACTTCTTCTTGCAAGTAATGAAGAGCTTTCTCTCTAATAATCTCTGATACGATAAATCTTTCTGGTCTATCCGTAAGATAATCTTCTGGAAAATACATTGGACCTTCTTGTAGATATTTTTTTATACTATTTATAAGTTTTTTTATTCCAATATTGTTTAAAGCAGATATAAGAATAATATCATCAAAAACTTTAAACTTTTTAAATTCTTCTTCCATTTTTGTTATATCGCTTTGATCATATTTATCTATTTTATTAATTACTAATAATTTTCTTGATTTTGCGTTTTTTATTTTGTCAATAATAAATTTATCTCCAGGACCTATAGTTTTACATTCATCAGTAATCATTATTAATACATCCATTTCTGAAATAGCTTCATCTACTTCTAAATTCATAAATTCACCAAGTTGATTTTTAGGTTTATGTATTCCCGGTGTATCAATAAATACAATTTGTGCTTCTTTATCTGTATAAACTGTTAGTATTTTGTTTCTAGTTGTTTGAGGTTTATCAGACATTATTGCAATTTTTTCACCTATCATGCTATTCATTAACGTAGACTTTCCTACATTAGGTCTTCCAATTATAGTTGTAAATCCTGATTTAAACATTGCTGCACCTCAAATCTTCTGGGCCAAATCCTTTTGGAAGCAACTCATCTATACTATAAGTCACATATTCTTTAACATTTTTAGCTACTATTACTTCTATATCGTTTCCAAATTCTATGAGTAACTGTCTGCATATGCCACACGGAAAAGATAATTTACTTTCGCTTCCTACTATTGCAATTTTAGCAATATCTTTATTGCCCTCAGATACACATTTTACAATTGCTGTTCTTTCAGCACATATAGTTGCTGGATATGAAGCTGATTCAATATTACATCCAGTATATACTTTACCACTCTTAGTTAATAGTGCTGCTCCAACTCTAAATTTTGAATACGGTACATATGCATTTTTTTTTGCATCTTCTGCAATTCTTATAAGTTCAATATTATTCATTTATTTTCTCCTCTACTGTTAATTTACTTGTACTGCTAATTACTTGTATCCATGTTTTTCCCGGATTAAGTGAGATTTCTTCTCCCTTTTCATCATAGAATACTGTTCTATCCTTAGCTCCAGGCTTTTCCCAATTAATTTTAATTATTTCTCCATTAGTAATATAATACCCATTTCCTTTTCCAATGGTCCCTAAATATAGTCTTCCTTTTGAATCTAGCACTTTTCTCTCTATTGCTTCTATTATTAATATATTTTTTGCTGTAATTTGTTCACTATTATTTTCATCAATATGTAATTCTCCATCTTTTTTTCTAATATAAACTTCTTTTTCTTCATCATAAATATATTCAGTAGTATTTTCTTTATTGTATTTTATCTTTAAATAACCTGCTAATTCTGCATTATAATGACTAGATAAGTTTGATGTATCATCATAAAATTTATAACCTTCAAATTCACCAAGCTTCCTATATCCATATAAATCTGCAGAATTTCTAATTTTTTTAAGGCTTGTATATAAATTATTAGGAGCTAATTTGCCAGTATAATAATATCTCCAAAATGCTCCACTATATAATCCATCTATATCTGCTACAAGCAAATTCTCAATTGTACTAAATGCTTCTGGACTTCCACCGCAGTGAACATAAATTGGATCATATTCCAAAGCATAATATATACAATAAGGTCTAGCACTTCTTACTCCCCCTACTTGTTCAGGTTCTTTTGTAAGGAATATAGCTAAATATCTTGTATATGGAAACTCGACCTCGCATTCATAAATTATTTCTGCCTCACTAATACCTGCTTGCCATCTTGAACTTGGATGATTATCATACATAACTGCTATAGGTCTTTTATTAAGATCATCTTCTGAATACCTAAGTCCATCCAATTTAGATTTAATTCTATTGTCATCTTCAATTATTTTAATTTCCTTATTTTCAGTTTCTTCTTTAGGTTTATCAGTTTTTTTACTTATTTCCTGACTTGGCATAACCTCATCAACAATTAAGGATTTATCTTCTTTATGAATGCATGAAACAATTATGCATAGAGCTGATATTATAAATAATATAATAACTCTTTTTTTAGCCATTTTTCCCTCCTTTATGAAATCTATTAACAGCTAATCCTCCAGATACTACATATTTTATTGCTTGTTCAACACTTAAATCAATATTGCTGATTTTACTTTCCGGAAATAAAATAAGCATGCCTGAAGTGGGATTAGGTGTTGTAGGTATAAAAACGTTAAAGCAATTTTCCCCTATTACTTCATCTATTACTGTAGGAGTTTCTGATGTAATAAATCCAATAGCATAATTATTTTTTTGTGGATATTCTACCATAACTACTTTCTTGTATGCTTTAAATCTTTTAAAATAAATAGTCTCAATTAATTGTTTAAAAAAAATATAAAATTTATTTAAAACAGGTATTCTGTATAATATCTCATTTACCTTTGTTATTATTTTTTCTCCTGATTTAGTTGTTGCAATAAAGCCAGTCAACAAAAAAACTATAACAAAAGTCATTATAACTATTATATTAGCAAATATACCATTATTAGCAGGTGTGATGTTTAACATGCTTAACAAAATTTTAAAAATCCATACTATAAAACAAACACTTAATAATAAAGGAAGTATAATTATTATTCCAACTAATAGTTTATTTAAAATATTAACTCTTTTCAACTATTTTCTCCTATTAATAATTTATATTATTTCACCAGTATAATTATTTTGTCTTTTAAAATATAATTTATGCCATAAAGAGTTAATATAATAAAAAGTGTTTTTATAAATTTATTTTTAATTATTTAAATAACTTAATTTTTTTCATTACCTCTTTTTCTTTTTCTCTCATAATACTTTTTTCATTTTCTTCAATATGATCGTAACCTAATAAATGAAACATACTGTGAACAACTAAATATATCATTTCTCTTTCAAAACTATGTCCATACTCTTTAGCTTGTTCAACTATTTTTTCTGATGATATAACAATATCACCTAAAATAATAGTACCATCCTGTTCTTCATCATCATCCATAGGAAATGACAAAACATCAGTTTCTTTATTTACATTTCTATAGATTTTATTTAACTCTTTTATTTCATCATTTGTTACAAAAGAGATACTAATTTCAACATTATCATTCATATTCTCTATTTCTAGACACATACTAGCAGCTAATTGTACAGATTCTTTATATTTATTTGTTATTTCTATTTTTTCTTGTCTGTTATTATATAATATTTCCATTGCTATCACCTTTTCTCTTCTTTTTTCTCAAATTTTTCATAAGCTTTTATAATGTCTTGTACTAGCTTATGCCTGACAACATCTTTTTTCTCAAAATATAGAAATCCTATTCCTTTAACATCTTTTAGTATTTTAGCAGCAAGTTTTAGCCCTGATTTTTTTCCATTAGGTAAATCTATTTGAGTAATATCTCCCGTTATTACAGCTTTGGACCCATATCCTAATCTTGTTAAAAACATTTTCATTTGCTCATGTGTAGTATTCTGTGCTTCATCTAAAATTATAAAAGATGAATCAATAGTTCTTCCTCGCATATATGCAAGGGGAGCTACTTCTATTAATCTCTTATCTACATTCCTTAGATAATTTTCTGTACCCATTATATCAAATAACGCATCATATAAAGGTCTAAGATATGGGTCAACTTTGTCCTGTAAATCACCTGGTAAGAATCCTAGTTTTTCACCAGCTTCTACTGCCGGCCTTGTAAGTATAATCCTTTCAACTTCTTTTTTTCTAAATGCATTTACTGCTGCTGCAACAGCAAGGTATGTTTTACCTGTACCAGCAGGTCCAATGCCAAAAGTTATATCATTTTCCTTAATAGTATTAATATATCTTTTTTGACCAAGCGTCTTTGGCTTTATAGTTCTTCCAGAGGCAGTAACAGTAATTGCTTCTTTTATTATTTCATTATAATTTACTTTCTTGTTTTCTTTATTTAGATTTATTATATAAGTTATCTTTTGCTCGTTGATATTTCCTTCTATTCTAATTATCTCAATCATTTGTGCTATAACATTTTTTACTATATTAACTATCTCTTTTTCACCAATAATTCTTATTTCGTTATTTCTCGATAGTATCTCTACATCAAAGTTATTTCTAATTATTTTAATGTTTTTATCAAAATCGCCGTAAAGTTTACTTAAACTGATACTTTCATTAACTGTTATTTTTTCTTCATAATTGTGCATTTTATTCCTCCTCGATATCATTAATTCTTGCTGTTTCACCTATCCTTTCTAACATTTCAACTTTAGCTTTTAAAAAGAAATATGTTTCATCTTCACAAAATTCTATATTATTTTGTAGTATACTTGAGTTATCACCGCAATACTTATATAATTCTTCATATAATTTAATAGTTAATTTGTTTTTAATATAAGTTTTATCAACATTTACTGTTTTTATTTCAGTTTGATAATATTCATCTTTAAATAAGCAAATTCTAAATAAACTAGACAATACTGGAATATGTATTGTCTTGCTTTCTTTTATATATTCCTTAGGCTTACTCTTGCTATCATATATTTTATATTTTTTCTCGTTAAAACACAAATAATAAGTTGATTTTTTTTTGTCAGTTTTTAAAGAAATATTTTGTACTTTCTCTTCTTTTAAAATAAGATTGTAATATGTTTGACCAAATACAATACCATCTGAATGAACTAAATATTTTTCTCCTGTTTGGCTTTCTACTACTCCATTTATTAGAGTTTGACCTTTAACCACTACGTCTCCTTCTTTAACTAATTTTTCACCGTTTTTTACAATGATTTTATTAATAACTGCATCTTTCTTAGCTATAATATTTGAAGGATAGTTGTCTTCTACAAAATAATCTATTTTTTTCTTTTCTTTCAAATAAACAAGTAAGTTAGTACCTTCTATATAAACTTCTGCAAACTTTAATGATTCAAAATTCTCATACAAAATGTTTTCTATATAAGCATCATTAATTTTATTAATGTTTAACGGCACAGTTATGTTATTTTGTTCTAAAGCATCAATTATCTGATTATTTGTAATGCTTTCATTTCCAATTATTTCTATATTCCATATAAAAGAACAAAAATATAAAACACATACAACTAGTAAAGCTATGCCTAAAGTAAAACCTTTCCTTCTCTTTAATTTACTTAAAGAAAATAATAAACCACATTTTTTAATTACTATAGCTCCAGTATTAATTATTAATTCTTTCTCTTTATTATAACTTTTTGATTCAATTATTAACTGTATTCCTTTATTTTTTCTTTTTACATCCCATACAGTAATGTTTTTTCTTTTAAATAAATTAATAATCTTCTCATGGCTAATATTTTCTATATAAATAATAACATAACCTCTTAAATAATTCCATAACCTATATAAAAGCATAACTACTCCTTTTGCTTTATTTTTATTTCGTTTATTTTTCCTTCGATAATTATTCTAAAATTATCTATTTCACCAATTTTTAAGTCTATTCCTTTTATTGAAATTATTTGATATTTTGAATTAATGCTTACAATATCTTTTTCATAAGTATATATTCCATCATGGCTTTCAATTATTATTTTTCTGTTTCCTGTTATTATTATATTAGAATTATCAGTTAGAATATTATCTGGCAAATCTAATTCATCAGCAATTTTACCTTTAATTTTATTAAACTTCATAAACATTCCTCCATATTTAAAAATATGATTTGTTTTTCATTACTATTCTTTTTATATATAAAAAAAAGAAGGTTGACATATTTACAATAAAATAAAATACTTAAAAAAAAATCCCTAATTAGGGATTTCTTTATTGCAAATATTGCATTGCTATTTTATTTACTTGTTTACCATCAGCTCTTCCTTTTATTTGAGGCATTACATTAGCCATAATTTTACCCATGTCTTTTTTTGTTTTAGCACCTGTTTCTTCTATAGCTTTTTTTACTATATTTACCAATTCTTCCTCACAAAGTTGAGGTGGTAAATATTCTTGTAAAATTGCAATTTCTCTATTAGTTAATTCAACAAGATCTTCTCTGCTGCCTTTTTTAAAGTCTTCAATGCTGTCTTTTTTTTGCTTAACTTGTTTAGCTATTATATTTAGAATTTCATCATCTGATAACTCAATTCTTTCGTCTACTTCTCTCTGCTTAATAGCTGCTCTTACCATTGTGACAACATTTTTTTTAACTTTGTCTTTAGTCTTCATAGAAGATTTAAGATCTTCCATGAGTTTTTCTTTTAAAGGCATAGTTTCACCTCTTATTCTTTTAGCTTCTCTTCTTATTTTTTCTTCTTGCAGCTTCAGCTTTTTTCTTACGCTTAACACTTGGTTTTTCATAATGCTCTCTTTTTCTAACTTCTGACATAACACCTGTTAGCGCACATTGCCTTTTAAATCTCCTAAGAGCATTATCAAGTGATTCATTTTCTCTTACTCTAACCTCTGTCATTTTGCTACCCTCCCCTCGTCTCCTACTACTGTATGTCCTAAACAACAGCGAGTTTGAAATAGCACTTAACAATTATACAATATAAAATAAATAAATGCAATAACTTTTACCCAAGTGAACTATCTAATTTTCTTCCGCCTAATATATGATAATGTAAATGTTCAACTGTTTGATCTCCATCTTTACCACAATTACTAATTACTCTATATCCAGTTTCATTTATTTTCATTTCTTTAGCTATTTGAGGTATTAATTCAAAAATTTTTGATACAATAGAACTATTGGATTCGCTAATATCATTTAATGAATTTATATGAACCTTTGGTACAACTAATAAATGAACAGGAGCTAGTGGGTTGATATCTTTAAACACTAACAAGCTCTCATCCTCATATATTATATCTGAAGGAATCTCTTTATTTGCAATTTTGCAAAAAATACAATCCATTTTTTTCACCTCCACATATTATACTATTAAATAATCTTTGCTAATATCTCTAATTTTTAAATTTAAAATATTATTCTTAATATTAATATCACTTTTACACAAAACTTTCAAGTAATTTGTAGTATAACCTTCGTAAAAATTATCTTCTTTTTTTATCTCAAACAATACATCAGCATTCTTATTAACAAACTTATTCATAAATTCAGTAGAAATTTCATTTCCTAAAATAGAAAGTTTCTTGCTTCTTTGACTTTTTATTTTCCCATTAATTTGTCCTTTTAATTCTGCTGCTTTAGTACCCTCTCTAGGAGAATATTTAAAAACATGTATTCTAGAAAATCCTATCTTATTAACAAATTCACATGTTTCTTCGAATTCCTTTTCTGTTTCTTGAGGAAAACCTACTATTATATCTGTAGTAATGCCACTTTCGGGAAGATATTTTCTAATTATATTAACTTTTTCTTCATATTCCTTTGTTGTATATCTTCTATTCATTCTTTTAAGTACAGTATCTGAGCCGCTTTGCAATGACAGATGGAAATGGTCACACATTTTTTCACATTCTGATAACCGTTCTATAAAAGATTCTGTAATTATTCCTTGTTCTAACGAACCTAATCGTATTCTTTTAATACCTTCAATCTTATTTAATTCTTCTATTAAGTCAATCAATCCGTATGATTTATTAAAATCTTTACCATAAGATGCCAAATGTATTCCATTTAATACTATTTCCTTAAAATTATTTTGCGCTAATTTTTTTACTTCGTCAATAATATTATTTTTTTCTCTGCTTCTTATTGGTCCTCTTACATAAGGTATTATACAATATGAACAAAACTGTCTGCATCCATCTTGAATCTTAATATTTGCACGCGTACGACCATGTACATTATTTATTTTTAGTTCTTCATAATTTTCTTTTTTATTAAAATTATCGACTTTAACAATTCTCTTTTTTTCTTGAATAGCTTTACTAATATATTCAGCTACATTACCCTTGTTTTTAGTACCAATTATGATATCTACAGGCATTTCTTTTTCAATTTTATTTTCATTTAGCTGTACACTACATCCTGCAGCAATAACTAATGAATCTTTATTAAATTTTTTAGCTCTATTAATCATCTGCCTTGATTTTCTATCACTTTCACCAGTCACTGTACATGTATTAATTATAAAAATATCTGTATTTTCACTAGGTTCAATAATTTTATATCCTTCATTTTCCAATATTTCTATCATGGCTTCAGTTTCAAATTGATTAACTTTACATCCTAATGTGAAAAATGACACATTCATATTAAGCACCACCTAATTCTTTAGCCTCATGCAATATTATAGCTGATGTAACTACTCCAGCTGTTTCAGTTCTTAATATTCTTGGACCTAGAGTAATTACTTGAGCTCCTACTGATTTTAATTCTTCAATTTCTGATTGTTCAAATCCCCCTTCTGGTCCTATAAATATTGCATATTCTTTCTTGCTAATATCAAATATCTTTTTTATTGTATTATTATTCTCTTCTTCATATGGTACTATTATTTCTAAATCGCCATTCATAAGTTCTTTAATTGCATCTTTAAATTTTACAATATTATTTACTTTGGGGATAACATTTCTTTTACTTTGTTTTGCTGACTCCTTTGATATTTTCTGCCATCTTTCAACTTTCTTATTTTCTTTATTCTTATCATCTATTTTCACAATAGTACGGTTAGTATACACTGGAACTATTCTTTTAACACCAATCTCTACATTTTGCTGTATTATTTTTTCCATTTTTAATTTTTTAGGCAAGCCTTGAAATAAAGTAATGTTTATTTTAGGTTCATTATTTGAATTTGTTTTTTCTATAACCTTACATTTAATATATTGCTTTTCAAGTTTAGATATAAATGTTAGATATTCAACTTCTTTGTAAATCACAGTAATTTTATCACCTATTTTATATCTAAGAGTATTTTTTAAGTGTTTAAAATCATCACCAGTAATTTTTACTGTATCATTTTCAAAATCTTCTTCACATGCAAAATATCTATACATATATAATCACCTTTTCTTAGCTGTTATGCAAGCCCACTCACCTTTCTGGGCTGTATGTAGAATGTCAAATTCATTATTTAATAAAGAATTCTCAACTTCTTCTAATTTATCTACTAATATCCCAGAAGATATAAAAATTCCATCTTTTTTTAAATAATTTCCTATATAATTAGTTATATCTATAATTATATCAGCAATTATATTTGCTATAACTACATCTGCTTCTTCACTTATTGAATCAAGTAAGTTACCTTTTATAATTTTAACTTTAGCATTTTCTTGATTATGTTTTACATTTTCTTTAGCAGTTCTAACACAATTTTCATCAACATCTATTCCTATTACATTTTGTGCACCAAGTTTAGCTGCAGCTATAGCTAAAATACCCGTTCCCGTTCCTATATCAAGAACAATATCTGAATTTTTAATGTGCTTTTCTATTTCTTCAATACACATTGAAGTAGTCTCATGTGTACCTGTTCCAAATGCTAATCCAGGATCAATATTAATAATTATATCATCTTTTTTGTCACTATATTCTTCCCAAGTAGGCTTAATTATTATGCTATTACCTATTTTAACAGGCTTAAAATATTTTTTCCATTCACTATTCCAATCTTTATCTTCAACCTCAGAAGTAAATATTTCTCCTGAACCAATATTTAAATCATAAGTTGGCAACATATGCACTTTTTCCTTTATTGTTTGTATTTTATCATCAATAAATTCATCTTTCTCGAAGTAACCTTTTATTAATACACCTTCATAATAGTTTTCTACAAAAGACATATCAATATAATCCCAATCATTTTTATCACTATCTTGATTTAAAATGTCGTTGGGATCTTCTATTACTATACCTTGTACATCTGCTTCATAAAGTATATTGGTTACAGCTTCTTTTGCTTCAGCAGTAGTTCTAATTTCTATTTCTAACCAACTCATCTATCTACACCCTTTAATTAAATGCATCTTTCATTTTATCAAAAAAACCTTTTTTATTACTCTCCGTATTTTCACCTAATTCTTTTGCAAATTCTTCAAGTATATTTTTCTGTTTTTCACTTAGTTTCTTTGGTACTTGTATTTTAACTTTAACATATTGATCGCCTTTTCCTGTTCCTCGTAAGTTCTTTATGCCTTTATTTTTCAATCTAAATACAGTACCCGTTTGAGTTCCCTCTGGAACTTCATATTTAACCTTACCTTCTAATGTAGGTACCTCTACATTTCCTCCTAGAGCTGCTTTAGTAAACGAAATAGGTATCTCACACCAAATATCAGTTCCCTCTCTCTCAAACATTTCATGAGGTTTTACTTTTAAATAAACATATAAATCACCGGGTGTACCGCCTTTTTCTCCATGATTACCTTCTCCTCTTAGAGGTATTACAGAACCATCATCTACTCCTGCAGGAATGTTTATGGTGATTTTTCTAGTCTTTTTAACTTTTCCAGATCCACCACAGCTGTTACATGGCTCTTCAATTACTTCTCCAGTACCTCCACATGAACTACATGTCCTAGTACTAGCGAACTGCCCAAAAGGTGTTTTTTGAACTGTTCTCACGCTTCCAGTACCATTACATGTTGGGCATGTCTTTTTCTTAGTACCTTTCTTTGCTCCAGTTCCATTACAGTCATCACATTTTTCTACTCTTGATATTTTTACATCTTTTTTAGTACCAAAAGCTGCTTCTTCAAAAGATATATTTAATCTTATTTTTAAATCTGCACCTTTTCTTGGACTGTTTCTCTTTCTACTATTATTGTATCCTCCACCAAAAAAATCACCAAATATGTCACCAAAGATATCCCCAAAGTCTCCAAAATCTCCTGTACCGTTATATCCTCCAAAACCTTGGTTTCCATCAAATGCAGCATGACCAAATCTATCATATTTTTCTCTTTTTTCAGCATCTCCAAGAACGCCATATGCTTCATTAATTTCTTTAAATTTAACTTCAGCTTCTTTATCATCTGGATTTAAATCTGGATGATATTTTTTAGCTAATTTTCTAAATGCACTTTTTATTTGATTCTGATCTGCATTTTTATCTACGCCTAATATTTCATAATAGTCCCTTTTGCTCATTTATTCACCACCTACAACTAAAAATAAAGCTAAATCCAAAGGATTTAGCTTTGGTTTTTATTCTTCATCGTCTACAACTTCATAATCTGCATCTACTACATCATCATTTTTATTAGTAGTTTGCTCTTGTCCTTGACTCTGTCCTTGATTTGCACCTTGTTCTTGTGCTGTTTGCTGATATATTTTTTGTGCAAGTTTATTAAATTCTTCTGTTAATGCATCTGTTTTAGATTTTATAACATCTGTATCAGTTCCTTCAAGAGCTTTTTTTAATTCATCAGTTTTTGCTTTTATTTCTTTCTTTTCATTATCATCTAACTTATCGTTTAAATCTTTCATAGATTTCTCAGTCTGATAAATTAAGTTATCTGCATTGTTCCTTATTTCTGTTTCTTCTTTTTTCCTTTTATCTTCTTCAGCATATTGTTCAGCTTCTTTTACTTTCTTATCTATTTCTTCGTCTGTTAGATTTGTAGATGCTGTTATTGTAATTTTTTGTTCTTTTCCAGTTCCTAAATCTTTAGCAAAAACATTTACAATTCCATTTGCATCAATATCAAATGTTACTTCTATTTGAGGTATTCCTCTAGGTGCTGGAGGTATTCCTGAAAGTTGAAATCTTCCAAGTGTTATATTACCGCTAGCCATTTGCCTTTCACCTTGAAGTACATGTATATCAACTGCTGTTTGATTATCTGCTGCAGTTGAAAAAACTTGGCTTTTTTTAGTAGGTATTCTAGTATTTCTATCTATCAATTTTGTAGATACTCCTCCTAAAGTTTCAATTCCTAATGAAAGTGGAGTAACATCTACTAATAATATCTCTTTACCAAATTCTCCTGTAAGTACTCCTCCTTGAATAGCAGCACCTAAAGCAACACATTCATCAGGATTAATTCCTTTATGAGGATCTTTACCTGTAATTCTTTTAACAGCATCTTGAACTGCCGGAATTCTTGTTGAGCCACCTACTAATATTACTTTATCTATCTCGTTAGGAGATAATTTTGCATCTTGTATAGCCTTTTTAGTAGGTTCTATTGTATTATCAACTAAATTAGATGTTAATTCATTAAATTTAGCTCTAGTAAGATCCATATTCATGTGTTTTGGACCTTCTTGAGTTGCAGTAATAAATGGAAGATTTATATTTGTTGTCATTGCACTTGAAAGTTCTTTTTTAGCATTTTCAGAAGCTTCTTTCAACCTTTGTAATGCCATTTTATCATTTCGTAAATCTATTCCATTTTCCTTTTTAAATTCATTTGCCAAATAGTCCATTATTGCTTGATCAAAATCGTCTCCACCCAAATGGTTGTTTCCACTTGTTGCTTTTACTTCAAATACTCCTTCACCTATTTCAAGTATTGATACATCAAAGGTACCGCCACCAAGGTCAAATACCATGATAGTTTGCATTTGATCCTCTTTATCTACTCCGTAAGCAAGTGAAGCAGCAGTAGGTTCATTAATAATTCTTTTTACATTCAAACCAGCAATTTTTCCTGCATCTTTT
Organism: Tissierellales bacterium; assembly: GCA_018433765.1. GTDB lineage: Bacteria > Bacillota > Clostridia > Tissierellales > Sedimentibacteraceae > SM3-B41. The sequence goes on from JAHDQO010000002.1 coordinate 305,194, forward strand.
GTTGCTTGCCTTTGAGCATCTGAAAAATAAGCTGGAACTGTAATTACAGCATCTGTTACCGTTTCTCCAAGATAACTTTCAGCATCAGCTTTTAGTTTTTGTAATATAAATGCAGAAATATCTTGTGGTGTATATTTTTTACCATCAATATTAACTTTTTTATCGGTACCCATATGTCTTTTAATTGACATTATAGTTTTATCAGGATTGGAAACTGCTTGTCTTTTTGCTGTTTCACCAACTAATCTTTCTCCGTCTTTAGTAAAAGCCACTATTGAAGGCGTAGTCCTATTTCCTTCTACGTTGGAAATTACTACAGCTTCTCCACCTTCCATAACTGAAACACATGAATTTGTTGTACCTAAATCAATTCCTATTATTTTACTCATTTAAATCCTCCTTATGTATTATTATTTAGATATTTTTACCATGCTAGGTCTTATTACTTTATCATTTATAGTATAACCTTTTTGGAAAACTTCAACTATAATATCCTGATCACAATTAGATTCACTATCGAAAGCTACACTATAATGTAAATTAGGATCAAAGTTTTTGTTTAAAGCCTCTATTTCTTTTAACCCTTTTTTCTCTAAAGTCTCATAAAATTGATTATAAATCATTTTAACTCCATCTAACATGCTTTTATCAGATGTATTTGTTGTTTCAATTGCTCTTTCAAAATTATCTAATATCGGTAGCAAATCTTTTATTACATCTGCTACTGCATTAGAATATGTTGTATTTTTTTCTTTTGCTACTCTATTTTTATAATTAATAAAATCAGCTTGAAGTCTTAACATTTTATTATTTAAGAACTCATTTTCATCTTTTTCACTTTTTTTATCTTTTAATTTTTCATCATCACTTCCTTCTTCTTCCTCACAATTTTCTGGTTCTTCTATTATTTCATCACTAGCTTCTTCCTTACTTAACTCTTCTTTATTTAAATCATCATTATTCATAAAACTCACTCCTTATTTTTATCAGAAAAGTTTTTTTCTATAATTTCATTCATTGTATTTGATACAGATTTAACCATAGATATAACATTCTTGTAATCCATCCTAGTCGGCCCTATTACTCCAATTTTACCAATAGTTCTACCATTCAATTTATATGTAGCTGTTATTAAACTACTATCTCTTAATTCTTCATACATGTTTTCGCTTCCAATACTTATGTCAAGATCATGTGTTCCAACAGTTTGAAACATACTAATTACACTATTCTTATCCTCTATGAAAGAAATAAATTCTTTAGCTTTTGATAAGTCATTATATTCAGGAAAATTTAATATGTTTGTTATACCATCTGAATACAAATTTATATCATCCATGTCCATAAGATTACCTATCATATATGGAATAAGATCCCTAATAGCCATATTAACTGAATCTTTTATGCTGTATATTTCTTCAGTTATTACTCGTTTCAAATTTTTATTAATATCTTCAAGTCTATATCCACTTAATTTTTCTGTTAAAATCTTAGAAATTCTATTTAATTGATCTCCTGGTATAGGCTTATTAAGTTTAATAATAATATTTCTTATTATATTGTTTTGCATTACAATAACTAATAGAACTTTATCTGATGTAACAGGTACAAGTTGAAATCTTTTCACTCTAGTTTTTTTTAGTTGAGGCGCAACAATGAATGAAGTATATCTTGTTAATTGAGATAATATTCTCGCAGAATTTTTTAATAATAAATCTATTTCATTAACTTCTATTTGAATGAATTTTCTTATTTCATTAATATGTGAAGGAAGTATTTTTTCACCTAAACTATCAACGTAATATCTATATGCCTTATCCGTAGGAATCCTTCCTGCTGAAGTATGTGGTCTTAATAAAAAACCCATTTCTTCTAAGTCAGACATTTCATTTCTAATAGTAGCAGGACTTATGCCAAAATCATACCGTTTTGATATTGTTCTTGAACCCACTGCCTCTCCATTGTCTATATAGCTATTAATAATAGCCTTTAAAATCTTCATTTTTCTACTGTTCATCACCATAATAACACCTCATTTGTTAGCACTCTCATGCATTGAGTGCTAAGCTCATGACTATAAGATACTACTTTAGTATAAATTTGTCAATACTAAAATACCTTTATTATATTAAAAACTTAGTGAAAACATAATTAGAAACATCTATGCCTTTTTTTGTAAGCCTAATATTATCTTTACTAATTTTTATTAATTTGAACGTTTCTAATTCTTCTATAATATCTTTATAAGCATCTAAAAAATTTATTTTAAATGTTCTATAAAAATCATTTGAACTAAATCCTTTTGTTAATCTTAATCTTAAAATAAGATATTCAAACATTTTTTCTTTGTTATCTATAGTTTTTCTATTAACTATTGCTTTCTTATTACTTTTTATATAATCAAAGTATTTATTAATATTATCCACATTATTAAATCTAGTATCTTCTATATAAGAATGTGCCGCAGGTCCTATACCAATATAAGGTTTGTGTGTCCAGTATCTCAAATTATGTTTGCACTCAAAACCTTTCCTAGAAAAGTTAGAAATTTCATATTGATAAATATTATTTGACTCCATTTCTTTTCTTCCCATATAATACATTTCTCTTTCTAATGATTCATCAGGCATATTTAATTCATTATTATTTATCATATTAAAAAATGGCGTATTTTTTTCAACTTTTAATGAATAGAAGGAAATGTGTGGCACTTCTAATTTTATAATTTCTTTAATTGTTAATAAAACATTAGATATAGTTTGTCCAGATATATTAAACATTATATCTGTGTTCATGTTTTCAAATCCTGCATCTTGAGTCATTTTAATTGCTCTTACAGCTTCTTCACAGTTATGAATTCGTCCTATAGTCTTTAATATTTTATTATCTAAGGACTGAATACCTATACTTACACGGTTTATCTTAAACTGTCTATAATTTTTCAATTTTTCTTTAGTTAAACTATTAGGATTTGCTTCTATACTTAATTCTAAGTCATCGTCAATGTCAAATGACTTGTATATTTCATTTATTATTTTATATATATTCTTATCTTTAATTATAGATGGTGTTCCACCACCTATATATATAGTATCTACAGAATATCTTTTATTTAACGCATTATACATTTTAATTTCTTCTAATGCACATTTTATAAACTTTCTTTCTGTACTCTCATCCCACTTAATTGAGTAAAAATCACAATAATTACATTTACTAACACAAAAAGGGATGTGAATATAAATACCTAATTTGTCTTTATTCATATTAACCTCTTAGAAATTGATTATTTACCATCAAATTTTAGAACTGTTAAAAATGCTTCTTGTGGTATTTCAACATTTCCTATTTGTCTCATTCTTTTCTTTCCTTCTTTTTGTTTTTCTAAAAGTTTTTTCTTTCTAGAAATATCTCCACCATAACATTTTGCAAGTACATCTTTTCTTAACGCTTTTACTGTTTCACGAGCAATTATTTTAGTTCCAATAGCAGCTTGTATCGGTACAGCAAATAAATGTCTTGGTATTACATCTTTTAGCTTCTCAGCTATATTTCTTCCTCTCTCATAAGACTTTTCTTCATGTACTATAATTGATAAAGCGTCAACAAGTTCTCCATTAATAAGTATATCTAGTTTAACAAGTTCTGAACGCTGATATCCACATAACTCATAATCAAGAGAAGCATATCCCCTTGTCTTAGATTTTAAATTATCAAAAAAATCATATATAACTTCATTAAGAGGTAATTTATAATGCATAACAACTCTTGTTTGCTCAATATATTCCATATTAATAAATGTTCCTCTTCTTTTCTGACACAACTCCATTATTGCACCAACATGTTCTGTCGGAGTCATTATAGAAGCATCTACTAAAGGTTCCTCCATATAGTCTATTTCTTGAATTGGAGGCATATTAGTTGGATTTTGCAAGTTAATTACTTCTCCATCTGTTTTATATATCTTATATATAACGCTAGGAGCTGTAGTTACAATATTCAAATCAAATTCTCTTTCTAAACGCTGTTGAATTATTTCTAAATGCAACAAACCTAAAAAACCACACCTAAACCCAAACCCAAGAGCAACAGATGTCTCAGGTTCAAAAATTAAAGCTGCATCATTAACTTGTAGCTTTTCTAAAGCATCTCTTACATTATTATAATCTTCACCTTCAGCAGGATATATACCGCAATATACCATTGAATTAACTTTCTTATAACCTGGTAAAGGCTCTATAGCAGGATTTAATGCATCAGTTATTGTGTCTCCAACACTACAATGCTTGACTTCTTTTATGCTTGCTGCTAAATAGCCAACATCACCTGCGCTTAATACTTTAACAGGTTTTTGATTTGGAGATATTATACCAACTTCTGTAACTTCAAATTCTCTGTCTGACGACATCATTTTTATTTTAGTTCCTTTTTTTACTTGTCCAGCTTTAACTCTTATAAAAGCAACAACTCCTTTATAACTATCATAATAAGAGTCAAAAATAAGAGCTTTAAGTGGAGCTTCTTCATCCCCTTTTGGTGACGGTACATTTTTAACTATTGCTTCTAACACATCTCCTATATTTATATTATCTTTAGCCGAAACAAGTGGTATGTTTTCACAATCAAGTCCTATTACATCTTCAATTTCTTGCTTTATTTCATCTGGTCGTGCACTAGGTAAATCAATTTTATTAATAACTGGTACTATTTCTAGATCCTGATCAAGAGCTAAATATACATTCGCAAGAGTTTGAGCCTCAATACCTTGTGCAGCATCTACTACAAGTATTGCACCCTCACAGGCAGCAAGGCTTCTAGAAACCTCATAATTAAAATCAACATGTCCAGGAGTATCAATTAAATTTAGTACATATTCATTACCATCTTTTGCTTTATATATTAATCTTATTGTTTGTAATTTTATAGTTATGCCTCGTTCTCTTTCAAGATCCATATTATCCAAAACTTGTTCATGCATTTCTCTCTGAGTTAATAATCCTGTATTTTCTATTAATCTATCTGCTAAAGTAGATTTTCCATGATCTATATGTGCTATAATAGAAAAATTTCTTATATATTTTTTCCTATCCATTAGTTCCTCCTAAATGTATCAACATCTTTGTATTATATCAGAATATTACGCATATTTGAAGAACTTAATTATTAATTTCAATTATTGTTTCACACAAAACTTCTGAAATCATATCACATGTATATTGAGCTTCTTCTATAGTATTATAATTACTACCGATTTCAATTAGTAGAGAATAATCTGATAAATCTTGATTAAAATATGAATTAGGTCTTATTACTATATCTCTACATAATCCAGGATATAATTTATCTGAATTATTTTTGACAATTTTAGCTATTTCCTTTAGTTTATCTATGTTCTCGTTACTTCCACCTATTACTAGTGAAAATGTCGCTACTGTTTTATTTTTAATTGTTGTTTTGGTAACTCCTTTTAAAAATTTTTCATAACTTGTATTTTTATCTGCTGCATCTCTATGAACATCTATTAATAAGTTCTTCTTATCTTGTTTTATTTCTGCTTCAACTGCTTTACAAGATTTTAAATATGACTGACTATATGTTGGAAGATCATTATATGCAGTTATGTGTTTAACATTTAAACCAAATTTGCTCAAATTTTCACTTAATCTTTTTCCAATCCCCATAACATTATATTCTTCATTTTGCGAATGATAATAATTAATACTTTCTGGTATATATGATTCTGTTGCATGTGTATGGAATATAACAATATTTGTTTTATCATTAATAACTTCATAATTAATATTTATGTTTCTTATACTATCATTTCTTGATATTATTTCATTAGAGTTATTTACTGTAAAAAAATCTTCTTTTTTATTATTAGCTAAATATACTTTAGTTTCATATAAAGTTTTATTATCATAATCCTTGTCTTTGATTATCTGTAAAAAATTAAGGGTATTTTTATTGTTATCTAACAAATCAAAGATTGTGTTTATAGAAGTATCACTATCCTCATAAAGTTTATCTTCTTCTTTTAACTTTTTATATGTTTCTTTAAAGAAAATATTAAACCTTGACATTAATTTTATGAACAATTCGTTATATTTTTCGCTTTGATCATTTATTTCATAATCAACACTAATAGTTGCTACTTCTTGATTAATCTTTCTTTTTTCAGCTAATTTATAGACATAGCTGTAACCTGAAAATAATATTACCAAGCATAATACTGCAATCAAAATGTAATAATTACTTTTTTCTTTTCTTCTTTTTCGCATAATCCACTCCATATATTTTTTTTCAAATGTTGTAAATTAAATTTATTTATATTTAATTTATATGAATGAATTTATGCTTATAATACTATTAATTTTTTATATCTTCTAACGTTATTCCAGGATGCAAAGCAATGTTAATTGCTGATGATACTATATTTGATAAATTTTCAATTATTTCGTCTATTTCATTTGGAGTAACAAAAGTATTATTATATAAAGGTGATAAAACTTCTTTTATAAATATATGTTTTTCGGACCTGTTAAGATTTTCCAATACGCCAAATACTTTTTCAGAATTTTTTGTATTTTCTTTAATTTTATCTTGCATTAGTTCTATTGTATCATTTACTATTGTTGCCGTATCAACAACTGTAGGAATACCTATTGCAACTACTTTAATACCTGTTGTTTCTTTATTTATTGATCCTTGCATATTTCCTATTCCTGACCCAGGCTCTATACCGGAATTCGTAAGCTGTATAACTGAGCATAATCTTCTCATTTTTCTAGAAGCTAATGAATCTACAACTATAAGTAGAGTAGGATTAATTTTGTCTATAATACCTTTTATTGAGTTTATAGTTTCAATACCTGTCGTTCCCATAACTCCAGGTATAAAAGTTGATACTTCGCTATAATCTTCATCATAGCTTTTATTGTATGCCTTAAATATATGTCTTGTAATTTTAATTTTTTCTACAACTTTTGGCCCCAATGCATCTGCTGTTATCTTTCTATTTCCTAAACCTACTACCAATACTCGTTCATTTTCTAAATCTCCTAAGTCTTTTATACATTTTGCAATTATACCAATAATTTCTCGTTTTGTTTCTAATTCAATATTTTTAAAACTGTTTGTTTCATATGTTAAATATTTACCCTTTTTCTTACCTATCTTTTTCTCACTTTGCTCATCTTTAATTTCCATCTTTATAACTTCACCGTGATTATACTTAATGCTATCTAATGTAATACCTTTTATTTTTTTTGCTAGATTTCCACTTAACAATTCATGTGCTTCATATGCCAAGTCAGTTCTTATCATTTTTAATTCACCTCAAATATATTATTTGAATTTTAAACTATTTTATGCTTTATTATATTTTATTTAGTAAAAACCTATATTAATTATTTTTTTATTTTGTGCTTGTATTATAATTATAAGCGTGTTAAAATATTTAAGTTAAGAACCAAAGGAGGTGATTTTTTTGGCAAATATAAAATCAGCAAAAAAAAGAGCATTAGTTATTAAAAAGAAAACAGGTATTAATAAAAGTAAAAAATCTGAAATTAAAACTTATATAAAGAAATTTGAAAGTGCAATTGAAGATAGCAATGTAGAAAAGGCTCAAGAATATCTTAATATAATACAAGAAAAAATGTATAGGGCTTCTGCTAAAGGAACTATACATAAAAATACAGCTTCAAGAAAAGTAAGTAGATTATCAAGAAGATTAAATAGTATTGCATAAAAATGAGCTGTTTATAAACAGCTCATTATTTTTTAAATTCCATTAGTTAATATTTGTAACCCTATTTTCTTATCTATTTTGCCTAATTTAACTTTTCTATCAATTTCAAGACATTTTTTTAAATAATCATTTATCTGAATTAATGATAATTTCTTAGAAATATTTGATAATTTATATGCTACATATTTATTTAATTTCATAGAATTAATTATTTCATTATAATTATATTTTTTTTTCTGCAATAACTTATAGTAAAGTAATAATCTATATTGTCTAATTATCATATGCATAATATATTGCTCAGGTATCTTGTTCAAAAGCATCTCTTCTAAAATAATATAAGAATCATCTTTTCTTCCTTCACAAATATTATCTACTAATTTAAATATATTACTTTCAATAGATTTTATCATAAGTATATCTATATCATTTTTGCTTATCTCGCCTTTATAATTACAATATGATATTAGCTTAAGTAACTCATTTTGAATATCATACAAACATATATTACTTTCATATTCCAAGTATCCACTTAGATTAGCAATAATAGAAGCATTATCATTATTAATTTTTAATCCATTTTTCTTTACAATGTTTTTTATCCACTTTATTAAATTAGTTTCATCTAATTTATTTATTTGATAAATGCTACCTTGTTTTTTAATTTCTTTAACTATTTTTTTTCTCATATCAGGTTTACTATCTTTTAAAATAAGAAAAATTATACACGTATCACTAAAATTATCTATTAAATTATACAATACTTTTTCTTGATTTTTATCTATATTTTTTTTAGGCATCAGAAATTCTGCATTATTTACAACCGCAACTTTTCTTTCAGACATGAAAGGAAATGTATTAGTAAAATTTTTTAACATATCTATTTTATTATCTATTTTGTCTAGTAATAGATAATTTATATCATAAAAATTCTTGTTGATATACTGTTCCTTTGCTGATTGTATTGCTTTATCAATAAGATATATTTCATCACCATATACAATGTTTATATTATTAATATTCTTTCTATTAATCTTATCTATAATATCTTTATAACTCACACCTATATACCTCAACTTTTCTCATTAAATAACTATAGTATAAAGCCATTAATAAAATTATACCATTTATTAATATACTTTGTACATATAAACTAGCTCTTTTAAATTCTAAACCATTATATGTATTATAATTTATACTATTTCTATTAATAATAAAGTCTATTTCTCCATCATCAAAAGTTGTCAAAATTGTTGAATTTTTGTTTTTATATCTATCAATAACTTCTTCATTTGGTATACCATAATTGTTATTACCATAACTTATTAGTGAATATTCAGGCTCTAGATTATTTACAAAATTCATTGTTGATGATGTTTTACTACCATGATGAGGTACAATTAAAATATCTACATCAGTTAATCCATTATTTATTAATATATCTTCAATCTCTTTCTCAATATCACCTGTAAAAAGGATTTTATAATTGTAGTATTCAATTAAAATTACGAGGGACATATTATTCTCATTATTGCTTGTGTAGCCTAACCTAGGCCATAATATGCTAAATTTTAATTTATCATTAACTCTTTTATTATCTCCCATGTTTAATAGTTTTACATTATCATTTAAATCAACTTCATCATTTATATATCCTGAATATATATTTTTTATTTTTAAATCTTCTAATAATGCATCTATACCTGAATAATGGTCAAAATGCCAATGGCTAACAAATATTCCATCAATATTAAATATTCCCCTCTTAACCATATAAGGTAGTAAAGTATTGCTGCCTATTTTATTATTACTATTACTACCTGCATCAATTATAAAATTTTTATACTTATATGATACGAGAGCACTAGAACCTTGTCCCACATCAATAATATTAATGTACAAGTTCTCATCAGTTAGAGGAATCAGCACACTGTTAAAAAAAATTACAATTGCAAAAAATGTAAAGAATATTTTTAAAATATTAAAATTTTCTTTAATTTTTATGTTAAATACAAGAAGAATAAACAAATAATAAGAAGTTATTCCAAAAGTATTTAAAGAGTACATTCTTACTCCATTCAATTTTATATTATTTAATAAGCATATAAAATAATATAAACTGTTTATAAAATTATTTAACATTAAAAATAAAAAATTAGTAATATATATGTCTAACCATCCAATAGCTAATAATCCAAAACTTGTTATTATAACTAGACTAAAGGCTGGAATAAAAATAATATTATATATTATACTTAATAATGGTATATAATTGAAATGATAAGATAAAATAGGCAGTATAATAATTTGTAAAAAAGTAAAAACATATAAGCTACTTTTAAGTTTATTATTAAATTTTATAATTTTTTTAATATATTTACTATAAATAACTAAAGATAATGCTGCAGTAAAAGATAACTGAAATCCAACATCAAAAATCCAGAAAGGATTAATTATTAAAAGAACTAATCCTGCAAATACTAATGAATTTATAGAATTATATTTTCTATATAATAAATCCCCTAAAAAATGTACAGTAAACATAAGTAATGTTCTCAAAACAGATGTAGGAAATCCAATTAAAAACCCATATATCCATAATATCGACCATGTTATAATAAAACTTTTCTTTTTACTTAATCCTATTTTCCTTAAAACAAACACAAAAAATGAATATAAGATACCTATATGAAGGCCGGAAACTGCAAAGATATGAGCTAACCCTATACTTCTTATATTGTCCAAAAAATTATCTTCTAAATACCCTTTATCCCCTAATATTATAGATAATATAATACTAGCATTTTTTTTATCTAGCTTAGAATAAAAAGTTTCTTCAGTATATTCTTTAAAATTTTCTGAAATAATATTTAAAATTGAATAATCGTTTTTTAATATTTTTACATTTTTACTATCATTACAGAAAATAACTGTATTTATTTTGTTATTTCTTAGATAATTTTCATAATTAAAAACTAATTTATTTTTTTGGCATCTAATATTTGCTACATTACCTCTAACTTGTATTTCTGAATTTGTATTTATCTTTATATCGCTCTGCAAATATAAAATTGTCTTTTCATTAATCTTTAAGTCATTATTATTTATATTTGTTACTACAGCATCATAGCTATTATATTTTTCATTATCACTAGTTTTTTTGTCTATTATCTTAGCATTTATAATAATTTCTTTATCTATATATTGTTTTAGTACAGATTTTGAATTATAATTATAATTAATTATTGCTAAAATTATTATAAAAAAAAGAACTAAAAAATACATATTTTTTCTTTTTATTAAATGAAAAAATGCTGCAATTAATGAAATTATAATAGCATACTTATAAATATTATATTTCATTGAAAGTATGCCTATAACATAAACTATAAATACCGTAGTTACTATATTCATTTACCATCACCTAGTAAATAATTTTAACAAATATTTAGAAAAAAGGAAAGACATACTATTCTTTCCTTTTGCTAAATTTTGTGAATTGATAAAAATATTCAAAAATATTTTTTATGCCACTATAGAATCCTATACAGCTTGAAGTTAATAATATACCAATAATCATACCTTTATAAATATTGTGTGGTATTAAATAAATCGTCCCTAATAGCATGCTTATAACTAGACAAGCTAAAGGAGCTAACTTTTTTGATAATCCTAATATCACTATTATCTCAACTATAAAAATGATTATAGGTATAAGAGATATATAGCATGATATAGTATTCATGTAATCACCTATTTTTTTTTATTTTATTCAATATTTTTAGTTTTGTTACGTTGGAGGTATTATGTATAAAAATAAAGTTAACGTTAATAAATTAAAATTATCTAATTTGCCAAAGTTCTCTATTATAGATAATTCAGTTTTTTTTGACATCGAAACTACAGGCTTAAGTCCTAAATATAATAAAATAATATCAATTAATGCATTATTATATAGCAACAATACTGCTTATATGTATCAATTTTTTTCAGAATCAGATAATGATGAAAAATCTCTAATTGAAGAATTTATAACTTTAATTTCTAATAAAAAATATATAATAACTTATAATGGTAATACTTTTGATATACCTTTTATTAATAAAAAATGTAATAAATATAATTTGAATTTTACTCTCGATAAACTTATAAAAATTGATTTATACAATGATATTAATTCGTTAAAGAATAAATTGGATTTAGAAAACTTAAAACTAAAAACAGTAGAAAAATTTTTTAACATTAATAGAAATGACGATTTAAATGGTAAAGATATTATAAAACTATATACGTCATATTCATTAAATAATAAAGAAGTATACCGTAACTTAATTTTAAAACACAATTTTGAAGATGTTTTAAATCTATCTCTTCTTTTTGAAAAAATTATGAAATCTTATGATGATATAATTATATTAAATTACTTTGAAAACAAAATAATTATTAAATTTCTTTATGATAATATAAAAGTAACTAAAAAATCTATTATAGTTAAACTAATTACTTTTAAGAATTTAAAAATCAACTATGTAAATTATAGTTCAGCTTATGAATATTATTGTAATAGCAACACAGGGATAATTACAGTAACTTTTAGACCCTATATGTTTAGTGATGATACTATTAACTCCTTCTTATATTTATTAAATGAAGATTTTAATTTAATTGACTATGATCAAATTGAGACTATACGTAAGGATATAATACCCATAAAATATTCAAATAAAATATATTTTAATAATATTAAATTATTAGTAAACAAAATCATAAGTACAATAAAATAAAAGACATCAATAAAAATTATTGATGTCTTTTATTTATGGTGCCCAGACGCGGAATCGAACCACGGACACGAGGATTTTCAGTCCTCTGCTCTACCGACTGAGCTATCTGGGCATTTAATTACATTTGATTCAAATATTTTTTTAACTTATATCTGAACAAATGGTGGGCCTTCAGGGACTCGAACCCCAGACCTACCGGTTATGAGCCGGGCGCTCTAACCAACTGAGCTAAAGGCCCCAATGGTGGGCTTAGGTGGACTCGAACCACCGACCTCACGCTTATCAGGCGTGCGCTCTA
>JAHDQO010000025.1 GCA_018433765.1 Tissierellales bacterium
AGAAGATGCAGTAAAAACACTTTGGAAAAACAATATATATGCAGAAAGTGGAATGGGATGCACAGGACCAATAGTGTTAGTAAACGAAGCAAAACTTAAAGATGCAAGAAAAATATTAGCTGAAGCTGAATTTGTTGCTAAAGAGAAAACCGATTGTTAAAAACATATAAGCAGAAAGATATAAAAAAGAAGAAATTTTTTAGGATAATTTCTTCTTTTTTATATAAAACAATTATTGTTTTAATAGGATTGACAAAAACAAGGATAATTAATATAATAACATCAGAACAAATGTTCTAACGGAATAGTTAAAAATTTAATAGTTGATTAACTTATATATCTTCTGATACTATATACAATAGTTATTATTTTAAAAAAGAGGTGAAAAAAATGCAGAGAATATATATATCTGACTTAGATGGAACATTATTAAATAGTAAAGCTAAATTAAATGAAAATACTAAAAAAGAGCTAAATGAATTAATTAGTAACGGTGTTAAATTTACTATAGCTACTGCAAGAAGTATATATTCAATAAAAGAAATTTTTGAAGGGGTAAATTTAAACTTACCTGTTATAGAGTTTAATGGATCATTTATTACAGATATTAGAACTGAAAAAAAGCTTATAGTAAATAATATTCAACCCGATATTAACAATGGAATAATAGAATTATGTTCTAAATATGGACAAACTCCTCTAATTTCAGTTTTTGATGGTAAAGATGGACTATTGTATTATAAAGATTCAATAAGTGCGGGAATGGATGATTATATAAAAAGTAGAAAAGAAGCAGGTGATAATAGACTTGTATCATTACAAAATATGGATGATATTGTTAAAGAAAAAATCATTTGTTTTACTTTAATAAACAGGAAAGAAATACTAGATGATTTAATTAAAAAATTAATTAAGTTATATGGTAGTTATCTAAATATATATTATAACGAAGATATATATTATAAAAACTGGTATTGGGCAAGCATTTATTCTTATAATTCAAAAAAAGGTAATGCTATAAAAGAACTTATTAAGTTACTAGATATGCAAAACACACATATAACAGTATTTGGTGATCACTATAATGATATAGATATGTTTAAAATGGCAGATACTTCTGTTGCAGTTGAAAATGCAGAAAAGGAATTAAAAGAACATGCTGATATTATAATAGGAAAAAATATAGATGATAGTGTTTTAAAATATATAGAAGATAATTCAAAATCTAAAATTTAAAATGCAAAATAAAAAAACATAAAGCTTGGAGGAAATAGAGAATGTATAAAAAAATATGGCAGTATGCAGAAGATATTCTTTCATGTTCAGCACATAATATGGATCATATAAAAAGAGTATACAATTTGTGTAGAATAATAGCTGAAACAGAGGAAAATGTAAATTATGATGTATTGTATCCTGCTGTGATACTTCATGATATTGCTCGAGTTAAAGAAGATTCTGATAATAGTGGTAAAATTGATCATGCTATAGAAGGAAGTTTAATGGCAGAGAAATTTTTGCTAGAACAAGATTATGATAAAGAAATAATTGAAAGAATAAAAGACTGCATAATATCACATAGGTTTAGAAGTGGTAATGAACCTAATACTATTGAAGCAAAAATATTATTTGATGCAGATAAGGTTGATGTATTAGGAGCTGTTGGAATATGCAGATGTTATATGTATGCTGGACAATATGGGCAAAAATTAATATATACCAAATCGTTTGAAGAATATGCAAAAGAAAACATTGGTGTAAATGGAAGACTTAAAAATCCTTCTCTTCATTCACCAAATATAGAATATGAAATGAAGTTGAAGAAAATTCCAGAAAGACTTTATACTAACAAAGCTAAAGATTTGGCAAAAGAAAGAGTAGATTTTATGAATAATTTTTTTATTCAGTTAAAAAATGAGATAAATTAACTATGGTATATAAATGCTCAAATTCCAATAAACTGTTAACAATTTCTTTAATCAACAGGTTAAATTATAAATAAGATTTTACATATATCAGCAAAAGTGTTTGAAAAAATCACATAGTCTGATATAATAGTAAATGTTAGAAATGCTTACGATTAGAGGTGAAAAACAATGAAGATGGGCTTTGAGTTAAATTTAGAACAAACGCAAAAACTTATAATGACGCCTGAATTGCGACAAGCAATACAGATACTTCAATTTAATAATGTAGAATTATTAGAATATTTAAACAAACAAATCGAAGCAAATCCTTTTCTTGATACAACTGAAAAAAGAAAAGATTCACATATAAAAGAAGAAGAAAATGAAAAAAAAGAAAAAACTAATGATGAAATTGACTGGAAAGAAGTTATTGAAAAATATGATGATATAAGTTATAAATCATATAATAGCAATTATGAAAATAAGCAGACTTTTGAAAGCTATACATCTAAAAAAATGTCATTGAAAGATCATCTTATGACACAATTAGGAATAACAGTAAAAAATGAGAATGAACGTAGGATAGGTGAACTAATAATTGAGTCTTTAGATAGTAAAGGCTATTTAGTATCAAGTATTCATGATTTAAGTATGCAGTTAAGCGAAGATCCTGTAGAAATTGAAAGAGTTTTACGAATGATTCAAACTTTTGATCCTGTAGGTGTAGGAGCAAGAAATTTAAGTGAATGTCTGCTAATTCAATTAAAAGAAAAGGGAATATTAGACAAAAACATATATATCATTGTTGATAAGTATCTTGATGATATAGCAACTAATAGAATACAAAAGATATCTAAAGAACTGCATATTCCTGTTAAAAGGGTTCAAAGTATATGTGATATTATAAAAATGTTAGAGCCTAAACCAGCAAGAGGTTTTATCGTTGACAGTGATAATATTAGATATATTGTACCTGATGTTACTATTGAAAAAATAAATGGAGAATACATTATTATTGTTAATGATAGCAATTTTCCTATACTTTCAATTAATAGATATTATAAAAACATGCTAGATAATACTGATGATAAAGAAACAAGTAAATTTCTATTTGACAAACTTAATTCTTCCATGTGGCTTATTAAAAGTATTGAACAAAGAAGACTTACGTTATATAAAGTTGTTGAGTCAATTGTAAAATTTCAAAAGAAATTTTTTGATGAAGGAAATAAAGCTTTAAAACCACTAGTACTTAAAGATGTGGCGGATGATATTGGTGTACATGAATCAACAGTAAGTAGAGCAACAAACGGTAAATATGTTCAAACTCCTCGAGGTATCTTTGAATTAAAACACTTCTTTACAAGCAGTGTAAGTGACGATAGTGGTGGAGTATCTTCCACAAGTGTGAAATCTATAATAAAAGAATTGATTGAAAAGGAAGATACAAGAAAACCATTAAGCGATCAAAAAATTGCAGATACACTTAAAGAAAAAGGAATAAAGATTTCAAGAAGAACAGTAGCAAAATATAGAGATGAACTTAGAATACCTTCATCATCAATGAGAAGAAGATTTTAATTATTAATATTTAAATATAAAAGAAACCTGGTAAAGGTTTTCTTTTTTTGCAGTTATTATACTTATATATAGAAATAGTTATACTTGTTAAACATACAAAATAATAGTAAAATATTAAAATAAGTTGTTAAATAACAATGAAAAGAGGTAAACAATGGATTATAAGTATTTATTAGAAACTATTTTAAAATTAAAGAGTCAGGGTATAATTGTGGTTGATAATAATGCTAATATAGTCTATTACAATGAAACAAAGAGCAACGTTTTTGAATCAGATCCGAAGTATGCTATTGGAAAAAATGTATTAGAAATTTTTGATGGAATGAAGGAAGAAGAAAATACAATATATCGAGTATTAAAGACCGAAATTCCTATAATAAATTATGTTCAAACTTTAAATAACTTTAAAGGTAATAAAGTTATCTTAGTAACTACTACTGTACCCTTATATAACGAAAATAAAATAATAGGTGTACTAGAAGTCTTAGAAGATATAAACGATTATAAAGAAATATATAAAAGAATAATTAATCTTACAAGCTTAGAAGAAAAAAGTAAAAATAATAATCAAGAATACAAATCAAATGGTACAACTTATACTTTAAATAATATTATAAGCATAAGCAATTCTATGCAAGAATTAAAGAAAAAGATATACAAAATTGCTGATAGTACTTCACCTGTATTAATATATGGAGAAACAGGTACAGGTAAAGAATTAGTTGTTCAATCTATACATAATGCAAGCTTTAAAAGAAGAAAAAAGCCCTTTATTGCTCAAAATTGTGCTGCAATACCTAGAAGTTTATTAGAAAGTATTCTTTTCGGAACTACATCAGGCAGTTTTACAGGTTCAAAAGAGAAACCTGGACTTTTTGAATTAGCTGATGGAGGAACATTATTTTTAGATGAAATAAATTCTATGGATATTGATCTACAAGCAAAACTACTGAGGGTATTGCAAGAAGGCAAAATTAGGAGGTTAGGAGGGCATAAAACTATAGAAATAAATGTTAGAGTTATTGCTGCAACTAATATTATGCCGCTGGAAGCAGTAGAAAGAGGGTTAATAAGACAAGATCTCTACTATAGATTAAATGTTATATCATTAAATGTAACACCATTAAGAGAAAGAAAAGAAGACATAGATATACTTGTAGAATATTTTATAGAAATATATAACTGCATGTTAAATAAAAAAGTGGAGAAAGTCTCTTTAGAATGCATTAAAATATTTTATGAATATGACTGGCCTGGAAATGTAAGAGAATTAAAATATACTATAGAGCGTATAATGAATTTTACAGATAACGTTGTTATAGAAATAGATGATTTACCTGAATATATAAGAAATATCAATAAGATAAATAATCCAGTTTCAAACGATTTAAGAAATAAGATTGAAGAAGAAGAAATTCTACCATTAAAAGAAACAATAGTAGATTTTGAAAAAAGGATGATTAAAAAAGCATTACTAAAGACAAAAGGAAATAAGTCAAAAACTGCAAGAATGTTAAAAATACCTAGACAGACTTTAAACAGCAAGATAAATAAATATGGAATAGTAGAAGATTATAAAGTAGATTTTAATAAATAAATATAAAAGTGGTAATGACGAAAAAAATACATAGTGCCGAAAATATTACACTTTTATGCTAGAATGTTAGACAAATATTATTAATTTAGAATGTCAATCTCGTGAAAGATTGGCATTTTTTTTATGCAAATATGTAAGCGTATTATAAATACTGCATTAGAAATATTTGCTAAAAATTCATGAAAACTGGCATGTTAATTGCTTAATATATATTTGCATTTTAAATATTAGAGGTGAAAGAAAATGATAAAAAAATTTATTAAAGAAATGAAAAAAAATAACATTGAAGGTATGTTAATTAGCAATCCTCAAAATGTAAGATATTTGAGTGGATTCAAAGGAGATGATACATATCTTTTAATTACTTTTCAAAGTAATTATGTAATTACTGATGCTAGGTATACAGAACAAGCAGCTCAAGAATGCCCTGATTTTGAAGTTATAGATTGGAGAGATATAGGTAAATTTAGCAGAGCTGTAGATTATGCTGCTAAAAAAGAAGATATTTCTAAATTGGGAATAGAAGCTGAATTTATTAATTACAGACAATTTATAGACTTAAAGAATGATGTAAAAGCTAAACTTGTTCCTTTAACTAAACTTGTTGAGAAATTAAGAATTATTAAAACACCTGAAGAAATAGAATGTGCAAGAAAAGCATGTGATATTTCGGATAGAGCATTTAATAGAATATTATCTGATATTAAAATAGGAATTACAGAAAAAGAACTATCTGCAAAACTACAATATTATTTAAAATTAGAGGGTTCTGATGCTA
Source organism: Tissierellales bacterium (assembly GCA_018433765.1). Lineage (GTDB taxonomy): Bacteria > Bacillota > Clostridia > Tissierellales > Sedimentibacteraceae > SM3-B41. Next base: position 5,864 of record JAHDQO010000025.1, read on the forward strand.
GAAGATATGAAAATATTTTTATATCTGGAAAAAGAACATCTTTGTTACATGGAATACCTTCAGATAAAAAAGTAGAATATGGTGATTTTGTTTTGATGGATTTTGGTGCAGGATATAATGGATATTTATCTGATATGACAAGAACTGTAGTAGTTGGAAAAGCAGATGATAAGAAGAAAGAAATTTATGAAATAGAAAGAAAGTCAGAACAAGATGCAATTAATGCAGTAAAATCAAAAATTATTGCAAAAGAAGTATATTATGCTTCTATAAAAGCAATGGAAAACACAGGATATTTAGAGTATCACTATTCAGGTATAGGACATGGAGTAGGATTAGCAATTCATGAAGAACCATTTATAGGACCTAAATCAGAACATCTACTTGAAAAAAACAGTATTATCACCATAGAACCAGGTATTTATATTCCTGGGTGGGGAGGAGTAAGAATAGAAGATCAAGTGGTTGTTACTGACGAAGGTTGCGAAATTTTAACAAAATCACCAAGAAACCTTATTGAATTATAAATAATTATTGCTCAAAAAAATCTAGGCAATTGAATAAATTAATACAATTGCCTAGTAAAAAATTTAGAAGGAGGTATTAAATGTTAAAATTTATAATCCGTAGAATATTATATGCAATAATTACTTTATTTTTGATTATAACTGCAACGTTTTTTTTAATTGCAGGTGCTCCTGGTGATCCAATTGCAGCTAAAGTTGGCCAAATGCCAGAACAGGCACAGGAAGTAATTCGAGCAAAATACGGACTAGATAAACCTGTTACTCAAAGATATGTATTGTATATGAAAAATCTTTTAACAACAGGTGATTTCGGAGAATCCATAATTTATACTGGAAAATCAGCTAATGACATTATCAAAGATAACGCTATGATTTCAGCTAAAATAGGTATTATTGCTTTAGCATTGCAGATTACAATTGGTGTTTTCTTAGGTTTAGTGTCAGCACTGAATCGAGAAAAAATTGGAGACCATATAATAAGAGTATGTGTTGTTTTAGCAATATGTGTACCAAGTTTTGTTTTTGCTGCACTGCTTCAATATTTTGTAGCTTTTAAATGGAAATTAGCGCCAGTGTTTGGCTGGGGTGAATTAAAACATTATGCTTTACCAGTAATGGCATATGCTATTGGAGGTATTGCAAGTTATACAAAATATATGAGAAGTAGTACACTTTCAGTAATTGGTGAAGACTATATTGTTACTGCAAAGTCAAAAGGGTGTAAAAAAAGTAGAATAGTGAGAAAACATATATTAAGAAATTCTATGATACCTATTGTAACTATGATAGGACCTGCTGTTGCAGGCATTTTTGCAGGGTCTTTCATACTTGAGAAAATGTTTTCAATACCTGGACTTGGAGCTTACTATGTAAAAGCTGTTTCTGATAATGATTATACTATGATTATAGGACTAACAATATTTTTTGCAATGTTATATGTTGCATCATTAATAGTTGTTGATATTTTATATGGTGTTGTCGATCCAAGAATTAGAATTGCAAAGTCTGAAAAATAAATTCTTAAGTACTTCTAAACATTAAAAAATAGTGAGGTGATTTAATATGAATAGTAATACTGGTATTTGTGAAGACAATGTAATTCTAACAGATGATATGTTTGAAAGGATAGGTACGAAAGGATTATCTTCTGAACAAATAAATAAAAAATCTCTAACTTATTGGGGTGATGTATGGAGAAGGTTTAAAAAGAATAAATTAGCTCTTGTAGGATTGGTTTTATTAGTTGTAGTAATATTGACAATATATTTAGGTCCTTTAGTCTCAGGTAAGAATTATCAATTTATGGATTCAACTGCAAAAGACTTAAAACCAAATAGTGAATTTTGGTTTGGTACAGATGAGATGGGAAGAGATATATTTACAAGAGTATGTGTTGGTGGAAGGATTTCTATAATAATTGGTCTATGCTGTACTTTAGTAATGTTTACTATTGGTTCATTATTAGGAGCAATTGCTGGATTAAAGGGAGGGTTGATAGATAATCTTATAATGAGAATTTGTGAATTTGTAGGTAATTTACCTTATTTAATAATTGTTGTAATTCTTTCTATGGTTATGGGGAGAAGCATATTTTCTCTTGTATTTGCAATGAGTCTTACTTCATGGGTTGGAACTACCCGTATGGTTAGGGGACAAATACTTCAAATAAAAGAGCAAGATTATGTACAGGCTGCTGTTGCATTAGGTGCAAATACAAAGAGAATTATAATGAAACATCTACTTCCTAACACACTAGGAATAATAATGGTTACAATAACTATGTCAGTACCTGGATTTATCTTTAGTGAAGCATTTCTCAGTTATATAGGTTTAGGAGTAAGACCACCTGAAACTAGTTGGGGTGCTTTAGCGTCAGCAGGGCAGCAGCGTTTAATGTTTTATCCTCATGAATTATTTTTTCCTTGTTTAATGATAGTAGCTACAATATTAGCATTTCACTTAATAGGTGATGGTCTTTCTGATGCATTAGATCCAAAGTTGAGAAAGTAGGTGGACTTCATGAATGATGAAAAAATTCTAGAAATAAAAAACTTAAGTGTTAAATTCAATACTTATGCAGGTATTGCACATGCAGTTAGAGGCATTGATTTTAATTTGAATAAAGGAGAAGTTCTTGCTATAGTGGGAGAGTCTGGCTGTGGTAAAACTGTAACATCTAAAGCAATAATGGGATTGCTGCCAAGTCCTCAAGCTGTTATAGGAAGAGATAATTCTGAGATTAATTTTTGTTGTAAAAATCTTCTTAATCTTAATGAGACTGAAATGACTAAGATAAGAGGTGAAGAAATTTCAATGATATTTCAAGATCCTATGACTTCGTTAAATCCAACCATGAAGATAGGAAATCAAATTGCTGAGAGTATTTTTATACACGATAATGTATCAATGCAAGATGCAAAGCAGCAGGCTCTTAAGATGTTAGAACTTGTTAAAATACCAAATGCAAAGCAAAGATTAAATCAATATCCTTTTGAATTTTCAGGTGGTATGAGACAAAGAGTTATGATTGCAATAGCTCTTGCGTGTAATCCAAAAGTATTGATTGCTGATGAACCAACTACAGCACTGGATGTAACCATTCAAGCACAAATTATGGATTTAATAGGTGATTTACAAAAAGAGTTAAACACAGGTGTTATTTTAGTTACTCATGATTTAGGAGTTGTAGCAAGCGTTGCAGATAGAATACAAGTAATGTATGCTGGGAAAATTGTTGAAAGAGGTACAGTTGATGAAATATTTTATAATCCTAAACATCCTTATACTTTTGCACTTTTAAAATCAGTACCAAAATTAAGTACTCATAACAAAGATAAACTTTACTCTTTGACAGGAACACCTCCTGACTTAATAAATCCACCTGTTGGATGTCCTTTTGCAGCTAGATGCAAGTTCGGTATGAAAATATGTAGAGTTAAATTTCCTAAAGCAACAAATTTTGGATACACACATAAATGTTCTTGCTGGCTGCACCATGAAAAAGCTGATACGACAGGAGTACCAGCTCAATTACTGCAAGGAGGTGTAACCAGTGCAAAATAATGATACATTAATTCAAGTAAAAAACTTAAAAAAATATTTTAAAGTAGGAAGAAACGAAACTTTAAAAGCTGTTGATGGTGTTAGTTTTAACATTTATAAAGGAGAAACTTTAGGTCTTGTCGGAGAATCAGGATGCGGAAAAACTACATGTGGTAAAACTGTAATAGGTTTATATGATGCAACAGATGGAAATGTTATTTTTGATGGCGTAGATATTAATAATCTAAATCCTAAAGAAAAAAAAGAATTTACTAAAAGAGCTCAAATTATTTTTCAAGACCCTTATTCATCTTTAAATCCTAGAATGACAGTTGGAGATATTATAGGGGAAGGTATAGATATACATAATCTTTATAAGGGTAAAGAACGACAAAGTAAAATTTATGAACTTCTTGAAACAGTTGGATTAAATATGGAGCACATTTCTAGATTTCCTCATGAGTTTTCTGGCGGACAAAGGCAGAGAATTGGTATTGCAAGAGCATTAGCTATTGAACCTGATTTTATTGTTTGTGATGAACCTATTTCTGCTTTAGATGTTTCAATACAAGCACAAATAGTAAACCTTTTAATTGAATTACAAAAAAAGAAAAATCTTACATATTTATTTATAGCACATGACTTATCTATGATTAAACATATTTCTGACAGAGTAGGTGTGATGTATTTAGGCAGTTTAGTTGAATTTACAAGAAGTGATGAAATGTACAAAAATCCATTACATCCATATACTAAGGCATTATTATCAGCAATACCTATACCTGATCCAAATGTAGAAAGAATAAAAAAAAGAATACCCATAGAAGGAGAAATACCAAGTCCAATTAATCCTAAACCGGGATGTAGATTTGCTTCTAGATGTAAGTTGGCAAAAGAAATATGTTTAAAAGTAATGCCGCCTCTTGTAGAAGTATGCAATGAGCATTTTGTTGCTTGCCATAGGGTAAAAAACTCTTAAATATAAAATTATTTTAAAGGAGGAAACAATGGTTAAAGCTAAAAAAAATAAAGCATTAATAATTATATTGGCACTATGCATAAGCGCATTATTTGGATGTCAGAAAGATTCAGTGTTAACTGATGGAGAAGGGATTGATAAAGAACAAGTATTTGCTTTTAGAGAAAGAAGTGCAGTATTAGGTCTTAATCCAATATTAAATACAACAGAGCCAGATAACGACCTTCATGCAATAATATTTGAAACTTTAGTTTTTGATGGTGTTGATGAAAACGGTTGTTCTGTAATAAAACCAGCTGCTGCTAAAGATTGGAAAATTAGTAATGATGGTACAGTGTATACCTTCAATATTAGAGAAAATGCATGTTGGAACGATGGTGTTCCTTTAAACGCGGACGATTTTGTTTTTACATTTAGAAAAATGGCTACGCCTGACGTAGGTTCTACTAATGCTTGGCTGTTTGCAGGTGTTATTAAAAACTTTACAGAATCACTTTACAATAATGGTGAAGAACCTAAATATAATAAAAAACCAGAAGATATAGGTGTAAGAGCAGTTAATGAAAAAACAGTTGAATTTACATTAGCTAAGCCGTGTGGATATTTTCTACAATTGCTAGATAGTGCAAAACCAATTAGGGAGGATAAATATGAAGAATGGGGTGAAGAGTATGGATCATCAATAGATAAAATTATAATGAATGGACCATTTGTAATTGAAAGCTGGAATCAAAATGTGCAAATGACTCTTGTTAAGAATGATAAATATTGGAATGCTGAAAACGTTAAGCTTCATAAGATTGAAAGAAAAGTTCTTCAAGAGGCATCTACAGCTGCACAAGCATTTATTAATGGAGAAATTGATGTAGTGACAACAAATGATCCTGATTGGCAAAAAGTTATTAAAGATGAAGGCAGATATAAGCTAATAACTAAATCTGGTAATGCACCAGAATTTTTAGGATTTAACTGTTCAAATAAATACTTTAAAAATAAGAAAATAAGATTAGCATTTTCTTTAAGTTTTGATAGAGAAAAATATAATGAAGATTTAAGAAAGGGAGTAGATGAGCCGCTTTATTCTTTGCTGCCTGCAGTTACTAACGTAGGAGATAAATTATATAGCGAGAGAGTTAATGGTAAGAATGAGATTATAAAAACGCTTAAAGAAAAATACCCTGACCCAAAGGCTCTTTTAATAGAAGGACTTATAGAAGAAGGTTTCGATCCAGATCCTTCTAAAATGGAAGTTAGTTATGCAACAAGAGGAACATCTGAATTTTCTAAAAAAAGTGCAGAATGGCTGTTACAGTTGTGGCAGGAAAAATTAGGAGTTACAATAACAATTGATATGCTAGAATGGAATATTATGTGGGATAAGGTTGATGAAGGTGACTACGACATATGTACTTCAGGTTGGACACCTGAATACAACGACCCAAATGTTTTATTAAGCATATATGATCCTTATAGTGGCTACTTTGATAGTACAAAATCAGGCTGGTCAGGTCCTGATGCTGAAAAATTCAGCCAATTATTAGCTCAAGCAGCAGAATGTTCTGATAATCAAAAAAGAGCAGAGTTATTTCTACAAGCAGAAGAATTGTTAGTAGGTACAGGTGTAATTGCACCAACTTATTGTGAGACATCGTCAATATTTTTAGCTGATTATGTGAATGATTATTATACAAATCCTCATTCTCATATAGATTATACAAGATTATATACATTAGGAAAAAACTAATTTTTATATAAATAAATTTAATAGATATGTAAATTATTAATTCATTTTTAAAAAGGAGGATATAATAATGAAAAATAAAAAACTTATAATAATTGCAATTATTTTATCATTAAGTGTAAGTACATTATTTGGTTGTGGCAATAATTCAATTCCAACAGGTGGAGAAAAAGGAACAGAAATAGATAATGAGCAAGTATTTGCTTTTAGAACAAGAGATCCTGTTTTAGGTCTAAATCCAATATTGAATACAACAGGGCCTGATAATGGTCTTCAAACAATAATTTTAGAAACTTTGGTTGCTGATGTTGCTGATGAAAATGGAAATGCAATAATTAAGCCAGCTGCGGCTAAAGATTGGAAAATAAGTGATGATGGTACCGTATATACTTTTAACATCAGAGACAATGCATGTTGGAATGATGGTGTACCTGTAACCGCAGATGATTTTGTTTATACATTTAGACAAATGGCTACTCCAGCAGTAGGTTCTACTAATGCTTGGCTGTTTGACGGTATTATTCTTAATTTTACTGAGTCACTTTATAATGATGGTAAAAATCCTGAATACAACAAAAAACCAGAAGACATAGGTGTACGTGCAGTTGATGAAAAAACAGTTGAATTTACTTTAGTTAAACCGTGTGGATATTTCTTAGAATTATTAGATGGTGCAAAACCAATAAGACAGGATAAATATGAAGAATGGGGTAAAGAATACGGTTCGGCAATAGATAAGGTTGTAGTGAATGGACCATTCGTAATAGAAAGCTGGAATCAAAATGTTCAAATGACACTTGTAAAAAATGAAAAGTATTGGGATGCAGATAATGTAAAATTACAAAAAATTGAAAGAAAAGTTCTTGAAGATACTGCAACAGCTGCTCAAGCACTTATAAACGGAGAAGTTGATGAAATATCAACAAATGATCCTGATTGGCAGAAAGTTATTGAACAAGAAAGTAGATTTAAGTTAATTAAATCTCCGGGTAATAATCCTGAATTCTTAGGCTTTAACTGTTCAAATAAATACTTTAAAAATAAGAAAATAAGATTAGCTTTTTCATTAAGTTATGATAGAGAAAAATATAATGAAGATTTAAGAGAGGGAGCAGATGAAATTTTATACTCTTTAATGCCTGCTGTTACAAATGTAGGAGACAAATTATATAGTGAAAGAGTTAATGGAAAGAATGAAATCATAAAGACTCTAAAAGAAAAATATCCTGATCCAAAGGCTCTTTTAATAGAAGGTCTAGTAGAAGAAGGCTTTGATCCTGATCCATCTAAAATGGAAGTAAGATATGCAACGAGAGGAACATCTGAATTTTCAAAGAAAAGTGCAGAATGGTTATTACAACAATGGCAGGAAAAATTAGGTGTTACTATAACAATAGATATGATGGAATGGAACATAATGTGGGATAAAGTTGATGAAGGAGATTATGATATATGTACTTCTGGTTGGGGACCTTATTACAATGATCCTAATGGATTACTGAGCATTTATGATCCTGCTGATGGATATTTTGACAGTTCAAAATCAGGATGGACAGGTCCGGATGCAGAAAAGTATAGTGAAATATTAGAAGAAGCAGATAATTGTTCTGACAATCAAAAAAGAGCTGAATTATTTTTAGAAGCTGAAAAACTTCTAGTTGGGACAGGTGTAGTTGCTCCAACTTATTGTCAGACACATTCAACATATTTAGCAGAATATATACAAGGTTACTATATAAATCCGCATTCTCAACTAGATTATACAAAAATATATACAAAAGGAAGGAAATAACTTAGAGATTAAATAATACTCACTTTACTCCTTAATAAAACAAGACATGAGTTAGTTTTAAAAATTGGCTTATGTCTTGTTATAAATTTGAGTATGTTTATTCATACTCAAACTTCATATACAATGCGTGTAATATAAAAACAAAATGGCATTATTGTATAAAAATAATAGTAAAAATATAAAATTAATGTTACAATAAATAACAAACATGAAAAATTCAAGGTATACATAGTAATTATATTTACTATTACATAACCTAAGTAATTAGGAGTGAGATATGATAGATAGACTTATTGCAAAGATGAGAGAAGAGTATATCGATGGTTTTTTTATTAGCAATCCGTATAATGTTCAGTATATTAGTGGATATAGACAAGAACATGCTTATGCAGTTATTACAGAAAAAGGGAAGTATCTTATAACTGATGGAAGATATAAAGAATTAGCTTATATTCAATGCAAAGAATTCGAAATTATATTATGGGATGAAAAAGGCAAAAAAATTAATGATACTATAAATGAAATTTTGTTAAAAGATAATGTAAAAAGATTAGGTTTTGAAGCTCAATATATTACATATAAACAATTTACGGACTTATTTGATATAATAAAAGCTGAAATAACTCCGGTTATAGGTCTTGTTGAACAACTAAGAGTTATTAAAACACAGGAAGAAATATCATATATAAGACAAGCTTGTGAAATTACAGAGAGAGCTTTTAACAGATTATTAAACGATATTAATGTAGGTATTTCTGAAAAAGAACTTGTAGCAAAATCAAATTATTATCTTGTAACAGAAGGTGGAGATGCAAAAGTAAGCGAGAACATCATTCTTTCAGGAAAAAGATCATCCTTAATAGTATCTTCGCCAACAGATAAAAAGATTGAAAATGGAGATTTTGTTTTAATAAATATAGGTGCAAGATATAAAGGATATTTGGTAGATTTTTCACGGACCGTAGTAGTTGGTAAGGCTTCTGAAAAACAGAAAGAAATTTATTCAATACTACAAAAAACACAAACTGAGGCAATAAAAACGATTAAAGCAGGAGTGCTTGCAAAAGAACCATATCTTGCATCAGAAAAGATTATTGATGAAATGGGCTATCTTGATTATCACTATAAAGGAATAGGTCATGGAATAGGTTTGTTTTTGCATGAAGAACCCTTTATATCTCAATCTTCTAAAAATATATTAGAAAGAAATAATGTTGTAACAGTTGAACCCGGAATATATATTCCCGGTTGGGGTGGTGCTAGAATTGAAGATATGGTAGTAGTTACTGATGAAGGATGCGAAATTTTAACAAAAACTTCTAGAGATTTAATAGTTTTATAATTAATAAATATTAAGTAAAAAGAATATCATTTTGAAGATATTCTTTTTTTGTAAATTTACTTTTTAGATGTTGCAATTATTTTTTTTTATGATATAATGCAATTAAGCAGGGACATATTGAATACGATAGGGACGACAAATAACCCACATAGAAAAAAGAGGTAGATATGGATATAAATAAAGTGTTAGATATAGAAAGAAAAATTATACCTGAATCAGTTGATTTATTGCTTAAACGATACAATATAATGAAGATAATAGAAATGAATCAACCTATAGGAAGGCGAAATTTGGCAATTAAGTTTGGGTCTACAGAAAGAATTATGCGAACTGAAGTTGAAAAATTAAAAGAATTGGGAATGATATACATAGAATCTTCTGGCATGATACTTTCGAAAAATGGAAAAACAATACTTAAAGAGCTTAGTAAGATTGTTTTTTACATGAAAGGCTTATCAGAAATAGAAGAAAAATTAAGAGAAAAGTTAGGATTAAAGAAAGTTACAATTGTACCTGGTGATGTAAACAAAGATGAGTTTGCATTTAGAGACTTAGGTAAAAAAGCCGCTAATATAATTATTGAGTTACTAGAAGACAAAACAACAATCGGTATTGCTGGTGGAACTACAATGGCTTGTGTTGCTAATGAAATGAAAGAAATACGAGGAATTAAAGATTTAATGGTTTTACCTGCTAGAGGGGGGTTGGGAGAAGAATTAGAGATACAAGCAAATACTATATCAGCAACTATGGCAGAAAAATTAAATGCTGAATACAAATTGCTTCATATACCAGATAATATTGATGCTAAAACACTTGATGCCTTAAAAGAAAATAAATCGATAAAAGAGGTATTAGATTCTATAAAAAATATAAACTTATTAATATTTGGATTAGGTGATGCAGAAGATATGGCTATAAGGAGAAATTTAAGTAAAGAATTATTAGAAAAAGTTAGGAGAGAAAATCTTGTAGCTGAAACGTTTGGGTATTATTTTGATAAAAATGGTGAAATAAAGATGCATACTGATTCAGCAGGTATTCCAATAGAAAAGTTTCATCAAGTAAAAGATGCTATAGGAATTGCTGCGGGTGCAAATAAAGCTGAAGTTATTTATTCATTTGCTAAATTTAATAAAAATTTTATTTTAGTTACTGATGAAAGTGCAGCTAAAAAGATACTTAGTTTATAAGCTATATTAGAATTATATTCTAAAAATTAATATTTTTTAGATTTTTAGACAAAAATAAAAATAAAACTAAATAGGAGGGCAATAAAATGGTAAAAGTAGCTATTAATGGTTTTGGAAGAATAGGAAGGAATGTTTTAAGAGCATATTTTGAAAGAAAAGTAGAAGGTATAGAATTTGTTGCAGTAAATGATCTTGCATCTGTAAATGATTTAGCTCATTTGTTTAAGTATGATTCACTTTATGGAAAATACGAAGGTGAAGTTAAAGCAGTAGGTGATTCAATAATAGTAGATGGACATAAAATTAAAGTATGTGCTGAAAGAAATCCTGAAAATCTTCCATGGAAAGAAATGAATGTAGATATTGTAATTGAGTCTACTGGAATTTTTAGAGACAAAGAAGGTGCCAGCAAGCATATTAAAGCAGGAGCTAAGAAAGTAATTATTAGTGCACCTGCTAAAAATGAAGATATAACAATAGTTATGGGTGTAAATGAAGAAAATTATGATTCTAAAAAGCATGATATCATATCAAATGCTTCATGTACTACAAACTGTTTAGCACCTTTTGCAAAAGTTGTGCTAGAAAAATTAGGTATAGAGAATGGAGTAATAACTACTGTTCATTCATATACAAATGACCAAAGAATATTAGATGCAGTTCACAAAGATATGAGAAGATCAAGAGCAGCAGCAGAATCAATCATTCCAACAACAACTGGAGCAGCAAAGGCAGTAGCTTTAGTATTACCTGATTTAAAAGGTAAGCTTGATGGTATGGCTATGAGAGTTCCTACTCCTACTGTATCAGTAGTTGATGCTGTATTTAATGTAGAGAAAGATATTACTAAAGAAGAATTAAATAATATATTAAAAGAAGCTAGTGAAAATGAATTGAAAGGTATAATGGGTTATTCAGATGAACCATTAGTTTCTATGGACTATAGAAAGGATGCTAGGTCTTCTATAATAGATGCACTATCAACTATGGTTGTAGGAAAAACTGTAAAAATAATTTCATGGTATGATAATGAATGGGGTTATTCTAATAGAGTAGTTGATTTAGCTAAATTTGTTGCAGAAAAAGGTATATAAACTACTGTATATATGTTATAATTTAATAATAATATTCTGCAAGGAGAAAGTATATTATGAATAAAAAAGGCTTAAGGGATATACAAGTAAATGGAAAAAAGGTTCTTGTTAGATGTGATTTTAATGTTCCTCTAGATAATGATGGTAATATTACAGATGATATAAGAATTAAAAGTGCTATGCCGACTATAAATCATTTGCTAGAACATGGTGCCTCTGTAATACTTATGTCACATTTGGGAAGACCAAAAGGAGAACCAAAAAAACAGTATTCTTTAGCTCCAGTTGCAAGAAAACTAGAAGAATTAATTAGAAAGCAAGTTAAATTTGCTGATTATGATGATGTAATTAACAGTAAAGTATATAAAATGGCTGGAGAATTATCTAGTGGTGAGATAATGCTTCTTCAAAACACTAGATTCAGAAAAGAAGAGAAGAAAAATAATTTAGAATTTGCAGAAGAATTAGCTTCATTAGCTGATATTTTTGTAAATGATGCTTTTGGAACTGCTCATAGAGCCCATGCTTCAAACGTTGGAGTTTGTAAGTTTCTACCATCAGCTGTTGGATTTTTAGTTGAAAAAGAAATTGAAGTCATGGGAAAAGCTTTAACAAGTGCAGAAAAACCATTCACTGCTATTTTAGGAGGAGCAAAAGTTTCTGATAAAATAGGTGTTATTAAAAATCTCATGGAAATAGCTGATAATATTATTATTGGTGGAGGAATGGCATATACATTTCTAAAAGCACAAGGATTAAATATAGGTACATCTTTACTTGAGGCAGATAAGATTGACTTAGCTCTTGAAATCTTAAGGGAAGCTAAGGAAAGGAACATAAATTTTTTACTACCTATAGATATTGTAATAGCAAAAGAATTTAAAAATGATACTGAATTTTATACTTCTGACATAAACAATATACCAGATGATTATATGGGACTAGATATTGGTGAAAAGACAAGAGAATTATTTACTAATGTTATTAGTAAATCAAAAACTATTATATGGAATGGTCCAATGGGTGTATTTGAGATGAATAATTTTGCTAAAGGAACTAATGCTGTAGCAAAATCCATAGCAGATAATACTAATGTAAATTCAATAATAGGTGGAGGAGATAGCGCCGCAGCTGTGAAAAAAGCTGGTTTAGCAGATAAGATGACGCATATTTCTACAGGCGGAGGAGCATCCTTAGAATTTTTTGAAGGAAAATCTCTACCAGGTATAGAAGCTATAGATGATAATAATTAAATTTTAATAATAACATAAACCCATGAACTGGGTTTATGTTATTATTTATCTATGAAAGGAGAAAATCAGTAATGAGAAAACCCTTAATTGCAGGAAACTGGAAAATGAATAATACAGTTTCAGAATCAATAAAATTAGTAAAGCTGTTAGTTGAATTTATGGACAAATATGAAAAAGATAGAGAAGTTCTTGTATGTGCTCCATTTACTTCACTTTATTGTATTAATGAAATCGTAAAAAATTCTAAAGTGAAGCTAGGTGCTCAAAATATGCATTTTGAAGAAAAAGGTGCGTATACAGGAGAGATATCACCGATAATGCTAAAAGATATAGGTGTAGAATATATAATTATAGGTCACTCAGAAAGAAGACAATATTTTAATGAAACTGATGAAATAGTAAATAAAAAGATAACTACAGCACTAAAATATAATTTAAAACCTATAGTGTGTGTAGGAGAAACACTTGAACAAAGAGAATCAGGTAAAGAAAAAGATATTATTAGAAATCAAATAAAGAATGGTTTTAAAAATATAAAAGCAAGTGATATTGAAGGTATAGTTATTGCGTATGAGCCTATATGGGCTATAGGTACTGGTAAAACAGCTACTGCTGATCAGGCCAATGAAATTATAAGTTATATTAGAAAAATTATTAGTGAGTTGTATGATGGTGAAGTTGCTGATAATGTAAGGATACAATATGGAGGAAGTGTAAAGCCTAATAATGCATCTGAAATAATGTCAAAATCAGATATAGATGGTGCTTTAGTTGGTGGAGCAAGTTTGAAAATAGAAGATTTTACGCAGATAATAAATTATTAGGTGATAGCAATGAGAAAAAAAATAACAACTTTGATGATACTTGATGGTTGGGGAATAAGCGAGAATCATTTTGGAAACGCAGTATATAACGCAAATACACCTAACTACAATCTATTACTAAAAAAATTTCCTAACACTGAACTTTCTGCTAGTGGAACTGACGTTGGTCTTCCGGACGGACAGATGGGAAACTCGGAAGTTGGACATTTGAATATTGGTGCAGGAAGGATAATATATCAACAGCTTACAAGAATAACTAAAGCTATTAAAACAAAAGAGATATATAATAATGAACCAATTTTGAATGCACTTAAACATGTCAAAACTAATAATTCTAAGCTTCACATTTTTGGTTTACTTTCAGACGGAGGAGTACATAGTCATAATCAACATTTATATGAATTAATTAAATTTGCAAAAGAATATGGTATCAGTGATATATGTATACACTGTTTTACTGATGGAAGAGATGTAGGTCCAAAAACAGGAGTTTTTTATGTTAAAGAACTGGAAGAAAAAATTGAAGAAATAGGTGCAGGTAGAATAGCTACTATAATGGGTAGATATTATGCTATGGATAGAGATACAAGATGGAATAGAACTCAAAAAGCATATGAGGCAATAACAAATGGAGTAGGTTATATAACAGATAACCCAATAGAAGCTATGAAAGAATCGTACAAAAAAAATATAACTGATGAGTTTATTTTACCTATTATTATTAATGAAAAAAATAAAGAGTTAGGTATAGTACAAAATGACGATGCTGTAATTTTTTCTAATTTTAGACCAGATAGAGCAAGGCAAATTACAAGAGCTTTTGTAGATGATGATTTTAAAGGATTTGAAAGAAATAAAATTAATATTAAATTTGTATGCATGACTCAATATGATAATACTATAAAAAATGTTGAAGTTGCTTTTAAGCCACAGAAATACAAAAATACTTTAGGAGAGTATGTTAGTAAATTAGGATATAAACAGCTAAGAATTGCTGAAACAGAGAAATATGCACATGTAACTTTCTTTTTTAATGGTGGTGTAGAAAAACCAAACGAAGGGGAAGATAGGATATTGATACCATCTCCTAAAGTAGCAACATATGATTTAAAACCCGAAATGAGTGCTGTGGAAGTTAAAAATGAAGTTTTAAAAAATATGAAATCAGGAAAATATGATTTATTTATAATCAATTTTGCTAATCCAGATATGGTAGGACACACAGGAGATTTTGAAGCTGCTGTACGAGCAGTTGAAACTGTAGACAAATGTGTAGGTGAAATAAGTAATTATATTATTAAGAATGGACATACTATGGTAATAACAGCAGATCACGGAAATTGTGAAAATATGATTGATGAAACAACTAAATCATCAATAACCTCACATTCTACAAACAGAGTACCACTTATAATTATTAGTAAGGATAGGAAACTAAAACTTAACAAAGGAATACTTGCAGATATAGCACCTACCTTGTTAAAATTAATGGGAGAATCAAAGCCAAAAGAAATGACAGGAGAAAGCCTGTTTTAAATTTAAAATGCAAAGATAAAAAATATGGAGGTATAAAATGACAATAATTTCAGATGTTTATGCAAGAGAGATACTTGACTCGAGAGGTAATCCTACTGTTGAAGTAGAAGTATGGACAGAAAGTGGAGGATATGGAAGAGCAGCAGTTCCTTCTGGTGCATCTACAGGCGCTTTTGAAGCAGTAGAACTTAGAGATGGAGATAAAAATAGATTTTTAGGCAAAGGTGTTGAGAAAGCAGTTTCTAATGTAAATGAAATTATAGCTCCAGAATTAATAGGTATGGATGCTGTCAATCAAGTAGTTATTGATAAGATTTTGATAGAACTTGATGGTACTCATAACAAAGGAAAACTAGGTGCAAATGCAATTTTAGGTGTATCTATTGCGTGTGCAAAAGCTTCAGCAGATACTTTAGGATTATCACTCTATCAATATATTGGTGGAGTTAATGGAAAAACTTTACCTGTACCAATGATGAATATTCTAAATGGTGGAGAACATGCTGACAATAACGTAGATATTCAAGAGTTTATGATAATGCCTGTTGGAGCAGAAAGTTTTAAAGAAGCTTTAAGAATGGGTTCGGAAATATTTCATAACTTAAAAAGTGTTCTAAAATCAAAAGGATTAAATACTGCTGTTGGTGATGAAGGAGGTTTCGCTCCTAATCTTACATCAAATGAAGAAGCATTAGCTACTATAGTAGAAGCTATAAAAAAAGCTGGATATGAACCAGATAAAGATGTTAAGTTAGCAGTAGACGTTGCTGCTACCGAGTTATATGATAAGGAAAATAAGATTTATAAACTTGAAGGTGAAGGTAAAGAGTTTAGTGCAGAAGAAATGGTAGATTTCTATGAAAACTTAGTTAACAAATATCCTATTGTTTCAATTGAAGATGGAATGGATGAAGAAGATTGGGATGGATGGAAGCTTTTAACAGATAGGTTAGGTGATAGAATACAATTAGTAGGTGATGATTTATTTGTTACTAATACAGAAAGATTAAATAAAGGTATTGAACTTGGAGTATCAAATTCTATATTAATTAAATTAAATCAAATTGGTACAATTACAGAAACTTTAGATGCTATAGAAATGGCTAAAAAAGCAGGATTTACTGTAGTAGTATCTCACCGTTCAGGTGAAACATCTGATACAACTATAGCAGATTTAGTTATAGCTGTAAATGCTGGTCAAATAAAAACCGGAGCACCTTCTAGAACAGATAGAGTTTCAAAATATAATCAGTTACTTAGATTAGAAGATATGATGGGAATTGCATCTAAATATGAAGGAATGGATGTTTTTTATAATATAAAATAATTTACATTTAGCAAACTTATGCTAACCCGATGATTTTTATAATTGTTGGGTTAGTTTATTATTTTATATCAAATTAATTTTATTATTATATTTTATAGAATATTGGGTAAACTTAATAATAAATACAAATTTACCTTAATTTAACTAAATATAGTTTTTTTTACAATGAATACGCTGGTTTTCAATAGCACAGGTTAAAATTTGATAAATAATTATATGTAAAAAACCTTTTAACTTTAGCGTTTTCAATTAATATTTATGTTGATTTTAGAAAATCACTATGTTATAATTCATATGTTATTGAGAAAGTCGCGACTGGAGGTGTAATTATGGAAATGTTATTTACCATATTACTGTTAATATCAAGTTTAATTTTAATTGCAAGTATATTGCTTCAATCAGGTAAATCAGCAGGATTATCAGGTGAAATTGCTGGTGGTGCTGAGACAATTTGGGGTAAAAATAAAGGTAGAAGTTATGAAGGAATGCTTGAAAAAGCAACAACTATTTCTGCTGTAGTATTTGTAGTTGCATCATTGATATTAGCAGCTGTACAATAATTTAATAAAGCTAGAATATAATATATTTAACATACAGAGGAGGTAAAATATGAATGAGTTTATTTTAGCGCCTATTTTAGGTGTTATTGCACTCTTATTTGCATATTATAAAGCGGTAAGCATTAATAAAGTTGAAGTTGGAACAGAAAGGATGAAAGAGATTTCATCATACATACATGAAGGAGCTATGGCTTTTCTAAGTAGAGAATACAGAACATTGGCAGTATTTGTAATTGTTTTATTTTTAATTTTAGGATTTGGTATAAGCTGGTCTACAGCCTTATGTTTTGTAGTAGGAGCTTTATTTTCAGCTCTTGCAGGTTTCTTTGGAATGAGAGTAGCTACTAAAGCAAATGTAAGAACTGCAAATGCTGCTAAAGAATCAGGTATGAATAAAGCACTTAATATTGCTTTTTCAGGTGGTGCTGTTATGGGTATGGCAGTTGTTGGACTTGGATTATTGGGTATAGGAACATTATATATAATTTTTGAAGATCCTGATATAATAACAGGATTTGGTTTAGGAGCTTCTTCAATAGCTTTGTTTGGACGTGTTGGCGGTGGTATATATACTAAAGCTGCTGATGTTGGTGCAGATTTAGTTGGTAAAGTTGAAGCAGGTATACCAGAAGATGATCCAAGGAATCCTGCAGTTATAGCAGACAACGTTGGTGATAATGTTGGTGACGTTGCAGGAATGGGAGCAGATTTATTTGAATCATATGTTGGCTCTATAATTTCAGCAATAACTTTAGGCTTGCTTGCATTTGATGGAGCAAAAGGTGCTATGTTTGCTTTATTATTACCAGCGGTTGGTATAGTGGCATCAATTATTGGTACATTCTTCGTTAGAGGAAAAGAAGGTGGAAATCCTCAAAAATCTTTAAACATGGGAACTTTAGTAAGTAGTTTAATTGTTGTTGTAGCTGCTTATTTCTTAAGTTCAACAATACTTGATACTATAAGACCTTTTGGAGCAATTGTTACTGGTTTACTTGTAGGTATTATAATAGCGAAATTTACTGAGTATTATACTTCAGCAGATTTTAAACCAGTTAAAAATATAGCTGATCAATCAGAAACAGGTAGTGCAACTAATATTATAGCTGGATTAGGTGTTGGTATGGGTTCTACTGCATGGCCTATAATTATATTGGCTGTAGGAATTCTTGCATCTTTCTTTGTAGCTGGAGGAGCAGAAAATACTGCATTTGGGTTATATGGTATTGCTTTAGCAGCAGTAGGAATGCTTTCAACTGCAGGTATGACCATTGCAGTTGATGCTTATGGACCAATAGCAGATAACGCTGGTGGTATAGCAGAAATGTGTGAATTACCTTCAGAAGTTAGAGAAATAACTGATAAACTTGATTCAGTTGGAAATACAACAGCAGCTATAGGTAAAGGATTTGCAATAGGTTCTGCAGCTTTGACAGCCTTAGCTTTATTTGCATCATATACGCAAGCTGTTAATTTGACTTCAATAAATTTAACAGAACCAACAGTTATAGCAGGATTATTAATAGGTGGTATGCTTCCATTTTTATTCTCTTCAATTACAATGCAAGCAGTTGGAAAAGCAGCATTCTCAATGATTGAAGAGGTAAGAAGACAATTTAAAGAAATACCTGGAATTATGCAAGGTAAAGCAAAGCCTGATTATAATACGTGTGTAGATATAAGTACAACAGCAGCTTTAAGAGAAATGGTTATTCCAGGATTATTAGCTGTGGTAGTACCAGTATTAGTAGGATACCTTTTAGGAACAGAAGCATTAGGTGGACTTTTAGCAGGAGCTCTTGTTACAGGAGTACTTATGGCTATTATGATGTCAAATGCAGGTGGAGCATGGGATAATGCAAAGAAATATATAGAAGTAGGAAATCATGGAGGAAAAGGAAGTGACGCTCATAAAGCAGCAGTTGTTGGTGATACAGTAGGAGATCCTTTCAAAGATACTTCTGGTCCTTCAATAAATATACTTATAAAATTAATGACAATAGTTGCATTAGTATTTGGTGAAAAATTAGCCG
Organism: Tissierellales bacterium; assembly: GCA_018433765.1. Lineage (GTDB taxonomy): Bacteria > Bacillota > Clostridia > Tissierellales > Sedimentibacteraceae > SM3-B41. Next base: position 25,107 of record JAHDQO010000025.1, read on the forward strand.
ATATTGGTGGAGTATTATTAAAGTTATTTTAATCATAGAAATTTAAATAAAAAACCAGTCCAGTAGGTCTGGTTTTTTTTGTACAATGAGAATTCATTATATGATATAATCATACGAGGATATTTTTCATATAATAATAAAAGGTTTGTGATTTAATGAAAGTAACTGTTAATGGAATTAATGTATATTATATAGATGAAGGTGAAGGAGAAAACATATTGCTTCTTCATGGATGGGGAGCTAACATACAAACGATGATACCTATACATAACATACTAAAAAATAATGCTAGAGTTATTGTATTAGATTTACCTGGTTTCGGTGAAAGCGAACTTCCTAAAGAACCTTGGAATAGTTATGATTATGCTGATTTTGTTAAAAAATTTATAGATAAATTAAATATTAATAGAATAATATTATTCGGTCATTCTCACGGAGGTAGAATATCTATCATATTAGCAAGCCAATATAGAGATTTAATAAAAAAAGTTATATTAATAGATAGTGCGGGCATTAAGCCAAAAAGAAATTTGAAATATTATATTAAAATTTATAGTTTTAAATTTTTAAAGAAACTTTATATATTATTTACTCAAGGTAAAGATAAAAAAGATAAATTAGAAAAATTTTATAAAAAGTTTGGTTCAACTGATTATAAAGAATCAGAAGGTGTAATGAGGCAAACTATGGTAAAAGTTATAAATGATGATTTGAAAAAATTACTTAAGGATATAAAAGTACCTACTCTATTAATATGGGGTGATAAAGATGAAGAAACCCCTCTATATATGGGAAAGATAATGGAAAGAGAAATACAAGATAGTGGTTTAGTAGTATTAGAGAACGCTGGACATTATTCATATGTAGACAGTTTTGGAAAATTTAAAGCAGTTATAGAAAGTTTTTTAAAAGAAGATTTTATATAGGAGTGATACCATGTACAATAAAATATTAGTGTCAGCAGTAACAGCTTGTTGGGCTATTAGCGGATTATATAAGTTAAGATATTTTTTACATATGATGCAGTTAGAATCATACCAAAATGATAAATATATATCATGGATGAATAAGTCTAAAAACAAAGTTTTTACGAAAAGGTCTAAGATATTTTTAATTATATCTGTAGTACTTACATCTACATATTTAATAGTTAATTCATCTATAAAAAACAGTATGTATGTTTATTTACTAATATTTTGGACTTTAGGGGTATTATTAACTTTAGACTATAAAAAATATGATACAAAAAAACCTCTAGTATTCACGCAAAGAGCAAAAAGATTATACATATTATCAAGTTGTTCTCTTTTTGTAGATATGTTCATAACAATGTTTCTTGTAAAAATAATTACTAAAGATATGTTACTTTACTATCCTATTGTTTTAGCAGTATTATCTATTATGTATTATTTTAATGCATATTATTTATTAATAGGTAACTATATTGCAAAACCTATAGAAAAGAAAGTAAATCTGAAATACTATAAAATGGCGTATAAAAAAGCTAGGTCTATTGATGACCTTACAACTGTTGGTATAACTGGAAGCTATGGAAAAACAAGCACTAAGTTTATTACTGCACAAATATTAGAAGAAAAATATAATACTTTAAAGACACCTGAAAGTTATAATACACCCATGGGTATAAGTAAAATAATAAATAATACATTAAATAAAGATTACAAAGTATTTGTTGTAGAACTTGGTGCTCAAAGAGTAGGAGAGATAAAAGAAGTAGCAGAGTTAACTAATCCTAAAATAGGAGTAATTACATCAATTGGAAAATGTCATTTACAGACTTTTAAATCTATAGACAATATAATGAGAACGAAATATGAATTAATAGAACAGCTTCCAAACGATGGAGTAGCAATATTTAATTATGATAATGAATATGTAAAAAAGCTTGCTGATAAAACATTCAAAGAGAAAATAATTTATGGAATTGACAATATAGAAGACGTTGATATTTTTGCTACTGATATTAAAGTAAATAAAAACGGTTCTACGTTTACATTATGTGATAAAGAAAGAGGAACTATAGAATGTAGTACTAAACTTTTAGGAAAACATAACATACTTAATATACTTGCAGGCGCAGCAGTAGGAAAGGCAGTAGGTCTGTCTTTATTTGAAATATCATCAGGAATAGAAAAAGTTGAACCTGTTGAGCATAGGTTACAATTAATAAATCCAGGTACTGGTGTTTTAGTTATTGATGATGCATTTAATTCTAATCCTGACGGAGCAAAAGCAGCTCTAGAAGTGCTAGATAAATTTGATGAAGGTAGAAAAATAATAGTTACTCCAGGTATGATAGAACTTGGAGATAAAGAAACTGAAGAAAACGAGAAATTTGGAGAAAATATTGCAAAAGTATGTGATTGCGTAATTTTAGTAGGTAAAAAAAGAACTACGCCAATATATAATGGATTAATAAATCAAAATTTTAATATGGATAATGTCATAGTAGTTAATTCACTTAAAGAAGTAAATGCTAAAATACAAATGATAGTTAAGCCAAAAGATGTTGTACTATTTGAAAATGATTTACCAGATAATTATAATGAATAATATTATTATATATGAATAATTAGGGAGGTTTTGATTTGAAAAAAAAAGTAGGGATAATAATTGGTGGAAAATCTGTAGAACATGAGGTATCAATAGTTACTGGACTTCAAGTATTAGATAATATAGATAAAAATAAATATGACCCTAAAATAATATATATAGATAAAGATAGTAAATGGTATTTAGGAAAATCACTGCATGATATAACTAATTTTAAAAATAAGTCTTTTGATGACAAATATGAAGTATTACTTGGATTTGAAAATAACAAATTAATCCTATATCCGCATCCAAAAAATAAACAAGGACTTTTTAGTAAGAAAAAGCAAATTACTGAAGAAATTGATATAGTTTTCCCAGCTGTACATGGAACAAATGCAGAAGATGGAAGCTTGCAGGGAATGTTTGAGATGAATAATGTTACTTATGCATTTGGAAATGTATTAGCTTCATCTGTAGGTATGGATAAAATAATAATGAAAAAAATATTTGAAAATGAAACATTTCCTATAGTAGATTACATATGGTTTTATAGAAGTAAATGGGAAAAAGATAAAGATAGCATAATAATGCAGGCAGAAAGTATAGGGTATCCTCTTATAGTAAAACCAGCTAACTTAGGCTCAAGTGTAGGAATAAGTAAGTCAAACACTAGAGAAGAGCTGATTACGTCTATAGAGATAGCTATATCCTATGGTAATAAAATAATTATAGAAAAATGTATAAGTAATGTTAGAGAGATAAACTGTGCAGTTTTAGGAAGTGAAGACAATGTTATAGCTTCATTATGTGAGGAACCTTTGGGATGGGAAGACTTTTTAACATACGAAGACAAATATGTTAATAAAACTAAAGGTAAAAATTCAGAAAAAAGAAAAATTCCTGCAGATATCAGTAAAGAAAAAACAGAAGAAATACAAAATATTGCTATGAATGTATTTAAGTCAATAGATTGTAGTGGTGCTGCAAGGATAGATTTTTTATTTGATGGCAATAATATATATGTAAATGAAATAAATACAATTCCCGGTTCTATAGCTTTTTATTTATGGGAACCAACTGGTATTCCATTTATGAAATTAATAACAAGAATAATAGAAATAGCAGAAAATGAACAAGAAAAGAAATTGAAAAACATAGTTTCATATGATATTGATTTATTAAGTAAAATGGCTCAAGGCGGTAAAAAAATGTAGCAAAATAGGAGGAAAAATGAATTTTAAAACAAAACTACTTTCTTTTATGTCAGAAGAAGCATACAAACCATTGTCTTTTCGTGAGTTATGCCGTATTTTTGATGCTGAGAAAGATATGAAAAAAGAATTACTAAACAGCTTAAATGAATTAGAAGATGAAGGAAAGATTATATTTACACGATCTGAGAGATACGGTATACCTGAAAGAATGAATCTGGTTGTTGGTTTAATTGAAGGAAATCAAAAAGGATATGCATTTTTAAGACCGGATATAAAAGAAATTCCTGATATTTTTGTTTCACCAACAGATATGAACGGAGCTATGCATGGAGATAGAGTTATAGTGAGATTGATGAAGCCATCTATTGGATTAAAAAGTTCGGAAGCAAAAGTTATAAGGATTTTAGAAAGAGTAAATAAATTTGTAATTGGAACTTTTCAAAGAAGTAAAAATTTTGGATTTGTAGTTCCTGATGAAAAAAGAATATCTCACGATATATTTATTGCTAAGAGTGATTTTAATAATGCAAAAGATGATCAAAAGGTAGTTGTAAAGATAACTGAATGGCCTGAAAAAAGGAAAAATCCTGAAGGTGAAATAATAGAAATAGTAGGGAATTCAGATGATACAGCTACACATATAAATTCAATTTTAAAGAAACATAAAGTAAGAGAAGAATTTCCTAAAAGTGTTATAGATGAAGCTGAAAAAATTGAAGTAGAAATAAGTGAGGAAGAAATAAATAAAAGAGTTGATTTAAGACAGCTTAAAATAATTACTATAGATGGAGCAGATGCTAAAGATTTAGATGATGCTGTTTATGTTGAAAAAGTTAGTGATGATAAATATAAGCTTGGTGTTCACATTGCAGATGTAACACATTATGTTAAAGAAAATTCTAAACTTGATAAAGAAGCAGTAAAAAGAGGAACCAGTATATACTTAGCTGATAGAGTAATACCTATGCTTCCTAAAATACTTTCTAATGGTGTATGTAGTTTAAGCCCTGATGAAGATAAACTTACACTTTCAGTGGAAATGATAATAAATAGTAAAGGAAAAGTTGTACAATATGATATTTTTGAAAGTGTTATAAAAAGTTATGCAAGAATGACATATACAGATGTGTCAGATATTCTTGAAAACAATGATGAGAAACTAATTGAAGAATATAAGGAAATAGTTCCTATGTTTAAACTCATGGAAGAGCTTAGTTTAATATTAAGAGATAAACGTGAAAGAAGAGGTTGTATAGATTTTGAGTTTGATGAAGCTAAGCTTGAATTAGATGAAAATGGAAAAGTTAAGGAAATTAAAAAATATGAAAGAAGAATTTCAAATAAAATTATAGAAGAATTTATGCTTATTTGCAATGAAACAATTGCAGAAAACATGTATTGGGCAAATATTCCTTTTGTTTATAGAATACACGAAGACCCTGAAACTGAAAAAATATCTGATTTCAATAAATTTATATATAACTTTGGGTATATAATAAAAGGAAATCAAGAATTGCATCCAAAAGAATTACAGAATTTATTGAAGAAAGTAAAAGGAAAAAAAGAAGAAACAGTTATAAATACTATGATGCTTCGTTCCCTCAAAAAAGCTATATATAGCAGTGAATGTGTTGGACATTTTGGATTAGCAGCAGACTATTATTGTCATTTTACATCACCCATAAGAAGATATCCTGATTTGCAAATTCATAGAATTATAAAAGCTTTTATAAACAATAAATTAAATGAAAATAATATAAATAAACTTGAGGAACGTGTAGCAAATATTGCTGACAAATCATCTGCTATGGAAAGAATCGCAGATGAAGTAGAAAGAGATACTAATGATGTTAGAATTGCTGAATTTATGTTAGACAAAATAGGTGAGAAATATGAAGGCATAATATCAAGTGTAACAAGCTTTGGAGTTTTTGTTGAGCTTGATAATACAGTTGAAGGACTCGTTCATATATCTAATATAATTGATGATTATTATCAATTTGATTCATCAAATCACTGCTTAATAGGTGACCGTACAAGAAGAACACTAAAAATAGGTGATATAGTAAAAGTAAAAGTAGCAAAAGTTAATGTTGCAAAAGCTGAAATTGATTTTGTGTTTATTGATGAAGAATCAAATAAAAATTGACAAGTAACATTTTATTTGCTATAATTTATTTCCGAACCAATCAATAAGAAGTGAAGTGATAATATGGATGGCAAATTTAGAACAATTGCAAGAAACAAAAAAGCAAGACATGACTATTTCATTGAAGAAACATATGAAACAGGCATTGTGCTTGTTGGAACTGAAGTAAAGTCAATTAGACAGGGAAAAATAAACTTAAAAGATTGTTATGCAAATATTAAAAATGGTGAAGTGTTTGTATACAATCTTCATATAAGTCCATATGAGCAGGGGAACATATATAACGTAGACCCTGTAAGACCGAGAAAACTTCTTTTAAATAAGAGAGAAATTAGAAAATTGATTGGATATATTACTCAGCAAGGATATTCTCTAATTCCATTAAGTGTTTATATGAAAAATGGTTTAGTAAAATTAGAGTTATCTGTTGCAAAAGGAAAAAAATTATATGATAAAAGACATGATATTGCTAAAAGAGATGCAGAAAGAAGAATGCAAAGAGCAAAATCATTATAGTCAAATTATTATGGGGACGAAAATGGTTTCGACGGGGATACAGAAGTTGGATAAGCGAGTCGCTGTCGCCAAACAGCGTAAAAAGTGGCACTTAAATGTAAACGCAGAAGATAATAATTTTGCATTCGCTGCCTAATGCAGCGTGCTTCCTTTAGCAGTCCTGCCTGTTAAAGTGTAAGCATCATTATAAGCAGGGAACTACATTAGGGATTCTCTGACCTAATGTAGAAAAATTAGAGATAGCTGATTGTAAAGCTGGTCGGTAGGCGTTACATGAAGCGAAATTTTAAAATATCGACTGCACTCGGAGAAATTCCTATGGAAGTATTTTCGGACGTGGGTTCGACTCCCACCGTCTCCACCATACATAAGAAATAATAAAAATAAAATATAGATTGAGAATAAATGTTTAGTAGAAAAATAAAAAGGTGGGATAAGAACCCACGTAAAAGGCAAACTAATATATAAAAAAACAAAAAAATAACAACATAATAATAATTAATAATCTATCGGAGATATTCAAAACATACTAAATACAGGTATGTTTTTTTATTTGTTAAAAAACTCCTCATATGTATTAAATTAATATAATTGGACAATATATATCAGTAAAGTGTTAATTTATAGTTTGACTAATACGTATATGAAGGTAGAAATTAAAAAATGGAAGAAAAGATTCTTGTTTTAAAGAATGTAAAAAAAAGAATAAATAAAAGAGAAATAATAAAAGGTATAAGCTTTGAAATCGAAAAAGGAGATATACTTGGTTTTTTAGGGCCGAATGGGTCAGGAAAAACAACTACTCTTAGAATGATTGTAGGGTTATCTAAACCAACAGATGGAGAAATAACTATATGTGGAGATTCAATAACTAGAAGTTATGTAAAAGCTATGACAAACGTAGGTTGTATAATAGAAGGGCCAGATTTGTACAATTATCTTACAGGTTTTGATAATCTTGAAATGCTAGGTTATATGAATAAAAATGTAACAAAAAAAGATATTATGGACTCTGTTGAATTACTCGGAATGAAAAATAGAATTCATGATAAAGTAAATACTTATTCTTTAGGTATGAAGCAAAGATTAGGATTAGCACAAGCACTTCTTCATAAACCAAAATTACTTGTCTTAGATGAGCCAACAAACGGATTAGATCCTTTAGGAATAACTGAGTTTAGGAATATAATTATAAACCTTGCTAAAGAAAAGGGAATTTCTATTTTAATATCAAGTCATCTAATTTCTGAAGTACAATTGATGTGTAATAAAGTCTCAATTATTAACAATGGAAAAGTACTAAAAAACATATCTGTAGAAGAATTAGTTAATTCTGGAGAGGTAGTTTGGATTCTAAATGATAATGAAAAAGGAAAAAATTTCTTAAAAAAACGCTGGGGAATACATACTAAAATAATTAATGATAAACTAGAAGGTAATTTTGATGATATTTCAGTGATAGAAAATATAAATTCTTCAATAATACGTGAAGGACTTAAAATAAAGTTTGTTGAAAGAAAGCCAAAAACGCTTGAAGAATTATTTTTAAAACTTACAGAAGGCAATCAAATAATCTAGTAAAGAGGTGTCGAATATTTTAAAGTTAATTCAAAATGAAATGATAAAAATAATTTATAAGAAAAGATTATTTCTAATTTTTGTTTTGATATTAGTATTAATATCATTATTTGTATATGGTGAGAGCTATACATACAAAAATACTATAAATAGGTATCAAAATAATAGTAATAATACTACTGATTATGATTGGAAAAATTTAGTCCAACAGCAAATTGATGATATGAGAACAAGATTAGATAGTCCATATATACAAGAAAATAGTATTAATTCAGTTAAAATAAAAATTGAACAATTAGAGTATTATATTGATCAAGATATAAATCCTATAACTCCTAGTGCAGCAAGATTTACAGTACAATTTATGGAGCAGGGAGTTTATATGTTTTTACCTTTATTAATAATTTTATTGGCAGCAGATATGGTATCTGGAGAATTTTCTAATAAGACAGTAAAATTACTATTATCAAGAGCTGTTCCAAGATGGAAGATACTTTTAAGTAAATTTCTTGTGTTACTAATAATGACAACTATAGTAATATTGTTTACGGCAGTTATATCAATTATTGTATCAAAAATTGTTTTTAAAATATGGGGATTTAATGAGCCAGTAGTTACTGGATTTAAAGTCATTAATGGTATGTTAGATTCATCATCTGTTATTCAAGTAACTCAGTGGCAGTATATTATACTTATATATTCGTTAGGCTGGTATGTTGCTGTTATTATAGGAAGTATTTCTTTTATGATTTCAGTATTAGTAAGAAGCACTGCAACTTCTATAGGTATTATGATGGCAGCAATAATTTGTGGCGAATTTATGCAATTTTTTCTAGCAGATTGGAATTTAGTTAAGTATTTTTTTGTTACAAACTTAAATTTGACTAAATATCTTACTGGATCTTATCAGCCAATAGAAGGTATGAGTCTAGTTTTTTCAATTATGATTCTTTTCATATGGGCAATAATCTCATTAATTATTAGCTTCGGAGTATTTACAAAACAAGATGTTTTAGTATAAGGAGGTATATTGTGAGAAAAAAAATTATGTGTTCATTAATCTTATTTATTTCAATAATACTAACTATAATTTTTGTTGGAGGTTTTACTACATCTATATACATAACATCTTCTAAGCAAAGCATAAAGACTAAACAACAAAATTCAGAAGCTGAAATTGAAAAAGTAAAAATTGATGATAAAAAAATTTCAGAATTAGATTCACAAAATTATAATATTTTAGTTATGGGAGATTCTCTTGCATTTGGGACGGGAGATGAAACAGGAGATGGATTTGGCATTGGTTTGTCAAAATTATGGAAAGATAAAACCAATAAAGAGATACAAGTTAATAATCTTGCAGTAAATGGTGCAGTATCGTCTGATTTGTTTCAGGTAGCTAGTAATGAGTCGACACTACTTCCAATAAAAAATGCTGATATTGTTATTATATCTATAGGTGGTAATGATATTACAAAATTAAAGGATGTACAGTCAAATTTGATTTATAATGAATTTCAAGGAGTTATGGATAATTATAATTTAAATTTGAAGAATATTCTGAATTTAATAAGAGATGTAAATGAAACCTGTATAGTAGTTTTTATCGGACTATATAATCCTTTTGGGAAAGAAATTACTACAGATAATATAAAAATCTTAAATAATTGGAATTATGAGACAATGCAGATTATAGCAGAATATGACAATATGGTATTTGTTCCTACATATGATTTATTCAAATATAACATTGCCAGTTATCTTACAATAGATAATTTCCATCCTAATGCAGATGGATATAAAGCAATATCTAATAGAATATTTGACGTATTACAGAATTATTAATATCGTACTTTTATTTTATTTATGAAAAATTTTTAGGCAATAATATAAGACAAGCTATTAAATCAATTATATAAGAAGAAGAGTAAAAATTTAATCTTGCATTGTAAAATTATTGTTAAATTTACTATATAACTAAATTAAGGAAAAAAGGAAATATTAGAAAATTAAAAAGTTTATTTTGAAAAATAATAAATATATCTTGCAATTTAAGAAAAATCATTGACTTTACTTAAAAAATTATGTATTTTATTTAGAGAGCTTTTTATTTTTTTTAAAGGAGGTAACAAAATTGCCAAATAATAAACTTAAAGGACTCACTGAAAAGAAAAAACAAATAAAACTTGGCGGTGGAGAAAAAGCAATACAAAAGCAGCATGAAAAAGGCAAATATACAGCCAGAGAAAGAATAGTAAGATTATTAGATGAAGGAAGTTTTGTCGAA
>JAHDQO010000016.1 GCA_018433765.1 Tissierellales bacterium
AAATAATCTTCGTATTCTTTATCTACTAATTTTAATGACTCAACACCAAATGCATTTATTATTTCTTCAGCTTTTTCATCTATTTGCTCTTCTGGCATATCTCCTTGAGTAATAGATTCGTTGTAATAATTTAAGTAACTATTCTCTTGCATCCAAATTCTAATATGTTTAGTATCATCATTTTTATATGTGTACTCAAGATCTCCACATTCATTAGAAACTGTGAATTCAGCTTTTTCTTTTGTTATAATCTCTGATATTATTTCGGCATATTCTAGCGGTGTTTTTTTATGTATATCCTCTTTTCTAGTCTCTTTTTCTGGGTACTCTACTTTTTTATCTAATTTTGTAAGGATTTTAAAGTTTTTACCTTCTGCAGCTTCATAGAGTCTATTTATTAAGTCATAATACATTCTGCCTTCGTAATACAATTCGTAATATATATTTTCATCTCTATCCCCATCAGCACGCACTTTTTTTAAGTTCTTATTGTATACTTCAATTATTTTACTATTAACTTCATATACTTCCGATAAATATTCTTCTTGCTCTTTTGTAAGCTTATCTTCTAAAAGTAAACCTCTTATACTCCTATTACTTTCTCCATGAAAATCACATCTATAATCTAAGTAGTTATTTTCTAACCTAACAATATCATATTTTTCACGGTTATATCTTATATCTCTCAAATCTTTATATTCTTCACTACTTAATTCCAAAAAAACATTATAATACTCTTTATCAACTTCTTGACCGCATATCATATCTACTATTAATTCATTAATGTCATTAAGATAACCAATATATTGCATTAAAATCTTTTCATTTGAAGATATTACTCTATCTCTTTCTATATCAAGTTTTTCTTTATAATTAACGTATATTTTATTTATTAAAAACCCTACAGCAAAGATAATTACAAGTATTAATATAACTCTTTTAATGTTTCTTTTTACTTTTTTATCAAATTCTTCTCTTTCAAGTTCATTATCTCTATTCATTTATGAAATTATCTCCTATGTTTAGTCTAAAATCTATCGGTTTATCCAAAAGCTCAATATCAAAGCCGCCTACACCTATATAAATCTTATCTTTGCTTAAATATTCAAAATTATTATATCTAAAATTCTCTTCACAATAAGTAAATACTCCTTTTTCTTGCATATTCCTTAAATCCTCGCTTACTTTGTCGTATGGTTCTGAATTAATGTCATTAGCATTAAGAATACTAGAAGTTCCTCCACCGCTTATAGATCTAACTTTATGACCATCAATTTCTCCATATATATTAACCGATGTAGATATAATTTTGTTTTTATATCCCCTAATAATATAATCTATACTGACATTATCCTCTATTTCCAATTTCTTTACACTAATATCAATTATATTATGAAACTTAATATCAGCAGGTATATTCTTTACATCTATTTCATGTATTTCTTCGCCCCTATCAATATCAAGTTCTATTTGTTTAATTTTAAATACTGGATTTCCAAAACGCTCAAAATCATATTTACCAATATAAAATGAAAATCTTCTTATGTTATCTTTTTCAGAATAGAAATCACCACCAATTTCATTATTTCTTATTTCTGGATCTTTACTGCCCAAAAAAAGCAGTTTTATATCAAACTTAGGGCATATTTCTTCTTCACTAAAATCAGCAGTAAATTCTTCATCAATTTCATATTCTAAGTCAACAAACAGCTTACCTGTATCTGAACTGTATTCATATTTTAAAATTTTAACATCTATAATATCATTACTTCCTATTTCGTTTAATTCTCGACTAAATTCTAAAGCTTCTACCTGTTTCTCAATTTCATGATATGAAGTAAAAAACACTGGTATAATTAGTACTGTACAAATAATACAGATAATTCTTAATATTATATGATTTTTATTTTTATTCATTATCCTCATAATCCGATTTCTTAGTTCTTTTTTCTTATAAGAAAATCCGACAGTGTTTATCATATAATTATCACTACTAGTGTTATCTGCAATATCAAGAATAAGGTTTCCATATTCTTCATGATTTCCTATTACTTCTACTGCTTTTTCATCACATACATATTCTGCATCTTGTTTCATAAGATAATGAGCTATCCATATTAAAGGATTAAACCAATATACAGCTTTAAGTATCCAAAAAATCCACTGAAATAATAGATGCTTTTTATCATAATGTATGTACTCATGTAAAAATATTTTATAATTATCTTCATACTCTTTATTATGGTTTTTAGGGAGTATTATCATGGGTTTCTTAAGTCCTATAAGGGAAGGACTGTCTATTAAAGTACTCTTTACTATTGAAAATCTTTTATAAATACCTATATCTCTATTAGCTTCAATTGAAGCTTTGCTAATGCTGTCTTCAATAGGAGTTTTACTTTTTCTAAGTTCTCTTAATAATGTAAAGTAAGTAATTATAGGTATAAATAAAATAACTAATATACCAAATATCCAAATAATTGATAATACTGAAATTGTTTTGTCAGCAATTTCAGGAATTTCAACTTTTGGCTGATTTTCTTTGTAATAATAATCATAAACTTCTTCTTTTTCTTTTGGAATTTTTTCTTCTATTACTCCTTCATATTTTTCTACGATCTCATCACTAAACATGATATTTTCAACACTTATACTGCTCTCAAACCCAAATGGAACCACTAGCCTAACTAACAATATTATCCACATTATATATATGTAATTAGTTTTAATTTTCTTTTGAAAAACAAATCTTAATAATATTATTATTAAGATTAATACACTTGCTACTAAAGAAGTTTTAATGATATTTAGAAACAATATATTAATGTAATTCACTTTCATCACCTTTTTTGTTAATTAAATTTCTTAGTTCTTTCATCTCTTCCTTAGTAAAATTTTCATTTTTTATAAAATTAGCTAAAAACTCCTTCTTTGATCCTTTGAATACTTTTTGAATAAAGTTTTCTCTCTCTTTTTTTACACATTCTTCTCTTGATACGACTGGATAATATTTATATGCCTTACCTTCTTTTTTAAAATTTATAATATTTTTATTGACCAGCCTAGAAAGTAAAGTTTTAATAGTTTGTATGCTCCAATTCTTTTCTACTAATTGGGCTGCAATATCTGATGCTAAGATATTTTCACTGTTCCAAATAATATCCATTACTTTCCATTCTGCTTCTGATATTTTTTGTTTGCTCATAATTCACCCCTATACAAATAAAAAACGAGTAACGAATGACGAATAACGAGTAACGTGGTAAAAATTTTCTCACGAAAATTTATTCATTTAATTCTCCATCCTCAATTTATAAAGTTTTACTTACTCATTTCTTAGTTTTATTTAAATTAAATCTACAAGTGTAATCAATTTAATATTACACTTGTAGATTTAAAAAGTCAATAATTTTTTTATGTAATTATTTTCTGTTTTTGTATAAGATAACAATACTAATGTACATTTTTCAAATTTCAAACATAGATTTATACTACCAAATACTAAAACAAAAAGCCCTAAAACTCTTATAAAAGTTTAGGACTTCTCTTCTAATTTTGCCTGAATTATTTTTAATTAGTTACTTAAATACTTATCAAGTTCTTCCACATTATATATATCAGGTGAACATTTAAAGTTACCGCATACTTGTGCCTTGACTTCTTCGGTATTGCCTTTATTAATCACTATTCTATTTGGATGGAATCCCATACTGCAAATTTTTATCATATCTTTAACTTTCTTATTATTTTTATTGCCAAATATTTTTACTATTTCAAACTGCTTTTCATACAAACATACACCCATTAAGAAATATGATGAACCAGCAGGAAACTTTTGTACTGACCCACTAAAAGCTTTCAATTGTTCTTCTGCTATTTTTCCTATTTTATCATCATCAGTAATGTTGTATAGTCTTAATAGATTGACACACTGTACCGAGTTCGCAGAAGGCAAAGCTCCATCGTATATTTCTTTAGGTCTTGCTATAAGTTCCTCACTGTCATTTCCATACTGAAAGTATCCACCTCTTTCATTATCCCAAAACAAGTTTTCCATATCATTTGTAAGCTCTATAGCCTTCTCTAAATACTCATCACAATTAAATGTCTGATACATCTCTATAAGACCCCATATTAAATAAGCATAGCAGTCTGCATAAGCTTTGTTTTTAACTTCACCATCTCTATATCTAGCATATAACCTTCCACTTTTATCCTGTAAATTTTTAAAAATAAAATTTACAGTCTTTTCAGCAGCAATTTTAATTTTTTCATCTTTCAATAAGCTGTAACCATTAGCTAATGCAGCTAAAGCAAGACCATTCCAAGATGTAAGAATTTTATCATCTTTAAAAGGCTTTATCCTCTTTTCTCTAGCATTAAAAAGATAATCTTTTTCTTTTTTAAATTTATTACTAATATCTATATTAGAATCAATAAGATTTGGTATATTATAATCTTCAAAGTTACCTTCTTCTGTAATATTATAAGCTCTGCAAAATTCCTCTCCCTTATTCTTTCCTAAAATTTCTAATATCTCATTTTTACTCCATACATAATATTTTCCTTCTACACCTTCTGAATCTGCATCTTCTGCTGAATAAAAACCTCCATAATCTGAAAACATATCTCTAGTAATATACTCAAGAATTTCCTTAAGCACCTTTTTATAAATTTCTTTTTTTGTTATTTCATAAGCTTCTTTATATACAATGGCAAGCAATACATTGTCATAAAGCATTTTTTCGAAATGTGGTACTAACCATATATCATCTGTAGAATATCTTGAAAATCCAAAACCAATATGATCATAAATTCCACCTTTATACATTGAATTAAGAGTTTTTTCAACCATTTCAAGTGCTTTATTATTATCATAAAATTTATAATATCTCAATAAAAACATCAAATTATGAGGTGATGGAAACTTAGGTGCATTTCCAAAGCCTCCATACACACTATCAAAAGTTTCAACATAATGACTAAACGCTTCATCAACCATAGTGCTACTAGGCTTACCTGTTATATTTGAAAAAAAGTTATCATTTATATACTGTCCTATCTTATTCCCTGTTTTATACACTTTATCTCTATCATTCTTCCAAACATCATAAAGTTTATCTAGCAAAGTAATTATCCCAGACATTCCATATCTGGACTCCTTTGGTATATAAGTTCCTGCATAATATGGTTTTTTATCAGGAGTCATAATTATTGAAAGAGGCCATCCTCCTTGACCTGTAAAGGCTTGACATGCAGACATATAAATACTATCAATATCAGGTCTCTCCTCTCTATCAACCTTTATTGATATATATTTATTATTTAGTACTTCTGCAACTTCCTCATCTTCAAAAGATTCTCTCTCCATCACATGACACCAATGGCAAGTTGAATAACCTATGCTAAGAAATATTGGTTTGTCTTCTTTTTTAGCCTTTTCGAATGCTTCTTCATTCCAAGGATACCAATCTACAGGATTATGAGCATGTTGAAGTAAATATGGGGATTTCTCTTTAATTAATCTATTAGCTTTATTTGTAGTATTCATAGTATCATCTCCTAAGAATTCATTTACAAGAATATTATGCCTTTAACTATTAAAAATATTCCTTAAAATTAACTTTATGAGTTGTTTCATTTAACATTTTTTCTATCCTCTTAAATCTCTTTTTTACACATAAAAAAATAGTGCTAAACTGCACTATTGTTATAATTTATATTTAATTTATTTTGTTATACCGCTCTTTGTTCTAATATTTCAATTCGTCTTTCTAGTCTTTCAAGATCTTCAAAAACACCTTTATTAACAACATTTTCAATGTTTTCTAGTCTTTTATCTATTCTAGTTAGTTGTTTTTTCGTTTCTTGTTTAAATTCTGTAAATTCAGTTTTTATACCTTTTATATCTGTATTCATTTCTTGTAATTCATTTAATATTTGTTTAAATATTTCATCTTGCATTACATCAACTCCCAATAATACTATATGTATGTTATTGTAATTTTAAATCTTGTTTTTTAAAAAATAGATGTTAACTTTATTATAGTTAAATTGCTTTTTTTTCTAATATTTCAACACGACTTTCTAACTTTGAGATATCTTCAACTATTCCTTTATTAACTACAAATTTAATTTCTTTAACATCAGTTTCTAAATTGTCTAAACGTGAATCTATTTTGTCTAAACGTGAATCCATTTTGTCTAAACGTGAATCCATTTTGTCTAAACGTGAATCCATTTTGTCTAAACGTGAATCCATTTTGTCTAAGCGTGAATCTGTATTGTCTAAGCGTGTATTTACACCTTGTAATTCATCCAATATTTGTTTCAATATTTCATCTTGCATTACATCAACTCCCGATACAATTATATAATATATATGGTTAAATGTAAATTTCAATTTTTATAAAAATTTGTATAATAAAATTAAATAATTAAATAGCTTATATAAGAATTATTATGTATATATAGAAAATATATGATATAATTGTTGATAAATAAAAAAATAAATATTTCAATTTATTTCTCACTTTTTTACTAAAAAAATCCTATAGTTAATAAAGTAGTTTTTATTTATTGTTAGTAAAATTGCTTAATAAATCTAAAATGAAAGACTCCCCACAATATACAATAAAGCAATATTGCAGGGCAGTTTATAATAATTTTATTATTTAGTTGCTGGTATCAATGATAATGGTTTTAATTTATAACCAGATACTGCATCTCTAGTTCCGTCACGCTCAGCTATAGTACAATTTGTGTTAATAACTTTAAGCTTCTTTCCATCTTCAAACTCTAAAACTGTTACTTCTACAAAGCAATAAGGTTCTGTAGATATCCAACTTTTCCCTGTAGCACTAATTGTTCCTGTAAGTTTATACTCTTTTTCATCTAAATCATGAATGGCCTTTATTAAATTTTTATCATTTATATCATTCATTACAATCTTTTTATTATTTGCATTCTTGTAATAATCAATAGAATCACCAAATTTTACTCCAAACAAACCTCGTAACAAACTAGCTCCATATCCTAAATACATAAATGAATAATGTTCTGTAAGATTTGAGTATTGTTCTTGAGAAAAATTATTTTTATTCTTTATTATTAAATCTTTTATTTCTTTTGTAGTCACACATTTTACGTTTTGGTCTATCTTAAATTCAACAATACCACCACGATTTACTCTCATATTTGATCTACCAGCAAATCCATAACCATTAGTAATTTTAATTTCATAATTAGTTTCTTCTTCAGCAAATATTAACGAGAAACTAGAAAAAATCATAGAAATTACTAATATCAAGCAAAATATTTTTTTAGTCTTCAATTTAATTCTCCTTTGATTGTATTATCTTATAATCTACTATATTATTTTAAATGAATTTAAAATTTTTCAATTATCCCCCCTTTTTTTGCTTTTTACAGTAAATTATATTATATAATTCGGTAAATACAATTCAAACTTTAGTATTTTTTAAAAATATTAATTATATTTTTATTATTAAATAGAAGAAAATCAATTTAAAACTATTAAATATATTTTTTTACTTCTGCTTCAGTATGATAGTCAAAATAAAATAAAGACCTTGTTATTTTAGCAAAACATGTGAAACAGTTTACTAAATTGTACAATAAATAAATATATAGCATGAAGTTAAATTAAGTTTATACTGTTTCAAAAATTACTTGATAAATATCTATATAGCTTTCTGTACAATACTATTATATAATAAAAAAAGTTCATACTATTACACCGGATTTTAATTTTTTAGTACAATTTAAGTAAACATTAAAAACAAGACAAATTAAAGCATTCTGTGACAGGAAAGATATCAAAAGGAATGATATTATTTGTGTAAAGGAGATGTTTAAATGGAATGGATAAAAAGTCTTAATAACGCAATTGATTATATTGAAGAAAATTTGCTTTCAGATTTAAGTTGTCAAGATATTGCAGAACACATCTATTCATCTAGCTTTCACTTTCAGAGAGTGTTTAGTTTATTGACGGGAATGACAGTTGGAGAATATATAAGAAATAGACGTCTTTCTCTGGCTGGTCAAGAGCTAATAATGTCGAATACAAAAGTAATTAATGTTGCTTTAAAATACGGATATAACACTCCTGAAAGTTTTACAAAAGCATTTAGTAGATTTCATGGGATAACCCCTAATTCAGCAAAAAAGGAAGGTTCTAATCTAAAATCATTTAATCGTCTTCTCATTAAAATTGAATTGAAAGGTGGTAACATTATGGATTACAAGATTGTTAAAAGACAAGAATATACTATTCTTGCTAAAACAAGATATTTTACAGCAGAAAACAGTGCAGAAGGAATTCCTAAGTTCTGGTCTGAATATTATGAAGATGGTTCAAGTGAAATTGTATGCGGTATGCTTGGAATTTGCGAACAAGAAAAAACAGGATGTAAAGAATTTCGGTATAGTATTGGTTGTGAATGTAGTAATGATGCTGAAATACCAGCAGATTTTGAAAAACTAACAATTCCTGCATACACATGGGCTGTATTTAAATGTGTTGGACCAATGCCTCATACTATTCAAAACACGTGGAAAAGAGTTTATAGCGAATGGCTCCCTCAATCAGAATATGAATTAATACCAGATTATGATATTGAACTATATACTGATGGAAATAATCAGAGTAAAGACTATGTTAGTGAAATCTGGATACCTGTTAAAAAGAAATAATATTAAAAGCAACTCCACTTCTTAAGATTGGAGTTGCTCTTTTATTAATACGGTTATAATATATTTTTTATATTAATAACTGTTTATGGTAAAAAAGGAAATGAGTAATTGACTGTTTACTTGCAGTTCTTTATAATATTATTTATACAGCTTATTAATAAAACAAAATAAAAAGCTGATAATACAAGGAGTATAAAAATGGGGAAATCAATTTTAACTATACAGCAAAAAAAAGAAGAAATTAATCTAAACATAATAATTATCGTTACTTTAGCTGCATTAGGTATTTATACTATATTTCAAAATCAATTTATTAACTTTATTAATAATAAAAATATTCATATTATACTTAGAACAACAGTTGGATCACTTGCTCAGTACAGCTTAGCAGGACTTGGAATAACAATAGTAGCCATATTAAGAAAAGAAAGTTTTTTTAGCTATGGACTAAAAAAGGAAAAAGCATTAAAGTCAATCATTCTTTCTGCATTGGTTTTCTTACCATATATTATATTTGCTTTTATTAGACATGGAATAACAAGTTATTTGCCTTTTCAATCTGTATTCGTAACAAAAGAAGCATTATCTAACTCATTCCCTGTGAATATAATATGTTTAGGAATTATTACAATTGCATGGGGCTTTTTTGAAGGGTTTAATTATGTTGTAATCAGCGAAAAAATTAATATTAGATATCCAAGTAGCAAAAAATGGCTTAATTGGGGTGCAATTATTTGTGCTGTAATTTGTCTACTAATTCATGGAATGATAGGAGTCACACCAGAAAATATCATCGAAGCCATTACAGTATTTATAATTATATACGGTATGCTGATTATAAAAGAGTACACTAATAATGCTTGGGGCTGTGTTTTTATATTTGTGTTTTTATGGAACGCTTTTTAATAAACAATTAATTCACCTCTATATACTAATCTAATTCTATGACCTTAGTTATAATCGAATATAAAATCTTCGTTTATATTTTGATGGATTAAGGGAGAAAGTGTAACTGTCATAAATAAATTATATAATATAAGAAAATAGATAAAGATATACTGGTAATATCCGAAATAAATAACATAAATAGTTATATTACCCAAAATGCTATGTAGCGAATGATAGCTTAAATTATCTTTAGGGAGGAAATTTAATGGATATTACAGCAGTTTCAACATCTAATACGTCTTTTTATTCCAAGGAAAATGCTATAAACATACTAGAAAAGCAGAAAATGCAGTTACAGAATCAAATAAAACAAGTTAATGAAAGCAATATGGACCTAAAAATGAAGCAGGATAAAATCAATGCTTTACACGAAAAGATTAATGAAATAGAAATGCAAATTAAAAAAAATAGAATAAATAAAGTTAAGTCTAATTATAATAAATCAAAAATAGAAAATAAATCAAATAATGAGAATAAAAATACTCAAAGTGCTGGAACAGTCGTAGAAATAAATTCAGCACATATGCTTTCAGCAGTAACAGGGTATTCATATTTAAAAACTATGGATAAAGTACGAACAGAATTGAAGAATGAGTTAAGGGCTGCAAGAAGTAGCGGTAAAAGTCCGGAAGCTATTCAAGGAATTGAAGAAAAAATTAATAATGTTGAAAGTAATATACTTAAAACATCTGATAAAATTAATGATGATCTAAGAAAAGCCTCAAAGAAAGTGGAAAAAGCAGAAAAAGAAGAAATAAAAAATACTGAAATAAATAAAAGCAATAATGGCAATAAAGCTAAAGAAATAAAGACAGTACAGGATAGCATAGAAAATACCAATGGACAACTAACAATACCTGTTGCCAATAACAAAACAGATGCTCAGGAAAAAAATTCAGAGATACAGTCCATGAGAAAAGTAATTGATATACGAATATAAGCTGTAACTAATAAAGCTAAAATAGTTCTAACAAGTTATATATGTATATAACTTGTTAGAAAACAGTGATATTAAATATTTCTTGTTTACATTTCTACTAATATTGATGTAGCATCATCATGACATTTTAGTCTCTTATATTTTATCATTTGAGAATCGCTATTTTCTATATCTCTTATTTCATTTAGCACATTTTTAAGACCTTTGTTTTTGCAGTAATCCACTGCCTCTTTTCGGAAACATTTATGATATCTATTATAAATTGTAGAAAATCCATCGCTGACCATTAAAATATCTGAAACAATTTTTATTGGTAACTCATTATAAATACCTTTATCTATTGCATTCTTATCATGTTCTAATATAGCATAACCATTTTCAGTGTTCATTGTATTTCTATTTTTTCTCAACAATCTAAGCTCTTCTTCAGTAAATCCTTTAAATCTAATTTCATTTTTTCTATTTTTGTTTCGTGCCATAATTTCCATTACTTGATTATCCAAAACATTGATAGATTCATCAGTTAGTACATTAACTTCATTAGTATTTTTTTTAATTAATATTTCTACATCACCTAATACGTAGCACTCTAAAACATCTCCATTAATTCTAGTTATTGCAATAGCACTTGATACCCTATCTAGTTTAGATAAGTCTCTAATATCTGTAAATTTTTCAAACTCATTATTTAATAATTCAATACCTTCTTGCAGAATAACCTGAATGCTCTTATTAAGCTGTTCAAGATTATTAGTTAAGTAATTAGTCCACCAATTAACAATCCATACGACATCATTGCTTGCATCAGTATAATTCTGCTTACTAAGAGAAGAAGCTCCATCAATTACCCAAAATGAGTTCTTAGTCATACCGTAACTATCTTCATTATTATCTTTGTATGTATTAGTAACTGCATCAATTTTCATAATTAATCACCTCATTTTATTTTAACATTAATATTTTCGTATTTTGTTAATAAATAGATTTCCTACAAACGCAATTAATACAACTAACGCACCATAAGCCATAGCTAAACCAATTTCATACTCAAAAATACCATTTACCATGGCAATAGAAATAGGCTTATTACTAGTAGTATATAGAAACGCAGACAGAGTATATTCTCCTATACTTCTAATAATTACAAAAGAAAATCCAGTTAATAGCCCCGGATATAAAAATGGAACAATTACATTCTTAAGGGTCTTCCATCTGCTAGCACCTAAACTCTTAGCAGCATCAATATAGTCATCATTTAAATTATGCAGAGAAATTGTAGTTGTTCTTACCATAAGAGGCAGCAAACTCACGAAGTATGCTATAGGTAATAATATATACGAACCTACTAAAACATTCTCACCAGTAAAAATAGTAGGATGATTAAAGGCATTAATCATATTTATAGCAATCGCACTTGACGGCACTGCCCACGGTAGCATAACTAAAAACTCTATAAAAACTTTCCATTTAGATTTTGCTTTAACAATAATATAAGATGATGGTAGTGCAACAATCATACATGATACCGCAGTAATTAATGATATAGCTATGCTGTTAATAAAAGGAGCAAATGCACGTGATTTAGAAAATATTTTAACATAATTATCAAAAGAAAATTCTCTAGGATATATATCTACCATCCAAGTCCCCGGCTTAACAAAAGAAAGTACAATAATTGTAAGTATAGGTAGAATAATAATTACAACTAAAATAATTAATATAGCATATAATACATTTCTAGTAATCTTATTATTTATAGCAATAGGACTAATTTTAACTCCTTTTACCTGTGAAACAAATGTAACTTTATTTTCATAGTATCTAAACACAACAAGATACATTATTGAAATAACAGTTAGTATAATTACTTGTGAAGCTGCCAACCCCATAAAATTATTTGCTTTAGCCAAAAGAATCTGAGTCGTCATTACCTTAAAACTTCCTCCTATTATGCTAGGAGCAGAAAATGAACCAACTCCTGTCATAAATGTAATAATGCTTGATGCAATCAAAGCTGGTTTTATAAATGGTATTATGACGGATTTAAAGAGTGTAAATCGTGAAGCACCTAAATTTTTAGCTGCTTCTAATGATGATTGATCTATATGTTTAATTGCAATTGATACATTCATATAAAAATACACATATTGCGTATATGCATGCACTAATAAAATTCCAGATAAACCAGAGAATTTAAAAGGCACTTCCTTTAAATTAAATATGTTTTGTATTGTTTTAGTAATTAAACCACTCTCTCCATAAAGCTGAACAAAAGCAAAAACAATGATTAACCCTGGTAATACGAGTGGCATCATCAACAGCTTGTCAATTACCCTTTTATAAGGCAGCTCAAAAAAATGCACTAAGAAAGCAAGAGCAGTTCCTATAACTCCACATATTAGCACAGTTAATAAACCCAATACTACAGTATTTTTAATTGCTGTAAAGTGAGCATCTGTTTCTAAAACTTTTAAATAATTAATTATCGAAATATCACCCTGACTGTGTACGCTTACAGAAAAAGTACGCAAAGTTGGATATAATATAAATCCTATTAAAATCCAAAGAAGTAATGAAGTAATAAGTATTTTAGAAATGTTTATATTTTTAAGTCTATCTATCACACTAGCCACTCCTTTAGTATTTCAGTACTTTTATACATTGCGAATCAATGTTAATATAAACACTATCAGCAATTGAAATCAATGATTTTTTCTTATAATTGTTAATTTGAACTGCTTTTAAAATTATATTATTGCATTTTATAGTATATTCAATCAATGTACCGTTGTATTTTATTTCTTCGATAATACCTTTGTAACCACCATCCAAAGGTTGGCTTTTACTTAAGATAACATCTTGCGGCCGTATTGAAACAAACTTTCCATCTAGTTTTTTAGGAAGTGATAAAATAAATTCATCTGTAACATAAGCTTTGTTCCCAACAATCTTAACTTCAAACAAATTGGTTTCGCCAACAAAAGATGCTACAAAAGAATTTACAGGCTCTAAATAAATTTCATTAGGAGATCCTATCTGTATTAATTGACCTTTATTAAACACAGCAATCCTATCAGACATACTCAAAGCTTCAGTTTGATCGTGAGTGACAAAAATAGTTGTTATGCCTAATTTACTTTGAATATCTTTTAACTCTGCTCTCATTTTATCTCTTAATCTTGCATCTAAATTAGATAGAGGTTCATCTAATAAAAGAACTTCTGGCTTCACAACTAAAGACCTTGCTAAAGCAACTC
This sequence comes from Tissierellales bacterium, assembly GCA_018433765.1. Classification (GTDB taxonomy): domain Bacteria; phylum Bacillota; class Clostridia; order Tissierellales; family Sedimentibacteraceae; genus SM3-B41. The sequence goes on from JAHDQO010000016.1 coordinate 13,864, forward strand.
TCTGCTGTTCTCCACCTGAAAGTTCTGAAATGCTTCTTTTTTCATAACCTTCTAAATTTACAATCTCTAAATATTCTTTAATTTTCTTTTCTCGTTCTTTTTTTGGAATTTTATTAATTTTCAATCCAAAATCAATATTTTCGTAAACAGTCATATAAGGAAAAAGGGCATAATTTTGGAAAACCATGCCTACATTTCTTTTTTCAGGCTGCAAAGTTGTTATATCTTGTCCATTTAAAAATAACTTTCCTTCTTCAGGAAAAATAAATCCAGCTAACAGTCTTAAAAGAGTTGTTTTTCCACATCCTGAAGGTCCTAAAAAAGTAAAAAATTCGCCTTTATTAATTTGTAAATTAATATTTTGACAAACCGCTCTTTCTCCATAAATTTTTTTTATATTCCTAAACTCAACAAACGCCATTTCCAACCTCTATTTTATAATAAAACGAGAAGTAAAAATTAAATTACTTCTCAAATTATACTATATATTTTTATTTTATATTATTATTTAGCATCTTTTTCAGTATCTTTTATTTCTGTATCCCATTTTTGCATCCATTCAGATTCTTTGCTGGATAAATCTGACCAGTCTACTGACATAGGTTTGAATTTAATTTCTTCCATCCATTCTGGTGAATCAGTAAAAGCATCTGGATGAGTAGGCAGACGATTAAATTCATTTGCTAATTTAGCTTGCATCTCAGGACTTCCTGCAAAATCAATAAATGCTTTAGCTGCATTAGGATGTTTAGCATCTTTTATAAGAGCTATACCATCTGTGATAATTGGAGAACCACTTTCAGCATCAATTACCTCAAGAGGCATTTCATTTTTGATTTTATTATCTATAATAGAATTTAATGGTGCAAAACTTATACTTGCTTCTTTTCTTCCGAGAGCTTGAAACATTAACGAACCGCTGCCGTAATATTGTTTTGTATTCATATCAATACCTTTAAGCAGTGTCCATCCTTCTTCTATACTACCTTCTTTTTCGTACTGCTGAAGTAAACTTGAATAAGTTGCTCTAGCGGAAGATGATAAAGCATTTCTAAAAACTAATTGATCTTTGTATTCTTCTTTACTTAAGTCAGCCCAATCTTTTGGTGCATCTTCTGCACTCATCATATCACTATTATAAAACATCATTACAGGTGTTTGAATAGTACCAAACCAAAAATTATCAGCAGATTTGTATAAAAAATCTAAGTCCTTTCCCCATGCTGGTTCATATGCTTCAAACAAACCTTCTTCTGTCAATTTCATAAAAATTGATGATGCCCCACCAAACATAACATCAGATTGAGGATTACCTTTTTCTGCACGTACTCGGTCTGCAAGTTCACCCTTTAAATTTATAAATTCTACTTTTACTCCTGTTTTCTCTTCAAATTCTTCTGCTACCAATTCCAGCATAGATTCTCCATGTGTTGAATAGATAACAACTTTCTCCTCTAAATCGGTTGATTCACCTTTGCTGTTAGCATCGCTATTAGTATTCTTAGTTGCACATGCACCTAGTGTAAATATCATTACAAAAACTAATATAATGCTTATCATTTTTTTTATAGTCATTTTATGCCTCCAAAGTCTTTTTGTAATTAAAAACAATTTAGCATATCAAATACAAACTTTCAATAATTATAAAAATATTTCATAGAAGTAATTTAGCTATAAAAATATTTATAGTTTTTCAATTTCTTCCATCAATTCTTCTACTATGTCTTCTTCTTTAACCTTTTTTACTATTTTACCCTTTTTAAATATTAATCCTTCACCCTTTCCACCAGCAATGCCTATATCTGCCTCTCTAGCTTCTCCCGGGCCATTAACTGCACATCCCATTACAGCTACCTTAATATTTTTTTCACAATTAGCTAATCTCTTTTCTACTTCCTCAGCTATTTTTATAAGGTTTATTTGAGTCCTGCCACATGTGGGACAAGATACAATCTTAACTCCTTCTTCTATGTAACCTAAAGACTTAAGAATTTCACGTCCTACTTTAACTTCATCCAGTACATTTCCAGTAAGAGAAACTCTTATAGTATCTCCAATACCCTCAGCTAAAAGAGTGCCTATACCTATGCTAGATTTTATAGTTCCACTCCATAAAGTTCCTGCTTCTGTAACACCTAAATGAAGAGGATAATCTACTTTTTCAGATATTAATCTGTAACTTTCTATAGTCTGCATTACATCAGAAGATTTTATTGAAATACATATATCATAAAAGTTTAAACTTTCTAATATTCTTACATGTTTTAAAGCACTTTCAACCAATGCTTCTGAACAAACTCTTGTATATTTTTCTAAAATTTCTTTTTCTAAAGAGCCAGAATTCACACCAATTCTAATAGGTATACTTTTATTTTTTGCAGCTTCTACTACCATTTTTATTCTATCTATATTTCCAATGTTACCCGGATTTATTCTTAATGCATCTACTCCATTTTCTATAGATTTAAGTGCTAATTTATAATCAAAATGTATATCTGCTACTAAAGGAATATGAATTTGTTTTTTTATTTTCTTCAAAGCTTCTGCTGATTCTATATTAGGTACAGCACATCTTATGATTTCGCAACCTACTTTTTCTAATTCAAGAATTTGATTTACAGTTGCGTCTACATCTTTAGTGTCTGTATTAGTCATAGACTGTACAGAAATCTTTGAATCTCCGCCTACATACACATTTCCTACTTTTATTTTTTTTGTAGTTTTTCTATACATTAATTTAACCTCCATTTATTTTTTATTGAGCTCATATATAGTATAATAAAAAATATTGAATTTTAAAAACAAATTATTTAAATAATAACAATCGATTTATTAGATAGATAATAAATGGAGGTATTTATGAATATTGAATCAATTGAAACTTTTGTACTTCTTGCAGAAAATGGTAATTTTACTAAAACTGCTGAAATGCAGTATTTAGTTCAATCAACAATTTCAAACAGAATAAATGAACTTGAGAAATACGTAGGAAAAGATTTATTTATAAGAAACAACAAAGATGTAAGGCTTACACCTTCGGGAGAGGTTTTTCTGCCGTATGCTAAAAGAATGCTCATGTTAAAAAAAGATGGTATAATTAAAGCTAGATCAGTAGGAATATTCGAGGATAGGTTAGCATTAGGATATGTTGATTCCATATATAAGGGTATTATTTCACCAATAATCAAAGAGTATTTTTTAACTTATCCTAATATTTCGGTAAAACTTAAAGTTAATCATTCAGAAGAAATTATTAAACTATTAAGTGATGGTATACTAGATATTGGATTTGTTTATACAAAAATAAAATCCAGTAAATTTGAAGTTATTGATTTTTTAGAAGACAAAATAATTCTAGTAACAAGTCCCAAAAACAAAACATTGATTGAATCAGAAATTTCTTGCAAAGATTTAATGCAATTACCCTTACTTTATGTAGATTTAGGAAAACAATTTTTTAGCTGGTTAAGTAAAATATTTGGAGACAGTCCTTTGCTGAAACTTTCAGTTGATGAAATCTACTATGTAATTGATTTTGTTAAAGAAGGATTTGGATATGCATTTGTTACTAAATCTTCTGTTAGTAATGAACTGAAATCTGGAGAATTAAAACATATAAAAATAAGTGATTCAACAATACCTACAAGACAAATATATATGATAATTAATAAAAATAAGAAAAATTCTTTAGCAATAAAAAATTGGCTAGAAATGATATCATAATCAGACTAATATATATACAAAATATGTTACAATTTTAAATATATTATTGTAGTAAACATTAGTTAGATTGGAGTGATTTTATAATGTTCTCAAAAGACGAAATAATAAAATATTTAACGAGAGATAAAATAAAAAATATAAATATGATAAATTTTATTAACACATATGATATAAACAATATTGATATGGTAGGAAATTCTATATTAGTAAGAGGAAAAAGCGATCAAAACTGGGTATATATAAGCAGTTCTTCAAAGAATGAATTTATAAAATTAGTGGATAAACTCACTGAAAATGATAAATACTTTGCAATTATTGAAGATTGGATGCTTCCTTATCTAATTAAAGATAAGAAGTTGTTATGGAAAATGACATGTATGAAGTTAATATTTCCTGAAAACTTAGCCTTACCAGAAAACAAATATAATATAAAAGAACTAACTGTTAATGACGCTGAATACATCTATAACCATTACGAATATAAAGACTATGCATCTGCTGAATATATCGCAGAAAGAATTAATTATGGTACAAGTTTAGGCATATATGAAGATAATAAACTAGTTGCATGGATTATGGTTCATGATGATGGTGCTGTTGGTTTTTTAAATGTACTTCATGATTACAGAAGGAAAGGATATGGATATGAATTAACTATAGCTATGATTAAAAAATTAAGAGAGTTAGGTGAAATACCATTTGTTCATATTGAAGAAGATAATATCAAATCTATGAATTTAGCATTAAAACTAGGTTTTAAAAAAGATAGAAGGATTCATTGGTTTGAAAGAGAATAAGCTATAGAACAAATCCTTTCAATCACAGGATTTGTTCTATAGCCTTTAATTACACATATGTATTAATGTCATCATTTTGCTTTATTTTATAAATAGCTATTAAGAAAAATACTAATGCAAATGCCAATAAGATTAAAATATTTATTCTAATCTTATCAAATGAATTTCCCATTTGAATCTTGGTTATAGCATCCATAGCCCAAGTTTGCGGAATAAAATATCCTATTTTTTGCAGACTTTTTGACATTATACTTCTAGGCCAAAAACAGCCGCTTATCATACAAGTTGGAATTACAATAAGACTATTTAATGCATATGATGAAAAGCTTGAATTAGATAACAACATAATTATCATACCAATTCCTACTGCTGCAAAACCAAAACTCATTAATATAATTAACATTTGAATTACAGGAACATAAGTCTCAAACTTAAATATTTTCTCAACTACAAACAATACTGATACTATCTGAATAAATACAATTAATATGTTTACTAAAACATTTGAAGAAACATACTCTCTAGGTTTTACTGGCCCAGCACATATTCTATAAAAAGTTCTATCACGTTTTTCTTTTAATATTAAGCCTGCTGTTGTTGAGCATGCAATCATCATAAACATTATAAATATACCTATTGAAATTTGTGTTGACTGCTTATTTGAAACTTTATCTTCTACAAACTGAGAATTAAATTTTAAAAAATTATCTTCATAACCATAATAAATTTTGTCAAATAATTCTCTTGACCCTTTAGACGCAATATATATATCTTGAAGGTTGTTTAAATAAAATTTAGTATATTCTTCAATCAATATTGTTACCTGCTCTCCTTTTATTGAAACTATTTTAATAGTTTCAATTTTACCATTATAGATATTTTCTTCAAAACTATCAGGTATTATAAATGCAAAATCAAGATTTCTTGAAGCAATTTTTTCATTAACTTCTTTTTCATCAACAAATTCTACAGAAAATTTACCTGTGTTTTTCAAAAAATCAAGCATATCATTTGAAAAATTACTATTATCATTATCTACTACTCCCATATAAACATTTGAAGCTTTATCAGAAGCAGTAACACCCATCAATCCGCAAACTACAAGTATTGGAAGTATAATATATACTACTACATTAGTTTTTTTCCTAAATAATATTTTCAAGGTATTTCCAGCTAAGATAAATATATTTTTCATTTTATATCTCCTCTCTTCTTCTATATTTCATATTAGCTAATAATAGAAATACAAATGAAATTACTATATTGAATACTACTGTACTAGAAACATATTTATAGTCATTTAAGTAAATAACATTAAAAATTGAATCATTAATCCACCTAATAGGTGATATTATAGAAATTTTGAATAATAAATCACTTCCAATTCGTTCTAATGGATAATATCCACCACCTAAAAAAACAAGCAAGGGTATTATTGCACTTATAACTCCATTTCCTACTTCTTGGCTGCTTACTAAAAATCCTATTCCAACTCCAATAGATATACACATTATTATTTGAGTTATGATAATTATTAATATTGTAACTATATCATTTCCCCAATTTACACCTAAAATTTTTGTACTGAATAATATTACAATACTTATCTGAATTGCAGTAACAGCAAATGCTCCTAATACTTTTCCTAAAAATACTTTATATTTATTAATAGGCGTTCCAATTATCCTATCTCCTGTTTTTATTGTTTGTTCTCCTTGAATGCTAAATATACCCGCATTAACTGAATACATTATTATTAATGTAAGCATTGTAATCCCATAGTAGTCAATTGCTCTTGCTTGTTTTTTTTCATCTATTGATACAATTTTTACATAGTCGTTTTTAATATCTTTATTCATTATTTCATCAATAGAATTAGGATTAACTTCTATAATTTGCGAAACCAAATTATATCTTTGAACGAAAGTAGCTAACATACCTTCTATAAAACTCGCTGTAGTATTTCTTTTATTATTCTTATATATATTTAATTCCTTACTATTTTCATCTAAAGAAATGTAGCAAGTATATAAATCATCTTGAATCTTTTTTATAGCATCGTCTTCATTTTCAATTTGTTCAAATATAATATTCATTTCTTCAAGTTCATGAGCAAATTCTTTAAATCCTTTATGTAAATTTCCATCTTCCTTTGCTGAATATATGACTTTAGCTCCACTGAAATCTATACCATTACTTGCAAATTGTCCATTAAACACTACTCCCAATATAACCATAAGGAGTAGAGGAAAAGCAATCATTAATGTTATAGCTCTTTTATCTCTAAAGTTATGTTTAATTTCCTTTATTATAATGCTTATCATCTTTCTCCTCCTTTTAATCTCTCAATTTTCTGCCTGTGAGGGTTAAAAATACAGTTTCTAGGTTTGGTACTTTACTCTCTATATTTTTTACAGGAATACTATTTGAATAAAAATATGTTATTATTTTATCCCAATTATTTATTTCTTTTTTATTATCTATTTCCACTACATTTCCATCTACTGTAACATCTACAACTCCATTTATTTTTTTCAGTTCATTAATATTTACTTTTTCACTGTCATTTACTGTAATATATATAGCCTGCCTGTCTGTAACTATAGCTTTTAGCTCTTCTTTATTTCCTTCGGCTATAAGCTTACCATGATCAATTATACCTATTTTAGTACTAATTGCTTCAACCTCTTCCATGTAATGTGTCGTATAAATAATTGTACAACCTAGTTTATTTAACTTTCTAACAGACTCAAGTATATGATTTCTTGATTGTGGGTCTATCCCAACAGTAGGTTCATCCATTATGATTAACTTAGGTCTATGAGCTATAGCACATGCTATGTTCAATCTTCTTTTCATTCCGCCTGAAAAACTCTTTGGAAATTTATCAGACTTATCATTTAATCCAACAAATTCTAAAGCTTCTGTTGTTTTTCGTTTAAGTTCTTCTCCTTTAATTCCATAAAGGGTAGTAAAAAACTTAACATTTTCATAAGCTGTTAAATCCTCATATATTGCTATATCTTGGGGAACTATTCCCATATTCTTCTTAACATAATTAGAATGCTTTATTATATTTTTTCCTAATATTTCAACTTCTCCTTTATTCATCTTCAGTAATCCAGAAATAATATTTATAATTGTACTCTTTCCTGCTCCATTAGGTCCAAGCAAACTATATATTTCTCCCTGCTCAATTTCCAAACTCACATTATCTACTGCTATTAAATCCCCAAATTTCTTAGTTAATCCTTGTATTTTAACTATCTGCATAACCAATCTCCTTACTTAAATTAATTGATTTATTGTTAATCTTTAGTAAATTATACTTCAAAAATAATATTCTATATAGTTGATAAACGTCACCTTTTCTATATGACTAAAGTAATATATATTTTTGATAATTGTGAAAAACAGCCTACTGTCAAATTTATCAAAACATGGTATAATTAAAATTATAAATTAATCTTGTAATTATATTAAGTATTTGGAGTTTATAATGGAGAGATGGCTGGTCATAAATGAGTTTTTTATAATTTTCTATTATAGTTTTCAGCATATTAAGAATGAATTTTCTAACATTACTAATATAGTATTATTTTTATTAATATATCTAAGTTTAAAGCTAACTTATTACATTTTTAACAACAATAAGATTAGAAAATATTTACTACTAATTATAATAAGCTACATTTCTCTTATATATTTTTATTTTGACAAGTCATTTATATTGTTTTTACCATTAAATATATATTTTATTTATCACTATTTACAAATAGAAAAAGAAGTGTCAATAATTTCTATAATAGCTATATCTTTATTAATAGATAATTTTATAGTAGATGAATTCATCTTAATATCAGGCGTAAATTATTTATTATATAATTTATTTTTAAAATCACATTATAAGATTTCTAAGCTAACTTTAGAAAACGATATACTTAGAGATAAAAATTTTAATTTAAATAATTATGTAGATAGAGACAAAAACTATGAAGAAGAAATGAAATACCTGTCTAAGTTAGAAGAAAGAAATAAAATTTCACAGGAAATACATGATAATATAGGACACACTATATCAGGAAGCATCATGCAGCTAGAAGCTGCAAAACTACTTATTAACAAGAACATTAAAAGATCGGAAGAAATGATTGATAATACTATATCTGTACTTAGAAAAGGTATGGAAGAAACAAGAATTACTTTAAGAGAACTTAAGCCTGCTTCAGAAGAATTAGGTATTCACAAACTTAACTTACTTATAAAAAAGTTTGAAAAATCAACCAATATTAAAGTAAACCTATTATATGACCAAAATATAGACAAGATAACTTATATTCAGTGGAATGTTATATTAAACAACACTAGAGAAGCCATAACTAATACAATAAAATACTCAAAAGCTTCCAAAATAAATATAAAAATTGAAGTTTTAAATAAAATTATTAAGATAGAAATCAAAGATAATGGAATAGGAAAATTAAATATTAAGAAGGGTTTAGGTATTAAAGGAATGGAAGAACGAACAGAAAATATTGATGGAAACATCATTATTGATGGTTCAGATGGTTTTTCTGTTATAATGCTGCTGCCTATCAAAACATAACAAAATAACTATTTAAGATAAAAGTGAAAAGTGAAAAGATAAAAGTTATGGAGGTTTTTATGGCTATAAAATTATTAATTGCTGATGACGATTCACTTATACGAGAAAGTTTAAAAATAATACTAGACATGGACAATGATTTTGTAGTTACAGCTTGTGTTGAAAATGGAGCAGAAGCGTTAAAAGAATGTCTAGAAAAAAGTATTGACATAGCACTTCTTGATGTACGAATGCCTGTTATGAACGGAGTTGAAGCTACAAAAGAAATAGTAAATAAAACAAAAACGAGAGTTCTTATTTTAACAACTTTTGATGAAGATGAATACATACGAGAAGCTTTAAAAAATGGTGCTAAAGGATATTTATTAAAAAATAATACACCAGCAAACATAAAAGATGCTGTAAAAACTGTTTATGGAGGCAATTCTGTAATACAAGATGTAGTATTAAATAAATTAAGAGATGGAATTGATGTAAATAAATCTTTTAATAAAAATATGTTTACAGAAAGAGAACTAGATATTATAGAAGCTATAGCAGAGGGATTATCCAATAAAGAAATATCTTCAAAATTATTTATTTCAGAAGGAACAGTTAAAAATTATATCACTTCTATTCTAACCAAAACAAAACTTAAACATAGGACACAAATAGCTATATATTATTTAAAAGGAATTAAGTAAAATAGTGAATAGAGAAATAAAATGGATAAATCACCTATAGCAGGATAAGTTCCATAATATTGTTTATTTGAATTATTAATTGTAAAGAATGGGGTTGAACTAATTATGGATGTAATATTAAAAATCAAACATGAATATGATAATTTTTCACCATCTGAAAAGAAAGTAGCAAAATATATACTTGAAAATATTGAAAAAATTCCTGATATGAACATTAAAAATTTAGCAGTCAAATCTAATTCAAGTGAATCTGCTATTGTTAGGTTCTGCAAAAGATTAGAAATAAAGAGTTATAAAAAATTAAAAATGTACCTTTATAACGAAAATAATATTAGTAAAAATAACAATATTACAATAGAAGAAATCCTAACAGATGACAATAATAAAGAAATTTTTAAAAAAATTGCTGCATATAACATTAAAGGTATAGAAGATACTCTCAAGGTTATTAATTATGATAAATTAGATGAAGCAATTAATACAATACTCAATGCAAGAAAAGTTATAATATGCGGACTAGGAGGGTCTTCTATTGTTGCTGCAGATGCAATGTATAAATTTACTAGAATAGGTATAGCAACATCTTATTCATATGATAGTCACCTACAGTTAACAACAGTAGCTGTTTCGGAAGAAAAAGATGTAATATTAATGGTATCAACCTCAGGAAAAACTAGAGAAATAATAGAAATGGCTCAAGTAGCAAAATCTAATGGTGCCAAAATAATTACAATAACTCAATATCAAAAATCTCCTTTGGCAGAATTATCAGATATAGTTTTAAATATTGCAAACGTAGAAAGCAACTTAAGAATAGGAACAATGTCTTCAAGAATTGCAGAACTAACTGTTATTGATTCAATATTCACAGGTATTTGTGTACAGCACAAAAGTAATATTATTAATAAAATACAAACTACAAAAGAAATAATACAAAATCTTAAAAGATATTGAAATTAAGTTTCACAGTAATTGATAATAATTGACATTAAACTTCATATATGCTACAATTTTACTAAATAGTACTCTCATAAAAAACTAATCAAAAATATAACTATTATAAAGATACCAAATTTCAAAAATATCAACAAACATCTGAGAAATTTCATCATAGTATTAAAAAAATCACCTTGTATTTGTGTAATGTAGAAAAGATATCTCATTGCATTATATTAGGTGTTTTTAAAAAGTTTAAACGTTTTTTTATAAATTTAAAAAACTTTTTGAGAGTATGATATTAAAAAAATTGGAGGAAAGATATGAAAAAATTATTTTCAATTTTATTAGTTGCAGTACTTATATTAACACTATTGGCTGGCTGCAGTTCAAATGATGCAGATGTTTCAAGTCAGGAGGCACAGAGCTCTAAAGAATTATCTGATTCAGAACCTGTAACACTAAAAGTTGCTTATTTTGAGGGAGGATTTGGTGCTGATTGGTTTGAATGGCTAAAAGCAGAATATGAATCATTACATGAAAACGTTACAATTGAACTTGAAGGTGATGCAAACCTAAACGATACAATAGTACCTAAAATTGAAGGAGGTACTGAAACACCTGATGTTTTCTTTGTTAACGGAATAAAATGGAAGCAGTGGGGTACACAAGGCCTAGTTCTAGAGATAAGTGATTTATATGATATGGAAGTTTACGGTACAGAGTCAACTTTAAATGAAATAATTAATGATGCTGCAAAAGAATATTTTTATTTTGACCCTGTTGGTGCAGGCGTTAAAAAATATGCAGTACCTTGGTCAGCAGGTCCTTTTGGTGTAGTTTACAATAAAATTATGTTTGACGAACATGGATGGACTTATCCAAATACTTATGATGAATTCTTAAACCTTTGCGAACTTATTAAAGCTGAGGGAATAGCACCTCTTACATATCCAGGAATTTATAAAAACTATGTAAGCCCATTTTATAGAGGTTGGCAGATACAATCACTTGGTGTAGATAAGTGGAAAGAATACAAAAACCCAACAAGTGATGAAATATATATAGATGAAGCACTGTTAAAACCTTGGGAAAAATGGGAAGAACTAAATAAAAAAGGTTACTTACTTGAAGGAACACCAGCATTGAATCATACAAGTGCTCAAATTGAATTTATAAATGAAAAAGCCGCAATGATATTAAATGGATATTGGTTAGAAAATGAAATGGCAGATGCATGGCCAGACGAATATGAAATAGTAATGGCTCCTACACCTGCAGATGGAATTTTAAACAAAAATACAATGTTAACTTTAATTCCTGATAGCGGTCAAATATATGGAAAAACAAAACATCCTGAAATAGCTAAAGACTTTTTATTATTTACTTTAAGTCCAGAAGCAACTCAAAAATTTGCTGAAATGTCAGGTGGTCTAAGACCTTTAAATTATGATCTGAGTGATGCAGAAGTTACTGATTTCATTAAGAGCTGTTTAAATACATTAAGCGATAACTCAATTTATTCTTTTACAGATAAAGGAGGCAGCGAGTTAATGTATATAGATAAAAACTACGATGAAATGGGTGAAATTGAATCTGGAAATATGACAGCAGAACAAGCATATAAAATAATGAAAAATAATGCTAAGAAAAACTATGAAGATAAAAAAGATGAACTCGGACTAGACTAGAAAAATTTCAAAAAGCTTAAATAGGATGTGATATTAAAAGTGAAAAAAAATACTAGCAAAAAAATATTTATTGTTGCAATGTTAGCATGGCCTTTACTTCATTGGGCCATCTTTACTCTATATATGAACATACAAACAGTAGTATATTCAGTGCAAAGATTCAATTATTACATTGGAGATTGGCAGTTTGTTAAATTTAAAAATTATTCGAAGTTATTTGATTATATTCTTACAAATACTGATAACTTCGGAATTGCTTTTAGGAATACTTTCTTATGGCTTGGGCTTAATGTTTTCATTATTATACCTATTGCATTAGTTGTAGCTTATTTTTTAACTAAAAAAATACCTCTTTACAGGTTTTTTAGTTCAGTATTTTTTATACCTAACATTATATCCATAGTCGTTTTAACTATGGCGTGGTCATTTATGTGGCATCCAACACAAGGAGTTGTTAACAGTATTCTTGATATAATTGGTTTAGGAAGTCTAAAACAAACATGGTTAGGAAATTCATCTACTGCCTTAGGAAATGTTTTCTTATATTGTGTATGGGCAGGTATTGGTTGGAATAACCTTATACTGAGTGGAGCAATTGGTAAAATACCAAAAGAAATATTAGAAGCAAGTGAACTAGACGGAGTAACAAACGTTCAGGAATTTTTTCATATTATTATTCCCTCTATTTGGCCTACAATAGTTACAGTGGTAATAATAGGCGCAGCTGCTGCATTTAGAGTTTTTCTTCAGCCGCAGTTATTAACAAACGGTCAATATGGGACAACTAGTGTACCTCTTAGAGTAGTAAAAACTGTAACCGAAGACAGCGGTTATGGTTTAGCATCGGCAGCAGGCCTGACAATTGCAGTATTAGGATTTATTGCTGTTTATATTATCAAAAGTTTATTGGACAGGTTAGGAAAGAAATGGGAGTAATTAAAGGAGAAATATTATGAAGAATACATTTAATAAAAAATATCTAATAATAATTGAAGTTATATTGATGTTTTATGCGATTACTTTAATTTTTCCATATGTATGGATATTGCTTAATTCATTTAAGTCAGTTTCAGAATTTTATCAAAGTATTTGGTCTTTACCCAAAACTTTTAATATACAAAACTATATATCTGCTATAAAAGAAACCAATATACTAATTTACTTTAAAAACAGCATTTTCATAACTGTTTTTGCAACTTTTATACAAATACTGTTTTCTTCGAGTGTAGCATATGTATTAGCAAAATATGAATTTAGAGGACGTAATATTATATTTGCGTTAGCTGTTTCTGGTCTGCTAATACCTGTTTCCGGAACTTTAGCTCCCTTTTATTTATTTATGAGCAAATTAGGATTATTTAATACACAAGGTCTTTTTCTGTATTATGCATCTGGTATGGGAACAAATATGCTGATATTTTATGGATTCTTTAAAGCATTACCATGGGCTTATGCAGAAGCAGCTTATATAGATGGAGCAAATGATTTTCAAATATTCAGGAAGATTATGCTTCCAATGGCAAAAGGACCTATCATTGCAGTAGGAACTATTTCAGCTATATCAATATGGAATGATTATTTCATTCCATCAATATTGTTAACTAATCCAAAACAGCAAACTATTGCTGTAGGACTTCATTCTTTATATGTACAGCAGCAATTTGCTGCTTCATGGACAGTATTATTTGCAGCAATAATCATTTCTGCATTACCAACAATTATACTGTATGTTTTCTTACATGACAAAATAAGCAAAGGATTTATGTTAGCAGGATTAAAAGGCTAATAATAAAGATTAATTAGAACACTACAAGATTTACAGCAATATAAAATTGAGGTGAACCATATGAAATATGTTATAGGCATAGATGGAGGAGGAACTAAGACATTAGCTTATATAGGAAATACAAACGGAGAAATTATTACATCTTTTTCCAGTGGACCATCTAATTATCAATCTATAGGAATAGATAGAGCTAAACAGTCCTTAACAGAAGTTATTTCTCATCTATGTAAACATGTAGGTATTAGTGTAGAAGATTTAGAACTATTATCTTTAGGTATGGCTGGAGTAGATAGACAGCAGGATAAAACAATTTTAACCAAATTAATTAGAAGCATAGGAGTTAAAAGTGATATTATTTTGAACAATGATGTTGTCTGCGAATTAGTTGGTGCCAATGGAAAAAACCATGGAATAATAACTATAAGCGGTACCGGTTCAATAAGTTACGGAATAGATACAAAAGGAAAAACAGTTAGAGTAGGCGGCTGGGGGCATATACTTGGCGATGAAGGAAGCGGATATGATATAGGAAAGAATGCACTAAAAGCTATCTTTAGATCATATGACAAAAGAGACAAAGAAACTATCTTGACAGAAAAAGTTTTAGATTTTTTAAATTTAAATAAAGTTGATGAAATAATAGGATATGTTTATAACAATAAACTTACTAAGGAACATATTGCACGAATAGCACCATTAGTAATTAAAGGTGCTTCAGAAAATGATGCAGTTTCAATAAGAATATTAGATAATGCTGTTGATTGTTTAGTGGAAATAACTCAAGCAGTAATTAATCAATTGGAATTTAAAGAAACCATAAACCTTACTTATGGTGGAGGAATATTAAATAAAAGTGAATACATACTAAATAAATTTAAAGAAAAAATTCAGTTAAAAAATGATAATGTTCAAATCACTAAACCATTATACAATGGAGCTATAGGAGCATTACTAATAGCATGGAATAATTTAAATATAACCGTTCATTATGATGGTTGACTTGAAAGGAAGATACATTAATGGAAATCAATTTTTCAAAACTAACAACTGAACAAATAAACGAAAACACATCACAAATAGACAAACTAGAAACATTAGAAATAGTAAAATTAATAAACGAAGAAGATAAAAAAGTTGCTTTTGCTGTAGAAAAGGAATTATCTCAAGTAGCAAAAGCAGTAGATATTATTGTAGAAAAACTAGAAAATAAACAAGGCAGACTCATATATGCAGGTGCAGGTACTAGCGGTAGATTAGGAGTGTTAGATGCATCAGAATGCCCTCCCACTTTCAATACTCCTAAAAACAAAATATTAGGGATTATAGCCGGAGGAGATTATGCTCTAAGAAATGCAGTAGAATATTCAGAAGACATAGAAAAAAGCGGAAAGGTTGATTTAAAAAAAATAAATTTTAGTAATAATGATGTACTAGTTGGAATTGCATCAAGTGGGAGAACACCATATGTAATAGGAGCATTGAAATATGCTTTAGAAGTTGGAGCAAAAACAATATCAATATCATGTAATAAAAATTCAAAAATATCAAAATATTCGGATATACCAATTGAAGTAATCGTTGGTCCAGAAGTTATAACAGGTTCAACAAGAATGAAAGCTGGAACAGCACAAAAAATGATACTCAATATGCTGACAACAGCAGCAATGGTCAAGTTGGGAAAAACTTATAAAAACTATATGATAGATGTACAGCCAACAAACAATAAATTAAAATTAAGAGCTGTAAATATGTTAAAAGAAATTGCAGAAATAAGTGAAGAAAAAGCAAAAGAAACACTTGAGACAACTAATTACAATGTAAAATTATCATTAGTAATGATAAAAGGCAATGTGGAAAAAGAAAAAGCAGAAGAATCATTAGAAAAAAGCTGTGGAAGGGTATCAAAAGCATTAGAAATATTAACATATGAGAAATGATATCTTGAAACTAATAATAGTAAAAACTATAAAAAAATCGCTCTATTATACTAGAGTGATTTTTTAGTTGCAAATGTTTATGTTCAAACTATCAAATGAAGATTGTACTGAAAATTTGGTTGATTTTGTAAACATTTAATATATAATAGAGTAATAACTATTTCATATTTATATTCTGATTTATATGGAAAAATATTATTTTGATTTTACAGGAGGTAAAAAATGAAAAGATTTATAAACCTTGCATTTATTTCTATCGTTGCTTTTTCTCTAGTAAGTTTTACTGGATGCAGTAATGAAAGCAAAGTTTCTGGTGGGGAAACAGGAGAGCAAAAATTGCCTGATACCGAAATAATTGAAGTAAGTTCTTTTGATAAATATAAACTAAAAATTAAAATAGATTATCCTCAGGCTGCTGAAGTTGACAAAGTAGTTTTGTTTGTATCCGGCTCCGGCCCTAATACATATGATAATCATAGAAAATCAGGCGAATTAGAATTTAATTATTATGATTTGTTTGCACAAGAACTCACTAATCGTAACATTGCATTTTGTAGATATAATACAAGAGGCGTTGAAATTGGTACAAATCCACCTTATTATGCAGAGATAAACAATGATGATTACCAAACTTATCTACCTCATAATTCAGTAAAAGATGTAGAATGTATTGTTAAATACTTAAAAAGTCTCCCACGTTTAGAAAATGCAAGAATAATTCTTTTGGGTTGGAGCGAAGGTACAGTCATTGCACCTTTAGTTGCACTTAATAACAATGTTAAGATAGACAGTTTATTATTAGCTGGATATTGTAATGATAATATGAAAGATATATTAGAATGGCAGTTATCAGGTGGCTCTTCCATGGTGAATATGTGTAAAATGTTTGATTATGATAAAAAAGGATATATTACAAAAGAAGATTATGAAACTGACAAATATAATGTTATACAAGAAGTATTTCAAAACGCATCTTTTGATGAATTCGACATTGATAAAAATAGTAAAATAGACGAACTAGATTTTGAAATAATTTTAAGAGAGCAAAGAGAAAATATTTTTTCTGCAATTAATCGAAACGATGACAATTGGTTTATAGATAATTATCCTGTAAGACTAACCACAGCTTGGTTTCATGAACATTTTAATCTAAGTCCTAATAGTGAGGTATTACCAAAACTTAATCTACCAATACATATCTTTCACGGTACTTGTGATGCCAATGTACCTGTTAAAGGTGTAGAAAGTATAGAAAATAAATTTAAAGAACTAGAAAAAAATAATCTAACTACACATATCTTTGAAGACCATGACCATGATTTAAATTATTTATTGTATCCTTCAAACGGAACTATTTCAGAAGGACTTAACAGTATTTTTAATACTTGTAGTGATCTATAACAGTATAATTATTAAAAAATAAAATTTATACTATGACATTATAATTATAATGTCATAGTATATAAATCTGACGTAAATTTACTTCTTTATGACTGGTATCCATATTTCATATTTAAAATTTGATGATCTTTTATCCCCATCATGTAAAAAACACTCTATATCAATCATTTCTGCATATTTGTAATCAGATTGGGGCAGCCATTCACAAAATATTCTTTTCCACGCCTCTGCCATTACCATACTTACAGGACCAGTTACTTCAAATATTGCCCATGTAGATTTTGGAATTATATAACTCTCCATGCCTAAAAGTGGTTCTTTATCAGATATACAACCTATCGTATACTCAACATCTACTTCAGTTTTTACGTGTATAAAGCCATGAACTCCTTTTGGTTTTCCTGTCTGTAAACTCGATATTCTATCATACATCCCATTTGCATAAAGTTCGTTCCAAAATACAGGTACTACGCTCTCATCATCATCCGGCCCCTTGTAGCTTCTTTTAATCCCTACAATTCTAAATGCCTCTTTCTCTTCTACTCTGTAATTCATTTCAACATCTCCTTTAATCGAAATATTGAAGGTGATACGAAGATAGGCTTTTACTGAAACTCCATTATTACGTACTCCTGTCGGAGTAACTCCATGGATCTTTTTAAATGCTCTAGAAAATGAATCTGGAGAATCATATCCATACTTTATAGCTAAGTCAATTATCTTTATAGTACTAGTTTGCAGTTCAAATGCCGCTAACGTCATTCGCCGACGCCGAATATATTCTGATAAGGATATATCCACTATCAACATAAACACACGTTGAAAATAGTTAAATGAACAACATGCTATATTAGCCACTTTCGTATAATCTATCTCTCCATCCAAATTACTTTCTATATAGTCTAAAGCATCATTCATTCTTTGTATATAACTCATTCTTCGTCCTCCTTCTACTAAGAGTATATCACCATTAAATTACTTAGACCCGTCAATTCATATCCCCTATTGTAGGCTTAGGTACCTATAAATTAATATCACAATCTTTCAAAGTAGGAGCAGTATTATCGGATTGTGAAAGTATAGGATTGGCTATATTGAAATTAATACTTAATTCAGCATCATCATATGTTATAGCTCTACATAAATCAGTATCAAAATAATTATCTATTCTCATAACAACCTGAGTATTATCTTCTAAGGATAAGAACGCATGTCCAAAACCTACCGGAATATATATCTGTTTCCTATTTTCTGGACTCAATTCAACATTAACCCATTGTTTATAAGTTTCTGAATTTTTACGCAAATCAACTGCAAAATCAATACCTCTGCCTTTAGTGCAGTATAATAACTTTGTCTGTGCTTTTGGATGGTTTTGAAAATGAACGCCATATAACGTTCCTTTTTTTATAGGACAGTATAATGTTTCTTCAACAAAGTGAGTATATATTCCAATATCTTTTAGTTCTTTTTCTGAAAACTGTTTATATGATGTACCTCTATTGTCCTCACCTGAATCATACTCTAACACCAATACATCTTTTATAGCTAATTTTGTTACTTTTATCATCATGACTATATTACCCTCCTAATTAAAAGCTACTTTTTATTTTAAGTATATCATATTATAGAAATTTAATATTAATTTGTACCATATATATTACCTTTTAGTACTTTAATAGGTAATAATTGTTTGAAAATTATTGTACATTTTTATATAATATTTAAAAATAGTAAAATAATCAATAAAAATATAATTAGTAAATGAAAAAGATTAAACAACATAAAATTGAAAGGACTAATAAAACATTATGAAAGTTAAATTAACTATATTAGAAAGTAAATGCAGAGGAAACTACCATAAAGCAGGAGACACCTACATAGTTGAAGATATATGCCCTCCTCTATGCCATGAATTATGGCAGAGTATATATCCAAATGTTTATACATTACTAAATAACGGTAATTTAGATTATGGCAATACAAAAGCAAAAAAATTTAAAATGAGATGCCCTGATAATGGAAGAGTTTTAATCCAAGGAGAAGTTATTGAAGAGATTGATTATATGGACATAGTCGAAAAAGTACAGTTTAAAAGTCTAAACTTATGTGACTGCACATCTGATTTATTGAAAAATTTTAATAGATATCAAGAAGTAAATAAATGCTGGCGTAAAGAAAACAATAAATGGGTACTAAAAGATATTTCATTTACGGAGCAGTGGAATGATGCTAAAAAATCTAAAATTATTTCATCTTATGAAAATTGTATTAAAAACGGAGGATATGTATTTGGTGCTTTTTTAGACAAGCAGTTAATCGGATGTGTTTCATTAGAAAATGATTTTTTTGGCAAAAACAAAGAATATGTTCAATTAGAATTACTCCATGTTTCTTATAAATATAGAAATAGAGGCATAGGTAAAAAGTTATTTTTAATGTCATGTGATAAAGCTAAGAATATGGGAGCAAAAAAACTTTATATTTCAGCACATTCTTCTGAAGAATCTATTGCATTTTACAAAACACTAGGATGTATTGAAGCAGAAGAGATCAATCAAACATTAGCAGACAAAGAACCGTGCGACTGTCAATTGGAATACATATTATAGTGTATTTTAATAAAAATTTTCTTTTCACATATATTACTATTGATGTATAATTATACTACGATGCATAAGGAATATTATATTATAAAAAGTTGGTGAATTAATGAAACCTTTTTCATTACCTAAAAACTTTCTCTTAGGTACCGCAACATCTGGATTTCAAATAGAAGGCGGAGATACTAATAGTAACTGGTATGATTGGTGCCAAAAAGGACACATCAGTGATAAAACTTCCTGTATAAGAGCAGACGATCATTGGAACAGATATAAAGAAGATATTGAGTTAATTAAAAAACTAAATAACAAAATTTACAGAATGGGTATTGAATGGAGCAGAATTGAACCAAAGAAAGGTGAGTTTGACAAGCATGCTATTTTGCACTACCGTGATGAAATTTCTCTACTTATAAAGAATGGCATTAAACCTTTAGTAACTTTACACCATTTTTCACATCCACTTTGGTTGTGTGATGAAGGACAATTCGAAAACAAAAAAGTTGTAGATTATTTCGTAAGATATGTTACATACGTTGTAGAAAATTTAGGAGACTTAGTAACAGATTATATTACAATAAATGAGCCAAATGTATACGGTACCTGTAGTTATTTTTCAGGTGAATTTCCTCCAGGTAAAAAAAGTTTAAAACTCGCTTTAAAGATCTTTAGAAATATGTCTATATGTCATATAGCAGCATATAAAGCTATACACAAAATAAGAAAAGAAAAAGGCTTTAAAGGAAAAACTATGGTAGGTATTGCTTGGCATTTAAGAGTGTTTGAACCTTATTCTAAAAATCCTCTAGATAAATTAATGGCATGTATCTTAGAATTCCTTTTTCAAGGTGCTATTTTTAAGTCAATGGCAGATGGACGTTTACGCATACCTTTAGGCACTTCCGCTCCCTATGGTAAGGGAAATTACCAAGATTTCTTAGGCATAAATTATTATACACGTTCTTCAACTCGGTTTAGAGGTTTCAAATATGATTATATGCCAGATACTCCAAGAAATGATTTGGACTGGGAAATATACCCCGAAGGATTATCTATCCTGTGTAGAAAATTTTACAATAAATATAAGCTGCCTATATGGATTACAGAAAACGGTACATGTGATAATAGCGATGCTTTTAGATTAGAATATATTTATGATCATCTTTTTGAAATATACAAATTATGTAAAGATGGTATACCGGTTGAAAGATATTATCACTGGACTTTAATGGATAATTTTGAATTAGCTGATGGAGAATCTGCTAGATTTGGGCTTATACATGTTGATTTTGAAACTCAAAAAAGAACAATAAAAAGAAGCGGGTATTTCTACAGTGAAGTTTGTAAAAACAATGGTGTAACAAAAGAAATGATAAATAAATATATTAAAAAAATTAACCTCTCAGTTTAGAGAGGTTAATTTCAATTCTTCTATTATCTGTTCGTATTTTTCTTTAGTTAAATCATACTTTAATATTACTAATAATTGTACTATATTCAGCACAAACGGAATAGCAATAAACACAATTATTATACCTAGTTTTACAGTGTTATTTTGTACTAACAATTGTGAATCATATTTACACAATGTTAAAACTATACCCAATATAAAAGCTGCTACACCTGTAGCTGCTTTAGTTGCAAAACTTTGAGCTGAATATATAAATCCCTCTGCTCTTTTACCTGTTTTCCACTGTCCATATTCTACTGTATCTGAAGTGAATGAATAGATCAATGTTGCTGAAATTCCTTTACCTATTGCATTAAAGAAAGCAGAAATCAAAATTAATACTATCATTGGAAAAAAAGCATATATACCTATGTACGTTACTAACGATAATATTGATGCATAAATAACTGTTTTTTTCCGTCCAAATTTAAAAGATAATTTTGGTGTTAATAATATACCTGTCATCTGTCCTAAAATAAAAACAATCATAACAACTGTAGAAAAATTTTCAGGTTTTCCTAAATAGTATTTAATATAGTACTGTAATGATGCTGCGATGATAGCATCTATTGTAAATATTATAAATGTGAACAATGTTATAATAAGGCACGGACGATTTACTTTTATGCACTCAAAAGCTTCTTTGATAGTCAATTTGTCCTTATTTTTACTCTTTACTCTTTCTTTTGTATTTATAAAAGTAATAAAATAAAGGATAATCATAATAATCCCAAATATCATCATAACTCTAAAATATCCAGTTCTATTAATTTCTAATTCTGTATTACCACTTCCTAAGAGACTAACTAATATAGGAACAAAAGCAACTATTATCATTCCAAATGAACTTCCAAGTTTTCTAAACATAGAAAAGCTAGTTCTTTCTTGAACATCTTGAGTTATTAAGGGTAGCATTGCACCATAAGGCAAATTGACTGCTGTGTAAAATGTAACTAAAAATATATAAGTTATAAAAGCATATATAATTTTACCGTTATAACTAAAATCAGGAGTATAGAAAGTTAATACAAGAACTATTGAGACAGGTACTGCAAAAGCAATTATATATGGTCTTGTTTTACCCCATTTTGTTGATGTTTTATCAACAATTAAACCCATTAATGGATCATTAACAGCATCCCAAACTCTTGCCAAAAGAAGCAGAGTTCCTGCAATAGCAGGCGGTAATCCAAATACATTAGTATAAAAAAACATCAGCCATAATACAGTAGTTGTATAGATTAGATTTGATCCTAAATCACCTAATCCATAACTTACTTTTTCTTTTAATTTAATGGTTTCATCCATTTTTAACTATTCCCCCTTATTATTTTTTTCTGCTATTCAATACGGGTCATATATATTATTTATTAAAAAATTAAGAAACCTTTTAAAAATTTACTTCTAAGGGTATATTGTATTATTTAATTATATTTATATTGTTAAAATTTATATGAAAATTTTGTACATGATACCATTAAGAAAAGGATTATATAAAATAAGAAGCCTATTATTTTAGACTTCTCTATACAGCATAATTAATATGTAATTTTAATTATTAATAATATTACTCAGCTTCATTTTCAGATTTGTTTTCATTAGTTAAATCAGTTAAAATTTTGCTACATTCTTCACAGATATTGTATCTCTTGAAGAACTTAGTATCGCTCACTCTATTACAAAAAATACAGCCTGGATTATATTTTTTAAGATATATAGCTGATTCATCATAAAAGATCTCTAAAGCATCTCCTTGTTCAATAAATAATTTTTCTCTAGTTTCTTTAGGTATTACTATCCTCCCAAGCTCGTCCACTTTTCTAACAATTCCTATAGATTCCATTTAAATAAATCCTCCTTTTATTGTGTAACTCTTAAATAAATTTAAAATCTGCAATTTACATTTATTATATAAAATTAAATTATGCTAATTTTCAAAATTTTTTTAATGCCAAATAAATATTACAGTTATTATTTAATTTTACATATTTTGTAAGTTTTTCAAATTTTACTCTTAATTTTAATTTATTAGCTTTAATAAAGATTACTCTAAAATTTCGACAATGTCAATTATATTTTTAAATTTTATAAAAAAATTTTTTATATAATATTTAAAATTACATTAACTGTCAATACTATTATAGAGGTGATGGTTATAAAAACGTTTGTACCTGATATAGCATATATAGATCCAAGAAGTTTAAAATATGATGCTGGAAAATCTGCTAAGAATTATTTAGAAAAATTAAATGTACCTGTTATTGAATCTAGAAAAGTACTCATAGAAGGAAATACTTCATCTGAAAATTATGCTAAAGCTAAGAAAACAATATATATTACACTAAATACGCAAAAAAAATTAAGAGTATGCAAACCATCTGCTGACTACCAATTTGCTCTATCCAGTTCTTGTCCCGGTCATTGTGAATATTGCTATTTACAAACTACACAAGGGGAAAAACCTTTTATGAAAGTATTTGTAAATATTGACGATATTTTAGAAGTAATTCAAGAACACATCAAAATGAATTTACCTAAAATCACTACTTTTGAATGTGGAAGTATTACTGACCCTGTTGCTCTTGAATATTTAACAGGCAATCTTAAAAAATGTATTGATTTTTTTGGAAACAGCAATAACGGCAGATTAAGAGTAATTACTAAATTCAATAATATAGATTCTCTTTTAGAAGCAAATCATAATAAACATACAAAATTTAGATTTAGCATTAATGCAAAATATGTTATAAACAATTTTGAACATAATACTGCTAATTATGAAGAAAGAATAGAAGCTTCAAAAAAAATTGCTCATGCAGGATATCCAATTGGATTTATTATAGCTCCTATTATGATATTTGAAAATTGGAAGGATGAATACAAAGATTTAATAAACAAACTGAAATCTCAACTTAAAGATTATAATGATGAAATTACTTTTGAATTAATTCAGCATAGATTCACAGCTACTGCAAAAGAATTAATACTCACAAGATTTCCTAATACCAAACTAGATATGAACGAAGAATCTAGACAGTTAAAATGGGGACCTTATGGTAAATTCAAATATGTTTATCCAAAAGATAAAAGTAATGAAATTAAAGATTATATTACTGATCTTATTAAAAGTAACTTTAATAATGCTGTAATTGAATATTTTACATAATAATTTTATTAAACTAATGTCTTGGATTACGTGATACCAGTTCTATAGCTTGAGTAATATACTTAGTAGCATTAACTATTTCTTGATTATTGAACTGGTATTTAGCTTTTTGAAATAATTCACCTTTGTCAGTAACTACATATTTAGAGTCCATCATGTT
The DNA here is from genome assembly GCA_018433765.1 of Tissierellales bacterium. GTDB lineage: Bacteria > Bacillota > Clostridia > Tissierellales > Sedimentibacteraceae > SM3-B41. Next base: position 38,803 of record JAHDQO010000016.1, read on the forward strand.
TAATGCAATCGCTTTTATATCCAATACACATTTTTCACATTTACAAATATCAGAATATTCTTGCAATAAATCATATATAAGATGCTCAACAATATCTTCGTTTACATTTCTTAATTTGTACATAACAATACCTCCAAATTATTAATACTTAATGAATTTGTATTTATACACATTATACATTATTAAATAATAATTGTATAGTATAAATACTATTCAATTTTTTTAAATTTGCAAGGTAGTATTATCAATCCATTTCCAATCAGGTTTAAGCTGCTTTACATCATTAACAAGTTTAAATAAAGCTAAATCCTTTTGTTTTGCTTCTATCATAACATCTAAATCATTATCAAATTGACTATATTTTTCAATAAAGTTTATAAAATCATTTGGATAAATATAGTCTGCATGTTTTCTGTCTTTTCCACCTTCTTTTGGACTAGATATATGTATTTTGGGTGGTAAGTTTCTTCCTTCCCACGAATTTAAGAAATCAGGTATTATATCTTCAATATCTTCACAACCGCTATTGCAAAAATGATGGTGAATATCCAATACCATAGGAATATTAATCTTTTTACAAACATTAATAATTTCTCTTGCAGTAAACAATTTATCATCATTCTCTAGTATTATACGACTGCTGACTTTAGTGGGTAAAGTATTGAAATTATTTATAAAACGCTCTACTGATTTCTCTTTGCCCTCTTGCCCGCTTCCAATATGAATAATCATTTTTCCTTCTGAATAATTCATATCCTCAAATAAATTATTATGAAATAACAATTCATATTTTGTTTTTTCAACTACTTCTTCTCTTAAACTATTCAATACATTAAAATGGTCAGGATGTGTATCTACACGCATATTATGTTCCTTTACTAAATTACCAATTCTTTTTAATTCTATTTTAAAATAAGTTCTAAATCTCCAATTAGTCACTTCAGGATGAGTTGCTAATGGTATAAGTCTTGAAGTAATTCTATAGAAATGAATATCATTTTCAGCATTATATAAAAGAATTTTATATAAATCCTGCATATTTGATCTTGTTACTCTTTTCAATTCATTTATTTTTTTGTCATCTGATACCATTTTACTATATCTTGCAAAGGTAAGCTGACTTGAAGATGTTACCTTTGGAAGTTTTAATGAAACTGCTACATATCCTAATCTTATTCTCATATTTCACTCCAAATTTGTACAGTTATTTATCAAAATATACTATTTTAGTATACTTACATATATAGTTTACCAATTTATCCTGAGTTTATAAGAATAGCCTTAATAAAAATCGTAATACTAATATTATATAAGCTTATTTAAAATAAAAGTTGGTGAATAATATGGAGCTAAATTTTAAAAAAAATCTAGGTACAATTGATAGAGTCATAAGAATACTATTAGGAATAATTTTTATTGGTATAGCTGTTGGAAAAATATTAGTCGGATGGGTAAATATACTTTTAATTGTAATTGCAGTGCTTCTATTTGTTGAAGCTTTTTTCAGCTACTGAATTGGTTATGATTTAATGGGTTGGTCAACCCGATAAATACTGCTTAACTATATACTATAATACTCTTCTCTCAATATTCCCATAGCTATAATATCATGATATTTTCCATCTTTGAAAATTTCTTGTCGTAATACTCCTTCTTTAACAAATCCACATTTTTTATAGCTTTTTAATGCTCTTTCATTAAATGAATAAACATGTAATTTAACTTTATTTACATTCATTTGCTCGAATATAAATCTAATCAATATTTTCATTGCATCTGTTCCGTATCCTTTTCCCCAATAATCTTTATCACCAATAAATATACCTACAGTAACAACACTATTCTTCCAATCAACTTTATTTACTCCACAGCCTCCTATATATCTACTGTCTTTCAAAGTCTCAATTGCAAAGTTATATGTGTCATTTGTAGAAGAAACTTTCTCAAACCACTTTTGTTCTTCTTCTAGAGTACACGGATAAGGAACTGTAGGTCTTAATGTTCTTATTATTTCTTCATCGTTTATAAACCTCTGTGCTATTTTTACATCTTCTTTTTTGTACTCTCTTAATCTTACTTTTTCACCACTAAACATTTTCTTACTCCTCCTAGTTAAATTTTTAGTTATAAGTTAAATTATAACATATTATTACACAATTTAACTACATTTTTATACATAATAAAAGAAAAACACCTGACATTTATCATCAGATGTTTCACCTTAAACTATATTTCAAATAATTAAATATTTATTTTATATTTTTAATGTAACCGCACTTTCCATTCTTCTTAAACGCAAGTAAGTCATTCGAAACTTTATATAATGCTTCATAATCAAAAGGAATTACAATTTCATTTTTAGTATTGATTATACCTGAACTATGACCATTATTTGCTATAAACAATCCTCCTCCTATTCCATCTCCAAGACAGAATTTTGATGAAATAACTTTATTTCCTTGAAGATCATAATAATTATAATAATCGATTCTATTTACTTCGATATATGGTTCACTATAATAAATAGATCTATATTTTACATCAGATAGTAAATCACCTTGACTATTCATTAATCCATATGCTCTAGTCATATATTCTTCATTACTAGGCACAATTACACAAAACATATCTGTCTCTAGTACTTCACTTATTTCAGTGTACCTATTACCATTTTTATCTAAAATAAAATATTCGCCTTCTTCATTTTTAATTTCAGCAAAAGGTTTTTTGTAATATAACATACCTTTTACATACTTTATATCTGCAAGCTGCTTGCCTTCATAATCATATACACCATATAACCCGTTAAGTTTTACTAATATTAAATGCCCATCTGCCTTTATTTCATCATATTTAACATCAAGTATCATATCACCGTTTCTATTTATACAGCCAAATTTATTTTCATCAGTCATAACAACTACTAAATCTTTTTCACGATTTGCAACATAGAACTCATCTGAAAACGGAGATATTACATTGCCTTTTGTATCTACCACACCAGATCTTTTAAAATCACTGCTTAGTATGTATGCAAATCCATCAGAAAAATCATCAAAATACATAATACTTTCTTTTACAGTAGCTATCTCTTCAAATGATGTATTATATAATTTCCAATAACCGCCTTCTTTTACGCTAATTATTCCTTCACTAAAATTACTGGTTTTGCTTACATTTTTTAATATTTGCTTACCATTGGCATCAACAATAATGTCCGAACTTTCATCATAAAAATATCCTTCTCCTAAGATTTTAATATTTTGCAGATCCAAATCAATAACATCGCCGCAATTATTTATAATTTTAGTAGTTTTATTTCTATTATTCTCTATTTTAAAATAGTCACCTTGATTGTTAACAACAGAGTATTCATCTGGGTCAAATAGTAATTCACCTTTGATATTAATATAAATTGTTTTTTCATCTTTTGTATATACAATACATCCATTGTCTAGAACTCCAAACGAATAATAACTATCGTCTTTTACTATTTCATTTCCTTCTTTATCGTATGCAGCATAAAATTTAGTAACTTTAGTATCACCTTCTTCTCTTTCTCCATAAATAAAATAATCAGAAATTTCAACTTTTTCATACTTGCATGGTACTATTACTTTTCCTAATTTATCTATAACACCACAAAAAGTTCTGTATTCAGGTTTTTGTTTAACTTTTAATAATCCATCACCAATAGGTTCCATAGATGAATAATCATATATCTTCCCATCTTTTACATTTACATATATAAATCTTGTTAAACCTGTTTTTGTAGATGCTTGAACATAACCGTCTTCATTTATAATAGTTGATAAATATAACTCATTTTTGTTAAACCGAAACATTTCATTTCCTTGTTTATCTATAATTACATAGTAGCCTTCACAAGAAACAACAGCCCTTCCATTACTAAAATCACCTGCTGTAAAACACCCTTCATAATTCAATTCAATGACTTCTTGCAAAGATTCATTAATATAAAAGTATTTATTATCTCTTTCTACTGAAGCTAGTCCATCACTAAATTTGTGTACGCTATCATATGTAGGTTCAAGAACTACTTCAATATTATAATTTTTGAATATACTTGGCATATATAGCTTAGCAAAATTTAAAATCATTGCATAGCTTTCTTCAAATGTACAGTTTTCCTTAGGTGCAAACCTATTTCCTTGCTTTAACATCATAATTTTATTAGAGGTAACAAAATCTACAGCATTTTTCCTAGATGCAGTTATTAAATTTTTATCTGAATAATTCTGCTCTGTGAAAGTTAAATTTTGATTATAAATACTTGCGAATCTATATAGTACTTCTGCTATTTCCTCTCTAGTAATATAAACATCACCATTAAACAATCCCTTTTTGTTACAATCAATTAACCCAAGTGCATTAAGATAATATATATCGTAATCATTAATATCTTTGTACGGCACATTAGCACTTAAAGTATATTTTGTATCTATAATATATTCTACTTCTTCTTTCTTTTCCTGAGTCCAATCTGCATATACATTTACTTTACCTTCAATGTTTCCAACAAATTTAATCGAACCTTCGTTATAGTACTGAATATTAATTCCTCTGCTTTTAACAAATTTGCTTATAGAATCATTATATTCATTTTCAATACTATAAGCTATTAACTTTAAAAAGTCATACTTTGTCATAGTAGATGTATATAATTCATTAAACTGTTCTGTATTTGGAATAAATCCAAATTTTCTAGCTTCTTCAATTGTTTGTTTTGACCATTCACTCGGAGTTTCTGCAAAAGCAACACTTTGAATATTAATAATACTTACAAAACAAATTAAGACTGCCAATAATATCTTTTTCTTCATAAAAATCCTCCTATTATGCACAATATACCAAATAATGCAGTTTTTTATACAAAAAATATTATAGCATAAACTTTTTTCAATGTATATATATTAAGTTTAATTATATGATTGATTAAATATCTTTTCTATCAATATTATAAGTATCACATTATCCTATATATATTTTTACATCTAATATTAAGGTTCAACAACGGAGTAAAAGAAAAGAACTTCCACACAGGAATATTTCAATACATCTAATGTTACGGTTCAACTTGCATTTTAGGTAATAATGCATATATAAGCTTAGTATTTCAATACATCTAATGTTACGGTTCAACACTAAGAACTACTATGTAGTTCCTCAAATATCAAATTTCAATACATCTAATGTTACGGTTCAACAGGGATAAAATCAAGCTGGTACTCTATTTCCTTCCATTTCAATACATCTAATGTTACGGTTCAACTTGGACTTCGTAATTTACAAAACTACCAGGAATACGATTTCAATACATCTAATGTTACGGTTCAACTCAGATGGCATTCCGGATGTTGTTGAGCCTATAAAATTTCAATACATCTAATGTTACGGTTCAACATTGTAATGATTACAAAGTTGTAATGGATGTCATATGTTTCAATACATCTAATGTTACGGTTCAACTTATTTGTGTCTATGTTTGCTAAATGTAATGTAGCATTTCAATACATCTAATGTTACGGTTCAACAACCGAGAAGAGTTGTGTATTTACGATTTATATAAATTTCAATACATCTAATGTTACGGTTCAACAGGTACGACACAAATTTATACACATGTAACGGTAGAATTTCAATACATCTAATGTTACGGTTCAACACAGAAAAATGAACATTCCTTATATTATATAATACTAAAGAAGTATTGAATTTTCAAGATTATTTTTATTTTTTTCCAATGATAGTTCAATTCTTTTTAATATCATCATTAAACTACTAAATAAACTGTAATTTCAATGTTTTAAAAGAAATTTAAAAATAATATAGTTGGAAAATTTATATAAAAATATCTTCACTATTCTTACTTACTCCAAGTTCTTCTTCAGCAAAACTTCCTTTTCCAACAAATTTTATAATAGTAACATAATCTACATTTGGGTCAATAATCTTCTTTAAATCGTTTTTTAACTTTATTAATTTAGAAGGTGTTATTTCACCTCTAAATATTGAATTTTGATGATGAGAAAAATATTTTTTACATATTTTAAAAACCTTTTGAACACGTTTTTCATTTACATCATACATTAAAAACGCATAATTATAATTATATTCTTTTTTGTGCATTTACACCATCTCCTTCAATTTAAAAGGACTAAATTCTTTATCCTCTACTATATATTTAATAAGTTTATAGCAATCTAGTCTAATAGCTGTTTGTAATGTGGTTTTTCTTTTTAAAGTTGGATGTTTAAAAGAACTCTGCAATCTTTCTTCAAAAGCTTTAATAAAAATATTTCTGCCTTTTTCATTTAAAATACAGTAATTTAACTTCTTTTCGAAATGTTCATTAACTTTTAGCACATTTCTATTTGCAAGATCAAAAATAGTTCTATAAACCACTACAGGTTTAAAAACCTCACTTATATCTAATGCCAATGAAAATCTACCTTCTGACGGTTCATGTAAAAAACTTATTGTAGGATTTAAATGAGTATTGTAAATTTCAGTTATTGTTTTAGTATAAAGTAAAGAGTTTCCAAAAGATATTAACGCATTTATTGGATTGTCTGGAGGTCTTTTTACTCTCTTATTCATAATAAAATCTTCATTTAAAAATATCTTAAAACTGTCATAAAATCTCTTCCAGATCTCGCCTTCTACTGATAATATCTCTTTAATATTATCAGCTTTATCTAATAAATTTTTAGTATCTTCCTTTAACCAATCCAAATATGGCTTCAACTCAATTTTTTCATGTCTGTAGTAATGATATAATACTTCATGAATATTATCTCCAATACCAGCTACAATAGCCTTTGCAATAGTATTTCTTTTTTGATTGTAAGCATTTACTTGTTCAACTAATAACTTTCCGCTAAGTAAATATTCCTTTGGATAAAAGGTACCAGAATAATTATTGTAATAATTAAAAAAATGAATAACAATACCTGATTTACCTATGAAATCTAACAGCTTCGTATTTATAGATATTTCATTCATACAGTAAATCTCACGTGTGTTTTCTATTGGAATATAATTGTTACCCTTATCATTTTTAAAAACCAACGAGTTATCTTTCCTCTTTAGTTCTCCCATTGAGATTAAATACTTTGTTTTTCTTGACATACAGCACCTCAAATATAACAGTATTCATAATAAGCACATTTTTTGCATTTTTTATCATTTATAACGTTAGGAGGTTTTTCTCTGCTTATTAATTCTTCAATTGCTTCAACAATATTTTTAAGCTCTTTCTCATTTTCTTCGTCTAGTTCAACAAACAATATTTTTTTATCCTGTTTATTTTTTTCTATAAACTCAAGCTTACCTTTTCTTTCTATCCCTTTATCCTTTAAAACTTTTATATAAAACAATAGCTGCCATTTACATGCTTCTATATCTGCATCTGATTTTTTCACTTCAACTATATAATCATTAGTTAGCTTGTCTATCTTTATATTATCTATCGCTATTTCAGTATTTTTATTTTCACTTTTTATTTCATGTATCACTCTTCCTATATGTACATCTTCGCTGTTATTCTCAAAGTTAAGGCGATTAGCATGTAAATAACACTGCCTTTTGCAGTGAAAATAATAATTTATTAATGTTCCGTTTATTTTCATAATATATACACCTACATAATATCAAAGCTTGCTTTATTCTTTTCTGGATATTCAGCTCCAGTTTCATAATCATACTCTAAATTTAATACATCATAATATAATCCATGCTCTATATTTTTTTCAGCTATGCATAGTTCTATATCATCTCTATAGTAACATTCTAATGATATTGTATTTTCATATGATTTATTATCATTATCATAATCATCAACTAATAGAAAATCCATTTTAGGAATTTCTATATCTCTAAGTGAATAAATATCATCAGACTGACTAATCCCCCAAAGAATTTCTAAATTGTTATTAAATATTTCGTATCCTTCTTTAAATTTACTTTCTAATTCATTTATTACCTTTTTTGTTTTAAAAATTTGATTATATACTTTATTCAGCCACTCTGTATATTCAGCTATATCATATAATCCATCTTTTAAAATATCATAAGTTACTTTTAAAATATTAGAATCATAAGGCTTATTTTTTTCATATCTATAAATATTAATTTTACCTATTTTATCTTTACTTTTTTTCCTATTAACTCTTCCAAATCTTTGTATCAATGCATCTATAGGGGCATTGTCTGTATACATAATATCAAAATCAATATCTAATGATATCTCTATTACTTGTGTAGCTACTAATATGAAATTATCTGTTTTCTCAAGCCGTTCATATATTTCATCTTCTTTTTTTACTCTATCGCACTTCTTAAATCTAGAATTATAGAGCATTATTTTAGTTTCATCCATATCTTTTGATTCCATGCTGTTTTTTATCTTATTAAATATTTCTACTGATTCTTTAACTGTATTTTTTACAACTATTACATTTTTCCCTTTTTCAAAGTCATTAACAATATCTTCAATACTATCTTCAATTACATAATCATATTTTTTTAAATAATTAGCTTTCTTTTCAAACAGCTTATCATCTTTAATTAATTTCCAATTTTCTATACCCAGTTGTTTTTTTATAACTTTAGGTATAGATGCACTCATAATACATAATGGTACATTAGTTTTTTCACTAATTTCAATGAACCTTTTGATAAATCCAAGCATTTTAAAATCAAACGAATGTATTTCATCTATTATAATGCATGAATTAATATAATTTAAATTAGTTATATTATATCTTCCAAGATTAAGAAAATATTTAAACAAACTGTCAATTGTTGAGACTGTAAAAGTCTTATTGAATGTAGCCATAAAAAGTAATTCACTTCTAATTTGATCTGGACTAAATCCATTTTCTATTTCATATATTTTAGATAAGTAATTTTTTGAAGCACCATGTATTAAGCCTGTCTTTGAGTTAAATATTTTCTTTACTCGCTCATACATTTTGTTAGAAGTAGTCTGGGTTGGTAAAGTATATATAATTTTAGTATTTTCGTCTCTTAAATTGTTTATAGACCAAGAATAAGCACCTTCTGTTTTTCCTTCACCAGTAGGTATTTCAACAAGTACATTTCCCTTAATGTTAGACAAATCATCTTGAAAATTCTTTGGTATAAATTTATCTAAATCTAATGCTTTCTCTAATTTGTTTAGTAAATAATTTTTATCTAAAACCTTATCAAAAGTATTATATGTAAAAGTTCTGCTGAACTTTGCTGATGCTATCCAATCTGCAAGATTCAAAATACCTGACACATAGCTGTACAATATTCTTATCTTTTCTAAGTCTTTTCTTCTTATATCTTTCACTGCATCAAAATCATAACTAATATTCTCAGCTAATTCGTTTATTTTACTAATTCTAAAATTAAAATTATAATCACATTCTTTGTCAAAAAAATTTTTATATTCTTTTTTGTAATTATTAAAGAAACTTTCTGCTTCACTTTCAAAATAATCATATATATATTTATTACTGTTAGCTGCAATTTCTTTGAAACTGCTGTCCTTGTTAAATATACTGTGATGTGTTAATACTGCTAAAGATAGTAAATTTATATATACGTCATCATCTTCATCAACTACATACTTAAATTCATCAATACTAGATAGTAATGCAGAAGAATAAAGTGAATGATAACTTTTAGAATTATTTTTTATAGTATTTTGAAATTGCTCTGTTACCTTTCCTATATCATGAAAATATCCCGCAAAAAAAATCAAATCATAAATTTTGTTTTGATTATATCCAGACAATTGAGATACAAGTTGAATATCTTTCTTTTTTAACAGTTTTTTTATCTCATACAGTACACCTTCTGTGTGCTGTATGAGATTTTGAGTTTTATTATTATTCTTTTTAGCAATAATATTCACTAATAAAACACCACCTGATTAACCCTATCTGTAAAAATGACTGCATCATCTATTTTAACAAAACAATTCATATACTCTATTTGAGGAACTTTATCAGCTGCTTTCCTTACACCTCTGCTATCTTCATTTAATTCTACTTCATATTTTAAAGGTGCAACATTAGCCATAGGAAGTTCTACCTGTTTACTATAATCTTTTATATTTACTTCATATTTATAACCTTTGTCCATAAAAATAGAGTTAATAGTATTTTCTTCACTTTGTTTCATTTCTACTAAACTAACATCTTCTATTTTTACTATTTCATCATCTAGACCTAGCGATGGAAAGGTTTTCGGATTTTTCAACGAATCACAAATATCAATAAGTAAATCCTTCTCGTTTGAAGTAACATATATAGTATAGTTAGCTTTAAATAATTTATCTCTTCTTACAATACTTCTACCAAACATCCCACTTTTATTTTCTAGTGACTTATACGCCCATAAATCTTTTACTTTTCCTTCTATATCGTTAATCACTACAGATACTTTCAGTTTTTCTGACTGCAAAAGTTCATAATAATATTTTTCGGATTTGTTCATTATATTTACCAGCATACCAACAATAACTGTTTTAGGTGGTGCTAAAAATGTTTTATGGTATGTTCTAAAAAACGGCACTTTATATGAATTAATCAAACCTTCTACATTAAATCTAACTGCACTAATTGAATCATTCATTGTTTATACACCTACTTAATTTTTAAAGTGTCTAAAGCTTCTTTTATAGATAAAACTTTATAATTATTTTCTTTTAATGTATTAGTAACTTCCTCTTGATTATTAAAAATACCACTTGATATACCAAAGGTACAGCTTTCAATAATATCCCTATTATCATTTAGTGCTTCTATTATAGGCTGTATGATTATATTATCTTCTTTATCAACTTTGAACATATTTAGTAAAAATGGATTACCTGTTTTCTGTTTGATTGCAGCTAAAAACTTAGGTGATATATCTTCCATGTTTCTTGATTTTTTAGCTCCTCCATTAAGTAGCCTCACAGCATCTATTAACCCGTTTATTCTTGCTTTTATTGAATCATCATCAAGCATTTGTATCTTATTATATGTATATTCATTTACATTACATCCAATACTTGTACTATCTATAAGTAAATTTCCTCTCATAAAATTTAAAGTATCAACTTCTATTTGTACAATATTTCCACTTTTTTTAGATTCATCTTCTACATACTGCTTTCTTGTGAGATAATCATATTCGCCTTTGTAAGGAAATAAAGAAACCATAGGTGTTACTTTAACTGGCGACCATCTTCTCCCGCCATTTGGAAGCATATAACCAAACAAATCAAGATCACAGAACTTTTCATACATTAGTTTTAATCCATCTTCTTTAAAACCTTTAGCTTTACCACTTTTTTCTCTTTGGATTATTTGTTCATCAAATTCTAAAAAATTAGGATTACCCTCTTTGTCTACAGCAGTGATTTTATACCCTAATTGCATCAAAGTTTCTTTAATATATCTTCTTATAGCTTGTCCTGAAATATATGCATATTCATTACCTTGATTGTCTGTTATCTTCTTAATTGGAGTTATGTTTCCTCCTGTTCCTTCACTTCCATTAAGTGAAGCTATATTTACTTTAGTTATATATGGTATATTATAAAACATTTCTTATTTTACCTCCCTTATTTAGCTTTCTTTGCATATGCAACTGCTCTAAATTTATTAACTGCATAAATAGCAGTATAATCCCTAATTAACTCCCAGTTTTCAGTGTTTTTATCAAGCATAGACAATATTTCTGTTAAAACCTCATCAAACTCTTTCTTAAAGTTTGCTTTGTCATCATTTTTTAGACATTCAAATTTTAAATCTTTAAAGAATGTTACTAACTGTTTATGATTTTTAACATTTCTTAATTTAAATAATAAATCTTTACTTTCAATATTTGCTGCAAAATATCCTATTTGATCACCTAATATTTTAGACTTGTCATGTAAACTCATAATAATATCCTCCTTTACTGTAAATTTTAAATATTCTTTTTCTATATAGAATAAATATTCTCCAAAACCTAAAGTATCATTTTTAAGTATGTCAAAAGATGCTTCAAAGTAGTTCTTTCTAATTGGACTAAAATTCAATATATTATTAGAAAACTTTTTAATATTTAGATTTACAATATTATTACTAGCTCTTCCTTTAGATAATGAAATAACTGTAATAATATCAGAAAAGTATTTGAATAAGCTTATATTTTTATATTTGTAATCTATAAGTATATTAAAAAATTTAAATAATTTATATGTTTTTGAATATTCATTAAGTGCTGATTTTAAATTACCATCTTGTGTATATGAAACATAAGTTGTTTCTTGTATACTTTTAAACAATTTTTCTGTTTTCTTAACTTGTCTATTAACAGTAGAATTTTTATATTTATCTTCAATATGATATATATAAGAAAACAAATACATAAAAAACTTAAGTTTAAATTCTTCCTCACTATTAGAAATATAAAAGTTATGATTGTTTATGCCATCAGATATAAGCTGATTATACATATCTATGTTTGTTTGAGTAGTAACTATTTTACCGCTTTTCTTATCTTTGTATTTGATTTTATCTTCTATGAATTTTAGATTATTTTTGATTTTAAGTAATGATTTTAAACTTTGAGAATTAATGTATAAATAGTAATTAGCATTGTAATATCTTTTTATTTTAACTCCAAACCAATAAATTAAAGCATCCCATTTATTAATTTTCTCATCTGTACTCTTTACAAAATCTCTAAAGCAAAAACCACCATCTTCAAATTGATGTATTTTAGAATTAATGTCTAAAAAATCATTAGGTAAAGAATAATCTATAAAACTTTTAACTGCTTCAGAAATAGTAAAATACAGGATTAATGAACATTTATCATTAGTTTTATATTTATTATCTTTAACGAAATTTTTTCTATAATCATTTATAGTTTTCTCTTTTAATTCATTCTCTTTAGCAAATTTGATAAATTGATCATCTAGTTCTTGCACACTTTTTCCTATTTGTTCAGCAGAACAGCTTTTATATAAATTTTTGACATCATTTCCTGATGTTTTTCCTACAACATCAAATTTCTTATCAATAATAAATTGCTTATTTTCATTATCCCAATAAATTCTTTCATTATTAGTCTGATGTACTATTTTATATTCTTCTAAAAACTTACCGTAAATCTTATCAAATAATGCTTTTTCATCGTTTTCAGAAAGTATAATTTTTAAGTAATTATCTGCTAGCTGTATATCTTTAATTTCATTAAATTCATAGTTATCAATAAACATTTTCAAATTTGCTATTCCGTTATTGTAGAAAAAATCTTTTTTATAAAATATTTTTTCTATATCTTTTTCCATTATTTCACCTCCTCTCGCAAAATCCTGCTCCTAAACTTGAGTTTTTTTCTCCTAGCCCTGCTGCTAAAGCTGTAAATGCTAGTTTTTGAGATATTTCATCTTCATTAATTATTAGTTCAAATTTATTGCCAAGCAAAGAAATATCTTTATACTTATAAGCTAATGGTTTTCTATTTATCATTTTTAATGTATCAATAAAATAATTATCTATAACTAGTTCTTCATTAAAGTATTCTTTATATTTTTTTTCTAAATTTGCTTGTAGTCTTGTTATTGCATCCATAATGTTATCTTCTTTTTTCCAAGGTCTATCTTCGATAGTTATTATAGTTGGAGTTAATGTAAATAATTTATTTATATGCTTATATTTGTTCTCTATAATTTCTGCTGTCCATACTCTAAAATCGCCATACTTATTTTTATATAACACTTTTTTCAATTTATATATAAACTGCTTGTCCCAACTTCTTAATCTAAAAATATACAACCTATTTTTCTTATAATATTTATCTAATTCAATTGGAAAAAACCCAGAAAAGCAGTAATATTTATATTCTCTATATTTACTGTGTAATTTTCCTAATTTATCATCAAAATAAAGAGTTCTATTTATATATTTTCCTATTGACTCATTTACATCTGTAAAATATAAATCTTTTTTCATTTGACATGTAACGATCATTTCATAATATTCCATTTAGTATTCCTCCTGTAAGTATATTTGCATAAAAATAGCCAGCATTTTTGGGATGTTTAAAAAATGCTGGTTCTTAAGTTACAATGTCTATCCCTAACTAAAAATTCTCACTAATATGATACTCCAAATTTTGGAATTTTTCAACAAAATTTTATTATTTTTGATTAGTTATGATAGATTATTACAAATATATATTTTTTATGGTTCAACTGAAACATAAGAAACAGTTAGCAACAAGAATATAGTATTTCAATACATTTATGTTAAGGTTCAACAAGAAATGCAAACATCTAGAAAAAATTGTGATGAGTGATTTCAATACATCTAATGTTAAGGTTCAACCAAAATTTGAAAAAGTTGATATTTATGTGGCAGAAGTATTTCAATACATCTTATGTTAAGGTTCAACATAGCCCTAGCTACAGGCTCAAAAGAATTAAATGAATTTCAATACATCTAATGTTAAGGTTCAACACCTAAAACTATTGTTGAAGAGATAATAAAGAAAAATTTCAATACATCTTATGTTAAGGTTCAACAAGATAATATGTAAAATTAGTCTAATAAATAGAGGATTTCAATACATCTTATGTTAAGGTTCAACGACTAGAGAAAATAACGTAAGTACATTTATAGATAGATTTCAATACATCTTATGTTAAGGTTCAACTATGGGTTAAAAAATTATTTATGGCTTAAAGCAGCTTATTTCAATACATCTTATGTTAAGGTTCAACACCATACAGGCTTCCAATCTTGCCATACTTCTTCCATTTCAATACATCTTATGTTAAGGTTCAACCAGGTAAAAAAAATCCTTTGATTGACACAGGACGAAATTTCAATACATCTTATGTTAAGGTTCAACCAAGAATTATTAACATGGCAAAATGATAATTTCAAATTTCAATACATCTTATGTTAAGGTTCAACAACGTTCTTTGGAGGGGATATACCTATTGTACATGTATTTCAATACATCTTATGTTAAGGTTCAACTTATGGTAGTAAATACAAGAGAACAAACAGAAGGTTAATTTCAATACATCTTATGTTAAGGTTCAACCGGTGTCGTTTGCTACGGCAATATAGTCATAAAGCAATTTCAATACATCTTATGTTAAGGTTCAACAACGGTCATTGTTGCACCGCCTGTTGTATAATGAAAATTTCAATACATCTTATGTTAAGGTTCAACTAAAATAGGGAATAAATCAATACCTATTTTTACAAAATTTCAATACATCTTATGTTAAGGTTCAACCCTACAGCATCACAACTCCGGACTGTACTATTTCCATTTCAATACATCTTATGTTAAGGTTCAACCTTTTAAATGTTTTTGGTATACCTGCTACAATACCAATTTCAATACATCTTATGTTAAGGTTCAACTAACCCATTAAAAGGTTGAATTTGTTCCCCATCCTGATTTCAATACATCTTATGTTAAGGTTCAACGTACGTTACGTGTTTTAGCAGTGTTGCCATCTACGTATTTCAATACATCTTATGTTAAGGTTCAACACACAATTAGAATTTTTTAATTTAACTCTATAACCATTTCAATACATCTTATGTTAAGGTTCAACGAGATGATTCAACAGTTATAGGATATAAAATAAATAAATTTCAATACATCTTATGTTAAGGTTCAACACATCAGCCTGTGCATCTGGTATTACGCCTAAACTAATTTCAATACATCTTATGTTAAGGTTCAACATCTTTAAATATTTTTTTACGTTTATAACTTTTATTATTTCAATACATCTTATGTTAAGGTTCAACAATTTTGGTATCCCAATAAAACATAAATTCTACTAATTTCAATACATCTTATGTTAAGGTTCAACAAAACCAAAAGTCTTACACTCTTCAGCTGTAAGCCAATTTCAATACATCTTATGTTAAGGTTCAACCACAGAAAAATGAACATTTCTTATGTTATATGATACTAAAAAAGCATTGAATTTTCAAGACTATTTTAATTTTTTTCCAATGAATAGTTCAATTTTCTTTTAATATCATAATCAAACTATTATACATATTGTAATTTCAATGCTTTTAAAAAATTAATTTAAGTATATAGTTGGAAAAATTGTATCTTTGTAGTTAACTATTATAGTTTTGATTAAATTTCTTTTGCAGTTTAATTAAATCATCCATTTTTACAGTTTTTTTCTTATCATGCTTTTTTTCTTTTTCTACTGCACTACCTTGTTCTTTTGATTTTTTTTCAACTAATATACCATATCCATTAGAAGTATTTGAACCTACTCCATTGATTTCAAATGCTTCTAAAATAAGTTCTTTAAATTTAACCTCGCTTATATCTTTATTATTTTTTAAAAATTTTAAATCTGTATTTTTCCTATCATTAAATTTATTACTTTTTCTAATTATATTGATACTAAATATAGTATCTTTTAAATATTTTCCTTTTATAGGTATAACTTTATTATAGTCGCTTAGTTTATTATCTTTTTCAAACTCATTGAAATGCTTAGCTCTTGTTATTTGATTCGTAATACAATGAAATTCATCTGGATATGCTTCTAAAAATATAAAGTTTCCTTTGTTTTCTTCATTTCCAAATATATATTTAAAAACATAATCTTTTAGTGCTCTTTCTTCATTTTCTTCAAAATATTCTTTAATTATATAATTTCTTATTACACCTTTTATTGCTTGCCCCGGTATAAAAGGAACATCATAGGTGTGATGAAATAATATAGTTGAATTTGAAATAGCAGAATCTCCTGAACTTATTAAAAATTTGTCTTTTGTTTCAACCACAAAGCTTAAATTTTTATAATTTTTAGATTTATAATGCTTAACTAATTCTTTTATACTATAGCTATATTTAGCCATTTCTTTTTCTCTATTATTAGAATTTATTTCTATATTTTTATTATTAAGATAACAAAAGTATTTATTTAAAAATAAATCACAATTTGATTTGTCTTTATCATATTGTATATCATATTTACTGTATTTTTTAAGTATTTCATCTAATTCGCATTTTTTATCTTTTTTATTACTTTGACTCATCTGAAAATCTCCTATTTTTGACTTTCTTCTGTTTTATCTTTTTTATCATCTTCTATTAATCCATCAACAAACCTTTTCTGCCAAACAAAATAATTTATACTTTCTTTTGTTATTGATTTCAAATTTTTATTATTTAGATTATCAAATAAATCATTTACAAACTTAGGATTTTTAGTATCTTTAATTATTAACTTACCTTTTTTATCTAGCCAATTTATAAGCGATTCTAAAGCTTTAAAATGTTCATTATCTTGCTGTCCTTTTGATTTTGCTATTAAAAAAGCTAAAGTAGCTGGTAATCCATTTCTAAGAATGTATGTAGGTAATTTTTTTATTAATGTTTTATATTTTGATTTATAGTTTTTACTAAGTATAGAAGTAACTCTTTTACATGCGTGTACTGATATTTCTAAGTTTACATTTTTTATACTACTCATTGTTTTCCTCCTTTGTTTTTCTTATGATACAAACAAATTTATTATATATAAGTTTTACATTGATTTATAATTTAGATCTTTCGACTCCGCTTTGCTCTGCTCAAGATGACTATTATCAGTAATTTTAAAAAATAAGTAACAAAAAATCTCTTTTAGTTTCTTAATAACTATCCTCAATTTACAACTTATTATTAACAGTTCACTTATACTTTTAATAACTTTATAAAACCTTTTCCAATGGTTCCATTTCCTCCAACTTGAAAATAATTTTCTTTTTCTAAAAATTTACTAAATTCATTTAAATCATTTAAATCATTTAAACCATTATTGGCTTTACTTTCTTTAAATTCTTCTCTTGCTAAGGCAATGAAGTATAGAATTGATTCAGCTGGTAAATATTCTTCTTGGAATAATGCAGTTCCTTTAGCAACTCCTGTTTCAATATCTATTTTATTTCTAGTAATTATTTCTGTGTACATAGATACCATGTCTATAAAATCTTCGTCTGATAAAATTAATACTCTTTTGATATTTTCTTTTAATAAATGCTCAAAAGTTCCTTTAAAACTATTTATAAATTTTTCTTTTAGTTCTATATTAGGATTTTTTGCAATATATTCATATTCTTCTAAATACATTTTTTCATCATTCTTATTATCTTTAAAAGATAAATATTCACCTGTATCTAGTGGAATACATTTTTCTAATTGTTCTATAAAATTACTTAATTTAATCCTATTTTGATCATTTGTACAAGTAAATTCTAAATCATCATAATATCTTTTTAATACAAACGGACAAGTTATTAATGAGTAAACGTTAATTGCTGACCTTACTGGAAAAAATAACAGTTTAGCGTCTGTAATAGAAATTATACTTGCTTTATCATTATCTTTATCCTTACCCAATAGCCTTTCTATATTAACTCTTTCCCCATTATTTGCAATTAATAACTGCTGCTTAATTGAACCTTTAAGGCTTGATGCTTCTATTTTTGGTATATTGGTATGGCTTTCTCTTTGAATAGGCATATCTACTATACCTAAATCTTGTCCTGTTCCTGCGTGAATTGGTGTTACTGCTTTAAAATAAAAAGTTTCAGCGTTTTTGTACATTATATTAATCCTCCATTCTGTTTAATACTTTTTTTATTTTTTCTTCTATTTTATCTAATCCCCAAATTTCGAGTCCTGCTCTTGCTCCAGATTTAACAGCTGATTTGATATTATCATAATAGGTTTTATCTAGTTCGTTTAAACTACCTATCTCGCTTTCTAAAAGAGGTGTCATCAGTATTGGCAGTCCAAATACACCTGATACAGAATACGTTGTAAATCTGTGACTTTTTGAATTATCCCCACTCATACCTCCAGATTTACATTCAAAATTGATAACTTGTCCAGAATTAGTTAATAGTACAACATCTAATTCATCTAAGACAGTATCATCTATGATTACATCATTATCATTAGTACGTGATTTATGTTTTATTTTATAATTTAGATGAAGTGCATTTAACTTACTTTCCTCATTAATTACATTGTAATAATCTTCTATAGCTTGTTTAAGTTTATATCCTACTACTTGTTCAAGCAGCCATCCTGCAGGATAATTGCTTTTTATTTCTTTTGTTATTACACCAGTATCTTCATTATCACCAGTTAATTTTTGTATCAAAGTCTTTATAACTTCCTTTCTTAGATTATCCTTTTCCTCTTTTATGAAATTAGTTAATATTAATATGTCTCTATAGCTGATTTCTTCTATTTCATCAATTTTTATTTTGTCTGTATATTTAAAATCTTTTAGTGTTTTACTTTTACTTTCATCTTTTATTACAACTTTAAATTCATCAATTTTTATACATTCTTTACTTATTAATTTTTTATAAATCTCATTATAAATTTTACTTTTTATTTTTACTTCATCATTATCATCTTTTTTTAATAAATTTATATTATTTCCACATTGTTTGCTTATTGTTCTAAAACCACATAAATTAAGAGCAATTTCTAAATCAAGATTGTCGCAATAATAATCTTTATTTTCTAAAACACTTATGCCATTTTTATTATCTTCTAATTTAAATCTGAGTAATTTGTGTGTATTTCCCTCTAGATAGTAGAACTCATCATTAGTTCTATTTTTCTCTCTGCATACATTTATTATATTGACTAAAAGCGGTCTTTGCCCTCCTGTAATATGCCATATTATTTTTTCATCGTTATTCAAATCTAGAATTTTCTTTTTATCTTTATTATCACTATTATTATTATAAAAAATTTTTTCTTCAAGCAATTCATTTTGACATATTATTATTTCTTCAAATTTAATATTAGAATATTTTTTATTAATAACATTTTTTAAATTTTCATCCCAAAACTTGTTTTTCATCATTTCATTTTTATTTTCATCATCATCTATGGTAATATTAACAATCTTACTAATATTATTGTTAAATTTGTCTATCATCATATAATTTGTTATTTGATTTAGTGTAGAACATATTACTAATACAACTTTTTCATCACTCATCTAAAAAATCCTCCCCATATATCCTCTTCTAAAGGAATTATCAAAAATTTATTAAATCCTCTATAATTTTCATAATTAAAATATTCGTTTAATTCTTTTTTAATTTCTTCAATGCCAATACTTTCTTTTGCTTCTATTATAGCTGTACTTCCAGCAGGTAACATTCTTTTCATAGTCTTTGGTTTTAATTTCTTTACATCAAATCCGCCTATGTATTTAGGCTTATCATTAGCAAGACCTATTATTGAAAATATTTTATTTTTAGTTTCTTCAAAATTCAAATAAGTTGGAGTAGTAAACACTACTTTGAAATAACTGGAATTTTTATTCTTATAATATGTATTAAATTCATTTAACCAAGTAAATCCGGATATTGTATCTTTGTCTATAAGTTCATATTTTGCAGCTTTGCTTTCTCCTCCAAGTTTTAAAAATCCTTTTTCTTCAATGTTTATATCATGATTTTTTATTTCAAATTCAATTAAATAATGCCAATTTTTATGAGTAAACCTTGTAAATTCTTGATTGAACAACATACTATCTTCCACATTCTTATTTTTGTAGTCTATTTTTATTCCAGTTTTATATGATTTTGAAAATAAATCTTCTTCATTACAGAGGTTTATTCCATAAACATTGTTATTTGAATATATGTGAGTAAAATCATACATTCTAATCCATTGATTATTGTTCTTTTCTATTTCAGCATTTTTAGGATTTTCAAGGATTAGAGGAAATACTGATATAGAGGTAGATATTTTGTTTCGTTTAAATTTACCTATTATTAATCTTCCTGTTTTCTTTTTAAAGATATCTTTAGGTGCTTTCATATATAGTTCTGTTTTGTCTGAATTGTACAAATATATACTTTTAATTAATAAATAATCATCTAATTCTGAATTATTATTACCCATAAAAGTTTTTCTGAATTCTTCATTTTGTGCAAGCATTGTTGTAAAAATCGAACCATAAAAAACAGATGGATTTGGCATGTTATCTGATTTTAACCAATTTGTTGTTTTATAATCAAAAGTCATACCATTTCTAAAAAACAAATTATCTATTGGTGTTATTTTCATTACTGCCACAAATATCACCCCCTAAATTCATTCTTGTCATATTTTCGATTATATACAATAGTCCTAAAAAATTATCAAAATTGATATTTACTTCTTTTTCTCTCTCGATCTGCAATGATAAGAAATATTGTAGGACTTGTACTATATTTTCACATTTATCATTTAATTCATTTTTACCTGTTCTATTAATTAACCTTGAAAGTTCTGTTTTCATAATAAATATAAACTCTGTATGTGCATCTAAATCATTTTTCATATTGAATTTTTTAAACATATCTGCAAACTTGTTTATAAATGACAATGATGTATTGGATGATTTTTTCAAAGAATTCATTTCTAATAATAACTCATGGAATTTTTCATATTTTTTATTTTTATTCTGCATATAAAAAGATATATCTTTTCCGCTTTTTTTAAGTATAGATATTATAAATCCGTTTTTTTCTTTATCTTCATAAATTCTTTTTACTTTATCTAAATCATTATGTGATTTTTCTATTACTTCACTTAACGGGTTTTTATAATGTGATATAACTATTCCTAAACTATAAGAAATATTTTTAAATTTAGTGTTTTCGAATATTTCTACAAAAGATTTTTTAATACTATCAACAACTTCTTTTATGCTTTCGATACTAGTTAAAGCTAAAAAATCATCTCCACCAGAATATACTATTTCAACTTCATTTATACCTTCTTTTATAGTTTCATCATTTTTAAATTTACTGTATATTTTTTTGTTAATCTTATTTGATAGTTTGGTTAAAGCTTCAGATAAATTTTTTTGATATTCTTTTAATTTTTCATTATCCTCTTTTTCTTTAAATCTGCTGCTCAACCATTTTCCTAAATTATCTATATCGTATTTAATTAATGCATACTCCTTATTTGGTTTGGGTATATCATTATTTTTATCTTTAAATAACTCATCTTCATATATTTCTTCTAATTTTTCTTCATCTAGCTCGTTTAATTTCGAATTTCGAATTTCTGTATTTTTTAAAAATCCTTTATACTTTTTAAACCATGAGCTTACAGCAATATTTATTAAGGAAGGAATATTGTCTTCATTGTTAAATATTCTTTTGTAATAACAAACAGCACACAATTTTTCACTACCTTTTAAATTATATTGTTTAAGTTCAATTGTACTTTTATCTGAATATTTATGTTTATTGTCTTCATCCTCATTTTTATTTACAAATAGACTGTTCCTAATACCACATATTGTACATTTATGTCCTTCTTCCTCTAGATTTGAATAGATTCGAGTGTTTTTTATATTACTTATTAAATTTACTATCTTTTCGTATCGATCTTTATAATCTGCATTATCATTCTCACTATCTAAGACAGCCCAGCTTACATTGAATAATTCATCTAATTGATTTTTAAATTTATTAATTGATATGAATTCAGGTTTACATGTTCCTATTATTGCTTTAAGAGCCTGTTCTATATAATTTGATTTAATCTCTTTTATTATTTTTGCTATATCTACATAATTATCTGAATATGCTAATAATGAATTTGTAATACTGCTGTTTTTATTATCCTCTTTATTTTCATTTAACTGTGGATATATTATATCAACATTTAAAGCTCTAATTTTTTCAATAACTTTAGTCATAAATTCTTCTATAATATCGCTTGCATTTTTAAAATCAATGAATTTTCTTGAACTTTTTATAAAATCTTGTACTGAATTTACTGATACATAATATAGATATCTCACCTTAACACCTCCTCGACAAACCTGTCTTTAAACAATGTAATAGTTTTTTCATGACCTTTTAATTTATTTTCTATATCATCTGGTAAAAAAATATCTAATTCAGTAATTACTAAATATTTTTGATTATTAAATTCACTAAAAGTTATTATTATTGGTGAAGCAAATCTTGGTTTTATAGTTCCAAATACATGAATATAATCTTCAAAATTTTCATTTTTTGATTTAACATTATTAAATATTCTTTTTTTATTATTTTTTTTAATTAACTCGTTAATTTCTATTTCAGAAAACTCAGTTATTTTTTTTATATGCAATTTTCTTATTGTAGGGTATTTTACTTTTTTAGAACTAGTTTTATATAAATCATCAAAGTTTATAGTATTTATATTATTTCCTTTTTCTTTTACTGCTTCTTTGAAATTTTCTATATTATCAAAATTTATATATTTTTTCTCTTTTTTATTTTTAAATTCTAAAACATTTTTCTCTAAGCAATTAAGATAATCATCAATATATCTTAAACTTTGATGTAATTGAGTCTTCAAATCAATATTAAAATCTTGTGTTATTTTAAAAGCACCTTTTCCTCTTCGGCTTCTATTACCAAAACCACCAACTATAGATACCAATATTAATAAATTTTCATAAACATTAATTACCTGATTGTCATACGAAATAAATTTAATGATGAAAGATTTGTTCAAGTTATCATTATTTTCTACAATAATTTTTACAGGAGATTTTTTCTCTGTGTTTCCAAAGATATGTGATTCAAATTTACTTAGATATTTAATTGAGTTAAATCTAAAAATCCTTCTAAAATAATATCTCATAACTCCTCTAATACTGAAAGAATTAATGTTTTTATTTGCATTATTTATTTTAATTTCAGTTATACCTTCAATATTGTATTCTTTTTCAATATATTTTGGTTTGTGTTTACTTAAGGCTTGGCTCATAACTATTACCTCTCATCTTAAAATTTTAAATTACAACAAGATTAATAAGCTGTAATACAATTATAAATACAGCAATAATTTTCTTTTATATGCTATGTGTGGTTTGTATGTTAATATTAATTATTTATGTTATATTATGTATAATTATATAACTTAAGGAAGGTAAAAGCAAGTAATATTAATAAAGAGAGCATATCAATTTATTATTAAAATATATAATTTTTTTGATAAAAGTTTATTATCTATAATCTTTATTATATTCTCAAAACAGCTATTGACTTTTGGATAACAAAAGTGTTATATTTATGTTAGCCAAAAGTCAAGGAGGTGAATTATTGGCTAAAAATAAAATGGGTCGTCCAACTAATAGTCCTAAAACTTTAAGAGTCACAGCAAGAGTTGATGAAAAGGTTTATAACATTTTATATGAATATTGTGAAAAAAATAATATTTCAATAGCCGAAGGAGTAAGACAAGCAATAATAAAGTTGAATGACCATAAAAAGTAAGAAAGTGGTGTCTGCCGGTAAGCAAAAAACACCACTCCATAAAACCCACTATCAAAGACAGCGGTAAATTTATTATACCTTGTTTGTGATAGTAATTCAAGAATTGGAGGTATAATTTTAATGGAAAATTTTAAATATCATTTTGATGACTTTACATTTGCAATGTATAATATGGCATATATTCATTTTACAGAAACTGATAAAGATTATATTGATATAGAGCGATGTCTAAATAATCTTGAAAAAAAGTTCGACAAATTAATGGACAAGCTTAATAAGGAAGACCAAAGCTTTTTAATTGACTACATAGATAAATTTGGACATAGAGCTTCATGCAATAGTTATGCTATGTATTTAGTAGGATATAAGGATTGCGTTAAAGTATTAAAGGAAATCGGTGCAATATAAGCATAAATAATATATCATGAATTAAAGGAGCCGCTAACTTTAAGGCTCCTTTATATTTGCAAAATTGTTTTAAAGTCAAAGTTTCGCTATTCACTATATCTTGTGTTAAGGTTCAAAGTATAAATTATCTAGTTTACTACCTTTATTTCTTGTTTGCAACTACCAAAATAGCCTAATTAAAATACTAGAGCACAAAAAATACTCGCTCATACTTTTCTACTACCGTCTCTACATATAGGTGCAGTATTATAAAGAACAATTTATACATCTTATGTTAAGGTTCAACTAATTGACTACATAGATGCATATGTATTTAACGCATTTCAATACATCCTATGTTACGGTTCAACTAGTGCAAGCTGAAAAAGCTCTCGGAAGCGGAACGGGATTTCAATACATCCTATGTTACGGTTCAACTGAAGGCGATATATACATATTAGCACAATCGAGTTCATTTCAATACATCCTATGTTACGGTTCAACATTTTTCCCTATCGTGCTTTAGTTCAAAAAGATTGAATTTCAATACATCCTATGTTACGGTTCAACCAACAATACAACATTGGAAAGTTCATAACAGAAAAATTTCAATACATCCTATGTTACGGTTCAACTATTGTGCTAAAATATAATTGTAATACAAATTACATATTTCAATACATCCTATGTTACGGTTCAACCAAAATGGGGAATAAATCAATCCCTATTTTTAGCAAATTTCAATACATCCTATGTTAAGGTTCAACAGAGGGTAGTTATTTACGAACAACATTAAAAGGACTATTTCAATACATCCTATGTTATGGTTCAACCCAAATGGAAAGTAAGCTTTCCATCGAGTAACTTATTTCAATACATCCTATGTTACGGTTCAACTGTAATTACGCTTACAAAGTGCTAAGTAACTTGTAATTTCAATACATCCTATGTTACGGTTCAACTTTCCAACTTGTTTTCGAGCATTTCGGAATTACCTTATTTCAATACATCCTATGTTACGGTTCAACCTAAATCCGATACAATTTATTGAACAGTTAGAAAAAAATTTCAATACATCCTATGTTACGGTTCAACTTTCATCTTGTTGTACATAAAAATCAAAATTACCTATTTCAATACATCCTATGTTACGGTTCAACTGATGACATTTGAAGAATTTTGTCAAGAGTTTGACTAATTTCAATACATCCTATGTTACGGTTCAACATATTTAAGAAATCCATATATTTTACATATATAGTATTTCAATACATCCTATGTTACGGTTCAACGACAAATTATCAACAGTTATTTCATGTGTGTTTAAATTTCAATACATCCTATGTTACGGTTCAACAATAGAATGGTAGTTCTATTTTAAAGTAAGTGAACGATTTCAATACATCCTATGTTACGGTTCAACATTAGATACAAAAATAAATACTAGTTTAATTCAAAAATTTCAATACATCCTATGTTACGGTTCAACGCTGACTCTATCAAAAGTAGATATAGACTAGATTTATTTCAATACATCCTATGTTACGGTTCAACAATGCTGAACGCTTTAAGAAAAGAAGAAAAACGAATATTTCAATACATCCTATGTTACGGTTCAACATAATGAGTGTAACTAATCTAATGAATAATTATTGATTTCAATACATCCTATGTTACGGTTCAACCCTAAAACTTAAAAAGAATATGAAAAGAAGTCAAAATTTCAATACATCCTATGTTACGGTTCAACCTATTTTTAATTATCAGGTTAAAATTATTAAATATAATTTCAATACATCCTATGTTACGGTTCAACGGCTCATCTCTCATGCCCATATCAAAATCAAAAGTATTTCAATACATCCTATGTTACGGTTCAACAGATTTAACAAGCGAAATAGAAATAACTAACAGTAAATTTCAATACATCCTATGTTACGGTTCAACGTAAATAACATGGTTTATAGTTAGGAGGATATTAATTTCAATACATCCTATGTTACGGTTCAACCACCAAATGGAAAGCTTACTTTCCATCGAGTGACTTATTTCAATACATCCTATGTTACGGTTCAACGACAACAGGTACATCTAATTTCTACTTAGCAGATAATTTCAATACATCCTATGTTACGGTTCAACTAATTAGAGCTGTTTGAGTTATCAAAGTTTTACCATTTCAATACATCCTATGTTACGGTTCAACTGTGGTAAAAGACCAGAACCGGGTTTTGTATATTGTATTTCAATACATCCTATGTTACGGTTCAACACCTACTGCCTCACAACTCAGAACTGTTCTATTTCCATTTCAATACATCCTATGTTACGGTTCAACAATTTTGGTATCCCAATAAAACATAAATTCTACTAATTTCAATACATCCTATGTTACGGTTCAACGTAAACAAAGAGGTATTATCGTTGAAGAAAAAGATTTATTTCAATACATCCTATGTTACGGTTCAACCACAGAAAAATGAATATTCTTATATTTAATAATACTAAAGATTTGTTGACTTTTCAAGCATATTTAAAATTTTTTCCAATGATTTCTTATTTTCTAGAATTTTATTATTGAATTACTGAAAGAGTTGTTTTTTCAACATTTATAAAATACATAGCAAAAAGACTGTTGGAAAAACAATTTATAACACCTTATTCCCCCATTTGCCGCATCTGTCTCCCATATAACCTATTACTTTGTCGCTTTCTTTAATTTCTGCTATTTCACATCTGTTTGTGCATCCATCACATTCGAAACTTCGGGTGTTAAAGTTATAGTCTGCTATATTAAATCCTTTGAAACTTGTTATTTTATTGTTTTTTTCTGTTGCTTCTTTTGCAAGGATAGCTGCGCCTATTGCTCCCATAACGTTGTAGTGTTTAGGCACGTATACTTCGTATCCAAGTTCTTTCTCAAATGCATTTTTGATTCCTATGTTAGCTGCAACTCCACCTTGAAAGTATATTTTGGATTGTATATTTTTACCTTTCGCTACATTGCTTAAATAATTTCTAACTAATGCTTCACATAATCCGTTGATTATATCTTCTATATTGTAGCCTAACTGCTGTTTATGTATCATGTCCGATTCTGCAAATACTGCACATCTTCCTGCTATTCTAACTGCTAATGATGATTTTAATGAATATGACCCAAATTCTTCAATAGGAATGTTCAGTCTTTCCGCTTGTCTGTCTAGGAATGAACCTGTTCCTGCTGCACATACGGTGTTCATTGCAAAATCAGTAACTATTCCATTTTTAAGTATGATTATTTTTGAATCTTGTCCTCCTATTTCAAGTATGGTTCTAACATCTTTGTCAGAATTCAATACTGCTGTAGCATGAGCTGTTATTTCATTTTTTACTATATCTGCTCCTACTACAAAAGAAGTTATCTTTCTTCCACTGCCTGTTACACCTACAGCATTTATTTTCTCATTTTCATATTTGCTTCTTAATTGACTAAATGCTTTCTGCACTGCATCTACAGGTCTTCCTTGTGTTCTTATATATATCTTTTCTATTATTTCAAAAGAATTATTCATTATTATAACATTTGTACTTACTGATCCTACATCTATCCCTAAATAATAAATACAAATCCACCCCTTTCGTATAAGTTAATAGTTAAAAGTTAAAAACTATTTGTAAATTTTAAATCGCTTTACGCAAGTATAGCTTCCATGTTCCTAGTTACTAATTACTCGTTTCTCGTTCTAATAAAAGTTTTCTTTTTCTTTCAAGCATATCAACAAATGCTTCTACTCTGGTATTGAATCCTGTTTCTCCTGTCATTTCGTCTACAACAAGTGTCATGGTAGGAAATCCATATACTTCTGATATTCTTGGTAGTATAGCTTTTACTACTATTTCTGGCATACAGCCTACAGGAAACATTTGTATAACACCGTCAAAATCATTTTTGTAAGCTAATAATGTTTCTCCTACACTTTCTCTTGCATATCCTCCTATATTCATAGGTATAAATTCTTTTGCAGTTTCAAACAGCATTCTTGAACTTTTTGATACTGGTTTTAATGCTGTATGTTTTAACCACCAGCTTGGTTTCATTAATTTTTTGACGGAAACATCGTATTTCACAAGTTTTTCTTCTATATTCATATTTGCACAATTTTCTATGTTAGTATATATTTCGCCTACTATTGCTATTTTAATAGGTTCTTTAGTACTATCTAACTCTATATTATCAACTTTGTTTTTATATTCTTTAAGAAGATTAAGAGCTTTATTTGGGTCATTTTCTTGTATTACTTCTTTTTTACATCTGTTTAAAAGCCGTCTTAATTCTCCCTTTTTTATTTCATAAGCACTCTGTTCATACACTTTTTGTTCAATACTATCTATTATATTTATTGCTTTAAATGCATTAACTGCTGCTTTAGCTATCTGCTTCTTAGGTACTTTTTTCTCTCCTAGTATTAGTGAAAGTCTTCTAAAAAATTCTTTTATACCTATTTCTTTAGGATAATCAATTACTATAAATTTTATATTATCATATATGTTGTTAATAATTTTTTCTTGAAGCTCAGAGTATTCGCCAAGTCTGCACGGTCCACAGCTTCCTACAATTATTATTGTATCAGCACCTTCTTTTATACTCTGCACATAGTTGCCTATCATATATTTAAATGGCAGACATATTTCATCTGGTGAATAATAGCATCCTATTCGAAGGTTTTCTTTGCTGTTTAGTGGAGGAATAACGTACTCTACTCCTAAATAATCTAGAAGTATTTTTACAGCTATATATGTATTACCTAAGTGCGGAAAGGTTACTTTCATGATTCTTTCTCCTTTCTAGCATGTCAACAAATGCTTCTATACGTGTGTTTAGTCCCTCTTCACCGGTCTGCTCATCAACTTTTAAAACTAACATTGGAAAATCCATAAGTTCGGACTTTATTAGTTCTACACAAATAGAATCTATCCCGCATCCAAAAGAGGATATATATATAATACCGTCTACTTTTTTCTCTTTTACTGCATATAAACATGAACCATAGTTCGTTACTAAAAAACTCCAAAATGGTTTTTTAGTAAGGTTATTAACATAATGCATAATATGATTTCTGTTTATCATCTCTTCTGTTAATATATCAATATTTATATTGCTTAGCTTCTGTTTTAATTTCATGTTCACATATTGGTCTTTAATATTATAAGGATGACCTGCTATTAATACTTTTAAGTTGTTTGTATTTTTTTCTACTTTTGCAACATCTGTATTATAATAACGAACTGCTTCTTCAAAAGCACTTTGAATCTTACTATTTCTTTTTTCTACACCATAAACTAACTTCTTACACCATTTATATATTTTTTTCTTAGAATTTAAATATAATGGTTCAGAAGTTATTTCTGGTAAATTAGGAATATCTGCTTTTATAGTATCAGGTAGTCCGCAAAACTTAGGACAAATAAAGTGTCCACTTTCTGATTTCATAATTCTCGGAACTATAATTAGGTCTGATTTATCTTTTAACCATGCTACATGTCCGTGAAATACTTTTAACGGAAGACAAGCTTCATCAATGCTGTATTTAACTCCTAAGTTTAAAATTTCTTTGTTTGTATCTATAGATGTAACAGTTTCTATGTCGAGTTCTTCTAAAAATTTAGTAATAAATGATTCATAATTATAATACATAAGTCCTTTAGGAATTCCTATTATCATGATTAGCTCCTTAATGTAAACTTATATATGTTTTATATACTTATTTGTATATATTTCCCTAAAGGTTTGTACAATATACCATAAATTCATATAAAAAAGTTATTTACATATATTATTATTACAGCAAATGATAATATAATAATTTAAGTTTTTTACTGTTTCATGTCATACCATGTCACAATATGTAAAATATTATTAACTTTATATAATATTTGGATATTTTGCTCAAATCGTATTGACTTATTATATATCAAGAAGTATAATTTTATTGGAAATATTTTCTTGTCTATTGTTTGCAAATAATGACTCAGTGACAATAGTTGTTATAAATATTAGGGGGATAGTTTGTTTAGTGTTTCTTGTCATTTTTTTATTACTTCTATAAAAGCTATCAAATAATTATTACCCTAGCAAATAACAAATTATTGTAAATACTTTTATTATTTAATTAAGTTTTACATTATTAATTAAATTCAATATAGACGGTTGTAAAACAAAAGTGTAAAAATAGAATGAATCGTCTAGTAATAAGTAGAAGAAAGGAGGGCTGTATTAAGTATTTATAATGATTTGATCAGTTAACTTAATAATTTATATTCCTTTAAGTTAACAAATTAATATATTAGGGAGGAAGTAATATGAATTCTTTACTATTATGTATTATAACTTATGTAGGTTTTATTATAGCTTATAAAACTTATGGTAAATTTATTGGACAGAAAATATTCGCATTAAGTGGAAAAACTGTAACTCCGGCACATGAATTAAAAGATAATGTTGATTATGTGCCTACCAAGAAAAATATATTGTTTGGTCACCACTTTACGTCAATAGCAGGTACAGGACCTATAGTAGGCCCAGCGATAGGTGTTATATGGGGTTGGGTTCCTGCAGTAATTTGGGTATTTGTAGGTTCCATATTTATGGGTGCTGTTCATGACTTTGGTGCATTAGTAATTTCTTCTAGGAATAAGGGTAAATCTTTAGGTGATGTTACTAAAGATATAGTAAGCCCTACTTCAAGAAAGTTATTCTTGATAGTTATATTTTTCTTGCTTTTGATTATAATTGCAATATTCGCTATGATAATAGGGAAACTTTTCATTATGTATCCTTCTTCAATATTCCCTGTATGGATGCAAATTCCTATAGCAGTTCTACTTGGTTATCTTGTTTATAAGAAAAAAATGAATGTAAATGTTTTATCAATAATTGCAATCATACTTATGTACTTTACAATTTGGATTGGTGCTACTTATATAAATAGCTTCCACATTCCTCAAATTTTTGGATTACAAGAAATTATAGTTTGGGTATGGATATTAATGATTTATGCATTCATTGCTTCTGTACTACCAGTTCAAAAACTATTACAGCCTAGAGATTATATTAACTCACATGAGTTGTTGGTAGCTATGGCATTATTATTCATAGGTTTAATTATTAGACGTCCTCAAATTGTTGCACCTGCTGTAAGAGCTTCAGTAGAAGGTGCTCCACCAATGCTGCCATTCTTATTTATTACTATTGCTTGTGGTGCGATTTCAGGATTCCACAGTTTAGTTTCTTCTGGTACATCATCCAAACAGTTAAATAACGAACAAG
Organism: Tissierellales bacterium; assembly: GCA_018433765.1. Taxonomy (GTDB): domain Bacteria; phylum Bacillota; class Clostridia; order Tissierellales; family Sedimentibacteraceae; genus SM3-B41. The sequence goes on from JAHDQO010000016.1 coordinate 70,849, forward strand.
ATGCAAGAATGATAGGTTATGGAGGTATGCTGTTAGAAGGTGCACTTGCTATTATGGTAATATTAGCATGTACAGCAGGTATAGGAGACAGCGTTGCATGGTCTGCAAGATATGTAGATTGGGCTAGTGCAAGTTCATTAGGTGCAAAATTAGGTGCTTTTGTAGATGGAGGAGCTAATTTTATTACCGGACTTGGAATTAGTGCTAATTTCGCTAAAACTATTTTGGCTGTATTTATAGTAAGTTTTGCAGCTACAACTCTTGATACAGCAACAAGAATTCAGAGATATGTTGTATCTGAAATAGCTGAATCAATAAAATTCAAACCATTAACTAAGAAATATGGTGCTACACTTTTTGCTGTAATTACTGCTATTTTACTTGCTATGGCTAAGCCTGGCGGTGCTGGTGCTATGATTTTATGGCCATTATTTGGTGCTACAAATCAATTGCTAGCAGGTTTAGCTTTAATGGTTATTACTGTATATTTAGCTAAGAAAAATAAACCTACTATATATACATTAATACCAATGATATTTATGATAGTAATGACAGGCTGGGGTATGATTTATAATATTATAACTTATTTCAATACCGCAGATTGGTTATTATTTGTTATAGGTATCATAATATTGCTACTTGAAATTTGGATGATAATAGAAGCTTTCAAAGCTATTAGAAAAAGTAAAAAAGCTAGTTTGAGTTAATTATCATATTCAGTAATATTAGCCTATGAGACGGCATTGTTTAATGCCGTCTCATACTATTGAGAAACCCGAATTTCATCGTTGTCGCCTCAATCGAGAATGCTCACGTATTTCTATATACGCTCCGCTTACTCACTTTCGGCACGCCTCGAACTTAAGTGAGAATCTAAATCTTTGATTTAGCTCTTCAAACTTACTCAGCGACTAGAAGGAGTCGAGTTACCACTTAAGAGTTTTCTCAAAAGTCTGCCATCTTGTTGACTTTGTCAACAATCTGGGACGGCATTGGTTAATGCCGTCTCTTATTATGCATTACTAATTATTTCTTTATAAGACTTTTCTAAATTCTCTAGATTTTCATTTTCTACTTCTAAATTTCTATTTAAATCATATATTACTTTATCTACTTTGTTTATAGTAGTATTTACTTGGCTTAATGCTTCATTAATTTTTGTTTGAACAGAAATATCTGCCAATAACCCATCAAAAAAGTAATCTGCAAATCTTAGGAATGAACTTATATCTATATTCATATTTTCTATACTTTTACCTACATCTGCAAGCTCTACTCTAAAAGTATTAAGATCTGATTGAGTTCTATTGATTTGAGCCGCAGCATTATCTAGTTTACCATGTTTAATTGCAGTTGATAAAAGGCCTCCGCCTATCATATCATATATGCCCCAGTTTTTTGCAGAATCAAGATTCTTTTTTACCTCAATTAATGAATGATGTAAAGTGCTTCCAGCAGCTATTGCTTCATTGATTTCTTTTATATTGTTAGTATGTTTTACTCTGTTATTTACTACTTCATCAAGTTGTTCTTTTATTTCATTATCATTGTTTCTTATAATATTTTCTTTATCTTCAATACATTGATTATATTCTTTTTCTAAATGTGAATATCTAGAAACTTTTGCTGTAAAATTATCAATCCTGTTTCTTATATCTTTAAGCTCTTGATTTGCAGTATCTACTTTAAGCTTTGCTCTCCAAGCTTCTCTTTTTTCTTTCTGCATAGTATCTGCAACATCACCTTTTATTGTATGAAAAAATTTCGTTAGTGATATTTTTTCAAGTTTTTCAACATCTAGATTTTCTTTTTCTAATTGCTTTTTTAATTCTGATAGATTTTCTATAAGCTTACTTTCACTTTTCTTTTCTTCATCAAGCAGTCTCTTTGCTTTTTCTATTTCTTTCATTTCTAGCTTTATATTCATTATTTTTTCATTAATGTCGTTTATATTCATATAAAAGCCCCCTAAATTAATTTAGTACTTGTTAAAATAACAATTCCTTATCAATTATAACTAATATTATAAAATGTTACAATAATCTACAAAATAATTTTATTATATTCTTTTATTTTATTGGATTAGTAAAAGAGCAAGGTAAATCTACACAACATTTACCACATACATCTGTTAATCCTAAATTAGAATGTAATTCAGCATTTTTAAGAAGTATTTCATAGCATTTATGTCTATCATATGAATCAACTCTTAAAGCATTATTCACACATCTTTGAACACATTTTTTACAAATTCCTCTGCTTTTATATAAGCAGTTTTCTTCATTGTTTCTTTGTGTAGGTTCTATTTTTATATTAGTTACTATACTTCCAATTCTTCCACAGCATCCTTTTTTAGTAATAAGCATATTGTTTAAACCAAATTTGCCCAGACCTGCTATATAACCAACATGCCTATGCGACCAATCACTTATTAAACTGTCTTTATTAAAATTATGTGTTGCAGGTATTATAGTAGATTCATAACGTAATTTTTCAAGTTCTTTTTTTATGTATTTGTTAAGATTTAATATTAGCTGATTAGTTTCTACATAAGCTAATGCCCATTGTGATGAGCTGTATTCTCCGTCTATATTTGAGTATACAACTGATTTTTCAAAAGGAATGAAATAACTAATTACAGTTTGAGCATCTTTCATAAAATCTTTAGGCACAGCATGAGTAGGACTTATTATGTCTTTTAATTTAATGAACATTTCATCATCGGCACTAGCAAATTTTACTATAGGTTCTCTCCAACGAGTTTTTGCAGTATACTCTTTTACATACTGCTCTATTAACTGAATTATCTTATTCTTCAATTTTTATAAACATCCCTTTCATAATTCTTTTATTATATTAAAATTATAACACAACAATACTACTTAATATAAAAAAATGGCATTCAATGTCAAACAATGCCATTTTTCATTTTATAGTATTTTACATAATTTTTTATCATATAATCTAAGACTTCTTTTAACTTTTGGTATATCTTGTAATGATGGATAAACGTATTTAACCATTTCTACGAATTCTCTATACCAGAGCCTATAATCTTTAAATTTATAATAATGAATAACTGCCTTTTCTTTATTGTCATTCCACGGCTTTAATCCAGCAAAGTGCGTTCCATATATATGCTCTATACTAGGCTGGCTGTTAAATGCACAATATCTTATATCAATATTATGCCACTTTCCAGACCAATAATATGTCATATACTGCATTTCCGGCCAGCTAAAATCACTTATTTTCTGTATAATTGAAGTGTTTTTTAAAGACTTAATTATTGATCTATATTCTATAATACTAGGCTTTAGAACCCATACACAGGCATTAACCCCCATGTTAGTAGAATCGTACCATACTCTATCTGTCAAATGTTTAGGGATAGGTTCTCCATGACAGCATATAGACCCATATATATTGTGCCATATGCTCTTTCCATTTTCTCTGCATGTTGATTTTGATTGAACAAAATGTTCTTTTCTTTCATTAATGATGCCTGCAGGTGTATTTAATTTAAATAATTCATCATACGACTTAATAGGCATAATATCTGCATCAAGAAGTACAATTTTATCATAAGAACACCCAAGGTCTCCATCTCTTCCAAGTCTAAGTGCCTGCAGTCTAGTAAATAAATATGACCAATCTTGCCTTTCATGCTGTTTGCTGCTGTTTATAACAATTTCTTCTACTTCAATCACTTTATCATACAAGTTTGCTAGTCCTTGACGGCCTTTGAAAGACACATCTTTAGTGATTAAACAAACTAAATCTGCTTTTGTACACTGTTTTCTTAAACAATAAGCTAAAACTAGTGCACCGGGAATAAAACTGTCGTTTTTCATTATAAATGTTACATATGCATTCTTTCCATTTTCCATACTTTAGCTCTCCTTTTTTTAAGAGAGCAAAAATAAACTCTATGGAAAAATACACTCTATATTCTAAAAACATCTTTATTTGCTCCCTTTACTAGTAATAAATTTATTTAACATTTATTTGTACTAATAAAGGGTTACTTACGTACTGCTCTAATAATCAATTGTTTCAACTCCTTTATACTATATATATATTAAGTTCTATCACTCCTGTTGTTTTCAAAATTTTGCTTTTAATGACATATTCAAGATTCTTCAACTCCGCTTCGCTTCGTTCAGAATGACGGCTACTAATCATACTAAACTTATAATTTCTCTAATAATAGGCCATGCTCCATCGCTAGTATTTGAAATTACTGTATATATAATATTTTTTTCTCTAATTAATGCAGATTTGAAGGATACACCGGGATCACTTCCTACAATATATTCTTCTACTGGTTCATTTTTTCCCTTGTATATCCAAATCCCATATCCATAATAATCATTTTCTCCTTCTGATTCAGCTTTAACATGAGATTTAGTGTATAACTCAACCATATCTTTTGGTATAATCTTATAATTTAGAAAAGCATCCCATAACTTATATAAATCACCTATTGTTGTGAATGCACCTCCATCACCACCACCTATTATTGGCAAATTATATACATTGGTACGCCATCCACCGCTTTCTTCTACATATCCTACAGCAGTATTTGCAGGTAGTTTATTTAAAGCAAACAAACCTGAATTGTTCATTCCAATTGATTTAAATACCTCTTGTTCAACGAAGTCTTTATATTTCATTCCTGATACTTCTTCTACAATAGCCGCTAATAGTACAAAACCGCTGTTGCAGTATGAAAATCTTTCTCCTGGAGAAAATTTCATTTTTTCCTGTGGAAATATAGGAAAATAATCTGATGGTTCTTTCATTTCATACCATGGTACATCTACTGTAAAATTATCAAAGTCTGTTATTTTTTCCTCATCAAAATAGTCAGGAATTCCTGATGTATGAGTTAGCAGATGTTCTATAGTAACTTCTTTTGAATACAATGGGAATTCATATTTAATTAAATCAAAAACTTTTGTTTTAAATGATATCTTGCCTTGTTCAACAAGCTTGCCTACAGCTAAAGCTGTGAATAGTTTAGTACCGGATGCAATTCCAAACTTGGTATCTAATTTATTATTACGTTTATTGCTTCTTTCTGCATACCCTACAGCTTTTTCATATATTATCTTTCCTTCTTCTCTTATTGAAACTACTCCTGAAAAATTGTTCTTTTCTATTGAGGCATCTATAATGTCTGTCATTTTTAAGTTATCCATATGAATTTTCTCCTTTCATAACAAGTACTTAACTATTGTTTTTTAGCTCTTTTAATTTTTGTACTGCATTATAATATCTCCTTTCAATACTTTCTTTTTCATCTTTTTTACAATTTATCAGTTCAAAAGATAAATGTGCTATGTTCATTTCTAGGCTCAAAATTTCTTCTTTATTATTGTTTTTTTCTTTTTCAGAAGACTGTTCTTTTTTACTTAAGTAGTAATCATAATCTCCTAAATATTGAAATAAACTATTTTTATCAATCTCCCATATTTCTTCAGCTATTTTTTTGATAAAATATCTATCATGAGATACAAAAAATACAGCTCCATTATAGTTTAGCAGTGCCTCTTCAATAACTTTTCTAGAAGGTATATCAAGAAAATTTGTAGGTTCGTCTAATATCAATAAATTATTGTTTTCTAAAATTAATTTTAAAAATGATACTCTTGCCATTTCGCCAAGACTAAGATTGCTAATTTTCTTATACACATCTTCTCCACTAAAAAGCATACAGCCTAATAATGTACGTACATAGCTTTCATCTTTATTTATGTTTTTTATTTCATCAAGGATATTGCTATTAAAGTTTAAATTTTTTAGTTCTTGTGAAAAATATCCTATCTTTGCTGATGGTGTAATATAAATTTTTCCTTCTACTTTTTCCTGCCCAATTAATGATTTTAATAAAGTGCTTTTTCCTACACCATTTTTGCCTAATAAAGCTATTTTTCTACCCTTACAAATATTGAAACTAATGTTGCTAAAAAGGATTTTATCAAAAGATTTAGATAAACTTTCTGCTCTAATTAATACTTCAGATATTTTATTACTGTTCTCATCAAATTTAATATTTATTGTCTTTTTATCTATAGGTTTATCTTTTTTTTCTATTTTTTCTAACCTACTAATAATGGCTTTAGATTTTTTAGCAATTACAGCAGCTTTATGCCTGTAAAAATCATCTTTTGACATTTTATTATATTTATTTGCTCTATCCATATGCTTTCTAGCCGCTAATTCAAGTTTTTTCTTTTGTTTAATATACTCACTATATTCTAATGTTTCTTTTTGATATTCTATTTTTTTCTGCTCTTCATAAAAGCTGTAATTACCGCTGTATTCTTTAAGCTGTTTATCTTTAAATTCAAATATTTTAGATACTGTATTATCTAAGAAATATCTGTCATGTGTTATCATTAGTACAGCACCTTTAAAGTTCTTTATAAATTTTTCCAGCCAAATAATTGAATCGTATTCTAGATGATTAGTAGGCTCATCTAATATAAGAATTTCAGGATTTTTAAGAAGCAGTTTTCCTAAATAAAGTTTTGTTTTTTCACCACCACTTAATGTAGATATTTTTCTATTTTCAGTATTTTTCATATTGAATTTACTTAGTATCTCAAGAAACCCTGTATAGGAATCTGTAGTCTTCATAAAATCAGATACACTAATTTCATCAAATGTTAGTTTTTGAGGAAGATAAGCAAAAGTTCCATAAAAATCAATTCTTCCATCATCTGCTTCTAGTTCTCCTACTATAGTTTTAAAAAGTGTAGTTTTTCCTATGCCATTTTCTCCAATAACTCCTACTTTGTCTCCTTTATACATCTTAAAAGAAATATCATTGAATATCTCTTTGTGTTTTATATATTTAGTTAAATTTTCAACATTAATTATCATAAAAATACTCCCTTCATAAAAAAGTCATAGGACTTATACCCTATGACTTTAATTACTAATATGAGCATATAATAAAAAACCATGAGCAAAACACCCATGGTTATATTACAATATTATATTAGAAAACTTAACATATTTTCTTTAAAATTGGGTACAAGCCTGACAAACGAAATCAACATATGAAATTTTGTTAAATTGTATTTTGTTTGTCAAATTAATCACTAAAATGTACCTCCTATATTATTAGTAATATTATAGCATTGTTGCTAAATAATATCAACATTTTTTTAAGCTTTTTCACTACTAGTTTTACTATTTATATCAATTTTATACTTTTTACTGCAATAACTAGATAATATATGTACTGCTCCTACTAATAAAACTATACCTATTAGTATTAATATAAATGGATTTACTTTGAACAATCCATACAGCAGGTATAGGAATATACATACTGATGCTACAGTCAATGCATATGGTATTTGTGTTCTAACATGGTCTATATGATCTGCTCCTGAAAAGATTGATGCCATAACAGTTGTGTCTGATATAGGCGAACAATGGTCTCCAAATACAGAACCTGAAAATACAACCCCTGCCATAGCTACTGATGTAGTCGCTTCTCCTGTAACACTGTAAGCTAACTGCACAGCAAGGGGAGTCACTATTGTCATTGTTCCCCATGATGTACCTGTAGCAAATGATACAAACATAGCTAATATAAATATGATTATAGGTAAAATAACAAACGATATACTATTTCCAATCTTTGAAACTATATAATTACCAAGCTGCATCTCTTGTGTTATATTTCCTAATGACCAAGCTAAAACTAGAATGCATCCTGTTAATACCATTAGTTTAAATCCATCTAAAAATGTATCCATTGTTTCTTTTAAATCCATTATTCTAAATCCCATTGCTAGGATAACTCCTGTTAAAGCCATTGAAAATGCTCCCCATAGTAGAGCAGTAGCTGCATCACAATTTTCTAATATCTGCATTATTCCACTTCCTGATCTTCCTGTCCAATATAGTCCAAATAAAGATATCGCTATAACTGCTATAAGGGGAAGAACAAAGTATAGTATTCTAGGTTTAATATCTTTGGGTTCTCCTAGTTCATAACCAACATCCATCATAGGTTGAGCTCCATCTCTGTGAATTTTGCCCTCTTTTATTGCTCTATTTTCTGCCTTAAGCATTGGACCGTAATCCTTTCCACTTATAACAATAATCCCAACAAATATTAGAGCAAGTATACAATATAGATTATATGGAATACTTCTAAAGTAAGAAGAAACTGTACCAACTCCAGTTATGCCAGCGGATTCTATTCCTACTTTAATCATTCCTATTTGAAATGCTATCCAGTCAGATATCAATAATGCTGCTACCGGAGCTGAGGTTGCATCTAATATAAATGCAAATTTTTCTGATGATATTCTCTGCTCTTTTGTTATGTCTCTAAAAACGTTTCCAACTATAGCAGAATTTAAACAATCATTAATACAAACTACTATTCCTAATAACCACGCTCCTATACCTACTGCTTTTCTTGACTTGATTTTTTTCTTAGCCCAAACGCTTAATGCTTTACTTCCTGCAAGTTTCCAAATAAATGATATTCCTGAACCCATAAAGAATGTAAATAATAACAGTTTTGCATTCCAATCATCATTTATCTGATTAATAATCGTTTGAAGTGAATATGCTATTCCTCCAAACGGATTGCCGTTAGAGATTATTATTCCTCCAGTTAAAATACCGATGAATAGAGAAATTAATACTCTTTTTGTTTTAAAACATAGCACTATTGCTACTACTGGCGGAATTAACGCTAAAATTCCAAATTCCATAAGTATCCTCCTTTGTTTTATATAGTAGACGACAAGTCATCCTATTTCATTCACAATCGCCTTTTATAAATTATTTTATTAATGGCTGATTTAAAGACTTATAAAAATAATTAAGATTCTATTCGGTAAATAATCTGCTCTTTATATCCTGTTGTAACTTTGATATATCCATTGAGCATTTTATCTACTTCCACATCTCCTGTATCTACTAAGAATGGTTTTCCATAAAGTGAAGCAATCTTTTCTTTAGTTGCAGCTACTATAATATTTTCTTTTCCTATTTCTTTTATAACTTGAGAACTAATTTGCTGATTTCCTCTACCAAATAAATAACCTTGTCCTCCTATTGGAGTTATAACTAACTTGCATTTTTCACCGTATATTATATCTATTAATTGTTTTTCTCTAGCATCTAATTGAATAATCTTTTTATTAAAGATTATATCTACTCCTAGAAGAGTATAGGGAAGTTCTAAATTTTCCATAATAGGTCGTGTAGAAGAGCCTGGTCCTATTATGTAGTAAGTATCTTTTTCCATATTATCTATAACATCTAAGGAAATAACATTTTGAGAAGCTTTTTCGCTCAATGGAGTTCCTGCTTTTCTGCTCTGCATATATCTTTTTTCATGAGGAATTTTTAAGTATCCATATAACCTAGTTTTTACATTTCCTTTTCTATAAGCATCTTCGTCTATATCTAATACTTCTACTTCCTTAACCTGCTTAATTTTTCCTCTAATATAAAGACTAGCTAATTCTCCAGCTTTTGAAGGACTTTGAGCATATACCGGAGAATGAATTTTTACTCCTGCTGGAACACCAATTACTACTATCTGTTCTTTAACAGCAGTATAAATATCACGAGCTGTACCATCACCACCTATGAATAAAATAAATTCTACTTTTTCATCTAACATTTTTTTAGCAGCTTTAATTGTATCTTTAGAAGTTGTTTCATTGTTTTGAGAAGTACATACAACTTTTACTTTTAATCCGCATGCTTTTGCTTCATATTCACCCATATTGTGTGAACATGTTAATATTTCTATTTCTTCTTTAATACTTGAAAGTTCTTTTAACGCATTTACAGCTCGGTTAGGAGCTTGTGGAAAAGCTCCTAACTTTACTGCTTGTTTAACAACACCATCAGTTCCTTTTAATCCAACTCTACCGCCCATTCCAGCTATAGGATTGACTATTAGTCCGATTTTTTTCAATGGAATCATCTTTCTACACTAGTTTTTTTAAGATAGCTTCTCCATGTTATAGCCCATGACTTTGGATCGTCCATACTTGATTCATCAATCTGATGACATACGCTTTTGTGAGGTGCTGTTTTTATTATTTCTGGGTTTTCATATGCTTCTTTAAATACATGTTTTAATATTGCTATGTACTCATCGAGGTCTTCTTTAGATGGTGTCTCAGTTGGTTCAAGAGTCATTGGCTCTGGTATATGATATGGATGATGACTAGTCCAATAATGAACTCCAAAATCCATCATTCTTCGCTGAATATCTCCAGTTGTAATTCCTGTATCTTTTTCTAGTTTTTCTAATGTATATCTGACTTGTTCTACACGCTGTTTTCCTTTGATGTAAGGAGCATCTACACAATCAATTTCCATTAGTTTTTTAAATAAATAATTATTATTCAACACAGCAATTTTAGCAACTTCGTAAAGACCTTCAGCACCTAAGCTCATAATCCAAGCATATGCTTTTAAAACTACTGGAGCTACGCCATTAAATGATCTAATTTTACCTATACTATGAGGATTATTTGTAATTTCATAATTTAAAAAGTATTTGTCACCGTTATAATCAATCAATGGAGCTGGTAGATATTTTTCCAATTTTTTAATTACTCCTGTTGCTCCGGTTGCAGGACCGCCGCAGCCATGTGGAGTAGAAAATGTTTTATGAAGATTAAAGAAACACATGTCAAATCCAGCTTCTTTTGCTCTAGTCACTCCTAATAATCCGTTTGCATTAGCTTGATCATATCCGCAGATACCTCCAAATTTATGAACAAGGTCAGTAAATTCTTTTGCTCTAGGGTTGTATACTCCTGTATCTTCTGGATTTGCTACGAAGAATGCTGCTGTTCTATCGCTAACAGCTTCCTTAAAAGCTTCAAAATCTGGATATCCATTCTCATCTGGATAAATATAAACAATTTTATATCCTTTAACCGCTGGTGCAGCACCATCAGAGGGATGGGAATAAACTGTAGTAATTATCTCATCTCTTTGATCTGCTTCCCCTCTATCTTCATGATATGCTCTAACAAGTGATGCCATTGTAAATATTCCTTGACTTCCGCCGCCAGGCTGGAAGGTAAATCTATCCATACCAGATATTTCTCTCATAAAAATATCTGTCTTATAGAATATTTCTAATAAACCTTGGACTGTGCTCTCATCTTGCAGCGGGTGTACTTCTGTTATCTGAGGCATTTTGGCTAATTGTTCATTTATCTTTGGACTGTATTTTACTGTACAAGTTCCTTGACCAATTTCTATATTTACATCTGCTCCTAATGTTTCTTGAGATAATCTTGTATAATGTCTCAATACTCTCGGCTGAGATATTTCAGGAAGATTAGGCAGTTCTTTTCTTTTCATGTTACTAGGTATTTTAGATATGCCGTCACCAACAGTTTCAAATATTTCTTCATCAGCTTTAGAAACTAATATACCTCGTTCTCCTTTTTGGCTCAATTCAAATATTATTGATTCATCCCATTTTGCTTGATGGAAATTTCTTATCTTACAGTCTCTATCAATACGCTTCATTAATTTCATTCCTTTCTATGACAAAATTATTATTTATAAACAATTTCTTTTATAGCATTTATTAAATTATCTATATCTGTTTTTGTATGAATTTCTGTTACGCAATACAAAGCACTTTGTCCTAATTCAGGGAAATCCCTAGATAAATCTTTTCCACCAAAAATTCTTTTTTCCATTAATGCTTTATTGATTTCTTTTACTGTTTTATCTGTTTTATTAAAATCTACAACAAACTCTTTAAAGTTAACTGAATTAAACTTAGAGCCTACAACTCCTTTTATTTCATTTAGCTTGTTAACTGCATATTGTGATTTTTGCATTATATTTTGTCCTAATTCTTCCATACCTTTTGGACCCATTGTTGCCAAGTAAACACCTGCTGTAATTCCCCATAGAGCTGATTGTGTTCCAACATATTCTTTACCATGTTCTCTTAGGTGACCAAATGATGTTCTATCATATGCTACATCACCAAATCCATATTCTCCTTCAACACTAGTTGGAGCAATACCAAATAGCCTTGATGGATATTCCATTACATATTTTTCTTCATCACGAGTTGCTATAAATCCAGCTTGACCTCCGCCGTAGTTTATATGCATACCTAAAGGCTGCAGTTCTCCACAAACAATATCAGCACCGTATTGACTTGGAGGAGCTAATACACCTAATGAGCTTGGGTCTACACCCACAATACTTACTGCACCAAATTCATGAGCAGTATTTGATATCTCCTGTCCGTTTTCTTCTACAAATCCTAAAAATGAAGGATTTTCAAAATAAACACCTGCAGTTTTTTCTGATATTTTATTCTTTAAATCATCTAATTCTAATTGTCCTTTTTCTTTGCTGTATTCCACTTGAACTAAAGTAATATCAGGTGAACAATAATTTTTTATCATTAAATATTTTTCTTTATCTATTGTTTTTGGAATTAGTATTTCTTTTCTTCCTGTTATTCGTGAAGCCATTCTTAATGAAGTTGCAGCAGCTTGTGACCAATCCATAGTTGGAACATTTACTACATCCATATCAACCAATTCGGCAATTAGACTTTGGTATTCAAACAATGCTTGAAATCTTCCATGATCGTTATATGGTTCTCCACCGTATGCAGTTAAAAATTCTCCTCTTGAATTTATTTCATCACATATTGCAGGTACATAATGCTGCCAGCACCCTGCTCCTAAAAAGTTTAAATATTCTTTACATGATTTATTTTTATTCAACAGACCTTCTACATGTCTTTTTAATTCATACTCTGATTGAAATGGTTTTGGTAAATTCATGTTTTCTTTAAGTTTTAATTCCTCTGGAACTTCTGCATGCAATTCTTCTAAATTATTTAAACCTATTTCACTTAACATTTCCTTTTGAATTTCTGAAACAGAATTTGGAATGTATGGATGATTTTCAAATCCTTTTAAGGTCATATAATTTTCCTCCTATTAAACTAGTAATTTTAATACTTTTCAAATTTTATATATTATGCAATTCCTCCGCCGTCTACTACTAATGCACTTCCAGTCACCCAACTTGAAAGGTCACTAGCTAAGTATAAAACAGCATTTGCTATATCTTCTGGCATACCAATTCTTTTCAATGGTCTATCTGTACCGCAGTCTTTAAGGTAATCAGTTTGTGTTTTATCATCAACTACAATACCTGTTTGTACTCCTTCATCTCTAAGCATAGCTGTATCTGTATCTCCCGGATTTATACTGTTTACACGGATGTTCTGTGGTCCGTGATCTATAGCCATCGCTCTAGTTAAGTTAACTATTCCACCTTTTACTGCACAATAAGCTGCTGCTTGGTCTCCACCTTTCAACCCCCATCCAGAACCGGTATTTATGATACTTCCTCCACCATTTTCTATCATTACAGGTATAACTAATTTAGATAGTAGAAATGTACCTTTTAGTCCTACATTTATAACAAAATCCCACTCTTTTTCTTCTAGTTCTACAACTGTTTTTCTAACAGTGACTCCTGCATTATTAAATAATATATCTATGTGTCCAAACCGGTCATTAATATCATTTATTGTTTTTCTTACTTCGTTTATATTGGTTACATCACATTTATAAAATTCCGCAGTTCTGCCCGCTTCATTTAATTTCTGTGCTTCTTCTATCCCTTTTTCATTTACATCAATCATAGCTACTTTAGCTCCATAAGCTGAAAGTAATTGAGATGTCCCTAAACCTATACCTGATGCTGCTCCTGAAATCACAGCAACCTTACCCTCTAATGATAAAATATCTTTTTTTTGCAACATATAAATCCTCCTTCTTTATTTTAGTTATATAGACAATTGTCAAATGTGTAAACTCCATAAAATTTTGACAATTATTTAATTAAGTTTTATTGTTTTATTAATGTTGCATATATTATGCCAATATCTTGATAATATTGAATAATTATCATTATTTCCTTTAGTCCGTCTATTTACAGTATTTATGATTACATTACAAGTTTATCAAATATTAAATATATCTTGTCTCAATTATGTTTATTGCCAATATTGTCAATATGTTGTCAAGTTATTCAATATTTTATATAATTATATAAACGAGAAACGAAAAACTAGTAACTAGAAACATGGATGTTTTTATAAATAAAAACTAGATTTATGAAGTATGAATAAATCATCATTGTTACTCGTTATTCGTTACTAATCATTCGTTTGAATTAAGGTTGGTGTTATTATGTTTATGCTTGAAGATTACAAGTCTGAGATACATAAAATGATTCAAGATATATGTACAGCTTTAAATATTGACGCTGCTATATTTGATGTTAAAAATCATTTAGTTGATAGTACAGAATACTATTTGCAGCAAAAGGGACAAGCTGTTCATGCACCGTCAATTGAAGAAGTTATTTCTAACGGCAAGGTAATAGTAAGTAACCCAGGTTATATGCAGTCCTGTAAGGGATGTAGATTTAAAGATAACTGCCCAGCTAAGATAGAAATGCTTAACTGCATAAAAATAAAAAACGAACCTATTGGAGTTTTTTCATTAACTTCATTTACTCAGGAAGGGTGTAATAGAATAATTCAAAATGAAAATATGTATATTAACATTCTTAATTTGATATCACAATTAATATCCTTTTATATTGATAAAAGATATACAGAAAATGAGTATTCATATTATAGAAAAGCATTCCAAGAAACTATAGATTCTTCTAAAGACAGTATACTTGCTGTTGATAATAATGGAATGATTAAACAATTCAATTATTCTGCACTTAAATTATTTTCTGTATGCAGTCTTAATAAAGCGTGTATTAGTGAAATACTACCTGCTAATATAAATAATAAAATTTTAGATGGCAGCTGCATGCTAAATGAAATATCTGAAATTGATAATCACAATGCAAAATTATCTGTCTATCCTATTGATATTAATAATAATTTCAATGGTGCAGTTATACGTGCTCATAATGAAAGTTTTTCTAAAAAGTTAGATAAAAGAATTTATGATACTTCAATAGTAACTTTAGATAGCATTAAAGGTAAAAGTGATGCTATACAAAACTTAAAGAAGAAAGCTAGTAAAATTGCCGATAGCACTTCAACTGTTTTAATAACTGGTGAGACAGGTACAGGTAAAGGACTATTAGCAAGAGCTATACATTTTATTAGTAATCGTTCTAATTATCCTTTAGTTTTAGTAAACTGTGCAACTATTCCAGAAAATCTATTTGAAAGTGAATTGTTTGGATTTGAAGAAGGTGCTTTTACTGGTGCTAAGAAAGGTGGAAAAAAGGGCAAATTTGAGCTTGCACAAAATGGAACAATATTTCTTGACGAAATTGGTGAATTACCCTTTCATATACAATCAAAATTATTAACAGTATTACAAGATCATACAATCGAAAGAGTAGGTGGAACTACTTCTATACCTATTGATGTAAGAGTTATTGCTGCTACAAATCAAAATATTGAGGAAATGATTAAGGAAAAGAAATTCAGAGCGGATCTATTTTATAGACTAAATGTTATACCTTTAAATATACCTCCATTAAGACAAAGACAAGAAGATATAGAGATTTTAGCAGAAGAATTTTTAAAAAAATATTCCTTAGAATTAAAAAGAAATATTATTAGTTTTTCTCCACAAGTTCTAGAAATTTTTAAATCTTATGATTGGCCGGGCAATATACGTGAATTAGAAAATATAGTAGAATATTCTGTTAACATGGAAGAAAAAAGCTTTATCACTCTTGAAAGCTTACCTGAAAAATTTTTGCAGAATAATTTAAATAGTAATTTAAATATTAAAGATAAAATTAAACATATAGAAGTTCAAACTATTAAAGATGCTTTAGATAGATATGGATGGAATCTTGAAGGTAAAAAAAGAGCTGCTAAAGAACTCGATATATCCCTTAGAACTTTATATAGGAAAATTAAAGATTAAGAAAAATAAGCTATGAGTTTTGAACTGCACCCCAAAAGTTAGATAATCTAATTCTTAGGGTGCTTTTAATATTAATCATAAACTAATTCATACTATTGTATTATACCTATCAATAAATATACCAGCAGTGCTACTCCAGCAGCTGTAGAAGCATAAGGTAACTGTGTTTTTACATGGTCAATATGATCACATGCTGCTCCAAATGAAGATAGTATTGTTGTATCTGATAATGGTGAACAGTGGTCTCCAAATACTCCACCACCTGCTATCGCTCCTACTGTAGCATATACTAATGTTCCAACCTGATTACCTGTAAATGCAAAGGCTAGAGGTATTGCAATAGGTATCATTATCGCATAAGTTCCCCACGATGATCCTGTTGAGAAAGATATAAAAGCACTTAAGAAGAATACTAGTACTGGCAATAATGTTGGAGTTAACCATGTTTCTGTTACACTGATAACATATTGTGCAGCACCTAACTCTTTACTTAATGTATTAATAACGTATGCCATTGCTAAAATAATTATTGCAGAAGTAACCCCTTTAATTCCCTGAACAGCAGTATCAAAAATATCTTTTATTAATAATTTTTGAACTATTAACACCACTCCCAAGAAAAACACTGCAAACATAAAAGCTTCTAATGTTTTAGCTGATCCCATTATTATGTATGTACCTACTGCTACACAGATTACTATTAATACAGGTAATATGAAATTAACAAAGAGTCTAGGTTTCTTAATTTCTTCAGCCATTTTAATTTCTGACAATTCAACTCCCATTAATGGTTGTGCATTGTCTCCTATAACTTTTCCTGTTTTCATTGCTCTTTCTTCAGCTTTTTTCATTGGTCCAAATTCAGGAATAATGCCTAATGCTATGAATCCTACCATTAGCACTGCAAATAATCCATAAAAGTTAAATATTACTGATTTAAAAAATATTTTAGATGCCATCATTATATCTTGAATTGGTCCATTTCCAACTAATAAACCTGTTATGAATACTCCCCATGCACTAAATGGTATTAGCACAGCCATTGGTGCTGATGTTGAGTCACAAATATAGGCAAGTTTTTCTCTTGATATTTTTGCTTTATCTGTTAGGTTTTTCATAACTGGTCCAACGAAAAGTGGAGAAAAGTAATCGCTAAAAAATATAAACATTCCTAAAAACCATCCTAATATTTGAACACCTTTTCTATTGGTAATTTTATTTCCTACTACTCTGCTAAACTCTTCTGTTGACCCTGTTTTTAGAAAGAAAGCGACAAGTACACCAATGAAAACTTCAATCATTACTACCCATATAAAATCTTCATTTCCTAGTGCTTTATAAAAAATGCTCGGAAGCCCCCATAATCCATCTCCTAAAATAAATACTCCTGTAATACTGGCAATTAATAAAGAAAAAATAGCTTCTCTTGTTATAAAAGCAAAGGTTACTGCCATAAGTGCTGGTACAATTGACCAAAATCCATAATTTACTGTTCCATCTATATTAACTTCAAAATTTCCTTTTAACAATATAATTGCTAAAATCACTAAAAAAATTCCTAATGAAATCATGTTGTTTTTTATAGTTTTATTTTTATTATTGTTTTCACTAATCGATTTTTCCATAATATCCTCTCTAATTATTTTTTATAATAGCCGACTATTAACTCTGATACTATATACACAAGATTCTTCAACTACACCATGTTCCTTTCAGAATGACAATGATGAGTCATTCTGAATGAACATTAATATTTAGTTTATTTCATTTAATATTTCTTTTAACCCCAATGAACTTGGTGTCCTACTTCCTATTTTTCTGTAATCTTTATTCATAATAACAGAAACAATATTAATTATTGAGTCAATAGTAGATACTTCTATGCCAATTTCTTTAGCTAATTCTGACATGAATACAAGTCCATATCCAACATCTTCGTTAAAGTATCTGTAATCGAGTTTGCTTTGAGCTTTTATACCCTTAAATCCTTTTGCACTGCTATATCCTGTTTCATAGTTTTCTTCCTGCATATAGCCTTGCTCTTTTCCTAAAACTGTATCGGGTATAATGTTTAAATTAAATTTTTTACCAATTGCAATTCTTTCCTTGTCTAGCTTTTCAATTAATTTTCCTACACATGGCGTAGCACCATCTTCATAAAAATAAAAGTCTCCCTTAGTCCTTTCAATTAAGGCTGCATTTAATAGTGTAACAGCAGGATGAATTATTGGATTAGCATTTTGCAATATAGGTTGAATAATGTTTTCAGCTTGTACGACAGAAGGATATATATCTTTTAATTTTCCTACAATATCCTTAGCTCTCTTTGAAGGAATTGCCCCTAAGAAAACTCCTTTTTCTAGCTTAAGATAAATATGTATTGTACCCGGTTCTAATACTCTACAAGCATATGGCAATGTCGATGTTTCTGACACTGTAATTGAATTATCTTTTAGTTTTAATCCTAACTCATTTTTAAATACTAAAGAGCCTCCACATGAACCCGGACACACTATCACTTGCTGATTTTTTTCAATATAATTTTTTGAAGCTTCGGCAAAAGCTTTTGTACTATAAGCAGGTCCAACTACAAAAATTAAGTCAGCATTTTTTACGACTTTTTCCATATCATGACCAGCATATTTAATTTTACCAAAACCTGATAAAACCCCTTCTACATGTATACCTTTGTTTTGATTAATTGCATTAATATTTTTACTGAATTGTTCAAAATCAAACATATAAACATCATGTCCATTTAATGCAAAATCAGCAGCTACTGCACAGCCCCCATTTCCTGAACCTAATACAGCAATTTTCATTTAAATCACCTCTCCAAATTATTTTATTGCGTCTAAAGGTTTAATATATTTTAGTAAAAATTTCTTTGCAGTTTCTTCTAAAGTTAATTTACCTTTATAGAAGCAAAGACCTTTTCTAAAATATTCATCATTTATAACACTATTTTCAACACCATAATTGGCAATTTTTACTGCATATTTTAAAGTAGCATTACTTAATGAATTAGTTGCTGTTCTTGAAAAAGCAGCTGGAATATTATCAACTACATAATGGCGTATACCTTCTTCAATATATATAGGATCATCGTGATGTGTTGGTCTTGAAGTTTCTATTGCACCATTTTCATCACAAGAAACATCTATTATTAAAGCACTAGATTTCATTAATTTTAAATCTTCTTTATAAATCAAATGTCCTTTTTTGTTTTTATTCCATAATAAACAATTAATTATTACATCTGCTTTTTTTATTGAGTCTAATATATTATTTCTATTTGAATATAATAATTCAGCATTAGGAGGTAATTTGTATTTAACCTCCTCTAACTTATTCATATCTATATCTAAAATGATTACTTTGTTACCTAAAGAAGCTGCTAACTCTGCTGCACCTAACCCTGAATTTCCAGCGCCAATAATTACAACTATAGGAGTTCTTACACCGTGAATTCTAGCAAGCATTAAACCGTTTCCTGAGTGTATACTTTGAGTAAAATTCATAGCAGCAATAAAACCGCCTTTACCAGCTATTTCACTCATAGGTTTTAATAGAGGATACTCTCCGTTTTTATCTTCTATATCTTCATATGATACAGCTATTACTTTTTTATCTAGCAATATATCTGTCATTTCTCTATTTGAATTTGAATGAAGATATGTAAAAACTATTAAATTTTCTCTCATATACTTATATTCTGGCGGCAATATTTCTTTAACTTTATATATCATATCTGAATTGTTATAAACTTCATCTGTATTAACAATAACTGCTCCAGCTTGTTTATATTCTTCATCTAAATAACCGCTTCCAACTCCTGCGTTTTTTTCTACAAAAACTTTATGTCCATTCTTTACTAACTCATTAACTCCTATTGGAGTTGCTGAAACACGATATTCATTGTTTTTTATTTCTTTTGGTATGCCTATTTTCATAAATATCACTCCATTTCTTATTGTTTACTAATATATAAAGCAATTAACATGCCATTAATCGCTATCAATGTATCTATTGGAAATACTACGTTTTAAAGATATGAAATAAGCAGTTTCAAATTGTGGACAACAATTTGTCACTGTTATATTATTTTAAACAAAAAACCGCTAAATATTTAGCGGTTTTGGAAGAAAGTACAGGCAAGTTTCTGTCACTTGAATTTTTTAATGTCTATATTATATTTATTTATTTTATATTTTAATGTTTGTCTTGGTATTTTTAACAATGTACCTGCTTTAGTTAGATTACCTTTTGTATATACAAGAGCTTTAATAATCAAATCTTTTTCGACTTTACTTAAAGTTCCATTTAATGAAGCAAAAGAAAAAGAATTGATATTATCAATTTTGTTTTGGTTTGAAGTATTCTTTTTAATTTTGCTTTTCATATATATAGGAAGATGATTGATTTCAAAAGTCTTGCATTTTGCTATACTAACCATTGATTCTATTATATGTTTTAATTCTCTTACATTTCCTCTCCAATCATATTCCATAAAAAATTTTAAGAGTTCATTTGATACTCCTGACACTTCTTTATCATATATTTGATTGAAAATTCTAATAAAAGTATTTATATATATTGAAATATCTTCTTTTCTTTCTCTTAAAGGTACCATTCTCAAGGTACCACTGCTCAAACGATAAAATAAATCTTCTCTTAAAAGTTTATTTTTTATTGCTTCCATAGGTTCTACATTCATTGCAGCAATTATTTTAACATCAATTTTCTTTTCTACAATGGAACCGACAGCTCTAATTTTTTTATCCTGAAGTACTCGTAATAATTTTGCCTGCAAATTTAAAGGCATAGAATTAATTTCATCTAAAAATAACGTACCTTTGTTAGCTGTTTCAAATAAACCTTTAGTTTTTCTTGCTCCAGTATAAGCACCAGATTCTGTACCAAATAGTATTGTTTCAAACAAATTCTCTGGTATAGCTGCACAATTTTGAATAACAAGTTTTTCATTTCTTCTACTACTATAGTTTACCATAGCTTGTACAAACATTTCTTTTCCTGTACCAGTTTCACCATAAATTAAGACTGGTCTATCTAATTGTGAATATATCTTTGCTTTTTCAATATTATCTAGCATAGTATTATTAATTGTAATTATGTTTTCAAATTTAATATTTTCATTATTATAATTTGTATCAATTGATTTATTATTTTCTTTGAGATTAGACTTAGATTCTAAATCATTCTCTATTGAAGTAATATCTTTTGAAAGTTCAACAGCACCAATTACTTTACCTTTTTTAATTATTGGAATAGTTAAATTCTTTGTGTTGAAAACGTTCCCTTTTACGTCTTTAAAAATTTGATTTTCTTTATATACTGTTTTTCTTTGCGTAATACATTCAACTATTGAACTTTCATTTTCTTTAATATTAGGATAAATTTCAAAAAATTGCTTATCTGCATAATTAGAATAAATATTTTCTTCTGAATCATCAAAACGAGGGTTAAGTCTAAAGCTGTGTAATATTCTATAATAGTTATTTACAATAAGAACTGAATCTATATAATCTATTGGATAAGCATCTTTATTAATCATTTTTATTAATCTCCTTTTATAGATAAATTATAAAAATTAAATTTAGAACTAAATATCCATAGATTTATATATTTATTTCTCCTTTAACAAGTATAGCTGCACTGCCTCCAACCATAATATTAATCTTATTTTCTTTTAATGAAATCTTGCTATTGATTTTGGATGGGCGATTCATAGCTTCACCTTGAATAAATAAAGTTTCAGAGCCATCTTTTTTCAAACCTTGAAGATATAGATAATATGTCAAAGCACCATTAGCTGTGCCTGTTGCTGCTTCTTCGTCAATTCCATATAAGGGTGCAAAGTTTCTACAATGAACATTTCCATCTTTAGAATTAATAGTAAAGGCGTGAACTCCTCCTACTTTATATTCTTCTGAAAGCTTTGATAAAGAACTAAAATCTGGGCTAATCTCCCTCAAAGCATCTTCATCTTTTACCGGCATCATAATATCAGGAAAACCTGTAGATATCATTTTAGGAAACATATCTGTCTTTACTTTATTATAGTTAAGCCCCATTATGTTATACAGACTCTCAAGTTCATTTAAATTATTAATAGTTCCAAATTCCTCAGCTTCTCCCATTTCCATAAGAATATTATTTGTTCCAACTTCAATCCTTAATTCTCCAGCCAATGTGCTGTTATAATAGGTTTTGTTTTCCTTTACTAGTCCTTCTGCTTTTAGAGCTGAAAATGTTCCTATAGTTGCATGGCCGCAAAGATTAACTTCTGCTACAGGAGTAAAATATCTTGTATGGAAATTTTCTTCTCCTGTTTTTTTAACAAAGGCAGTTTCAGAATAACGAAGTTCTGCTGCTGTCTTTATCATTATTTCATCGTCAGGAAAAGGCTGATTTTCATCTAGTATTACAACACCAGCTGGATTTCCACCAAACAATGCTTCTGAAAAGGCATCTACAATATACAATTTCATTTTTATACCTCCAATTAAAGAATTTACTATTGTTTTATTAACTAGATTATATTAGAAAGTCTTTAGTTAGTAAACAACACATTATTAATTATTACTTATTATTTAATTTTATATTTTGAAATACTTCTTTAAAATTATTGGCATTTAGCTTTTTCTTGCATCTTTCACATAAATGTATATTTTCAATTTCTCCTACCTTTTCTTTTATATACTCAATTTGTTTTTCTGTAGCATAGTAACTGCCGCATTGTTCACATTTAACTAGCTTAAATTTTCCGTTCCAAATATGACGTATACCATCTTCGTCTTTATATTTTATAGCTCCTACTGGACATACACTTGCACAAGATGTACACCCTATACAATTTTGCGGCGGCTCTTCAAATGGA
This sequence comes from Tissierellales bacterium, assembly GCA_018433765.1. Classification (GTDB taxonomy): domain Bacteria; phylum Bacillota; class Clostridia; order Tissierellales; family Sedimentibacteraceae; genus SM3-B41. The sequence goes on from JAHDQO010000016.1 coordinate 93,733, forward strand.
GTTGATATTTTTTTATTTATTCCTCTAAAAGCTGTACCTATAGCATTTGAACCTAATATTTCACACGCTTTTACACATAAGCCGCACATTATACAATTGTCTTCTTGGTTATTAATAAATCTATTATTTTTTTTAACTTCATATTCATCTAATAATTCTTTTATTGGAGTAGTATCTATTAATCTTGATGCTATGAGCATTAAAAGAGTTTTTCTCATGCTGATAATTTTATCGGAATGGGTATATACATTAATTTCATTTTTAACAGGATAATTGCAGGATGTTACAACTTTTCTTCTTCCACTTCTTTCTACTTCAACAATACATAATCTACATGCTGACAGTCCATCTAAAGACTCTGAGTAACATAATGTAGGTATACTTATGCCGTTTCTTTTAGCTATCTGTAAAATGAATTCTCCTTCTTCTGCTGTACACTCTTTTCCATCTATATTTATTTTCAAAATCTCACCACCCTCTTTCCTTTTTAAACGAGTAATTAGTAACGAATAACGAGTAACATGGTATAAATTTTCTTTTAGAAAATTTATTTTTATTTATTATTATTCCGTGTCCTTCCGTGTTATTCCGTGGTTAATAAAATATAACATAAACGAATGATGAGAAACTAGGAACGAGTAACATGGTAGCTTTACTACGTAAATCAATTAATCATAAATTATCAACTGTATTTAAGAAGTGCGAAGCACAATTCCG